>JAEUSY010000022.1 GCA_016788295.1 Flavobacteriales bacterium
CTGGGCCGCGCCCAGCGCGCAGTTGAGGCCCATGCTGAAGAGCGGCACGTGCTGCATGCTGATGAGGAAGGCCTCGATGGTCTGGCCGCTGAGGGTGCGCCCGCTGGCATCGGTGATGGTGACGCTGCACATGAGCGGCACCTTGCCTCCGGCAGGCAGGCCGCGGGTTCCTCGTTCTTCGAACACCTCGTCGATGGCGTAGAAGGCGGCCTTGGCGTTGAGCGTGTCGAAGATGGTCTCCACCAGCAGGATGTCCACGCCGCCGTCGAGCAGCGCCTCCACCTGTTCCTTGTAGGCGGCCACGAGCTGGTCGAAGGTGACGGCGCGGAAGCCGGGGTCGTTCACATCGGGGCTCAGCGAGGCGGTCTTGTTCATGGGCCCGATGGCACCGGCCACGAAGCGCGGCTTGCTGGGGTCCATGGCGGTGTACTTCGCGCACGCCTCTTTGGCCAGCCGTGCCGAGGCGAGGTTCATCTCGCGCGCCAGATGACTGCATTCGTGCTCGGCCTGCGCGATGCTGGTGGCGGAGAAGGTGTTCGTCTCCACGATGTCGGCACCGGCCGCGAGGTATTGCTCGTGGATGGTGCGGATGGCCTCCGGGCGCGAGAGCGAGAGCAACTCGTTGTTGCCCTTCAGCAGGATCTTGTGGTCCTCCATGCCTTTTGGGTGGAAGTCCTCCTCGGTGAGGCCGAGCTTCTGGATCATGGTGCCCATGGCCCCGTCGAGGACGAGGATGCGTTGTTGGGCAAGTTGTTCGAGTGTCTTCATGCTTCACCGTTCCTCCGTTCGCTCCCAGAAACGAAAAAGCCCCACCCGATGGACCGGATGAGGCATCATTGCTCCTTGCGGGACACTGCTTCCTGATCACGGCTCATCTTTCCCTAGTTGTCGCACCTCGACTTCGCTCGGCGTGACAACTAGAGCTGGATTTAGCACCTACCCGATGGTATCCCACTGGACGGTTGCCAAGGCTTCGCAGGGCCAGTCCCTCCGCCTTTCTGGATAAGCAATTGGAAAGAACGCGGCGCGAAGATAAGGCTGAACGGACCGCTCAGCATGAGCCTGCGGCCGTGGGTCCGGCATGGTGCCGGTGTATCACTGTACCACGGTGAAGCGCATGGGAAGCGCGCCCTCCACCTGAAGGATGTAGGACCCGGCGTCCAGACCCTGGCTGGTGATGGTGGTGGGGTGTCCGGCCAGGTTTCCCGTGCGCACGATGCGGCCATCGACGGTCAACAGCCGATAGGTGCTGCCGATGGCATGACCGGAAACGGTGAGGTCCATGCCCTGTGCGACCGGCACAGGAAAGAGCTGCAGCGATGACAGCCTGTCCGTTACGGTAGCGCCAGTCGAAATATCGTCCTTGATGCAGCGGATGGAATGCCCCATGATCAAGAAGTCGGCGCCACGACGAAGCTCAGCAGTTGCGTTGCCCACTTCCCAGTAGCGCTGCGCATAATTCGCCGTAGCCTCCGAACTCCACCAGCGGGTGCGGACACCCATGGAGATGAAGGTGCCGTTCTGGTTGCGGGTTCCACTGCCTCTTCCACTGAAGCCCGCAGCATTCGTGGCACCGGCGTTGGGGGCTGTCCACCATTGGGTGCCGACCTCCTTCATGGCCCCACCGGCCGTGGCGCTCTGTACGATGGTGTTAACAGGCACATACGCGGGGTCGATCAATAGCGCCAGACCGGCCCAATCCTCGGCCGTCGGCACATGCCAACCCGAAGGACAGACCCCGCGCTCATCGCGCACGGCACCGGCGTTGTAGAGCTTGCCGTGGAGCACATCGTTGGCCGTATCGTTGGCATAGTGGCACCATGCACCGCCCAGTGCATCCTGCCACTCGAACACGGCGGGCGCATGGATGAGGCTGTCGCCGTTCGCATAGCGCGTTGTGCGCAGGTTCGCGGCCATCCACTCCTGTCCGTTCACGTACACGACGGAGGTATACTCGTTGCCATCCACATCGGTGACCCCTGCGCCGGGCGTGAACACTTGGCCGCAGAGCATGAGCGGTGAGCAAAGGGTCGGTATCAGCGACAGGCGCGCCGCGCGATGGAGCGGTGACATGGTGTGCGTCTTGTTCTTCGGTTGACCGGTGCAAAGATCAAGCCTTTCCTAGCGCCCCCAGCCGATGTGCTTCTGCAGTCAGCCGGACACCTCCCTCTACCACGATGGAGTTCTGCGACTTCAACACCCAGTGGTTCTGGTCGGGGAAGCGGAGGGACCGACTTGTTGGTAATGCTATTTAGGAACTATAGCGTTCACTCCTTCGTTCGCTTGTAACGACTTGAGCGCGTATCGATGAACTCCAAGATGATCAGGTGATCGCCGTCGATCCGATAGAACAACCTCACCTGACGGGCAACCGGAATGCTCCGAATGCCATGATCTGTAACCTCAAGCACCCCTCCGTTGGGGAACACTTCCAGTATGGCAATGGTATGGATCACATCCGAGACGAAGGCATCCGCGACCAGACCGCCCCATTCCGCCTCCAAGTAGTCCGCGATCTCACTGAACCCGGACTCAGCTTCTCGTGTCCACAACGAACGAAGGCTCATGCCTTCCGTCGTTTCATCACCTCCTCGGTGGTGGACAGGTTCTGTGGATCCAACGAGGACGCGTAGGCCTTCAGGACACGTTCACGCTGAGCGTCGGTCATCGACGCCCAAACACCTACACCCCTTGCCTCCCCCGAACCTTCCAACAGGTCGTGTACGCGTTGCAGTAATTCCTCGCTCTTCAACGAGTCGATCAATGCATGGAGGCGGGAGCGCAGTTCCAAAGAGGTCATGGTTTCCGGGCTGTGTAACGTAAAGATAGGGCCCTCGCCTACCGTCCCCCGCCGATGTGTTTCTCCAGCCACCCGAACACCTCCCTGTGCCACTGCATGGAGTTCTGGGGCTTCAGCACCCAGTGGTTCTCGTCGGGGAAGCGCAGGTACTTGCTCTCGATGCCCTTGGCCTGGCAGGCGGTGAAGGTGCCGATGCCTTGGGTGAGCGGCACGCGGAAGTCCTTGTCGCCGTGGATGACGAGCATGGGTACGCGCCACTTCTCCGCATGCAGCAGCGGGTTGAAGGTCTCGTAGTTACCGGGCTTGCTGAACACGCTGCCACCGTTCTCCCAATCGGTGAACCAGAGCTCTTCGGTGCTGTAGCCCATAGCGCGCGTGTCGAAGATGCCGCAGTGCGACACCAGCGCCTTGAAGGGCTGGTTCCACACGCCGGCGATCCAGTTGATCATGAAGCCGCCGTAGCTCGCGCCGAGCGCCGCCACGTTGCCGCCATCGAGGAAGGGGTACTTGCCGAGCGCGAAGGCCAGGCCCTTCTGCAGGTCCTCCAGCGGGCGGTCGCCCCAGTGCTCGTTGATGGCATCGGTGAAGGCCTGGCCGTAGCCGGTGCTGCCGTGGAAGTCGATCATCACCACCGCGAAGCCCTGCCCTGCGTAGGTCTGCGGGTTCCAGCGGTAGCTCCACGCATCGCCGAAGCTGCCCTGCGGACCGCCGTGGATGAGGAAGGCGACGGGGTACTTCTTCCCTTCCACGTAGTTCGCGGGCTTCAGCACATAGCCGTACACGGTCTCGTTGTTCCAGCCGGGGAAGCTGAACTGCTCGTAGGCACCGAAGGCCTTGTCCTTCAACACTGAGTTCACACCGGTGAGGTTCATCGGGTTGTCGTCGATCATGCGCCAACGATGCACTGCTTCTTTGCCATCCTTCATCGGCTTGCTGGGCCCCGAAGCGTATAGCACGGAAGGGCTGTTCATCGCGCTTTTCAAGAAGACGAAGCCGTTCGGAGTTTGAGCGAACGCATCGATGTGGCCTTCATGGGAGATCGGTGCGACAGGTCCGGCAGCTCTTTCCTTGCCAGCCACGTGAAGGCTGAAGAGACGATGCGAGCCTTGATCATCGGCGGTGACGAGCAGGCTCTCGCCATCGCGGCTCCACGCAAGGCTGCTGGCGCTGCGATCCCAGTTGGACGCTACGTCGGTCACGACACCGGTGGCGAGGTCCATCACCTTCACTTGGAAACGGTCGGCCTCGTAGCCCGGGCGTTTCATGGCCTTGTAGGCCAGCTTGGACCCATCGGGCGAGATCACCGGCTGGGCATCCCAAGCTGGGTTGCCGGCGGTCAGGTTCTTCGCTTGTCCGCCATCCACCGACACGCTATAGAGATCGAAGTTGGTGCTCCACGGCTCGGCCTTCCCCGCCACCCGGGCACTGAAGTACACGGTGCGGCCGTCCTTGCTGAGGGTGAAGTCCTCGCTGCCGCCGAAGGGCATCGTGGGGCAGTCGCCGTCGAATCCGCTCATGAGGGCAACGGGCTGGGTTTTGGCCTGCTTCAGCGACACATAGTAGAGGTGGTTGCGCGTGCCGTCTTTCCAGGAGTCCCAGTGGCGCATGAAGATGCGGTCGTACACCTGGCCGGTGCTCTTCACCCCTTCCTGCGCCTTCATGCGCTCCAGGGTGCAGGCGATGGCGTTGGCGCCGCAGTCGGGGAACACGGACAACGCCACCACCACACCGGAGCCATCGGGCGCTACACGGTAGGTCTGTACGTCCAAGGGTAGGCGCGTCACTTGTGTGGCGGTGATGCCTTTCGCATCGGCCTTCCACACTTGGGTGGAGCCGCCTTCACCGCGACCGCTGAGGAAGTAGAACGCGCTGCCATCGGCGGCCCATTGTACATCGCTGGCGCCGCCTTCCCCGGCGGGCACCTTCACCTCAGGCTTCGCAGGGTCGGTGAGGTCCTTCATCCACAGCGTGCTCACGCCGCGGTTCTTCTCCATGTCGGTGGCGCGCACATTGAAGAGCGCGGTGGTGCCGGCGGGGTCCACGGCCAGACCGCTGATGCGATCGAGCATCAGCATATCCTGGTAAGTGAAGGGGGACTTGGGCTGGGCTGCGGCGAACGCGAAGCTGGCGCTTGCAACCACGACAGTGGCAACGCGAAGAACGGAATGCATCATGATCGTGAAAGATGAAGGGCGCCTTATGAGCGCCCCGCGAAGTTCGTCATCCGATGCTTGTTCACCCCTGCGCTCCCGCGAACTCCCTGAAGAAGCCCACGATCTTCTTGCGGAACAGCAGGAAGAGCAGCACGTATGGCGCCGCCATCAGGTAGAGGATGCCGCTGTTGAGGCCCTTGCCGATGCTCTGTTCGCCGCCGAAGATGCGTCCACCGCCATCGCCGCCCTCCACCACGGCCTTGCACATGGCGCAACCTTGGGCCACCAGATCGGTGGGCAACAGAAGCACGACCACCAAAACGATGAAAAGGACCTTACCACGGAGCATGGTTTCAAAGGTAATCGCCTGAACGATCCGCGCGCGGGAGGCTCAGTAGTAGGGGCTGATGAGGAAATAGACCACCACGCCGGTAACGCTCACATAGAACCACACCGGCCAAACGCGCTTGGCCAGCTTGCGGTGCGCGGGGTATTCGGCCTTGAGCGCCCTGTAGGCTGTGAACAGGATGAAGGGCAGCGAGAGACCCGCCAGCACGATGTGGGTGAACAGGATGAGGTAATAGACCCAGCGGATGGTGCCCCCGCCACCGAAGGTGGTCTCGCCCGCGAACAGGTGGTGCAGGATGTACGACACCAGGAAGAGCACCGAGAGGACCATGGCGCTGATCATGGCACCACGGTGTATCGTCCAGTTGCCGCCTTTGGCACTGAACAGGCCCACCAGCAACAGCACGCTCACCAAGCTGTTCAGCACCGCGTTGATGCGTGCGAAGACGTGTACGTCCAGTCCTTCGGGCGCGGGTATCTGAATGCGGTTCAGCACCACCACGGCGGTGAACACAATGGCCGAGAAGGTCCAAATGAGGCGCTTGGCCGGGATATCGGCCAGGGCAAGGGTCTGTGGCGGGTAGGGTTGGCGCATGTTCGGATGATGAACGACCGATAGGCCGGCACGGTTCACTGCTTGCGGCGTGCGCGCTCGGCCTCGGCGGCCTTGATCCGCTCTTCCTTCAGCAGCATCTTCAGGTCGGCGGCCAGCGCGTTCATGCCCTCGGCGGTGGTGCCATCGTAGTAGCCCCTGATGTGGCGCTGTTTATCCACCAGCACGAACTTCTCCGAGTGCAGGAAACCACCTTCGGCCAACACGTCCTCGCGGGCGGCCAGGTAATAGCCCTCAGCGCCTTGCAGGTAGATGTCGGCCTTGTTGCCGGTGAGGAATTTCCAACGGGCGGTGTCGGCCTGCAGCTTGCGGGCATAGGCGTTCAGCACCTCCGGGGTGTCGTGCTCGGGGTCCACCGTGTGGCTCAGGAACACCACATCGTTGTAAGCCTCGTCGTTGAGCTTCAGTTGCAATTGCTGCATCTGCACGCTCATCTTCGGGCAGATGGTGGTGCAGCGGGTGAAAAAGAAATCGACCACCAATACCTTGCCTTCCACCTGTTTGTCGGTGAACGGGCGGCCGAACTGATCGATGAAGGCGAAGTGCGGAACCTCGGCATAGATGGTATCCACCACCATTTTGCCATCACGCTCCACCAGCACCGTTTCCTTGGGCCCCAGGATGGGCAGGAAATTGAACTTGTGCTTCACCAAGCCCAGCAGGGGCGAGAAGAACACGAACAACGAAAGGACGAACAGGCCGATACCACCCAGCACGGCCCGCTTTTTCCAGCGGGAAGGCGCGCCAGCGGTCGAGTCGCTCAAAGCAGGTTGGTCCACACCCAGTGCACGTAGTTCGACTCCCAGAGCGCGATCCAGAGCAGGTACAGGATGAAGAGCGCGTAGGGCAGCAGAATGATGGAGCGGATGTTACGGCGCTCATCACCCAAGTGCATGAAGGTCATCACGATGTAGGTGGCCTTCACCAGCGTAAGCACCACGAAGGTCCACTTCACCAAGTGCCAGCTATCGGGCATCCACTCTTTCCAGTAGGCACCCAAGGCCACTTCCACTGCGGTAACAATGGCCAGCAGGCCCGTCACCATCCAGATCTTCCGGCGCATCTGGCGGCCCACCTCTTCGCTGTGGTGTGCGTCGAGGCTGTATTCGATGATGTCGTCGCGCTCCATGTTGGTCAGGCGATGAAAAGGTGGATCAGAGCAGGTAGAAGAAGGTGAACACGAACACCCAGACGAGGTCCACGAAGTGCCAGTACAGACCGGCCTTCTCGATCATCTCGTAATGGCCGCGGCGATGGAACACGCCCTGGATGGCCATGATGAGCACGATGAAGTTGATGACCACCCCGCTGAACACGTGGAAGCCGTGGAAACCCGTGATGAAGAAGAAGAAGTTGGCGTACTGGGGCGGGCCGTACTCGTTGCGCTCCATGTTGGCACCGTCCACGTAGGTCACACGCTCTTCCCAGATCTTGCGGGCAGCGTCGCCCTCCACCTTGGTATCACCGATCAGGTAGTGGCCTTCGGTGGCCTGCAGCAGATGGAAACCGGCCGCGTTCACGGGGTCATGCGTGTCGTGGTCCTTGGTCATCACCCAATACTTCGCGCCTTCGGCGGTGGTGATGTAGCCGCCACCACCGTGGATGAAGTGCTTCCACTCCCATGCCTGGCTGCCCACGAAGAACAGACCACCGATCACGGTGAGGATCATCCACTTGATCACGCCCTTCTTGTCCATGCGGTGACCGGCCTCCACGGCCAGCACCATGGTCACGGAGCTGAAGATGAGGATGGCCGTCATCAGGGCCACGTAGATCAGCGGGTAACTGCCATGCAGCCCAGGCAGTGCGCGGAAGACCTCCTCGCCAATGGGCCAGGCCTCGGTGGTGCTATGGCGCACGAAGCCATAGGCCACCAGCAGTCCGCTGAAGGTCAAGGCGTCGGACACCAGGAAGAACCACATCATCATCTTCCCGTAGCTAATGCTGAACGGGGAACGGCCGCCGCCCCACAGGACGTCGTTGCTCAGTGCTTTGGTCGCTTCTCCAGCCATGGTCGGTATTTCCGGGCGCAATGTTAATGAACAAACAACAGGAACAAAAGGAGGTAGACCCAGAGCCCCCCCAGGAAATGCCAATACATGGCCCCGGCCCAGAGCCCTACATGGTCCTCCTTCGTATATCGGGCACGCAACGCCATGCCCAGCATGACCAGCAGGGACAGCAGTCCGAAGGCCAGGTGGGCCATATGGAGCACGGTCAGTGCGTACAGATAAGGGCCGGTTCGGTCCTTTTGCTCATCCAGCTCCGCGTTCAGTGGGCGAAGGCCGTCCACATCGGTGGGCAGGTAATAATTGCCGTTCTCCAGGACCAGGTCCACGCCGTCCTTTTGGAACACGTAGTCGGTACCGTAGGTACCCGTGAGCTTGCTCATGCGGTTGGGGCTCCACGAGATGGCCTTGGAGACCAGGTCCTTCCACCCCTCGAACTGCGACCACGTAAAGCCCAGGCCGAGCACCAGCGTGAGGGCCACCCAGAGCGCGGCACCCTTGTTATCGCCCTTGCGACCGGCCATGAGGCCCAGGTGCACGGTAACGCTGCCCAACACAATGAACACGGTGCTGTACAGGAAGGCCGAGGGCAGGGTGATGCGGGTCCAGTAGCCGCCGCTCATGCTCACCACATAGGCGCTGGTGAGCCCCGCGAAGAACATGACGATGGCGAAGAGGATGAGGTAGGTGATGAGCTTGCGCGAACGGATGGCGCGCTGTTGCTCCTCCTGGGGCGTAAAAGTGTCCTGTGTCATAACCTATCGAGCACGTAAGCCAACTGCACCACGGGGAGATAGAGGAAGCTGGCGAACATCAGCCGCCGCGCATCGCGCATGTCCGTGGTGAAGAACAGTCGCATCGCGGGCCACAGCATCACCAGGCCGGCCAGAACGGCCACCACGGCCGAGACCAGACCAGTGAAGCCGAACACCCAGGGAAGCATGCCTACGGGGATAACGAACAAGGTGTAGAAAAGGATCAGTCCGGCGCTGGCCTTATCGCGACCGCCTTTACCGGGCAGCAGGTGATAGCCGGCACGCTGGTAATCGTCGTGCAGCACCCAGGCCAGCGACCAGAAGTGCGGGAACTGCCACATGAACTGCATGGCGAAGAGCAGGCCGGGCCCCAGGCCGAACTGGCCCGTGGCGGCCACATAGCCCAACATGGGCGGGAAGGCCCCGGGGAAGGCCCCCACGAACACCGCCCAGGCCGAATGTTTCTTCAGCGGGGTGTACAGGGCCACGTACATGAACAGCGAAATGACACCGAGGATCCCCGTGAGCGGACCGAACTGATGCCAGAGCATGAAGGTGGCCACGCCTGCCGCAAGAAGCGCCACCACAACGGCCTCGGTGCTGCTCAGCGACCCGCGTACCAATGGGCGTTTCGCGGTGCGCTCCATCAAGGCATCCTCGCGCGTTTCCAGCACCTGGTTGAGCGCGTTGGAAGCACCGGTGAGCAGCGTGCCGGCCACGGCCAGGCCAATGATCCCAGCCCAGCTGAACGCCCCTTCGGGAACACCCATCAGGTAACCGAGAATGGCGCTGAACACCACCAAGGAGGCCAGACGCAGCTTAAAAAGCACCACGACCTCGCGGACCTTGTTATTTGCCGGCATGGCGGTAACGGTGGCGTTGGTCCGTTCCAAGATGGCGCCAAAGGTACCCGATCGGAACGTACGGAACTCAGTTCAGTACGTAGCGAACGGCCTGTTCGGGATGCCGCTCGCGGAAATGGCAGACCAGGCCCACGCGGAACACGTTGGCCATATCGGTGCTGCGGTCCACGTTGGTGGTGAGGCGGAAGAGGTAGCTGGCCTCCAGGCGAGTTGCGGTATGGGGGTCCACCAGCCAACCCGTGCGCAGCTCGGCGTGCAGGATGGAATAGGTATCAATACGCCCCACCCTGTAGCCGTAATCGATCCAGGCGGTGTTGTCGGCGTTTCGCGGGCGGTCGCGTTCCGGGCGGAAGATGTTGTTGCCGTAGCTGCGGTCGGTGTCGGTGCCAAGCCAGGCCATGCTTGCGCGCAGGCCATGGAACCATCGGCCATGCTCACGCTCCACGTGCACAATGGCCTCCTGGAAATTGGAACCGAACGGATGGGCCAGTGGCTGCCCGAAGTGGGCATAGTTCTGCCGGGTGTCCGAGTGGGTGTACATGAAGGGCCGAACGAAATTCCACTCGGTGCGGATGGATAACCCGGGCACCTTGAAGGCATCGCGTGCCACCATGCCCAGTTGAACTGCTTGTTTGTTCGCGTACCACCCGAATCCGGAACGGACCTGGTCCATAACAAGCTCATCCAGCACCAGCTGCGAATAGAACAGCACTTTCCTTCCCGCCTTCACATTGAAGGAGAAGCCCATGAGGGCATTGTCCGGCGAACCGATGTTGTATTCCACCGGCCGGTAAAAGATGATGGGGTTGAGGTAATTCACATCGAAGCCCCGTGGATACAGGCTGTCGCCAGCGCTCCAGACGATGGCCTCGAACACCGCCACGTTGATGCGCTTGCTTGCGTTCCACGAGAGGTAGTGCATGCTGGAGTACTTGCGCTGCATGTCGCCCAGCACGCCCTGTGACCCACGGATGTCGCTCATGGACGAGAACAGGTTCACGTACTTGATCTTCCAGAACGTGGTGGTGATGCGCAGGTAGGGATAGCTGTTAGCCTCATCAGAGAGCATCAGCGACCGGTGCCCATCGCCGAAAAAATTCCGACCGCGACCCAGCGTGAAGTTGAAGTACTTGCCCGCGTCCCAGCTCAGGTGCCCGGTGATGTCGTGATGCGTAGGCATGGCCTTATCGCCGTAGGCGTAACCTTCCCCCGGCATCACTTGCGTGGAGCGCACCAAGGTGTCCAGATACTGCGGCAGACCTTCGTTCCAGACCTGCGCGGCCACATGCAGGCCTAGGTTCTTCGCCAGGTCGGTATTGGTCCAGAGACCGGCGCCCACGCGGTGAAAAAGCCCATTGCCCTGGGTGGCATCGTAGCCAAGTCCAGCATCGACCATGGGTCCCCAGCGGAAGTGGCGCCCATTGGAACGGCCTGCCCAGCGGTCCAAGGCCGAAAGGACCGCAGCCGGACGAAGGGTATCCGCCGGGTCGAGGGCCCGCAGATCGCTTGCGCGGTAGGGGCGAATAGCCGTGTGCATGGTGCTTCCCCAACGTTCGATCGCTGTGGCATGGGGGCGCTCCACATCGCGGCTCAGCGGCACCCAATCGCTCTGTGCCATAAGGGCACTGGCCAGGAGCGATAACAACAGGAACAGTGGTCCCCTCATGCCTCCTTCGACTTGGGCCAGACAAAGGGCAACATGGCCAGCGCGAACGCGGTAACACCCAGTACCATCAGCGCGATGTTAGGGTGCCACTTGCGGGTGATGAGGCTCAAGGCGATGATGGAGATCGCGTAGAGATAGAGCGTAACAGTGACCCCGCGATGCCCAAGACCAAGGGCCAGCAGGCGGTGATGGATGTGGTTCTTATCAGCCGAGAACGGCGACATGCCGCGCACCATCCGGTAAACGAACACGCGCAATGTATCCACCAACGGATAGGCCATGACCGCCATGACGAAAATGGGTGTTGGGATCTGGCGCAGGTAGAGCGGCAGGTTGGAGGTATCGTGGTCCACCACGCGCATGGCCAACACCGCCAGGATGGCCCCGGCCGTCAGCGAGCCACTGTCGCCCATGAAGATGCGCGCCGGGTGGAAGTTGAACACCAGGAAACCGGCAAGTGCACCGGCCAGCACCAGCGCAAGCAGGGAGAGTGCCACATCACCGGCCAGGAAGAGCCAGCTTCCGAAGGCCAGTGCCGCGATCATGCCGATGCCTCCCGCCAAACCATCCACCCCATCGATGAGGTTGAACGCGTTCACGATCACCACGTACACGAAGAACGAGAACGCGATACTGATGGAATCCGGCATCTCGTACACGCCGAAGATGCCGTGCATGTCCTTTATGCGGATATCGGCCATCACCACCAGGATGTAGCCTACGATCATGTGACCCACCAACTTCTTCACCGGCGAGAACCCGATGATGTCGTCCTTCACCCCGATGAAGAACAGCAGCACCATGGCGGCCAGCACGAACTTGAAATCCGCGTAGGCGGCGCCCATGGCCTTGTAGAGCAAATGGTAGTCGTAACCATGTTCGTTCACACCGATCAACGTGGCCTTGGGGAACCAGAGCGCATAGGAAAAAATGATGGCGGCGAAAATGATGATACCCCCGATGGTGGGCACGCTCCGTTGGTGCAGCTTACGGGCCTCCGAAGGTTCATCCACCAGGTGTTTCATGCGCGCCACCTTGATGAGGCTGGGCATGGTGAACAGCACCACGACGAACGCCGTGATGAAGCCGAGGAGGAGGATGTAGCCGTGTTCCTTCACGCGATGGCGGTCAAAGGTCGTAATAGCGGTTGAAGACGGAGGTGCGGATGGCCGCGTAGATATAGGTGGACTGCACGTTGTCCACGGCACCCGGCAGATCGCGCCGCCACACGCCTACCACAAAGCGCAGGTTGGTGTGCGGGTTGAAGAGGTAGGAAGCGTTCAGGTCCAGGTAGGTGAGCGTGCGCGTGCCCGCCTCACGTGCATTGATCACCTCCACATCGGGCTTCAGCAGGGAGGTGCCATGGTTGTCCGTGGCCAGCGAGTCGAACTGGAAGTTGGCGATGTTCACTTTCGCCTGGAACCAGAGACGCTCCAGAATGCCCACATCCACTATGGCCACCGCCTCCTGGAACGATGTGCCCAAGGGATGCGCCAAGGGCATGCCCGCATGTTCATAGGCGATCCGTGCGGGGTCGTGCATGTACATGAAGGGCTCGGCCGTGTTGTACTCCAGTTGCACGTGCAGGTCCTTGCGCAACACGTCGAAGGCGCGCAGACCCGCCTGCCAGGCAACGCGCCCATCATGCGCCAGCTGGCCGTAGAGATAGGCCTTATCGAGCACCTTGAACCGGAGGTCGGCGCCGAGCATGGTGCGCGCATCGGTGCTCGCCAGGCCCAAAAGGCTGTTCACACCGATCACCGGGTTCAGTTCCAGCATGTCGAAGGGCTTCACGCCGTTGGAGTCGATGGTAGCGAATTGTGTGGACTCGAACAGACCGATCTGCAAGCGACCAAGGTCCACGGACAGGTGGTTGAACCGCGCCCGGTACCAATAGAACAGGTTCTCGCTGGACGAACCCGTGGGCAGGCGGTCGTTGATGCCGAGGCCGCTGGTCATCTTGGTGTGCCAGGTGCTGTATTGCAGCCGCTTGTTGCGTGTAAGCGCGCTGAACTTCAGGTAGGGTGCGTTGGGCGCATGGTCGCTGAGCAGCATCGAGCGGTACCCATGGCCCACGAAATGCTTGCCGTGGCCGAACTGGATGTTCAACCAATCCACTGGACTGACCGAAATGTTGGCCTGCGACCAGCCGATGTCCAAGCGCCGCACCTGCTCGAACTTGGCCCTGCCCTGGCCGGATAAAGCACCGGTTGAAAGGGTGCTGAGGAAGAGATACTGCGGCACCAGCGCCTGGCTCTCGTGGATCATGGTCTGGAACGAGAGCTTGGTGCCGATGTCCCCGCGCACCATGACACCGCGGGTGTTGAAGTAGTACCGGTTGGTATCCGAATAGGCGGTGCGGTCACCGGGATCGAAACCGCCCTCGAACTGGAACAACGGATCGATGGTGATGTGGACATCCCCCTCCCGGATGTGGAAGAGGTTATCGCTGAAGATCTTTTCGGTGATCCAGTAGTAGTACTTGGCGCTGTCCACGCGGTAGCCCATCACATGCTCCAGGTCGGCACGGCGCTCCAGCACGGGCTTCAGTCCGCTGTGGATGCGGGCACCCACCTTGGCCGCATTGCGTTCCACATCAATGTAGAAGTCGCGTTGCAGCGGCACATCGTTGTTCTGCTGGGCCACCGCCCGGGACAGCAGGCCCAACACCATGAGCAACAGGAAAGCGCGCGACAGCACCATGACCACGTGGACCTTCAGCGGCCGCAAGGTAGCGGATGGCGGCGGGGCCACGAAAGCACAAGGCCCGGTACCATGACCGGACCTTGCGCGATGTACGGGATGGGATCAGGCCTTCGCCACGCCCTGCTCCATCTTATCGAAGTCCTTCGCGAACTCAGTATACACGGCGGTGATGCCTTCACGCAATCCGATGCGATGCTTCCAGCCCAGGTTGTGCAGGCGCGAAACGTCCATCAGTTTGCGCGGCGTGCCATCGGGCTTCTCGGTGTTCCACTTCAGCTCGCCGGTGTAACCCACGATGTCCTTGATCATCTCGGCCAGTGCCTTGATGGTGAGGTCCTCGCCGGTGCCTATGTTCACGAACATCTCCTCGTCGTAGTTCCCCAGCAGGAAGAAGCAGGCGTCCGCCAGATCATCCACATGCAGGAACTCGCGCATGGGCGAACCCGTGCCCCAGACCTCCACGCTGGGTGCGTTGGTCACCTTGGCCGTGTGGAACTTGCGGATGAGCGCGGGCAGCACGTGGCTGTTGTTGAGGTCATAGTTGTCGTTCGGCCCGTATAGGTTGGTGGGCATGGCGCTGATGTAGTTCACGCCGTACTGCCTGCGGTAGCTCTCGGCCAGCTTGATGCCCGCGATCTTGGCGATGGCGTAGGGCTCGTTGGTCTGTTCCAACAGGCCGGTGAGCAGGCTCTCCTCCTTCAGGGGCTGCGGTGCCATCTTGGGGTAGATGCACGAGGAACCCAGGAAGAGCAGCTTCTTCACCCCGTTCTCATACGCGGAGTGGATCACGTTGCTCTCGATCATCAGGTTCTCATACAGGAACTGCGCGCGGTACACGTTGTTGGCGTGGATGCCGCCCACCTTCGCCGCTGCCAGCACCACCACATCGGGCTTCTCCTTCGCGAAGAAATCGCGCACGGCCTGCTGCTCCTTCAGATCGAGCTCCTTGCTGGTGCGGGTAACAATGCTGGTGTAGCCTTCGGCCTGCAGCTTGCGCACGATGGCACTGCCCACCATGCCGCGGTGGCCGGCGATGTAGATCTTGTCTTGCTTGTTCATGGATTCGTTGCGTGTTGGGACGTTACGTGTTGCGCGTTGGACACGCGTTCAACACGTAACGCGCCAACCCGTCAACACGCAACCGATCATTCCTGCTCGTGCAGGATCTTGTGGCCTCCCTTCTTCAGGTAAACATCGCGCTTGAAGAGCTCCAGGTCGCTCTGCACCATCTCTTCCACAAGGGCCTTCAGGTCGTACTTGTGTTTCCAGCCGAGCACGCGCTTGGCCTTGCTGGGGTCGCCCTCCAGGTGGTCCACCTCGGCGGGACGGTAGTAGCGTGGATCGATGGCCACCAGCGTTTTGCCGGTCTTCTTGTCGATGCCCTTCTCCTTCACGCCCTTGCCCTTCCACTCGAGCTTGATGCCCACCTGTGCGAAGGCGAGGTCGATGAAATGGCGCACCGTGTAGGTCTTGCCGGTGGCCAGTACGAAGTCATCGGGCTTGTCGGCCTGCAGCATCAGCCACATGCCTTCCACGTAGTCCTTGGCATGGCCCCAGTCGCGCTTGGCATCCAGGTTACCGAGGTACAGGGTCTGTTGCAGGCCGAGCTTGATCTTGGCCACGGCGCGCGTGATCTTGCGTGTTACGAAGGTCTCACCGCGCAGCGGGCTCTCGTGGTTGAAGAGGATTCCGTTGCAGGCGAAGATGTTGTAGCTCTCACGGTAGTTCTTGGTGATCCAGAAGCCATAGAGCTTGGCCACGCCGTAGGGGCTCTTCGGGTAGAAGGGCGTCTCCTCGTTCTGTGCACGGGGCAGCACACCACCGTATAGTTCCGAGGTTGAGGCTTGGTAGAAGCGGGTCTTCTTCTCCATGCCGAGGATGCGGATCGCCTCCAGGAAACGGAGCGTACCGATGCCATCGGCGTTGGCCGTGTACTCGGGCATCTCGAAGCTCACCGCCACGTGGCTCATGGCCGCGAGGTTGTAGATCTCGTCCGGCTGGATCTCCTTCACCAGGCGAAGGCAGTTGACACTGTCGGTGAGGTCGCCATAATGTAGATAGAAGGGGCGGCCCTTCTCGTGCATGTCGTGGTACAGGTGATCGATGCGGTCCGTGTTGAACAGCGAACTACGTCGCTTTACACCGTGCACTTCGTAGCCCTTGTTCAGCAACAGTTCGCTGAGGTAGGCACCGTCCTGACCGGTAACACCGGTGATCAGGGCCACTTTCCTCTTGGCCGGCTTGGCCTTGGCGGCAGGTTTCTTTGCGGCAGCCACTTTGGGCTTGCTCGATGGACGCATGTTCTTCTTGCTCATTGGTGCTTATTGAACGATGAACCAGTTGTTCATCAGGTCTTGTTTGTTGTAGCGCATGGGCTTGCCGGTGGCCACATCGGTGACCTCCTTCCCTGCTTCGTTGCAAATGATCTGTCCGGCCGCGGTGTCCCACTCCATGGTAGGTGCGAAACGCGGGTACACATCGGCGGCGCCCTCGGCCATCAGCCCGAACTTCAGTGCGCTGCCCTTGAAGGCAAGCTCCACCGCGCCCACCCGCAACTGCTGCTCGCTGATGAACGCTTCGGTGCGCTCATCGCGGTGCGTGCGGCTGGCCAGGATGGTGTAGGTGTTGTGTCTTGCGCTCAAGGGCAATCGAATGGACATGGCGGCCCGTTCATACGCAGGCATGGCCGCATAGGTTGCCGCCCTTTCCAAACGATGCGCTCCGCTTCCCTTCCACGCGAAATAGAGCAGGTCTTGTGCCGGTGCATAGATCACACCGCCCACCGGCACCGCTATCCCCGTACCGTCGACCGGGCGGTCGGCCTGTTCCATCAGAGCGATGTTCACCGTGAACTCCCCGTTGCGTTTCACGAACTCCTTGGTGCCGTCCAAGGGGTCCACCAACCAGTAGCGCTGCCACATGCTCCGCGCCGTGTAAGGGATCTCCTGCCCTTCCTCGCTGAGCAACGGAAGCCCGGTAGGGGACAACTGTTCCGCAATGGCCTTGTGCGCACGTTTATCCGCCTCGGTCAGTGGCGATAGGTCCGACTTGTGCTCCACATCGAAGTGGCCGGCATATACTTCCATGATCGCCCGCCCTGCAGCGATGGAGGCCTGTATGGCCAACTCCAGCAGTTCGGGTACGGACCGGGCGTTCATGGACAGGTCAAAAGTAAACGCGTGTTCCAGCGTGCATCGCGGGCCATCCACAAGCTATTGAACGTGGCATGTGGACAACCACAAAAAGCGAAGGACCCTGTCCGGTAGCTCCGGCCAGGGTCCTTCCAGTGGGTTGACGAGCAGGCTCAGGCCTTGCCCATGATCTTGAACATGCCCGTGCCACAGGTGGGGCAAGTGCCTTTCATGGCCTTGCGGCCGTTGGCCATGATGTTCTCCTTCGGGTCTTTCATGTTCCTCTTGGCTTTGCACTTCACGCAATAAGCCTCAACGGTAGCTGCCATGGTCTGGTGTTTTTGTGGTGAATGAGCGGACAAGGTAATCATCGAAGCCCGCGATGCAAGTCCCCCATATCCAATCACCTCAAGCAGGGAACCCGTGATCGCGAACTTGCATGTTGAAGTAAGGACCACCACCCCCGTGCGCTTTCAGTTCGATCGAACGCACCATCGCACCGGGTCGCATTCGCCCAATTACCTTTCGACTCATCCTATCCGCCATGCAGTACTACTTCGACCATCCCTGGTACTTCGCCATTTACGCCGTGCTGCTGGTCGCCAGTGTGTTCGGAGGTCTGGCATTGGCCCACTACCAGTTCCACCGGAAGAAACGCGATTGGCGGCCCACCGGCATCGAAACGGCCATCATCGGCCTGTTCGGCCTCATGCTCTCGTTCACCTTCCTGGCCGCGCACACCGCCACACGCGAACGCAATCGCATGGTGCATGAGCATGCCGATGCCATAGCGACCATGCGCCGCAACAGCCTGCTCATGCCCGAACAGATCAAGAGAGACACTCGACACTTCCTGCGTGCGCACCTGTCCATTCAATTGCGGCTCGACAGCGCCCAGTTCGATCGGCGTGAGCTGGTGCATGAACGCATGGAGAAACTGATGGGCGGCTTCGTGTCGCACATTGTGAGCTACGCCGCGGACAGCAGCCTTGCCGCGAACACACCGGTGCTCATGAACGACCTCAGCACTCTGTCCTCAGCCTACTATAGGGCTTATTATGGTTATGAAGAGCGCATTCCCTCGCTCATGATCGATCTGTTGCTGATCAGCGCCATGCTCATCGGGCTGCTGGTAGGCTTCATGAACGGTATCGGCGGCATCGAACTGCGGCAGATGATCACCTCGTTGCTCTTCCTGGTGATCGTTCTGCTCACCTTCCGAACAGTGCTCGATATGAACAACCCGTATCGCGGCACCATTCAGCCCGAACAGGAGAACCTCATCAAGCTGCTCGACGCCCTGCGCGACAGCGACCGATAGCGATCACGCCAACCGCGACCCGTTCGGCAACGGGCGCTCCACGCTGGTGAGCACGATATCACCGTTCGCATCGGGGAAGCCGGTCACCAGGCACTCGCTCATCACACTGCCGATCTGTTTCGGCGGGAAGTTGATCACTGCCACTACCTGCCGTCCGATCAGCTCCTCCTTGGTGTAGTGCCGTGTGATCTGCGCACTGCTCCGCTTCACACCGTGCGGACCGAAGTCGATGGTGAGCACGTAGGCGGGTCTGCGGGCGTTGGGGAGATCTTCAACGGAAAGCACGGTGCCCACGCAGAGGTGGACCTTCTCGAAATCGGGCCAGGTGATGGGTTGCATGTGAATATTCAGTTTCTCGATCTGACGGATACGCGGCCTATTCCAACATGATCATACAACGTAGGGTCAAGCACGATGACCTCGTTGCTCGCAAGGTCCGTTATACGTACTACATCGTGGTCCTTCCAGAACGGACTTGTGAAGAAGGCGTGAAGATCCTGTTCCCCCATGTACAACTTGCCAATGACCGCCTCCACCATATACCGATCACCCAAACCCGCGGTTTCGAGTTGACCTTTTAGCAACGAGGCGCACAGCGCGGCATAACCGATGCAGTTCGCCGGACTTCCCTGGCCAAGCTTGCGAGGGTCGTTGCTTACCGCTCCGGTGGAAAAGTGGAGCCGCACCGCTGTGGTATCCAACGCTGCATCGATCGCAAGATCCAAGTCCATTGACCCGAAGGTGGATACAGGTATCGGTCGCACTTCACCACGCTCACCAACGATACGATAATGGACGACCGAACGAAAGGTCCAAGCCCTGGTCAACCACAAGAAAACCGCGCCAAGCAACAGGAGGAGGAACAGGCGCCAGAACACCCGCATGTCCTTGCCGGTCAGTGGTCGCCGCGATCCAACGAACCAATGCTGAACGACACCTTCACACCGGGACGGGGATCATAACGGAACCCGAAGCGCTCGCCCGGTGAAAGGTCATCGCTCTGTGCGGTCCCTTCGCCCTTGTCGGTGCGTACTGCAAGATTGATCCCGCGAAGACCACCGTCGGAATCCCAGCGTATTGCACTGGCGCGCCACTGTACGTTCGGGAAGGTCTGTTGGAGAAGCTGATCCACCTCGGCCTTGGACATGCCGCCAGTGAAGACGAGCTCTACCGGTTGCTGCTGGTCGGACTGACAGAAGGCAGCGGTGTTCGGCAGTGCGAAGAAAGCGGTGAACACCAGAAGCAGGAAGGACATGCGCATCATGTCCGTGAAGATAACCGATCAGCCCCATGTGGCGGTGCTTCGGCCCTGTAGCGATGAATGTCCACACGGACCGGCCAGGCGGTCATCAATACCCGCCACCCCCGCCCTGCCCCCGTTCGATCAGCGGCAGCGGGTGCCAGGTGGTCTTTACTTCCTGAGTGACAAGCATGAAAAACGTCGAACTCATTTGACCGTCGCACCTTTTGAAACCCGCTTCTTCCGCACCGCATCACCTCGCAATGTCGCCGATCGGCGTGAGGCAGTGCGGGTCTGCGTTAACCGCTTCTTCCCCAATGAATCCACACCAAGATCTCCGGCATAGAGCGCGGCAAAGGGGAAACACATCTCCCAGTCGCCCCAGACAAGGTCCACGCGTTGTTCGATGCTGAAGTCCTTGAAACGAGTGATATCCAGGAACTGCGTGGCCATGGGGTTCTGACCATGTGCGGTAAGAAACGCGTGGAAGTCGATCTCGGTGGAATGCCCATCCGTGAAGCGAAATGCGATGCGGTAGTCGCCCAGGTACTTGGCGCTCTTGATGAAGATATTCTCGGGGATGGTCATCACTTGATGCGTTTGGTGATGTGTTCCGGGGTCACCCGTTTGTTCAGTACAAAGTAATCATTCCATTTGCGGATTATGTCTTTCGCCTTGGCACGAACGAACAGTTCCGCTTCACGTTGCTGAGCGACCGGGAGCGCTCGTTTATTGCCAAGCTTCCTGAAGACGACATTTACCAACTTCCCTTCCAGCATGATCAGCTCGATCACGGACTCATAGCTGCCATAGCGTACGTGTACGTGGATGGGGCTGTGTTCATTGCTGAACATCAGGAACACCATTCCGAAGTACTCATATAGCTTAGGCATGGCCCGCAGTGTTCAATACCCTCCACCCCCACCCTGCCCCCGCTCGATGGGATGCCAGGTGGTCTTCACTTCCTGCGTATCGAGGATCGCATAGGGTGAAGCCTGCTCCGACTTCGGGTACACCACCCGCTTCAGGTTGCACGTGGCCTCCGTCTCAAGTATCACACGTTCTTCCTTCGAAGCATCTGCAACGACAACCGCGTTCACATCCATGTGTGCGACCAGAGGCTTCAACAGTTCGTTGCGGAATCCCGTCATCAAGTTCACCACGCCGCCGGGCAGATCGCTGGTGGCGAGCACCTCGGTGAAGGTGACGGCCGGCAGCGGGTGCTTCTCGCTGGCCACTACCACGCACGTGTTGCCGCCGGCGATCACCGGGGCGATGAGGCTCACGAGTTCCAGCAATCCGTTGCTGCCCGCGCACTGGATGCCCACCACGCCGGTGGGTTCGTACACGCTGAAGTTGAAGTGGCTGCTGTTGGTCGGGTTCACGCTGCTGAAGAGCGCTTGGTACTTGTCGCACCAACCCGCGTAATGGATCCACAGGTCGATGGCTGCGGCGACCTCGGCCTCGGCCTGCTTCTGCGCGGCGCCGTGCAGTACGAGCTCATGCACGAACTGCGCACTGCGACCCTCGAGCATCTCACCGATGCGGTAGAGGATCTGCCCGCGGTTGAAGGCGCTGCGCCCAGCCCAGCTGCCCACGGCACCACGTGCGGCCACCACGGCATCGCGCACATCCTTGCGGCTGCTGCGGCACACGTTGGCAAGGGGCTTGCCATCAGCGGCTTTGGGCTGGTAGTATCGGCCGCTCTCGGTACGCGGGAACTTGCCGCCGATGAAGATCTTGTAGGTCTTCATTACGGGGATGCGTTCCGACTTCTTCGCGGAACCGTTCGCGCTGTGGCCGTTGAGGTCGGCTTTGACGGGTGCGGACTTGGAAAGGGTCTTGGCCATGGCGAGTGCTTGCAAAGCCAAAGCTACGGGTGCACGGGCGATCAACTGCAACCTTCAACCTGCCTTCATCCCCATCGCGTTACCAGCCGCATCCATTTCCAAGAAGGGGTTGTAGGCGATCTCCCACAGGTGCCCGTCCGGATCAGCGAAGTAGCCGCTGTAGCCGCCCCTAAAGGCCAAGAACCGCGCTATAATGCTCGGAACCCCATGCGAGATCAGGTGCATGAAAAAGCATCGACAAATACTTCCGTAGGCAACTTGGGCGAACTGGTCAACCACTGATCCTAGGCTTCCTGACTAACCTTCCATTAACCCAGGATCCCGTTCCTCTTGGAAGAGAACGCAGCATGCCAATTAGCAAGGTACAGGATCATGCCGCCAGCGCTTTGGAAAAGGAACCAGCTGAGCGAATAGGTGCAGAAGCGCTCAGAGACAAGGCACTGCCGCATAAAGGAGGTGAATGATGGTAGTTGGCGCTAGTGTATTCACTGAACTACAAGCCTTCCGAATTGCGACCTGTTGTTGATCGTAATGCAGTACAGGTAGACCCCAGGCATCAATCCATCCACTGTGATCGACAACGGGCCGGTCGATCGTTCGCGCATCACTTCTAACCCGGATAGATCGAATATCCGCAACAAACAAGAGCTGGCAGCTGGCAGGTCCACGTGGATGGCGTCGGTGGCCGGGTTGGGCCGCACCATGACCTGGCCGAATCCGGCAGCGTCCGGAAGGCCTGTGGCGCAACTGGACACCGAGACATCATCCACATAGTAATACGATGTGGTGATGAGTAAGGACTCGAAGATGACCAATTGCGTGGAAGCGTCGTCAGCGAAATTCCCAATTGTCAGATGATCCTCGCCGCCCTGGGCTTCGAAGGTTCCTGTTATCGCGGTCCACGCCAGGGTATCTACCACTGCCGGCACCATGGCGCTTAGTTGCGGCTCAACACCAAGGGTACTACCCTGGCCCTGCACCAGTGGCCCCATGCTGAAATGCACCCCAAGATCGTGCACCCCTGCCTCGGAAAATTCGGATAGGCTCACGAACATGCTGAACCTGTAGCATTCACCTTGCACGAGCGGCTCGGTCAATTCCACCATGATGTACTCCCGGTACTCTGAGTTCGATGAATAGGCGTATAATCCCGCATAGGCTCTGCCGCTATAGGCGCTTTGCGTACCGAACACGTTATTCGGCACATCAACATCCGGGTCACTGGAGCATTCGTGAAGAAAGTCCGGGGACGCTCCCTCCTCGTTGTTGGTAGAGGGATTCATCCAGCCCTGCGCCTGCACCAGCTGGCCCAAATTCCCTGGGCAGTTACTGTACTGCTCAAAGCCACCGTTAGGTACAAGCTCCTGCGCTGAAAGCAGAATAGGGACCAACACCATGCACAGCGCGTTGACGAATGTGATCAACCCCACGCGGAGGCCGGAAATGCCGCAATTGGGAGAGCTTCGATACCTCATGGCCCTAAGTTAGATAATCGTATTTTGGCTCAACGACCCACGTCACATGTCACGACACGTCACCGGCATCGGCGGATTCTTCTTCCGCTCGGACGACCACAAGGCGCTCGCCAAGTGGTACCATGAACACTTCGGCATCAACAATGAGGAGGCCGGCTTCATCTGGCAACAGGATGCCGGACCCACGGCGTTCACATCCATGTGCGCCACCAAGGGCTTCAGCAGTTCGCTCCGGAAGCCGGTCATCAGGTTCACCACGCCGCCGGGCAGGTCGCTGGTGGCGAGCACTTCGGTGAAGGTGACGGCCGGCAGCGGGTGCTTCTCGCTGGCCACCACCACGCAGGTGTTTCCCCCTGCGATGACCGGGGCGATCAGGCTCACCAGCTCCAACAGGCCGTTGCTGCCCGCGCACTGGATGCCCACCACGCCGGTGGGTTCGACCACGCTGAAGTTGAAGTGGCTGGTGTTCGTGGGGTTCACGCTGCTGAAGAGCGCCTGGTACTTGTCGCACCAACCGGCGTAATGGATCCACAGGTCGATGGCGGCGGCCACCTCGGCTTCGGCCTGCTTCTGCGCGGCGCCGTGCAGTACGAGCTCATGCACGAACTGCGCGCTGCGGCCTTCCAACATCTCACCGATGCGGTAGAGGATCTGCCCGCGGTTGAAGGCGCTGCGCCCAGCCCAGCTGCCCACGGCACCGCGTGCGGCCACCACGGCATCGCGCACATCCTTGCGGCTGCTGCGGCACACGTTGGCCAAGGGCTTGCCATCCGCCCCCTTCGGTTGGTAGTACCGTCCGCTCTCGGTGCGCGGGAACTTGCCGCCGATGAAGATCTTGTAGGTCTTCATCACGGGCAGGCGCTCCTGCTTCTTCGCGGAACCGTTCGCGCTGTGGCCGTTGAGGTCGGCCTTTACGATCGCGGGCTTGGAATGGGTCTTGGCCATTGGTGTCTCTTGCGAAGCCAAAGCTACGGGTGCCACGGCATCGATCTAAAGGCTATTCCCAATTGGCCACCACCACCCCGCTCATCGACCGTTACGCGGAGGTCACCTGAGATCCTCCGTCAATGCGCAGGACGTTGAGCATGGCCTTGGGCCGCGGTATGGTTCAGCGCGCCTTCCGAAGCCACGCCAGCGCTTCCTCTTTGGTGCCGAACACACGGCGCGGCAAGGCATCCGGCGTACGCTTGAAGCTTCGGTTCACGGTCCAGCGCGAGATCCAGCCTCCCCGGATCCAGGCCATGGCGGAATACACCAACGGCGACTGTTCATTGGAGAGTCTCTCGGCTTCACGGGTGCTTTCCACACGACCGCCACCCAACATGAGCACAGGCACACGCCTGCCTCCCGTGATCTCCTTCACCAACGCAATGGACCCCGTCACCGTGGACACCGTACGCTCCGCATTGTTCAACAAGGCCACCAGCACACCATCCTCCATCCAGTAGGTGGCCAGCTCGCCATCCCAGGTGCGCATTCCCTTTGGGATCAGCTTGCGCCTGGGATCGTGGCGGTAGATGTGCAGCTCCACATCGTTCACCGCATCGGCCTCATCCCTGTCCAGGCGCACGCCCAGGTGCCGCTTCGCCACCTCGAAGGTGAAGTCCTCCATCAGCTGATCCTCGGTGTACTCGTACGCGCCGCCCGGCTCTTCCCCGCGGAACATGCGCACACCACCGATCATCTGCGAGCGCGCGTAGATCGGTTCCTCCTCCGCGAGCGGCGCACCGTGCACGAGCGCCTTCCCATCACAGTCGATCCTGCGGTAGCGCAGCTTCACGCCGTCCTTCACCAGGGAGTGCATGGCGTAGTTGGATGTGCTGTGGCACGCCACGCTCAGCACTTCCGAGCCGGGGAACAGGCGGGAGAGCGTCTGCTCGTAGGGCAACAAGGCCGCGGGGTCCTTCGTGCGCTCAAGCTTCTCGGTGAGCTTATGACCTTCGGTGATGATCAAGTGCCCGTTGCATCGGCCGATGCCGATGAAGGCATTACGCGACTCCACCGCGCCCTCCAAGGTCTCTGTACCCAGGCTCGCGAAGCTTGCGAAGCCCAGCTCGTGCAGCAATTGCTCGTCGTCCACGTTCGGACCCGGTCGCTCCACGATGATCATTGAACATTTCCAACCCATGTGTTCAGGCTTTCGTAGCTCAAGTATACGAACGGAGCACCGGCCTTACCTTGGCAGGAACAACACCTCACCCATGTCCCGACACGTCACCGGCATCGGCGGGCTCTTCTTCCGCGCCAACGACCACAAGGCCCTGGCCAGGTGGTACTACGAACACTTCGGCATCAACAACGACGAGGCCGGCTTCATCTGGCAGCAGGATGCCGGCCCTACGGTGTTCTCGCCCTTCAAACGCGACACCGACTACTTCGCCAGCGAGAAGCAGCAGTTCATGCTGAACCTGCGCGTGCAGGATCTCGATGGCCTGCTGAAGAAGCTGGAGGCCGCCGGGGTGCGGATCGACCCCAAGCGCATGGACGAGGACTACGGCCGCTTCGCGTGGGTGTATGATCCGGAGGGGAACAAGATCGAACTGTGGGAGCCGAAGTAGAAACGGATGGAAGAAACAGCATTAGTTGGCAGACGATGCAAAGCACTTGTGGCTCGCCAATTCTGGCTTGATGGGCGTCTGGTAGATGAGTTCTGTGCCATCTTCCTCGAGGATGATCACAAGGACGTTTGGAAACTCTATCTCGACGACGAAGACTACTCGTGGAAATGGGAGCCCGAACAAGAGATGCCCAAGCCAGGTGTGACGATCAGTGATGCCGACCTCAGCTATCCGCATACGGATATGTTCATTCGCTTCCCGTTGCGGGACCATGTGATTGGAAGCCTTACTGAAGGCGACTTGGGTACTTGCGCAAGAGCAACGATCCGATTCTCCAACGGGCAGGCACTTGTGCTTGACTTCGAGTATGCTACAGAGAGAACTACTGTAAGGTTGGAGCGGACGTGATGGGACTGGCTCACCGTGAACGCATGGAACAATGACAACGGTCCGAATGATAGAAGACATGTCACAGAATGGCGTGTTCCTGGTCCGTGATTAGTGGTATCAACATGACTGTCGAAGCCTCCATCACCATCAACGCCACCAAAGCCGCGGTGTGGACCGCCACCACGGACATCGCGCGCTTCGCGGAGCTCCTCAGCGGCGTGGAGAAGATCGAGGTCGTGGAACGGCCCGCGAACGGTCTCGTGGGTCTCAAGTGGAAAGAGACGCGCATCCTGTTCGGCAAGCCGGCCACCGTGGAGAAGTGGATCACCGAGGCGAAGGAGCTTGACCGCTACACGACGCGAGCAGAGCAGGACGGCTTCGTGTTCATCACCACCAACCGGATCTCCGGAAGCGATGGTGGCGTGGTGCTCACCGGCATCCACGAGACGCGGCCGCAGGGCTTCGCCGCGAGACTGAAAGCCCTGCCCATGGTCCTCTCCAAGGGCATAATCAAGAAAGCGATAATGCAGGACTTGAACGACATTAAAGTTGCTGTTGAGAGCAAAGGACTTGTCGTAAATGGCAAGGGACAAGATACCAACACAACAACTTACCCGATCGACCACAACGGATCCTTGGACGTGGACAGAGCACAGAACTTGCTTAGCGACATACTTAAACAGCGGGAACGAGATGATATAAGGCCCCTTATTGATGAGGCCTTGAACTTCCTGGTCGGTCAGCTTCATGCATTGCAACTACTGGCGAACAATTATCCAGCCAACCCGATCTCCGCAGACGTTTGGATGAACGGCTCTGCATTGACGATGATCTGCGATGGATTGGCGAATGAACTAGCTCGCAGAAAGCTCCCGGACCAGGAGGAATTAGCCACCCGCCTTGCAGCTGGTATGGCGTGCCAAGTAATGGCACATTATCCCCAGGAGATTTTTCCTCGCGTGTTTCGCAACTCACATTGCCGCGAAGCCATCGACCAGATTTCTGAGGCAATTGTTGGTTACAACGCCATAGTCTGTGACTTTAGAGCACAAGAACTCGAATACTTGCTAGAGGATGAGGAGTTGGATGGCGATGGCCGGATGATCTTAAATGTCACTGCCCAGGCGGCTCAACGTCTTGTGGAACTGCGCCCTGATAGAACGTTGGAACTGGGATCTCTTTTATCAGCTATTCACCTGAGACTTGAAAAGCCATAAAGTCCTTCACCAATGCGCACCCTCCGTCTCTCCATCAACCTCATCCTGGACGGCTGCTATGACCACACCGTAGGGGTAGTGGACGAGGACCTGAATGATTTGAAGGCCGCGATAGAATAAGCCACTCGCATGTATGAAACCGAAGTTAAAAGGCCAGGACTGTCTCGATCATGATCCGATCGAGAAATGGGAACCAACCAATGACGGGTTTGTCAATTATTGGCTTTGCCTGCATCTTGGTCCGGAAGACCAGGAGGGTAGTGACCTTTTCTATGTCAACATTCTCTCCGAGGTTGCCGCTGATCAACTTGATGCACACGAACTTAGTGGACGGAAGAAGATCATCTTGAAGGATTATTCCTGGAGCGCAGTAATGGTCTCGGTACGGGAAATCCTCCAACAAGTCGAAGGCTCGACTTGGGATGAGGTTGCACAGAAGCTGGGCCAGAAGTTCAACTGGGAGTTCGAGAACTACCGTGGGTAGTACACCTAAACGCCACATACATGCGCCCCCTCCGCTTCTCCATCAACGTTTAGCCTGAACGCCTGCTACGACCACACGGTGGTTATCGCGGACGAAGACTTGTAACAGAACGCTGCGACGGAATGATCAACCTAACTTGGGAGCATGAAGGAGATCATCTTCGTTGTGGAAGAGTCGCCGGAAGGTGGCTACGAAGCCCGCGCGTTGGATCATTCCATCTTCACGGATGGCGATGATCTGGAGCAGCTGAAAGCGAACGTGAAAGACGCCGTGGCGACCCACTTCGAGGCGGATCAAATGCCCAAAGTGATCCGTCTCCACATGGTGAAGGAGATCGTGATCGCCGCATGAGGACCCTACGGGACCTCACGGGCATAGAACTGAGCAAGATCGTGCTGTGGGAGCCGAAGTAGATCGGTCCTTCCGAACCACTACAATATCGACCATAGAGCATGGTGCACTACGACCAGGACCACTGGGAGCGGCTTTGGTCGCGGACCGTCGAGGAACACGCCAACATTCTCGCGCGCAGGCCGCCGAACGCACACTTCTTGAGCACGGTCGCGGACCTGCCTCCAGGCCGCGCCCTGGATGCCGGTTGCGGACACGGAGCGGAAACCATCTGGCTTGCGGCGCATGGCTGGAAGGTCACAGCCGTGGACTTCTCTGCCACGGCCTTGGCGCATGCGCGTTCGGTGGCCGCAAGCTTGGGTGAGACGATCGCCCAACGCATCGATTGGGTCGAGGGGGATCTGGGGTCGTGGGCTCCTGCGATCGACCGCTTCGACCTCGTGACCTGCTTGTACGTTCATGTGGCTGGATCCGTGCAAGAGATGATCCAGCGACTGGCATCCGGTGTGGCGCCGGGCGGAACGCTGCTCTTGGTGGGTCACCGCCCCTTTGATCCGGTCACGGGAGCCCCCACACCGGCAGCGGATCAGGTACAGATCTCGGTGGAGGCAGCGAAGGCCCAACCTGATCTGAGGCATTGGGAATTCATCGTGGCGGAAGAACGCCAGCGAACCGTTGCAGCGTCCGGCGTTGACGCGGTCATCCAAGCAAGGCGACGGGGTTAGGTTCACGTCCTCAGGATCTCACCATGGCCTCAATTAGACACTTCCTGCTCCTCCGGATGAGAGCCCCGTGGATCATCGTCCTGTTCGTTGCGGTCACGAGCTGTGGGACCAGCAAGACCTCCAAGCATCCGGACGCCTATCGCGGGATCGTCCTGCGGACCGAAGGCCCCAGGGGTGGCGTTCTGACCGACCCGAACGGAACTGAGCTTGAGTATCGGATCTTCCGGGTGCACGTCCTGAACGAC
>JAEUSY010000034.1 GCA_016788295.1 Flavobacteriales bacterium
CTAAAGAGCAAGGAGAAGCATGAGGCGCTCTCTGCAGATCAGCATGTTCAATGAACTGCTTAGGGTCTCCACAAACTCTCATGCTCCTTCCTTACAGGTGCTTGCCCACGGTTCACGGTGCGAACATATGAGGGTCTCCCGTCCTCGGGGACCCTGCACGTTGTGTATCGATGACCGGGCCACGCCTTCACAAGTGCGTCAAGTACAGCGAAAGGTTCTCCGTTAGGGATGAGCCATGGTTGTTGCGCAGTGTTCTTCATGATCGCGCCCTCCAGTTCAGTGCAATTGGGCCTTTGGCATCCTCCAAGTTACACCTTCCGGCCACCGCGGCAACTGATCCTCACCAGCCCTTTGGTCATCGCCCCCCGATGCCCCGTCAACTGTCCTTCTGTTCTGTTCATTGTTCTTCCGTCAGTGTGGCCTTGCTCCACCGATGCAGTCGTTGATGTTCGCTTCAAGAGCTTTTCCCGTTCACAACGATCAACTGTTCCCGACGCCTCCTGCGTTGCGGTACCGGTCCTATCCTATGCTTCACGTAACCCCTTGCTTGTTCCACTGTCCCGCTCCGTTGTTCGGCTTGTCGCATTCATTTCTTCCCTTGCCGCCTGACAAGATCTCCTCGCACCTGAAATGACGTCAGTTCACCCGGCGTGAACGTGGGTGTACGCGTCGTGTTCCAAGGTTGCCGCGTCGTGTGTTCGGCCGCACGCCTGACAAGATCTCCGTGCACCTGCAATGGTTTCAGGCGCACAGGTCATTTCCGGGTCCAACGCATCGTGTGTTTCCCTCGCCGCCCTCTTGGATCCCACGATCGGCGCGGATCGGCCTCTGCGCGGGGTGTGCCACCTTTGCCCCATGCACACCGATGTCCTCATCCTGGGCCGTGGCATCGCGGGGGCGGTGCTGGCCGAAACGCTGAGGTTGCGCGGGCTGCGGGTGCATGTGTTCGATCGCAAGCGCCCCGGCAACGCCAGCATGGCCGCCGGGGGTGTGGTCAATCCCATTGTGTTGCGACGCGATGTGCCCAGTTGGCGCGCGGCCCGCTTGCTGCCACAGGCCCGGGACTTCTACACCGCCTGGCAGCAACGGCTCGGCATCACCTGCTGGCACCAGCTTCCCCTGGTCAAGGTCTTCCCCACACCGCGCGAGGTGGACCAATGGCAACGCGCCATGAACCATGCGGACAGCGCACCCTTCGTGCATCGCCACGCCGAGCCCGAAGTGGATGCCGCACCCATCTCTGCGCCCCATGGCTATGGCACCGTGTGGCCTGCCGCTTGGCTCAATGTGCCCGCCCTGCTCGAGGCCCAACGGCAGCAGTTGCTCGCTTCAGCCATGCTCACCGAGGTCGAGGTGGCTCCCGAGGAGATCGTCATCGCCCCGGACCATGTTCGTATCGGTGAGTTGGAGGCGCGCTGGCTCGTGCGTTGCGAGGGGCCTTTCGCACAGCTGCCGGGACTGGTGCCGGTAAAGGGCGAAACACTGGTGGTGCGCATACCCGACCTGCACCTCACGCGCATGGTGCATCGTGGCGTCTTCATCCTGCCGTTGGGCAATGCGCTTTTCCGCGTGGGCGCCACCTTCAAGTGGGACGATGTTTTTGCAGGCCCCACGGATGAGGCGCGCACCTGGTTGCTGGAGCGGCTGCACGCCTTGGTGCAATGTCCCGTGGAGGTGGTGGAACACACAGCCGGTGTTCGCCCCGCTGCACGTGATCGTCGGCCTTTGCTGGGCATCACCGGTCCTTCGCAGGCCGTGTTCAACGGGCTGGGTTCACGCGGGGTGCTGCTGGCGCCGTGGTGTGCACAGCATCTGGCGGCTCACCTGTTCGATGGCGCGGCGCTGGATCCCGAGGTGGATGTGGCGCGGTCGTTCTAACGTGGCGATCGGCGGTCCCGGCCCAAGCTCACTTCGTATTTGTCCGGTGTGCCGGTCACGCGCACGTTGAGGAAGCGCACGCGTTTGTCGGTGTCCCGGTACTGGATGGCGTCCACCTGGTCGGGCTCCACCTCTTCCTTGCGGCGGCCACCGAACAGCTTGGCGCTCGCGGCCTGCGTCACCAGGCTCCAGGGTATGCGCAGGTAGTAGTCCATGGTGAGGTCCATACCCTGTTTGCCGCTGATCTCCATGAAGCCGAGCGAGCTGTTCAGGTTCATGGCGGGGATGTCCAGCACGCCGTCCTTCAGGTGCAGTTCGTTGCGCAGCGTGTCAAAGCGCACCAGGTCCAGGTTCTTGTCCACGAAGAACTCGGCCATGGCGTGCATGGGCGTGAACTGCACCAGGCTGCCATCCACCACGGTGATGTCCAGGTGGGCCTCGCCCTTCTCCATGATCGGGGTCAGGTCGGCGTGCATGGGCCAGGTGCTGCGCACGCGTCCGCTCACGCGTCCGTGCAGGTTGCGGTTCAGCAGCACGTCCTGTCCGAAGTTGTCGAACTTGATCATCAGCGCATCCAGGTCCAGGTCCTTCGCCACCAGTTCGCTGGTGAAGCGGATGTCCTTCGGGTCCTTGGCGGTGAAGGTGCCTTTCAGGCCCACCTCGCCCTGTGCGATGCGCACGCTCAGCGTGTCCACCTGCAACGTGTGGTCGGGCTTCAGGTGCAGGCGCGTGCGGAAGTCCTTCAGGTCGTAGCGGTGGTACTTCAGGGTGCCCACGTCGGTGGTCAGCTCCAGGTCGGGGAAGGGCAGGCTGAAGATGTTGAAGGCGCTGTCGTGGTCCACGGTGCGCTCGGGGCTGTAGTTCATCAGCGCGTCCAGGTCCAGGAAGCGTGAGCGCAGGTGCAGCTGGTCGGGCGCCTTGCGTTTCGCGGGGTCGTCGCCGAGGTACACCCGCAGGTCGGCGGCGAGGTCGGTGCGGCCCATACGCCCGCCCAGGTCGTCGATGGTGAGCACATCGTCCTCCACATGCAGGTGGCCGTGGAAGTCCTCCAGCTTCAAGGGGTGCACCTTCATGCGGCCGGTGAGCTTCGTCACGCGCAGGTCGGCAGAGCGGAAGGTGTTGTCCGCGAAGCGCAGGTCGGCATCGGCATGGAAGCGGGCCTCGCGCAGCACTTCATCGCGGTATTCCTGCGGCAGGTGGTTCTCTCCGCGGTAGGTGAGCAGGTCATGCAGCACCAGCTGGTCGCTGCGGAAGTCCACGGCCACGTGTGTTTCCCCCGTCCTCCGGTCGCTGAACCACAGGTCGTAGTCCTTCACCAGTCCATTGAAGTGCAGGTCGCTGGCATCGATGGTGCCGGCAAGGTCCTTGATGCGCAGGGTGCTGTCGGAGATGAGGATGTCCACATGCACATCGTGCAGGCGGTGCGGGTAGTGCTTCGCCTTCACGGTGAGGTCGTCGATGAAGAACTCGCCGATGGGCAGCGGCTCGTGGTCCAGCAGTCCGCTCACGCTCGTCACGAAGTGCAGGTGGGTGCTCAGGCCGGTGAGCACTTCGTTCTGGCTGCGTGCCAGTGCGGTGTCGTGGGCCAGCAGCTCGGAGAGGTCCAGCTTGTTGGCGGCCACGGCGAGCTTCAGTTCGATGGGCTTTTCCTGGTGGTGGAAGAGGGCGGGCAGGTCGCTGATGCTGCCGCGCAGGCGCAGGTCGCTGGATGCCATGCGCAGGCTGAAGGTGTCCACCTCCACGAAGCCTTGTCGCATCTGGGCGTGGATGTCGAGGTCGTCGATCGGGTGCGGGTGGCCGGGGAGGCGCACGTGCAGGTCCTTTACGCGCAGGTCGCTGTCGATGCCCTGCTTCAGGCGCGCCAGGTTGCGCTCGGGCGCTTCAATATCGATGAGCTCGGTAAGCTTCATGTCCACCTGCACATGCCCACTGAGCTCTTTCACCACTTCCACGTTCAGGAACTTGCCTATGAAGTCGAGGTCCAGGTCGCAGTGCAGGTCCACATCGATGAAGGGCTCCACGAAGTCGACCACCACGAGGTCGCCACTGAACACGCCGCTGCCGGGCCGCAGGTTGAGGTCCAGCAGATGGAACTCGGCCTTGTGCAGAGTGGGGTCGCCGCCATTGGTGAAGTGGCCGTTGAAGGCCAGCTGTTCCACACGCTTCTTCGTGGCCGGGTTCTCGAACCAGCCATCGGTGCAGCCGAAGCTGATGTGTACGTGCGGCGTCCGGCCCAGCGCGCTGCGGCCTTTCACGGTGCCATCGAAGAAGATGTTCCCCGCGTTCTTGAACTGTTTCAGGAAGTCGGCCAGCTCGTTGGGCGCGAAGGCGGTGAGCAGGGAGAAGTCGGGCTTCTCGCCGTGTACATGCAGGTCAAGGTCCACTTCGTGCGAGATGTCGATGCTGCCCTCGGCATGGAACTCCACTTCCTGGAGCTTCAAGGAGCTGAGTGGCATCTTTAGCACCTGTGTGGCCATATCGTAGTCGAGGTGGACGTCGAGCACAATGTGCTTGTCGTAGAAGAAGGAGGTATCGCGCTTGCCGATCACGTCCAGGTGCAGGTCCGCCTCCACCTCCGATGCAATGGAATCGCCGATGCTGCGGAAGTCGGCCTTCAAATGGTGTATGCGTGCGGTCACTTTCTGCCCGGTGTTCTCCTGCAGGTGGCTGAAGGTGAAGTCGCGCAGTTGCAGGTCGCGCAGGTGGATGTGCAAGGCGGACCCATCCTCCTCTTCAGCGGTGGCGAATTGTTTGGCCAGCAACAGGTTCAGGCTGCCGTCCGGGTGTTGCACCAGGTCCAGGTGGCCGCCTGTGGCATGCACGCTTTGTACGTCGAAGTAGCCGCGTAGCAGGTCCCAGATGCGGAAACAGAGATAGAGGTCGTTGAAGGTGTAGATGGGCGCCTGCGTAGTGTCGTTGCTGGCATGGAACTGCACGTTCTCCAGGTCGATGCACATCAACGGGAAGGCCTCGAAGGGTGCTATGTGGCTGCCGCCGATGGTAAGCGTGCCGGCCATGTCGCGGTTGATCTCGGCCACGGCGTACTCGACCACGGTGCGCTGTTTGGCGTAGGCGATGGCGAGCACCACACCGAACAACAGGACCACGACCCCCAGAAGGAGCAGAACGATGCGTAAGAGCTTGCGCAGCATGCAGGAATGAAAGTGACGCGCGAAAATAGGGGTGTGTTCACCCCTTGGCACTTGCCTGTTCCCGTCTGATCACCTCGTCCAACGCCATGCGGTGGAACTTCACACTGAAGTCGCCCAAGCGCAGGCGTACATCGGCGTTCATGGGTTTGTCCAGATCGGTGAGGTCCCAGTTCAAGTGCGCGTGGCGCTGGGTGAACGCCAGCAGGTCCTCGTTCACCACGAACTCAGCGTGCTCCCAGCCTTCCGTGTAAGCACTGCCCGGTTTTGGTGCAGGCAGTTCCACCAAATGGATGGCCCGAGCACCGTGAATGATCGGTGCGTGCAACCGGAACGTGGCAATGGGTCTGCCGCTGATCATTGTTTCGGCCAGTAGTTCGCTTTCGTTGCACAGCGCTTCACGAAGCAGCGCGTAGCGTTCCGTTGTTCCCACGCGGTAGCAGAGGTGGTCCAGTTGCAGGCCCCGCACATCCACGCCGAGCTGCTCCAGTGCAGCGAAGAGCCGCTGAAGGAAGTCGCCGGGCCGGGGTAGTGCATGCTGTGCCACGGCGTAAAGATGAGGAGCGGCGTGACGAACGGTCGCGCGTGAAGCGAGCGGCCTCACCACCTTTGTTCTTGGAAGAACTCCTCTGCATGCGCACCACCCACTGGGCCTTTGTGCTCCTTCTCCTTGCCTTCTCCCTTTCCGCCTGTCGCACCTCCAAGAACACCATGAGCACTGACCATGCCAGGCCCGATCCACGCTGGGCCGCGATCGATTCGCTCGTGGGCATCGGGCAGTATGCATCTGCTTTGGAGCGCACCGATGCCTTGTTAGCCGAGGCACAGACCTCCGGCGAATGGCGTCTGGAGTTCGCCGCATGGGCACGACGCGCCGTGTTCCAGGAGTTCACCGGTGTGGCTACCGACAGTATCATCCAGCCCATGGAGCAACGCGCGGCTGTGGCCCCGGTGCCGCTTGCACAACTGTTGCATAGCACCCTCATGGACCGCTGGTGGCAATGGTACCAGCGAGAGCGTTGGCGCATCATGGACCGCACCGAACTGGACGGCTCTTTCGATGTCAACGACCCGGATACCTGGACCCAGGACCGCTTCATGGAGCGCGTGATCCGTGATGCACAAGCTTCGTTGGAGCCCTACGATACGCTGCGGCACATCCCTGTGGGCGAACTGGCCGAACTGCTCACCGGCGATCCCAATGCGATTCCCCTGCGTCCCACGCTCTACGATGTGCTGGCCCACCGTGCGCTGCGCATCTTCGGTAACACCGAGACCCGCCTCGCTGAGCCCTCTTGGCGCTTCACGCTGAACGACCCCAACGACTTCGACCTCTTCGAGCCTTTCATCTTCCGGCCGCTCGAGCACCGCGACAGCACCGCGTGGGAGTTCCAGAGCATGCGCATCTACCAGCGGCTGGAGCGCGCGCACATCAACGCCGACAAGCTCGATGCATACGTGGATGTGGTGCTGCAACGCTTGGCCTACGTGCGCGAGCGCAGCGTGCTTCCGGAGAAGGACAGCCTTTACCTCGGCGCGCTGGAATTGCTGCGCACGCGCTTGCCACAGGATGCCTGCGAGGCTGAAGTGATGGTGGCCATCGCGCGCTGGCACGAAGAGCAGGCGAGCAAGTACGATCGTTTGGGCGGCGACGATTGGAAATGGGAGCGACGCACAGCGATCGAGTTGTGCAAGGCCGCCATCGCCAAGTGGCCGAACACCTTCGGCGCGCGCAACGCCGCGGCATTGCTCTCCCGCGCACAGCAGCCAGCGTTGAGCATCGCATCGGAGCAAGCGATACCGCCCGGCAAGGACTTCCTCGCGCTGGTGAAGTACCGCAACAGCACCAAGGCCTGGCTGCGAATCGTGAGCGATCCCGAGCTCGACGAGAACGATGGCCGCTATGAACCCGATCGCTACACCTGGCTGCTGAAGCAGAAGGCCATCAAGGAGTGGAGCATCGAGCTGCCCGATGACGGCGACTACAACGAGCATGCGGTGGAGATCGCCATCGATGCCTTGCCGCTGGGGCGATACGCGATCATCATCTCCAATGGAGCCGACTTTGCAAGAGGGTCTGATGTGATGCGCTGGTGTTCCTTGAGGTCCACGGACCTATCCCTTGTGCACCGGTACGATGATGGCACGAATGAGCTGCTTGTGCTGGACCGCACATCCGGTCGACCGATCGGTGGCGCAAAGATCGAAGCGGTGCTTACATCATGGGACGGTGGAAAGCGAACGAACATGACCCTGGCCACGAGCATCACTTCGGACCAGGGCCATGTACGGTTCAAGCTGAATGCGCAGCGCGGCACGCTCACGTTCGTGGTGACCCACGAAGCCGATCGCATCGCGAGCAGCAACCATTACAGTTACGACCACCAACGCGACACATCCGAGAGCATCCGCACCTTCCTCTTCACCGATCGCGCCATCTACCGACCGGGACAGGAGCTGCAATTCAAGGGCATCGTGACCGTGAAGCGTGGCAAGGGCACTGAGGTCCTGCCCAACTATGAGACCGAGGTCTGGCTGAGCGATGCCAACGGTGAGGAAGTGGACACCATGACCGTGACCACCGATCGGTTCGGTGCTTTCCACGGGCGCTTCACCATTCCGCTGGGGAGGCTTACAGGGGAATGGGCGCTCAATGCCGACGATGGAGAAAAGGCCATTCAAGTGGAGGAGTACAAACGCCCCACTTTCGAGGTGGTCTTTGATCCGGTGGGCACTACACCGAAGCTCGGCGAAGAGGCCGCGGTCACCGGCGTGGCCAAGAGTTACGCGGGCGCGCCGCTCGATGGCGCCAACGTGAAGTACACGGTATCGCGCAATGCCATGATGCCGTGGTGGTGCGGTTGGCGCTGGGGTGGATTGCCGTGGGGCCGGAGCACGGAGATCGCCAGCGGCGAGGCCACCTGCGATGCCCAAGGCAAGTTCACGGTAAAGTTCAAGGCAGAGGCCGATCGCGCATTCCCGCGTGGCGCCGATCCGAATTTCAACTATGTCGTAAGCGCTTCCGTCACCGACATAACAGGAGAGACGCACGATGCCAACACATCACTTGTCGTGGGCTACCGCAGCATTGACCTGGAATTGGACATCGATGCCGCCATCGACCGCAGCGCTGCGGACAGCGCGCTGATCCGCGTAGTGAACCTGAACGGGGAGGAGCATCCAACGCCCTTCAACCTGAGCGTCACGAGGCTCACGATGCCCGCTGGTGGCGTTAAGCGTGATCGTGTTTGGGACCGCCCCGACCGTTTCGTGATGGTGAAGGAGGATTTCGCGCGGCGCTTCCCGCAGGATCAATACGACAACGAGCGCGACTTCGAGACCTGGGCGCGCGGCGCGGAAGTGCTGCGACGTGATTCCGTAAAGGCGGGAGGCAAACGCACATCGCTGCGCGGCATCCGCGATTGGGAAGTGGGCACCTACATCATCGAGATGGAAGCGCTCGACCCATCCGGTCAAGTCGTGAAGGCGAGCAAGGTCTTTTCGCTCTTCGATCCCGAGATCCAGAACACGGGCTTCGAGAACAAGGCCTTCCATGTGCAAGTGGTGAAGGGGCAATGCGAGCCGGGGGAGAAAGCCGTGCTGCTGCTGAGTTCATCGTTGACCGAATGCCGCGTGCTCATGGAAGTGGAGCGTGACGGCCGCATCGTCGTGAGCCGCCCCATGCTACTGAAGCGCGGCCAGCAACGCGTGGAGCTACCCGTATTGGAGGATGATCGCGGCGGCTTCGCGGTGCATTTCGTCTGTGGGGAGCGTGGCAGGCAGCATCTCTCAACGCAGCGCATCGAAGTGCCCTGGACCAACAAGCAGTTGAACGTGGAGTGGATGAGCTTCCGCGACAAGCTGCTGCCCGGCGCGAAGGAGGAATGGCGCCTTAAGATCACCGGACCGAAGAAGGAGCAAGTGGCGGCGCAGGTGCTCGCCACCATGTACGATGCTTCGCTCGACCACTTCGCGATGCCGAATTGGTGGATGAGCGTGTGGGGCGCGGATCAGGAGCGCATGGCATGGGGAAGCGCGCGACCGTTTGGTATCGCTGGCCCGCAGTGGATGGGCTTGAACGATGGAGGTATGCAGGATAGTGTTCGCTACTATCCGGAGCTGTCCGTTGGTGTGGGACCCATGGAGTACATCGTGCAGGGCCGGGCTTTAGAGATCCGCGGGAATGTGATGCGGCGGCGGTTCCGGACCGTTGGGGAAGCTGATGTGAGCGATGGTCTCCTTTCCATGCCTGGTGTGGTGTTGCGGGATGAAGTGCAGAGCGCAGGGTTCTTCTCGTTGACCACGGCATCCGAAGGCGGAGTGGTGATGGAAAAAGTGGTGATCGGCGAAGGGGAGGAAGCGTCCACGGCACCCGTTCCTTCCCCCCTCCGCACCGACTTCCACGAGACCGCCTTCTTCTTCCCCGACCTGCTCACCGACCGCGACGGCAGCGTGGTGCTGCGCTTCACCATGCCCGATGCCCTCACGCGCTGGAACCTCATGGGCCTGGCGCACACCACCGACCTGAGGACCGCGCAGTTCACGCGCAGCACCATCACGCAGAAGCCCTTGATGGTGGTGCCCAACCTGCCACGCTTCCTGCGCCAAGGCGACCGTATCACGCTCACCGCCAAGGTGAACGTGGTGGAAGGCGGTACGCTCACCGGTACCGCACGCCTCGAGCTATTCGATCCAGTCACAAACAAGCCTGTGAACGACCTCTTCAACGTGAAGAAGGCCGAGCGCGCGTTCACCGCTGCGCCCGGCAGCAGCGCGCTGGTCTCGTGGAGCATCGCTGTGCCGGAGAAGATGGATGTGGTCGCGGTGCGCATCACCGCGACGGCAGGATCGCTCAGCGACGGCGAGGAGCGCCCGCTGCCCATCCTCACCGACCGTGTGCTCGTCACCGAGAGCCTGCCCATCGCCGTGACGAAGGCGGGCACGAAGACCTTCGAGTTGAAGAACCTCGTGAATGCGCGGTCATCGACGTTGCGGCATCAGGGTTTGAAACTTGAGTACACGCCCAACCCCGCGTGGTACGCCGTGCAGGCGCTGCCCTACCTCATGGAGTTCCCGCACGAATGCGCGGAACAGACCTTCAGCCGTTACTACGCCAACCACCTCGCCACGCATATTGTGAAACAGCGCCCGCAGGTGAAGAAGGTGTTCGATGCATGGACTGGTAAAGCCGCGCATGGTTCGCGTGAGGCTGAGAATGAGTTCGCCTTCCTGAGCAACCTCGAAAAGAACCCCGAGCTCAAGGGCATCGTCCTTGAAGAGACGCCGTGGCTACTGAACGCCAGGGACGAGGGTGAACGCAAGCGGCGCATCGCACTCTTCTTTGACCTGCAGCGCATGGCCAACGAGGACGTCGCATCGCTGAAGAAGCTTGGCGAGATGCAATTGCCCCAAGGCGGATGGGGCTGGTGGAGCGGGATGCAACCATCGCGGTACATCACGCAGCACATCGTGGCGGGCTTCGGGCACTTGCAGCAGCTCGATGCGCTCGACCTCGACCCGGACACCGACACGCGCCGCATGATAGCGCGAGCGATCACCTGGCTCGATCAAGAGGTGGAGCGCGAGCACAAACGTCGCCTGCGCGATACCAAGGCCGATAGCCTGCCGGACCCTTCGGCGGAGGACATACACTACCTCTATGCGCGCAGTTGTTTCCCGCAGCATGCGCTGGAACGCAAGAAGGGTAGCGCACCGGCTTTCATCATTGAACGCGTGCAACGTAACTGGCTCAGCTATGGACTACAGGAGCAGGCCATGATCGCCATCGCGCTTCACCTCTTGGACAATGGTTCAACGACCCCCTCGCTGATCATGGAGTCGCTCAGCCAACGCGCCACCATGAGCGAGGAGCTGGGCATGCATTGGAAGGATTTCCGCGCGGGCTATCGCTGGAACGAGTTCCCCACGGAGATGCACGCGCTGATGATCGAGGCCTTTGAACTGGTTGCGCGCGACAGGCAGAAGGTGAACGCCCTGCGGCAATACCTGCTGAAGCTGAAACAGACCACCGACTGGAGGACCACCAAGGCCACGGCTGATGCCTGCTACGCACTATTGCTCATCGGCGATGATTGGTTGGAACCGAAGTCGCCGCCCGTGATCATGGTGGGCAACGAAGAGGTGAAGCCCGCGAACGGCGAAGCGGGCACGGGCTACTTCGAGCGCAGTTGGACGGGCGAAGAGGTGAACCCAGTGATGGGCCACGTGATCGTAACAACCACGAGCGACGGCGTGCAATGGGGCGCGCTGCACTGGCAGTACTTCGAGCAGATGGACCAGGTGAAGGCGCATGAGTCGCCCTTCAGTTTGCGCAGGCAAGTGATGCTGAAGGAGCAGACCGATGCCGGCGCACGCTTGATCGAGCTGGGCAAAGGCCGAACGCTGAAGCCCGGCGACCGTCTCACTGTGCGCATTGAGCTGCGCACCGACCGCTGGCTCGACTACATCCACCTGAAGGACCTGCGTGCTGCTGGACTGGAGCCCGTGGATGCGCTCAGCGGCTACGCATGGCAAGGCGGCCTGGGCTACTACCGCAGCATCCGCGATGCGGCCATGCACTTCTTCTTCGATCGCGTGGCACCGGGCACCTACGTTTTCGAGTACGAGCTGAAGGTGACGCATGCCGGTGAGTTCAGCAACGGCATCACCACCGTCATGTGCATGTATGCGCCCGAGTTCAGCTCGCATGGCGAAGGGCTACGATTGGTGGTTGGTGAGTGAATCCTACCTTCATGGTATGAACAGGATCGGAGTCCTCATTGCATGCGTGCTACCGCTGGTCGCGTCATCGCAGAACTATGATCCATTGGTGATCACAGGCGCGCGTTGGCTGAACCACGTGGTGTCCCCCTTCAACGAGCATAGTCTTATCCCCTTGGAGTTCGAGGGGGATACCGTGATCAATGGGGAGACCTACAGGGTCATTGGGCCATATGGTGGCTATGGTGCCATGCGTGAGGAGGATCGCCGCGTGTGGTTCATGCCCTTCGGTGATCTGGTGTGGGAGTTCGACTCAGTGCCGGTGCTCCTCTACGACTTCAACCTACAGGTGGGTGACCACTACACGGTGCCGATGCAGCCCACTGTAGAGGCCGAGGTGATCGCCAAGGACTCGGTGCAATTGATGGACGGCACCTACCGCGATCGCTGGGTGTTCGCACCCAACCAGGCCTTCCTTCAGGAGTGGGTGGAAAGCATCGGCGATCCAGTGTATGTGCTGAGCAGTGTGAACCCGTTCTGGGAAACAGGGATCTGGCTGGAATGCTATGGAGTGAATAATAACGCGCTCTACGGTTCGTGCCTTTTCCTGGGCGAGGTTGATGCCACCATTGGTGCGGAAGAGGTGTTCCGAGTGCTGCCAATTCATGCCCCAGGACTGTTCACACTACAAGGACCAATTGCCGATGTGCAGGAGGTGCGCGTGTACGATATGAACGGTCGCTTGATCTGGCAGCATAGCGGTCCAGTGGACCTCATCGATCTATCGGCTCAAGGCCCTGGCCTCTATCTCCTCAACGTGACCGCGCACGACAGGCGTACCGTGTTGCGGGTGACGGTGATGTATCCTTGAGGAACGAAGCGCGGATCGACCATTAGTTTTGGGCCAATGAAGCACTACCTGATCGCCCTCTTGGGCTTTTCGTTGGCCGCTTGCGGAGATGGCAAGCACGAGGCTGCGGACCAGACGACAACATCGGAAAGCACTGCACCCGGCATCGTCGTGGACCTCGCGCGGTTCGATATGCCCTTCTCGCTCGACCTTGGCGATCCAGCCACCCTTGGTGCCGACAGTGTGGAGGTGGCCTTCAATGAGGAGTTCGGTTGGCTGGAGGTGCGGGTAGGTGAGCACGTGGGCCTCACCATTGCCGAAGAGCCCGGCGACCTGCAACGCCTGAAGGCCGACCTGGACCGCGATATGCTGCAGAAGCATACCATGATCGCGCAGGACGCAGAGCACATGGTGTACCGCTCGCAGTTCCCCGATTCGGACCTGGTGTACATCCACTTCGTGCGGGTGATCACTGTTGATGGCCGCACCTTCGTGATGCAGGATGCCATGGGGCCACGTTTCACCGAGGCCGATGTGGCCCGTATGAACAGTTCGGTCCGTTTGAAGACAGCCGCCTGATGCGCCATCTGATCGCCGTTCTCCTCTTCGTGAGTGCCTTCGCAGCCAAGGCACAGACCACCGACAAGGCCTGGGCCGACAGCCTGCAGGCCTATTGGGATCGCATCAATGCCGAATACCGCGACCCTGACCACACGCCACTGCGTCCCGAGGACCGTAAGACCTTCACCGAGCTGGAGCGCTTTGCACCTGACCCGCGTTACCGGGTGCAGGCCACCTTCAAGGCCCGGAAGGGAAAGCCCTTCGCCATGAAGACCACCACCGACCGCCTGCCGATGTATGAGCCGGTGGGTGTGCTCACCTTCACCCTGTTAGGCCGCAAAGAGAAGCTCACCGTGTACCGCAACATTGAACTGAGCAAGCGGCCGGAGTACGTCAATTACCTCTTCATCCCCTTCACGGACCTGACCAACGGCCTCAGCACGTATGGTGGCGGTCGTTACCTGGAGCTCACCGGTCCGCTGGGCGCCACGGTGGAACTGGATTTCAACCGGGCCTACAATCCATACTGCGCCTACGGTGGTAAGTATTCGTGCCCCATTCCCCCGCCGGATAATCACCTGGATCTCTCCGTAGAGGCGGGTGTGAAGGCCTTTGATCACTAAGCGCCGTTGTAACCGGGGGCATGGGACTCCGTAGAAGGCGCCGGACCGGGTTCGGAAAAGCCCCCCGGAATTCGTATCCTTGTCGCTTGTAGAGCTCCCCGACATGCGTCTTACTACCCTCGCGATCGCCGTCCTCCTCACCCTGCGCAGCCTGGCCGGGGTCATTGTGCTCGAAGGCCAATACCAGGGCAAGAACCTCTTCATCCAGAACCCCTTCTCCGAGGCTGGTGTGGGTTTCTGTGTGTTCGAGATCACGGTGAACGACCAGATCGCCACGGACGAGATCAACTCCAGCGCATTTGAAGTGGACCTCGCGAACTTCGGCCTGAAAGTGGGCGATGCCATTGTGGTGAAGATCAAGCACAAGGATGGCTGCACGCCCGTGGTGCTCAACCCCGAAGTACTGAAGCCCAAGAGCACCTTCGACATCGTGAAGCAGTCCGTTGGCAGCGATGGCACCTATACTTGGACCACCACCAACGAGACCGGCGAGCTGGCGTACATCGTGGAGCAGAAGCGCTGGAACAAATGGGTGAAGGTGGGCGAGGTGATGGGCAATGGCAAGCCCGGTGAGCACACCTACACCTTCAAGGTAACGCCCCACAGTGGGGAGAATACGTTCCGCGTGAAGCAGGTGGACCTGACCAAGCGTTCGCGTTACAGCGAACCCGTGAAGTATTCGGATAGCAGCGTAGCCGCAGTGACCTGGGGTCCCACCAAGCCCAAGGATGTGATCACCTTCTCGTCCGCCACCCTGTTCGAGATCTACGACCAGTACGGCAACATTGTGAAGCGTGGCTATGCGGCCTCGGTGGATGTGAGCACCTTGAAGAAGGACCTCTACTACCTGAACTACGACAACAAGATGGGCGAGACGTTCATCAAGCGTTGATCGAGCAACCTCTTCCAGGAAAGCCTCCCATCACCGGGGGGCTTTCTTCTTTTCGGAACTTCGCGCCATGATCCGTATTGAGCACATCGGCATCGCCGTGAAGGACCTGACCGCCGCGGAGGAGTTGTACCATAAGTTGTTGGGCACGCCGAGCTACAAGCGCGAAAGCGTGGAGAGCGAAGGGGTGATCACCTCCTTCTTCCAAGTAGGGCCGAACAAGATCGAACTGCTGGAGAGCACCCGCCCCGATGGGCCCATTGCCAAGGCCATTGAGAAACGCGGCGAGGGCATTCACCACATTGCCTACGAAGTGGACGATATCCACGCAGAGATGGCGCGCCTGAAGGCCGAAGGCTTCACCCTGTTGAATGAGGAACCCAAACGCGGTGCCGACAACAAGTTGGTGTGTTTCGTGCATCCAAAGAGCGCCGGTGGGGTGCTGGTGGAGTTGTGCCAGGAGATCCGCTGAGCCATGGCCACACGCAAGGAGACAGCGGCCTTCATCCTCGAAACGCTGGGCCATACCGATCGATTCAGCACCAAGGCCATGTTCGGCGAGTTCGCGCTGTATGCCGATGGCAAGCCCGTGGCTTTCATCTGCGATGACCAACTGTTCGTGAAGATCATGCACGAGAGCGCTGCCTTGCAGGGGCGTTGTGAACTGGCACCGGCCTACCCCGGAAGCAAGGACTATTACCTCGTGCCAGAGGACCTGATCGTGAGCGAACGAGGCTTGGCGTCCATGCTGCTGCGCATGGCAGAGATGTTGCCGTTGCCCAAGACCAAGGGCAAACCGAAGGCGAAGGGACTTGGGCGTGGGTGAGGTTTACGGCTTACTAAAGCCCCAAACGCTTTACCATTCCCCCCACATCCTCCTTCTCCAGCTCCAAGTGTTCGGCGTGGAGGCCAGCCTCGCGTGCCCCGATCACGTGCTGAATGCTGTCGTCGATGAATAGCGTGCGCGCAGGGTCGGCCTGGTGCTGTTGCAGCACATGGTGGAAGGCCTCTGCATGCGGCTTCCGCAGACCGATCTCGCAGCTGTAGTACGCGCCGTGGAAGATCCCCTTGAAGTCGGTGATACCCAGGTCGCGCGCAAGAATGGCCTCGAATGCCGGTACGTGGATGGCGTTGGTGTTACTGAGAAGAAGCACCTGATAACGCTCTTTCAAGCGCTCCACCAGATCGATCCGTTCGCGAGGCAGCGTGCCCAGCATGGCGTTCCAGCAGGCATCGATCTCGCGGTCGGTGATGTCGGGCCGGAACAGGTCGCGAATGCGGTCGCGGAACATCGCCGCCGTTAGCTCACCTGTCTCGAACCCATCGAACAAGTGGTCCTGCTTGGCCTTGCTGTACAGGGTATCGAAATCCTCGAAGCCAAGCGCATGGAACGCCCGCATTGAAGCGTGGTAGTCCACATCGAAGAGCACACCGCCCAGGTCGAGGATAAGGGTGTCGAAAGAGGAATGGGGTACGGACATGTTGAAGGGCACTTGGCTCAGCGGCAAACGGAGAGGTGGTAACAAGCCTGCTTCGCCTCGCGCGTGGCGAAGATCAGCTTGTCCTTCCGCCGGTGCTCGTCGATCACTTCAGCCAATGTTTCGGCCAGGAAGACCTGCTGGCAGGCGGCCAGTTCCAGCGACTCTCCATCGGCATCCACGAACTTCATGTACGAGAGGTCCATGGAAGTGCCGTGGGTGTGCGGTGCGCTCGCATCGCGTGTGGCGTTCACGTTGGACCGGCCCAGTTCGCGTTGGTCTTTCCGCGTGCGGAACAGGCTGGTGACCTTGATCCGCGCGTGTGCCACATCGGTGTTCTGTATCCGCTTGTGGAAGTCATTGGAAATGGACTGGAGCACGGCATGCGCCCTCGGGGTCAGGTAGGGTCGGCCATGTGCCATGGGGGCCACCCAGAACGCATCCGTTGCCGTAACGCGCACCAAGCCCACGGACCGCTGCGAGATTAGTTTTTCCAGGATTTTCTCATCCGCCACTGGCGCCACGCCCGCACCGAGCGACAGGTGCTTGTACTCGGGCAGTTTGTCGCGCAGGCGCTTGCTGAAGTGTTTGTATGGATAGGTGGTGCAGTCCAGAATGGGGCCACGTTCAACAGCGGGTTCCTCGGCCACCACGGGTGCCACCTCCTCGGGCAGGCAGCTTCGTACGGTACCCACTATGACAGTGAATAGCAGTCCTCCCACCAGTCCCACACGTCCCCAGCGGATCCGCTTCCGTTTGCGTGCCGGGGGCGCAGAGGCAGGCTGGCTCTTGGAAGGCCGCTTTTCTCCTGATGGTTCCGGTGTGCGGATCGCCATGTTCACCAAGCGCTTTCGGGTGACTTTCTTTTTTCGCGTCGCGCAAGGTTACTGCGGGATACTTTTGCCGCCGGACCACCGGGCAGGGACTTATCAGTGCAGCACGGTGGATCACGGGCCTATAGCTCAGCGGTCAGAGCAGGGGACTCATAATCCCTTGGTCGCAGGTTCAAATCCTGCTGGGCCCACCTTCGTCCGCCTGAACGATCCTCGTAAGGCGGTATTGACTTTGGCGGACTTCGGTGGGCGCAGCCCACATACGAGCCTC
>JAEUSY010000035.1 GCA_016788295.1 Flavobacteriales bacterium
GCGCGGCATGCACTTGGATCCTTGTCGGCATTTCTGGTCGGTGGAGTTCACCAAGAAATACATCGACCTGCTGGCGCGCTACAAGATGAACAGCTTCCACTGGCACCTGACGGATGACCAGGGCTGGCGGATCGAGATCAAAAAGTACCCGAAGCTCGCGGAAGTCGGCGCGTGGCGGAAAGGCAGTCAGGTGGGTCCGTACAGTCGCCGCGAGTACGACAGCATTCCCTATGGCGGGTTCTACACGCAGGATGAGATACGCGAGGTGGTAGCCTATGCGAAGGCTCGGCACATCAATGTGGTGCCCGAGATCGAGATGCCGGGCCATGCGCTGGCGGCGCTAGCGGCCTACCCACACCTGGGTTGCAAGGGCGGCCCTTATGAAGTGAACAAAGGCTGGGGTGTGTTCGAGGACGTTTTCTGCGCGGGCAACGACAGCACCTTCGCCATGCTGGAAGATGTGCTGACCGAAGTGATGGAACTGTTTCCGAGCGAAATGATCCACATCGGTGGTGACGAATGCCCCAAGGAAGCATGGAAGGCCTGTGGGAAGTGCCAAGCCAGGAAGAAAGCACATGGGTTGAAGGATGAACACGAGTTGCAGAGCTATTTCATCCAACGCATCGAGAAGTTCGTGAATTCGAAGGGCCGCAAGATCATCGGTTGGGACGAGATACTGGAGGGAGGCCTGGCACCGAACGCGGCGGTGATGAGCTGGCAGGGCATCGAAGGTGGCATCGCGGCGGCACGTAGCGGGCATTACGCGGTGATGAGCCCAGGCAGCCATTGTTACTTCGACCATTACCAGGGCGATCCTGCGAACGAACCGTTGGCCATTGGCGGGTACACCACGTTGCAGAAGGTGTACAGTTATGAGCCCATTCCCACTGAATTGAAGCCCGAGGAGCACAAGTACATCCTGGGCGCGCAAGGCAACGTGTGGACGGAGTACATCCTGACACCGGAGCATGTGGAGTACATGGCTGTACCGCGCATGCTGGCGCTGGCGGAAGTGCTGTGGACGCCGAAGGCGAAGCGGAATGAGGCGGACTTCATTCAGCGCTTGGAGAAAGAGTTCGTGAGGTTGGATGAGATGAAGGTGAATGCGAGCAGGAGCTTGTATCAAGTGAAGATCAAACCAGCGCCATCGAAAACTCTTGGCGAGATAGCCGTTCACTTGAGCACTGGCACGCCACAGTCCATCCGTTTCAACATCGTCGATGGGCAATACGACACGACCATGGATGGACTTGGGAACTATACTGCGCCATATCCTATATCAAAGAGTTGCAAGGTTCACGCGTTCACAGCCGATGGATCTAGCACTGGCCCTATGTCGATCGCTACCTTCCACTTCAACAAAGCCACCGCCCAGAAGATCACGTTGAGCGAACGGCCCAATGAGCGCTACAACGAAGGCGGTGCGTTCACGTTGGTGGATGGTATCACGGCACAGCAGAAACGGGTGAATACCGAGTGGCTGGGCTGGCGTAAGGGCGTCACCATCACCATCGATCTAGGGAGCGAGCAGGACAT
>JAEUSY010000059.1 GCA_016788295.1 Flavobacteriales bacterium
TTCCGCAGGCCCACTATCCGGCAGGTCCTGCATGGCGGCCGGGACGCGGCTGAAGAGGTTGTGCCCGGTACGGGCCCGGATGCGGCGTATACGCCGTGCGCCCTGCACGTCCGCGCCATGATCCCGCTCCGTGATGATCCCTTGATACATGGTGCCTAGGTTCGCGTTCAAATACAGCTTCCGCCATGCGCACCGCCCTGCTTGCCTGCCTGTTCTCGCCCGCCTTGATGGCGCAGACCCTGGTATCCACCGAGCCCACTAACCGCCGCGGCGTGCTGGAGGAGTTCACCGCCGTGAACTGCGGCGTATATCCACAAGGCCATGCGGTGGCCTCCAGCCTGCTCGCGGCCAACCCCGGGGAGCTCCCAAGCCTCCGCAGGGTCTCCTGAGGCACGAGGGCGCGCTGCGGAAGTCGTGTAATGCAGAGTCCCTTCGGAGGCCGTGCGGAGGTTCAGGTGATCCGCACCGTGCATCGCAGCACCGCAGTGAATGTAGAGAAGTTGAATTGGGCCATGTGGCGCCACCTCCGCATCTTGCGTCCGCGTATTCGGGACCGTGCCCGCCCTGTGGTGGCCTTGAAGCAACGGGTTGCATGAAGACCTGAACAGCGATCATACCAGAGGACCAGAACGATGAACTACAACGGAAGGACCTTCAGACCCGTGAGCAACACCGAGAACGGTGAAACCTCCGGCGAAACGCTGTTCCAGTACAAGCAGGTCGGGAACATCCTCACTTCCGACTATGCCGGAGGAAGGATCAAACAGGGCCATTTGATCGGCTTGGTGGACGATGCGGGGAACATCGAGATGCGCTACCACCAGGTGAACGACAAGAATGAACTGATGACCGGGGTGTGCCGATCGGTGCCGGAGATCCTGGCCAACGGCAAGATCCGTCTGCACGAGGAATGGAAATGGACTTCCGGAGATGGCTCCCAAGGCCGGTCCATCATCGAGGAAGTATGAGCGGCTTGTTCCCTGGCGCAAGCTGCCCGACACGGGCCTGCTCCGCAAAGCACTGAACAGGCCCTGAGAACCATGGTGCGTTACACGAAACACGCCGACCTGGAGGTCTTTGACGGCGAGCTTTCCGAGCATCGATACCCGTGGCATTACCACGCGTGCTACACCATCATCGTCGTGGAACGGGGTTCGATCCTATACCAGTTCCAGGACACAAGCATCCACCTGGCTGGATCGGAAGTGCTGGTGGTGGAACCCTACCACGTTCACCGGAACATGATCGCGCAGCCCACCACGTACAGCGCGGTCTTCGTTCCGCATGAAACCGTGGAGCGTGCAGGGAGCACCACGCTGGCCACACAGCGGCTGGCCCGGCCCGATGTCCATCGGAAGGCCGTCGCACTCGTGCAATGCATCAAGGAAGCGGCCAGCATGGACGTTGTGAACGATCGACTGGCCGCGCTCTGTGCGAGCATCACCGACACACTACCCGGGAACGAGGCCATCGTTCCATCGCGCACCAGTCGCGTTCCGGCCATCGACCTGGACCGTCGGATACCGGAGCTGGCGGAAGAGGCGCGGTTGAGCAAGTTCCATTTCCAACGCGCGTTCAAGAAGAAGCATGGCCTCACCATCGGGCAGCTGAAACGGCAGGCCAACAGTGAGAAGGCCAAGGCGCTCCTGGAGCGTGGCGGAGCGCCGCTGGATGTGGCCCACGAGGTCGGCTACTTCGACCAAAGCCACTTCATCAAGTACTTCAAACGGATGTGGGCCATCACGCCTGACCGTTTTTCCAAAGGGTAGCGCGAAGCGCACTTTTTTACAATACCCGGCCGCTGTGCCAGCGCACTTTTGTGAAAACGAGCGCATGGCCCACGAACACCACTACGAGCTTACCGCAGTATGGACCGGCAACAGCGGTGAAGGGACCAGGAACGTCCGGTCCTACGCACGCAGCCACACCGTCACCTTGCACGGAAAACCGGAGTTGTTCCTGACCACGGACAACCCGGCTGTGGGTGACCCATCGAAGTTGAACCCCGAGGACCTGCTGGTGAGCGCCATCTCATCGTGCCACCTGCTCTCGTACCTGTATGTGTGTGCGCTGGAAGGCGTTGTCATCACCGCGTACACCGACCATGCCACCGGCACCATGATCGAACAGGAAGGTGGCGGCGGCAGCTTCAAGGAGGTCGTGCTGAATCCCGTCTGTCAGGTGGCCGATGAAAGCATGGTGGCCAAAGCGATCGCGCTGCACCACGCGGCACATGAACTGTGCTACATCGCCAACTCCGTGAATTTCGAAGTGAGGTGCGTTCCAACGTGTACCGTGGGATGATCGCTTTGGGAGGATAGTGACATGCATTCCAAGACCAGGATCAAACGCGAAAAGCAATGCGAATAGGCATCGCACAGACCAGGCCCGTGATGGGCGATATCCCGGCCAACATCGAAGCACACATCCGATGCATCATGCTTGCTTCGACCGTGCAGGCAGAAGCCCTCTTCTTTCCGGAGCTCTCGCTCACGGGCTACGAACTGGCACTTGCCAACGCGCTGGCGACCGACCAGGACGACGTTCGCTTGGATGCACTCCAGCGGACCAGTGACGATCTTGGAATCATCATTGGTGCCGGACTACCGACCCGTGCAGGCACGGACGTGCGGATAAGCATGGTGATCCTCGAACCGCACCGACCCCGGCGGACCTACTCCAAACAACACCTGCACGTGGATGAATACACCTACTTCCGACCGGGTGTGGGCCAAGTGATGATCAGCACCGCCACCACGGTGATCGCCCCCGCGATCTGTTTCGAAAGCCTGTTGCCCGCACATGCGGCCAAGGCCTTTAGACTGGGTGCGGACGTCTACCTGGCGAGCGTGTCGAAGTCGGAACGGGGTGTCGCGAAAGCCCATGACCATTATGCGACCATCGCGAAGCAGTACGGCAAGCCTGTAGGGATGTGCATCTCGATCGGCCCGTGTGACAACTTCGTGAGCGGTGGTAGGAGCGCCGTTTGGACCCGTGAGGGGATCATGGCCGGACAACTCACGCCCCACGAGGAAGGGATCCTGGTCTTCGATACGGTGACAGGGGAAGTGACCCGAAGGACCCTCTAAGGCTGCCCTTCTCCCAAGCCTCACCAGGGTCTTCCGCAGTACGGCATGGATCCTGCGTAACCCTCGTTCCGCAGGCCCACTATCCGGCAGGTCCTGCATGGCGGCCGGGACGCGGCTGAAGAGGTTGTGCCCGGTACGGGCCCGGATGCGGCGTATACGCCGTGCGCCCTGCACGTCCGCGC
>JAEUSY010000061.1 GCA_016788295.1 Flavobacteriales bacterium
GCGCGGACGTGCAGGGCGCACGGCGTATACGCCGCATCCGGGCCCGTACCGGGCACAACCTCTTCAGCCGCGTCCCGGCCGCCATGCAGGACCTGCCGGATAGTGGGCCTGCGGAACGAGGGTTACGCAGGATCCATGCCGCACGGCGGGAGACCCTGCTGCGATCTAGTTTACAATTCCAGTTCGTCATACACGAGCGCGCATCGCCACCACCTTCGGATGCGAACCAGGGAAACACAACGAATAGATGCGCAGCGCTTGAGCATAGTGCAAGGCTGCTTTCTCCATGTTGCCAGCGTGCTTCGCCATATCGCCGAGTAATTTCTCGATGTCACCTAGTTGGTCATGGTCATTGCCAAGGGAACGCTGGGTGACGGTCTTTGCGATGTTCAAGAGCCGAGCCGCATCCGGAAAGCGTCTTTGTTCCAACCGGAGTTCTGCCTGATTGATCATCACTTGGGCGATGAACGGATGCGTATCGCCATACACGGCCTCTGTGATGCGATATGCTTGGTCCAACAAGGAATCAGCTCGGTGCGATCGTTGGCGTGCCATTTCCACCAAGGCCAGTCCGTTCACCGCCTGTGCATAGGTGGCGGTAAGCTTGGCACTGTACCTTTCGCATAGCTCCATGGTATGCTTGTAGCGTTCACTGGCCCGCTCCAATTCACCCGACAGGTAGTTGGCATAGGCTGCTGTGTTCATCACGAATGCCTGACTCGGCGTCAATTCGGTGATCGTATCCGCCATCTGAGCGAGGGCCTCCTCGGCCAATGACCGGGCACGTTCAATTTGAGCCAGATCCAACAACACTTCGGCCAGCCCGTTCATCGAAGAGGCCAGCTGGTCCGACCCTTCGGCGCGTTGTTGCTCGATCAGCGTTTCATAGCCGCTCAAGGCACTGGAATACAAGCCCTGCTGGTGGTGTATCTCAGCCCGAAGGCGTAGGAGGTTCGGCAACATGGAGAATGGTCGTCGCAGGCCGGTATTCGCTGCTTCACCAGCATCCACCATCCTCAGGGCTTCCGGAAAAGCTGCTAGTGCAAGTTTGCTGTAGCCCCGTGCGACGTAGGCGTGTTGAAGGATGGTTCCTTTCGCCTCATGGTCGAGCAAGCAGTTGAGCGATTCATCGAATGTGCCATCGGCTTTTTTGAATGCATTCTGCCGGTATTCCAGCGAGCCTTTCACAAGCAAGACCTTGCATCGGAGTTCAGGGTCCATGGGTATGTAGGCCAGGCAAGGGGCGAGGACAGCCTCGCAGTGGCCCAGACTATCTGTGACCATCAGGTTCTTCACCAACTGCAAGCGGTGCTCGATCCACTGTTCATCCGTTCGCATCGCGGTCGTGTCCGCTTCGCAAAGACCAATGGCCCAGCGTAACAAGAAGTTCGAGTACCCCCATTGCCTGCGTGTGGCGAGGCTCCTTGACCAGTCGTACAAGATCCAAGCCCCCCCGGCATCAAGCGTGTCCTTGGCTTCTTCATAGCACTCCAGCGATCTTCTGAAGAGTGAGTCAGCCACGTCGTATTCCATCATGTCCGATGCCATTCGGGCCATGTTCTGTAAGGAACGTGCGCGTTCCCGGGTCTCGTTCTCGCCTTCACGTTCGATCAAGTTGAACAGGCTGTCCCCCGTTCGGAAGTGGGTATATGCCAACCGTGGGTCACCCGCTGTTTCGGCAGCGTGGCCCAAGCAGTGGTGTGCTGAATAAAGATCGTCCAAGGCTTTCCCGATCTGCCAGAGTTCTTCTCGCTCACGTTCCGCTTGCAGCTTTTTGATCGCACCAGCTACATCAAGTCTCTGCTGCCGTTCAGCACCACCTTCATCAAGGGGGCGCAGGCTCATCTCCTTATCCCAGGAAGGCCCGAATAACCAAATACGCCCCGCCGCATAAGCCCGCTCCGCATGCTGCAAGGCGAGGGAACAATCCTGTGCAGCCAGCGCAGCCTCGAACGCTTCTCTCTCTTCGAGCATGTCCATGATCGCGACGAGTTCCACATCACCGCGATTCAGGATCTTGATCACCGCACGGGCAGGCGCGATCGGTGGTATATAGGCCAGGAAACAGACCGGTAGTGCCAGCGCAGCTGAACGCCAACGCAACAGACCTTCCGCCATTGTGGAAGAGGCTTGTCGGCGAGCTTGTAGATAGCGAACGAGAAGAAGAACGAGGACAGCGATGTTCAGGATGGGGATCAGTTCCAGTGCCAACGAACGGCGCGCGAACGTGAGGAACGGCAGGATGAACATCGACGACCCCAGACCGAAGCCCGAGATGATCGCCAGCCAGATAGGCGTGGACCCATTCCTGCGCAGGTAATGGTAACCCCAGGCCACATACACCAACGCCAACACCCACGAGGTCAACGTGAATATGCCACGGCACCATAAGAGACCCGCCGTGCGGCCGGCCAGACCGAGGCAAAGGACGATGAGGAGGATCTTCTCGAGTTTCTTCACGGCCCGTGGTAGGATGGCCAATTTAGATCCATCATACAGGCAAGCCGGACATCGTCCTCCGCAGGCTCAAGCCGATCCCGTACCCTCCACCTCTGCATGGTCCTCCGAGGAACGAGGAGCCCCTGCTGCACGGGGTGCACGGGCGGTAATGGAGACCAGGCCACGACCGGGGGCGCAGGGTCCCTTTCAGGAGGCCCTGGTGGGGTTCAGCACCGTGCCCCCGGAAGCGCGCGGTCCAATACACCATACGATCGTTAGCTTCGATGGCTCCAACGGACCAACATGCGTACGCTCCTTACCTCCCTGCTGCTGCTCCCCATGGCCACGGCCTTCGGCCAGTGCATCATGTCCAACACCAACGCGCCGCAGAGCGATCCCACGAACGTGGAGATCGGACAGTCGTTCATTGCGACCTGCGGTGGTCTGCTGGAATACGTGGAGATCTTCTGCGCAACAGGCGGTGTGAACACGGCCGGGCAACTGCGCATCTACAGTGGCAGCACCGTTACCAGCACACCCATCCACACCCAGCAGCAACCGGCCACCACCGTGGCCGCCGGTGAGGCCATCCGCATCTACCTCTCCGCTCCGGTGACCGTAACGGCCTTCAGCAGCATCACCTTCGAGCTGCCCATGAGCCTGGAAGTGCCCTTCTCCGGCGGCAACCCCTACCCACAGGGCCGCATGTTCTACAATGGCACCAACAGTTCGGTGTACCAGAACTCCGACATCAAGTTCGGTGCCTCCATTATTCCCAGTTGCACCAATACCACATCCGCCTTTGCCGATAGCGGATGCCAGCAATACACCGCGCCCAGCGGTGCCCTGTGGACCGCCAGTGGTGTGTATGTGGATGTGATCCCCAACGCCCAAGGCTGCGATTCCATCATCACCATCAACCTTGCCCTTACCGTGGTGGACACCACCCTGGTGCAGGACGGACCACAGCTTACCGTGGGCGAGGCCGGTGCCACCTACCAATGGTTCGATTGCCTTACCGGCCTGCCGGTGGACGGCGCCACCCAGCAGAGCATCACCGCCGAGCTGGTGGGCACCTATGCCGTGGATGTTACCGTGGGCACCTGCACCGTGCGCAGTGCCTGCGTGTTCACCGGAAGCACCGGCATGGCGCGCAACGAGGCACGCCTTGTGCCCACCGATGGCCCTGCCACCTGGCGCATCCAAGGGGCCAACGCACCGCAGCAGAGCGCGGTACACGATGCCATGGGCCGCCCCGTGGCACATACACTGAGCGGTGGTGTGTTGCAGCTGCACGGCACGGCACCCGGTGTGCACTTCCTGCGCTTTACCGACAGCAGCGGCCGCAGCCATGTGCTGCGTTTCGTGGTTGGCCAGTAGGGCCGGCCGCAGGGCATGCGGTCGCCATTGTGAACCTGCTCGCTGGTGAATGCCTTTACCGTGAATGAACGGAAATGGATAGCCCATCCGCCCCTGCATTCAATCACGTGCATGCACGTCCAATCCAGGTTCCTTCTTTCTGCGGTGGTGAGTGCCTTTACCGTGAATGAACGGCAATGAACGGAAATGGATAGCCCATCCGCCCCTGCATTCAATCACATGCGTGCACGTCCAATCACGGTTCCTTCTTTCTGCGGTGGTGAGTGCCTTTACCGTGAATGAACGGCAATGAACGGAAATGGATAGCCCATCCGCCCCTGCATTCATTCACGTGCATACACGTCCAATCCCGGTTCCTTCCTTCTGCGGTGGTGAGTGCCTTTACCGTGAATGAACGGCAATGAACGGAAATGGATAGCCCATCCGCCCCTGCATTCATTCACGTGCATACACGTCCATTCACGGTTCCTTCTTTCTGCGGTGGTGAGTGCCTTTACCGTGAATGAACGGAAATGGATAGCCCATCCGCCCCTGCATTCATTCACGTGCATGCACGTCCATTCACGGTTCCTTACCCATTCCCTTTCCAACGCCCCCCTGTTCACTACCCGCCCACGGCGCAGGCAATAAGGCACGGCGGCCAGCGTAGCTTGGGGTGTACAAACACCGCAGCCCATGGCCTCTGCTCCCTTGCATATCGCGTTCGTTGATGATCATCGGCTGGTGCGCGAAGGACTGGCGAACACCTGTTCCCAATGGCCGTTGGGCAAGGTGGTATTGCAGGCCGATGACGGGCTCCATTACGAGAAGCAGTTGCCCGAGGTGGGGCACATCCACGTGGCCATCGTGGACCTGCACATGCCTGTGCGCGATGGCTACGACACCATTGCCTGGATCGTGCGGCACACCCCGCGCACACGCGCACTGGCCCTCAGTTTCTCCGATGATCCCCTGCACGTGGAACGCGCCCTGCGCGCGGGCGCATGCGGCTACCTGCTGAAGAACGCACGGACCGAGGAGATGTTCAAGGCCATTGTACACGCGCACGAGCACGGGTTCTACTACAACCACCTGGTGGACCGCCAGCTGCGCGGCCGGGTGGACCACGACCTGGCCACCCGCCATCCGCACAAGCGCTGGGCCAGCCTCACCGCCATGCAGCACCAGGTGGCCGTGCTCTACGCCGACCCCGACAACGGCACCATGGCCGACATCGCCATACGCCTCGGCATAGCGCCCGCCACGGTGGAGAAGCACCGGCAGGCCGTGTTCGAGAAGCTGGATATCGGTTCGCGCCCCGAACTGGTGAAGTTGGTGCTGCTCAATGGGCTGAAGTAGGGGAGGGGGCACATGATCAAAGGAGCGGCGTATACATCTGCATGTTAAGGGGTAGCGGCTAAATGGCCAGCACCAACCTCAAAAGGCTTCAGCCGCAACCACATCACCTGCAGAACGATGCAACAGGTATTTAGCTGAACGATGCAGTGCCTGAACAGGCCAGTGTTCGCAGCGGTTCTACAGCAGGTCGTTCACCATCGGGACAGTTGTCAACAGGCGGTTCAAATTTTTATGTCGGGATAGTTGCTGAAGGTGTTTACTTCGCACACTCTAGAACGGGAACCACATAGCTGAAACCCGCGCAGATCGGCCCACGTGGTCATTCTGTATGAGGTAGCCCTCAGGACGGTACGAGTACCTTGTCCTACGGTTGCCTTGTGTGAAAAACAATTTTTCCGCGTTTTGCGGTGTGTAACCGCGACCCTGGTGACCTATCTTCGGTCCACTCATGGTCCCTGTTACGCCCATAGTCGAGCAAGCCAAGCGGAATGCCCTGCATGCGGGATTCCCCAGGAGCATGAAGGGTGCCAATGAACAACGAGCACACTATAGGTCTCACTCGTGCAGAGGTCGGCGAAAGGTGATGAAGGGAATGCCTGCACGAAGTGAAGCCCAGCCTCAGCGCTGGGTTTTTCATATCTCCTTGAGGGGAGTGCCCCCTTACTGCGCCATCAGGAAGCAAAGAAGCCGAAACGTGGCAGCGTCCGGCTTCTTCTTTAGTACACGATCACCCCAACTCTTCAACTGCGTTCCGACCGGGGGTGCTCTGTCAACTGGTTGCAAGTATAGTCCCGACTTGCGCCCAGCGAGTATGTTCAGTGTCATTTCTTCGCCCCCATTGAACGGGGAACTGATCATGTGCGCTACCTCCAGTTGACCGGGCCAGCCGGCCGGACGCCCCATTCCCATGGAGCGAACGGTCCTATTTGCGGCGGGGGGGCCACCTGGAAAACCCGGGTGGGTTGAAGCTTTTTCCATTGCTTGTGCCAAGGTCATAAGGGGCATTAAGGACATTGCAGAGCAGCTGCCGAACCTGTCGGTTACCGACGCCATGCAACTTCGGACAACGGCAGTGAGGGCGGTGCGCAACAACGCGGAGCTGGCCGTCACGGGATTCAGTAAGGAACTTGATGATGAGTACTTGGACCCTGACCAGTCCGTTGGGCCGGATCATTGGGCAGCGTGCATGACCGATCATCTTGCTGATAAGGCCGTCCGTATGGAAGGCCTGCGGGCGGACCTTGAAGTGGCTTTTCTTTCGGTCAAGCAAGACTTGAACGGCATCCTGTTCAAGGAGGAAAATGATCTTTCGGAACAAGATCGGGACCTGCTCCGGCGAGAACGGCTTTTCGCACAGGTTGATGCGCCCCACGATCCACGCACATCTCAGAAAGGACAGGCCAAGACCGATGTGTCTACTGAGGTTGAACGGGAAATGTCCGCTGAGATCGATGCCGCCATCAGTAACCTTCTGCGCGATGTTTCAAAACAGATCCAGGACAAGCAGGATGCAGCGAAGGAAGTTGCCGACCGAAAGGACCAGACCCGGCCACCCAGCAATTCAAAACAACGGAAGCGTGAGACCGAGGCGCGCAACAAGAAGTGGCAGGAGCAGGTAGTGGCTCTTGGTGCACTGCCCATTCGCATTCTCGTCATCAAGCATCTGAAGGACTCCATTGAAGCATCACCGATCGCTCATGTTGCCACGAGTTCGAGTGCCATCGGCGACTTTTTCATGTGGTTGCTTGTGCTCTATGCAATGGTCAAGACCATAGAGCACCTCATTCCGACTGAAGCCGACCGGCAAGTGCATGGCGCATTGTGGCCAACAGGTTTCCTGTGGTTGTTGGGGGTAGTGGTGGTGGCCCTTATCCTCAACTGCTACAATACTTTGTGGACCTACGCGAACGAACACCAGCTATGCACGATTTCCCAGGCTCTGCAAGACCATCACTTCCAAATGGAACTTGCTGGCTGTCTTATCCTGATGGCACTGGAGTTCTTGGCGCTCGTGATCCCAGAGAAGGTCCTGCACGCCATGATCCACAAGCATCAGAAGCATCGGAAGAAGAAGAACACAAGCCTTGGGCATTCCTAGGGCAGCGGGGGCTCTCCATATTCGTGGACCCGTGTGCTCGTTCCGAATAATGGCGCATTACCCACCCCAATGGCTATGCAGGGCTTCCCACCCCCAAACCCGCGCAGGGTCTCCTGAGGCACGAAGGGACCCTGCGCTTCAGGCCATGACTCAAACCCGCGCAGGGTCTCAACAAGGGGAGGAGGCTTCCATGCTACCGCTGGTGTTTTCGTGCATGGCCTATGCCTTGCTGCTCGTGCTCGTGTATGTGTACTGGGCACGCATCACCACCTTCAGGGAAGGGCTGTAATTGGGTGCGCTAGTAGGCACGTTGGTGGCCTGCATGACGGACCTCTACTGGTACTCCGCTTCGCATTTCTTCAACTCGCTGCTTCCTGTGGCGGTGGATGTGCTGGCCGCAGCACTTACTGTGGGCCTGATGGGCGGCCTTATCGGCTGGTTCCTGGGAGCATGGGCCAGGTGGAACTGATCCACCGGTCCGCCCGTTGCCGCCTGCGGCGCTCCTGAAGGTGTTCGGGCTTGGCCGTGTTGGACCCGGGCACGGTCTTTCAAAGGCGACCCTGCTGCGGTGCAGAGCGAGGTGAGTGGCCGCTACGCACAGCAGGGTCCACTACGTGAGACCCTGCTGTGGCTGGGGATGTTCAGGATGCTCAGCATGCGGACCAACCTTCCGCTCCGGTGGTGCTGCCTGCGCTACCTGTACGCGAACGCCTGCCATCGCGTCCATTCGGCCTTCCCGTAGTGCGCACGCAGTTGTGCGAACTCCTTGTCCTTGCGGTCGCTCCCGAAATTCGCGCTGATGCTGCGCAGCGCCGGGTTCTTCAGCACGGGCACAAGCTGTTGAGGCACCTGTTTCTTTCCGTCCCGCAGATCGAATTCCTCCAAGGCAGGCGCATGCTCCAGGGCGCTGAGGTCGCTCAGCCCTTTCATGTTCTCCACCACCACACGGCGCAGGTGCCTGGCATCCCCAAGCTGCGGGAAGGCCGCCACGTTCGGCAGCGATTGCAGGAAGAGGTTCTGCAAGCCCGGAAGCGCTGCAACAACGTCGATGTCGGGAAGCTCCCGCACCTGCCATAGCTCCAGGTTCTTGATGCTCTTCTTGCCGACCACACCGGTGAAGTCCCGGATGCCGCCCAGTTTGATGTCCAGCGACCAAAGGCGTTGCAGGGGCTCCAGGTAACGCAGGTCTTCGGTCGTGATGGAACGGAGCATGAGGTCCTCCAATGCGGACAGCTCGCCCAGCACCTCGATGTCCGTGCTGTGACCTTCGAGCCGGAGTTCCTTGAGCGCGCGGAACCTGCCCAGTACCTTCAGGCTCGCTCGTTTGTTGCGCGTGGCTTCGAGCGCCAGCGAGGTGAGCTCCGCCGGGACACGTTCCAGGATGCCGAGGTCCTTCAGCTCGAAGATGCCGAGATGCAGGGACCGGAGCCCGGTCATGGCGGCGATGTGCTCCACACCGGTCGGCTTGTTCAGGCCGTGTGCGGAAAAGCGCCTCACGTTGGGCAACAGGCGTGTGAACGACAGGTCGCAGGTGATGCCGTAGTGGCCGTACACGCACAGCACAACATCGGGGCGCGCCGTGAAGAACACCGTATCGAGCGTGGTCCAGAGCGCTTCGGGCACGGGCACGGAGCACTGCACGACCTCCAGCTCCGGCAGAAGCGCAAGTTCAACGAGGTCGCGCTCCGTGGCCGTGCCATCGAATTCCGCGCGCGTGGCATCGACCATCCTGATCCCACCGGTCCGTGTCATGTGCACAGGTGCTTGGCGTGCTGTGTTCCATCTGTCGTTCCAGCACGTCCAAAGATGGCGATCAATTGGTCGCGACCACCGACCCGGTCAACGTGCTCGCGCGCAACGGACCCCCGCCCCGGCAGGGACTTCCGAGGAACGGGGAGGCCCTGCTCTATGGCGCGCAAGGGCGCTTGTCGGACACCATCGGGCAACCGCGCACGGCGCTGCATCATTAGCGTGGTGCGGCACGGCCCTCAGGGGTGCACGAGCATCCGGGTCCAGCGCTTCCCGTTGGTGTGGAGCGTAATGGTGTATGCGCCGGGGGCCAGGTCCGCGAGGAAGAGCCGGGCTTCCGTGCCGGCCATCGGCGCGGAACGCACCGAACGACCGTGCAGATCGCGCAGCAGCACGTCACCCATGATCGGGGTGGCGCTCAGCACCAGGGCATGCACCCCATCGGAGCGCAGCTGCCAGGGCATCGCAGCATCCGCGGCAGGGGCCATGCCCACAGCGTCCGGCCCCAGCTTCACGGCCCACAGGTCCTGCAGCCCGAAGTTGCCCGTGAGGTCCCCATCGCCGGAGAGCGCATGGCCCACGAGGAGGTAGGAACCATCGTTGGTGGGGCGCACGGCACGTCCCCCAAACCCGCGCAGGGTCTCCTGTGGCACGAAGGGACCCTGCGCTTCAGGCCATGACCGCCGGATGCCGAAGTCGGATGCCCGGCCGAGCTTTGAATGTCCATCCAAGCCCGCATTCATCTCAAACCCGCGCAGGGTCTCCTGAGGCACGAAGGGACCCTGTGCTTCAGGCCATGACCGCCGGATGCCGAAGTCGGATGCCCGGCCGAGCTTTGAATGTCCATCCAAGCCCGCATTCATTCACGTGCATCCCCGCCTGCCTGCCGGCAGGCAGGTCCATTCACGGTTCCCCTTCCTCCCTCCGCGCCCCCATCTTTGCACCATGCTCCTGCAACGGTATCCCCTGCGTGTGGCGCTGGCCTGGGTGTGGGCGGGTGCGCTGGTGCTGGGCGGTTGTGCGCCCGAAGAGGTGGTGCCGCCCGCGCTGCCGCCCGTGGTGGAGGAGGTGCCCCTGCACCTTACGCTCGGCAACCCCAGCGGTGCCACGGCCGATGTGCTGCAGCCCGACAATTACCTCATCAGCAAACACCAGTACGCGCTGGCCTACAACAATGCGCGGGGCACCGCCACCTGGGTAAGCTGGCACCTCAATGCCGACTGGTTGGGCAATGCCCCCCGCTGCGACTGTTTCCTGCCCGACCCCGAACTGCCGCCCGGCTTCTTCACCGCCTATACCTGGGACTATAGCGGCACCGGCTTCGATCGCGGGCACCTGTGCCCCAGTGCCGACCGCGACCTCAACGATGCCGACAACGCCGCCACCTTCCTGCTCACCAACATCATGCCCCAGGCGCCGCAACTGAACCAAGGCATTTGGGCCGAGCTGGAGGACTATGCCCGCGCCCTGGTGCTGCAGGGCAACGAGCTCTACATCGTGGCCGGTGGCTACGGCAGCGGCGGCACCGGCAGCCAGGGCGGCACCACCACCACCTTGGCCAACGGCGCCATTACCGTGCCTGCCCGCTATTGGAAGGTGCTGCTGATCATGCCCAATGATGATGCGCCCGACATCCCCCGCATTACCTCCGATACCCGCGTGATCGCCGTGGACATCCCCAACACGCAGGCCGCCAGCGCACTGCCCTGGGGCCAATACCGCACCAGTGTGGATGCCATCGAGGCCAGCACCGGCCTCAACCTCTTCAGCCGCATCCCCACCACCGTGCAGAACGACTTGGAGGGCGGCGTGGATAGTGGGCCGACGGAGTAGGGGGGAGGGGCATATTGGCTTTTGTGGAAGACCTTGCGGAGGCTATGGATGTCTTCAAAAGATGAACATGATATTGTGTATGCTTATTGTTGATGCATACGCTATTGCATAAAATTGCGCTCTACTATTGAAGTGCAATGTCTGGAGACCCTAATCGACCCCTCAATAGCTTCCCCTTGGTGGAGAGTTTCTTGCGTGAGACATTGCAGTACAGTCTCGAAGGAGAACTTCAATATCAGGCAGTGCCGCGCATCGCAGCGAACGAACTTACCCTAAAGGCTGTTTCCAAGGATCTCAGCACTTTAAGCAGCGTATCATTCCGACATATCGATTATCGCAATCGTGAAGCGCGAATAGCTCTTTGCGAGCAGATAGTCACCGAGCTAATCGTGTTACCTCGGCTTGCCGACGACGAACAGATTAAACTGGGAGATGGTGGTGCTGTCCCTGCTGATGGTTTTTTAGCCGGCAAGCAAGCCTACCTGATTGTTGGCCTTCCTGCCTCGGGGAAGTCTTCAATCGCCGCGTATATTGCCGATAAGAAGGGAGCAGGGATTTTAGATTCGGATTTTGCTAAACGCAAGTTGCCTGAGTTCCGATGCGTGTCATTCGGCGCATCTCTGGTTCATGACGAGTCATCGGAAATAGTATTTGGTGCTCCGAGTAAGACGAGGGGTTATCAATCAATGTTAGAGGTGGTGGCTCAGGCAGGTATGAATTTGGTTATACCGAAGATCGGTAATGATGTTGAGGCAGTTGAAGACCTTGCAAAGACTTTGAAACTGTATAAATATGCCGTGCATCTTACTCTTGTTGACCTGCCCAAAGCAAAGGCAACTAAACGGGCTATATCCCGCTTCATGGAAACTGACCGGTACGTTCCACTTGCGATGATACATGACAGCTTCGGTGATCTTCCTAGCAAGACATTTTTGGAAGTACAGAAGAGAAATAAGAGTACCAAACTATTTGCATCATTTGGCGTATTGAACAACGATGTGGACAAGGGGGTTTTGCCTAAGTGTATGGAATCTACGAAGAATAACGCCGCTGAGCTCTACAAGAAAGCAAGAACAAAATGAAAGCGAAAAAGGCAAGTACCAAAAAAAGGGGCAGAGGCCAACGCTTTGTTGCAGCTAATACGAAGAAAGCTCCTAGAACAACAAAGGATCCTGCTAAGGCAATTGATTACCAGGTCGTGCATCTCAATGATGATGACATCCTATATGGTAAGAAAGCGTATGCTCAAATACTGAAGAGAGAAGTCAAGGATATTGAGAAGATATATAAAGAACATCTCAAGGCCTTTACGCAGTTGGAATATCGCAAAAAGCTCTCGAGTAATAAGTCTGGAGTTCAGTCAAGTCTGACCAAAAAGGGGGTGTCAGTTAGGGCAGCGCGGAGAGGCTATTTGCGCTTTGTGCTAACAAATAAGACGGTCCAAGTTTAAAGTGCTGTAGTTCTTCCTCCGTCATGCTAGGGCCTGTCCGCTGCTATTTGAGTTGAGACCTTTGCGCAACGCAGTGAACGTCTCTGCCCAATTCTCTGTTCACCTAAAGTCTTCCCGAGACTCAAGTTAACCGCTCCTTCGGCAAGCAAATACTGTGCAGGCTAAGGGTCCACCTCTCATTGGTCAGACTCCGCCGCCACGCCCAACGGCGTCTAAGACCTAAGCTGGTTCGAGCGCAATGCCTCCTCCGGTGAATCCGGAGGATCTTGGGCATCATACTCTCCCGCCATACACGCTCACGCCGCGTTGAGTGTATGCCGCAAACACATGCTGGAACACCTTGTCGCACTTCTGCTTGTAAAGCTCCGGCGTGTAAGCGCGTGGCAGACCGGAATCCAGCAGGTCTTCAATGGCCAGCTTCACGCGGGCGCGGCTCTCATTCCGCTCGCGCCAATCGAGGGATAGCAGTTCCTTCAGCTTCATCAGTAGTTCGCGCGCGGCCTTCTTCACCGCTTCCTGCTCCTGCTTGTTCAGGTCCGGGCCGGGGCGGGTGAGCAGGTCAAAAAGCGTGAGTTCCTCCTCGCTGAGGTTCTCACGCACGTGGCGATGCTCCTCGGCGCTCATGTCCTTCATCATGCGCAGCAGCTCCTCGTAGAGTTGCTGCACGTTGCGGCTGCCGCTGTTGTAGCTCTCGATCAGCTCGTTGAACTTCTCCAGGTAGTCCGCGCGGGTGGGGTTCAGGCGGACCATGCGTTCCAAACGCGCCTTGATCTGGGCCTTCAGGCGCTCAATGTCCGTTTGCTTGCGCGCAGAGCTCTTGAACTTCTGCGCCAGGGCCTCGAAGTCGATCTTCGAGAGGTCCAACGGAGCACCGAGGTCATCCTGGATCACGAAGCCTTCGGAAGCGATGGACTCATCCAGCAGCGCATTGATGCCCGCCATCACACCACTGATGTCGGCCGTACCATTGCCGACCTGTGCGCGAATGGCACCGGCAATGGTGGCGATCGCCGAAATGCGGTTGGCGAACTGCGCCGCGCGCTTGTCCGGTTTCACGGCCTTGTAGAGCGCGTCCAGCAACTTCTCGTGGGCCAGGAAGGTCTTGCGCGTGGCATCCGGGGCGATCATTGCTTCCACCGCATCGCTCACCAGTTGCAGGCGCTCCAAGCGCTCGGTGGTGGTGAACGCGCTGATGTCCACACCGTGCTCGTTGCAGAAGGACGTGGCATCGGCCAGGGCCTGCTCCAACTCCTTCACCAGCATGTCCTTTTCCTGTACCGGGGTCTTGCCGCCTTTGTCCTGTGTGTAGATCGCCAGTGCTTTCTCCAGTGAGGCGAACACGTTGGCGTAGTCCACAATGAGGCCGCTGTGCTTGCCCGGATACACGCGGTTGGCCCGCGCGATGGTTTGCATCAGCGTGTGGTTGCGCATGGGCTTGTCCAGGTAGATGGTGCTGCAGCTCGGCGCATCGAAGCCGGTGAGCCACATGGCGCACACGAACACGATCCGGAAAGGGTCCTTCGGGTCCTTGAACTTCTCGTCCATGCGCTCTTCCACCATCCGCTTGCGGTGCGGGGTGATGTCCAGGCCCTGCTTGCGCATCTCCTCCACCTCGTTCTGCCCGCCGCTCACGATCACGGCCATGTCCGTGCTCTCCAGCACCTCCAGCCGGGCCAGTAATTCGTTCAGTCGCCTCTGGCTGCGCTGCTCGTTGGTGAGCCTGCGCTCGTCGGCGATGGCGCGTTGGGTGCGCTCAAGGTCCTCCTGCCAGTAGCGCCGCACCTTGTCGTACATCTTCACGGCGGTGGCCTTGTCGATGCCCACCACCATGGCCTTGCCTTGGAAGCCGCGACCGAGGAAGTGTTGCACGATGTCGCGTGCCACGGTGTTCAGGCGGTCGTCGCGGGTGATCAGGTGGTACTGGCGGCCCAGTTCGCGCTCCAGCTTCTTCTCAGCCACTTCGTCCAGCTCGGCCTCTTCGATCAGGTCGTAGATCTGCTCGTTCAGCGCGGGGTTCTCCAGCTTCAGTTCGGGCGTGCGGTTCTCGTAGAACAGCGGCACCGTGGCGCCGTCCTCCGCGCTCTGCTGGTAGTCGTAGATGGACACGTAATCGCCGAACACCTCGCGCGTGCGCTCCTCGCCGGCCAGCAGCGGCGTGCCGGTGAAGGCCAGGAAGAGCGCGTTGGGCAGGGCCGTGCGCATGTTCATGGCCAGCGTGTCGTACTGGCTGCGGTGCGCCTCGTCCGTGAGCACGATGATGTCGCGGCGCTCGTTGAGCACCTCGGCCGTGCCGAACTTCTGGATGAGGGTGAACACGTAGCGGTGGTTGCCGCGCAGCAGCTCGCGCAGGTGCGCGCCGCTGGTGGCCTGGCACTCCTTGCTCTCGGCCTCGCTCACCGCGCCCACGGCCTTGAAGGTGCCGCTGATCTGGTCGTCCAGGTCATCGCGGTCGGTGATCACCACGAAGGTCCAGTTGCCGGGCAGCTTGCGCAGCACCTTCTGCGCGTAGAACACCATGCTGAAGCTCTTGCCGCTGCCCTGCGTGTGCCAGAACACGCCGCCCTGGTGGCTGCCGCGTGCGTGGGCCACCATGCTCGCCCGGATGGCGTTGTTGACGCCCAGGAACTGGTGGTTCTGCGCCAGCGCCTTGATGGTGCCCGCCTTGTGGCGGCTGAAGAGGGTGAAGTTCTCCACCAGGTCCAACAAACGGCCGGGCTCGCACACGCCGCGCAGCATCACCTCCAGGCTCACGCGCTTGGGTTCGTCCTCGCGCTCCACGCGCTTCCATTCGCTGAAGCGTTCCCAATCAGCGGTGAGGGAGCCCACCTTGCTCTCGGTGCCGTTGCTGGCGATGAGCAGGGCGTTGTACACGAAGAGCGGCGGCATGCCGTTCTGCGGGTGCTTGTAGCTGGTGAGGTTGTCGTCGAACCCGCGCTGCGCGGGCACCCCGGGCTTCTTCAGTTCGATCACCACCCAGGGTAGGCCGTTCACAAAGCCCACGATATCGGGGATGCAGTTGTAGAGCACCCCGCTCACTTTCAGTTGGTTCACGGCCAGCAGGTCGTTGAACTGTGGCGTGTCCCAGTCCACCAGCCGCAAGCGCAGCTTCTTCTGGCCACCGTGCTCCGGGTCGGGCAGGCTCACCAGCAGCCCATCGCGCAGCAGGCCCCACAGCTCCTGGTTGGCATCCACCAGGCTCTTGGTGCTGCGGTCGCGCGTCAGTTCGTCCACCGCCTGCTCAATGGCTTCGGGAGGCACCTCGCGGTTCAGCTTGCGCAGGGCGACGCGTAGCCGGGGCACCAGCACCACCTCGCGGCTGTTCTGCCTGCCCAGTGTGCCGCCCTCACCGAACACCTCGTCCTTGCCGGTGGCCAACTCCCAGCCCAACTGGTGCAGCAGCTGCATGGCCGGCAGCTCCACCAGTTCGTATTCGCTGTCAAGGGGCGGGGTCATTGCCTGCAAAGTACTGGACAAAGCCTTTTCCTGTGGCAGTGGACCTTTCAGCGCAGTATTTTCGAGTGCATGGGAACGCTGCCGCTCTATTCCATTGGGCATGGCACACGGCCTTTGGAGGTGTTCCTTGGCCTGCTGAAGGAGCACGGCATCGAATACCTCATCGATGTGCGCACCCGGCCGTATTCCCGCTTCAATCCGCAATACAACCGAAAGGCACTGGAGCAGAGCTTGGGCGCGGTGGGCATCCGTTACGTGTTCATGGGCGATACGCTAGGCGGCAGACCGGAGGACTCTACCTGCTACACCTCAGATGGCCGGGCGGACTATGCCGTGATGCGGACCAAGGACTTCTTCCTGGCCGGGATGGAGCGATTGATGAAGGCGCACGGAACGGGCTGTGCGGTGGTCATGATGTGCAGCGAGAGCAAGCCCAGTGAGTGCCATCGCACCCGGCTCATCGGCCAGGCGTTGGCGCAAGCCGATGTACCGGTGATGCATATTGATGATATGGGTGCGCTGAAGCCGCAAGAGGCCATCATGGAGCAGTTGCGCAACGGCCTAACCAGGTTGAACCTGTTCGGTGAAACCAGCTTGACCACTTCGATGAAGCCCATCCGCTAGAGCTTCGTATTCTGCTGTTGGAAACTCGCAGTCCGGCGCTTGTTGGTGTCTCTCCATCGGCTGTACCTTGCCGCTAATCAACTGCTTGGTTCTTCGTCAGCCCCTTCTATGGAAAAGACCCGTGCCCCGCGCAACCGTACGCTCACGCTCACCGAAGCCGATCGCCTGGAACTGCACCCGCGTTTGATCCAGGGGAAAGAGGCCGTGGCGTTGGATGCCGTGCTGGACCGCACCATCCTGGGCGATGCGCTGGCCGTCTTGCGGCACCTCCCTGCGGCCAGTGTGGACCTGATCGTGACCGACCCGCCCTATAACCTGACCAAGGTTTACAACGGCACCACCTTCCGCGAGCGCGACCGGGCGGACTATTTGAGCTGGCAGGACCAGTGGCTGCGCGAGTTGAAACGCATCCTCAAGCCAGACGGCTCGCTCTACATCTGCTCCGATTGGCGTACCTCTGCCATGGTGCAGGCCGGTGCCGAACCGTATTTCACCACGCGCAACCGCATCACCTGGGAACGTGAGAAGGGGCGCGGTGCGCTCAGCAATTGGAAGAACTGCTCGGAGGACATCTGGTTCTTCACCGCCGGGGAGGACTACCACTTCGACGTGGAGGCCGTGAAGCTGAAGCGCAAGGTGCTGGCGCCCTACCGCGATGCGGAAGGCAAGCCCAAGGATTGGGAGCAGGGTGAGGATGGGAATTTCCGCGCCACCAGTCCCAGCAACCTGTGGACGGACATCAGCGTGCCGTTCTGGAGCATGCCGGAGAACACCGACCACCCCACGCAGAAGCCCGAGAAGCTGGTGGCCAAGTTGATCCTGGCCAGTTCACAGCCCGGCGATGTGGTGCTGGACCCCTTCCTCGGCAGCGGCACCACCAGCGTGGTGGCCCGCAAGCTGGGGCGGCACTTCATCGGCATTGAACAGGAAGCGGAGTACGCACTGCTGGCCGAGAAGCGACTGCAGAACGCGCTGCAGGACACCGGCATCCAAGGCTATGTGGACGGCTACTTCTGGGAGCGTAACACGCTGGCCGAACAGCTGGCGCGCGGTGCCAAGCCGATGAAGACCCGGAAGCCCGCCAGCGCGGACCTGTTCCAGGAAGCCTAAGCCTCCTGCGCCAGCAGGTCTTTCAGCTTGGCCACCGCTGCAGCAGGGCCCAGTTCCAAGCGCTCCTTTGCGGAAAGCACACTCGATAGGTCGCCCTTGAACGACAGGGTGCCCAACGAATCACGGCCGGACCAGCGCACGTCGTGCCAATAATGCGGTAGCAGGTCGGTGTGCAGCATTTGGATGAGGTTGCAGGACAGCGTACCACTGGCCACATCCACCGTGACCATGAAGTACAAGGTCGCGCCGGGCCCCTTGCTCAGATGGTCCACCAGTTTCTGTACGTTCACCGCCTTGGGGCTGCTGGGCACGCCCGCCTTCCGCGCCTTGATGTCCACCGCGATGCGGCCATCAGCGAAGTGGATATCGCCCAAGGCATGCGCCGGATCTGCGCCGAGGATCATGCGCTCCACGCAATCGCCGAAAGCTTTGGGTGTAGTGTGTGAGGCGCAAGCCAGAATGGCCTCCTTCATCTGCTCCACCCTTGTGAAGAGCTTCGCCCGGATCTCCTCCAGTGTTGCATTGTCCAATAGCTCACTACCAGCGCTTAGGTTGCGTTCCACCAGCTCCCAGTCGGGTGCTGCGGACGATGCGCGGCCCTTGATGGCCAGTGTAGCTTCCACAATGCGTTCGCGGTGCTCCGAGTGGTCTTCCATCTCGTGCTGCGCGAACAACTGCTCTATGTGCTCGCGGTCGTTGGGCGTATCACCCAGCGCGTGGAGGATATCGCCACCGTTGATGCTGCCCTTGATCCGCTGGTGCGTGATCCCCTGGCTGCTGTGCGAAGCCTTCTTCACAAGGCTGCTGTTGGCCAGCATGAAGCGCACCGCGGCGCGGTCCAGGAACACGGCGATGAAGGGTACATCGTCATGCTTCAGTATGTTCTTGAGCGAGGTGACCGTGTTCGAGTTGCTCTTCTTGGAATCGACCAACTTGAACACTGCTACAAGCTTGCCCTGTTCATCCTTGCACCCATAGAGGCTGCGACCCACCTTGTGGAGGCCGTTGGTGAGCAGTTTCGTCTTTACCGCTTCCTTGTTGTACCGCTCCGCTGCGGCGATCCGCTGCAGCGCACTGATCGCTTCTTCCAAGTTCATGCTATTGGTGTATGGATCCGGTCCTTGCAGATCATCCCTTCCTCCTCACCTCATCCAACGTCCTCCCCTCCGCATCCTTCCACTCCGTCCAGCCGTTGGCGCTGCGGCCCAGCACCACGGCAGCGGCCGTGCTGGGGCTGGTGAACTCGTAGTCCTTGGTGAAGCGCAGGGTATCGGGGCCGGCGGGCACGAGCACCTTGCTCGCCACCAGCTCGGCGTGACGGCGAACTACTGTAGCATCCGTGCTCCTCTGCAATACGGCCATGGCCACACTGCCCATGAACACCACGAAGCCATCGGCCGTGGGGCAACCGGTGCCCAACGCCTGCTTGCCTTTGCAGGTGTACTGCTCCTTCACATCCGTGGGGCGGGGCGCAAGGGTGAAGGGGAAGCCCAGGATGTCGCACAGGGTGCGGATGGCCTCCACATCGTGCAGGCGGTCGGCCTTGTCCTCCTCGGTGGCGTGGGGCTCCTTGGTGCTGTTGGGGTTCACCACGGCATAGCGCTGGGCGGTGGCCACCTCCCGGTGGAAGTGCCACTCCAGCCAGCGGACATCGGCCTTGTCGATGGCGGGGCTTACGGCGATGAGCGCGTAGCTCCAGTCCAGCGGCTGTTTCTTGTTGGTACGGTGGTAGCTGAGGCGCTCGGCGCAGTTATCGCTCTCGCCGATGTACACCTGGCCGCTGCGCAGGTCGGTGGGAGCCACCAGGAAGTAAAGGCCCGGCCGCTTCAGCTCCTCGCGCTTCAGGGCGTGGGGCAGCTTCTCGCGTGGCACCTGGTACACCACCACCTTGCTGTTGCGCGTAAAGTGGGCGCGGCGCACACCGGCCTCATCGCCGCCGGGCAGGTAGAGTTGGATGTTCTGAGCGGCGATCATACCTCACTGCGTTCCATTCGGTCAAGCATAGCTGCTGGTACTCCACGCGCGATCAACTCCTCCCTACTAAGAATTGGAACCGCACCTAGGAAGTCATTGGAGGCACCTCGAGCTATCTGCGCGTCAACCTCCCTTAACCACTGAATATGTCGCCGAATCGCAGCAAACTGCATGAGCGGGCCACTCAACTCATGGCCTACTGCCGGAACGCCATCACGCCCAACGATAACACGGTGGTCGAGCTCCCGCCTGATCCGGTTCAATGCAACCACGAACGTGGGATGGAAATGGGACAGGAAGGGGCCGATTTCCTCGAAATGTTCTTTGAACATTTCCAAGGCACTTTCCTGAAAGACCTCAATAGCCTTCAATTGCTGTTCGGGCTGGATACCCTGGCGGAACTCATCCCATCTTGCACGAGTCCGTTCCTCAAGTTCAGCCGCGTCAATCAGGCTGTAGTTCTCACTATCTGATGAGGCAGAGCCTGTGCCCGATATAATGAAGTCGTAGAAACAATTGTGAGCTTCCTCCATGAACTGAATAGCACTCTGCCGCAATTCGGCCGCGCGTGCTACTTCAGACAATGCTTGAAAATGGCTCCAGAGAAAGGTGACGATGAAGCCACCTACGTAGGCAAGGGAAATGTTCGACAGCAGATCACCGACCTCTTCTCCCAAGGAAAAACACTCGGGCCATAATCTCAGTACAAGGATGACCACAATACTTGCCACAGAGAACCAAAGAATGCGCTTGAGCAGCTGAGGTACGTTGCGCCAGGAACGATTCAATTGGTCATTCATCCTCGGTCAGTGCATTGAAGTCACGACTTGAACAGCTCGTCAAGATCCACCTCATCCGCCTTTGCCTTAATCAGTCTCAGCCCGTCAGAATTCAGCGCATCTTGCTTCTGCACCTTGGTCTTTGACCACGCATTTGGCGCAATCCCAAACACTTTCTCGCAACGCTTCTGGAATGCATCCGATAGCACACCAGGTCCGACAATGTCAAACTTCACTTTACCACGATGAGCTCGCAGGATATCATTGAAGTGCTCGTCCGATGTGCTGAGCGAATAGCCGACGATGACCACCTTGTCAGCACTGCCTATCCACTCGTCTGCGCGATGCCACAGCTCAATGTAGCTACGCGATAGGATGGGTTTGATCCGGAGCGGCGGGACTAAGGCCGGAACGACAAGCTTTCGGTCCACCCCCTCGTTAGGGGCCAGGTCAATGTTCGGGATGATCTCCTCATCGAGGATCACTTTGATATCACGCTCTTCGAATCGCTCGATGGTCGTAAGGTACCGGGTATCCATCCGGATGTACTTCCGCAGGTCACCGTGGAAGTATATGGCATGTGCATTGCCAACGGCCTGCTCTAAGAAGATGGTATAGTTCAGGGAGATGGCTTTCGTGTCCTCTGGGATACCTGTATAGAACGGCACTTCCTTGCCTTTCAAATTTCCAAGAATGTCGCGCTGTTTGTGCACTAGATAGGCCCAGAAGCACCAGGAGATGTACAGGTAGTTCTTGATGTCGGCATCATGCTCGTTGTAGAAGCCCAAGAACTTCTGAACAAGCAATTGCTCGATGTCGAGCATGTCTCCCCCAAGTGCCTCCGCTACAGCGTTCGTATCAGTGCCGAGGCTTTGCTGTAACGTCATTCGCATGACGTTCTTGAAGGTGTCGGACAAGGTCACCTTGTGGAAGTCGATCACGCTATCCGTCACTTCCACATCCTCTGCCTTGCTGCCGAATACTTCTTTGATCAGCTCGATGATCTCGTCATCGAGTTGGCTTGCCTCCTGAATGGTGACAAGGCGCTCAAAGAGCAAGGTGATCAGCTTGCCTTGTTTCTTGATCGGATCTTTGTCATCCTTGATGCCTTTGACAACTTGCTGCACTTTCACAACGAGCGTGCGCAGTTCACCGATATCCTTCTTTGAAAGGTCGTCTATCGAGGACTTGATGAACCTCTTGAATGTGAAGCGCAATCCAGGGAGTGCAGCCCTTAGCTTCTGCTCAAATTCCTTGCCCTCGCCTTCGAGGAACTTGGCGATCTCTGGCAACAACCGATTCGCTGGTGGAAGGTCGATGCCCTTGGTACAATCGACCCCAGCACCAATGATGAGTACATTATTCGGCTTCGACATGGTCGTGCATTGGTTCTACCTCCACCCGCCCGCTCATCAACCGCGGCAACAACAGGTCCCGCGTGCGGCGAAGGTTCGCGGTCTTTTCGTGTAGGGTCTCGACGAGGTCAAGCATAGGACTCACCTTCTCGTCAAATGCCTTTGCTAAATCGCGCGGTGGGATGATGGCGGAATAGTCCTCGGCATCGCCCGTTCGGAACCCAAGCACCGTAGTGCCACTGGCCCGCCCCTTGGCGAAGTCCTTAAAGCGTTCATCGCCCAGGATGAAGTAGAGCAGGGTATTGCATACCATATAGCTCCGGGGTCGTGCGATGCAAATGTGATGCGTAGCCAGACCTCCTTGCTCAAACCCAGCACGTGGTACCAATGCGGCACTGCCGATGATACCTCCTGCCTGCGTGAGATCTGTGTTAGCGAACACGATGTCGCCGGGCTTCACCGATTGCCGGTCCTTGTAAGGACCACTGTATCCCTTGGTGCCATCGCGTCGGAAGCCACCACCGGGATTAATGCACTTCAGGTTCACCATCGGAGTGCCACCTTCATCTTCCAGGAACTCCCCTTTGTAGGAAAGCCCCTTCTCGATGTCCGCGATCTCCCCTAACCGCTTCACCTCCCACCCCTCCGGCACCCCATCTTCCCCCATCACCACATCCGCCTTCGCTGAAGCTTCGGCGGACATGCCCGGCGCACGGAAATACACGAACCACTCCCGGTACAGCGCCCGCGCCATCTCCTCCAGGATCGCGATGCGCCGCTGGTTGTTCGCGATCAGCTCGTCGTATGCCGACAGGATCCCCGCGATGCGGCGTTGGATGGGGAGGTCGGGGAGCTCAGGTATTGGCAGCTCACGCACGTCCTTCATGTTCAAGTGAGGGACGGTAGAACCGTTGGTCTTAGCGTGTATGCTGCTCTGTACCTCATCCCCGAGAAGCAAATAGGTCAGGTATGCCGGGTCAACCTTCCTTAAGTCAGGCCTGATCAGCAGGGTCCGTTGCCCCAAGCATGGTTCAAGACCTTCAGGGATCATGGCCACATTACCGACCGGGGCCTCGCGGGCCATGATGAGATCCCCTGGTTTCGGAATGGCACGCTTGGTCCAAGCTCGATAGGTTTCCTCAGAAACACGATTCACTCCATCCAGGATGAAGTACCCTCGGCCGATGTTCGGCGTCCGGATAGAGGGATAGCCATCCTCTTGCACTGGAGCTGTCTTGTGCTCGCAGTCCACGATCATCTCGCTCAGTTCGCTCAGTAACGGCATACTAATCGAGCAAGTCGGTGATGTTTGCTTCGATCGTTTCCTCCAACTGCCTCGCCTGCGCGTTCAGGCCCACCAGTTCCTCGTTCAGCGCCTGCAGCTTCTCCTGGAAGTCCTCGTCGCTGAGGTCGGCGCCGGGCACAACCCCCACGTAGCGGCCGGGGTTGAGGCTGTAGCCCTGGGCGGCGATGTCGGCGAGGGTGGCGGCTTTGCAGAGGCCAGGGATGTCGCGGTAACGCAAGCTGGGGGAGTCGGCAGTCGTCTGAGTCGCCCGAGTCGGTAGGGCCAGCTTGGCGTACCGCTCGGTGGGTTCAGCCGCCATGGCCCAAGCCGCAACCCCTTGCTCCTGCACACCGAAGATCTCCGTGAGCTTGGCGAGGGCCTCGGGGCCGCCGAAGGTCACGTCCACTTCCTCGCCGCGGTACAGCCGCACGATGTTGGCCAGGAAGCCGATCTGCGCCTCGGTCCAGTCGCGGTGCGCGCGGTCCACTTGGCGGTAGATGTGGCGGGCATCGAGGAAGAGCACGGTGTCCTTGCGCGCGGTGCTGCGCTTGCCTTTGTCCAGGAACCACAGGGTGCAGGGCAGGGTAACGGTGTAGAACATGTTGGGGCCCACGCTCACCATCACGTCCACGGCGTGGTCCTCCAGCAGCTGGCGGCGGATGTCCTGCTCGCTGCTGCGGGCATCGCTGGCGCTGTTGGCCATGACGAAGCCTGCGCGCCCCTGCGCGTTGAGGGCGCTGTGGAAGAGCTGGATCCAGAGGTAGTTGGCATTGTCCGTGCGCGGCACGCCGTAGGGGTAGCGCCGCCCGTGGCCCACCATGCTCTCCAGCCGCTCCTTGTCCACCTTGTTCACGTTGAAGGGCGGGTTGGCCAGCACATAGTCGAAGCGGCCGGTGGCGTTGTGCGGATCGTCGTAGTAGCTGATGGCCTGTTTCACATCGCCCTCCAGCCCGTGCATGGCCAGGTTCATGCGGGCCAGCGCGGTGGTGGCCTCCTCCTTCTCCATGCCGAACACGCTGAGCTCGGAAGAGGGGTTCTTCCTGTGCTCGCTCACGAAGCGGGCGCTCTGCACGAACATGCCGCCGCTGCCGCAGGCGGGATCGAGGATGCGGCCGTGGAAGGGTTCCAGCACCTCCACCAGCAGGCGCACGATGGGCAGCGGGGTGAAGAACTCGCCGCCCTTCTGGCCCTCGCTGCGCGCGAATTCGCCGAGGAAGTACTCGTAGATGCGCCCGAAGGCATCGAACTCCAAGCTGGCGGGGATGGTGCTGATGGTCTTGAGCAGGCTCTTGAGCGCGGCGGGGTCGCTGAAGCGTTCGTAGGTCTTGGGCAGCACGCCGGCCAGCTGGGGGTTGTCGCGCTCAATGGCGCGCATGGCTTCGTTCACGGCCTGGGCCAGGCTCACCTTGTCCTTGCCGCCCTCGGGGTAGCCCAGCAGGTGGTCGTAGCGGGCGGCGGGCTCCAGGTAGATGATGCCCTTGGCGTGGTAGGCGGCGGGCTCGTCGGCCCGGTTGCCGCGCCGGCTGCTGGCGCCCTGCGCCTCCAGCTCCTTGCGCGCGGCGGCGTAGCGCACCTCCGCGAAGCGTAGAAATAACAGGCCGAGCACGGGGTTGCTGTACTCGCTGGCCTTAAGGCCGCTGTTGGCGCGCATCTCGTCGGCGGCGTCCCAGAGCTTCTTCTCCAGGGTCTCGCGTTCGGTGTCGCGTTCGGTGGGGGCGATCCAGTGGCCGGGCCAACCGGTATCCGAAGATGATTTGCTGTTCAAGGCTTTCTGCTTAGAGGCCTCTTGGCCAACAGGCCTTTCCGCTTCGCGGCTTTTTTTGGTCACAGGCTTGATAGGTTCAGGGGCCAATAGGTTACCGGCCAGCGGCCTCTTGGCCCCTAGGCGCTGGGCTACCTGCATGCTGCCACCCTTGCCCAGGCGGATAAGGCCTTTGGAGGCCAGGGCTTCCTTGGCCTGGGCCACTTGCTCCTTGGTCCACCCCAAGGCAGTGGCGGCCTGCTTGGGGCCCATGCTGGTGTGCTTGGCCAAAAGGAGGAGCAGGAGGTGTTCGTGGTCGGTCATTCGGGGCTTCAAAATAGCACCCCCACCTTGCCAAAAGATGACGTACGGGGTGGGATGTGTACGGGCGCAAGCTAGAGGCCCGTTTCTCCCCGGACTTATGGTAAATACCACAACGGAGAGGGTGAGTTATTAACAATTTGGGTGTTGATAAGAGGAGCGGGGTCAAGCTTCAAGACCCAAGACTCAAGCTTCAAGACTCAAGGATCAAGGCCAAAGCTTAAAGCTTCAAAGGCCGAAAAGCCTCCAGGCCTCGAGGACCATCCTTCTGCCGTACCCAACTGGCCAACCCTTCCACCGTGCCCAGGGTGGCATGGCCTAGGCCACCGATGCCGGCCAACGCACCTATTACCGATTGACCGACCGGCCCAAGCCCAGGCCATAGGCATGTGGTTCATGGTCCGTGGTTCGGCGGCCGCATGGTGTTGCGGGTCTGGAGAAGGGAAGCCAATGCCTGCCGTACCACACCGCCCATGGGCTCCGCCCACTTTTTAATGCGCGCGGTCCGCGAGGTGGGTGGCTTACTCATCGGGCCGTGCCAGGCGGAGGCGGTGCTCAGGCACGCGGTGGGTGTAGCCGATGCTGGTGGCGCGGATGTCGTAGACGATCTCGCGGGTGCTTTTTCGATAATAGCGGCCGGTAACGGTCCAGGTATCCCCGGCCTGCAAGCGCACGCGGTCGCCGAGCTGGAAGCGGGCGCGTGCCGATATTCTTGTCAGGTCCATGGGATGTAGTATACAATGGGGATGGGGTGGTTGGTGATACCGTTCGTGCACGTGCATTGATGGTTCGTTCAAATGCTTGAACCGGGAATGAACGGGGATGAACGGGAATGGAAATGCGAATGCGAATACGAATGCAATTTCATCCGCAGATGGCTGAGATGACACAGATGTCCCTCCTGACGGGGACGGAGTAGCTGTGTTGAGTAAGGTTGGGCGCAGGTGAACCTGCTTGCTGTGGAAGGCGCAAACCGGGAATGGATGGGGATGAACGGAAATGGGAGGACCATCCCGGCCGGCATTCATTCACGTGCATGAACGTTCATTCACGGTTCCTAACAGGCCATACTGGCTATGGCCGGTAATGCACGGTAATGGGAATGCGTGTTGGATGCCGGTTGCCAGGTACGGGTGGTTGTATGCACGGATTTGGGGCGGTCGGGGGGGCTCCAGTGCGCACATATAGATAAGGATAGGGCTGGGGTGGGGCTTGGTGGCAACGGGAACCCCTGAAAAGGCCGCAGCACGGGCCGGGGTGCGATCGTATGGCGCCTTCGTACGATCGTATGGCACCGTGATACGATCGCATGAAGCCAGCGCACGATCGTATGGCGCCGTGATACGATCGCATGAAGCCAGCGCACGATCGTATGGCGCCGTGATACGATCGCATGAAGCGAGCGTACGATCGTATGGCACCGAGATACGATCGCATGAAGCCAGCGCACAATCGTATGGCGCCGTGATACGATCGCATGAAGCAAGCGGACGATCGTATGGCGCCGTGATACGATCGCATGAAGCCAGCGTACGATCGTATGGCGCCGTGATGCGATCGCATGAAGCCAGCGCACGATCGTATGGCGCCGTGATACGATCGCATGAAGCCTGCGTACGATCGTATGGCGCCGTGATACGCTCGCATGAAGCAAGCGGACGATCGTATGGCGCCGTGATACGCTCGCATGAAGCCTGCGTACGATCGTATGGCGCTGTGATACGATCGGATGAAGCCAGCGTGCGATCGTATGGAGGGTCAAGAAGAGGGGGTGTTGCGGCCATTTGTTGCAAATAGCTGCGGGCCTTGCTGGGCGCGGGTTTCAGGCGGCCATCTACCGGCTGGCCGGTAGGGGTTGGCCTACCGGCCAGCCGGTAGGTTTTGAACGATGGGCCGCCCGGCTGCGCTTAAGGGTCAAACTTCAAAAAACTGAAGCCATGAAGAAAGTAGTGTACATCGTGAAACCCGGGATCGCGCGGGTCACCTTCAAAGCCTTGGTGGGAAAGGCTCGTAACAGCGTAACGATGATGACCGGCAACCCGGCCTTCCCCACGCCCAACCCGACACTGGACATGGTGACGGAAGGCGCGGACAAGTTGGCCAAGGCGGACGAGGCCTTCGACTTCACGCGCAGCAAACTGGCCAAAACGGACCGCGACAATGCCTTCGCGGACATGAAAAGCCTGTACCGCGACCTCGGCGCGTACGTACAGGTGGCCAGCGAAGGCAAAAAGGAGTTGATCGAGAGCGCAGGTTTCGATGTGGTGCGCCGCCCCGAACCGCCTGCACTGCCCGAGGCCCCGCAGAACGTGATGGCCCTGGCCACCAAGTACTTCGGCGAGATCGAGGTGCGCTGGGGCGCCAGCAAGGGTCGCCGCATCTACAAGTTGTACCAGACCGAGGGCGACCCCTCTGTGGAGACCGGCTGGGAGCTGATCGCTGAAACGGGCAAGAACCGCATGCTGGTGAAGGGCCTGGAGCGGTTCAAGACCTACAGTTTCCGGGTGGTGGCCGTGGGTGCCGCCGGAGTGAGCACCGCCAGCGACGCAGCCAGCGCAACGGCTGCCTAACACGCTCGCATGCACGATGCCCGTCCCCCGGGTCCACCAGCCGCCGGTTGGTGGATGCCGGGGGACGGTCGTTCAGGACCTGCGCAGCGGTGGCCCGACGAAAGAGCCTGCCTGCCGAAGGCACGGGGGACCCTGCGCCGGAACCCGAACAACAAGGTCACTTAACCACGTAGAACACTTGTCCATCAACACCCATGCACCCCTCCATCACGATAAGCCCATTGTTACCCACCGAGGTGGACACGGCCTACCCGCTCTGCGCCGATGAGCCGGCGCTGCACGGCCAGTTGCTGTGGCACGTGTACACGCCCGATGCCCACGCCGTGAAGGCCGTGGTGGACGGCGAGCTGTGCGCCTTTGCCTATGCCCACGCGCACGCCACCACGGGCTGGGTGCGCGAGGTGTTCGTACATCCCGGCCACTTCGGCACGGGGGTGGGCACGGCGCTGGTGCAGGCGCTGGTGCAATGGTTGGTGGCGCGCGGCACCACGGCGCAGGGCGTGGTGGCGGCACCGGGCACCGAGCATTTCTTCGCGCGCCTGGGCTTTGTGCCCGAACTGGAACTGCTGGGCTACAGCGGCGGCCGCTTCAAGCAGGCGCAGTACGACGAGGTGGTGTCGCTGGAGCCGCAGCACCTGCTGGGCGTGCTGCACCTGGACCGCAAGGTGTGCGGCGAGGACCGCAGCACCTGGCTGCGCGAGCACCTGTACCTGGGCAACGTGTGGGCCGAGGGCACGCAGGTGCGGGGTTTCCTGCTGCCGCTGGCGGGCCGTGGCCTCATAGTGGCCGATGCGCCGCTGGTGGGCCTGGAGCTGCAGCGCTGGCTGTGGCCGGTGCAGCACGAGCTGGTGCTGCCCGTGGGCGCCGTGCAGGCCCACGCGCACCTGCTGGACCTGGGCCACACCACGCGCCCCGTGGGCCTGCGCATGTGGCGCGGTCCCGCCCCGCTGCTGCACCCCGAGCGCGTGTTCGCCTGGCCGCAGGGGTGGGGGTGAGGGCACGTGGAACGGTGTACGAATGACAAGCGCCCCGGCCTGCTGGCCGGGGCGCTCGTTGTTAGAGGCCATGAGTGAGCCGATCACTTGGCGATCACCAGTCGCTCGGTAAAGCGCAACGTGCCAGCGGTGATGTTCACCATGTACAGGCCGTCGGCCATTTCGCCGAGGCTCAGCACTTGGTACACCATGCCGTCGTTCACAGCCATTGTGCGGCTGCTTACGCGGGCGACGCTCAGGTCGAAGATGTCCACGCTGATCGTCTCCACGCCCTCTTCCACTGCGCTCAGGCTCACGGTGAGCTGCTCGCCGTTGTTGGGGTTCGGGAACATCGCCAGCTTGGCATCGCCCGTGCTCGTGGCGCTTCCACCGTTCAGCGCCATGGCGGTGCTGCCCGTGATCGTCACGTTGCACTCATCGCCCCAGGGCAGGCTGGTAATGCACCACACACCGTTCTTGAAGGCACGCACCTGCACTTGGTAGGTACCATTGGGCAGGGCAGGGCTCCAGTTCAATTGCAGCACTGGCGAGGTCGAGTTGCGGATCACTGGAGCGGCCAGTTCAGCATTGTACCAACGGAACTGGTATTGCGTGGTGCCGACCACGGGATTGGCCACCACTTTGCTCAGCGAGCTGCCGCCCCAGCTGCGGGTAACGCCACAGCTGTAGTTGGCATTGCCGGGACTGTCCACAAGCTTGGTGAGGGGGCAGGCCGCACGCACCGGGTCGATCATGAAGCGGCATACGGGACCCCAGGCGCTGTTCACGCCGGCCACGCGGCTGCGCACCTTCACGTTCATCAGCACGTTGGCGGGGATCTGGTTGGGGCTCCAGTTGTTGATGCGGGCGTGGCAGGCACGCGTTGCACCCGTGCCGAAGCCGTCGCTGGTGGCATGGCTACGGAACTTGGCGTAGCCGTAGGTGCCGTTCGGATCGAACCACCAGAACTGGTAACCGCTCGTGGTGTTCGTTACGCCGAACTGGGCGCTCACAGCAGGGTTCTCGGCAGCAACAATGAACTGGTTATTCACCCAGTCCAGCTTGTCGCAGCTGGTGAAGATCAGTTTGTCGGTGCCCAGGGGCAGGCAGAAACCGCCGTTACCGATCACTGCGCTCACGCTGCCGAAGGCACCATTGCCGGTGTTGTCCAGGATGCGCTGCCCGTTGGGACCTGCCGTGCGCAGGACGTAGCCTCCGTTGGCGATGCCATCACCCGCAGCATCGCTCACCACCAATCGATAACAACCAACGGGCACACAAAGCGCTTCCGTGATGGTCGCACCGGGAGTACCGTCGGCATATGGGCCACCCTGATCGGCCACCGCATTGGTGCCTTGCTCGAGGAGTGTCCACGTCGTCTGGCTTCCGAAGGCGTCGAGCGTGAGGTTCAGCGCCAGTTGCTCGGTGCAACTGGTCACCGGTGTGCCGGCACAGACGCAATTGCTGTCCACCACATCGTTGATGGTGCCCGCATTGCCATCGTCGCAGGCCGAGCCCGGTTCGGGGTTGTTCGGGCACACATCGTTCGCATCGCACACGCCATCGCTGTCGGTGTCCTGGAAGGTGCCCGCGCAGTTGCAGTTAGCGTCCAGCACGTCGTTGATGGTGCAGGCATTGCCGTCGTTGCAAGGCGAGCCGACCTGGCCAGCCACGTTCGGGCAGCTGTCATTGGCATCGCAGACGCCGTCGCTATCCGAATCCTGGAAGGTGCCCGCGCAGTTGCAGTTGGCGTCCAGCACGTCGTTGATCGTGCAGGCATTGCCGTCGTTGCAGGGCGAGCCGACCTGGCCAGCCACGTTCGGGCAGCTGTCATTCGCGTCGCAAACCCCGTCGTTGTCGCTATCCGCGAAGGTGCCGACACAATTGCAGTTGGCGTCCACCGTATCGTTGATCGTGCAGGCATTGCCATCGTTGCAGGGCGAGCCGACCTGGCCAGCCACGCTCGGGCAGCTGTCATTGGCGTCGCAGACCCCGTCGTTGTCGCTATCCGCGAAGGTGCCCACACAATTGCAGTTGGCGTCCACCGTATCGTTGATGGTACATGCATTGTTGTCATTACAAACTGAACCAGGCGCCACACCGCCAAAGCAGAGATCTGGCAATGGCGAGTCGGTATCGGCGATCGTGAACTCACGGAAGGAGCTGACACCCGTCAACGATCGAACGTAGGGGCCTGTCCCGGAGGCTGCCGCGAAAGGGGTTGCCGACCAGTCCAGCCCATCATAGCGGTGAACGGCGCAATTGCTCCGATCGAAGCCCACACCTTCATCACTGCTGTTCCATTGCAGCCCGATCGTTGCTTGATTGCCACCACTGATCTGTTCGGTGACCACCCAGGTACGTTCCACCTGCTCCCCGGTGATCACGGGCCCCGTTGGTGCTCCAGGCGCACCATATTCACCATACACACTGTTCAGCACGCGTACCGAATACCGTTCAGAAGGTCCGCTCGTGTTGCTGATCGTCACCGGCAGATAGCTGGTAGCAGTACCGACAGGGAACGAGAAATCGGCTGCATTGATGGGCAGGATACGTTGCAGGCTTCCTGGTCCTTCAGCAATGATGTAGCTGCTGGCGGAACCACCGCTGATCGCTCCACTTATGGCATTGGTAAGGAGCAGGTCACCGCTACCCAAGGCAATACGGCCATTGGTGAGCGTCAGTGTGCCATTCACGACCTGACCACCTCCCAAGGTAAGGCCATTGGGATTGTTCAACGACAGGTTGGTGATGGTGCCTGTACCATTGAGCACCTGCGCGGCCGTTCCTGCGAAATTCAGCGCGGTCACTGTGATGTTCCCATTGTTGGTGATGGAACTTCCAGTGAAGTTGGTCATGCTCCCGATCAGGTTGCCTCCAGCAGCGATGGAATAGGTGCCTGAATTGGTGCCGGCTGCAAAGTGGTTGAAGGTGGCGCCATTGGCGATGTTCAGGCTCCCGGTATGGTTGAACACGGTGCTCTGGTTGAGCTGCCCAGCGTTGAGGTTGAACGTACCGGCGTTATTGAACGGAACACAGCAGCCGATGCCCTTCAATGCCGGGTTGTTCACATTGATGACACCTCCTGCATTGTTGTTCCATGCTTGCCCGCCAGCACCATTATTGACGAACTGGCCTGCCGTTGACCCGTTCACGTTCAATACACCATTGTTATTGAACGCAGCGTTGGCTGAGTTCAGATTAATGTTCCCATTGGTGACCGTGAGGGTGCCGTTGTTCGTGAGCTGGGCGGCGAACGAAGCGTGGAAAATGGTGATCGCCCCTTGCACCGAGATGGTGCCGTTGTTGGTAAGCCCGAGCACCTCATCAAGCCCGCCGTTCGCAGTGATGGTCCCTTCGTTCACCAGAAAATTGGACACTCGGAGGACCGTTGAGCTGGTCAGGGTGCCACCGGCCTGGATGGTCAGGGGGGCGAAAACTGCGGAACTGCCCGAAGGGCCGGTCAAGAGGATGGATCCGCTGGAGCCGACGACCACTGCCCCACAGCAACCGATACTACCGCATCCGGATTGCCCCTCATAAACACCCAGGATCGTGACATCCACGGCCGCAGCGCCATCATTGAACGTATGACATCCGGACTGATTGGTCAGGTTCGCACCGGCCTCTACGGTAAGGTCGTCCATGACAATGCTACCCACCGCATTGGTGAGCGTGACAGTGTGGGGTGAGCGCACTTGGATGGAAGTGCTGTTGGTAGCTGTCGGATAGGTGATCGCTGCGACCCAGTTCGTACCATCGAACCGTTGCCAGGTACTGGCGTTGTGCCAAAGGCCGGAGGCCGTGCTGCGATACATATCCTGCGCAGTGGCCGTCATTGCAAGCAGCAGGCCGAGCAGGATGGAACAGCATGTGTACCGCACTGTTCCGCGCGGTCGTTCAGAAATTTTCATGGGCAGTGAGCTATTGTGAGTAGTTCGTTCTCAATGCGTCAAATGGAGCCATATACGTCACTGCGCACAATACCGGGAAACCTTGAATTCCGCAGCACTTCGATACCTCGGTGGTGCGATCACATGAGGAACGTTACAGACATGCAAAGGGCCCCCGACCGTGAGCCTCGTGCACGTGGAACGAAAAGGGAAAGCCCCGGCGGAATGCCGGGGCTTTTTTGGTGGTGGTGTAGGCGTGTGCGCGTTACGGTTTCACGAAGCGCATGGTATGGGTGCCGTGCTCGCCGGTGATGCGCAACAGGTAGCTGCCGCTGGCCAGGGTGCTGATGTCCCAGTTGCGGTGCATGGTGCCGGCCACGCTCCAGGTGCTGAGGTCGCGCACCAGGGCGCCGCTGAGGTCCAGCACCTCCAGCTGCAGCGTGCGTGCGGCATCGCTGTTCATGCGCAGGCCGAGCTGGTCGGTGACCGGGTTCGGGAAGAGCAGCAGGTCGGTGATGCCCGGCAGTTCCTCCACGCTCACTGTGGAAGAGAAGGCGGTGGTGAGCGGCACGCTCCACGTGCCATTGGCACCACTGAAGCGGATGGTGAAGGTGTGGTCGCCGGCCGGCACGCCGGTGGGCAGGTCGGCAAGGAGGTCCACAACGCCATTGGGGCCAATGGAGCCGCTCGTGAGGTCGGCGATCTCGTCATCGATCCAGTATTCATAGCCGTTCACCAGGCCTGCGTTCTTCACGAAGAGCGCCGTCGTTGGCACGCTCCACTCGCCATCGGCGTCGCGGAACTGCAGCGTGACCGTATTGTAGTCCTTCGTCAGCGTGCCGGGGTCGATGAGTCCGTTCAGGTCCACCAACGCGTTGGGTCCGATGCTCGCTGTTGTCAGCGTGGCCACATCGTCGTTCACCCAGAAACGATACCCCGTGAGCACCTTGCCACTGCGGGTGAAGTGCTTGGTCTGCGGCACGCTCCAGTCGCCGTTGGTGTCGCGCACCTGGTAGCTCACCATGTGGTAGCCAGGGGCCATCGCGCCCGTAGGCCAGTTCGCCACGAGGGTCAGTTCATCCGTAACGGCCACACTGGTGGTCACCGCACTTGCTGCGTTGTCATCGAACCAGTAGCGGTAACCATTGATCTGTTGCGCCTGCACGCTGCACATGGCCGCGAGCGCAGGCAATAGCATCAAGCTGCGCATGGCTCAGTTGGGTTGCGCGGCCACGCGGATGTTCACCGGCAGATCGCCATTGGGGTTGGTGGCGGGTGCGATCACCGCGCTGCGGTAGTGCGGGTTGTAGGGCACGCCTCCGGGCTTGTAGGGCGATGAGGTGCCGTAGATGCCCGCGTCGGTGCCATCCGTGCCGATCGCAATACCAGGGCCGCCGGGCGCCATGTGCAGGTCATCGGTCACTTCATAGAACCCGTTGGTCTCTGAAACGAAGACCGTGGACTGCACCACGCCCTCCAGGTTGTTGGACAGAACAGCGCCAGGGGCTGAGCTTGCTATGGTCGCATTCGGGGTGATGTTGTTCTCCAGAACGCAATTGGCGCAGCCGAAAGTGGCGTAGCCCCCACTGGTCTGGATGTACGAATTGCGGATGATCGCACCGTAGGTGTTCTGGATGGTGCCGAGCACCACGCAATTCTCCACCTGCAAGCCGCCCGCGAAGAAGGACACGATGGCAATGGTATTGAACCCATTGGCGGCGATGGTCCGCGTGACGGTGGCCGTATGGTTCTCACCGATCAACTGGCCCTTGAGAACGCACTCATCGATGATGGTGTTGGTGTTGGCCGAAGGAGAATTGGGATATCCGAGCACCAGGTGGCGTTGGAACCAGCAGCGTTGGAAGACGATGCCTGTTGGGGCATCGTTGGCGATCGAGTTCCCGAATTGCACGCTGGTGGTGTTCGAGGAGCCATCCCATTGGGTGCGGGTGAACCGGATACCCGTGAAGGTGCTGCCCGATGCGGCTGTGAGGATGTACAACGGTTGGTTCACTTCTACACCGTTCAGGGTGGTCACACCGGTGGTTTGCGAACTGTCAGGGATGATCCCCGCACCGATGAAGTGCAGCTCCTTGTCGATCACCAGGCCACCGGTATAGGGGAAGGTGCCTCCGCTGAAATAGAGCTTGTCACCTGCTTGTGCAGCTGTTACCGCTGAGGTGAGGTCGGTGAACACCTGTGGTGCACCGCTGCCTTGGAGCACGATGCGTTGGAGCTGGGCCTGTGCGCCCACGCTGAGCAGGAGCGCTGCGGAGAAAAGGAGTGTACGGTCGGTTCTCATGGGGATTCGTGTTGGGTTTCAGCGATACATCGGGGCAGGTGCGGGAATGTGAACGATCGCGCTGCCGGCTGCCAGCGCCTCAGCGTTTTATGAGGCTGATGGCGCGCACGTTGTTGCCACCGACCACCCGTGCGGTATAGAGGCCTGGGGGCCAGTGGCCCACCTCGAGGGTGAGCTGTTCACCGGTGCCTTGCCGCTCCAGGACCATGCGCCCCATGGGGTCGAAGACCTCCACCACGGCATCGGGCCCGATACCCGCGATGTGCAACACGTGTTCCACCGGGTTCGGGTAGGCGAGCAGCAGGTCCTGTTCGCGCTGCACGGCCACCATGTTGCTCCAGGTGGCCGTTCCGTCGAGGTCGGTCTGGCGCAGCCGGTAGTAGCTGAGGCCGGGAAGGGGATCGCGGTCCAGCGCTTGGTACTCGGTGACCTGCTGCGTGGTGCCCATGCCGGGCACGTGGATGATGGCAACAAAGCGTTCGCCGTCGCTGCTGCGCTCCACCTGGAAGCCCGCGTTGTTCAGCTCTGTGGCGGTGGCCCATAGTAGCGTAACGTGCGGGCCTTCGGGCACGGCCGTGAAGTGAAGCAGTTCCACGGGCAGCACGGTGAAGCTGCTGGAGCAGGCGGTGAAGCCGCCACCACCGGTGCCGCCGGTGTATTGGGCCACAGCGGACATGGACATGCAGCAGAGCGCTATGGCGACGAGCTTTCTCATGGCATGGTGCGCACGCCGCGGCCTCCGAACATGGCGTATCCATTGGCTGCTGGCGCACTCGCGTAGAAGCGGTGCGAAGTCGCACAGGCTACTAGCGATGATGTATAGTTCCCTCCTCGATACCCCCAGCCAGCGATGACCGCGGGCCACATCCCCGCATCGTGGAGCCCTGCCTGATCAAGCATGCCATTGCCATGTGTCCCGGTGAAAGCGCGCCCAGCTGGCTGCCCGACCGTGATGCAGAACTCACCAAGATTGCCGCTCATGTGCAGTGCACCATAGTAGGAGGCCCCAGCTGTTATGCGACCGCTGTTCGATGCATGGTGCGAGAAGATGCCACCCCGCAGCGGTCCGATCGAGATCGCAGTCTGCGCGTAGGCCGCGTTCCCTGAAACGGTCCCATATCCGCTACTGACCTGTTCACTGGCAGTGCCGGCATTGACTATGCCGTATATGGTTGCGGGAGAATTAGCGGTGCCCCAAGCGAGCTCGTTCAGAACAGGGGATAGCGGGCCTCGGCAAGTTTTCTCGAACTCAAGCTCCGACATCGGCCGTAATCCGCTCCAATCAAGGTAGGCCGAAAGGTCAGACCATCGCATGAAATTGCACGGGATCCACTGCCCATCTGCCGCCTCGAAGCCGATCCCATTGCCATTCAGATCGCAATCGAAGGTGATGGGGTCATTGGCAACCACAGTGGCAGCGCATCGAACACCATTCCTATTTATCATCGTAGCGGTGTTGGTCATGACATAGCGATTCATGATAGCCGTGGTGCCTACAGGCAGCGCTGTTGCAGTGCGCGCATCCTGCTGCTGCCGCGTGAGCCTGTTCAGGAAGTTCACGTAGTCCGCCTGGGCTAGCTCGTACTTCATGCAGTAGAATGGTACGGTGCCCTTCGGATAAGCTGCTGGAATGGGGCCTAACTGGTCGCCAGGTTGCTGAAAGGCGCTGGCGGCGTAGTACAGACTGCCGTTGGATGTGCCTACCGTAATCGCTGCCTCATTGCTGACGAGGTAAGTACTGCTCGTGTTCGGAGCAGTGTAGAATCCCCCATTTGTGGTGGTCGATTGCCCATCACCAAGTCGGAAACTCCCACCCGTCACATACACCATCTCGTGCCCGAAGGCGCACACCTCCACCGGAGCACCGATCACCAAGCCCTGTGAACCGTAGTTCCAGCGCAGTTCCACGTTGCTGGCCGTGAAGGTGCCCGTGCCGTTGGCGCTGCGGTAGATGAAGGCGCCTACCCCGTAGTTGGTGGTGGCGTTGTAGGCCGCTGCGGGTGTGAGCAGGCCCGTGCGGATGGTGCTGCCCGCAGGCGCGAAGTGCGCGGCATCGTTCGCCAGCCGTGCATGCTCCCAGATGCGGATGAAGCGCACCGTGGCCCCGGCCAGTGCGGTGGTGGGTGCTGCGCTGATGGTGACCTGCGTGCCGTTGGGTATGGCGGTTATCACCGTGTTCGCGGGTATCGTTCCGGTTCCCGCCGTGCGCAACACGGGCATACCCACCCGCAGGTGCTGCGTGTTGCCCACGTTCAAGGTGGTGCCGGTGCTGCTCACGCCCGTGCGTGTCGGGTCGGCCGTGCCCACACGGAACTTCAGGAAGACCCAAGCCGCATCCCAGTTGCCCGGTGCGCTCGTCGTGCGCCAACTGTTCTGCCAGCTGATGGTGAAGCGCACATCCACCGTGCCGGCCGTGCCGTTGAAGTCCATCAGCACGGGCTGCGTGATGGAGAGGTTGTTGGCCTGCACGTTCGCGCATGGCAGCGCCCCGAAGAGGAGCGCCATTGCGCATGACCGCCAGCGCGCGTGTACGTGCTTCATGCCCCTTCATCGGGAAGCCTGCCGCGATGTGAACGATCGCGTGTAAGAATTCATCCGGTGTTCACATTCCCGCCCGTTCCCCGATAACGTGCTGGTAGGGCAGGCCAAGCGCCTGTCCGCAACAGGAACATGTGGCACTTGGACCGGACTTCGTATCATCGTGCTCCGCTTCTTTCTCCCTGTGGAAGCCAGAGACAACGAACCCCTTGCCGAGCCGAACTGGGCCACGGGACTTCGCTGCAACGATGCGGCCACGGTGCGCGCGCTCTACAAGCAGCACTTCCCGGCCATCAGGCAGTATGTGGTAGGCAACAGTGGTACAACGGACGATGCACAGGACATCTTCCAGGAGGCCATGACGGTGCTCTGGCTCAAAGCGAAGGAACGATCGTTGGCGGTGGGCAGCGAGCCCGGCGCCTTCCTCTTCCAAGTGGCGAAGAACAAATGGCTCGATGTGGTGCGGTCGGCCGCGCATAAGCACATGAAGGTCGTACACGACGAAGGGAGGCTGGATGTCCGCGCGGAAACGCCGGACGATACCGAGGAGAAGCTCCAACGGCTCCGTTCGGTCTATGGCCAATTGGACGAGAAGTGCCGCACGGTGCTCGATCAGTTCTATTTCGAGCGCAAGGACCTGGCCACCATCGCGGCCGGCATGGGCGTGGAGGAAGAGAGCATCCGTACCATCAAGTACCGCTGCATGATGAAACTGCGTGCTTCGCGCAGGACCATCGCCGGCGAAGCGAACACCAGCGGAACATGAGCGCACTGGACAAACCCACCTTCGAGCGGATCGAGGCCTACGTGCTCGATCGTATGGGTGCCGATGAGCGCCTGGCATTCGAGCAGCGTATGGCGACCGATCATGCCTTGCGCGCCGAAGTGGAGCTGGAACGCGAGAACATCCTGGCCATCGAACTGGGCGGCATGGAACGCCTGCTGAAGGCCGCACGGGCAGAGCATCCCGAGCGACGCAACGAAGGCGGTGGCCTGTCCACCTGGCTGAAGTACGCGGCGGTGCTGGCGGTGTTGCTGGGCGGCACACTGTGGTTCACACTACGGCCCAACGCCAACGAGCGGCTTTTCGCTGCGCACTTCAGGCCCGATCCCGGCCTGCCCGTGGTGATGGGCGCCACCGAAGGTCATACCTTCCACGATGCCATGGTGGCCTACAAGCTCGGTGATCATGACGAGGCCATCGGCAAGTTCACCGCGCTCCTGAAAGAGGATCCCGCGAGCGATACACTGCGTTTTTACATCGGCTGCGCGGAGTTGAACGCAGGACGTGCGGAGCGTGCACTACCGATGCTCCAGGCCGTGGCCGATCAAGAGCGCTCCGTGTTCGCCCGCAAGGCGCGTTGGTACGCCTTCCTTGCCCTGGTGCGCAGCGGCGACCGGAACGCTGCGGCAGCGGTGCGGTTCGAGGTGGACGATCCGAACGGCGCGAAGGCCCGGGCCGTGCTGTCCGAACTCAACTAGGCATGCGCGCGATCGGGGCATTGATGATGGGCATCTGCGGTTCCGCAGTGCTCGCGCAGACCGACCCACTGGCAGTCCGCCATGCACGCATCGGTGCGCTTTATGAAGCGAAGGAATACCCGGCACTGATCCGCGAGATCGATGCGCAGATCACCGCTGCGGAGGGGACCACGTGGGCCGATTCGTTGCACCGGTACCTGTACAAGTACGGCCGTGCGTACCGCAAAGTGAAGGATGCCGCCGCTGGCACCGCTGCTGCCGAGCGCATCTACGCCCTGGTGAAGGCGCGCGGCAATGCCGACCACGAGTTGGAGGCGCTCTTCGATCTGAGCTGGACCTACTACGATGTGGGCGAGATGAAACAATGTGCCCGCGTGGACTCCCTGGCCGTGGTGGTGGCCGACAGCGACCCCAAGGTGCCCATTGCGCAGCGTGGCCGGGCGCGCCAATACCTCGCCTTCGACCACAGCGTGCTCGGTGATCACCGCAGCTCGGGCAAGTGGGCGCTGTCCGCCATCGCACAATACGAGCAGGCCGATTCCATTCCGCCTGAACAATGGGCCGAGTCGTACACTGCAGCGGGCGTGGCGGCCTGGCATCTGGGTCGCATTCGTGAGGCGGAGAGCTACTACATGAAGGCGCTGGAGAAGCTCGGTGATGGCACCTCCGAGGCCATCCTGATGCGCAAGGTGAGCGCATACGGCAACCTGGGCGTGCTCTGGCAGAACGCAGGCGACTTCACACGGGCGAAGAACAACTACCACGAAAGCCTGCGCTACAGCGACCGGGTGATCGCCAGCACCCAGGACCAGTTCACGCGTGATGAAGCGATCGTTGGCCGCTCGCGTGGTCATTTGAACCTGGCCACGGTCTATTTCCAGCTCGGCGACAATGGGCGTGCGCGGGAACTGCTGGACATGGCCTGGCGCGACCGCAGCAGCGTGCTGGAGGCCGATGACGCCCAGCTCATTTCCGTGAAGGAACGGTTCGCGGACCTGGAGCTGAACGCTGGCAACCTGGCGAAGGCGCAGGCGCTGATGACCGAATACGTGGCCGCGAGCGAGCGTAAGTTCGGTACAGGGAGCGAGGAGTATATCCGCGCCAGTTCCAAGCTCGGCGAGGTGATGGCCCGGCAGGCGCGCTATGCGCAGGCCGATTCGCTCTTCGGCGTGAGCATCGCCGCTGGCCAGCGCACCAGGATGGATGCCACGGATGCCGTGCTCGCGGGCACCCTGCAGAGCAGGGCCACAGCACGTATCCGCTCGGGGCGTACGCATGAGGCCATGGAAGACCTGGAGCGGGCGCGTGCGATCATCATCGCGATCAATGACAGCACGCACTACAAGGTGGCGCAGGTGGAGGTGCTGATGGCGGAGGCGGCCTTCGCCTCCGGCGATGTCGAAGCGGCGAATGCGCATGCACGCACCGCGATGCGGATCCTGGGACCCCGTGCGAAGGCGCTTCGCGAAAGCCCCCTGCCGCGCGCGTTCCCGGAGCCGCACGTGCTGCCCGACGCCGTCTTCTGGAACGTCCGCACGGCCATGGCGCTGGCTGGTCCTGCTCCTTCGGCAGCGCAATTGAAGGCCTGGAACGCGGACCTTGATCTGGCCATTGTGGCACTGTCGCGCAACAAGGCGGCCGTTGACGATGCGGCGTCCAAACTGCTGCTTACCGGAGCGCAGGAACGGCTCTTCGACCTGGCGCTCGATGTGGCCTATGCTTCGCGTGACGTGCTGGGCATGGAAGCGGCATGCGCCCGTTTCCTGGCCGTGTCGGAGGCCGATCGCTCCACCTTGCTGAAGGAGCGGCTCAATGCGTTCAAGGGATTGCGTTTCGCGGGTGTGCCCGATACCATCATGGTGCGTGAGCAGGAACTGATCACCGCCATGGACATCGACCCCGACGACCCGGAGACCGCGACGCGCGCCTACGAGAACGAGCGGGCCTATGCCGCGTTCCTGGAGGGCTTGCGCAGGGAGTACCCGGCCTATTTCGCCCTGCGCCACGGCGAGGCGGTGACCACGATCGAAGAGCTTCGCACGCGTCTATTGAAGCCCGGCAGGGCCTTGGTCGCTTACGCCCAAAGTGAGTTCCACCTGTATGCCCTGGTGGTGGATGCTTCGTCCGCCAACCTGATGAAGCTGGATGCCGCCCTGCTCGACGATCGCGTACGCCGGCTCAACACCTCCATCGCCAAGCGTGATGACAAGGCCTATCGCACCGTGGCCTACGAGCTGTATGAGCAGGTGGTGAAGCCACTTGGGCCACACATCCAGGTCGAGGAACTGCTGATCATCCCCGATGGACCCTTGCGCACCGTGAGCTTTGAAGTGCTGCGGACCGCGCCGTCCGGCAACGGGGCGGGCACGCAGGAGCTGCTGCTGCAGCGCTACACCGTGGCCTATTTGCTGAGCGCCACCACCGCGGTACAGTTCGCACAGCTGGCGCGGGAGCGGTCACGGGGTGCGCTGGCCTTGGCGCCGGGCTTCACCGATGAGATGAAGCAGGAGTACCTCGCGCGCACCACGGACAGCAGCCGCATCGATCGCGATTACCTGCGCTACGTGCGCCAACCCTTTGCCATGCGCACCGCCGAGGACCTTGGCCGCACGCTGAATGCGAGCGTGCTGTTGGGCACGCGTGCCACGGAGGGTGGTTTCCGCTCGGCAATGCGCGAATATGGCATCCTGCACCTGGGTACGCACGCCGAGATGAACGCGACCAACCCGATGTACTCGCGGCTGGTGCTGAGCAAGGATGCCACGGGTCCGGAGCCCGATGCCGACGGCTACCTGCACGCTTACGAGATCTATGAGCTGGACCTGCGCGCGCAGCTCGCCGTGCTTGCCGCATGCGAAACAGGCACCGGCGCCGATGATGGCGAAGGCGTGCGCTCGCTCGGTTACAGCTTTGCGTACGCAGGCTGCCCCAGCCTGGTGATGTCGCTGTGGAACATCGACGAGAAGAGCAATTCGGCGATCATTGCGCGCTTTTATGAACTGATTGCCGATGGATGGTCCAAGCACGCCGCCTTGCGCCAGGCCAAGCTCGATCACCTGGCCACGGCCGATGATGAGCTGGCGCAACCATACTACTGGGCCGGACTGGTGCTGGTGGGTGATGTGGCACCGGTGGATATTTCGCGCACCCCGTCCGTGTGGTGGTTCGTGGCCCTTGGCGCTTTGCTCGTTGCCGTGTTCGTATGGGTGAGAAGGCGCCACCACCATGGATGAGCCCGCTGCGCGGGCACTTCGATCCATCGACCATTCACGCATTGGGCACCAAAGCAGAGGGCCCTGTACAGGTCTGTTCGGCACATACCAAGGCCATTCACACACAAGGCCCGGCAGTTCGCCGGGCCTTGTGCTCTTTCAAAGCGTTCGCCTCACTCCTTCACAAAGCGGCCCAGCAGTGTGCCGTTGTCGGCGCGGAGCAGGTAGATGCCGGGCACCAGGTGCTCCACGGAAATGGTGGTCTGGGCGCTGCCGTTCACGCCATGCACGTCCACCAGGCGGCCTTGTGCATCCAGCACCTGCAGTTGCTTGAGGCCGGTGGTGGGCCGCACGGAAAGGGTGGTGGTGGCGGGGCTGGGCCACAGTTGCGTGGTGGCCGTGGTGGTGCCTTGCACGCCAGTGGTGATGTCGGCCTCCACGCAGAGGGTGAAGCTGCCGGCCTCTTCACCGCCGCCGTTCCATAGGCGCAGGTAGAGGTCCGTGTTGGCGGGCGCACCGGAAACGTTGATGGCATCGGTAACGTCCATCCAGCACGTAATGTACTCGCCGTTGCAGGCGTTGTAGAGCGCGGCGTTGATGGTGGCGGCGCCCACGGTCTGCAGCAGGATGTCGAAGCTGTTGGCCCAGCCGCTGTTGAAGGTGTACCACACATCGTTGATGGGAGCGAAGGGATCGCAGGGCGGGTTGGGCAGTGCGGGGGCGAAGGCGCACACGGTGGTGCCTGTGCTGGCCTCGCAGCCACCGATGGGCTGGATGTCGATGACCGTGGCGGTGGCGCAATCGTCATTGGCCACCGGGGTGCAGCCGGGCGCACAGCTCATGGCCAGGCTGAAGTCGCCCTGCGCGTCGTTGTAGCCATGTACGTACACGAAGTAGGTGGTGCCGTTGGTGCTGGGGAAGATGGCCTCGCTGCTGTTGCCGGTGCAGCCGGGCGCATCGTCGTTGCCGGCCACGCAGGTAAAGGCGCCGCAGGACCCGGTGAACACGCTGATCTTGCTGTCGTAGGTGGTGTTGCCGCAGGTGCTGAGGGTCACCACTTCGCCGGTGCCGGAAAAGGTGTACCACAGGCCGCGGGTGCTGATGTTGGCCGAGCCGCAGGTGGGCGCATCGGCCTGCAGGCCCAGTGTGGTGTTGCCCTGCACGCTCTGTCCGCATGCAATGGCAATGGCACCGTTGCAGCCGGCGTTGGGGGCCAGTGCCTCGCTAAGGGTGATGAAGCCGATGGGACCGGTGGTGCTCTCCTCCTTGCCACAGCTCTGGGTGATGTACACCTGGTAGGCGGTGCCCAGTTCAAGCCCATCGAAGTACACGGGCGGACCATCGGTGCCGGTGATGCCGCTGATGACGGTGCCGGTGCCGGGGGTGAAGCCGCTGGGGCCGTATTCCACAAAGAAGGGGGTGCCTTCCACGCCGCTGTCCCAGGCCACTTCGGCGTTGGTGTCCAGCGCGTTCACGCTCACGTTGGTGGGCGCGGGGCAGTTGTTGCACGTCATGCGCAGTTCGTAGCCGCCGACCTGCCCGTTGTAGCCCTGCACCAGCACGTAATAGGTCTCGTTGGCCGTGGCATCGAAGATCACTTCGGAGCAGAGCACGTCGGGGGCATCATCGTTGCCCACCACGCACACCAGTTCGGCGCAGCTGCCACGGTACACATTGAGGCGCGTGTCGTAGCCGGAACCGGGGCAAGTGCTAAGGGTCACCTGGGCCTCCACGCCGCTGAAGGTGTACCACTCGCCGGCGGCCTGTATCTCGGTATCGCATTCGGGCGCGCCATCGATGGTGGCACCAATGGTGTTGCCGTTCACGGTCTGTCCGCAGGCAATGGGCAGTGCGCCCAGGCAGTTGTCCTCGGTAATGGGCCCACAGTCCACCAGCAGTTGAAAGGCGCCGGTGGCGCCGTTGTAGCCCTGCACCAGCACGTAGTAGCTGACGCCCTCAACGGCCACGAACGAGACCAGGCTCTGGTAGTCGCAGGCATCGTCGTTGCCGGTAACACAGGTGAAGTTCCCACAGCTGCCGGTATACACATTGAGCCGTGTATCCCAGGTGGTGCCCACGCAGGTGTTGATGATGATCTGTTCGTTGCTGCCCTGCAACAGGTACCACACACCGGGTGCGGTAACGTTGGTGCCGCAGTTCAGGGCAATGTCGTTGGTGGCGGCCACAGTGGTGCCATTGTAGAGGTTGCCGCAGCTGATGGGCAGGGCATTGGCACAGGCATCGTTGGCGGGCTGGGCCATGGCGCCCATTGCCGAAAGGGAGAGGAGCAAGGAGAGGGCGTAGTGTGCACGCATGCGTTGGAGGTGGTATGGTGTGCGCCGAAGATACCCGCATGTTCCGGAACCGGGTATGATCGGTCCAGGGCCTGCCTGGCGTGGTCTCAAATGTCATCCACGGATGTCGCAGATGGACCGCCAAGCGGTCAATGCAGGTAAATCGCCGTCAGGCGCTATCTGTGTCATCTGTGTCATCTGCGGATACCCCTTGCATTCGGTCCATTCAGGTTCATTCACGGTCGCTTTTTCCAACCGGGAATGGACGTGCATGAACGGGAATAGGAGGGTTTCGCTACGGACGCATTGCCGTCCATCAACGCCTGCCTACCGGAAGGCAGGTTCATTCACGGTTCCTTCACCACGTGTGTTGGCCTGCGCCTCAGCTCTTCTTCTTGCGCAGCTTGGTCTTGTCGGGGTCCTCGTGGAAGTAATAGCGGAGGTCCACGGTGAGGTAGGTGCCGATGAGGTCGGCACGCATGGTATAGGGGAAGAAGGTGCGGGTGTAGTAGGTGAGCTCGGCCACGGCAATGGGGCTGAAGGTGCGGTGGTAGGTGGCGCCGAGGTAGAACATGCCGCTCTTGCGGGTGCGGTACTCCACGCCCAGGTTGGCCAGCACGGCGAACTGCGCCCAGTTGTAGCGGTAGAAATAGGCGCGCCCTTCCTGGATATCGCGCTGCACATCGCTGGGGTAGAAGTCGATGGAGCCGCCCAACGCGGTGTTCATCCATAGCTGTTCGCCCAGGCGGATGTACACCAGCCCGGCCACCGGAAGTTCGTAGCCGATGAAGCGGATGTCGCTGCTCTCGGCATAGCCGGTGGTATCGTTCACCAGGCCGAAGGTGTAGCGGCGGGTGATCTGGCCCAGGCCGGTCTCCAGCGAGAACATGTCGCTGATGCCCACGCGCACCGACATGCCGAAGGCCATGCCGCCGGTAAGCTCCACACTACCACTGAGCGAGGGCCGTTGCAGGGTGGTGAGCGGGTCGAAGTACTCCAGCGGCAGCACCGGTTTCAGTTGGATGCCGAAGGTGGTGACCCCGCGCTGTGCCCGCACGGGTGCGCACCAAAGCCCGAGCAGCACCACCAGGAGGAGTGCGCGGAAGGGGCGGTGGTGTGGTGCGACCATGCGTGGCAAAGATGCGGCACCGGAGCGGGCCAAGCACGCTGCACGGCAGGTAACGGTGCGGTGTGAACAGGTAACGCTACCCGTTCCAGAAATTGCGCACCACGAAACCCGCCACGGCCAACAACAGAACGAGCGCAACAAAGCCCAGCACCACCTTGCGCAGCAGTCCGTCGGCGATAAAGGGTTCGCGGTGGCGGCCCAGCACGGTGTAGTTGAGGCGCACGGCCTGTTCACGGTGCCGCTGTTTCACGCCCACCATGAACGGCGGACCGCCCGCGCCATCACGCTCGTGCCCGATGCGCGCCTGGTCCAGCAATTGCGTGAACTCGCCCGCCATGGCATCGGTGGGGAAGCGGAACACGATCCAGTTGGCGTCCTCCGGATGGTCGTCGTAGTTGGTGATGTTAAGGATGGCCATGGGGAGAAATGACAAGTGACAAGCTTCAAGTGTCAAGGCTCAAGCGGCAAGCTGCAAGCTGTGGGAGGCGAGATGCGAGGCTTGCATCATGGATATTGGGTCTTGAGCCTTTAGTCTTGAGCCTTTAGTCTTGAGCCTTTTGTCTTTAGTCTTGAGCCTTGACGCTTGTCGCTTGCGCGTCGCGCCATCACTCTTCCCACTTCACCACGTGTTCCAGCGGTTTGCGATAGCCTTTGGGCCACTCGATGGCGGGGTAGCCGATGTAGAACAGGCCCATGGCGTGGTCGTTGGGCCCCAGGCCGAGGTGGTCGCGCATGGCGGTTCCGGTCATGGGGCCGCCGGTGGCCCAGAAGCCGCCCAGTCCGTAGGCGGCGCAGGTGAGGTGCATGTTCTGCACAGCGCAGGCCACGGCTAGCAGTTCGTCGCGCTCGTTGATCTTGCCGTTGGGGTCGCGCGCCATGCCGATGGCGATCACCACGCTGCTCTGCAGGGGGCGCTGCGTGATGTTGTCGTACTTCCGCTGCATGAACTTGTCCGGCGGTGTGTTGGTGCGGTACACTTCGCCGAGGAACTGGCTGAGGCGTTCGCGCGCGGCACCGGTGTACACGGTGAAGCGCCAGGGCTGCGTCATGCCGTGTGTGGGTGCCCAGGTGGCGTTGGAGAGCACGCGCTCCACGATCTCGCGGTGTACCACGCGGTCGGTGTAGTCCTTGGGATAGATGGTGCGCCGGTGGCGGATGAGATCGGTGATCTCGCTGACACTGAATTTCATGGCTGTGGAGGTGCAAAGAGAAGCGATCGGTGGATGCGTTCGACGAAGGCGGGCAGCGAACGGGTCCGCACCGGTGTCTTACCTTCAGCACCGCTAACCGAACCTGCACAATGCGCATACAGACCGTACTCTCCGCCACGCTTCTGACCACACTGGCCGTTCAAGCCCAGGCACCCACGCTCAACGCCGGGAACAACACACCGGTGGCCGGCCAGGTCATCAATGTGTTCACCCAGCCCACTTGGGCCTTTCCCGGCGGGACCGGCGAGGACATCCTTTACGGCTTCTGGATGCTGGACTCCACGGGCCAGAAGAACCTGAAATACCTGAGCCCTTCAGTTACCTCTTCATCCTCCGTGGTGCCCACGGCCAACCTGCTGTTCACCGATGGCGGCAGCGATACCACCTTCTATGAGTACTCCAGCACGGGGGTGAAGATCGTGGGTCAGCGCAGTCCGCTGGAAGGCCTCTTCAATTACAGCGACCCCGCACAGGAACTGGTCTATCCCTGCACCTTCGGCACCACGTGGACCGATGCCGTGGGCGCCACCTATACCACCGGTATCGGGGCGGCCACGCGCGTGGGCACCATTACCGGTATAGCCGATGGCTACGGCACGCTTCAACTGCCCGAGGACCTTGTGCCCAACGTGCTCCGCGTGAAAGTGCGCCGCAACATTACCGACCAGACCGCGCTTGCCATTGTGAACCGCATCAGCACCACCTATTTCTTCTTCACCGAGAACGAGGTGCACCCCGTGTTGCGCCTGCAAGAGGATTCCGTGAGCATCAATGGCGGTACATACAGCGTGCAGAAGGGTGCCCAGTGGATGTTCGGTCCCGGCAATGTGGGCATCATCGACCACGATGCCGTGCGTTTCAACGCTTACCCGAACCCGGTGGCCGACCTGTTGGTACTGGACCTGGCCGGTGTGGAAAGCACCGTTACCAGCGTTACCGTTGTGGATGCCCGCGGCGCCATGGTGCTGCAGCAAGGGGTGAACGCCGTTGCCGCGAACAGCATGCTCACGCTGGACCTGGGCGGTTTGTCCGCAGGCCTTTACACCGTGAACCTGCTCGGCGAAGGCCGTGTGCTGGGCAACCGCCGCGTGGTGGTGCGCTGAGCCGTTCCGATCTTACCGACAAAGCCCCGTCCTTCATGGCGGGGCTTTGTCATTTGGTCGATGTGGTGAACATGGGAGAGGGCAGGGCGTTACTTTCATTCCGCACCCATGCTCGGCCACCGCTTCGGCAAGTTCATTCCCCCGCAGGACGACCGCTCGCCCTTCGAGAAGCTGTTGCCGATCTTTTTGGAGATGCTCACCCACACCAGCGGCGATGTGGAAGAGGCCCTCGACTGGATGGACCAGGTGGACAAGGAACACGACCTGTGGACACCCGCGTATGGCCGCAAGGAGTTCGAGGCCGACCTGCGCAAGCATGGCCTTGTGGGTGACCGGCCCACCAAGGGTGGTAAGACCCCATTGACCGGCAAGGCCGAGAAGCTGATCCGCGAGCGCGCACTGGAACAGGTGTTCGGCAAGTTGAAGAAGACCGATCGTGGCGGCCACGGACTGCGCAAGACCGGCCCCGGCGACGAGCCCACCAGCGACCGGCGCGGCTACCGCTTCGGCGACCGCATCGAACAGGTGGCCATGAGCGACAGCATCCGCAACGCCCAGCAGCGCGGCATCGACGACCTACGCCTGAGCGAGGACGACCTGGAGGTGATCGAGACCGAGCACCAGAGCGCCTGCGCCACCGTGCTGATGATCGACATCAGCCACAGCATGATCCTCTACGGCGAGGACCGCATCACCCCGGCGAAAAAGGTGGCCATGGCGCTGGCCGAACTGATCAAGCGACGCTACCCCAAGGACACGCTGGACATCGTGGTGTTCGGCAACGATGCGTGGCAGGTGAGCCTGAAAGACCTGCCCTACCTGCAAGTGGGGCCCTTCCACACGAACACCGTGGCGGGCCTGGAACTGGCCATGGACATCCTGCGCCGCCGCAAGCTGAAGAACCGCCGCATCGTGATGATCACCGACGGCAAGCCCAGCTGCATCAAACGCAACGGCGAGTACTACATGAACAGCTTCGGGCTCGACGACTTCATTGTGGCCCGCTGCCTCGATGCGGCGGTGCGTGCGCGCAAGGCCGGCATCCCCATCACCACCTTCATGATCGCGCGCGACAACTACCTGCAGCACTTCATCGAACGCTTCACCGAGGCCAACCAGGGCCGCGCCTTCTACACCGGCCTGCAAGGCCTCGCCGACATGGTGTTCCGCGATCATGCATCCAACCGGAGAGCCTCTTAGAAAGCACCAGCACCGTCGACCCGTAGGGTCGACACACTCGCTCCATGAACCCACCCACCCCCACCACCCTCGGCGAGCTCAAGCAAAGCGGCTATCGCCCCCGCAGCGTGAAAGAGGAATTGCGCACCAACCTCATTGCACGCATCCGCAGCGGACAACCGCTCTTCGAGGGCATACACGGGTATGAGGAGACCGTGATCCCCGCACTGGAACGCGCCATCCTCGCGGGCCACAGCATCAACCTGCTCGGCCTGCGCGGACAGGCCAAAACGCGCATGGCCCGCTCGCTCGTACAACTGCTGGATGAGTGGCTCCCCGTGGTGGCCGGGAGCGAGATCAACGACGATCCGTTGGCGCCCATCTCGCGCCACGCCAAGGACCTCATCGCGCAGCACGGCGATGCCACGCCCATTGCCTGGCTGCACCGCAACGACCGCTACACCGAGAAGCTTGCCACACCCGATGTGACCGTGGCCGACCTCATTGGCGACAGCGACCCCATCAAGGCCGCCAACCTCAAGCTCGACTACAGCGACGAGCGCGTGATCCACTTCGGACTCATCCCGCGGAGCCATCGCGGCATCTTCGTCATCAACGAACTACCCGATCTGCAGCCACGCATCCAAGTGGCGCTCTTCAACATCCTGCAGGAGGGCGATGTACAGATCCGTGGCTTCAAGCTGCGCCTGCCGCTCGACATCCAGTTCGTGTTCACCGCCAACCCCGAGGACTACACCAACCGCGGCGCCATCATCACCCCGCTGAAGGACCGAATCCAGAGCCAGATCCTCACGCACTATCCGCCCACGATCGAGCTGGGCATGCGCATCACCGCGCAGGAGCTGCGTTCACCGAAAGAGCAGCTGGCCCGGGTGCGCGTGCCCGACCTGCTGCGTGTGCTCATCGAGCGCATTGCCTTGGAAGCGCGCGAGAGCGAGTACGTGGACCGCAAGAGCGGCGTTAGTGCGCGCCTCACCATCAGTGCGCTGGAGAGCGTGATCAGTGCGGCCGAGCTGCGCGCACTGCACAATGGCGAGGACAGCACGGTGGCCCGCATCGGCGATCTGCAGGCCGTGGTGCCCGCCATTACCGGTAAGGTGGAACTGGTGTATGAAGGCGAACAGGAGGGACCCGAGAAGGTGGCGCACCACCTGCTGGGGCTGGCCATCCGCAACGTGTTCGCCGAGCTCTTCCCCGATCCGGTGAAGGCACGCAAACGCGTGAAGGCCGGTGCCACTTCCGAGCGTTCGGCCGATCCCTACCACGATATCGTGGAGCACTTCGAGGCCGCCCAATGCGAGCTGCTGAACGGGGCCACCAACGCCGAGCATGTTGAAGAGCTACGTCATGTCCCCGGCCTGATCGACCTGGTACGGAAGCGGCATGCTTATCTGGATGATGAGGAGCAGTTGCTGTGGGCGGAGTTCGTGCTGCACGGCCTGGCGGAGCACAGCCGCATCGGTCGCACGCAACTGGCCGGGTCGGCGCGCTTCGGCGACCTTATGAGCGCCATGCTTGGCGCCAGCACCGATGACGAGGAACTTGGCTGAGCACAGCACCTTGTTGCGCAAGGTCCCGGTGATCATTTGGCTGGGCCTGGCCACGCTGGTGCTTTTCGGTGGTGGTGGCATCGCGTTGATCACCGGTGTGCAACGGCGTGCATTGGGTGAGGTGCTCGTGCAGGAAGTGGGTGTTCCGCTACAAGTGGCCTACGGTCTGGTCGTTGGTGTTGCCATCGGCATGTTGGCTTGGATGCTCATCCGTGCGCCGGGCTTCACGCCGTTGCGCGAACGGTATGCGCTGCTGATCGGCCCGCACGTGCAACAGCGGTCCATGCGCATCGCCATTTCCATCTGCGCCGGTGTGGGCGAGGAGCTCTTCTTCCGCGGTGCGCTGCAACCCTGGCTGGGCATACCAGTAACGGCGGTGTTGTTCGTGGCCATCCACGGGTACCTGGACCCGCGTGATAAGCGCCTCTTCATCTACGGCGCAGTGCTAACGCTCGGCATGATGGTACTTGGCTGGATGGCCGATGTGCAGGGCCTTGTAGGGCCCATGGTGGCGCACACGCTGATCGACATCATACTGCTTGAACGGCTCCACACCACCTATTGCGGGATCACGCAGGAGCGTCATTTGCCCGCATAGCGGTGGTAGTCGCTGTTGTCCTCGTCGATCTGGCGTTTCACTTTGTGCATCTTGTTGCCGATGATCGCCAGCTCCTTGTGCCCGTGCTCCATCAGCCATTGAAAGGCATCCTCATCACCATCGCCCGCCAGCGCCACTTGGTTCAGCACATGCATGCCGTTGCGGTCCAGCCATTCCAGCGCGCGCTTGTCGCCCTCAATGCCGGTGATCACGGCCATCAGGTGCGGATGCCCATTGTCCATCAGCCATTTTCGGGCCTCCTCGCGGTTGCGCAAGGCAAAGGTGAAGATGCCCAGTTCCGGGTAGCCGTTGGTGGTGAGCCAATCGCGCAGCCCTGTATGGCCGGCGATCGCTTCGCCCCAGGCGAGCAGGACCTTGGCCGGGTATTCAGTGCGCATGGCGTAATGAACGGTGCAGGGGCGAAGTTATTCCCCATGGTCCCTTCAACGGATGCGGGTGTGGGGCCTTGCAGGCGCAGCGTGGCCGCATACCATCTGGCGATCAACTATCTTGCCTGCACCAAAACCGAACGATGATGAACATGAAGAGCTTCCTGCTCGCAGCAGGATTGGTCATAGCCTCCATTTCGGGCTTGGCCCAGGAGGTGAAGCAGCCCACGCCGGAACAGCTTGCCCGCACTCGTGCCGAAGCCTATGCCAAGGCGTTGGGCCTGAGCGCAGCCCAGACGGAAGTGCTTTTCAAGGAGCTGCTTGTGGGCGAAGAGGAGGTGATGGATATGCGCAGGCAAATGGCCGATCTGAACGCCAAGATAGATGCCACCATGGGCAAGCGCGAGGCCATGGCCGAGGCGACATTGGGCAAGGAGGAGCGCGCCAAATTGGATGCGTTGCGCAAGGAAGGTTGGTCGCCATGCGCGGAGCAGTGCACCAGCAGCAAGGGCGAAAAGGCTGGCGCTTGCTGCGCCGGAGGTAAGCAGGCCACCGGTAAGGCCGCGGCCGCACCGGCACCCAAACCCAACGCCCTCTCGAAATAACAAGTGCCCATCAACGAAAAGGCCGCCAGGAATGGCGGCCTTTTCATTTCCGAGCGGTGTGGTTCAGTCAACCACCACCACCAGGTATTTGGAGATGCTCCAGAACGCATTGGCATCGGTGATCATCAGCTTGCCCGAAGCAAGGTCCAGTTTGTAGCTACCCTCGGGGTGGGTGGTCACCAGCTTGGCCTTCTTGGCGGCCAGTGGGATCTCCTGGGTGCGCATGATGTCGATCTGCGTGAAGTAGTCCTTCTTCATATCGGCGGTGTTCAATTTGTTCACGCCACCCAGACCGGCCACGCCGCCTTCCTTGGTCAGCACGCCGTTCTCGCGCAGTTCCTTGCTGGTGCCCACGGCATAGAACGCGGTGTTCAGTTCGTTGCGCTGCATGTCCGAGAGCTGCGATTTGTCGCGGTACATCTCGATCAAGGTGGCCAACGAACTGTTGGTGCTGGCCAGTTGCTCCTTCAGGGTCGCGATCTCGGCATCCTTCTCTTTCATGCCCTGCTCCAGGTCGGCCACGGTGCGCTCCAGTTCGGCAATGGCCTTGGTGTTGGTGCGTGCCTGTTTGCGCAGCTTTTCGATCAGTGAGCGGTTGGCCGTCAGCAGCGAATCGATGCTGGCAATGTCGCCCATGATGCGGTCCTCGGGCGAAACGCCGTTCTCGATCCCGGTGCCCGGGCTTACCAACTGGCCCTGCTTGCTGCGGATGGTGCGCAGGTTCTCGCTGATCTGGTTCAGTGTTCCGAACAGGTCGTTGATGGTGCTGTCCTGCGTGGACACCTTGGCGCTGAGGCGCTGGCCGTCCTCTTCCAGTTGCGCAACACGCGGATCGGTGGTGGGTTCGGAGGTGCAGGCGGCCAGGCCGGCCACGAGCAACAGGGCGATGATGGAGGTTCTCATGGATATCGGTTCGTTCAACGCATGCGGGGCCGCTCCTCGTATGCAGGGGCGGTCGCAGCGGCGCAAAGTAAAGGGGTAGTGCCGGTCCGTTGTCTGAAGGAGGTGCAACGTTCGGTGCTTCCTTTGCGTAGGAACGCGCCCGCTCCGGTCCAACTGCCGGGTAACGCTGTCGTTGCTATTGCTGTCATGAATTCCCTGATCCGCACGCTTTTGGTCGCCGCCCTGTTGGGTGGTGCTTTGAATGTCGGTGCGCAGGTGGATACCAGTCTTACCAAGGAGTTCGCGGGCATGAGCGCCAAGGAGCGCACGCGTGTGGCCAAGCAGGAGACCGAGGATGCGGCGCGCGACCCTGCCTTCCAAGCCGTGATGCAGGAGGCCGAAACGCTGTTCGCAGGCCAGCATTATGATGAGGCCTTGGAGCGGTTCAAGGAGGCGCGGCGCATGCGTCCGTTGAACGTGTATCCCAAGGTAAAGATCAAGGACCTGGAGGCGCTGATCGCCAAGCGTGATGCCGAGCGCCCTTCGGAACCACCGGTGGAACCGACCGTTCCCGCCCCAACGCCGGTCGTTGTTGCGCCAATACCCGCCCCGCAGCCCACGAAGCCTGAGCCGGTGAAGGAGGAGCCACCGAAGGTCGATCCTTCGCCCGCACCTGTGGTTCCGCCCGCCCCAGCGCCAGTGGTCCGTACCGCACCAGCGGAACGCCCGGCACCAGCGGTCGCCACGTCGCCGACCGTGCGCGACAGTGCAAAGACCGCACTGCCCGATGGCACCCACGAACGCATTTACAAGGAAGGACGGGCCGTGGTACAGGAGCGGCGCGTGGTGGCCAATGGGCAGGAGACCGTGTACCGCAAGGTGACACACCCCTGGGGCGATGTGGTCTACTTCCAGGATGGCCTTGCCGTGCCAGCGCGGGTGTGGGCCGAGGTGTTCGGCAACCAGTAGAAGGTCAGTCGCGCTTGCTCGCCAACCTTACCGGGAATCGCAGCAGCGACCGGTAATCCTCGCCCGCCTCTTTCATGTCCAGGTCGTCGGCCATGTGGTGCCACACCAGTTCCACTTTCGTGGCTCCATCGGTGTGTGCATCCTCCAACCGCTTGAACACATCGAGCAGGTACTTCGATGTGCTGGAGTTGAAATAGGTGAGGTCCACGTGGACTTCGGTGCGCTTGGCAGGGTGTTCGGCATAGCGGTCCACCGCATCATAGAGGGGGCTGAAGAAGCGGTCGGCGTTCTCGGGAATGGAGCAGCCCGTGATCCGCATCGCACCGTTCACGGGGTCGAGCAGCACCGCAGGGGTCTTGTCCGTGGCGGCCAGTTCCAAGCGTTGGTCGTTCATGCCGTTCGCGAAGGTAGCCACCATGGAAATGGCAACGGTCATTTGGGCCGTGGTGCGCGCCTGCTTATTTTCAGCCGGTCCATGTGCTAAAGGACCACTTTCCATGAGCATTCAGACCATTGTTGTTCCCTACGATTTCTCGGATTGTGCCGCTGATGCCCTTCGCGTGGCTGCCAAGATCGCGCGCCTTACGGGTGCGGTGATCGATGTGGTGCACCTCTACGAGCAGATGACCGATTTCCACACGGAGAACCAGCGCCTGCGCGAAGAGATCGAAGCGAAGCTGGACGAAGTGCCCACATTGCCCTTCGTGGAGGGGGTCGAGCTGCGCAAGTTCATGCTTCGGCAGATGACCCTGCCCGATATGTTCAAGAATGAACGCATCGCAGCGGCCGATCTTATTGTCATGGGCTCGCACGGGGCCACAGGCATGAAGGGCTTCGTGGGCAGCAATACGCAACGAATCGTCCGCCTGGCCCCCATGCCGGTGCTGGTGATCAAGCACCGCATCGAGGACTTCCAGGTGAACGACATCGTGTTCGCCTCCAATTTCTCCGACCAGGACATCGCCAAGTTCGATGCGTTCCGTCCGCTGATCGAGCTCTTTGACCCCAAGGTGCATTTGCTGAAGGTGAACACGCCCAAGACCTTCGAGCGCAGTGCCGACAGCAGCGCCGCCATCGACCGGTTCCTGCAACGCCACGAACTGCGCCGCTACACGGCCACCATCTACAATGACCTCAGCATCGAGGAGGGCATCCTCAACTTCGCCCGCGACATCGATGCGGACCTGATCGCCATGGCCACGCACGGCCGCACGGGCTTCTTCCATGTGGTGAACGGCAGCCTTACGGAGGACATCGTGAACCACACCACCTTCCCTGTGCTGAGCGTGAAGCTTTGAACCACGTTCCGCCGCACTATCTTCGCACAAACCAGCAACGTCACCATGAAGTTCCTGCATCAGTCGATCGAGGCCAAGAAGAAAGAGATCCTGGAAGTGGAGATCGATACCGCGACCAAAGTGAAGTTCATGACCGGCAAGGAGCTGAAGGCCTACCGCGGCGGTAAGACCTACTCCTACTACGGTGGCTTTTTCGAGGAATCGCCTGTGCGTTTCGTGGTGCCTTACGATGCCATTTGGACCGTGGTGGTGGAGAAGGGTACCATGAAGAACCCCATTGAGGTGCAGGCCTCGGTGCGCCGCCTTTCGCCCAACAATTCGGTGCACAGCACCATCGCTTCCGATGCGCCGCCCCATGTGCGTGCCGCCGAAGGTGTGCTCGAAGCGGAGACGGCCCGCATTGCCGCCGAGATGAGCCTCGCAGGAAAAAGCGAGGGCTGACGAACCGATCCGCCGGATCCAGCGTTCCTGAAGCATGGACACATCGACCGAACGGGACCGACTGGAGCGGGTGCTCCGCGGTCAGCAGGCACTGGTGGACCAAGTGCACCAGTGGCTGCAGGAGGAACAGAAGCAGGATGATGTCCTGCGCGCCGTTATTCTCAGCTCGCGTCGCGATGCCGTGGCGCGTATCCGCGGCCTCGATCCGGACCGCATCTATTCCCTGGCCACCATTCGTGGCTTGTGCATCAAGCACCGCCTGCGTTTCCTTGATGCCGGACTGTTCAAAGGGCCATTGCCCCCGCAGGCCGTGCACGCCGTGAAGCAGTTGGAACAGAAAGCGGAAGCACCGTTATCGAGCTTCAAGATCATGGCGCCCGCCGAACGGTTCCGGCTGTGCGACAGTGAGGCCGACCCGCTGCTCTTCGTGCCCATCGGCCATGATCGCTATTACTTGGTGCATAAGTGGGGCCGCGACCTCAGCGCTTTGCGTTCAGTGGCCTATTGGTCATTCCGCACGCCAGCGAACCTGGTGGCCACTGTGCTCGCCCTGGCTTTCCTGATGGCCATGCTGGTGCCCAACGCATTGCTCGTCCCAGGAGCGGAGGCGCCGTTCTGGAACGGAAAGCGACTGCTGTTCATGGGCTGGAGCACCATCGTGCTCGCGGCCTTTACGTCGTTCGGCTGGCTGGCGTTCTTCGGCCAGTTCAGCGACAGGGCCTGGAACAGCCGCTATTTCAACGCCTGAGAGCGCACCGGCACGGGGCGCAGGTCGCGCATTTCGGTATCCCCCTGCTGTTGCACTTTGCACACGCAACTGCTGCGGAACCACGCCTTCAATTGCTCGCGTTCGGTAGGCAATAGACGTTTGAAGGCCTTGCGCAATTCCTTGCGGAACACACGACGGTCGGCCAGGCTGATGGTGGCCAATACCTGCTGATAGTAGGCGAGCATGTCGGTCTTCATGGCGCGAGTGCGTGCTGGTGGTGCGGTGGATACGCTGATCGGGCTTTGTGGGTTCCGCAGGCGATGTGGGCACGGAACGAAGAAGGGGGCACTGTCCGTGCCCCCTTCTTCGTTGGGTCCGTTCGGATCAGGCGATGGTGATCTCGCGCTGCTTGGGTTTCACGGCCTCGGCCTTGGGGATGTGCACGTTGAGCACTCCGTTCAGATACTCGGCGCGGATGCCCTCGGCGTTCACCGTTTCGGGTAGGCGGAAGCTGCGGCTGAAGGCACTGTGCGTGAACTCGCGGCGGGTGTAGCGCTCGTTCTCCTTCAGTTCCTCGGTCTTCTTGTCGGCACTGATGGTGAGCACCTCGTTCTCCATGCTCAGCTTCAGGTCCTCCTTGGCGAAACCGGGGGCCAGCAGGCGCAGCTCAAAGGCCTTGTCGTTCTCCACGATGTTCACTCCGGGGTTGCTGCGGCGCAGGTCGTCGCTGCCGAAGAACTGGCCGATGTCGCGGCCCAGGAATTCGTTCACGAGTTCGTTGAAGGGGGCTGCGAACGTGGCTTGGGGACGGTACTTCGTGATGGTCATGGCGTTGTTGTTTGATCAGTTGTGTTGTACACAGCCCCGATCAATCAGAATGCCGACGCAGAAATGCGGTCAAAGTGGCCGGTAGGGCCGGTGTCGGGCGGCCAAAATGGCGCTATTGGGGTAGAAAAAGGAAGAAGACCGTGCCTTTTTGTGGGTCGGGGGCACTACCCATCGCATTGAACCTGGCCCGTTGGGTGCTCCGCAGGGCATGTTCGATCATGCAGTCGTCGGCACCGGCACTGCGGGCTGGGTCGAGCTCGGCCTTGGTCACGCGCCCGCTGCGGTCAACGCTGATGCGTATGGCCACTCGGCCCTGGGTGCGGCAGAGGTAGCCGGGCACATCGTTCTCACGCACGCGGCCTAGCAGGTCGTGCCAAACGGTGGTGGCGCCTTCCACCTTCACGGGTTCGGCGGCCTTATCCATGTACAATTCCTTGTTCCACTTACTGGGGTCCAACTGGGGCATCTCCACTTCCTCGCCGCGGTCGCGACGTTCCTGCGCCAGCCGGTCGAACTCCTGTTGCTCGAAGTTGCGCAGGTCGTTCTCCACGCGTTCGGCGAGCTTGGCGTGTGAGAAGGTGGGCTTGGCCTCGGCCGTGATGTTGCTCGTGAGGTTGGTGACCCGCTGCGGTATGCCGAGGGCTTCCTGTTGCATTTGTTCTTCCAGGATCTGCGCCTCCTCCTCCGTGATCATCTCAATGCGCATGTCGCTGATCTCGTCCTCGCGCGGGGTGGTGCGGATGCTCCAAAGTGTGAAGAGGAAGAGCGCAATGGTGTGCAGGGCAAGCGTGCCGATCACGCCGACCTTGTGCCGTTCGAACCAATCGAGGAAGCCGCTCACCATGTGCCTGTGCGTGGGGCGATGCCCGACCAAGATACGCGGCCCGATCGGGGTTGTTGTGTGCGAATGCGCCAAGCATCGGGCCAGGCGTTGTTCCAGCGGTTGCCTGCGCCATGCACCCAGCCAAGCGGAAGGCCGGCATAGATCACCAGCGCTTCGCCCGATGCATCTTTAGCTGGCAGCGTCTCTCCGCGCAGGTAGGCAATGGCCTGTTGCTCGTTCACTTCCACAGTGGTGAATGCGGCTCGGTCCAGCAGCTGGTTAGTGGCCAGTGCCGGGTGCGGCCGTTGCCGATCGCCTTTCACATAGCTGACCGGTGTGCCGGGCGAAAGCACATGCACGTTTCCCATCAGTTGGTGTACCGGGCCGGCCCACCGCGCATCGATCGCGTAGGTGATCTCTTGATGAACGATGGCGTGCTGTGCCATTTCCGGGCGCACACCGTGTAAGGGAGTGGTGGTGCCATTGCTCTTCAACTCGCGCGCCGCCCACGTGCCCGGCTTGCGCAAGGCGGCCACGAAGAAGCCCTCACCTTTCACGCGGTGCGGGTAGCAACGGTGGCCGATGATGCCGTTCGCCTCTACGCGCACAGCGCCCCACGCGGGATCGAACGCAGGGTCGATGGCCGTGGCCCCCAAGGCCACCAGCGCCGCCAGTTGCTCCTCGTTCTCGGCGGGCTCCCACGTGCAGGTGCTGTACACCAAAGTTCCTCCGGGGGCGAGCGCGTTCCAGGCGTGTTCCAGTATGCCGCGCTGGGTGGTCGCACATTGCCGCACCAGTTCCGTGGACCATTGCTCGCGCGCGAAGGGGTCCTTGCGGAACATGCCTTCGCCGGAGCATGGCGCGTCCAGCACGATCAGGTCGAAGAGGCTTTCCACGCGCTCGAGGTCCGACGGGTCGCTGTTGCACACCACGGTATTGGGCTGGCCCCACTTCCACAGGTTCTCCTGCAGCACCCCGGCCCTGCGGCGATCGATCTCGTTGGCCACCAATAGCGAGCCGGGAGTGAGCAGGCTCCGGAGGTGCGTGCTCTTGCCACCTGGTGCAGCGCAGAGGTCAAGGGCGATGAGGTCGTGCTCTAGCATGCCGCTGGCCTTCAGCACGGGTTCCAACAGCATGGAGGAGGCTTCCTGCACGTAGTAGGCACCGGCGTGCAACAGCGGGTCGAAGGTGAAGGCGGGGCGTTCCGGCAGGTAATGTCCGGTGGCGCACCAAGGCACGCTTTCGGCCTCGGGCCTGAACGGCTTGAACGGGTTCACACGGATGCTTACGGGCGAGGGTTCCGCCAGCGATCGTTCCAATGCATTCACTTCTTCACCCAGCAACGGTGCCAACGTGGTGCGCAGCGCTTCAGGAAGCCCGGTGGTGGGGGCGGAGTTCCGCGCCGGTCGCCAGGCCTTGGATCTGCTCATCGCACGTTAGTGCACCAGCGCGCCCTTGCGGAGCACGGTCTGCGCACGGTCGGGTCCCAACGATACCAGGGTGATGGGCACACCCACGGCCTGTTCGATGCGCGCCATGTAGCGTTCCAGCGCAGCGGGCAGTGGGGCCTCGTGGTGTAGCTCGCCCCAGCCGGGCATGTCCTCGTACATAGGCTCCACACCGGTGGTGATGTCGTAGGGCATCCGCTCGGTGTAGGTGCCGTTCACTTTGTAGCCGGTGCAGATGCGCACAGTGTCGAGGCCGTTCAGCACATCGGCCTTCATCATGGCCAGCTCGGTGATGCCGTTGATCATTACGGCGTAGTGCAGCGCGGGCAGGTCCAACCAACCACAGCGGCGTGCGCGGCCGGTGGTGCTGCCGAACTCGTGTCCGGCCTTGCGGATCTGCTCGCCCATATCATCCTCCAGCTCGGTGGGGAAGGGACCACTGCCCACGCGGGTGCAGTAGGCCTTGAAGATCCCGGTGACCGCACCGATGCGGTTGGGGGCCACACCAAGACCAGTGGACGCACCCGCGCATATGGTGTTGCTGCTGGTAACGAAGGGGTAGGTGCCGAAATCGATGTCGAGCAGGGTGCCTTGCGCGCCCTCGGCCAGCACGCGCTTGCCTTGGCGCAGGGCCTGGTCCAGGTAGTGCTCGCTGTCCACCAGCTGCAGTTCACGCAGGGTGCGCGCGGCGTCCAGCCATTCGGCCTCGGCCTGTGCATCGACGCCGGGTTGGCCGTACATGGCCAGCAGGCGTTCGTGCTTTCGCTTCAGCACGGTGTAGCGGTCCATCAGGTCGTGCCGCTCCAGGTCGCCCACGCGCAGGCCGTTGCGACCGGTCTTGTCCATGTAGGTGGGGCCGATGCCCTTGAGCGTGCTGCCGATCTTGGCCTTGCCTTTCTCGGCCTCGCTTGCGGCGTCCAACGCGCGGTGCGTGGGGAGGATCAGGTGCGCGCGGCGCGAAACGAGCAGGGTGGGTCGCACGTCCACGCCGGCATCGTCCAGTGCCTTCAATTCCTTCAGGAAAATGATGGGATCGATCACCACGCCGTTGCCCACCAGGTTGATGGTACCCTCGCGGAACACGCCGCTGGGGATGGTGTGCAGCACGTGCTTGTGCCCTTCGAAGATCAGGGTGTGGCCGGCGTTGGGTCCACCTTGGAAACGCGCGATCACCTCGTACTGCGGGGCGATCACGTCCACCACTTTGCCTTTGCCCTCATCGCCCCATTGGGCGCCGAGCAATACGTCCATGCGGGCGGCCATGGATCAGGCGCCCACCTTGGCCACGGCCTCGGCGACCGTGGGGGTGATGATGAACACCGTGTCCAGCTTGGTCACGATGAAGAGCTGGCGCACGCTGTGCGAAACGGCCGCGAGCAGGGTGTCGCCGCCAGCGTTGCGGGTGCGGGTGAGCACGTTGATCAGGATGTTGAGCCCCGTGCTGTTCATGTACTGCAGGTCGCCCATGTCGAGCACTATGGTGCTGGTGCCATCGGCCAGCTCGTCCTCCAGGGTGGTCATCAGGCGGTCGGCCTGTTGCTGGTCCATCAGGCGGCCATGGAGGTGGAACACTTTGCAGCGTTGTTCCTTGGTCACGCTGAGGTCAAAGGGGAGGCGTTCGGTCACGTTCATTGGGCGTTACGTTCATTTCGACAGGCGCTGCAGATGCCGTGGATCAGCAGGGCATGGTGGGTCACTTGGAAGTCCATCACTTCGGCCACGGTATTGCGCACCTGTTGGATGCGCGGGTCGCAGAACTCCATCACCTTGCCGCAGCGGTCGCACACGGCGTGGTCGTGCTGGCGGTAGGCGTGGGCCTTCTCGAACTGGGCCTGGGTGCCGGCGAAGCGGTGGCGGCGCACCAGGTCGCAATCCAGCAGCAGTTCCATGGTGTTGTACAGGGTGGCGCGGCTCACGCGGTAGTTCTTCGACTTCATGCGGCCATACAGGCGCTCGATGTCGAAGTGCCCGTCGTGGGCGTAGATCTCGGTGAGTATGGCGAAACGCTCGGGCGTTTTCCGGTGCCCCTTGCGTTCCAGGTACTCGCTGAAGATCTGCCGTACGTTCTCGCGTTGTTCGGCCACGGACATGGCACAAATGTAAGGTCCACGGGGAAGGCGGACGAAGCCCTTTTCGGACCGCGCCGCTTCAGTGGTCCACGCGCTCCACGATCCGCACGCCACGCACGCGTTTGAGCTTTTCCATCAAGGCGTTCAGGTGGTCGGTGTCGTGCACATAGGCCTTCACTTTTCCCTCGAAAATGCCGTCGTGGCTCTCGAAACTGATGGCACGCATGTTCACGTTGTGCTCGTGGCTGATGATGGTGGTGATCTTGTTCACCAGGCCCACATCGTCGATCCCGCTGAAGCGCAGTCCGGCCAGGAATTCCACGCTGTCCTTGCCTTTCCAGCGCGCCTTCACGATCCGGTAGGCGAAGTTGCTCATCAACTGCACGGCGTTGGGGCAGTTCACGCGGTGGATCTTGATGCCTTCGTTGAGGGTGATGAAGCCGAACACATCGTCGCCGGCAATGGGGTTGCAGCAGGGGCTCAGGTTGTAGTCGATCTTCTGCAGGTCGTCGCCGATCAGCAGTGCGCTGTTCTTGTCGCCGCGGATCTCGGCCACCACCTCTTCCAGGGTGCGTTCGTCGGGCGCATGCTTCACCTTGGGCAGCACCAGTCGGCCGTTCTTCACCTGCACCACCTGCCCGGTGCCGCCGTCGCCGATGTCCTCCAGCACGTGTTTGCCACGGGCCACCTGGTAATACAGGTCCATGGCCGAGGTGGCGCGGAAGTAGGCGATGAGCAGGTTCACGTTGGCGGCGTCGATCTTGGCGCCCCACTTGCGCAGTTGGCGCTGCACGGCCTCGCGCCCCACCACGGCCAGCTTTTTCTTCTGGTCGCGAAGGGCCTGCTTGATCTTGTGTCGGGCCTTGGCGGTGGCCACATAGTTCAGCCAGTCCTCTTTCGGCTGCTGTTTCTTGCTGGTGATGATCTCGATCTGGTCGCCACTGCGCAGCGGTTGGCTCAGCGGCACCAGCTTGTGGTTCACCTTGGCGCCGATGCATTGGCGGCCCACATGGCTGTGGATGTCGAAGGCGAAATCGAGCGCGGTGGCCCCTGCGGGCAGGCTGCGCATGTCGCCCTGCGGGGTGAACACCACGATCTCGTCACTGAAGAGGTTCAGCTTGAAATCATTGACGAAATCGAGGGCGTTGGTGCTGGGGTCGTCGAGCACCTCGCGGATGCGGTTGAGCCACGCGTCGAGCGCCGATGCATGATCGCCTTCGTCCTTGTAGCGGTAATGCGCGGCCAGGCCCATCTCGGCCACTTCGTCCATGCGCTTGCTGCGGATCTGCACTTCCACCCAGCGTCCACCGGGGCTCATCACCGTGGTGTGCAGGCTCTCGTAGCCGTTCGCCTTCGGAATGCTGATCCAGTCGCGCAACCGATCGGGGTTGGGCTGGTAGTAGTCGGTCACCACGCTGTACACCTTCCAGCAGTCGGCCTTCTCCAGTTCGGCGCGGGTGTCGAGGATGATGCGGATGGCGAACACGTCGTAGACCTCCTCGAAGGTCACGTGCTTCTTCAGCATCTTGTTGTAGATGCTGTGCACGCTCTTCGGCCGCCCCTTGATCTCATAGGCCAGTCCCTCGCGGTCCAGCGCCTGCTTGATGGGCAGGATGAAGCGGCTGATGAAGCGCTTGCGTACGGCCTCGCCCTTCTTCAGCTTCAGGCTGATCTCGTTGTACACCGCAGGCTCCTTGAACTTCAGCGAGAGGTCCTCCAGTTCGGTCTTGATGTTGTAGAGGCCCAGCCGGTGGGCCAGCGGGGCGTAGAGGAAGAGCGTCTCGCTGGCGATCTTCAGCTGCTTGTCGCGCGCCATGCTGTCCAGCGTGCGCATGTTGTGCAGGCGGTCGGCGAGCTTCACCAGGATCACGCGCACGTCCTGCGCCAGTGTCAGCAGCACCTTGCGGAAGTTCTCGGCCTGTATGCTGTCCGTGCCGAACTGCAGTCCGCTGATCTTCGTGAGGCCATCGATGATGGTGGCCACCGTGGGACCGAACAGGTCCTTCACATCGTCGAGGGTGAGGTCGGTGTCCTCCACCGTATCGTGCAGCAGCGCCGCCACCACGCTGGTGGCTCCCAGCCCGATCTCCTCGGCACAGATGCGTGCCACGGCGATGGGGTGGTAGATGTAGGGCTCGCCGCTCTTGCGCCGTTGTTCCTTGTGCGCCTCCACCGCAATGTTGAAGGCCTTGCGGATCATGCGGTTCTCCTCCGCGGTGCGCTCGCCCTTGATGGCGCGCAACAAGCCACGGTAGCGACGCAGGATCTCGGCCCGCTCCTTTACCAGGTCGATCTCGGGGTGGGCGGCCACGGGCTTGTCCTTTCCTGCGTTCTGCACGGTGCTCATTCTTCGCGAAAGTTAGGCCGCCTTCTAGATCGCAGGCAGCACCTTGCCGGTCACTTCACCAAAGCCGATGCGCACACCATCCTTCACGCAGTGGCCGCGCATCACAAGGGTGTCGCCGTCCTGCAGGAATTTCCGTTCGGTGCCGTCGTGCAGGGTGAGCGGCTTGGTGCCTTTCCAGGTCAGTTCCAGCAGGCTGCCATAGCTGTCGGGCGTGTCGCCGCTGATGGTGCCGCTGGCCATCACATCGCCACAGCGCACGTTGCAGCCGTTCACGGTGTGGTGCGCCAACTGCTGGGCCATGCTCCAGTACAGGTGCTTGAAGTTGCTGCGGCATATGGTGGTCTCGCGGCCATCGGGCGTGGCAATGCCCGCCTCCAGCGCAATGTCGATGTGGCGATCGCCGCTGTGCTGCAGGTAGGGCAGTACGGGCGGGTCCTGCACGGGCGATGCGGTGCGGAAAGGCTCCAGCGCATCCAGCGTCACCACCCAGGGGCTCATGCTGCTGCCGAAGTTCTTGCCAAGGAAGGGGCCCAGTGGTACGTATTCCCAGGCCTGGATGTCGCGCGCGCTCCAATCGTTGAAGAGCACCAGCCCGAAGATCTTCTCCTCGGCCTCGGCGGTGGTGATGTGCTGGCCCAAGGTGTTGCCCTCGAAGGTGATGAAGGCCACCTCCAGTTCCATGTCCAGTTGGCGCGTGGGGCCGAACTCGGGCGCAGCATCCGGCGCGGGTTTGTACTGGCCCTTGGGTCGGTGGATCGGCGTGCCGCTCACCACGATGCTGCTGGCGCGCCCATGGTAGCCCACGGGCAGGTGCAGCCAGTTGGGCAACAGGGCGTTGTTGGGGTCGCGGAACATGCAGCCCACGTTGTAGGCATGCTGGCGGCTGCTGTAGAAGTCGGTGTAGTCACCAATGCGCACGGGCAGGTGCAGGGTCACCTGGTCGGCGGGCAGCAGGGCATCCTCGCGCAAGGTGTTGTTGTCGCGGAAGGAGGGGTTGTCGTGGCGCAGCAGTTCGCTCAGGCGTTGGCGCAGGGCGCGCACGGCCGTGCGTCCACCGGCCATCAGGTCGTTCAGTTGCGGTGCCATAAAGGCTTCGCGCGCAATGCCCAGGCCATCGAGCAGACCGGCCTCGGCCAGCACGCTCAGGTCCACCACGCGGTCGCCGATGCGCGTTACGGGCACGGGCGGTTCCCCGTTCCAGCTGCCCATGCCGAAGGGCAGGTTCTGGATGGGGAAATCGCTGTCGGTGGCAACGGGGATCCAGGAGCGCAGTGCGGGGTCGTTGGCGGGCAGGTGCATACCGCAAAGGTGCGAAGACCCTCGCTCACGGACAGACCACCAGCAGATCGTTGGTGGGCAACAGCTCGCCGCAACGCCTTGGGTCGAGCATGTCCGGGCTTACCAGGGTGATGCCGGTGGGCAGGCAGTCCGTGCCGATGTGGCGCACCACGCGCAAAGGCGCCGTTAGTCGCAGGGTATTGCCCGATGTGGTGGTGGCCTGCACGCTTACCATGTAAATGCTGCTGGGCGCCATGGTGCCATCGGCCAGTCGTCCATCCCACCCACCGAAGCCCGTGTGGCTGTACACCGGCCGCAACTGCGCGTCGCGGATGCCATACTGCACAGAGGTCACGTTGTACACCACCGGGGCGAACTGGTCGTTGATGCCATCCCAATTGGTGGTGATCACGTTGGGCACCATCAGGCAGGCGCTGTCCACGCGCACATGCCAGGCATGGTCCGCGGCCATGGGGGAGGTGCGCTCCGGGAGGCAACCCACAAGGCCGGTCGCCAGCACGAGCAAGGCAGGAAGTGCGCCATGGACACGTAACATGGTCCCGAAGCTACGTGCAACGGCCTTACGGTGCGGGCGCGGCCTTGGCCTTTCCGCCGCCGAAGCCGAACTGCCCGCCCAGCACCAAGGCGTTCTGCACGAACCAGAAGTGCTGGCTGGCCTTGTCCTCGGTGGTGCCGGTGGTGAGCACGTGCGGCAGGTCGATCCAGCCGCCGCGCAGCGTGTTGCGGATGAAGAGGTGGCGCAGGAAGGTGAAGTGCAGGCCCAGTTGGGCACCCACGCCCACACCGGCCACGTTGAAGCGGTTGTTGATGCCCTCACCGAAGAGGCGCACATCGGAGCGGGGGATCACCGGACCGGCGTGCAGGCCCTCGAACACACGCAACCGGAAACGCCCGTCGCTGGTGGACCACAGCGCATCGTAATGGTCCACATCAATGCAGAGCAGGTTGAGGCCGTCGGTGTGCTCGTAGGTCAGGAAGTCCGTGGTCAGCTTCACGTCGTTGCTGCCTTCCTGGGTGGCGTACTGCGAGGAACAGCTTTCGTTCACGTAGCCGTCCATGCGCACGGTCTGGTCGGCCTGCATCACGTACTTCATATGATCGAGGCCCAACGACACGCTCCAGTTGTCCTTGAAGTACCAGCCCAGTCGGTAGTTGTACTGGGGGAACCACATGGTCCGGGGCGAGAAATAAGTGGATGCCGAGAAGTCGGTTGGACGGTCGTTGGCCGTTACGTGGCGCAGCGTGAAGTCGTAGTCGGTGCCTTTCAGGTGGATGTCGCTCCAGCTGTACCACGCGCGGTTGTAGCCCCAGTAGGCGAAGAAGCGGCCCTTGTCATACTGGGCGTTCACATGGCCAGCAAGTGCGGTGATGACGAGCAGGAGGAGCAGCGAACGGCGCATGGCTCAGGTCCAGCTGAAATCGGCGGTGCGGGGCAGGTGGTCCAAAGCATCAACAGCAATGGCTGGCGGGGCGGTCAGCTTGCGCAACCGGGTATCGATCCACGCGCCCTCAATGATCAGTGTGGCGCAATAGGTGCCATCGGCCTTGCTGAAGGTGTGCGCGAAGGAGAAGCGGCCATGATCAAGCGACATGGAGCGCATGGCAAGGTCAAGGAACACTTCATCGTGCAGCGCGATCTCGCGGCGGAAGGTGCATTCCTCGCGGAAGATCACCGGACCGATGTGCTGTTCTTTCATCAGGCCCATGGTGATGCCAATGCTCGCCAGGGCCTCCATGCGTTGCTGGGCGCACAGGTCGTAGTACACGCTGTGGCGCAGGTGGAAGTTGGCATCGATATCGGCCCAGCGCAGCTGCACGCGGGTCCGGAAAGGGGAGTGGCCGTCCATGGGTGCGCGAAGGTACCGCTGATGGCCGGTGGGCTCAGTGTGGCAGGCGGTCCTTCAAGGCACCATAGGCCCAGGTGCCGGCGATGGCACTGGCAATGGTCACCAGGAAAACGGGGTGCCCGGCGCCCACCAGCGTGAACATGGGTCCGGGACAGGCCCCGGTAAGCGCCCAGCCCAGCCCGAAGATGGTGCCACCGATGATGTAGCGCGGCCACGTACGCTGCTTGTCCTGGAACAGGATCGTGTTGCCGTACAGGTCCTTCATGCGCCAGTGCTTGATGATGGCCGTGCCGATGGCGCCCAGCACCACCGCGCTGCCGATCACCCCGTACATGTGGAAGCTCTCGAAGCGGAACATCTCCTGGATGCGGTACCAGCTGATCACTTCCGCCTTGGTGAACATGATGCCGAACACCACACCGAGCAAGATGAACTTGAGGTATTTCATCATTCTACAGGGCGAGTATGTGCGGCAGCAACAGCCAGGTGACCGTAAGCCCGCCAATGAAGAAACCGATCACGGCCACCAACGATGGCAGTTGCAGGTTGCTGAGCCCGCTGATGGCATGGCCGCTGGTGCATCCGCCGGCGTAGCGCGAGCCGAAGCCCACCAGGAAACCGCCGATCACCATCATCACCAGGCCACGTACCGTGAGCAGTTGTTCCCAGCCAAAGAGCTCGGTTGGCGCCATGCCCGTGGCCCAGCTCTGTATTCCGTTCGCGGCGGCCCACTCGGTGAATGCAGGCGCCAGTGCGGGTGGTGTGGGTGAAGAGAGCCATGTGCTGGCGATGAAACCGCCGATGAGCGCACCCAGCACGAACAGCAGGTTCCACAGTTGCGTGCGCCAGTCGAAGCGGAAGAAGGGGATGCGTTTACCAGCGCCCAGCATGCTGCATGCGGCGTGCAGCGTGGCACTGATGCCGAAGCTCTTGCCGAACCACAGCAGCATGAGGTAAACGGCCGCGATGATCGGTCCGGCCACATACCAGGGCCACGGTTGGCGCAGGAATTCCAGCAGGCTCATTTCACGCGGATGGTGAGGATAGGCATCTTCAGGCTCTTCACCAGGTCCAGGCTGACACAGCCCTTGATCAAACGGCTGAACCCACTGCGGCCGTGGGTGCGCATGGCCAGCAGGTCGCCGCCATGCAGTTCGGTCCATTGCAATATGCCTTCCTCCACACTGGGGGCTTTCACCACGTGCTTGCTGTAGTGGTGCAGGTGGTTCTCGGCGGCGAAACGGTCCATGTGGGCGCGAACCTCTTCCACGGGCAGGGTGTCCTTGGGGGTGTTCACGCGCAACAGCTCAACGGTGCTGCCGGCAAGGTCGTGGAAGTCGCGCAGGATGTCGAAGTACTGGTGGTCCCGCGTGAAGGCATTGGCGAAGATGATGCGGTGTACGCCCTGTCCGGTGTGTTCTTTCTTCAGGGAGAGCACGGGGATGTCGGCGCGGCCGATGAGGTGTTCCACCAACAGGCCCACCAAACGGTCGCGCATGCTGTCGCCGCCCTTGGTGCCCATCACCAACAGGTCGATGGAGAGGTCGTTCACGGTCTCCATGATGGCATCGGCAATGCCACCGTAGCGCAGTTGGGTCACCACCGGGATGTCCACCTGCGCGGCCCATTGTTCCAGCGCCTTGGTGTTACGCTCGCCGGCCCTCAGGTAAGGGCTTACGTCCAGGGTGCCGTCGTCCACGGGAACGCCCTCGGTGTTCACCGCCATGCCACCGGGCACCGGCACCACGTTCAGGCCGTACACCGTGCCGCCGGTGTGTTTGGCCAGCCGCGCCGCCGCCTTCAGGGCATAGCTGGAAAGGGGACTGAGGTCCGTGGGGACGAGAATCCTTCGCATGGGACCAAGTTGGCCACCATACGCGGAACGTGGATTGACCTCCGTCAGGAAAGAAGGACCGGTCTCAGGCCTTCACGCTCCAGCCGTACAGGGGCTTCAGGCGCATCATGCCGTTCACTTGGAAACGGATGCGGCGCAGTTCCTCCTCGTCGTTGGGGTGGCGCAGGGCGTTGTCGATCAGCTCCACGATCTGGCGGCAATCGTTCTCCTTGAGGCCACGGGTGGTGATGGCGGCCGTGCCGATGCGGATGCCGCTCGTTACGAAGGGGCTCTTGTCGTCGAAGGGCACCATGTTCTTGTTCACGGTGATGTGCGCCTCGCCCAGCACGCGCTCGGCCTCTTTGCCGGTGATGCCCTTGTTGCGCAGGTCGATGAGCATGCAGTGGTTGTCGGTGCCGCCGCTCACCACGTTGTAGCCTTTGTCCATCAGGGCCTTGGCCAGGGTCTGCGCATTGGCGATCACCTGCTTGCCATAGCCTTCGAAGGCGGGGTCGAGTGCTTCGCCGAAGGCCACGGCCTTGGCCGCGATCACATGCTCCAGCGGACCGCCCTGTGTGCCGGGGAACACGGCGCCGTCCAGCACCGCGCTCATCATGCGCACCTCGCCTTTTGGGGTGGTCAGGCCCCAGGGGTTGGGGAAGTCCTGGCCCATCATCATCAGGCCACCGCGCGGACCGCGCAGGGTCTTGTGCGTGGTGGTGGTCACCACATGGCAGTGGGGCAGCGGATCGTTCAGCAGCTTGGCGGCAATGAGACCGGCAGGGTGGCTCACATCGGCCAGCAGCAGGGCGCCCACCTCGTCGGCAATGGCGCGGAAGGCGGCGTAGTCCCAGTCGCGGCTGTAGGCGCTTGCCCCGCAAATGATCAGCTTCGGCTTTTCGGCCAGTGCCTTCTCGCGCACCTTGGCCATGTCCACGCGACCGGTGGCCTCTTCCACACCGTAGAAGGTGGCGCGGTACAGCTTGCCACTGAAGTTCACCGGGCTGCCGTGGGTGAGGTGGCCACCATGGCTCAGGTCGAAGCCGAGGATGGTGTCGCCGGGTTTCAGGCAGGCCAGCATCACGGCCGCGTTGGCCTGTGCACCACTGTGGGGTTGCACGTTGGCCCAGGCCGCGCCGAACAGTTCCTTCACGCGCTCGATGGCCAGGTTCTCCACGGCGTCAACATGCTCGCAACCGCCGTAGTAGCGCTTGCCGGGCAGTCCTTCGGCGTACTTGTTGGTGAGCACCGAGCCCATGGCCTCCATCACCGCCTCGCTCACGTAGTTCTCACTGGCGATCAGTTCCAGCCCGATGGTCTGGCGCCATTTCTCCTGCTCAATAATGTCGAAGACCGCGGTGTCGCGTTGGTTGCTCATGGTGGTAAGGGATCGGGGCCGCTTGGTGCGGACCGCCCAAAGGTAGCCGCGTGCAGCTATTCCGTGCGGCGGCCCGGCAACAGCGCGGCCGCCCACAGCAGGAAGAGCACCACCGGGTATTGCAGCAGGTGCAGCAGCTTCACCGAAACGCCGTACAGTTGGGGTACCTGTGCAGAAAGCACCTGCAGCACCAAGGCCAGGAGCCCCACGGCCCCGAAGCCGATCACCAATACCATGCGGTACCGGTGGTCGCCAAAGACCAGGCGGGCCATGCCGAGGCACAACACCAGCATGCTGGCGCTCATGGCCACGGCCAATGCCCACTTCAGCCGCACCAACGCGCCCAGGCCCAGCCCTTCGGTCCACCCGCGGAACAGGGAGTGGGCGTAGGAGACGTGGCGGTGGTGTTCAACGAAATCGATCTGGTAGTTCAGGTTCACCAGCAGGAAGTCGCGGACGGCGCCCAGCGCCACGGCCACGGCCAGGATCAACAGGATGCCGATCCGACGGCGGTTCATGCGGGCCGCGCCTTCAAGGTGGTGGGGGCGAAGCGCTTCACCCAGATGGCCCACAGCAGGAACACCCAGCCATACACCACCACATAGAAGGTATAGTCGTGGTTGAAGGTGAGCAGCTCGTAGTCGTATCGCGCCACGATCACCAGCACCACGATGCGCAGCACGTTGATGAGGTGGATGGAGATCAAGCCCAGGCCTCCGAACCAGAGCTTGTGGCGCCACGGGCCGGGGTAGGCGGCCAGGAAGATGAGGTACACGGCAAAGAGGCTGACGCCATTGCAGGGATCGCCGATCCAGAGGTGGCTGCCGCCTTGGATGCCGATGTAGCGGTTGCTGTCGAATTGCGGCTCGGGTAGCAGGGAGTAACCCAAGGTCTCCAGCACACCACCGGAAAGCAGCATAAGGTTGTCGATCACCGCACGGTCAAGGGTGCCATGGGGGTGCAGGACGAACTCGTAGAGCAGATACCAGCCAAGGTAGAGAAGGCCGGCGATGAGGAAGAAGTGAACGACAGGGTCGCGCTTCGCCACCCCGGGGGTGGGAAGAGGCGACATCACTGATCGGTTTTGGCGGAGCGACGCAGCTCCACGGCTTTTCGGCCACCCAGCAGGGCACCGGCGACGATCAGTGCGCCAATGCCACCATCGATGGGGATACAGGGCGGGGGCCAGCAGGGGGGCGGACCTCCACCTGGCTGGGCCAGGGCGACCAACGGGCCGACCACGAGGGCCAAGGTCAGAAGGAGACGGAAGGGTCGAAGCATGATCGGCTTTCCAAAGACAACTGCGGCCAAACTTAACATTATCGGTTGGAACGCGGGGAACTTCCTGTCCAACAAGTTATTCACCACCACGGACGCATTGTTCGGATCGCCTAACGAACGTGCCGCCTATATTTGCCCGGACCCCGGCCACAACGTTCAACTGCCGGGGCAGTGGGCCCGTACCCCCGTGGGGCCGATCTCCATGGCCGCACCCAAACCCCAGCAGCGCAGCAACATCATCGACGCAAAGGACCTGCGTCAATACCTGCGCATCGCTTCGAAGAACTGGTATTTCGTGGCGGTGGCGTTGGTGCTCTCCGGGGTGCTCTCCTACCTGTACAGCTACAAACTACCCGATATCTACGGTGCCACCACACAGGTGCTCCTCAAGGATAACGAGGTCTACGACTACCAGGCATCGGTGTACAAGAACCTGGGCTATGTGGGGGCCTATGGCGACATTGTGAACCAGAAGCGGGTGCTCACCTCCTATGATCTGGTGAACGCCACCCTCGAGCGCCTCGATTTCGATGTGTCCTACTTCATCGTGGGGCGCTTCAAGACCTCGCAGGTCTATGCCACCCAGCCCTTTACGGTGGAAATGGAGGTGTTCAACAACAAACTCTACGAACGCCCCATCGATCTCCGCATCATCGATACGAAGCGATACTCCATCAGCTACGACCTGGGCGGCGCCATCGTGACCAAGGAATACCCCTTCGATCAAGCTGTACAGGAGCAGGAATACACGTTGAAGGTCATCAGGTCACCGTACGTGAACGAGCAGACCATTTCCACGCTGGCCCTTACCGATTATCAGTTCGTGCGCCACGAACGTTCGGCCCAGGTGAAGCGGTGCATAGAACGGATGAAGGTGTTGAACCACGATTACACCACCATCCTTGAAGTGACCATGGAGGACGAGGTGGCCATCAGGGCCAAGATGTTCCTCGATACCTTATCCAAGGTCTACATCCAATACACGCTGCAGAGCGAGTTCGACATCAACGAGAACACCCTGGGCTACATCGACAAGCAGCTCGCCGAGGTGACCGTGATCCTGGAGGAGCACGAGGGTGAACTGCAGAACTACAAGGAGAGCAAGGACATCATCGACCTGCCGCGCGAAGAGACGCTCTTCTTCAACGAAATGGTGCGCTTCGATAATCAGAAGCGCCGCATGGAGCTGGACATCCAATCGCTTGATGCGCTGGAGGACTATGTGCTGCACAGCGATGATGAGCGGCTGCTTCCCCCGGCCACCTTCATCATGGACGATGAGTTCCTGCGCACCACGCTCAGCGAACTGTATGAGCGGCAGATGCAGCGCAATCGCATGCTCTTCCAGGGCACACCTTACAACATCAGCATCCAGCAGCTCGATTCAACGGTGCAATACATCCGGGGCAACCTGCTGGGCTATATCAAGAACTCACGGAACGCCCTGCGCAGCAAGATCGGCGATATCGATCAGCAGGTGAACGAGTACGAGGACATGTTGCGCAACCTGCCCAAGAGCCAGCGCGACATCCTGCGTATCCAGCGCCGCGTTCAGGTGAACGAGAAGATGTACCTCTTCCTGCTCGAGAAGCGGGCCAGCACGGTCATCGCCAGGGCCGGTATCATTCCCCGTACCAAGGTGATCGAGAGCGCGCGGTCGTTGGGGGTGGTGCGGCCGGACAAGGCCCGGATCTTCTACACCTTCACCCTGGGCGGCCTTGTCATCTCCATGTTGGTGGTCTTCGTCCGTGTGATGTTCTACGACCGGATCGAGAACATGGACCAGCTCAAGGAGCTCACCACGCTGCCCATCTACGGTGAGGTGATCGTGAGCGAGAAGGCCGAGGAGAACTACGTGGTGGTGGACAGCGACCCCAAGGCGGCCATCACCGAGAGCTTCCGTACGGTGCGCACCAACCTGGAGTACATCCCCAGCCCCGAAGGCCGCGGCAAGGTGGTGATGACCACCAGCTACCGCCCCAACGAGGGCAAGACCTTCTGTTCGGTGAACCTGAGCGCCATCCTGGCCAAAGCAGGCAAGCGCGTGCTGTTGCTTGAGCTCGATCTGCATAAACCCAAGGTGGGTGCCGGTCTGGGCATGTCCAGTGCCGTTGGTCTCAGTAACGTGCTCATCGGAAAGGCCCAGTGGCGCGATTGTGTGCTGCACTCGCAGTTCGAGAATTTCGATGTGCTGCTCGCGGGCCCCACTCCTCCCAACGCCTCGGAGCTCATCCTCAGCAAGCACCTAGAGGCCCTGTTCCGCGAGGCCAGCCACGAGTATGATTATGTGATGGTGGACACCCCGCCCGTGGGCCTCATCACCGATGCCCTGCTGATGATGCGCAACGTGGACGCCACGCTCTTCGTGCTGAACACGCGTTTCGCCAACAAGGACCACGTGAACAATGCACTGGAAGCCTTGGCAGGCAATCCGGCCAAGAACACCGGCTTCATCCTGAACGGCGTACGGATGAAGAAGAGCAAGTATTACTACAACACCAACTACGGCTATGGTTACCGGTATGCCTACGGCTATGGCACCGGCTATGGCTACGGCTACGGCTATGGCAAGCGCAGCAAGCGCGCCAAGGTGGATGGTGGAAAAGGGCCCGATACCCGGGCGTGATCCAAGGGGATGAAGGATGGGGGCACTGATCGGGAGGGAAAGGCCGCGCGCACAGTGCTTGCGCATCGGGTCACCGTGTATTCGCCCGAGGCACTGATCCTTTCGCCGCGCCGCATGGTGCGCGATATGGTGGCCGACCTGCGCGCCGCACAAGGACTGGCACGCCGCCTCTCCGCAAGGGACATCAAGTCGCAGTACCGGGGCTCGTTGCTGGGTTACCTCTGGGCCTTCATCACACCACTGGTCAGCACGGCCATGTGGATCTTCCTCAGTGGCACTGGCATCGTCAAGATCTCCACCACGGACATTCCGTATCCGGCCTACGTGTTCACGGGCACCATGCTGTGGCAGCTCTTCACCGAGGCGCTCACCAGTCCGCTCACCCAGCTTGGCGCGGGCCGCAGCATGTTGGCCAAGCTCAATTTCCCGCGAGAGGCACTGGTGCTCAGCGGTCTCTACAAAGTGCTCTTCAGCGCGGCCGTGAAGTTGGTGATCCTCGTGCCCGCCATCATGTTCTTCGGCGTGTTCCCCGATCTGCACCTGCTGCTGTTCCCGCTGGGTGCGCTTGCGCTGATCCTCGCCGGGCTTTCCGTGGGGCTGGTGCTGGCGCCTGTTGGGATGCTTTACAAGGATGTGGGGCGCACGCTGCCCATTGTGGCGCAGTTCCTCATGTACATCAGTCCGGTGGTGTTCGCCATGCCAACCGAGGGGTTCACAGCGCGCCTGTTCGCTGCCAACCCCATGTCGCCATTGGTGCTCACGGCGCGCGCATGGCTCACCGGCTCGGCCAGCCCCATGCCGGGTGCCTGGGCGGTGGTCTTCCTCTCGTCCATCGCCCTGCTGCTGTTGGGCTGGGTCCTCTATCGTATCACCATGCCCGTTCTGGTGGAACGGATGAGCTCCTGATCCCATGGCAGAGGAAGTGCTCATCCACGTTGAAGGGGTCTCCAAGAAATTCTGTCGGGACCTCAAGGCCTCCCTGCGTTACGGCATGGCCGACCTGGCCGGCGAGCTCATTGGCAGGCCCCGTACCGATCACCTGCGCAAGTCGGAGTTCTGGGCCGTGCAGGATGTGAGCTTCACCCTGCGGCGCGGCGAATGCCTGGGCCTGCTGGGTCACAATGGTGCCGGCAAGACCACCATTCTGCGCATGCTCAACGGCCTCATAAAGCCGGACAAGGGCCGCGTGGAGATGCGTGGCCGCGTGGGCGCCCTCATTGCGCTCGGTGCCGGTTTCGACCCCATCCTCTCGGGGCGCGAGAACGTGTACGTGAACGCTTCGGTGCTTGGCCTCACCTCACGCGAGATCGACCGGCGTTTCGACGAGATCGTGGACTTCGCCGACATCAAGGACTTCATCGACATGCCCCTGCAGAGCTACAGCTCGGGCATGGCGGCGCGGTTGGGCTTTGCCGTGGCCTGCGCCGTGGAACCGGATATCCTGCTGGTGGACGAAGTGCTGGCCGTGGGCGACCACTCGTTCCGCTTGAAGGCCCAGCGCGCCCTGCGCGAGGCCTTGGAGCGCGGCACCACCGTGGTGATCGTTTCGCATAACCTGCACGACATCAGCGGTACCGCCACACGCTGCATCTGGATGGACCACGGCACCATCCGCATGGACGGCGATACGAGCACCGTGAGCAGCGAGTACCTGCACGCACAAACGCAGGTGGCCTCGGGCACCAAGGCCGCGCTGTTCGAGTACAGCCCCAACCGACGTGGCCACGTGGTGCTTACCCGTGTGGAACAGGTGGGCCACCCCGGTACGCATGTGCGCCAGGTGCAGGTGGACGACCTCGCCAAAGGCATCGACCTGGAACTGCACTACACCGCCATGAACGATGTGCACGACGAGGTGGTGCATGCCATCAACCTGGTCACACGCGGCACCATGTACATCGCTCGCGGAGCCATCAGCTCACGGATCGATGCACGGGCCAACGAACCCTTCACCCTTCGGGTGCATGTGGACCTGCCGGACCTGCTGCCCGGCCGCTACCGGCTGGAGCATTTTACATGGATGCCCGGCGGCGATATGTTGGAAGGTGTGCTGGACCTGGTGGAGGTCGAAGTGGTGCCACAAGCCTCCCTGCAACGCCTGCGTACGGCCCACACGCCCTTCTTTCTGGAGAAGATGACCGACAACGCGAAAGGGAGCGTGCCCCTTCGTATTTCAATGGCAAATTCAACGCAGACAGCATGAAGCTCCTCGTGATCGGACTGGATGGTGTGGACCGCCGCTTGGTGGAACATTTCGACATGCCGTTCACCCGATCGTTGTTGGACCAGCTCGCGGTGCTTCCGGTGAAGGAGGACCTGTGGAGCCGTGGTTGGGTGAAGATGCTCTCCGGTCTGCCGCCCACCACCACCGGGGCATACTATGAGCAGCCCGCCCTCAACGGCAAGCCTGCTTTCACGCAGTCCTACGGGTCGAAGAGCTATCCGACGAACGCAGTGCGTAAACCACTTTGGGCCGAGGTGGATGCATTGGGCAAACGTGCGGCTTGGCTGAACCTGCCCACCATGATGCCCGCTCCGGCCTTGAACGGGGTTGTGCTGGGTGGAGCTGGCGGTGGCTTCAGTCCCGAGAACCGGATACCTCGTGCGGCCTGCCATCCGCCCGAACTACAGGACCTCTTCATCAGCGAACGCATGGTGTGGGAGAACCGCTACATCGTTTCGGGCATCCGCCATACCGACCTGTTCTTCTCCAAATGCACCGAAGCGCTCTGGAGCCGTGCGCGGATCTATGCGGATCTTGTACGGAACAGAGGCCAGATGGACCTGGGCTTCTTCGTGCAGAAGGAACCCGTGGTCATCAGCAATATCTACATGTACTCCATCGAACAACTGATGGAAGAGAAGCATCCACGTCTTGCCGTCCACTACCTGCTCAATCAGTTCTACAGCGCGTTGGACGACACGTTGAAGTATGTCTTCGACCGTCTGCAGCCCGAGCAGGTGATGGTGGTCTCGGACCATGGTGCCGCGCCCTACCGCAAGAGCATGAACTTCAATGTGATGCTACAGGACCTGGGTTTCCTGAAGTATACCGCGGAGAAGACCGTGGCAAAAGGGAAGGGAGGACCGGTGGATAAACTGAAGGCCCGCTTCGCGCACGAGGTGCGGCAGGTGACCAACAGCCATCCCCGCGCCGATTTCCCATCCTTCACGCCCATCGACTTCGGGCACACCAAGGCCTTTACCAACTTCTACGTGCCGGGCATCTTCCTCTACGACCAACGCTTTGGTGGGCAGGCCCTTGAGGCCGTTCAAGCACAGGCGCTCACCGATGCCATCGTACGCGACTTCAATGCCCACCCCGAGGCCAAGGAGAACAAGCTCGTGGCACGTCCCTTCCGCCGCGAACATGCCGGCACGCCGGCCTACGACCTGCTGCCCGAGGTGTGGGTGGACCACCCGGTGGACCTCTTCCCCGAGCAACGCGGACTGGCCGTACAGAAGAACCCCTATTACCGCGACTGGAGCGACCTCGCCGGACTGCCGCGCGACATTGGTAGTGGCAAGAAAAGCCCCGATGCCCTTTGTGTGGTGGATCCCCGCTTCCTGCGCGATGTGGACCCCGCCCGCCAAGGCCTCGACCTCACCGTGGTGCACGAACTGGTGTTGAACCACTTCCGGTCCTGACCCCTTCACATGCGTATCGGACTGCTCACTTATCACCACGTGGTCAACATCGGTTCGGTGTTGCAGGCGTATTGCGCGTGGCGACTGCTTACCCAACTGTACCCCAAGGCGCGGGTGGAGATCATCGATCACGTGCCTGCGGTGTCGGAGCAGTATAAACAGGGCTATCGTGCGCAGGGCGTGGCGAAGAAGGGCTGGTTCGGCAAGCCGGAACCCAATGCCTTCAGCCGCAACGAGGAGGCCTACCTGGGCTTCCTGCGTGCGCACTGCGACTTCAGCCCAGCGCTGCCCACCACCGACGATGAGCGCGAAGTGGTGAAGGCCATAGCCGCACTGGGTTACGATGCCGTGTTCGTGGGCAGCGATACCGTGTTCCAACTGGGTGGCTACTTCGGGCACCCCATTGCCGCCAAGTTGCCACCCAACGCCTACTACCTGCCAGGCCTCGAAGGTGTGAAGAAAGTGGGCCTAGCGGCCTCCTTCGATCCGTACATGGGTGGTGCCGAAGCGGAACGCCTGCGCCAAGTTGCGCCGCTGTTGCAGGCCTACGACCGCATCCTGTACCGCGATGCCACGGCCGAGGGCCTCTTGCGCGATGCCGGTGTGGACCCCGCGCGTATGGCCCACATCCCCGATCCCACCATCCTCATGGACATTACGCACTTGGTGCCGGGTGGTGGTGCCGATCTGGGTACACGCACCAAACGAATGGCGGGTGTGGCCATTGCCGACCCCACCGTTACCAAGCAGGTGACCGGGTGGGTGAGCGAGGCCGGATATGAAGTGGTGGATTTCATGTATCCACCTCAGGACCTTACGCGGCGCGCGGGCATGGGCGGTGTCGTGGGCCAAGCCCTGGCGGGTTACCGCGAACTGGACCTGCTGGTCACCGATCGCTTCCATGGTTCCATATTGGCCCTGCAGCTCAGTGCCGCCAACGTGGTGGGCATTGAGCACCACCGCACCTACGTGGAACCCAACAGTAAGCTCCGTGATCTTTACGCACGGTTGGGCATTGGTGATCATTTGCTGCGGTCTGATGAAAGTGGATTGGATCGTCCAGCCTTCGATGCCTTGTTGAACGCTGAACACTGGACCCGTGCGGACATGATGCAGCGCATGGCGGCCTTGCGGACATCCGGCTTCACATCGATCAAGCGCATGCTCGATGATCTGATGGAGCCCTGATCTTCGGTTTACATTCGCTCTACTTCAATAGGAACACCATGGCACCAATCGCTGGCACCTATCACGCACCGGACGATCAGCTAACACTGGAACCCGGTTTTGACCTGCATTGGCAAATGACCAATTGCGAGCGCTTCGCACTGCAGGACCTCCTGCGCCGCACGAAGCCTGAAGTGGCCGTAGAGATCGGTACCTATCGGGGAGGTTCGTTGCAGGTGATCTCCCATTTCGCGCAGCGTGTGATCTCGGTGGACATCGACCCCACCGTGCCCGAGCGCTTGGCCGGTAAGTTCCCCAATGTGGAATACCGTGTGGGCGATTCCACCCGGTTGCTGCCCGATCTGATCGACGAGTTGAACCGGGAAGGCGCCAATGTGGGTTTCTTCCTCATCGATGGCGACCACTCCACCGCCGGTGTGAAACGCGATGTGGAAGCGGTGTTGAAGTATCGCCCCAAGGGTCGTTGTGTGATCATTATGCACGACAGTTTCAACCCCGCCTGTAGGCTGGGGATACGCACTGCGGAGTGGGCCGCATGTCCGCATGTGCAGTGGGTGGACCTGGACTTTGTGCCGGGCATTTACCATGAGCATGCGTACGACACCGCCGACGCCCGGTCCATGTGGGGGGGATTTGCCTGTGCGGTATTGGAGCCTGCACAACGGCAAGGACCGCTGGAGGTGCGCGAATCGCAGCGTGGGTTGTTCGATGCGGTGCGCATGGTCTCTTCGCATGCTGAAGTGATCAAGAAGACACCTCAACCGCCGCCATCGTTCGCCGACCGCGTGGTCCGGAAGATCCGCTCGCTGGTCTGATGGACGCGATCAAACGACTTCGCAACGCCAAGCGCCCTATCGTTTTCTCCATCGATAGTGGCACACAGGTGATCAGTGGGGTCACCACATGGATGCAGGCCTTGGTGATGCGCTTGCATGCCGATGGTGTGCCGGTCCACGTGCTCCTGCATCATATTGGTCCGGACCCCGATCGTTCGTCCATCGGCATGCCCTTGCGCGCTGCGGGTGTTCCGGTGGAGATCATGCTCCGGGGTGCCGACATGGCCTCGGACGTTCGCGGGACCTTGGCCTATCTCAAACGCCAGCGGCCAGCGGTCTATCTGCCGCAATGCCTCTTCAGTATGTACTTCGCGGCGGGCATCGCCGGTGCGCAAGGCCTGCCGTGGGTGTTGGCCATGCATTCCGATGACCCCGACTACTGGGCCTTGGCCGATGCGCTTAAGCCCGAGCAACGTACCGGCCGACTGGTGGCTGTATCCAAGCAATTGCGACACGATGTGGTGGAACGCGGCCTGGCAACAGCACCAGTGATGATCCCTTATGGCGTGCATGTGGGCGATCGACAGGCCGCATGGAAGGATGCGCCCTTCCTGATCGCATACAGCGGTCGGATGGTGGAGGAGCAGAAGCGGCTATCGCTCGTGGTGGATGTGCTGTTGGAGGCATGCCGCCGTAATGCACGGTTCCACGTGGTCCTTTTCGGGGATGGGCCCGAACGCCAACGTGCCGAGCAACGGGTGGGCGAAGCAGGGCTTGGCGATCGCATACGCTTCACCGGGCGCTTGACCCCCGAAGCCGTGCATGTGGAGCTGCAGCGTTGTCAGTGCATTCTGCTGATGTCCGACTACGAAGGATTGCCCGTGGCGCTCTTGGAGGCCATGGCCCAGGGCGTGGTGCCCGTGGTGCGGTCCATTCCCAGTGGCATCCCTGAACTGGTGGAGAACGAAGCCACAGGTCTGCTCGTCGGCAACGATGTGGAGAGCGCGGTGAACGCGTTGATACGGCTGTTGGGAGATCCCGCGCTCTGGGCGCAGTGTTCCAAAGGCGCCTATGAAAAGGTCCGCAAGGAGTACAACGCGGACATCAGTTATGCCGGCTGGGTCAGCATGTTGGCCGAACTGGCTGAACAATGTCCCGATGGGGTCGACCTGCAACTGCCGAAGGAGATCGTGCTCCCAACGCACGATCCCCGCTTGGACCGTGGTTATCCACCGCCACCGAAGCCACTGCCACCGCCGCCTTCGTTCATGGCGCGGTTGAAAGGCGCGGTGAAACGCCGCCTCTTGGGCCGCTAGCGCCATCGTGTTCGCCATCTTCGCGCTGCCGCACTGCTCCGCCCCATGAACATCCTCTTCATCAGCACCAACGACCACATGCCCTGGGGGGGCAGTGAGGTGCTGTGGACGCGGGCGGCACTGGCCATGGCGAAGCGCGGGCACCGCGTAACGGCCAGCGTGCGCCGCTGGGACCCTCGGCACAAAGGCATCGAAGCCTTGGCGCAGGGCGGTGTGGTGCTGCACGAGCGCGAGCGCGTGGCACTGGATCATTCGCGCTGGCAGAAGGCCTGGGCCCAATGGCGCCAGGGCTTCGTGCGCCAGTTCGCCGACAACCGCTGGAGCGTGCTGGACCAACAGCGGCCCGACCTGGCGGTGATCTCGCTCGGCGACCACCTGGACGAACCCTTCCTGCAGTACGCCGAACGCCTGCTACGCATGCAGGTGCCCTATGTGGTGGTGGTGCAACTGGTGCATCCGTACGCGGACGTGACCGATGAATTGGCCGAGCGTTTCATCAAGGCCTACGCTGGTGCGCGGCAGGTGGTCTTCGTTTCGGAACAGAACAGGGCCATTGCTGAACTGCAATTGGGCCACATCTTCACCAATGCGGTGGTGGTGCCCAACCCGATCGATGCCGAGCGCGCCGAAGCACCACTCGCTTTCCCTTCCACCGGGCAAGGCCATCGCCTGGCCATGGTGGGTGCGCTCACACCCTTTCACAAAGGACACGATGTGGTGTTACAGGTAATGGCCCGCCCGAAGTGGAAACAGCGCGAGCTCTACGTGGATCTCTTTGGCGACGGACGTGCCAGGAATGTGATCGAGCGCAACATCAAGGCATTGGGCATCGAGCGTGTGCGTCTTTGCGGTTACGAGCCGGACAAACAGGTGATCTGGGGCACACACCATGCGGCCCTGTTCGCCTCGCGCATGGAAGGGCTGTCGTTGGCCTTGCTGGAGGCCATGGCCTTCGGACGTCCGGTGATCGCAACAACGGTGGGCGATGCACAACGCTTCATTCGCGACGGCGAGAACGGTTATCTGGCCACGCCCGGTGATGCCGACGCCTTGGACGCCGCCATGGAACGGGCTTGGGAGAACCGTTCTGCGTGGCAGACCATGGGGTCAGCTGCGTTCGAGACCTTCGCACGCATGCAACCGACGGATCCCGTGCAGGACCTTGTGCAACTATTGGAGCGTCCAGCATGAAACGCATCCTCCTCATCACCCACGATGCTTCGCGCACAGGAGCGCCCATGGTGGTGCTACACTTCGCCCGCTGGTTGCGCGCCCATCGGCCCGAAGTAGGGGTTGATGTGCTGGCCGTGAAAGGGGGTGCGCTGGCTGCGGAGTTCAGAGAGGTGTCCGACACGTACCGCGAGCTGGTGATGCCGCCTTTGCCCCAGTTCGGCCTGGTGCGGCGAGCGGTGAACAAGGCCATGCGCATGGCGGGTCTGGTACGGATCCCCTCTGCAAGTGAATGGAAGGAAGAGTTGCTGCGTATCCTCTCAACGCAGGGGTATGACGTGATCCATGCGAACAGTCTGGCAAGCATTCCGGTAGGGATACGCATCAAGGAACTGGCTGGCGGCAAGCCCTTGCTGGTGGCGCACATCCATGAACTGAGCACGGTGATCAACCAAGTGCTTCCAGGACTTAGGGACCACATACCGAACGTCGATCGTTTCCTCGCTGCATCGGAAATGGTGCGCGATGAACTGGTGCGGTATTGGGGCATCCCTGCCGATCGAACGGAGGTGCAGTATGAGTTCGCCGAGGTGACACGTGGTGCGACGGAGCCGGGGGAGAGCAATGGCTCTCCAGTGTTCACAGTAGGTGGCTCGGGCACGGTGGTCATGCGGAAAGGTTGGGACCTGTTCATTCAGGTGGCCCAATGGGTGCACGCCCATGATCCGCAGATACCAGTTCGCTTTGTTTGGGCGGGCCGCATGGTGGAACATGATAGGCCGATGGTGGAGCGCGATATTGAACGCGCTGGGTTGAAGGACATCGTGTACTTCACAGGAGAGCTCAGTGACCCTTCGGCCCAGTACAGCACGTTCGACGTGTTCCTCCTCCCTTCCCGCGAGGATCCCTTTCCCTTGGTCTGCATTGAAGTGGGGGCCATGGGCAAGCCGATCATTTGTTTTGAGGGGGCTACCGGCACGGCAGAGGTGCTCCGCAGCGGCGGTGGTCGCATTGTGCCCTACCTGAACGTGGAGGCCATGGGCCAGGCCGTGGTGGACTACGCACGCGATGCCGCACGCCGCAAGGCAGACGGCGACCTGAACCGGACGCAATTCGCCAAATTTGGCCCCGATCAACAATGCCCCCTCATGCTGCAACGCATCGAGGAGGCCTTGAAGCGGAAGGCGTCGCACGCATGAAGGTCCTCAGCATCATTGTTACCTATAACGGCCTGCAATGGATGGACCGTTGCCTGGGCAGTTTGCGCGACAGTCTGCATCCCACCAGTGTGGTGGTGATCGACAACGGTTCCACGGACGGCACGGTGGAGCACATACGCACCCACTTCCCCAGTGTGGAACTGGTGGTGGCCGAAAAGAACCTCGGCTTCGGGCAGGCCAACAATGTAGGGCTGCGCATGGCCCTGGAGCGCAACATGGACCACGTGTTCCTGCTCAACCAGGATTCGTGGGTGCAGCCCGATACCATCGGCAGGCTGGTGGAAATGGCGGCAGCGCATACGGACTACGGCGTGATCAGTCCGCTGCACCTTACCGGCAAGGGCAATGCCTTGGACCGCGAGTTCGCCTATTACCTGGCACCGGACAAGTGCCCAGGGATCCTGTCGGACCTGGCCATGCGCAAGGGGCAGGGGCAGATCTACGAAGTGGATTTCGTGAATGCTGCGGCCTGGCTGGTAACGCGTGCCTGCCTGCTGCAGGTGGGCGGCTTCGATCCCACCTTCTTCCATTATTCCGAGGACGACAATTACCTGCACCGCGCCCACTTCCACGGGTTCCGCTCGGGCATTGTCACCGACGTGTACATGCACCACGACCGCGAGGACCGCAAGAGCAATCCGTACTTCGACCAGTTGCGCGTGTACCGTGTGCGTGCGCTGCGGTTGCGCTACGCCGATCCGGGACGCTCCTTCAATGAGGCTGCCGAGCGCAGGGCTTTGTGGTGGAAACTGCTGCGTGGCCTGCTGGCCCTGCGGAAAAAGGAAGTGCTGATCGCACGCGACCACCTGAAGTTGTTCAACGAGGCCGATCTTGCGCCCGTGCTGCGCAACCGTGCACTGGCCCAACAGAAGGGCACCACCTTCCTCTGAACCGGCGGCCTATACTTACCCCATGGAACTGCAGATCGCCGTCGTCATTCCGGTCTACAACGCCGGCCGCTTCGTGCGCGATGCCGTGGCCTCCGCCCTGCGGTTCGCCGAGGTGAAGGAAGTGGTGCTGGTGGAGGACGCCTCGCCGGACAACAGCTTGGAGGTTTGCCAGGCACTGGTGGGCACCGATCCGCGCATCCGCCTGCTGCGCCACCCCGATGGGCGCAACCACGGCGCCGGTGCCTCGCGCAACGTGGGCTTCAACAACAGCACATCGCCCCTCGTGGTCTTCCTCGACGCGGACGACTACTTCCTGCCGAACCGCTTCGATCGCGAGCGCATCATTTTCGCCGAGCACCCCGACGCCGATGGGGTGTATGGTGCCACGGGCTCGGTGTTCTACGACCCCGAGGCGCGCCGCAAGTTCATGGAGCAATGCCCCGAGGATGAACTGACCACGGTGGGCAAAGAGGTGCCACCGGAGCACCTGTTCAGTGCGTTGCTGGGCCGCGTGAAAGGCTTCGGATACTTCCATCTCGATGCGTTCACCATTCGCCGCAGCGCGGTGGAGCGCCTGGGCCTTTCGTACCCCACGCGTGAAGAGGTGTGGCACGAGGACACCGAGTACTGCCTGAAACTGGCGCAGGGCGCGCGCTTGTATGCCGGCGATATTGTGCAGCCCGTGGCCATGCGTGGCGTTCACGACCTCAACCGCTACACCGCCATCGAGGATATCGCCGCCACGCGGCATGTGCTGTACCAACGCCTGGAGCGGTGGTCATACACCGTGCGCATGCAGCGCAAGGACCGCCATGTGCTGATCGCGAAACGCGTGTTCTACGGCGTGTACGGTTGCCGCACGGCCGCGCAACGCTGGGCCCATGGGCGCCACTTCCTGCGCCATCCGTGGCTGTTCGGTTGGGTGCAACCCCGCGAGGCCTGGACCGATGCCCTCTTCGGCAAGGGAACGCGCATGGCCGGCAGGGCGCGGTCGCTGATGTGGCGCCTGTTCCCGTGCAACACCACCTCCATGGAGTGAGGGGGCGTGCGCCGGGCGCGAACGATAACTTGCCGCCCGTATGACCAACACGCCGCTCCCCCGGATCGCGATCGCAACACCGAAGGCCGACGCCTATAGCGAGACCTTCATCGCTGCGCACATCCAGCGCATACCCGGCGTGGTGCGTGTGCTGGTGGAGGGCAACCTGCCGCGCCAGGTGCTGAACGGTCCACGCCTGATCCGCGCGGGACGCACCGGACGCGCGCTGGACCTGGCCGAGGCCGTGGCGCACGGGACCACTGTGGAAGGCCTCATTGCCCGGCGCGTGGCCCGCGTGCTGCGTCGCGACCGCATTGACGTGGTGCTGGCCGAGTATGGCGATACCGGCAATGCCATGTTGGAGCCCTGCCGACGCGCGGGCTGTGCACTGGTGGTGCATTTCTTCGGCTACGATGCGCACCGCGGCGATGTGATCGCGGCCAACAACGGATACAAGCAGGTGTTCGCACAGGCCAAGGCGCTGGTGGTGGTGAGCCGCGCCATGGAGGAACAACTGGTCCGCTTGGGCGCACCGCGCGAGAAAGTGGTGTACAACAGCTGCGGCGCCGATGTGCAGCGCTTCTCTGCGGCACGCCCGGCCGATGCCCCTCCGCATTTCCTGGCCGTGGGCCGTTTCGTGGACAAGAAGGCGCCGCACCTGCTGCTGGAGGCCTTCCGCCAAGTGCTGGCGCAACGGCCACAGGCCCGCCTGACCATGGTGGGCAAGGGGCCGCTTTGGGAAAGCTGTGCTGGCCTGGTGAAGGCACTTGGACTGCAGGAACAGGTAAGCCTGCCCGGTGTGCTGGCCCCCGAGGCCATCGCCGAGCGGTTGCGCAAGAGCAGGGCTTTTGTACAACACAGCGTACTGGCCCACAATGGTGACAGCGAAGGCACGCCGGTGGCCATACTGGAGGCCATGGCAGCGGGTGTGCCCGTGGTGGCCACTGCTCATGCGGGCATTGCCGATGTGGTGCCGCAGGGCGAATGCGGCCTGCTCTGTGCAGAGCACGACGTGTCCGCCATGGCCGCGCACATGATCGCCCTGGTCGATGATCCGCAACGTGCGGGTGCCATGGGCAGCGCGGCACGTGCGCACGTGGAGGCCCACTACCGCATGGAGACCTCCATTGATGTGCTGCACGCGGTGCTGATGCGCGCTGCCGCCCAATAGCCTTCGGTATGCGTGCGGCCTACATCACCCACTATGCCGACCTGCTCGGGGCCAATCGCTCGCTGCTGGAACTGGTGAAGGGCCTGCGCGAAGGCCACGGGGTAACGCCGCTGGTGATGGCACCGCGCGAAGGCGACCTCACCATTGCGCTGCGCGAGGCCGACATACCCGTGCAGGTGTTCCCCTTTGAGCCCTGGATGACCGAACGTTGGTACGGCGGCGGACCGCACCACCGGTTGATGCAGTATTGGCGGGAGGAAAAGGCCGCACGGGCGCGGCTTCGCACCAACAGGCAATTGCTGCCGGCGATGGTGGGGGCGCTGCGGGCCGAAGGCGTGCAACTGGTACACGCCAACAGTGCCGTGGCAGGCATAGCGCCCATGGTGGCTGCACAGGCCGGAGTGCCGCTCGTATGGCATGTGCGCGAAATGCCCGAGCAGCACTACGGCATGCACCTCGATGCCGGCAGGCGCGGCTACGGTGATGCGCTCACCAAGGCCGATCGCGTGATCGCCATTTCACATGCCGTGGAGGCGGATGTGCGCCGCTATGCGCCCAAGGCCCGTGTGCGCGTGGTATACAACGGCGTGCTCGCCGCCCATCGGTTCGCCGAACTGGCCGTGCGCACTGGGGAACGTTGGGCGGTGGATGCACCGTTCACCTTCGCCATGGTGGGGCTCATCCATCCCGGCAAGCACCAGGTGGAAGCAGTGGAGGCCCTGCGCGGGCTGCTTGACCGTGGCATTGAGGCCAGGCTGGTGATCGTGGGCGCTGGGCGCGAAGCTCCGGTGCGCGAACGCATTGCCCAACTGGGCCTGTCCGCCCACGTGGAACTGACCGGCTACCTCGCAGAGCCTTTCGATGTGTTGTTCCGCTCACATGCGCTGTTGATGTGCTCGCGCAACGAGGCCATGGGGCGCGCCACGGTGGAGGCCATGGCCTGCGGTCTGTCGGTCATCGGCCATGCTTCGGGCGGCACACCGGAACTGGTGCAGCACGGGGTCTCGGGCCTATTGTACCCTGGCGGTGCCTTGCCGCTCGCGGAACAGATGGCTCTACTGGCGGCGGACGGGAACCTGGCGCGCAGGCTCGGCGAACAGGCCCGGCAGGATGCGGCGGCGCGCTTCTCGGTGGAACGCAGCTGCGCCGAGGTGAACGCTGTGTACACCGAAGTGCTCCACGGTAGGTAGGACCCTCGTCGGTTCTCCGCCGGAACAGCGACCTTTGACGCGTCTTTTTCATCCTGTTCTTCCACCGGAAGGCAGGCCGATATCGCCCATGCTCCCGCGCATCACCATCATCACCCCCAGCTACCAGCAGGCCCCGTATTTGGAGGAATGCATCCGCTCCCTGCACGACCAGGGCTACCCCGATCTCGAGCACATCATCGTTGACGGGGGCAGCACCGATGGGTCCAAGGAGATCATTGAGCGCTATGCGGACAAGTTGGCGTGGTGGTGCTGCGAGAAGGACAAGGGCCAGAGCGATGCCATCAACAAGGGATTGGCGCGTGCCACCGGGCACGTGTTCGGTTGGCTGAACAGCGATGATCTGCTGCTGCCCGGGGCGTTGCACGCGGTGGGCGAGGCCTTCGAGGAACATCCGGACATGACCGTGTTCACTGGTGTGCGCATAGAGCGCGCCGCCGATGGCACCGACCGCACCATGGGGCAGGACGATCCGGGCGATCCCGACGGGTTCTTCATCCATCCGCGCATCAACCAGCAATCCACCTTCATGCGCATGGACCACGTGAAGGCCTTGCGAGGCGTGGACGAGAAGCTGCACTACGTGATGGACTATGAGCTGTGGTTGCAGCTGATGTTCCGCGCCGGTACCGAAGGGGTGTGGGTGGACCCAAGACCGCTCTCGATCTTCCGCCTGCATCCGGTGAGCAAGACCAGCACCGTGCACCACCGTTTCCTGGACGAGATCGCGAGCCTGTTGCACGGCCTTGCCATGGCCACTGGACAACCCGAACTGGCGCAGGTGCTGGCCAAGGGCCATGTGATCAGCGATGGACTGCGCGGCATTCCGGTGGGTCCGTCGGCAGCGCCCATGGTCAAGCGCATGGTCACCTGGTTCCTGTTGCGCTGGCACCACACCATTTACACGGAGGCCGATCTGCGCATGATGAAGGCCTTCCGACAAGCGGTAGCGGTGGACGAACGGTCCTTGAACGCACAGCAACGGGAGTGGCTCGCTGAAGTGGATGCGTCCATTGATGTGCCGGGCTGGTGGGCCTTCCGGTTGCGCCGCAAATGGACACATCTGCGCAGCAGGTAGGCGTCAAGGGCTGCACGGCACTTGGCTACCTTTACGGCCATGGCCGGCCGGTGCGGGCCAGCGATCGCGATACGACCAACTATGAAGGTGAGCGTGGTGGTCCCGGTGTACAACAAGGGGCCTTTCCTGAAAGAGAGCTTCGACAGCATTTTCGCCCAGACCCACGGGGAACTGGAGGTGATCGCCATCGACGATCGCAGCACGGACGACAGCATGGATCAATTGCGGGCCATGACCGACCCGCGCCTGCGCATCGAGCAGATGGACCGCAACATGGGGCACCCCATGGCTACCCAGCGCGGCTTCGATGTGGCCACGGGCACCTACATCGTGCGTGCCGATGCGGACGACATCCATTTGCCGCATCGCATTGCCGAGCAGGTGGCCTACATGGAGGCCCATCCAGAAGTGGGCGTCAGCAGTTCGTGGTTGAAGACCTTCGGGTCCGAGGATGTGACGTGGGAGATGCCGGAGACCGATCCCGATTGCCGCGCCGAGCTGTTGTTCGGCATGCCGGTGCTCGATCCGGCCAGCATCATCCGCACGTCGGTGTTGCGGGCGAACGATATCCGCTACCACGAGGAATGGCCGCGCGTTGGTTCCGATCGGTTGTTCTTCGCGCAGTTCCTGCCCCACACGCATTATGGCAACCTGCAGAAGGTGCTGGTGAACTACAGGTTGGGTGCACAGAACAGCAATCACGGGGACAGCATGCTGAAAAGGCGCGAGGAGGTGATGCGTCATGTGTTCCGCATCATCGGTCTGCCGCTCACCGAAGATCAGTTCACCTGCCACCTCATGTTGATGCGTGCCTTCCGCACACCACCGACGGCGGCTGATATCCGCCGCCTGCGCAAATGGGTGGATGAGCTGATCGCGCTCAACGCAACACACCACCTGTTCCCGCAGGAGCAGTTCCGGCAGCGCACGCACAAGGCGTGGGACAAGCTCTTCCATTTCCTTCCCGCCCATGGCCTGGCACCTGCCATGGAACACATCCGCCAGAGCGATCGCCGTTCGGCGGCGCACATGAGCTACCTCGCCAAATACACCATGGGCCGCTGGCTCGGACGCACAGGGGCATGAGGGTGAGCGTGGTGCTTCCGGTCTTCAACAAGGCGCCCTTTCTGCAGGAGTGCCTTGACAGCATCTTCGCACAGACACACACGGAGTTCGAGCTGATCGCGGTGGACGATCGCAGTACCGACGAAAGCCTGGCCATGTTGCGGGCCATCACCGATCCGCGGATGAAGGTGATCGCATTGGATCGGAACCTCGGTCCGGCCGGCTGTGCGCAGCGCGGTTTCGATGCGGCCTCCGGCGAGTACATCGTGCGCATGGATGCCGATGATGTGATGATGCCCCAGCGTATCGCACGCCAGGTGGCCTTCATGGACACGCATCCCGATATCGGCGCCAGTGGATCGCATATGCACGTGCTAGGTGCACCCTATGATCTGCGCAAGGCCTCGCTCACCGATGCGGAATGCCGCGCAGGCGTGCTCTTCCAGATCCCCGTCTACCAGCCCGCTTCCATTTATCGCACCTCCGTTCTGCGCGAACACGTATTGCGATTCAAGGACGATTGGCCGCGCTATGGCGAGGACTGGTTGTTTCAATTGCGATTGCTTCAAGTGACACGTGTGGCCAACGTGGATGCCGTGTTGATGCAGTACCGGGTGGGGCCGCAGAACAGCACGCAGGGCCGTGATCGACGCGCCGACCTTGCGGCCTTGTTCGCCCAGGTGCTCGCGTGGTACCAACTGCCCGCTGATGACCGGCATGTGGCCCCTCACCTGCATGCGGTGAAGGTCTACGAAGGAGGGTTCGGCGCGAAAGAGGTCGGCGAACTTCGCGCCTATCTTGACGAGCTCGTGCGCAGGGTGAACGAACAAGGCACCTTCGACATGAAGGTCTTCGGGTCCCGGGTCCAGCGCGTTTGGGACGACCTGGCCTATCAGTTGCCCCGTTTCGACAAGGCCGCATGGTGGGCTTATTTGCGCAGTGATCGCTCCCTGTCCGTGGCCAAGTTGCGCTACCTATTGTCATCGCTGCTTACCGGCACACGTTACGAAGCCTGAGCGCGAACCACTACTTTGTGTCGCATTGGTAGAGCAGGAGTGAAGGTCGCCGTCGTCATACCGTGCTTCAACGTTGCCCATCATGTGGAGGCCGCGGTGCGGTCGGTGTGGGCGCAAACACATACGGACATCGATCTGGTGGCCGTGGACGATGGCAGCACGGACGATACGCTTGAAGTGCTTCGCCGATTGGAGCAGGAACGGCCCGATGCGTTGCGCGTGCTTTCAGTGCCCAATGGTGGTGCATGTGCGGCCCGGAACGAGGGGCTGCGCGCCACGCAGGGGGCCTATGTCCAGTTCCTCGATGCGGATGACACCTTGGTGCCGGAGAAGATCGCTGGCCAGGTGGCGCTCTGTGCCAATGGTCCCGATCTGATCGTGGGCGGTTTTGCGGACCGCATTGGAACGAATGTGACCCGTGAAGTAATGCCTCCCGGCGAGAGTGCCTGGATGGCCTTGATCCGCACACGGCTCGGTACCACATCCGCCAACTTGTGGAAACGCGAGGCCCTGGAGCGCGCCGGTGGATGGAACGAGGACCTTGCCAGCAGCCAGGATTACGAGCTGGCGTTCAGGGTGCTGAAGGCGGGTGGACAAGTGTCCTGGGACATGCGGATCGTGGCGCACATCCTGAAGCGTTCCGAAGGGTCCATCAGTCGCACCGATGAGGTCGGCAACTGGCGGCGTTACATCGATCTGCGTGTTGCCGTACGCGAACACCTGCAGGCGTTGGATGCGGTGCGCTACAAGGCGGAGATCGGCGAGGTGGACCAGTATCTGTTCAGGGCCATCCGGATGATAGGCCGCAACGGACCAGTGGAGGCCCGTGAACTTCATGGTCGCATCATGCCGAAGGGGTTCGTGCCATTGCCTGGCGAAGCGTTATCGGCGTCCTATGCACTGCTGTACCGCTGGTTCGGCTTCCGTACGGCCGAGGTCGCTGCGGGGGCATTGGGTAACTTGCGCCGCTTGTCCGGAAAGCGATGATCCGCACCCACGAAGAGCTCCAGGCCTACCTCGAGGCCGACCGTATCGCCCTGAAGCGATCGGGCAAGGCTCCGCGCCTCTACGATGAAGTGTGGCGGTTCCAACGCTTGCTGCGGAAAGTGGAATTCCTGCTGAACACCATGGGCCAGCGCGGTCCGTTCGGGCTTCTGCGGCATAAGTTGCTATCGTTCGCTCTTCATCGTCAGGCGGTGCGCTGTGGCTTCGAGATCCCTCCGAACACCTGCGGTCCGGGCCTGTCCATTGCCCACCGGGGCACCATCATCATTCATCCCGAAGCACGTGTGGGCAGCAATTGCCGCCTGCATGTGGATGTGGTCATCGGCACACGGCCGGGGCCCGAGGAGCGCGTGCCGGTGATCGGCGACAACTGCTACATCGGTCCGGGGGCCAAGATCTTCGGCGACATCGTGCTCGGCAACAACATCGTTGTGGGCGCCAACTCCGTGGTGAACCGTTCCTTTCCCGAGGGACATATGACCATTGCGGGGGCTCCGGCGCAGAAAGTGAGCGACACGGCCAGTGACGAGTACATCATTGCCACGCGCAAACGCACGACCACATGAAGAAGCTGCTCGTGGTGGTGGGCACCCGCCCCAATTTCATGAAAGTGACGCGCTTCAAGCAGGTGGCCGGAGCGCGGGGCGATGTGCAGGTGCGCCTGGTGCATACCGGTCAGCATTATGACGATCGGATGAGCACCGTGTTCTTCGAACAGTTCGGTCTTCGTCCGGACCATTGGCTGGGCATACCCGCGGGTTCGCCGAACGCCCAGATGGCCCACATCATGTTGGCGCTGGAGCCGGTGGTGGAGCAGGAGCGACCCGATGCCATGGTGGTGGTGGGCGATGTGAACAGCACCCTCGCCGCCGCGCTCACCGCGAACAAAATGGGTGTGTCGCTCGCGCACCTCGAGAGCGGGCTGCGTAGTCGCGACATGGGCATGCCCGAGGAGATCAACCGCATCCTCACCGATCGCATCACACAACATTTCCTCGTCACCGAGCCCAGCGGCCGCACCAACCTTTTGGCCGAAGGCGCCGCTTCAGCATCAGTACACATGGTGGGCAATACCATGATCGACACGCTGGTGGCCTTTGATGCGCGGATCCAGGCGGACCCCGTGCTTGACGAGCTGGGCCTCGGCACTGGTGGCCATGTGCTCATGACCATCCACCGCCCGGCCACCGTTGATGATGCGCAACAGCTGCAACGGCTGGTGGAACTGATCACCTTCGTGGCCTCGAAATACCGGGTGGTGTTCCCTGTTCATCCACGCACCACGAACAACCTGCGCAAGGCCGGTCTGCTGGAACGATTGGAGGCCTTGCATGGCCTCATCCTTTGCGAGCCCATGGACTACTTTGCGTTCCAGCGCCTGGTGTCCACGAGTGTTTGTGTGATCACCGATAGCGGCGGAATTCAGGAGGAGACCACCTATCGGCGGATACCCTGCCTTACGCTGCGGCCCAATACCGAGCGTCCGGTCACCATCACCGAAGGCACGAACGAGCTCATTCCCTTCGATCTGGAGCATGTGGCCGATGCGTTGGCGCGTATTGCCGCTGGGACCTACAAGAAGGGCCGTGTTCCCGAACTGTGGGACGGCCACGCCACCGAGCGCGTGCTCGATGCCTTGTTGCGCGCGTTGTGATCATCTACCTCACATACAACGATCAGCCTTCGGGCGTGTATTGGAGCCAGGTCACCGATGTGGTGGACCACCTGAACAGCATGGGGCCCGAGCGTGTGAAGCTGGTGGCGCTGGTCTCCCTCCGGGGCTATTGGGATACCCGGTCGGCGATCAGGCAGCGCATGCCGGATGCATTGGTGTTGCCAATGGTGCCGCGCGCCCACAATTGGCGGATCAATTGGTTCTGGCTATGGCTGGTCTGCCTGTTGCATGGTCCTACGGGTATCATTGGGCGGGGTGTTTTTGCCACGGCCCTTGCGCTGCGCATGCGGCGAGGCCGCCTTGTGCAGCGGGTGTGCCTCGACGGTCGAGGAGCTTATGGAGCGGAATGGGAGGAATACCGCATAGTGGATAATGATCAGCTTATTGAGGAGTGTGCACGCATTGAGCACTTGGCCGTTAACGAGGCCGATATGCGGATCGCGGTCAGCAAGGCCTTGATACAGCACTGGCGCGATCGGTTCAACTACATGGGAGACGAACACGTGGTCATTCCTTGTACACTGGGGCATGACCTTGAACGTCCGGTCGAAGTGCGGAGCGATCTGCGCTCGCAGCTGGGCTGGGCGCCCAATGACCTTGTGCTGGTGTATTCGGGTAGCACGGTCGGTTGGCAATCGCTTCAATTACAGACCCGGATGTTAGCCGGCCTTCTGTCCGATGATGCCACCATCAGGGTCCTTTTCCTGAGCCAGGATGATCCTCATATCCGTTCGTTGGAAGAACGGTTCCCGGGCCGAGTGGCGCGAAGGTGGGTGCCACATGCGCGGGTGCATGAGGCGCTTTCCACTTGCGACATTGGTCTACTGGTGCGCGAACCTTCTGTGACGAACCAAGTGGCTTCGCCCACCAAGTTCGCCGAGTACCTCAGTGCCGGGCTGCAGGTATTGGTCTCCGAAGGCCTGGGTGATCTGGCCACCCTGGTTCGTTCCGAAAAGTTGGGATGGGTGTATGCGGACGGCGTTGTCCCCCGACTTTCGCGGTCCACTGAAGCGGACAGGGAGCGCATGCAGCGTGTGGTGCGTGAACACTTCTCGAAATCGGCCTTCAACGCATCATACCATCAGCTGCTGCGTTGCATGGGTCCAGCTCGTGAACGCTACAATGGTCATGTTGCGGTAAAGGCCCACAGGCAGGCGACAAGCGCACATTTGGTCTCCATCATCGTGCCCAGCTACAACAAAGGCCGATATATCCGTGAAATGGTGGCCTCGGTGCAGGCACAGACCCATACGGACTGGGAAATGCTGTTCATCGATGATGGCAGCACCGACGGAACACGTGCGGTGATCACAGAGCTCGCTGCGACGGACCAGCGGATCAAGCTGCATTTCCAAGCGGGCAACAAGGGCGCCAACCATTGTCGTAACCTGGGCCTGCAATTGGCAGTTGGCGATCACATCATGTTCTTCGATGCGGACGATGTGCTGGCACCCCATTGTCTTGCAGGACGTTTGGCCGCCGACCCCAAGGGCGATTTCGATCTCGTCATCTCCACCATGGAGGTCTTCCGGAACGTGCCGGGTGAGGGTGGCAATCGCTGGGAACCGTCCGCCGCAGACCCGCTGGCCGAGTTCCTGCGACATCGTTTGCCTTGGTCGGTGATGCAACCGCTTTGGCGGGCACCCTTCCTTCGTTCGCTGGGTGGTTTCGACGAGACGTTCCCCCGCCACCAGGACGTGGAGTTCCACACACGGGCCTTGTTCCATCCGTGCGTGCGCTACCTCACCATGGTCGGCGAGCCGGACTGTTTCTATCGAATTGCCGAGGAACGGAAAGTGCTTCGCCCTTATGCATTGTTGGAGGGCTTCACCACAGCGGCGCTGAAGTACTACTTCAAGTTCAAGGACCAGGCCCGTTCCACAGGAAGGCACCGCCTGCTACTGGGCATCATCTACCAGACCCACATCCAGTTGGTGCACAACCGCAAGCTCGGACTGATCACCTCGGAGCAACAGTCCACATTACGGACCAAGTTGCTTGATCCACAGGTAAAGAAGGACCTGGGCATGTTCAAGCGCTGGGTGCTAGCTGCTTCCGGTGTGTACAACGCGCTTCCAGTGCGCATCCCTGGCGTTAATCTGGTGTTCTACCGGTTGATCACGGTATAAGGAAACCCATCGCATTCAACGCAGGAATGACCGCAACCTGTTCGCCAGCGTGAAGCCGAACAAGTGGTGCAGGATGAGATAACCCCGACCTGTGGCAGTTGATCGCTGTGGCACGTAGCCTTTTGGTAGCAAGCGGTGATAGAGATCGATCGCCTTGGTCGGAGCGTGCAGATACAGCGTGCGGATGCTGTCGAACAACACTTGTTGGTAGGGGCGTAGGTCGAGGTCCGGTCGTTCGGTATGCAGGTGGTCGAGGATCCGGGCGCGTAGTTCCACGAAACGCACCCAGTTGCGGTCCACGGACGTTTGGGAGATCTGTCCACCGGGCCGTTGGTGGATCTCGGTCAGCACTTCAGGGTCATGCACCACACGCGCACCGTGTTGAAGCATGCGGAACATGAGGTCATATTCCTGGCTGCTGCCAAGGCCTTCGCTCCAACCGCCGGCCTGTTGCACGGCTTGGCGTTTCCACAAGTTGGTGGATGTGATGTTCAGTCCATGGGACATCAGGTCCATCCAAGGGTCGCGGTCACCGGCTGTTTGTACGACCGTTCGAACGGTGGTTCCAGATGGATCCACAATGCGCGAACTGCCGATCACCAGTTCGGGAGAGCTGTTCTTTTCGGCGATGCTGAGCTGGTGGGCGAGCTTCAGGGGCAGCAGCACATCATCCGCATCGAGGAATTGCAGGTAGGTCCCATCAGCACGCTCCAGTCCGGCATTCCTCGCTGCACAGGCACCTTGGTTCTTTTGCTGAACAACGGTCAAACGCCCGGTATGGCGTGAGGCGAGTTCGAGCAACAGGGCAGGGGTGCCATCCGTGCTCCCATCATCCACCGTGATCACCTGTAGGTCCTGATGCGTTTGCGCGAAAACGCTCTCAACGGCGCGTTCCACGTAGCGCTCCACATTGTAGCAGGGAATGATCACCGAGATGCGCATCGCCATGGTCTGCACCGAGCGTGCGAAGTTAGCAGGTGACCTGAAGGCGGTGCGTGGTCGCGTGCCAACGTCGTACGGGCTACTTTCGCACCATGGGAAAGCGGGTGCTCATCACCGGCGGCGCGGGCTTCATCGGTTCGGCGCTCGGTGCACAGTTGGTGTCCAACGGGCATGAAGTGCATGTGTTGGATGATCTTTCCTTTGGACGTCGCAATCTTGCCCCCGTACCCGACGAGCGTTTCCATCAAGTGGACATCCGCGACCGTGCCGCGGTGCGCACGACCGTGGAACGTATCGCTCCGCAGTGGACTCTCCACCTGGCCGCGGTGCACTTCATTCCCTACTGCAACGCACACCCCATAGAAGCTTCTGATATAAATGTCTGTGGAACCATCAACGTGCTTGATGCCTGTGGTGCCATCGCCGGATGTGAGCAGATGTTCGTGGCCAGCACGGCGGCCGTATACCCCATTGCTGACCGCGCCGTGGATGAGAGGCATGACACTGGCCCGATGGACATCTACGGGATCACCAAACTGGCCACCGAGCGGCTGGCGGGAGAGTTCCAGATGCGCACCGGCATTCCCACGATCATCGGACGCTTTTTCAACGCATTTGGACCCAACGAGACCAACCCGCACTTGATCCCCGAGATCCAGCGACAGGTATTGGCCGGTGCACGTACGCTGAAGCTCGGCAACCTCGACCCCAAACGCGATTTCATTCATACCCACGACATGGCCCGTGCCATGGATGCCTTGTTGAACGCAGGTCTGAAAGGGCTTGAGGTCTTCAACATCGGTCGTGGTATCGAATACAGCGTGCGTGAAGTGGTGGAGGCTTTTGAGCGCCAGCTCGGCGAGCCATTGAAGATCGAGGTTGACCCCGCACGTGTGCGCAAGGTGGAACGCATGCACCTGCTGGCCGATGTGTCCAAGCTGGAGCGTGTGACCGGCTGGAAGGCACAGTGGGACCTCGACAAGGGAATTCGCACGCTGCTCACCGAGGATGTCCCGCTCTGAGATGCACATTGCCCTGTGTACCGACGGTGTGTTCCCACTGGCCATGGGCGGCATGCAGCGGCATTCAAGGCTTTTGGCCGAGGAATTGGCACGCACGCCAGGTGTTCGGCTAACGGTCATCCATCCACATACGGCACCGATCTTCGACGCTCGGCTGGGCATCACAGAGGTAACGGTTGAGCCGATCGATACAGCGCGATTCTACCTGCGCGAACTGTGGCGGTACAGCGAACGGGTGGCAAAGGTCCTGGACCGCATCTCGCCGGACGTCGTGCTATCGCAGGGTTACACCGTATGGAGCGGCATCGAGCGGTTCTCCCACAAGCTCATCGTTAATCCGCATGGTCTTGAGATGTTCCAGGGGATCACGCTGCGCGACCAGCTGATCGGTGCGCCGTTCCGGTTCACGCTTCGTCATATCCTTCGGCGTGCGGCGATCTGCATTTCGCTCGGTGGCCGCCTGACACCGATCCTTCAACAGCAGGTGAAAGGTGTGCACACACGGGTGATCACGGTGCCCAATGCCGTGCATGTGCCCGAGGTCATGCCGGCCTATCCCGTGGATGGTGGTCCGTTGCGATTGCTCTTCGTAGGGCGTTTTGCCTTCAACAAGGGATTGGACCTGTTGATCCAAGTGGCGCGTCGGTTGGAAGGTGAAGGCAAGGGTGATGTGGTGCACTTCCTGCTTGCTGGTGATGGGCCGCTCATGGCCGAGATCAAGGCCAACGGCGTTCCGGCCAACGTTGAACTACTGGGCAAGATCGATGATGAAGGTCTGTTCAAGGCCTATCACCACTGCCACGCCTTGGTACTACCCACGCGATTTGAGGGCATGCCCACCGTTGTGCTGGAGGCCATGGCACAGGCAAGGCCGGCCATCGTGAGCGATGTGGGCGCCACTGCAGAGCTTATTGATGGCTCCACTGGCCGCCTGCTGCCCAAGGGCGATGTGGATGCGCTCTACCAAGCGGTGATCGACCTGGCCAGCCTATCCGTGTCCGCACGTGCGAAGCTCGGCCGTGCGGCATGGGAGAAGGCACGTGCTCAGTATACCTGGTCGGCCGTGGCGGCAAGAACATTGGCGCTGGCGAAAGAGCTGCGTTAGTCAGGTGCCGGCCAAGGATCTTGGTCAGCGCGAATAACAGCACCGGGACACGATGGGGAGCGTGGTATCGGTGGCCAATCGAGTGCTTGCGGCGGCGCAGCTGTTCTGCAAAGCCATACGGATATTGCCATCCTCGTTGGCCGAGTCGCGTGTCCATTCCCAATTGCCCACCATGTTGTTGAGCCCGAGCGAGCTCGCTGCCACGCATGCTGCGTAGAGCTCGCCCCAACTGCACAGCCTCCGGTCCGCTGAAATGCAGGCCAAACTTGCCTGAAAGTAGTTGGAGGCCCCTCGTTCATCGGGCTCGATACAATATTGCTCGTTCACGGCGACCATGCCATCCGGACAGGAGCGACGGGCATTGGCGCGTCCGTTCATCACGTGATATGCGGCACCATCGTAGACCAACGAAAGGATCGTCCCCGCAGGGTAGGCATCTCCGGCCAGAGGCACTCCGGGTGCGGCAAGCACAGGCACGGCGGCCTGGTCGTTCACTTCGAGTGAGACGAGGCCACCAGAGGCCGAAGGTGTCGTTACCAATAATTGTGTGCCTGCTGTGGCGGGTCCGACCAATGCGGGTAGAACGGCGTGCCAATTGGCCCCGTTCAGCGTTGTGTTGGCATTGCGGTGCTGCCCGGTCTGTTCCGTTCCAGTGGCAAGCACGGCGCTTGGTGCGATACTGGCGGGTAGCCCGGTGACCTGCCGCTGTTCAGGTCCGGTCCCCGTAAGCTGTACAGGGCGGTCAACGCTCACTTGGGCAAGTGTTGTGCAGGCAAGCACCAACGTGAGTGATGTGCTAAAGGTCCTCATCGCTTGTGGTAGCAGCAACGGGTTTCGGCCACACGGACCAACAGAACGCTTTCAGAGCGATGGCTTGTACAGGTGAATCGGCCGGCCTGGTCAGCGGTGTGCGAATGGTTCGAGGTATCATCGATCCATTCCCATTCGTTGAACATGCCTGTGAGCTGCGTACCCACCAGGCTGCATGCTGCACTGTATTCGTCCAATGTGCACAGTTTGCCGCCACGCCTCGCGCAGCGGTCCATGGCCTGATAGATGAGCTGCCCTGCCACCGTGGTCTGGTCTATACAGAAATTGCTGTTCACCGATATTGTGGCCGGTGGGCATTCCGGTTCGGGCAGGTTCAACAGGGTATAGCGGCCAGCTGCCACCAGTACTTCGGCTATGCGGCCGGTGGTCATCTGCCCCCAGGTCGGGTTCACGCCATCGGTGCGCAACAAGGGCATGGCCGCCCCACCTTGTATCCGGGCCCACAAGCGGCCGCTCATGTCCTGCGGAACAGCGAAACGTAAGAGCAGCCCATCCCTGACAGGAACAACTGTAGGTGTGGTGCTGAGTTCCAACGTATCGGCAATGCGTTGTGCAGTGCACCAGCGCCAGCCATCGCGAACAGCGGCTTCAACGGTCACCGCGGCATCGCTTTGTGCAGGCTGTCCAATGCCATCGATCCGGCGCTGGTCCTCAGGACCGGTCAGTCGTATCGGAACGTTCAGGTCCACTTGTGCCATAGTGGCCATTGCGCAAAGGGTCACCAGGCAGGAGGTGAGGAGCTGCTTCATCGGTTGGTGCAGCATCGGTAACGCGCAGTGTTCGTGGGAAGACTGGTACCACCATAAGCACAGCCTGCGCTCTCTGGGTTCGTGGAACCGTCGCTTCCCTGGCCCACACGCTTGGCATCGGTGGCACTGTTGGCGGCGCTGTCCACCCACTCGAATGAAGGCACGGTGCCCATGAAGTCGGGAATGCTACGGCAGGCATGGGTCCATTCAGAAAAAGTGCAGAGCCTTGCCCCCATCTGTGTACAGGCCTGTGCGGCGGAATAGAAGGTAAGTGCCGCACGCGAGGAGTCCTCAATGCAGAACTCCCGTGCCACCGCCCTGAACCCGGTACGGCAAGGCAGGTAGCTGTTCCCCAACAGCAGGAACATCGTGCCGTCGTAAACCAAACGGGCTGGAATGCCGGGGAACAGGTCCGCGCTGTCCAAGGGCAGACCGCCTTGTTTGGCCAGTGGGCGTGGTCCAAGTCCATTGAGGTCCAACTGTGCACCGGGTCGGTTGGCCTGTTGCGGAAGGATATGCACGACCATGCCGGCGGCATACGCATTCGGTGCTGGTGCCAGCGTTGCGGTCAGTACCGTGCTGCCGGTGGCCAGCGCATAGGTCGTGGCATTATCCCGGGCTGCGGCCAGGCTTACGGCGGCAGTGCTATCAACAGGGTCCGCCAAGCCGAGCACTTGTCTTTCGTCTTCGGTCCCGCCGTTCAGTACCAAGGGAACGGGAACATCCCATTGGCCTTGGGCAATGAACGCTGTGAAGAGGGTAAGTAGGGAGAGGGACCGCATCACGACTTAACAAAACGTTGGACATACATGGCGTTGATGCGCAGTAGATAGCAGCCAGACGGTAGGGTGCTGACATTGACGGTGAACGGTGCCTCAGCGAAAGCGCCGTTCTCTACCACAGAGATGGTCCTTCCTGAAGCATCGAGCACCTCGATCCGGGTCAGATCGACCGGTGCGAGCGCTTGCACGTAGATCACCTCATGGGCAGCGGTGGGCCAAATGCGGAAGGGGCCGCTCGGCGCAATGCCAGCGAGCGCTGTTGTCTGGTCGGGGTCGAAGGCGGTGAGGTAGGTGCTGGTTCCTACAAGGCTTGTGGCAAGCGTTAGTGCCACCGCGTCGTTCACGGTGGGGATATCGGCCCACGGGCCGGCCAAGGAAGCGCTGATGTGGATGGATAGAACGTCAGGTGAAAGTCCGTTCAGTTCAGTGGCATCCAATCTGAGCGATACGCTGAATGGCACATCATCCAAGGTCGGGGCAGTAAGACCATACCATCGGGCAATGCTCTGTACCGGCCCACCTGCACTGCGCGGCATATGGCCACGCGTAAGCGTAAGGGTTCCGGAATTCGCTGGGATCGACACGGTGAGACCTAGTCCTCCTGGTTGCTGGTCCGTAACACCATTGGACAAAGGGAGCTCGCATCGTTCGGTGCCGATGCCGGTAATGGGACCGCCCACCGGTTCCTCCAGCCGCGCCTCTGTGCCCAGGTCCATGGAACCATTGTTCTCTAAGCTGGCTCCCGGGGCCAGGGTGTAGACGATAGGGCCTTGTATCACCACTGTGGTCCCGGGCAGTATGGTCATGCTACCATTGGCCAAGGACATGTTCGCGTCCTGTGCTCTCAGGGTCGGAATGATCAGTCCGGCGAGAAGTATGCTCAGTGACCGCATGTGTGATGCGAAGTTAGTTGGCCATGGGTTCCGTCACATGCCCTTTTGCAGGTCGTGTTAGCTTTGGCAACAAAGCTGAAGTAGCATGGACCTGAAGGGGATCTTAGCCGACCACATGGGGCATTTTACGCTGTACAATGTACCCAACATGTTGGTGGCCCTGCTGCTGTCAGCCGTTCTTGCCTACTATTTCAACACGTTGGGCATGCGCTCTACAGCCGTCCAAGCCCGCCAGATGGCCCTTTGGGCAGCAGTGACCGCATTGGGCGTTGGCTTTGTTCGCGCCCAGTTCCCCTTGGCCGTGGCCTTGCTTGCGTTGATCTTGTTGTTGCGCGCACCGGATATGCCGGCATCCGAGCGGTTGCCTTTGTTCGGTGCGTTGGTCATAGGAATGGGTTGTGGCAGTGGAGCCTCGTTGATCGTGGTGGCCCTGTTCGTGCCCTTTGTTCTGCTCGCAAGGTGGGCCACTGCCCTCAAGCACTGAGGTGGTCAGCACCATGGCCATGAACACCCTTCTGCGCGGTCCGGGCTTGCTGCTTGCAGGCCTGTTCGTTGCGGTGTTGATGGCCCTTGCGTTCAGGGAGCCTGTCGTTGGTCTGGTTCCGGGTATCAATAATGACGGGCCGTTGTTCATCGTTGCGCCCAACGGAATGGTGGAGGTCCGCTCTCGGTCCGGTGAGCCTTTGCTTGTCTCTACACATGGCGACGGTTCGGCAGCTCGCAGGTATGGCGATCGGGCACAGGTTCGGGTGATTCCTGATAGGCGGGGCGCATCGGCACGGATCGCGGTTCCCACTTCACTGCAATGGCGTCATCCATTGTTCGGACTTCCGGCCGCAGGCGTGTTAGCGGCATCGGAGGATGGGGGGGCGTCCATGCGCATTCACACGGTGCCTGAGGTGGGCCACGGCGTGCTTCCCGTGCTTTCGCTCGTTGCGCCTGATGGGGCGTTCTTCGATCCGGACAGTGGTCTTCTCGTGGTCGGTCACACCATGCTGAATGCACCGCTGGAACTGGAGCGCAGCTATGCTCGCGATCCCCGGTTCTGGAAGTACCCTGGCAATTTTCACGGACGGGGTAAGGACTGGGAGCGAAGGGCCGTACTGCAGTGCTTGGGTGCGGATGGAGGCGAAGAGTGGCAGGTCAAGGCCGGTGTCCGGATCAATGGTCAAATGACACGTGGGTTTCCGCAGCATGCGCTCCGTGTGCTGTTGGATGAACCGCTCCAAGCGGCTCCTTGGGGTGAAGGCTCGGCCGGGGCCACCTCCTTCGTGATCCGTGCTGCGGGTAACGATCAGGTAAAGGCCATGATGCGCGATGCCTACCAACATGGCCTGTGTGATGGCCTGTTGTTCGAGGTGTCCAAGGCCATGCCCTGTGTGCTCTATATGAATGGGGCCTATTGGGGTGTGCATCACTTACGGCAGCGCATGGATGATGAGGAACTGGCACGCCGTTACAATGTAAAGGCGAAGAAGATCACCATTGTGGAGGATCTCGGAGTGCTGTACAAAGGCGATCCGAAGGCCCCGGACCAATTGTTGGGCCTAGTGGATAGCGTGGAACAATGGGATGGGCGTGCCCAGGAAGTGTGGCAGCACATCGAGGCGCAATTGGATGTGCCCGAGTTCCTGCAATACATGGCCGTCCAACTGGTGCTCGGTAATATGGATTGGCCACGGCAGAACGTGAAGTATTGGCGCTACGAGGGTAAGCCCATTGTGGGAACCAAGCTTGATGGCCGCTGGCACATGATCATGGGCGATAGCGACCTGGGCTTCGGAGCTGTGGCCCCCCCCGGCGGCGACATGTTCCAGAAACTGCGGCCCAAGGATTCCCCCACGGCGCGGCTCTTCATGGGGTTGATGCGTTCACCCGACATGCTGGCGCAGTTCAAGGTCATTGTGGAGGACCTGGTCTCAGGTCCGCTTTCAAGCAGCCGCTTGACCACCACACTGGACCACATGACCGGAACCATGGCGCCGGAAATGGAACGCCACACGGCACGCTGGCGAAAGCCGGTGGATGCTGCCCATTGGCAGCGTGAGGTGCAGGTGATGAGGGAATTCGCGGTCCAAAGACCCGGGGCGGTTCGCGCCCAGGTCCAAGAGTTCACCGGACAATAGCCCGTACGGCCATGCTGAAGATGCTCCGCGACGAATACCAGTTCATGGCCTTGGCCTTGATCTGGATCATGGCCGCTGTCTTCGCGGGCCCCATTGTATTCGCGTTGCTGCCGCTCTCCATCCTCTTCATCCGCTCCCGCGAGATGTGGCCGGAGATGTTCTTTGGATTCCTGCTCGTGCTGGTGCTTTCCGATGTGGCCAAGGATGCCTTCGTGAGCATGAACGTGTTCAAGAGCGCGAAGAACACCTATATCGTTGTGCTTGCCGTGGTCTTCTTTCTGCACCGTGAACATTTTGCCCCATATGCCCGCGTGTTCGATCTGTTCCTGCCGTTCTTCCTGTTCAGCATCATACCGCTGATCTTCTCCAATACCATCCTGGTAGGCATCCAGAAGACGCTCTCCTACGCCCTGCTCTATCTCATTGTTCCCAATTTCGTTCTCTACAATTTCAGACGTAGCGGTTGGGAGTTCATACGGAACCTCATCTGGTTCATGGTCGTCATCCTTTTGGCCGGCCTTGTGACCTACTTGTATGGTGATTGGTACTCCCACGTGAACGGCCGGTTCCGCGGTCTCTTCGGCAATCCGAACGGGCTGGGGATCTTCTGTTATCTCACACTGGTGCTCGTGACCGTTGCGATCAGCATCAATCGCGGGCTCTTCGCGTTCTATGAAAAGGCGATCATCTACGGTGTGATCCTTTACTTCCTTTTCTCTTCTGGTTCCCGGGCCTCTACCACTGCGGTTCTCATTTTCCTGGTCTTTCATCGCTTGGTGGCACGATCTCCATCGCTCGGGTTCGTTCTGTTCCTGGCCGCGTTGGGGGTAGGGGAGGTGGTCTCCTCCAACTTGCCTGCCATTGTTGAGGCCCTCGGTCTTGAGAAGTACTTCCGGTTGCGTACGTTGGAGAGCGGAAGCGGTCGATACTTCGCTTGGGAGTTCGCGTGGATCCACATCCAGGACTATTTCGTGCTCGGTGGTGGCTTCGGTAACGACGAGTTCATTTTCCGTAAGCACCGTTTCTATCTGTGGCGCATGAACCACCAGGGCGGTGTACACAATTCCTACCTCTCCTTCTGGCTGGACGTGGGCATTGTTGGCCTGCTTATTTACCTCCGCAGTTTCCTGTTGATGTTCATCAAGGCCAGTAAGGCCGTTCCCATGAGCCTTGCTGTGATGTTCTCCACGTTGTTCTCCATCATGTACGAATCATGGCTCGTGGGTTCGCTCAATCCGTTCACCATTGTGCTACTTACCACCATGACCTTGGTCACCGAGGAGGAGATCTACGATTGGGAGCACCTCAGCGAGGCGGATGAGGCGACCCATGAAGCTTCCGACGGGGAGGTGGTCCCGGCCTTGGGCTGAAGCGGTTTACTTTGTCGGCCATGGGAAGAAAGTGGCTTTTGGTGATCGGGTCGCTGATGGTCCTGCTTGCTGCAGGGGCCTGGTTCGGCGACAAACTGTTGAAGAAGCGGGAGCATCCGGGCCTGGTAACCTTCATAAAGCAATGGGCGCGTAACTACCCGGCGTCATTCGCCGTGGAACCGATCGAACTGGCCATTACAGTGTCCGATAAGGATATGGCCGAGTTGGAGCGTATGGTGGAGGAGGCACGGGAAAGAGGCGTGATATTACCCGAAGGACGCGACTACGTTCCGGCAACATTGAGCAGCCCAGATGGCACCCTCAAGGCCAAGGTGCGCATCAAGGGCAAGATGACCGACCATGTGAAGGGCAGCAAATGGTCGTTCCGCGTGGTGGCCAAGAAGGACGGCGGATTCCTCGGAATGCAGCGCTTCTCCCTGCAACATCCTGGCACTCGCAACTACCTGTGCGACTGGTTCTATCACCGCCTCTCTGCCGGTGAAGGCATTGCGGCACTTCGTTACGGGTTCATCCGGGTCACCTTTAATGGCGAGGACCTTGGAGTGTACGCCTATGAGGAACATTTCGGACCGGAACTGCTCGCCCACAATGGCCGGGTGAAAGGGCCTTTGTTCCGTTTCGATCCGGCGCTGTTCTGGGTGCATCGTCTCAACGAGATGAACAAGGTGCGATACGATGAACCTTTTGAGGCCTACCAGGCGGCTGCGTTGGACGCCTTTGGTTCCAGCGATCTGGAGAAGGATGCGGAAGCAAGGGCACTTTTCGCAGAGGCATGCGGGCTTATGGATGGTTTCAGGCGTGGTGATCTGAAGGCCTCTGAAGTGTTCGACGTGGAGCTGATCGCCCGCAGGCACGCCTTGCTCGATCTTGTGGGCGGCCACCATAGCATGGATTGGAGCGATGTGAAGTTCTACTACGATCCTGTGCTCAAGCGCATCGAGCCGGTTTCCTACGAAAGCTTCAGCGCGCACCACATTGAAGCCCTTGCCGGATCGTGGCGCTTCGTGGGCCGTCAAGGCGCTGATCAGGACCTGCACGATGCTTACTTCAATGATCCCGATCTCTTCAGGGCCTATGTGCATGCTCTGGAGCGCATGGCCCGCCCATCTTACCTGGATAGTGCGTTCGCAAAGCTGGCCCCTGCCTTGGACAGTGCTGCAGCGATCATCTACCGCGAATTCCCTTACAAGGAATTGGATCGTTCGATCTACTACCACAATCAGGAGATCATACGCCGCTTGCTGGATGTGCCCAAGGGTTTCCACGCATACCAACAGCAACATGTAGGCGACACCCTGTTGGTGATGGCCGTTCCTGTGGAAGCCTTACCCATGGAAGTTCAGGGTGTGGTGCTCGCCGATGGCACGTTGGCACCTCCGGTGGGCCGTTCCATCGTGCCCAGCAGGAAGCCCAACAGCACGGGTGCGCCGATGGCACTACGCTTCGTGTTGCCGGCCGGGAAGCAATGGCCCGAAAAGGAACTGCTGTTGAAATACAGTGTACTAGGTGCTAGTGTCACCAAGGAACTGAGCATCTTCCCGCAGGCCTTGCCGTTGATCGCGAAACCGCTGCTCCCCGTGCCTATGACCGTGGCCCAACTACGCGCCGAACCGATGTTGGCAGTGGATGAAGCGCTGGCCACCATCACCATTCGCCCGGGCAACTGGGTCCTGGACCATGACCTCTCCTTACCACAAGGGTTCATCGTTTCAGCTACGGCCCCCCTTCGCATCGATCTGCGCAATGGTGCGCGGTTGATCAGCCGTTCGCCCACGAATATCAAGGGGTTGGAGGAGGCGAACGTGGTCATCTTCTCTTCGGACGGAACAGGTGGCGGTGTGCGTTTGCTCGATACAGGGCGACCATCTCAATGGAGCCACGTGCGTTTCGAAGGGTTCGGTGCTGTGGACACCCTGCCTGCCGTGGTGTTCAGCGCTGCTGATGTGACCATGGTGGACTGCCGGCTCGCAGAGAATGGTGCTCGCGACCTGCTCATGGTCGTTCGGGGCACCTTGCGCATGGAGCGGGTGACCATGGCCGGCGGCCGCGACCAATTGACACTTGCTTACGTGTATGCCACTTTAGGCAACGTGGTTCTGAACGCCGCCGCAGATGAGGCCATGGTGGTGCATGGCGGTCGCACCGAAATGAACAACGTGCGAACCCGAATGACGAAGGGAGTGGGGGTGAAGGCGGACAACGGTGCGGCATTGCAAATGGACCAATGCGAGGTCAATGCGGAAGGCGATGGGGTCGAACTGGAAAAGGGGAGCACGCTGAACGCAAAGGGCGGTTCGATCAGGTCGGGGTCCACCGGCATTCGTGCTGGTAAGGAGGAACAGCGGCATGGTCCGTGCAAAGTGGACATTAAGGGAACCGCGGTTGAAGGGGAGAAAGCACCCTTCTTTGTGGGCAAGGGCGCCGTGGTCAAGTTGAATGGTAACCCGGTACAGGCTGATATGGAACCATCGCTATGAGCCTTCTTTCCATATCGAGCATAGGCGCTGCATGGCTATGGGCGGCCACGGTGCTAGGCCAGACTTCACCCTTCACCTCCGTAGCGGTCCGTCCACCCGATAGTTCGGGGCACTACCGGTTGGTCATCAGTGGCCATTTCCACGGAAGCAGTTCCAATCGTTCGGGTTATCCGGCGGCCACACTGCTTGCTGGGTTGGATACCATCAATGCACTTCGCCCCAATGTATTGCTCAGCACCGGCGACCTGTTCCTCGATGCCGAGGCTGATATCCCGCGTTACAGGTCCGTATTGTTCAACAGGCTGAACGTGCCCCTGTTCAATGCGCCGGGCAATCACGATGCCGGCCCTGCATATTCCGAGGCGTTCGGCCCTGCATTACAGGTCGTTCGTATGGGTGCCGATCGCATCTTGATACTCGATACGGAGCGGGACAATGGCAGCATAAAGGGTGATCAGCTCGATACGTTGCGGGCACTGGTCCAGGGCCTGAATGGACGGTTGTTCATAGTCTCTCATCGCCCTGTATGGGCTGAGGATGACAGTAACTACAGCGAGCTTTTCGCAGGCAATACGCGCTCTCTGGTGCCGGGAAATTATCGTACGGAGGTCTGGCCATTGCTGAAGGACATTGAAGCACCAGGGCAGCTGTTCTGGATCAGTGGAAGCATGGCCGGCCGGGCACCCACCAGCATCTTTTTCCAACAGCACACTCCACAGGTCACCTTCATCCAGAGCGCCATACGCGATGAGTTGCGCGATGCTCTGCTTGTGGCCGACATAGGACCTGATGGGGTCGAATGGTCGGTCGTTTCATTGACCCACAGTGCTGTTGAGCGACCAGAGGTCTATAACGCTGCCTGGTGGAACGATCGGATCGCCCGCCCCGAACCCTTCAATTGGCGGCTGCTTCCATACATCGTTGGGGTGACCATCACACGCATTGAGTTCTTCTATGGCCTGCTGGTCGGCGCATTGCTGGTCGGTCTGGTCGGTGGCCTTATCCGTCGTGCACGCCGCTCCGGATCGGGCGCTTAGCTTTGGTCACTCTACGAAACGAGTAACGCATGGCACGTATCCTTGTAACCGGTGGCGCTGGGTTCATTGCGAGCGAGCTCGCCATAAGGTTGGCGTCCGACCCGGGCAACGAGGTGGTAGTGGTGGATAACCTGCTCACCGGCGATGTGCGCAAGCTTCCACATGCGGCCTTCCCCAACCTCCATTTCATCAAGTGTGATGTGAATCGGTTCGAGGATATAAGCAGTGTGTTCTATGCCTATCGGTTCGAGCATGTGTTCCACTACGCCGCAGTGGTGGGAGTGAAGCGCACCACGGATAATCCGGTGATGGTGTTGCGTGATATCGATGGCATCCGCAACGTGCTCGACCTGTCCAAGAACATGGGCGTGAAAAGGGTCCTGTTCAGCAGCAGCAGCGAGGTGTATGGAGAGCCGGTGGAGATACCTCAGAATGAACGGACCACTCCGCTCAACTCAAAGCTGCCCTATGCCATCGTGAAGAACATCGGAGAGGCCTTCCTGCGTTCCTACCAGAAGGAATATGGATTGAACTACACCGTGTTCCGCTTCTTCAACACATACGGCCCCAAACAGAGCCGCGATTTCGTGGTGTCGAAGTTCATCAATGCGGCCCTGGCCGGTGAGGATATTACGCTCTTTGGTGATGGTCTTCAGACGCGCACGTTCTGCTATATCGATGATAATATCGACGCCTGCCTTAGCGCCTTCCATGGGACGGATGTGATCAATGATGTGGTGAACATCGGGTCCGAAGTGGAGATCACGATCAAGGGCCTTGCGGAACTCATTGTCGAGCTCACCGGCAGTCGTTCACGCATCGTTCATCTGCCACCATTGGAAGAAGGGGACATGACCCGCCGCATGCCCGACGTAACGCGCATGCGCGCTTTGCTGGGTAGAGAGCCGCTGCCCCTGCGTCAAGGCCTTCAGCGCGTGATCGAAGCGTTCAAGCAGGGGAACTGATGTGCGGAATAGCCGGTATTTACGGGCTTGAGGGGCTGAATGATCCCGGATCACTGGTTCGTCGAATGACCGATGCCATGGCGCACCGTGGCCCCGATGCCGATGGTGTTTACGTTGGGGGTAATGTCGCCCTTGGTCATCGTCGATTGAGCATCATCGATCTTTCACATTCGGCAGACCAACCGTTCCGCAGCCCCGACGGGCGACACACGATCATCTTCAACGGGGAGATCTACAATTACCGCGCGCTCCGTAGTGAACTGGAGGGCATGGGCCATTGGACCTTCCGCACATCTTCGGATACCGAGGTGCTCCTGGCCGCTTACCTTATCTGGGGGGCTGCCTGCCTTGACCGGTTGGAGGGAATGTTCGCTTTCGCCGTGCTTAATGAGGCTGAACAGGAACTCTTCATTGCACGCGATAGATTAGGTATCAAACCACTGTACTATCACCAGAGCGGTGGTCACGTGGTATTCGCGTCGGAGGTAAGGTCCCTGTTGGCCACAGGCTTGGTACCTCGGCTGGTGGACCCCGATGGACTGGTGGACCATTTGCGCTATCAGACCGTGCACGCACCGGCCACTTTGGTAAAGGATGTATACATGCTCCGCCCGGGGCACTGGATGCGCATATCGGACCAGGAGGTGGCCATTCAGCAATGGTGGGGGCTCTCGTCCAACGTGCAAATGGAGACCGGTGATCTGCCGTTGGAGGAGGTACATAAGGGCATTCGTGAGCGCCTGCGCCGTGCAGTGGAGAAGCGATTGATCAGCGACGTGCCATTTGGTGCCTTTCTATCGGGCGGTATTGATTCCAGTGCCATCGTAGGCCTGATGGCCGAGGTGAGCAATGCCCCGGTACATACGTTCTCTGTGGTCTTCGATGAGGAGGAGTTCAGTGAAGAGCGGTTCGCGGCCATCGTGGCCAAGCGGTTCAGAACCGAGCACACCACGCTTCGTCTGCGCGGAAAGGACCTGCTCGATTCGCTAGGGGATGTGTTGTCCTCCATGGACCATCCCAGCGGCGATGGGGTGAATACCTGGATGGTGAGCAGGGCCACCAAACAGGCAGGCATTACAGTGGCCCTTAGCGGCCTTGGAAGCGACGAGATATTCGCAGGTTATCCCGTGTTCACGCGTTCCAAGGACCTTTTCGATCGGCGTTGGCTGGCACAGTTCCCCCGGTGGATGCGGCGTTATGCCTTGGCCGCATTGGTGCGGATAAAGCCTTCATTCGCACGGTCCAATTGGCCCCAAGTGCTCCTTATGGAGAGCATGTCCGCGGATGATACCTATCCGTTGTCCCGCCTGCTGGCCAATGATCAAGTGTTGCAAGGCCTTCTTTCCAGACCACGGTTCCCGAAGAATTCCGTGCGCGAGGCCATGCACCGGATGATCCGCTCTGAGCAAGGTCACCGCCTGCCGTTCTTCAGCCAGGTAAGTCTCGGAGAACTGGATACCTATCTGGCCAATGTGTTGTTGCGCGATACCGATCAGATGAGCATGGCGCACGCGCTGGAGGTGCGGGTGCCTTTCCTTGATCATGATCTGGTGGAATTCGTCCTAGGTGTCAATGACCGGTTCAAATATCCTCATACGCCCAAGCAATTGCTCACCGCTGCGCTCGGCGACCTTTTGCCACGCGAGATCATCGACCGGCCGAAGATGGGCTTCGTGCTGCCGTGGCCCCAATGGATGAGGAGTGAGTTGCGGACGTTCTGTGGCGAACGTATGCACCGGTTGGGCCAGCGTCAAGCCTTTAAGCCTGGGGCCGTGGATGCCTTCTGGAATGCCTTTATACAAAAGGACCCTCGCGCGAATTGGTTCCGTATTTGGAGCATGGTCGTGCTTGAGGACTGGATGGAGCGCCACGGAATGGACATCGCTGAATGATGTGTGGAATGAAAGAAGGGGGCCGAGGCCCCCTTCTTTCATTCTTATATCCTCGCCATTAGAACTTGGCGCGCGACTTCCGCCCCACCCGCTTGTTCCCGCGGATCCAGTTGTATCGCTGGCGGTAGAAGTTGGACTGCCCACGCAGCACGTAGCTGTACGTGAAGGTCATTGTCAGGTAGCTGTCGTTGTGCGTGGCATCACCACGGATCGCTCCGGCATCATAGTTCCGTGGATCCGGTAGGGTCGGGTCCAGCGCATAGGCATAGGCGGATTGATTGGCAAGGTCCACAGCCAGTTGGCTTGGAAGCAATGCAGGGTCCGCGTAGACCGTGCTGGCATCATCAAGATAATCGGTGAACGTTGTACGCCAGCCAAGGTCCCAACCGAATCGATGGCGACGACGCTGTGTAAAGTGGAAGCCGATACCGATCGGAACGCTGACACCGATCCTGGAATAATCGGCCAACTCGGTGTTCAAGGGCTGAAGGGCGTAAAAATCACCTTCACCATAGAGCTGGCCTTTGGGGTTGTGGTAGTACAGGCCCACACCGGCATAGCCGAACAAGCGGAAAGCCAACCGATAACGGCCGCGGCCCCCCATGTCATTGTCCTGATAGATGGTGAACTCAGGACGTAGGTAAAGCTCGAACATGTCGTTCCTGAAATTCAGGTTACGGCCACGGCGAGGGCGGTAAGTGGAGAGCTCATCAGCGCCTTGGATGCGCATGTAGAGCAGTCCAGCGTTGATCGAGATCGAACGGTTGATCTTACGGCGTGCAAAACCACCAACGGCCCAGCGGGTCTGGCCCAGCTTCATGTCCCAAACGAAATCGCGGCGGGGTTGGTCCTTGCCGCCCATTTCGCCCAAGTAGTTGGCGCCACCTAGGTGGAATCCGAAGTCCCACGCATACTGAGCATTGGCCCAATGCCCACTACCGATCAGTGCGAGGAGGAGAAGGAGCCGTTTTGCGGAAAGCATCATGAGGCCAGGTCGTCTACGAGGGTTGAACGGGTACCGGGCAAACATAAGAAAGATATCCGGGGTCTGGTCCGGCTGCAAGGCACTGATCATCAACAACCTGTGTGGGATCCCACGGACGTGGCGGTTACCGGTAGCTTTGCACCGCATGATCTTTACGGAGAATAGGCTGGTAAAGTTGTTCGGGGTGCGCTACCCCTTGGTTCAGGCCGGCATGATCTGGTGTTCTGGCTGGGAGCTTGCCGCGGCAGTAAGTAATGCCGGTGGGCTGGGCATCATAGGGGCGGGTTCCATGTACCCGGATGTGCTCCGGATGCACATCCGTAAGTGCAAAGCGGCCACTGTGCACCCGTTCGCGGTCAATGTCCCGATGCTCTACCCGAACATTGAGGAGCACATGTCCATCATCATGGAAGAGAAGGTGCCCGTGGTCTTCACTTCCGCTGGCAATCCTGCGGCATGGACAGCGCGCCTGAAAGCGAGCGGTATCATCGTGGTGCACGTGGTGAGCAGCGTGAAGTTCGCGCTGAAGGCGGAACAGGCCGGTGTGGACGCCATTGTGGCCGAGGGTTTTGAGGCCGGTGGGCACAACGGCCGCGAAGAGACCACCACCATGGTACTGGTGCCCATGGTCCGCGATGCCGTGAAAGTGCCAGTGATCGCGGCCGGTGGCATTGCCGATGGCAGGGCCATGTTGGCGGCCACGTGCCTCGGTGCAGACGGCGTGCAGGTGGGCAGCAGGTTCGTTTGCTCTTTGGAGTCTTCGGCCCACCAGGCGTTCAAGGAGCGTGTCGCAGCTGCAGGGGAAGGGGAGACCACGCTCACCCTCAAGGAATTGGCGCCTGTCCGGTTATTGCATAATCCCTTCTTTGATCAAGTGAAGAGGGCCTACGCCCAGGGTGCTACACCAGAGGACTTGAAAGTGCTGTTGGGTCGAGCGAGGGCCAAGCGGGGCATGTTCGAGGGCGATCTGGTTGAGGGTGAACTGGAGATCGGCCAGGTGAGCGCCGCTTTCAACGAAATACTGCCGGCCAGGACGATCATTGAGCGCATTATGAACGAGTTCGCCTCGGCACGAGAACGGCTGTGCAACCTTGGCGTGGCTACTGCGTCATGAAAGTGGTAGGCAATACGCAACGTACATCCCTCGTCTTTACAGCAAAGACGTTTCGTTTCATGCGCAAGTGGTTGATAATTAGGTGCTTTTTACTACTGCTTGGCCTTGGTCCAGTGGCCGCCATGGCCATCCTCGATCCACCATCCTTGCGCTGTGCTTCGGTGAATATGGCCGGTGATGTCACGCTAACGTGGGCTATTCCCACTGATCCCGGTGGCGAGTTCCTTGAGTACCGGATATTCTGGTCCACCTCCCTTGCCGGGCCGTATATGCCATTGCCTCCGGTGCCGGTCTATGCCGCCACTGCCAGCTTCCACCCCGGTGCCGGTGCCAATAATGGCCCTGTGTTCTACTACATGACAACGGTCTCTTCCGGACCCTTGCCGAACACATCGATACCAAGCGATACTCTGGCTACGCTTTTCCTACAGGTATTCCAGAGCGCCCCCTTGGGCAACGCCAATCTTTCGTGGAACGCATCGGCGCTTCCGGCCACTATGCAGGGTGGGTTTTCGGTCTGGTTGGAATACCCTATTGGCACATGGAGCCTGCTGGAAGAGGTGTCGAGCACCACCTTCGCCTATCAGCACGAGATCTCTATTTGCGAGGATTCCCTGACCTTCCGGGTCGGATCAACGGACCAGAGCGGATGTACGTCCTTCAGCAACCTAGATGGCGAGATCTTCCGCGATGTGACGCCGCCTTCCGTTCCTGTCGTCACGGCTGTAACGGTCGATCCGGTCACTGGGCTTTCCACCATCAATTGGGCCCCTTCGCCGCAAGCGGATACTGATGGATATATCGTTGTTCTGGGCACTCCTGGTGGTGGCGTGGTCATCGATCTGGTATACGGTCAGAACAACACGACCTATCAGTGGGCGGCCAGCCTTCCGGGCGAAGGTTCCGAGGCCTTCACGATCGCAGCCTTCGACACATGCCTTGTGGGTGATCCACCGAGCCCCAATACCAGTGCTACCGGGCCGGTGCATGCCACCATGTTCGCTACCACCACGTATGATCGATGCGCTTCGGAGATCACCTTGAACTGGTCCCCGTACGTTGGATGGCCAACGGGTTCGCACCAGGTGCTGGTCAGCGTTGATGGTGGTGCTTGGAGCATATTGGCCAACATACCCGGTGCCCAGCGCACCTTCGTTCACCCAGTGCAGCCGGAGCGCACGTATTGCTACAGGGTGCGCGCGCTCAAGGAAGGCTCCACGGTCTCTTCACTTTCCAATACCACGTGCCGGTTCACCGATTATCCAGTGGCGGCCGGTTCCAACTACTTGCGCACGGTAACGGTCACTCCCGGACAGGACATCCAGGTCGTTGACAGTACGATCACAGGAGCTCAAGTGTCCGCTTACATCATTGAACGTTCGGCCAATGGCGCCTCTTTCCAGACCGTGGCCACCTTGCCTGGCACCATCGGGCCACTGTTCACATGGACCGACACCGATGTGGACCCTGCGACCATTGGGTATCGCTATCGGGTGCAGGTGCTGGATAGTTGTGGGTCGCTGGCCACCACGAGCAATACCGGGGGCAATATGCTTCTACGTGCCACGCCTGAATTGAACGGTACAAGTCGCTTGACATGGAACGGATACGCCCAATGGGCGGGCACACCGGTCGCCCACAACCTCTACAGGAGCATTGATAATGGCCCCTTCCAACTGCTGGCCACCTTGCCTCCGGACCCTTGGGAATACGTGGATGATGTGCAAACGTTCACCGGCACAGCGGGTAAGTTCTGCTACTACGTTCAAGCGATCGAGGCGGGGAACCCTTCCGGTATCAATGCCACATCCGAGAGCAACATTGCCTGTGCGGTGCAGGAGGAACTGGTGTACATTCCCAATGCCATGGTCATCGGCGGCGTTAACCATCTGTTCGGCCCAGTGCTGGCCTATGCCGATGTGAGCGAGTACCAGTTCAGCATCCTCAACCGCTGGGGGCAGATCATCTGGACCACTCACGATCCCGTGGAGTATTGGGACGGTATTGTGGGCAGCGACCACGTTCAGCAGGGCATCTATGCCTATTACTGCGCCTTCCGCACAGGGGCGGGAAGGCAGGTGGTCCGGAACGGAACGGTCACCGTGTTGAAAGCGGATTGAACCGAGCGGATCGTCCTGTTGTGTACTTTTGTGCATGGAACGATCCTCCACAGCGCCAACGCGCAATGCTGGCCCTACCTCTTCGGTCAACGGCCGCTCACTCCAGGATAAATTCACGGTAGAAGGGCTTACCTACGACGACGTGTTGTTGGTGCCCGCATACAGCGAGGTGTTACCGCGCGAAGTGGACATTCGCTCGCACTTTTCACGCAACATCCTGCTCAATGTCCCCATCGTTTCGGCGGCCATGGATACGGTCACAGGCGCCGAATTGGCCATTGCCATTGCCCAGCAGGGTGGCATCGGCGTCATTCATAAGAACCAGCCTATAGCCCAACAGGCCGCCGAGGTGCGGCGGGTGAAGCGCTCCGAGAGCGGCATGATCCTGGATCCCGTGAAATTGGACGGTAAGGCCTTGGTGGGCGATGCGCTCCGGCTGATGGCGGAGCATCACATCGGGGGCATTCCCGTGGTGGATGAGAAGGACATGCTCGTGGGCATTGTTACCAACCGCGACCTTCGGTTCGAGAAGAAGATGTCGCGGCCCGTGGCCGAGGTGATGACCAGCGAGCGCATCATCACCGCCAAGCCGGACACCACCATGGCCCAGGCCGAGGAGATCCTGCAGGAGCACAAGATCGAGAAGCTGCCGGTGGTGGACACGAAAGGCAAACTGGTCGGCCTCATTACCTATAAGGATATCATCAAACTGAAGAAGCGCCCCAATGCCTGCAAGGACAAGCTGGGGCGTCTGCGCGTGGCCGCCGCCATTGGCGTTACTGGCGACTCCGTTGAACGGGCCCTCGCCCTGCGCGATGCAGGCGTTGATGCCTTGGTGATCGATACAGCCCATGGCCACAGCCGGGGTGTGCTCGAAATGCTGCGCCGGGTAAAGGCAGAGGTTTCAGGTGTGGACGTGGTGGTGGGCAACATCGCCACGGCCGAGGCTGCCAAGGCCTTGGTGGAGGCTGGTGCCGACGCGGTGAAAGTGGGCATTGGTCCTGGAAGCATCTGCACCACCCGCATCATTGCCGGCGTGGGCGTTCCACAACTTACGGCCGTGCTCGAATGTGCGCAGGCCATTGCTGGCAGCGGCGTGCCTGTGATCGCCGATGGAGGCATCCGGTACACCGGTGACATTGTGAAAGCGCTTGCCGCTGGAGCGGGCACCGTAATGGTGGGCAGCATGTTCGCCGGAGTGGAGGAAAGCCCGGGTGAGACCATCATCTACGAAGGGCGCCGGTTCAAGGCCTACCGTGGCATGGGCAGTATCGAGGCCATGCAGCAGGGCAGTAAGGACCGCTACTTCCAGGACATGGAGGACGATATCAAGAAGCTCGTGCCCGAAGGCATCAGCGGACGAGTTCCTTACAAGGGAAAGCTGGAGGAGGTCGTACACCAGTTGGTGGGTGGTCTCCGGGCCGGAATGGGTTACTGCGGGGCGGCCAACATGGAAGCGCTCCAGTATGCCAAGTTCATCCGTATCACCATGGCTGGCATGAAGGAGAGCCACCCCCACGACGTGTACATCACCCGTGAGGCTCCCAATTACAGCCATCTTTAGTCCTTGGGAATGACAGACCGGCGGCAGGGGAGGGCTCCCTAGCCGCCGGTCGCTTTTTTTAACGGCGGTCCTGCCGGGGCGCTGCCGCCCGATCGGTTACATTTGCCACCCTTGTGAAAACACGGTAATGATCATGGAAATGAGGAAGTTCGTAGTGATGTTCGTGGCGCTCTTCGCCGCGGTGCTGGTGAACGGGCAGAATGGCGCACAAGACCCGGTTCTGCTGACCGTGGACGGTAAGCCGGTGGTGCGCTCCGAATTCGAGGCCATCTACAAGAAGAACAACAAGGAGGCCAGCGTTACCAAGGAGGCCTTGGACGAATACCTGGAGCTCTTCATCAACTACAAGCTGAAGGTCCGCGAGGCCGAAGTACTGGGGATGGACACCATCTCCAAGTTCCGCACGGAGCTGGACGGCTATCGCAAACAGTTGGCCCGCCCATACCTCATTGATCGCGAACTGAACGATGCCCTGATGCGCGAAGCCTATGACCGTATGCAGCAGGAAGTGCGCGCCAGCCACATCCTCATTCAGGTGGGTCCCGATGCATCTCCCGAGGATACGCTTGCTGCTTGGAAGCGTATCGTGGCCTTGCGCGACAGGGTGATGAAAGGCGAGGATTTCGCCGCCGTGGCCCAGGGTGTTGGTGGCTCAGAAGACCCTAGCGCTGCCAAGAATGGTGGAGACCTCGGCTATTTCAGCGCCCTGCAAATGGTATATCCCTTCGAGAACGGCGCGTTCAATACACCTGTTGGGCAGGTGAGCATGCCGGTGCGTACGCGCTTCGGCTATCACATCATCAAGGTCACGGACAAGCGTGCTGCCCGCGGCCAGATCAAAGTGGCGCACATCATGCTCCGCAGCACGGACCAGGACCCTGCCGAGAAGCAGGCCAATGTGGAGGTCCGCATCCGCGAGATCCATCGCCAGGTGCTCCAAGGTGAGGTCGCCTTTTCGGACGCGGCATTGAAGTACAGCGATGATGAAAGCTCCAACACAAAAGGTGGTGAGCTCCCGATGTTCGGCACCGGCAAAATGATCGAAGAGTTCGAGGATGCGGCCTTTGCCCTGAAAAAGGATGGCGACATCAGTGCACCGGTCCGTACCCGTTACGGTTGGCATATCATCAAGCGCCTCGAATGGCAGGCTCCACCGACGTATGATGCCGCCAAGACCGAATTGAAGACCAAGATCGCCCGCGACAGCCGCGCCGAGATCACGCGTAAGGCCTTTATTGAACGCTTGAAGACGGACTATTCATACACGGCCTACCCCAAGAACCTGAAGGCCGTGCAGGCCTTGGTGGATACCACGATCTTCAAGAAAGGAACCTCCGTAACGGATACCCTCCTCCGCAAAGCCGTGAAGGAAGGGCCTGTGATGCGGGGCAAACTGGCTTACCGTCGGGAGATCACTGGCATGATCAGAGGTGGCAAGTTCATCGCCGTGCGTGGCCGTCAGTACGACGATGCCACTCAGACCTTGGACGATACGTTGGTCGTCCGTGATGTCATGGAGGGCTGGAAGTATGATCGAAAGAAGGCGGCCAAGTTGACGAAGCCTGTTTTCACCATCACGGGGAGGACCTACACCCAGCTGGAGTTCCTCGATTTCCTGGAGGCAAAACAGCGTCGTGAACGCACAGTGAAGGTGTCGGACCACGTACAGACCCGTTATGCCGAGTTCGTCGACGAAAGCTTGATGGCCTATGAGGACGAGCACTTGGAGGAAAAGCACGCCGACTTCCGGATGTTGATGAAGGAGTACCGCGATGGTATCCTGCTGTTCGAGCTCACCGACCAGAAGGTGTGGGGGCGTGCGGTGCGCGATACCACCGGTCTGGAGGCGTTCTACAAGGCTCACGAGCAGGAGCACATGTGGCCTACGCGTTATGAGGCCGACCTCTACATCTGCCAGAACGCCAACGTGGCCAAACAGGTGCGTGGTCTACTTAAAAAGGGAAAGCGCGGCCAGGATCTTCTCGGCATTGTGAACAAAACGAACCCATTGGCGCTCGAACTGGATGGCGGCACGTACAGCACGGACCAGAAGGCTTACCTGAACGGCATCGCCGCCACGGGACTCTCGGCCGATCTGCCTGCCGATGGTCGGGTGGTCATTGCTGATGTGAAGAAGATCACTCCACCGACGCCCAAGACATTGGACGAGACCCGTGGCTCGGTCACGGCAGCCTATCAGGATTCGCTGGAGAAGGCTTGGATCCAGGAATTGCGTGCCAAGTATGTCGTGAACGTCGATCGCAGCGTTCTCTATTCCATCAAGTGATAGGGAACAGGGACCGGGTCTGGCGGACCCACGCGGTAGTTCTGATGGGCTCCATGGTGGTCGCCTTTGCCGGCTGTGGCCCATCCGTGGACCAGGAAGACCCGGTCCTGGCCCGTGCCTTCGATCAGTACCTGCGTTGGAGCGACCTGCGCCAGTTGATCCCCATGGGCATGGCCCCGGAGGACAGCGCAGTGATGGCCCAGGCACACATCAATAATTGGCTGCAACAGCAGGTGGTGCTTCACAAGGCCGAGGCCAACCTGGCACCGGCCGAGAAGGATTTTGAGGCCCAGTTGCGCGATTATCGGAACTCGCTCGTCCTGTTCGCCTATGAGCAAGCCTTGGTGGACCAGAAGCTCGATACCGTTGTAACCGACGCCGATGTACAGGCTTATTACGAGGCCAATTCGGCCAATTTCGAACTGAAGGACCACGCCGTGCGTGCGCGATGGTTCATGGTGTCCGAACCGGATAAGCGTGTCATGCGCCGTGTAGAGGAACAGTTCAATAGCGACAAGGAGGAAAAGCGCCGCGAACTGGAGATCTGGCTCGCCTCCAAAGGCGTTCCCATCATCGATAAGAGCTCGGTATGGACCTATTGGTCAGACCTTGGGGCAGAATTTCCAGTGGCATTGCCCGAACCCACTGGAACTGTCCGGACAGTGCTGCGGCAGGATACTGTGGCGTGGTTCATCGAGATACTGGAACTTCGTCCCCGCAAGAGCAGTGTCCCGGTTTCCTTGGTGAGGCGCGATATTCGTACAATGATCATCAACCAGCGCAAGTTGCAGCTTGTGGCCCTGATGCGTGAAGACCTTTACCGTGAAGCATTACAGAACAAGGATGTGGAGGTACGCTGAACGCATGTTGTTCGTCATGGTCACGCTCCTGAGCGCGTCCTGCATAGCTGCGCAACCGGCTGGTATGCTTATCGACCGTGTTGTGGCCGTTGTAGGCAGGGAGGCCATCTACCATTCAGACCTTGTGCAACGGATAGAACAGGCTCGTTCTCAGGGCGCACCTGCGGATCTGGGTACGTCCTGTGGCGAGTTGGAGGACCTTCTTTATGAAAAGCTCCTCCTCGAACAAGCGCGCATTGATAGTGTGGTGGTGGAAGAGGCCCAGGTCAATGGAGAGCTCGATCGCCGGATACGCTATTTCGCATCCCAACTCGGAGGCGAGAAGAAATTGGAAGAGTTCTACGGAAAGTCCGTGGCCGAGATCAAGGCCGATTTTCGAAAACAGGTCGAGGAACAGTTGCTGGTACAATCCATGCAACAGAAGATCACCGCCGATGTGCGCCTCACGCCAAAGGATGTTGAACGGTTCTATCGGTCAATTCCCGAGGACAGTATTCCCTTGATCAATGCGGAAGTGGAATATGCCATGATCCTGAAGCTACCCAAACCCAGTGAGGACGAGGATAGGCGGGTGCGTAGGCGCATGGAGGAGTACCGTGATGCCATAGTCAAAGGCACCAAGGATTTCTGTACGGTGGCCATCCTCTATTCCGAGGACCCCGGTTCAGCCAAGGATTGCGGTCAGTTGGGCCTTGTGCCTCAAGGTGTGATGGTGCCTGAGTTCGATGCCGTTGCACTGAGTTTGAAGGAAGGGGAGGTCTCGCAAGTGTTCAAGACACAGTATGGATGGCACTTCATGCAATTGATCGAACGCCGCGGTGAGCAGTACAACGCTCGTCATGTTCTCATGCGCCCGCAAGTGAACGCCACTGATCTTCAATTGGCACGACTCGTGCTCGACAGTCTGGTACGTGGCATACGCGCTGGCACTATTGAAATGGGGGCTGCCGCTCAAGAGCTTTCCGATGATGAGGAGAGCAAGGGGTTGGATGGTGTAATGATCGAACCCTCCAGTAATTCCGCACGTTGGGACATGAGCGCGTTGGACCAGCAGACATTCTTTGTTCTTGACAAACTCAAGCCCGGTGAGGTCAGCGACCCGCAATTGGTGATCATGCCTGACGGCACCAAGGCCTATCGTATCCTGCGGCTGATCCTGCGATCGGAGCCTCACCGGGCCAATCTGAAGGACGATTACCGGTTGATCTCCCAAGCTGCCGAGGGCAAGGCACGCGCGGCCGCAGTTGATGCTTGGGTGGGCGAGCGCCTTGCGGGCACCTACATCAGGCTTTCACCCGAACACAACAATTGTCCGTTCGAGCACGATTGGGCCAAGTTGCGCACCGACCGTTGAGCGGAACACTTTAATCGAGCACGACCATGAGCATTCCCGGTAGTGATGTACAGGCGGTGGAGCAGTTCGGAGAGCGGTATCGTCGCCTGAAGAGCGAGGTGGGAAAGGTCATCATCGGTCAGGACCAGGTGGTGGACCTTGTGCTGATGGGCATTTTCAGCAAGGGCCATTGCCTATTGGTAGGCGTGCCCGGACTCGCCAAGACGTTATTGGTCAACACGGTGGCACGGTCGCTCGGGTTGAGCTTCAACCGTATCCAGTTCACCCCGGACTTGATGCCGAGCGACATCATCGGGTCGGAGATCCTGGATGAGAGCCGCCATTTCCGCTTTGTAAAGGGGCCCATTTTCGCGAACATCATTCTCGCGGACGAGATCAACCGCACACCACCTAAAACGCAGGCCGCCCTTTTGGAGGCCATGCAGGAAAAGGCCGTTACAGCGGCAGGCCAGACCCATGTGCTGCCTGATCCGTTCTTCGTGCTGGCCACGCAGAACCCCATCGAACAAGAGGGTACCTACCCACTCCCAGAGGCACAGCTGGACCGTTTCATGTTCAATATCTGGGTGGATTACCCGGCCTTCGCGGATGAACTTGCTGTTGTGAAGGCTACCACGGGTGACAAGCCGGTCTCTGTGCAGCCCGTGCTCACTGCTGATGAGATCCTCTACTATCAAGGGCTTGTGCGGCGGATACCGGTGCCCGACAATGTGCTTGAGTACGCAGTGAGGTTGGTGGCTCGAACCCGTCCAGGCACGGAAGCCGCCCCTGCGATCATCAACGATCACGTAAGCTGGGGTGCCGGCCCACGTGCTTCACAGTACCTGGTCATTGGTGCCAAGGCCCACGCGCTTGCGAACGGCCGATTCTCGCCGGATATCGCCGATGTCCAGGCGGTCGCCCTGCCCATCCTCCGTCATCGACTGGTCAGGAATTACAAGGCCGAGGCCGAAGGCGTTACCATCGACCGGATCGTGAGCGGGATCCTCTGAACAAGGGAGATTCATTGAAGGATGGCAATGATCCATGATCCTTGTCACCATTTATCATGCCCGATCCTCTACTTTTGAATGATCACTATTGATCGTTCATCCCATGAGGTATCTGGTCGCTCCCCGTGCATTGCTTGCCGGCTTCGGCATTTTCATCATGTCGATGGCCATGGCGCAGCCTACGGTCGATATCACCCTGGTGCAGACCGCCGAAGGTCCGGTTGAGGTAAGGTTGAGGCCTGATGGCCCCTTCGATGGTCTTTTCTCCAGCATTGTGTTCACCATTCGGTGGAGCGCCGGTGGTGCAGCGGGATTGGGGTCCGTTCAGCAGTTCTCCCCGGTCAATAGTTATTGCACGGTCACCAAATCCGGCCCGGAGCAAACTTCGAATGGGTTCCGTTATCAGGTTTTCGCCGGTTTTGGTTTTGTTCCGCTCACCGAGGTCCCTACGGCTTGGGCAGCAGGTGAAGAGATCGTGCTTTGCCGCGTGAACGTCATCAATGGTTCCGCGGCGTTCAGCATTGTTGATGATTCTTGGACGGGGGACATCAATAACAACGGTGATTTCTTTGTGTCGTTGAATGGCATTGATCGCACGGGTGAGATCTACACCATCAGCACCGTAACGAACGAACCTGAAATGGCCGTCTCCGGTCCTCAAGTGGTTCCCAATCCTGCCAATGACCAAGTGTTTGTTACGCTTCCCGAAGGCACGAGCGGACCGGTGTCACTTCAGCTGCTCGATGCGGCAGGCCGTATCGTTTGGAGCAAGGGATTGAATGCGGATGGTCCGTCACATCGCGCGTCTTTTGACGTGTCCGCGCTGAGCGCTGGCACCTATGTGCTAATGGTCGACTCCGGTTCGGGCCGTTCCTCTCATCGAGTGGTCATTAATCACTGAACGTAGTTCACATGCATCTTTTTACACATGCCGCTCGTGCGGTTTCGCTTGCTTCGATCTTCCTGTTCGCTGGTCAAGGTTTCACCCAAACCACTGGGCCATGGCGCTCGGCCGTTGAGGCAGAAGTGGCCGGCCGTGGCGTACGACGCATTTTTCCATCTCAATACAGAGTGCTCGAGGTGGATGTTCCCTCCCTCGGTGCACAGATGGATCAGGTTCGTGCCATTCAGGGTGCATCAGGGACAATGATGGTACCCACGCCCGAAGGAGGGCAGGAGCGCTTCCGCTACTGGGCGAACGAGGTGATGCATCCCGGGCTTGCGGAGCAGTTCCCGGAGATCCGCACCTTCAATGGTGAGAGCATCGATCGTCCGGGTGTGTTGGCGAAGTTCGACCTTACTCCGCATGGGTTTCATGGCATGGTCATGGACCCCACGGACGGCTGGTGGTTCATCGACCCATACTCCTTTGGTGATGCGTCGTCCTGTATCATTTACCGCAAGCAGCATTTCTCGAAGCAGCTACCAGAGGGGTTCAGCGCCTGTAGCTACGAGACCGTGAATGATATTGAGGCCGCTGCTGAACAGACGCGCCAATGGATACAGGAAATGGGTGAGGAACGGGTTGGTGATTGCCAACGACGGACCTACCGTTTGGCCTTGGCCTGCACAGGCGAATACGCCAACTTCCACGGCAGCAATACCACCAATAACAACAAGTCCTTTGCGCTCGCGGCAATGGTCACCACCATGAACCGCGTGAACGCCCAGTTCGAACGGGATGCAACGCTTACCATGGTGCTTGTCCCGAACACCGATCTGCTGATCTACCTGAACGGGGCGACCGACCCGTACACCAACAACAATGGTGGCACCATGCTCGGTGAGAACCAGACCACGTGCAACAATGTGATCGGCTCCGCCAACTATGATATCGGTCACGTATTCAGCACAGGTGGTGGAGGCGTTGCTTATCTTAACAGCCCATGCAACAATAGCCTGAAGGCTGGTGGTGTAACGGGGTCCGGCGCACCTGTGGGCGACCCGTTCGATATTGACTACGTGGCTCACGAGATGGGTCACCAGTACGGTGGCAACCATACCCAGAACAATAATTGCAACAGGGCAAGTGCCGCCGCATTCGAGCCCGGCAGCGCAAGTACCATCATGGGATATGCAGGTATTTGCTCTCCCAATGTGCAGAACAACTCCGACGCCTATTTCCATGGGTACAGTATGCAGGAGATGGCTGCGAACATCACAACAGGCACCAGCAGTACCTGCCCCCAAGTGACTACATTGATCAATCAGGCACCCACTGCTAACGCTGGTGCCGACTATACTATTCCAAGGAGCACGCCATTCGTCCTCACCGCTGTTGGAAGCGACCCGAACAGTGGCAACGTGTTGACCTATTGCTGGGAGCAGATGAACAATCAGGTCTCTACCCAGCCCCCGGTAGCAACAGCCACCAGTGGTCCGAGCTTCCGGTCCTTCACTCCGTCCACGAGCCCGTTGCGTTATGTGCCGGCATTGAGCGCCGTCGTGGCTGGTACGACTCCGACCTGGGAAGTGCTCCCTAGTGTTGCTCGCACGTTGAACTTCCGGCTCACGGTTCGAGATAATGTGGCCGGTGGCGGTTGTAATGATCAGGACAATATGGTTGTCACGGTCTCCGGAAGTGCAGGCCCCTTCCTGGTCACACAGCCCAATACGAACGTGTCCTGGCAAGGAACCTCTACGCAGACCATTACATGGGACGTGGCCGCCACCAATGTTGCTCCGGTCAGCTGTGCGAATGTTGATATCCTGCTTTCCACGGATGGTGGGTTCACCTATCCTTTCACACTGATAACAGGCACGCCCAACGATGGGACCCAGAACGTGGTGCTTCCTAACGTGGCCACCACCACTGCCCGCATCATGGTAAAGGCCAATGGCAATATTTTCTATGACATCTCCAACGTCAACTTCACGATAACTGTGCCTGTCACCCCGGACTATGGTGTGGTGGTACCCATAAGTTCAGTCAGTGCCTGTGCACCGAACAATGCGGTATTCGCCATACAGACCTCATCGGTAGCGGGTTACACGCAGCCCATTACCTTGGGCGTATCCGGTCTGCCATCAGGGTTTGTGGGTACGTTCAGTTCGAACCCGGTAACCCCGGGCGGTTCGTCGAACCTCACCATTTCCGGCACCCAGAACCAACTTCCGGGTTCTTACAACTTCAACCTCACAGCCACTTCCGCGAGTGGAAATAGAACGGTCCCGCTCGCGCTGGTCATCGAATCGACACCGGGAAACGTGGTGCGCACGGCACCAGTGAACGGGGCCTCCAACGTATCCCCCGGCTCTGCATTGACATGGAATGCCACGGCATCCGCCACTTCTTACGCATTGCAGATCGCAACGGATCCAGGTATGATCAATATTGTGGAGAGCGCCATGGGGATCACCGGGACATCCTACTCACCTGGCACGGCCAATACACCACAGACCACCTATTACTGGACCATTCAGGCTGTGAACAGCTGTGGGTTCGGGGTCTCCTCGTCAGCATGGTCGTTCACGACAGCGGCTTGTGTGCCGGTGCAGGTGCAGATAACGATCGATCAATATGGCAATGAGACCACCTGGCAAGTAGTGCAAGGTGCCACAGTGGTGGCATCTGGAGGTCCATACGCTCAACTGCCGGCCAGCGGCACACAGGTTCAATCCCCTGTGGACCTATGTTTACCTGTGGGCTGCTACGAACTGAGGGTCTTCGACAGCTTTGGCGATGGCAACTGTTGCGCTTATGGCAATGGGTTCGTTCGTGTGGTGGATGGTATTGGGACCGTTCTTGCGAACGTGAGCCAGGATATCAACGTTGGTGCACCAGCAACGGTGCCCTTCTGTGTCGCAGCCGAGGTCAGGCTGAGTGCCAAGATGTTGTTGGAAGGTCCTTATGTTGCCGGACAAGGTCTGATGCATGATTCTCTGCGGGTGCGTGGCCTACTGCCACTTACGGAGCCATATACCGCACTTGGGTTCGGTCAAATGGGCGGTGGAGGTGGAGAGGCAACTTCACCCTCAGTATTGTCTGTTGCCGGAAGCAACGCCATTGTGGATTGGGTGCGTGTGGAATTGCGTTCCGCTGGAAATAATGCTGTAGTCGTGGCCACGCGTCAAGCCTTGCTTCAACGGGATGGTGATGTGGTCGGTGTCGATGGCACTTCTCCGGTGGTCTTGAATGTTCCACCTGGCAATTATTACGTGGCAGTGCGCCACCGCAATCACCTGGGTTGCATGACCTTGCTCACGCGCACGTTGGGTACGGCCGCCACCTCTTTGGACCTTACCCTATCGGCTACAGCCACCTTCGGTACAGAGGCACGCAAGGTATCAGGGGCGGTCATGGTCCTCTATGGTGGCAACGTCTTCCTGGACGAGAAGTTGGCATACACCAACCAGAACAATGATCGTGACCCCATACTGTTAGCCATTGGAGGGGTGGTGCCAACGGCGACCATCGCGGGCTACAGGCAGGAGGACGTCAATATGGACGGTAACGTGAAGTACACAGGAGGTGGTAATGATCGCGACCCGATCTTGACGAACATTGGCGGCATTATTCCCACGAACGTTCGCTTGGAGCAGTTGCCATGATCGTGCGGTGGGGCATGCGATGTCTGATCGTCTTCCTGACAACAGTGGCCTGTGAGTTACACGCCCAGTTGTGGGAGATCTATGATATGAGCACGGCGGGTTTGCCAAGCAATACCATTAACGATATCGTTCAGGACCAGGATGGGGTCATCTGGGTCGGCACGGATTGGGGGCTTTGTAGGTACGCAGATGGTGCTTGGTCAGTTCAACAGGCAGGCGCCAGTGGGCTCTCTGGTAACGAGGTGACCTGTTTGGCTGTTGATTCGGCGAACAGGCTTTGGGTCGGTACCAACGTGAACGGTATCTCTATTATGGATGATGGGGATTGGACATACCTGAATAATGGCAATAGCCCGATCGCTACCGAAGGGGTTAAACACATCCATCATGATCATAGGGGGTGGGTGTGGGTGAGCACAGAACTTGGACTGTACTGCCTTACCGGTGAGGAATGGCGGCGCTATGACAATACGCCCGAGAGTTATGGGGGCTTCACGTTATTCGGGCCCAACGTGCGTGCAGTGGATGTGCGTGAGGATGGTCTCGTGGCAGTGGCCACCATGAACGCTGGTCTGACCTATATCACCGAAACGGAATTCATTTTCTACACGGCTGCGAACAGTGGTTTTCCGGACAATTCCATGAACGATGTGGCAATTGATGCGAACGGTGATCGATGGTTGGCTTGCCCATCAGGTGGGTTGATCTGGCATGCGACCTCGTTCCTGGGTGGCCCGATCTTTCAATACAACACGCTTACCGCCGGCTTTCCGAACAATACCATGCTCTGCATTGATATAGACGATATGGGACGTAAGCTGCTCGGTTCTGAGAATTCCGGGATTATCATTTTTGAGGGTCTGGGTAGCTTTTCGGTCATGAACCAAGCGAACTCTGGCCTTCCTTCAGATCAGGTCCGTTGCCTGATGGTCGATAGTGCTGGCGTGATCTGGGCAGGCACCAATGCTGGAGTGGCTCGGTTCGATCCGGGAACGGGTCTTATTGACCGTTCGATACTTAAGTGTGGCATAGCATACCCCAATCCAACCAGTGATGTGCTGCATGTGCAACCAGGTGTGGCAGAGAGCCTTGTCCAATGGCAATTGATCGATGATCTGGGGCGCGTTGTGCGGCATGGTATGGCCAGTGGTCATGCCACATTCTCGTTGGAGATGTACTCCTTGTCTTCGGGTCCCTACCTATTGCGCTTGCTGTCTACCGACCGGACCGAGACGCTCCGCGTCGTTAGGAACTGAAGGGTTATCCATCTTTGGAAGTTGACGCCGGCTTGCGGACCCGGTATATTGCCGTGCAATTTGCTCAGGCACCAACCTTACTGATCGTTCATGATGAAACGTTACCTTCTGGCATTTACGGCTCTTGTTCAGCTGCTTTCGAACGTGGCGCTCGGCCAATGCTCACTGACCAATGCGACCAGCTGTGTGTGCCGCACTTCAGGCCAGACCACATGCGACCTTAAGCCTGATATCACCATCTCTTGGGCCGCTTTACAGGGTTACCTCAGCGGTCCGAATGAGAACCCTCAGACCGGGACCCAGGCCGGTCGCCTAAAGATCTCCGGGTCTACACCGAACATCGGTTATGGCCCATTGGAAGTGCGCACCGCGGATCAGGCAGGTCTGCGTCACTTCGTTTGTGGGACCGATACGTTCACCGTTGGTGGACAGACCGGATTCAGCTGCCCCAATGGACAGAATCCCAAGCAGATCATTTTCCAGCAGGTATACCGTAAACAGGGGAATGCCATGGTGCGTAATGAGCGGATGGCTGGAAGTATGACCTACCATTCGGCCCATAGCCACTACCATGTGAACGATTGGACGACAATGGACCTGAAGCTCCAGGATCCCTCGGAGCCGGATCCCCGTAAGTGGCCCACAGTGGCCTCGGGTGCCAAGATCGGCTTCTGCCTGATGGATTATGGTGCATGTAGCACCTATCCCGGCCACTGCCGCACCTCGCAAGAATACAATGGCGGAACCGCACTGAACTCCAGTTCCAATTTCCCGAATTATGGCCTGTATGGCAACTATGGATGTGGGACCAATGTCCAAGGTATTTCGGTTGGTAGGACCGATATCTACAGCGAGAACCTAGACATGATGTGGATCAACGTAATGGACGGTTTGTGTAACGGGAATTATTGGATCGTTGCTGAAGCGGACCCAACGAACGTATTCGTTGAGGAGAACGATGATAACAACTACACGGCGATACCGTTCTCCATGACCATGCAGCGTCCTGCGGGCAGCGGAGGATCTGCGAGTATTCTTGCACCGAACGGTCTTCGTGCCATCACCGGGTCCTCAGTGCGGTTGACGGCAACGCCCGGATACAGTTATTTATGGAGCAACGGTGCGACCACGCGGTCAATTGACGTCACTCAAGCAGGAACCTACAGCGTGACCGTCACGGCTCCCTGTGGAAGTCTAACCTCTTCTGCTGTCAACGTCTCCTTCGAAGCTCCTTTGGCGCCACCTACCGGGACTGGTGCCACGGTGGTCGGGCCGGCAAGCGCTTCACTTTCCGCAGTTGGGCAAGGCACTGAACTGCTATGGTACAATGCTCCTACCGGCGGTACAGTTGTTGGCACCGGATCACAGTTCCAAACCCCGGTCATATCCAGCACCACGGACTACTATGTGTCCACGCGATCGGTTTCGCCCGGGGTCAATACCTACGGTGCTAAAACCGACCGTACAGGAACCACGCAGTTGACCAATAGCGCGCGTCAATGGCTCATTTTCAATGCAACTGAGCCGTTTGAACTGGCTTCGGTGAAGGTCTATGCAGCGAACAATGGGGACCGGCATTTCGTGCTGAAGGACAACGTGGGCAATGTGATCGAAGAGCGCTACGTCTACGTTCCGACCGGTACACAACGCGTGCAGTTGAACATGAAGGTACCTGCGGGTACAGGGCACATGATCACTGCCTATGATGACAATACGGAGATCGTCATCGACCTTCATCGCGACGATAGTGGTGTGAGCTATCCCTACCCGGTTGGTGGCGGACTAGGGAGCATCACGGGTAGCACTGGAGGTTCGTCGTTCTACTATTATCTCTACGATTGGGAGGTGAAGACACCGGACCTGGTGCGTGAAAGTCCCCGCAGTTTGGTCACTGCTTCTGTGACCGAGGGCGTGGTGCTTGATCTTGAGCTGATGCTCCAAGGGCCCTACGATCTGGGCACTGGGCGCATGAACGACAACCTTCGCACATTGGGATTGATACCGTCCATTGAACCGTTCACTGCATTGGGTTTTGTGCACGCTGGTGGAGGAGGAGGGGAGACCCTTTCTCCAGGTCTGCTTGCTGTAACTGGTGATGAGGCCGTTGTGGATTGGGTTCTGGTCGAATTGCGGAACGCTAACCAACCATCGCAGGTGATGGCGACCAAAAGCTGTATTGTTACAAGGGCGGGTCAAGTGTATTCCACCACAGGTTCTTTGCCCCGGTTCTCAGTGTTGAACGGCAACTATTTTGTTTCCGTGCGTCATCGTAATCACTTGGGTTGCATGACCGCTACAGCGCTGCCTTTGACCGCCTTGCCAATGAACATAGACCTGAAGCAGCCTTCGACCGCAGTGCATGGTACGGAGGCACGCAGACTGGACTCGAATGGTGTGGCCATGCTCTGGGCCGGTAATACCAGGATGGACGACCGTTCGATGTACACCGGTCAGAATAACGACAGAGACCCGATTTTGGCCGCCGTAGGTGGTGTGGTGCCAACCAATACCGCCAGCGGATATCTTTCGGCGGATACGAACCTCGATGGTGTTGTCAAATACACCGGTGGTGGTAACGATCGAGACATCATCTTGAACAACATAGGAGGGGTCATCCCTACGAACATCCGCATAGAGCAGCTCCCCTAACGATCTTTCAGACCCAGACCCATTCACTACCTCTACCGACCAAGACCATGTTCCGAAACCTCCGTAGTATGACCCTTGCAAGGGTCGCAGGCACGTTCCTGCTTGCCCTTGGGGCCACAAGCGCCTGGGCGCAACCTGGCGATGTCAATCGCATCGACATTCGATTGGTACAATCTGGTGCCAATCAGTTGGAGGTTCAGCTTCGTCCGAACAATCAATGGACAGAGACTGATGGGGTGGTGAACCTCACCTTTGCATTGCGGTGGCAGACTTCCACAGGTGCAACGATCAGTGGTCTGGCCAATCTTTCGCAGTCCGACCCCTGTTTTCAAGCTGGTATACCACTTGCCTATAACCCAGGCATTGTCAACGTGGACGCTAACGGCTTCCGTTATCGTGGATTCAATGCCAATGGAGCCGGTTGGGACCCTGCTGATGGGTGCTCCTATGCGGCCAACACCTGGCATACCTACGCTCGCATGAACGTGTCCAACCTTACTGGGTGCGGGTTGTTCGAAGTAGTGGTGTCCGATGCCTTCACTGCAGCCAACAATACCAATTGGTTCATTAGCCTAGGTGGTACGAACGTCACGGCCAATTCCCAAGTGATCGGCCCAGGTGTTCAGTTGGGCGCCTGCAATGCCGATTGCCTGGGGGTGATCGGAGGTACAGCCCTGCCTGGTACGCCTTGCAACGACAATAACCCTTGTACGATCAATGATGTGTACACCGGTACGGCCCCCAACTGCGGTTGCGCTGGTACTCCGGTGAGCGGTCCTTCGATCACCGCCGCAGGTAGCAATAGCCCTATCTGCGCCGGTTCCACACTGAACTTGAACGCTTCGGCCACCGGTTCCGGTACTATTACATACAGCTGGACCGGTCCGAACGGTTTTTCCGCCCCGAATACCCAGAATCCGTCCATTACGAACGCAACCACTGCAGCCACGGGTACTTACACGGTCACGGCCTCGAACGGTTGCGGTACCAATGCGACCCAGAATGTCAGCGTGACCGTGACGGCCGCCCCGAGCGTCGGTACGCTCAGCGGCAACCAAGCGATCTGCGTAGGCGGTAGCACCACCTTCACCAGCACTGTGGGTGGCGGAACGTGGAGCAGCGGCAACACAGGTGTTGCCACGATCAACCCGACCACGGGTGCGATCAGCGGAGTATCTGCCGGTTCCACCACGATGACCTACACGGTGGCTGGCACGGGCGGATGCTCTGATGCGACCGCCACGCGCACGGTGACGGTTACAGCCGCTCCGAGCGCTGGTACCCTCAGTGGTACGCAGGCGATCTGCGTAGGTGGCAGCACCACCTTCAGCAGCACGGTGACCGGCGGTACCTGGAGCAGCGGTAACACGGGTGTTGCCACGATCAACCCGACCACGGGTGCGATCAGCGGAGTAACAGCAGGTTCCACGACCATGACCTATACAGTTGCCGGTACGGGCGGGTGCGCCAATGCGACCGCCACGCGCACGGTGACGGTTACGGCCGCTCCGAGCGCTGGTACCCTCAGTGGTACGCAGGCGATCTGCGTAGGTGGCAGCACGACCTTCAGCAGCACGGTGACCGGCGGTACTTGGAGCAGCGGTAACACGGGTGTTGCCACGATCAACCCGACCACAGGTGCGATCAGCGGAGTATCTGCTGGCTCCACCACGATGACCTACACGGTGGCTGGCACCGGCGGATGCTCGGATGCGACCGCCACGCGCACGGTAACTGTAACGGCTACCACAAGCAACACCACCACGGAGAGCGCCTGTGACAGTTATACCTGGATCGAGAACGGGGTGACTTACTCGCAAAGTGGAACTTACACCGTGGTGAACGGTTGCAACACCGAGATCCTGGTGCTTACCATCACTCAGAGCACGAGCAATACCACTACGCTCACCCAGTGCGACAGCTACACATGGCCCGTGAATGGTCAGACCTACACACAAAGCGGCACTTATACCAGCGTGAATGGTTGTGCCACGGAAGTCCTGGTGCTGACGATCGTAACGAGCACAAACAACACCACCACCGTGACCGAGTGCGACAGCTATACGTGGAACGTGAACGGTGTTACCTACACCCAGAGCGGAACATACACCAGCGTGAGCGGCTGCGGCACCCAGACCCTGGTGCTGACGATCACCCCGAGCACGAACAACACCACCACGGTGAGCGAGTGCGACAGCTACACCTGGTCCGTGAACGGAACGACCTACACGCAGAGCGGTACCTACACCAGTGTAACGGGTTGCGCTACGGAGACCTTGGTGCTGACGATCACCCCGAGCACGAACAACACCACGACGGTGAGCGAGTGCGACAGCTACACCTGGTCCGTGAACGGAACCACCTACACGCAGAGCGGTACCTACACGAGCGTGAACGGTTGCGCCACGGAGACCCTGGTGCTGACCATCCTCACCGGTGGTACCAACACCACCACGGAGAGCGCTTGCGACAGCTACACCTGGAGCGTGAACGGCACCACCTACACGCAGAGCGGCACCTATACCAGCGTAACGGGTTGCAGCACGGAGATCCTCGTTCTGACGATCATCCCGAGCACGAACAACACCATTACGGTGAGCGAGTGCGACAGCTACACTTGGGCCGTGAACGGCACCACCTACACGCAGAGCGGTACCTACACCAGCGTGAACGGTTGCGCCACGGAGACCCTGGTGCTGACGATCACCCCGAGCACGAACAACACCACCACGGTGAGCGAGTGCAATAGCTACACCTGGGCCGTGAACGGAACGACCTATACCCAGAGCGGCACCTACACGAGCGTGAACGGTTGCGCCACGGAGACCCTGGTGCTGACCATCCTCACCGGTGGTACCAACACCACCACGGAGAGCGCTTGCGACAGCTACACCTGGAGCGTGAACGGCACCACCTACACGCAGAGCGGTACCTATACCAGCGTAACGGGTTGCAGCACGGAGATCCTCGTTCTGACGATCATCCCGAGCACGAACAACACCACTACGGTGAGCGAGTGCGACAGCTACACTTGGGCCGTGAACGGCACCACCTACACGCAGAGCGGTACCTACACCAGCGTGAACGGTTGCGCCACGGAGACCCTGGTGCTGACCATCCTCACCAGCGGAACCAACACCACCACGGAGAGCGCTTGCGATAGCTACACTTGGAGCGTGAACGGCACCACCTACACGCAGAGTGGTACCTACACGGGCGTAACGGGTTGCAGCACGGAGATCCTCGTTCTGACGATCGCCCCGAGCACGAACAACACCACCACGGAGAGCGCCTGCGGCAGCTACACCTGGGCTGTTAACGGCACCACCTACACCCAGAGCGGTACCTACACGAGCGTGAATGGTTGCGCCACCGAGACCCTTGTGCTCACGGTGTCCATCCCCGGCACGGCCTGCAACGACAACAACCCGAACACGGGCAATGATCAACTGGATGCCAATTGCCAGTGCGTGGGTCAATTGATCGACTGCCTGGGAGTTGCCGGTGGTAGCGCCCTGCCCGGAACGCCCTGCAACGATGCCAACGCCGGTACGATCAACGATACCTGGAGCGCGAACTGCCAATGCGTTGGTGTGCCCACGGATTGCACCGAGAACATCACCTTGAACATCACGCTCGATGCCTTCGGCAGCCAGAATACTTGGACGGTATTCATGCAAGGTTCCAACGATGTGGTTGCCGAAGGTGGTCCTTACATCAATGGCATTCCTGGTGCAGTGATCATTGAGGAGTTCTGTGTTCCTGTTGGTTGTTATCGCTTGGTCGTGAATGATGCTGCTGGTGATGGCATAAATGGTGGCGGCTATGTGTTACGCACAAGCGGTCCCAACGGCCAACGCATTATTGACAACACCGGTAACTTCATTTCGGGAAGCACGAGTGCGATCATCGGTAATGGAGGATTCTGTCTCCCCATTGGCACCGACAAACCGATCTTCACCAGCTGCGATAAGCTGGATTGGGTCAGTGGTCAATTCTTCGTAGCGGCCCCGAATGATGCAGTGAGCGCCTTGTGGATCAACAACGCACCGAATAGTGCACAGAGCGCCAACACGGGTTATCAGTTCTGGTTCTTCGACCCGAACGGTACATACGGCTACGCACGGTTCCGCAGCCATGCAACTTCTGATGGATTCCCAGCTGATGGGCCTACCCGTGCTTGCCACCTGCGCATCAATAACTGGAGTCCCGACCAGATCCCAACGGGCGTTCTGATGAACGTGCGCATTCGTAGCCGTGTGAACGGTGTGAACAGTGCTTGGGGGCCGACCTGCCGATTCAAAATCGATCCGGTCCGTGCCGCCTGCCCATTGACCAAGCTGAACGATATCCCCGGCCAGATCACCTATAGCTGTGGTGTAACGCGCAGTTGGGGCGGCACCAATCGTTTGTGGGCCCGTGCCGTGGATGGTGCCACCCAGTACCAGTTCCGCTTCACCAGCAGTGAATTGACCTCGCCTATAGTGCGTACTACGACCGGCCAGACATTGGAGCTTACTTGGACGCCCGCTCTGCCTAATGGTACCTACCAAGTTCAAGTACGTGCCTTCAAGAACGGCGAATGGTGTGTGACCAACCTGCCATGGGGCGACGAATGCAACGTTACGATCACCGGCAGCTCAACCACTGGCGCTGGAATGACCCAGCAGAACGGAGGTGCTGCTCAGAGCGCCGAGCTCACCATGTTCCCCAACCCCAACCGGGGCGATCTGCTTACGCTCAGCCTGAGTGCTGTTGAGCAGGGTGTGAACACCGTAAGCGTGGACATCTACGATCTGACCGGCGCTGTGGTGAGCAGCCGTACCGTCGCTGTGAACGATGGTATGGTGTACCAAGTACTTGAACTGAACGAGATGGCCAGCGGCCTCTACATGGTGAATATCACCGCAGGCGGCCAGCGCTACACTGAGCGCCTTGTGGTCAGCAAGTGATCCAGAACATCTGAAAGTGAGCGGGGCCGTCCATTGGACGGCCCCGCTTGCTTTTGGAATGTCTTACCACAGGGCAGTAGATCTAATTGGCCCGCAATTCAAAGTCTCTTTGTTCGAGGACCGCCTGCTTTGTTAGCAATGGGAACGACTCATCACTGAACTCCTTGATCAGGAGCAATGTGCGATAGTTCGCTCTCAATCGGGGCATCTTGGTGATGCATGAACAGCGAGATTGCGATGGGTCGAATAGCTTTCATCCTTCTCTGGTAAACGCCATACGGGTCCCTTGGATCGGGCCAGCCCTCAGCGGTCGAGGTCGGTTACATGTGCTGATGTTCTGCACAACGAAAAAGCCCCGCCGATAGGCGGGGCTTTCCGTTACCGGATCGGTCGGTCTCAGTAGTAGATCAGGCGGCGAACCTTGGCAACATGCTTGGCAAGGCGGATCACCTGTTTAGTGTAACCGAACTCATTGTCATACCAGGTGTAAAGCACAACGCTCTTGCCATCGGGCGCTACGATCGTGGCGTTACTGTCGAACACGCTGCAGCAGGTGTCTCCGATGATGTCGCTGCTCACCAGTTCGGGGTCCACCTGATAATGGATCTGGTTCACCAGTTCACCGTTCAGCGCGGCCTTGCGGATCAGTGCGTTCATGGCGGCCAGGTCGGCGATGGGCTTCTTCAGCGTCAGGTTCATGATGGCCAGCGAACCGTTCGGCGTGGGCACGCGCACCGCGTTTGCCGTGAGCTTGTCCTTCAGACTGGGAATGGCCTTTGCCACGGCGGTTCCGGCACCGGTGCTGGTGATCACCATGTTGATGGCGGCACTGCGACCACGACGAGGGCCCTTGTGGTAGTTGTCCAGCAGGTTCTGGTCGTTGGTGTAGGCGTGCACGGTCTCGATATGACCTTTCTCGATGCCGAGCTCATCCTCCACCACTTTCAGGATGGGGCAGATCGCGTTGGTGGTGCAGCTTGCGGCGCTGAACACCTTTTCGTTCTCAATATCGAGATCCTTGTGGTTGATGCCGTATACCACGTTCGGGATCTCCTTGCCGGGGGCGGTGAGCAGCACTTTGGCCACACCCTTGGCCTTCAAGTGGCGCTCCAGGTCGGCACGCTTGGTAAAGGCACCGGTATTGTCGATCACCAAGGCATTATTGATGCCGTAGGTGGTGTAGTCCACATCCTCGGGGTTGGCAGCAGCGATCAGCTGCACCAGCTGACCGTTGATCCAAATGGCTTTGTTGGGCACATCCTCGATCACGGTGCCTTTGAAGGTGCCGTGCACGCTATCGTTGCGCAGCAGGGCCGCGCGCTTCACGATCTCTGCATCCGTAAGGGTGCGGGTGACTATGGCGCGCAGGCGGAGCTGTTGACCTTTGCCTGCCTGCTTCACCAATTCGCGGGCGGCAATTCGTCCAATACGGCCAAAGCCATACAGCACCACGTCCTGCGGAGCGATGTTCAATTTGTCCTGGCCAATGAAGCCGCTCAGGTGGTTGGTAAGGAAGGTCTTCAGATCGCCTTTTCCGCTCTGGGTGTATTCCCAGGTCAGCTTGCCAATGTCGATCTTGCTCGGTGCCAGATCCAGGTCCAACAGCGCACGGGCCACTTCAGCTGAAGTGAACACGTCGATGGGCTTCTCCACGACGTTCTCCGCGTAATTGAAGAGCTTGATCACTTCAGAGATGCTGATGTCGAGCAGGTGGTTGCGGAACATCACGAGTTCCACGCCTTTCCCGTACATGAGCTGGCCTACGGAATTGATCAGGTCCACAGCGGCACGTTCACGGGCCACATAATCCTTCAGTCCGGTCTCATAACCGGTCCGTGCTTCGATGGTCTGCATGTTGGGTCTTGAAATGGTGTTCAGTGTAGGTGTGTAAGAACAGCGCGCCCCGCGAAAAAGCGGGGCACGTGGTGTTGTTATCCGAGGTAGGCCTTCAGCAGCTTACTGCGGCTGGTATGTCGCAATCGGCGGATCGCTTTTTCCTTGATCTGTCGAACACGTTCACGGGTCAGGTCGAACTTGGCCCCTATCTCTTCGAGTGTGAGGCCGTGGTTGATGCCGATCCCGAAGAAGAGCTTCACCACATCGCGCTCGCGCTCGGTGAGGGTGCTCAGGGCACGCTCGATCTCCTTGGCCAGTGATTCATTCAGCAGCAGACGATCGGCAGGTGCACTGTCGTTGTTCGGCAGCACATCCAACAGGCTATTGCTCTCACCTTCCACGAAGGGGGCGTCCATGCTGATGTGGCGACCGCTCACTTTCATGGTGTCCGCCACCTTTTCGGCGGGCAGGTCAAGCAAGGTGGCCAGTTCATCGGCACTGGGCGGGCGTTCGAACTCCTGCTCCAGCTTGGCGAAGGCCTTGTTGATCTTGTTCAACGACCCCACCTGGTTCAAGGGCAGGCGCACAATGCGGCTTTGTTCGGCCAGTGCCTGCAGGATGCTCTGGCGGATCCACCAAACAGCGTAAGAGATGAACTTGAAACCACGCGTCTCATCGAAGCGCTGGGCAGCCTTGATCAGACCGAGGTTGCCCTCGTTGATCAGATCGGGCAGGCTCAGGCCTTGGTTCTGGTACTGCTTGGCAACGGAGACAACGAAGCGCAGGTTGGCTTTCACCAATTTCTCCAACGCCCGGCCATCTCCTTCCTTGATACGACGTGCAAGTTCCACTTCCTGGTCGGCGGTGATCAGACCTTCCTTGCCGATCTCTTGCAGGTATTTGTCCAGCGACTGGCTTTCCCTGTTGGTGATCGACTTGGTGATCTTAAGCTGACGCATCCTTGAAGCCACGGTGGTAGGGTCTTAGTAGGTGATCGATAGAAGGCAATATCCACGGAATGCTCCGTTGGAACAGAACCGGCCTGCAAAGGTACGACCCCATCGGGCTACCGGACAAGAGCAGTTGAGGGCCTCTTCATTGGTGTTTAGCGAATGCATTGGCGGTCAACGGGTTCAGAGCCCAAGGCCATAATAGGCCCGCTGCCCATTGGGATAAACGCCCTCGACCAGGACACCCCCTCGTTTTGTGGTCAGTAAGCGCTCCAGATCGGCTGGTGTGCGCACCGGTTCCTGGTCTATCCGTGTAATAATGAACCCTTCCTTGATCCCCGTTGAGCGGAATTTGCCCCCATTCACGGTGGTCACCTTCACGCCGTTCTCAAGCTTCAAAGCCTTCAGCTCTTCGGCGCTGGCACTGCGGAATTCGGCACCCAATGCGGCCATTCCCGTGGTCTTGGGCGCAGTATTGGCCACGGTGGTGCCTTCTCGTCCGCGAAGGGTCACGTCCAGCACGTTTTCACGGCCCTCGCGCAACACGGTCACGGGTACTTTATCCCCAGGCCTGAACTTGCCCACTTGTTCCTGCAATTGGGGCACATTGTTCACGTCGATGTTCCCCACTTTGATGATCACGTCGCCGTCCTTGATGCCGGCCTTTTGAGCGGCCCCACCGTCGGTCAGGCCATTCACATAAACACCACGCGGCCGCACCATGCGCAGTTCCTCGGCCAATTTGGTGTCCACGTCGCGGATGCTCACGCCGATGTAGGCCCGTTGTACGCTGCCGAACTCCATCAGGTCGCTGGTGACCTTCCGGACGATGGTGGCCGGTATGGCGAAGCTGTAGCCGGCATATTGTCCGGTAGTGCTGGCAATGGCCGTGTTGATACCGATGAGCTCGCCTTTGGCGTTCACCAAAGCACCACCGCTGTTGCCTGGGTTCACTGCGGCATCGGTCTGAATGAAGGACTCGATCGGGAAGATGTCCCGTGCAGGGTCGTATTGGAGCAGGTTGATGTTGCGTCCCTTGGCACTTACGATACCTGCGGTGACCGTACTGGTAAGGTTCATGGGATTGCCCACGGCCAGCACCCATTCGCCCACTTTCACATCGTCGGAATTCCCGAAGGTCAGTGTGGCCAGGTCGCTTCCGTCGATCTTTAACAGGGCGAGGTCAGTGCTGGGGTCGCGACCGATCACTTTTCCCTCGAACACCCTGCGGTCGTTCAGGTGTACCTGGATCTTGTCGGCACCCTCAACCACGTGGTTATTGGTAACGATGTAACCGTCCTGGGCGATGATCACTCCGGAGCCCGCTCCTTGCCGCATTTGCTGGTTACCGGGCGCTCGGTATCCCCAGAAGAAATCCGCGAATGGATCGCGAACGGTTACGGTGGTCTCGGTGGTCACGTGAACAACGGCGTTCACTGAGGCTTCGGCCGGTTCAATGAAGTCCACGGCCACAGTGGTGCCGCCTGATGGACCAGGCAGGCTCACATAACGCACCTGAGCAGAAGGGGCTTGGTCTTCGGGGAAGGCCACGTGTGCATCCCGTTCACTCAAGAGATCATGCCCTGCCAAGGCGAGCAGCGCCCCGGCAAGGCCCATGGCGAAGTAGCCGAACGTACGTTGCATGTTCATTGGATTTAAAGTCTTTCAGCGTTCAAAGTTCATGCCCTTTAACTCGTTCCTAACGTTCTGTCAGTCCATTGGTATTCCCATGTCGCGTTAAAATGTGTTGATCGCCCAAAGCCATCATGGACCCCGATATTTGCCTCACTTCTCATGGGATACTCCTTTTCCAAGTGGCACGGCACAGGCAACGACTTCATTCTGCTGGATGACCGTGAGCGGGTATTCCCTGCCGGACAGGTTGAACTTGTCCGTCGATGGTGCGATCGTCACTTCGGTATCGGTTCTGACGGGCTGATCCTGGTGCAGCCACCGAGACTTGCGGGCACAGACTTTCACATGGAGTTCTTCAATCCGGATGGGAGCCGCAGTTTCTGTGGGAATGGCAGCCGGTGTGCGTTCGCGTTCTGGAGCCAGTTGAACGAAGGCGCGCAGAACGGGCGGTTCACGGCCATTGACGGCATACATGATGGCTATTGGGAACTCGGGGAGGTTGCTATCAGCTTGCCTCGCTTACCTGGTGTAATAAGCTGTGTGGATGGTTCGGAGGTGGATACCGTACATACTGGTTCCCCGCATGAACTTGTTTGGGTTCCCGATGTGGATCTCGTGGACATTATGAGCGATGGACCTGGTCGTCGGTATGCCAAGCGGCACGGGCCAGGGGGAAGCAATGTGAATTATGTGCAGCCGTGTGAGAATGGCATACGTATGCGTACCTATGAACGAGGTGTGGAAGCAGAGACCCTGAGCTGCGGTAGTGGGGTGGTCGCTGCAGCCCTGAGCGCCATGGAGCGACGGATCGCTGGTTCACCGGTGTCGGTCGCCACAAGAGGAGGTAGGCTGACAGTGAGGGCTGTGCGCGGAGATGATGGAAGCTTCGAAGATGTGCGGCTTACAGGTCCGGTGAAGGAAGTGTTCAAAGGAATGATCACGGAGTGAGCATGGCACAACGAAAGCGGACCTGGAGCGTGGCCACGGTGCTTGTACTGGCCTTGGTGGCCATGCTTGGTTGGTGGCTTTGGCGCTGGGTCTCCGGACCGGCAACCACCTTCAGCGAACCAAGCAAAGTACTCTACATCCGGACAGGTGCTGGTCTTGATGAAGTGATCGATAGCTTGGAGGCGATCGGGGCAATTGAACATGCTGCTGGTTTCCGGTGGTTGAGCGAGCGGAAGAACTACACCACTCGTGTGCGCCCAGGCCGCTATCGCATAGAGAAAGGGATGAGCCTTAACGCGTTGGTCAATAGGTTGCGGGCCGGAGAACAGGAGCCGGTCCGTGTCACCTTCGCGAACATCGCCTATGTTCACGAACTGGCAGGGAAACTGGGTCGAGTGCTCGAGCCCGATTCACTGGCTTTTCTACAGGCGTTCATGGACCCTGATCTTCAGCGTGAGGTGGGGCTTAACGAGGAGACCATCATTTCGCTCTTCATACCCGATACGTACGAGTTCTGGTGGACCACGAAACCTGAGCAGTTCATTAAACGAATGAAGCGCGAGCGTGAAGCGTTCTGGGACCAGGAACGCGTTCAGAAAGCAAAGGAGCATGGGCTTTCACCTACCGAGGTGGCCACGCTCGCTTCCATTGTACAGTCCGAGACCGTGCAAATGGGTGATGCCCCCCGCATTGCCAGGGTTTACCTCAACCGGTTGCGGATAGGGATGCCACTGCAGGCCGACCCCACCTTGAAGTTCGCGCTTGGCTTAAGGGATATCCAGCGTGTGCTGAATGCGGACAAGGAGGTGGATTCGGACTACAATACATACAAGCACACGGGTCTTCCTCCGGGCCCCATCACCATGCCGGAGCCCCGGTTCATCGATGCTGTACTGGATGCTCCAAGGCATGATTTCCTCTATTTCTGCGCCCGTGCCGACCTGAGCGGATTCTCGGATTTCTCGAAGACCTATGAGCAGCATCTGGTATATGCCAAGCGTTACCAGAAGGCGCTGAATGAACGAGGGATCCGCCGTTAACTGCGGAACTCCTTCGGAACACCTACGTATAAGGCCACTATTTTCGCCGCCCGTTCAATTTCAACCACAGACCCCTATGACGAAGATCAAGTTCGGAACCGATGGCTGGCGTGCCATCATCGCCCAGGAGTTCACCGTGGACAACGTAGCCCGTGTGAGCGTTGCCGTTGCTGCCTGGGTGAAGCGCAATTTTCCGAACGACCCCTCCATCGTTCTCGGCCACGACTGCCGTTTTGCCGGAGAACTGTTCGCAGAGACCGCTGCGAAAGTGTTCATTGGAGAAGGCATCCGGGTGCACATGGCCAAAGGTTTCGTGAGCACCCCCATGGTTTCTTTGGGGGCCAACAGGCTTCAGGCGGGTATGGGAGTGATACTGACCGCCAGTCACAACCCTCCGAGCTATAACGGGTATAAGCTGAAGGGTATTCATGGTGGGCCGTTGATCCCGGAGCATGTACAGGAGGTGGAGGATATGATCCCAGACGTGCATGGGGTGGACCTGAGCGCCATCGACCTTGCCGCTGCCGAAGCGAACGGCATGCTTCGCTTCGTGGACCTGGAATCCATGTATGTGGAGCATGTGGAGAACAGCTTCGACATGAAGGCGATCCGCGAGTGCGGCATGCGCTGGGGGTACGATGCCATGTATGGTGCCGGCCAGAACGTGGTGCGCCGCATCCTTCCCAGCGCAAGCATGTTGCATTGCGAATACAACCCTTCGTTCCTAGGACAGGCACCTGAGCCCATCCACAAGAACCTCTTGGAGTTCAGCGAACTGATCAAGAAGGGCGGCATTGATTGCGGTTTGGCCACGGATGGAGATGCCGATCGTATCGGCTTATACAACGGCAAGGGCGAGTTCATTGACTCGCACCATATCATCCTGTTGCTTATCCACTACCTCGTGAAGTACAAGAAGTTCACGGGCAAAGTGGTCGTAGCGTTCAGCGCCACCCCGAAGGTGAAGAAGATGTGCGCGCATTATGGGCTCGACTACCAGGTTACCAAGATCGGCTTCAAGTGGATCTGCGGGATCATGATAACCGAAGATGTACTGTTGGGTGGTGAAGAGAGCGGAGGCATTGCCATCAAGGGCCACATCCCAGAACGCGATGGCATTTGGATGGGCCTCACCATTTGGGAGTTCATGGCCAAGAGCGGAAAGACCTTGGACGAGCTGATCCAGGAGGTGTACGCTATTGTGGGTCCGTTCGCCTACGACCGCAACGATCTCCACATCAGTGAGACGCTGAAACAGGATGTGCTACGGAACTGCAATGAAGGTCGCTACACGGCTTTCGGGGATCTGACCGTGCGCAGGGTGGAGACCATTGATGGGTATAAATTCCACTTCGACAACGATCAGTGGCTGATGATCAGGGCCAGTGGCACCGAGCCGGTATTGCGTTGTTATGCGGAGTCGGACACGCTGGCGAACGCGAAGAGGATCCTGGAGGCCTGTCGCAAGCAGATCGGTGCCTGAGCGGGCTACTTGATGAACCGGGCAGAACCGAGTGGAAGGCCCTCAATGTCCAGGAGCATCAATGTGTAGGTGCCTGTGGATAGATTTTCGATCTGTCGACCGCTTAACCGGCCAATAGTGGCATTCGTCTCGATCACCGTACGGCCGTTCGAGTCGATGATCCGTGCCAGTATGACGCCTTCGATATCGTTGGGCCATGAGATGGCGTCCACCACGGGATTGGGCCAGATCATGAGGCCCTTGGGACTCCGTTCGATAGCGATGGTGGGGGAGGTTCCCTGACCTCCATCCTGATCGATCATCCGAAGCCGGTAATAGATGGTCCCTGAGCGGGTAAGCGGGTCAAGGAAGTGGTATTCAATGGGGACCAATGAATTGCCGCTGGCGGAAACGCGGCCGACCTCAACAAATCGTCCGTCCCCCATGTCGCGTTCCACGGCAAAGGCGGCCGCCCCGGACTCAGTAGCAGTGGTCCAATTGAGCATGTTCCCGCTCTCGATGGCGGTTCCATCAAAGGAGAGCAGCTCCACGGGAAGTATGCCTATGTCGCCGATGCCTGAAGCATAGCCATAGAACCATCTGCTGAAGCGTTGGCCGTCGATCAGTTTGTTCATCCGGTATTCCACCCGAACACGCCATTTGTAGCGCAGGAAACCGGGTGCCTTAAGGATCAATTGTTTGATCTCCGTGCCTGCAAGAGGCAACATGGTCCATGCGGCGCTGGAGCCTGTGGATGCCATGCTGTTGGTGATCGGGCTTCCGGAGTATGGCTGGCCTTCATGTACCACCTCCCAATGCAACTTGGCCATGGTGCGCTGGATCGGACTGCGAGCCCTGTGTCCTATGCCAAAGTGGTTATAGTCATCAAAGTCGACCGAGTTGGTCGATATGGGCAGGACCAGATCGGCTTGATATTGTCTGCTTAATCGGTCAAGGCCTCGGTCCAGATTGCCATGATGACAGAAAACGGCCCCCTCATTGGCGAATGAGGGTGAAGCGCCAGGGGCACCAACGATAATGTCGGAATAGCCATCTCCGTCCACATCGCCCCCCCCGGCCACACTGGTGCCGAATAGCATGCCAACAACGTTTGATTCAATGGCTTGATTCGCACCCACGAGCGTTGGTGAGCCCAAGTACATGAGCACCCGGCCCTCAAGTGATTGGCCATTCGTGGTCTCTGGCGCACCTATGAGCAAGTCGGCATAGCCATCTCCGTTGACGTCACCTGCCTCCGCGACAACGCGACCCATGCGAGCGCCGGCCAAGTTGTATTCAATTCCGGTAGGCGAAGCAGCTACAACCCCACCAGCGGATCCTCTGTAAATGAAGACAGCTCCTTCGCTGGCTTGCCCATTTGTCCAGTTGTCAATGCCGACGGCCACTTCGAAGAAACCGTCTCCGTTCATGTCGCCTGCTCCTGCAACACTGATACCCATACGCGCGTTGGCCTGATTGCGTTCAAGTTGCGCTTGGACAACGGGATTGAGTTGGCCGGGGGCACCATGATAGATGAATGCGGCACCTTCATTGGCTTGGCCGTTGGTGAACAATGGAGCACCGATGACTATATCAGAACGTCCATCGCCATTGACGTCTCCGGCGGTGGCAACAGCTGCTCCGAACCTTGAACCTGCAGGTCCTGTAAGCGTTATTGTTACAGTAAATGGAAGCGAATTGGGGTCCCCTTGATACACTTGGACCAGATTCGCCGAAGGCGCGCCCACAAGCACTTCAGAGAATCCGTCGCCGTTCGTATCGCCAGCAGTTGCCACGCTTGCACCGAACTCCGCCCCCGCTGTTCCGGTCCACGTCAATGCTGGTGTGGTGGAAAGCCCTGCAGCGGAGCCCAAGTAGACGTAGGCGGCACCTGTGCCTGCTGAAAGAGGAGCACCCACCACAAGATCGGCATATCCGTCGCCATTGATATCACCTGCGCTGGCCACTGATGCGCCGTATCGAGCGCCGGCCACATTGGCCTCCAAGGTCAATGATGGAGTGGCGGAAAGGCCATTGGTCCCGCCGTAATGCACATAAACGACCCCTTCACCAGCCTGCCCATTGGATGCATCAGGTGCGCCTACTGCCATGTCCGAGTAGCCGTCACCATTCAGGTCGCCTGTGTTGGCCACAGAGGTGCCCGAACGAGCGCCTGATTGACCACTGTAGCGCGTAAGTGTTGGGGTATTGGCAAGATTATAGGTTCCGCCATGGAAGCCCAAGGCAGCTCCAGCACCACCGAAAAGCCGCATGCCCACCATGAAGTCACTGTATCCATCACCGTTCACATCCCCCATGGTCCGCACGCTTTCGCCCATGTTGGCGCCGGCCACATTGTATTCGTACAAAGCGAAAGCAGCGGTGGGTATACCTGCTGATGAGCCTAGAAATAAATAAGCCGCTCCCTCTTGCGTCTGACCGCTGGTGAATGTCACTGCGCCAACGATCAGGTCAGCATACCCATCTCCGTTGACATCACCGGCGGTGGAAACACTGCGTCCGAACCACGCATTCACACTATTGCTCTGTAGTGTCGTGGCAGGTGTGGTATTCACGCCTGTGGCCGAGCCGTGGAAGACAAAAGCGGTGCCCTCCTGGGTCTGGCCTCCGATATTGTCTCTCCAATCCCCTACCACCACATCGCTAAACCCGTCGCCATTGACATCGCCCGCGTGGGATACCGCCCAACCAAAGAACGAACTGATCCCCAATGAACTGAGCGTGGTGCTTGGTGCCGGATTAAGCCCACCGCCAACAAGACCGCCAGTGGAGCCGTGATAGATATACGCAACGCCATTATCCGTGCCGTTGGCAGTCAAGTAATCATATCTATATGCCCCAACAATGATATCGCTGAACCCATCCCCATTGACGTCTCCTGCGCCGCTCACGGACGAGCCGAACTGAGCAGCTCCTTGATCCCGTGAGAGCCTGTGGGTGGCAGTGGTATTCACACCGGTGGCGTTTCCCAAGAACACATAAGCAGCGCCAGCATTCGTGCTCGGGAAAGGTGCCAGCCAAGCGCCGCAGACAACGTCGCTGAATCCATCATTATTAATATCTCCTGCGCAAGCCACACTGTAGCCCATGTAGTTATTCGCCGAGTTTGGCTGGAGTATGACATGTGGCGTGTTGGTGACACCGGTTGCTGAGCCTAGGTAGATGAATGCACCTCCTTCATTGGCTTGGCCATTGGAATAAGTGCTTGCTCCGATGATCAGATCGCCGTATCCATCACCGTTCAGGTCGCCAGCATTCGCCACGGAATAGCCGAATTGAATGCCGGCCAAATTGGGTTCCAGAATGACATTGGGTGTGGTGCCGATGCCCGTGGGACTTCCATAGTACACGTAACACAGCCCTTCATTGGTCTGGCCATTACTGGCTTGACTTGCTCCGACCACGACATCACTATAGCCATCACCGTTCAGGTCGCCGGCCGTACTGACAGAAGCTCCGAAACCACCACTTGTTATGGTTCCGGTAAGTAACACGGTCGGTGAACCAGCGATCGGGTCAATGGTTATCGGATAGGTCGCACTTTCATCATCCACATCAATGCAGATGCCGTTCGGACTGTCTGAAGAAACGCGCATACACGCATCAAGCACCTCGCCGCAGGCATCCCATACCTTCAGTCCCTTATAATGCAGCGTAGTGCGTCCAAGGTGGTCGGTGAACTCTACGTCGCCTCCGGAATTGATCACTGGTTTAGCGCCTTTCGCGATATTCAAGGATACGGTCACTGGACCGTGACCCTCTAGCCGTTGGCGAATGATGAAGTTTTGCCGAAGGCCTTCCGGACCGTGCTCATATTGGATATCCCAGCCATTGCCAAGGTACCAGAGGTCATCGCTCTGAGCACAGACTTCGCCGCCTCTCCATGGCAGCATTGCCGCATTCGTTCTGGACAGGCTGCCCACGTCAAGGGTCAATGACCATGCGTGTTTAACGGAACCGCTTGATGAAATCGTGAAACCTCGCTGAGAAACGACCGCATCAAAACCATGCGCCTGGTTTACCACCAAATGTTCGTCCGCGTGTCCGGTGGGACCGAAGCGCCATTCTTGAGCAGCCAGATAGTCCATCGCTTCCTGCCCCAGACCAAGGTCCATTTGTTGTCCTAGGGAAGGGACAATGGATGCCATTCCCGCCAACAGGCAGAGAGCGAACTTGCGGAACATACCAGAGCGTATCGGTGATCTTATCGGGTACAAGTTACGAAATTGGCCCCACAAAAGCCAGCCTCATCTTGCATATGGTGTTGGTCCACAGGTGCTTTACATGGGTATAAAGGGTGCGGTATTGCCAATGGTTGCGGCCATCTTCGGTTCCCGATATGCATTCATGCTGTGCTCGGTGGGTGCTTTCCTTTCATGCATGGATGCCAGTGCGCAGGTATACGATGGGGATACCTTGACGTATCCACAGGAACCACGTTGCCTGCGTAATACGGGAATTCTTGTTGGCGCATCCATGGTAGGTACTTTGATCATACTTGATCAGGCCTGGTATGCCGAATATGAGCGCAGCCCGATGCACTCCTTCGATGATAGTGGGGAATGGCTGCAGATGGATAAGGTCGGACACTTCTTCAGTGCCTACACCCTGGGCTCATGGGGGCATGCGCTCATGCAACGCTGCGGGGCTTCAACCGGCTCAGCACGCTGGGTGGGTGGGAGCCTCGGGTTCTTCTTCCTTACAGGCGTGGAATTGCTGGACGGCACTTCCGCGGGTTGGGGGTTCTCTTGGAGCGATATGGCGGCCAATTCGATAGGGACCGGCCTCTTCATTGGACAGGATGCTCTTTGGGGCGAACAGCGCATCGTGGCCAAGTTCTCTGCACACCTGACACCCTATGCGGAACAGTCGCCTGACCTCTTGGGAAGCAGCACCATGGAGCGCTTCCTGAAGGATTACAATGGCCAGACCATTTGGCTGAGCGCCAACCTCCACCGGTTCATGCCGCGAGCAGGGTTGCCCCAATGGTTAAGTGTTTCGGTAGGGTATGGTGCCGAAGGGATGGTGTCCGCATTTCCGCCCGAGGAAGGCGGTGATCCATGGTACCGCCAAATTTATCTGGCACCGGATATCGACCTGGCACGCATCAAGGTCAGATCACGCGCATTGCGTACGGCGCTTTTTGTGCTGGGAAGTATAAAGTTTCCTTTGCCAGCCTTGGAATTCACAAGTAATGGGCAGGTGAACGCCCACTGGGTGGTTTTCTGATCAAAGCCGCAAAGCGCCTTCGTACAGAAGCAGCTTCACTTTAAGCACGGCCGCCACGGTCAGGCTGTCACGGACATCGCCACGCATCACCATCCCATACAGTTCATCGAAGGGCACCATCCGCAGTGCAAGGTCCTCATTGTGGTCCGGTTCGGGCTTGTGGAAGGTGAGTCCTTGCGCAACGAAGATCACCGCATGCTCATCGCTAGCACTATTGCTCAGGTCCATTTCCAGCAAAGGGGTCCATTGTTCGGCAACGATACCGGCCTCTTCACGTAGTTCCCGTTTTGCACTGTCCAATGGGGGGAGGTCCCGTCGGCCACCTCCTTCGGGGATCTCCCAGCTGTAGGCCTTGATGGGGTAGCGGTACTGTCCAATGATCCACGTGTTCCCATCAGCATCCAAGGGGACCACCCCCACAGCAATGTTCTTGAAGTGGATCACCCCGTAGATGCCGTCCTGGCCGCTCGGGTCGATCACTTCATGATGGCTCACGCTGATCCAAGGCGTGGCGTAACGTTCTTCAATGCTCCGGGTCTTCCACGGACCGCGTTCTTCCACAATGGCCTTCATGGCGGCCGAAGATAGAGGCGGGGGTCAACGATTTTCCTTGGGCAGGTCGAACCGGATGCTCACCTGCAGGATGCTCCGCACCCGCTGGCCTGCCTTCTGTCCAGGCAACCATTGGATCTTGTGCACCAAGCGCATGGCCTCATCGGTGCAACCTCCGCCCACATCCTCGATGGCGTGCAGGTTGCTGAGCGTGCCCGAGGGCTCCACCACGAACTCCAAGCGTACCGTGCCATCCAGACTGTAGCGGAACGCCTCGGGCGGATACCGCATGTTCTGGGCGATGTATTTGGGCAGGCCCGCCATACCATTGGGGATGACAGGTGCCACGAACACCTCCAATTGCTTGGCCTGGTACACCTGTATCGATGTGTCGGCAGGAAGTTTGAAGACAGCGTCCGTGCGCTCATGGCGCCCCTTCAGCCAGCGCTTGTACTTCGCGGGGTCGAACGGTACGGCGAGGTAATGGTCCTTTGGGGAGCACAATTCCCCGCTCGTGGCCGGCTTCCATCGCACCATGCGCACCAGACGGAGCGCCTCGGCATCACATTCCGGGCTCAAGGTCCGGCCCACTGAAATGTCGCGCAAAGTGCCGTCGGGTTCCAGGTGCACAGTGATCACCACTTCGCCTTTGATACCGGCCTCCAATGCGGCCGCAGGGTAGTGCAGTTCCTGCTCGAAGAGCTTATCCAAGGCTGTGCGCCCCCCAATGGCTACACAGGTTCCATTGGTCTGTGACCTCAAGGGAGTAACACCGATGAGGAGCAGGATGGTCGGTATGAGCGAGCGGCGCAGGTGGGAATGGACGATCATGGTCCTGTAAATTTGCGGAATGTCCTCGTCAAAGTTCATGCCTGGCGACCGTATCACCTTCCTCGATGAGGTAGGGGGCGGGGTCGTGCTGCAGGTTCTTGGAGCGAATATCGTTCGGGTAAGGACCGACGAGGGCTTTGAACTGGACCGTTCCATTAAAGGGCTGGTTCGTGCCGATCGTGATCGTGAACAGGCGCTGACGCGGCTGAGCGACCATCAGGCCAGCCTAATCGCAGCCGACGATGTGCTTGAGGAGAAGAGGCGCAGGAAGGGGCAGGCGGCACGACCCGGTAAAACGCCCAAGAAGCCCGATGACCAGGGAATTGCCGAGGTGGACCTTCACCTGCACGAACTTGTGGAGGATGAGACCCGCCTGAGCGATGGGGAGAAGTTGGAGTTCCAATTGCGCTATTTCGAGCGTGCCTTGGAATCAGCTATACGCAACGGTAAGCGGAAATTGATCGTCATACACGGTGTGGGGGAAGGGGTGTTGCGGGAAGAGGTGCGGCGCATGCTTCAGTATTACGATGGTGTGCAGTTCCATGATGCGGACATGCGACGCTATGGGGTGGGCGCCACGGAAGTGGTGATCCTTCGCCATCGCTGATCGTATGGTCCTTCGAGACGTTCATTGACATCCTGTGCATCGCTCCATCGTCCCAGGTCTATGGCCTGGGGAGGAAAGTCCGGGCAGCATAGGGCACCATGCTTCCTAACGGGAAGGAGCGCGTTCGGGAACGGACGTGCTACGGAAAGTGCCACAGAAAGGGAGACCGCCACAGGACCGCAAGGTCCGAGGCCTGAACTTGGCAAGGCCCGCCTTCGCCAAGGCTTCGGCGTGGCAAGGATGAAAAGGTGAGGTAAGAGCTCACCAGTGCCCCGTGTGAGCGGGGCAGCTTGGTAAACCCCACGGGCTGAAAGACCATGTATACCGGGGTTCCGTCGCAAGGCGGATAAGGACGGCCCGTCCGATCCCGGAGGGTAGGTCGATAGAGGCGGCGTGCGAGCGACGTCCCAGATAGATGATGGAGGTCCTTCGCAAGAGGGACACAGGACCCGGCTTATAGATGCACAGGCTTTATTGAAGGGCTCTTCGCAATGCGGAGGGCCCTTCTTCGTTCATGCTTGACGTTGTGGAACAAATGTTGCCATGCGCCTTCGGTACCTTTGCACGCTGTGAAACGTGTCCTGCTCTCCCTCCTCGTGCTGTCGGGCTTTTCCTGCTTCGCGCAGGAGCAGGTCGTTATAAATGGCCAAGTGGTATCGGCCACACAGGAGCGCACCTATTACGACCTGATGGTCGTGAACAAGCGTACACGGTCGGGCACGTTCGGCAATACGGACGGATCATTCACGGTTACGGCTTTGCGCACCGATACCCTGCTTATCGGGTCGGTAGGGCATGTTACCCAGGCCATCACCATGCGCGATAGTGTGCCCAAAGCGAGCTATCGGGTGGTGGTCCGGCTCAGCCCTTTGCAGGTGCAATTGCGTGAGGTGGAGATCATCAGCCAGCGTACACTACAAGAGATCCAAAAGGATATTGAAAGGTTGGGATACAAAGAGAGTGACTACCGCATCAGCCAGGTGGATGCGCTCCAGAGCCCGATCACATTCCTGTACCAGGAGTTCAGTCGGCGTGAACGCAGCAAACGATTGGTGGCCCAATTGGAGAACGAGGACCGCAAGCGTGCATTGCTGAAGGAGCTTCTTCAGAAGTACGTGGAGTACGACATCATCAACCTAAGTGATGAGTCGTTCGACGATTTCATCGACTTCTGTGCGGTGCCCGATGCGGTGATCAAGGGCCTGACGCAATACGAGTTCCTGCTCTATGTCAAGAAGAAGTACGAACTGTACACCAGTCTCGGGCCGACACGCATGCACTGAGATGCGTGCCATGATGCTGCTTCATCCGTTCTGGTCGTTGTTGTCGAAAGTGTTGCTGGTGGTCCTATTCGTGTTCGCATCCGTGCGGACCCTACAGGCACAACCCGACACCTTGTTGCGCCATATTCAATTGAGCGAAGTGGTGATCAGCGCCCGTGCCCAAGGCTTCGATGTGGATGCGTTCGTTCGCCAGGTGCGTGAGGATACCACCTTTCATAAGGCATTCCTGAACACCCGTTACTATCCGAACCAAGTGCGCAGTGCGTTGCGGGTACACAACAAGGGCGATAAGGAGACCGCCTCGTTGGTCCGCTTAGGTCGGTTGACGCGCGAGGGGAGGTTGGCGCAACTGGTCTTGGATAGTGTACAGGAGTCCGGAAAGCTGCGTGACCGCAAGGGTGCGTTCAGGTTCCTTACGGTGGAAATGTATGACGATGTGTTCTTTCCGAAAGGTCCCGTCGTAGCTGATAACACTGTTGCAACACGAAAGCTGGAGGTCGATAGGGGAAGCCGGTTCGATAAGTACAAAAGCGAACTGAAGAAGTTCATGTTCGACCCAGGGACCGAGATCGCCAGTGTGCCGTTCATCGGCGATAAGCTCGCCCTGTTCAGTCCAGAGATGGCACCGCTTTATGAGTTCCGGATCTGGAGCGATACCCGCGACGGCGTGGAGTGCTGGGTGTTCAGCGCCGAGGCCAGACCGGAGTTCCGCGATGGACGTACGGTGATCAAGACCATGGACACCTGGTTCGATCAGGCGAGCGGTGCTGTACTGGCCCGTAACTACCGTATCGCGAGCAGTTCGGTCTTTCTCGACTTCGACATCACCATCAAGGTGCGCAACACGCTACTGGGCGATGTGCTCGTGCCTGTCCGCGTCGATTACGATGGCGACTGGGACATCCCCTTCAAGAGCCGCGAGATCGTGCGGTTCTGGTTGGAGTATGGCGATTGGCAGGTGGGGCCTTAGTGCTTTCCCTGCCCGGCCAGCCAACGCTCGGCGTCCAACGCGGCCATGCAACCGCTGCCTGCGCTGGTCACGGCCTGGCGGTAGACCTTGTCGGCACAGTCACCGGCCACGAACACACCGGGCACCTTGGTGCTGGTGCGGTCGGCGTCGTGTTTCAGGTAGCCGGCCTCGTCCATGTCCAGCCAGTCTTTGAAGATGTCCGTGGCGGGTTTGTGACCGATGGCGACGAACAACCCGGTGACATCGAGCTTGCGCTCTTCTCCGGTGGCGTTGTTGATGGCAATGATGCCTTCCACGGCGTGCTCACCCAGCACGTCCTTCACTTCCGTGTTGAAGAGCACTTCGATGTTCGGGGTGTTCTGCACACGGTGCACCATGGCCTTGCTGGCGCGGAACTCATCCTTCCGCACGAGCATGTACACCTTGGGGCAGAGCTTGGCAAGGTATGTGGCCTCTTCGCAGGCCGTATCGCCGGCACCCACCAAGGCCACGGTCTGGCCGCGGTAAAAGAAACCATCGCAAACGGCGCAGGCGGTAACCCCGCCGCCGATGTCGCGAAGACGTATCTCGTTGGGAAGTCCCAGCCATTTGGCGCTGGCCCCGGTGCTGATGATCACAGTGTCCGCGTGGATCTCGCTCTTTTCGTCCACCCAAACCTTGTGCACAGGTCCGGAGAAATCCACTTTGGTCACCCAACCATTACGGATCACGGTCTCGAAGCGAAGGGCCTGCTGCTTGAGGTCCTCCATCATGTCCGGACCGGTGCGGCCTTTGGGATAACCAGGGTAGTTATCCACTTCAGTGGTCTGCGTGAGCTGGCCTCCGGGAAGGGGGCCTTCGATCATCAGTGGCTTCAGGTCGGCGCGTGCGGCGTAGATGGCAGCGGAATACCCAGCGGGGCCCGATCCGATGATCAGGCATTTGACGTGTTCGGGGGAGTTGCTCATGGCGATAATGGGGCGCGAAGTTAGCCGCGACGGAGGTGCGCGCCGGTGATCGGTGTTACCGAAGCTGGGACGGCAAAGCGCCGCGTGAGGGAGAAGCAGGACCGATGCTCAGGGTTGGCAGATCACCGTATCAAGTACCGGGTTCACGCCCCAGCCGCTCCACAGTCCCAAGCCACCCTGGATATTGCTCACCACGTTGGCCGGGTTGCTGAACACATCACCCTGCGAGGCCACGTTGTTCTGGAAGGAATTATAGAAACGGTAGGACGCAAGGTCGAGGCTCACCAGCTTTACCACCACAGTGTCGCCGCGTTTGAAATAGCCGCTTTCCTCGTTGTTGTCATCGTCCGCTTCACTATAGGGCGTGGAGCCCCTGTTGAAGTTGAAGTCGAATGTGAGCCCGTTCACGAAACGGTCCTCGAACACGGAGAAGAAGGGGGCAACGAAGCTGTCATCCTTGGGGCTGCCGTCAGGACCGGCGTTGATGCGCTTGGCCAGCCAGCGGTAACCATTGCCGATAGTGTCGGGATCAGAGAGCCTCGCCCAAATGAAACCGAGCGAGTCGTCGTTGGGCTGTTGCAAGGCGAGCTTGAACCAGAGGGAATCCAGCTGAACGGGATGGGGAATGGTGGTGGAGGCGGACAGGCTTTTCCCTTCGGTCTGGATGTTCAGTTGATAGGATGTGCCGGGAATACCTAATAAGGTGAGCTTGGTCCACGCACAGATATTGGCGTTGGTGAGCAGGGCCACATCGAGGCCGGTGAGGGATGAGATCAGTTCGATCTGCTCCTCGGTCAGCTCGCCGCTGCAAATGCGGTCCAGGGTATGCGTTGTCACACCATCGTTCACGGTCACCGTTGCATCGGTCACAAAGCTGGCCGCAATGCTGTTGAGGTCCGTTGGGGCGAAATAGCTCTGCGTGCGGGTGAGGATCACGATCGGGGGCATGCCTGCCTCGATGGTCCCCTCAACCACAATGCGCGGTTCGGTCTCGGGTAGGTCCACGGTGATCTCTTTTTCACAGGACAGCAGCAAGGTGGCGGTGGCCAGTAGGCTTATGCCCTTGAGTATGGTGCGTTGTGCGGTCATGTGGGTCAGAATTGGAAGTTCCAGGTCACTGATGGCAGGATGGCGAAAAGTGAGACCTGTTTCGCGACCACTTGGAACGTATTGTTCGCCGGGTTGCCGGAAGCGTCGAAGTAGATGAAGTAGGGATTGGCCCTGTTGTAGGCGTTGTACACGGAGAAGGTCCAGCTGCTCTTCCAGCGACGCGCCACTTCCGATGTTTCGTTGGTCACGGGGTCGGTGACCACGCGTGTTGTCTTGTTGTGCAAGGTGGCTGCGAGGTCCAAGCGGTGATAGGGCACCATGCGGTAACCGTTCCGTTCGGTGTACTCGCTCACAACTCGCCCTTCGTAGAAATAACGGTTCAAAGGCAGGGTTACCGCCTGACCGGTGGAGTAGATGAACGTGGCTCCGAAGCTCCAACGCTTGTTCGGCTCATAGGCCACCACCACGCTCAGGTCGTTGCGGCGGTCCCAGCGGCTGGGGAATTCACGACCTTGGTTGATGTCGGGGAACTGGCGCATGGTGCGGCTCCAGGTATAGCCCACCCATCCGTTGACCTTGCCGAGGCGCTTCTTCACGAACAGCTCGGCACCATAGCTGTATCCATCGCCGAACACCAGTTGGGCGTCGTAGTTGGTGTTGCCATTGTTGGCAGGTTCGGCACCTTCTGCGTACTCGATCAGGTTGTCGAAATCCTTGTAATAGACCTCCACGCTCGTCTCGAACAGGCCGTCCATCAGGTCGCGGAAATAGCCGGCAGCGTATTGGGTGCCGATCTGTGGCCGCACATTGGTGCTACTGGGTATCCATACGTCCGTGGGCAATGGCGTGCTGCCAAAGCTGGCCAAGTGCACGTATTGCTGACCGCGGTTGAAGGAGGCTTTCACACTTCCCTTGCGCAGTCGGTAACGCAGCGAAAGACGGGGTTCCAGTGCTGCGTAGGACGCAATGGGTTTGCCGCTGGAATAATCCACCGTGCCGGTTGATCGTCCGTTCTCATCCAGTTCGTAGAGCTTGAACGGGCCCACATGCGCGAAGGTGGTCAGGCGCACACCGGCGTTGATGCGAAGCTCATCCGTGATGTCGAAGTCGTCCATCACATAGAGCGCGGTCTCGTGGGCGTGCAGTTTGGGTGGGGTATCAATGTTGAAGTCCGTGTCGCCGCTGCTCACGTTCACCGTGCTGGTAGTGTAGATATGGTAGATGTACTGGCCCCCGTATTTCAGGCGGTGCCTGGCATTGGGGTAGTGGGAGAGGTCCACCTTGAGGCCATAGTCCTTGATACCACTGAACAGCTCGAAGGCGAACTGGTCCTGGTCGGCCTGGAATGCGAAGGAGTAATCACTGTATGTGGCCGTAGTGTTCATGAAGAGCTTGGGGCCGAACACATGGTTCCAGCGGGCCGAAAGCGTGGCGTTGCCCCATGGGATACGGAACTTGGGGTCGCCCTCGTTCGATCCCGAGAAGTCGAATACGTCCCTGCCGAAGTACCCGCTCACGAAGAGCCTGTCCTTGTCGGTGAACCGGTAGTTGGCCTTGGCGTTCAGGTCATAGAAATAGTAGCCACTGCCCGAAAACGCGCTTTCGGGATTGATAAAGGGCTTGGTGACCACATCGATGTAGGTACGTCGCCCGCTGACGATGAACGAGCTGCGGTCCTTGACTATGGGCCCTTCCAGCGTTAGGCGCGAAGAGATGAGGCCAATGCCGCCTTGCCCGTGGAAGCCCTTGTTATTGCCGTCCTTCATGCTGATGTCGAGCACCGAGGAGATGCGGCCGCCGTAATTGGCAGGCATTCCACCCTTTATCAGTTCGATGTTCTTTACGGCGTCGGCATTGAACACACTGAAGAACCCGAAGAGGTGGCTGGCATTGTACACGGTGGCTTCATCGAGCAGGATTAGGTTCTGGTCCGGACCGCCGCCACGCACGTAGAAACCGCTGTTCCCTTCGCCATTACTGGCCACGCCTGGTAGGAACTGGATCGTCTTCAGGATGTCCACTTCGCCGAGCAGTGCGGGCAGTGTGTTCAGTTTCTGAACGTCCAGTTCCACCGTGCCCATCTGGGTTCCTTCGGTGTTGTCCTTGGTGCGTTCGCCCACCACCTCGAACTCCTTCGCGAGGATGGCCTTCGGCACTGCATCAATGTTGATCTTCTGGTCCGCGCTCACCTCTATGGTGAGGGTCCAATCCTCGTAACCTATATAGCTCATGGCCAGGGTATAGGTGCCCGGCTCCAAGTTCAGAACGTAGTACCCGTATACGTTGGTGGCCGTGCCACGCATGGTCTCCTTCACGAACACATTGGCACCGATAAGGGCCTCGCCACTGGCAGCATCCTTCACGAAACCACTAACGGTGAATGACCGCTGGGCCGTGGACCCGAGGCATAACAGGACGGTGAACAAGCTGAGGATGAAACGCATGGAGATCTGCAGGTGCAATGGGGCGGCAAAGCTATTGCCGAGTACCGCCGGGGTTGGACCGTTCGTCAAACAGATGAACCGTTCGCCCTGTTCATGCGAGATGAACAGGCGAGTTGTTGAAAACAGGGCATGCGATAGCATTGCGTTAATACTGAAGGCGCCAACTGGATCGGATCTTTGCAGCATATCAATAACACTGGTCACCATGCAAGCCATCATGCGCAAGTTCAGCCCTGGTCTCATGACCCTCATGGTCTATGCGGCCCTCATTGCTTTCGCTTTGCTCTGCAATTGGGACGTGCTTTAGGACGTGCGATCATTCGCTGGGTCAAGTTCCAAGGACTTTTTTACATTTGCGGCCCCTCGGGGTGTAGCGCAGCCCGGTAGCGCACTTGCATGGGGTGCAAGTGGTCGCTGGTTCGAATCCAGTCACCCCGACAGGATAATGGAATGCCGCCTGAACAGGCGGCATTCCTTGTTCTCGGCCCAGGTTTCTTAAAGGTGTGTACTGGTCAGCTCTTTGCACGTGTTCGGCCTTGTTGTCCAGCCAAGGCCATTTGGCTTGGTCGGTAATGGCATGCGTGTGTAAGGCCTCGGACCTTGTCCCTTGATATACCGAGGGAATGGTCGCTGGCTCGTGCAGCGGTTTTACCATCAGGGACCTTGAAAGTTTCGGACGATCGACCGCACGTTGAGGGCCGAACGTCGTTGGCCTGCTGGGCGATCTCAAAGAGGATCGAACCTAATGTGACATGTCGTTCAACTTCCGCAGTTGGCCGTGCGGCTACATTTGCGAACCGCATTTCCCACATGACACGATCGACTTTTACCTGGGCGGCCCTGCTTGCTGTCCTGTTCACTTCTTGTTCAGGAGAAGGGACCCCCAAAGGCTCTGACCTGAAAGCCGAGGAAATTGAAGCCATGGATACCCACACGCACGCCAGCGCCAGTGCAGCCCGCATCACGCATCTTGATCTGGATGTACAAGTGGCTATGGATACCCGCACCATTTCGGGCACCGCCGGATATGCCATTAGACCCAACGGAAGCGATACGATATTCTTGGATACGGACGGATTGAACGTGGCTGCCGTGCGGGTGGATGGCCAGCCTGTGGAGTTCCAGCTTGGCGACAGCACCCTTTTAGGCCGGGCATTGGGCATTCCCATCAAGCGTAATAGCAAGCAGATCGCGGTGGATTACAAGACCACCAGCGATGCCAAGGCCCTGCAATGGTTGTCCCCGCAACAGACCGCTGACCGTAAGCATCCGTTCCTGTTCACGCAAGGGCAGGCCATTCTTACGCGTACATGGATACCTGTGCAGGATAGTCCCGGCATTCGCTTCACTTACAACGCACGTGTGAAGGTGCCTGCGGAGCTTATGGCCGTAATGAGTGCCGCCAACCCCCAGCAACGCAGCGCGGAAGGGGTGTACACCTTCAGCATGGAACAAGCGATCCCGGCCTACTTGATCGCGCTGGCCGTCGGCGACCTCGATTTCAGGCCCTTGGGCGAACGCACGGGTGTTTATGCCGAACGCAGTATGGTAGAGAAAGCGGCTTGGGAATTCGCCGATACCGAACGTATGCTTGAAGCAGCCGAAGCCCTCTATGGCCCCTATCGCTGGGGGCGTTACGATGTGATCGTGCTACCGCCCAGCTTCCCGTTCGGTGGCATGGAGAACCCCCGTTTGACCTTCGCCACGCCCACCATTATTGCCGGCGACCGTTCCTTGACGGCATTGATCGCACATGAACTGGCCCATAGCTGGAGCGGCAATCTCGTTACGAACGCCACATGGAACGACTTCTGGCTGAACGAAGGCTTCACCGTCTATTTCGAGAACCGCATCAGCGAGGCGCTCTATGGCGAAAGCCATGCGGGCATGCTCCAGATCCTTGGTCGCCAGGACCTGCAGGGAACACTGGCACGGTTGGAAACGGAAGGGCATGGGGCCGACACGCATCTGCGCTTGCATCTGGAAGGACGCGATCCGGATGATGGGATGACCGATATCGCCTATGAGAAGGGGTTCGCTTTCCTAAAACTATTGGAAGCGAAAGTGGGGCGCGAGAAGTTCGATGCGTTCCTGCGTGGCTACTTTGACACGTTCGCATTCCAAAGCATGACCACCGATCGCTTCCTGACCTACTTGGATGAGCAGTTGCTGGCCCCGAACAACGTTCAGTTGGATATCACCGCCTGGGTGGATGGCCCCGGCCTGCCTGCGGATGCTCCCACCCCGGTATCGGACAAGTTCACCAAGGTTGATGCTGAAGTCGTCCGCTGGCAGCAGGGTACGGCCGCTGCTTCATTGAATACCAAGGAATGGAGCACCTTTGAGTGGATGCACTTCCTGCGGCACTTACCCAAGGACCTGACGGATGCGCAGTTGAACGACCTCGACAATGCATTCGGGCTTACCAAGAGCGGCAATGCAGAAGTGCTTGCCGCCTGGTTGGAGCAATGCATACGGAATGATCATGATGTTGCTTATCCCACGCTGGACCGGTTCCTGAACACAGTTGGGAGGCGCAAGTTCCTGGTGCCATTGTACACAGAGTTGATCGCCACTGAGAAGGGTCGTCTAATGGCCCAGGATATCTACCGCAGTTCACGGCAGAACTACCACGCTGTAGCGGTGCGGACCTTGGACGAGTTGCTGGCATGGTCCGCCAATAAGCCGCCGGCCACGTTCTAACCGCTTGGAATGATGCGCTGCAATGTCAGTGCATCAAGCTGGTGCCCGCCCTGGAACATGTGCGTACGATACGGCACGCCTGCGCTCCGCATGCGTTGGGCGATCGCTTCCAAGGTCTCCTTGTTCGCATATTGGTCCTGATCACCAAGGACCATGTCCACTCGCATGTGCTGCCAAGTGCGCAAGATGTCAAGGCCCAGTTCAGGTGGCAGTGATCCCGCCCAAAGCACGAGCCTCTTGATTGGTGTGGTGCCTTGGGTGGCCCAGCGGCTCACAGTGGCAACACCCTGCGAAAAGCCCAGTACATTGATGGGAGCGCCTGGCGCGCTCTTATAGGCCAGTTCTTTGGCCAGCTGGTCCAAATAGGCAATGTGGTCCTCGATCTCGTGCAGTCGGTCCTCGCGGGTCATCCATGTGGCACCTACGCGGCTGTGCGCGGGATCCAGGTAGAATCTGCTGAGGCCTTCCGGGGCCACAATGCAACGATCCTTGGCGAAGGCTGCAAAGTGGTTCAGGAAATAGCGCGCCAGTTGGCCATAACCATGCACTACCACCCATATCTCGCGAGCGTTCTCCGGCTGCCCCACCACGTGGTACCGGGCGGTGCGCTCCACCTTCATGAAGTGCTCCTGCATGGCTGTGGTGTCCTGTGGAGGTTGGTTCAGTAATCGAGCAGGGCGCCCAATGCTTTGGCCACTTTCTCAGCGCTGGGGATCATGGTAGCCTCCAGTGTACTGTTCAGCGGAATGGCCGGCATGTCCACGGATCCGAGCGTGCGCACTGGAGCGTCCAACTGTTCAAAACACTGATCGCCGATACGCGATGCCAGCGCCTGGGCGAACGAGTTCGTCAACTGCTCTTCGGTGACGACCAGGCAACGGCCATGTGTACGCACAGCGGTCATCACCGTCTCTTCGTCCAACGGGGCCAGTGTGCGCAGGTCGATGATGGTGGCACGGCCGGGGAATTGCTTTGCAGCGGCTTTGGACCAATAGACGCCCATGCCATACGTAACGATCACGGCCGCCCGGCCTTTGTCCACAGCGTTTGCATCGGCCTCGATCACCATGCGCGCCTTTCCAAAGGGAATGATGTAATCGGCGCTCGGCTCCACGGTCTTTGCGTCCTCGGTGCCTTTGATCTTGCTCCAGTAAAGCCCCTTGTGCTCCAGCATCACCACGGGGTTCGGGTCGTGATAGGCGGCCTTCATCAACCCTTTCAGGTCGGCGCCGGTGCTGGGGTACGCGATCTTGATCCCTTTGATGTTGCACAGCACGCTTTCCACGCTGCTGCTGTGGTAGGGACCTCCGCTACCGTACGCGCCGATGGGTACGCGCAGGATGCAGCTCACAGGCCATTTGCCAACGGTGAGGTAGCACGAGCGTGCCACCTCCGTGAAGAGCTGGTTCAGTCCCGGCCAGATGTAATCGGCGAACTGCACCTCCACGATCGGCTTGAGCCCGGCGGCGCTCATGCCCACGGTGCTGCCAATGATGAAGGCCTCCTGGATGGGTGTGTTGAACACGCGGTGACCACCGAAATCGCGAGCCAGTGTGGCGGCCTCGCGGAACACGCCGCCAAGTCGTGCGCCGACATCCTGACCATAAAGCAGGCATCGCGGGTCGTCCTGCATCAGTTCGCGAATGGCGAAGAGCGCACTGTCCACCATCACGGTCGGCTCCCGGTCGGCCGGTGCGCGTTCACCCTTTTCCTCGGTTACCGGGGTGGGTGCGAACATGTGGGTGGTGAGGTCCGATGGGGTCGGATCTTCGGCAATGCGTGCACGTTCAAAGTCGGCCTTCACGCGGGCGATCGCTTTCTGTTCGACCTGCTTCAGCCCATCGAGCTGAATGCGGTCATCGAGGCATTGTTGCAGGAAACGCGGGAAGGGATCGCGCATGCGGTGCTCCGCCAGGTTCTCCTCGCTGCGGTAGAACTCCATGCGCACGCCGCTGGTGTGGTGGTTGAGCAGCGGCACTTTCGCATGGACCAGGAAAGGGCGGCGTTCCTTGCGCACAAGCCCGATCACCTCGTTCAACGTGCTATAGCTCTCCTTGAAGTCGGCGCCATCCACCTTGCGTACCTCAAGGCCCGGAAAACCCTTGGCGTATTCGCTCGCATCGGCCACCCGTATTTCGTCAGCACTGGCGCTGATGTCCCACTCGTTGTCCTGCACCAGGTAGATGATGGGCAACTTCTTCAATACGGCCATCTGGAGCGCTTCGGCCACTTCACCTTCGGTCACGGAAGCATCACCCAACGAGCACACCACGATGGGGGCTTCATCATCCTTCGAACCGTTGAGGTCGTGCGCCAAGCCCGCCTGCTCTTTGTACCAGAGGCCCATGGCGATCCCTGTTGTCGGAATAGCCTGCATGCCGGTGGCACTGCTCTGGTGCGGAATGCGTGGCATGCCTTCGCGACGCAAGCTGGGGTGGCCATAGTACGTGCGCCCACCGCTGAAGGGGTCGTCGCGTTTGGCCATGAGCTGTAGCATCAGTTCGTAGGGCTCCATGCCGATGCCAAGCAGGATACTGTCGTCGCGGTAATAGGGGGCTACGAAGTCCTGGGGCTTCAGCTGCATGCCAAGTGCCAGTTGAATGGCCTCATGCCCGCGGCTGGTGGCATGTACATACTTGCTGGTCAGCTTGAAGTGCTCCTCGTAGGTCTCGGTCATGGCCTTGGCCGTGCACATCAGTTCCCAGGCACGCAGCATGATCTGGGTGTCCAAGGTCTTTGAAGCGGCCGGGCTGGTTCTAAGGGTCGGCATCAATGGCGGGTTGGCGGGGTCTACAGGAGCGGCCAAATTACGCCTTGGGCGGCGCATGGCAGGCCTTCGGCGATGGATAGCTTTGCCTCATTCAAATTGAACCTGTAGCGCCATGAGCCGCCAAGCACACGAACTGGATCACCGCATTGTGGGTGATGACATGCAATGCGTGGAGATCACGCTGGACCCGATGGAGACCGTTGTCGCCGAAGCGGGTACGCTGATGATGATGGATGAAGGCATCCAAATGGAGACCATCTTCGGCGATGGCCGAGGGCAGAGCCAGAGTTTCCTGGACAAGATGTTCAGTGCCGGCAAGCGCGTGCTGACCGGCGAAAGCCTGTTCATGACCACCTATACCAATATCAGCCAGGTGCGCCGTACGGTCTGGTTCGCGGCGGCCTACCCCGGCAAGATCATGGCCTTGGACCTGCGCGACTATCAAGGGAAACTGGTGTGCCAGAAGGACAGCTTCCTGGCTGCAGCAAAGGGGGTGAACATCGGCATTGAGTTCCAGAAGCGCCTGGGGGCCGGACTCTTTGGTGGCGAAGGCTTCATCATGCAGAAGCTGGAGGGCGATGGGCAGGTATACATCCATGCGGGTGGTACCACCGTCCAACGCGACCTGCGGCCTGGTGAGACCCTGCGCGTGGATACCGGTTGCCTGGTGGCCATGACCCAGGATGTGGATTACGATATCCAGTTCGTTGGTGGGATCAAGAACACCTTGTTCGGCGGTGAGGGGTTGTTCTTTGCCACGCTTCGAGGCCCCGGGCATGTATGGATCCAATCGCTTCCGTTCAGCCGTCTGGCGGACAACATCATAGCCGCTGCGCCGCGTGCTGGCGGACGAGGCAAGGAAGAAGGGAGCATCCTTGGTGGCCTTGGCCGTCTGCTGGATGGCGATAACTAGGCAGAAATACGGAACCAGTGGAAAGGCCGGGCATGTTGCCCGGCCTTTTCAGTTCACATGGGTTGCTCGCCGTTCTTCGGTCGGTCCAACCCCTGAAGGAAACCCTGCACAATGCTGAGCACGATGCTGAAGCCCAGGGCCCACCAGAAGCTCTCCACAACGAACCCTGGGACGATGCGTGCGGCGAGCATCACCATACCCGCGTTGATGACGAGCAGGAACAGGCCCATGGTGATCAGCGTTACCGGTAGGGTGAACAGGATCAGCAACGGTTTCAAGAAGGTGTTCAGAAGGCCGAGCACGACAGCTACCAGCAGGCCGGTCACGAAATCCTCCGCATGCACGCCGCGCAGTAGCAGGTCGGTTACAAGCACAGCGATGGTGGAAATGATGAGGCGGATGAGCAATTGCATGGTGAAATGTACGGATGCTTGAAGTTGTGGTCGGCGTAATGTCCGTTGTCACTCGCCGGTGAAGCGGTCCATGTCGCGGCGGTCGCGTTTTGTGGGCCTTCCTTCGCCGGGGGGGCGTTGTTGCTGTTTCACCAGTCGGGCCAGCTCGCGTTTTTCGAGGTCCTCGAACGAGGTTCGTTCGGTGATCAGTCCGGACACGAGTTTGGCACCCACCCTTGAGGATGGCAGCGCAACGATCTCCCAGCTACGCCAGACAGGTGGTTCACGCAGCGCGAACGTATCGCCAACTTTCACTTCTGCAGAAGGTTTTACGGTCCTGCCGTTCAATTGCACCTGCTCCCTGCGCATGGCATCCGTGGCCAGGCTGCGGGTCTTGAAGAGGCGCACGCACCAGAGGAATTTGTCGAGCCGCATGGAAAGCAAGAACGGCCCGCCTTTCAGCGAGCCGTTTTGTCAGTGACCCCGGCAGGATTCGAACCTGCAACCAACAGAACCGGAATCTGTCATTCTATCCAATTGAACTACGGGGCCTGTAGTGCCATGCATCGCTGCAAGGGACGGCAAAGATAGGCGAATGGTCGAAGGCAGGTTCCGACTCAACGGCGTGTCATGCGCAGCACCTTCCCGTACAATGTGCTATCCTCAAGCACAACGGCATCGGGGTGTACGATCCGAAGTATGTACTTGCGCTCTTGTCCACGCAAAACGATCTCATCCTTTTCGCGGAGCCAATCACCGGTATCGTCCTTTCGCGTGCCATCGCCAGGAGCTACCGCCAAGCTGAACCGGCCAGAGACATCCAGGTTGATCTTGGCCGCCATCTGCCCGTCCTGGAGGGGTTCCATGGCATAGGTGCCTGGTAGCTCCATCAAGCAGGGAGCAGATTTCAGCACATTAACGATGGACCCTGCCGAAAGAGTTGAATCGGTCGCATGCACGGTCAGCCAAAGGTGTGTGCTAACAGAGAGCGCAGCCGCTCCGCTGAAGCGGGCCATGACTGAGTCACGCAAGGCGCCTGAGATGGCATGGGAGGCAAGGTCGCAATCGACCAAAGCGACATTGCCCGAGCTGATGGTCAGTTCACCGGTGACCACCACTGGGGCACCATTCGGGGCCGGGTCGCTGCAGGATGTGAATGTCAGAGTGAGAACGGACAGGGCCGGAAGGAGTACGGTGAAGGGACGCATGTTCCTAGGAATGAGGCGCGAATATCCGTTATCCGGGCCGATTCCCGGAAAGGAGCCGTACCTTCGCGGGCCTTTTTGAGAAAATACCTCCAATACCCGCCGGTCCCCGCGCTCAAGTCATGACCTCACTTCGCAACATCGCCATCATCGCCCACGTGGACCATGGCAAGACCACCCTGGTGGACAAGATCCTCCACCAATGCCAGCTTTTCCGTGTGAACGAGGAGGTGAAGGACCTGCTGTTGGACAACAACGATCTGGAGCGCGAACGCGGCATCACGATCCTGAGCAAGAACGTGAGCGTGCGTTACAAGGGCACCAAGATCAATATCATCGATACCCCGGGCCACAGCGACTTCGGTGGTGAGGTGGAGCGCGTGCTGAACATGGCCGATGGCGTGATCCTACTGGTCGACGCTTTCGAAGGGCCCATGCCACAAACGCGTTTCGTGCTTGGTAAGGCCATCGAACTGGGGCTGAAGCCCGTGGTGGTGATCAACAAGGTGGACAAGCCCAACTGCACGCCCGAGGAGGTGCACGAGGCCGTGTTCGACCTGATGTTCGCGTTGGATGCCACCGAGGAGCAGCTTGATTTCCCCACCGTTTACGGAAGCAGCAAGAACGGTTGGATGGGCCCCGATTGGAAGACACCCACCGAGGATGTGAGCCACCTATTGGATGTGATCTTGGAACACATCCCTTCTCCGCGCCAGTTGGAAGGCAGCCTGCAAATGCGCATCACCAGCTTGGATTACAGCAGCTTCCAAGGTCGGATCGCAGTGGGGCGTATCACGCGCGGAAGCATCAAGCCCGGTCAGCAGGTCACGCTCGTGAAGAACGATGGCACACTGCAGAAGGGCCAAGTAAAGGAACTGATGGTGTTCGAGGGCCTGGGCAAGGAGAAGATCAAGCACGAAGTGGGCTGCGGCGAGATCGTGGCCCTGATGGGTCTGGAGAATTTCGATATCGGCGATACGGTGGCCGATGCCGAGAATCCCGAAGGCCTGCCCAAGTTCAAGGTGGATGAACCCACCATGAGCATGCTCTTCACCATCAACAATTCACCCTTCTTCGGTAAGGAAGGTCAGTTCGTGACCAGCCGCCACGTGCGCGACCGGCTCTTCAAGGAGATCGAGAAGAATCTCGCCATGCGTATCAAGGAGACCGAGAGCCCTGACCGGTTGCTCGTCTTCGGTCGCGGTATCCTGCACCTGAGCATCCTGGTAGAGACCATGCGTCGCGAGGGCTACGAGTTCCAGCTTGGTCAGCCTCAAGTGCTCTATAAGGAGGTGGACGGTCAGCGCCATGAGCCTATCGAGCACCTTACGGTTCAGGTTCCTGAGCAGTTCAGCAGCCGTGTGATCGACCACGTTACGCGTCGCAAGGGCGAGATCCTCAACATCGAGCAGAAGAGCGACCGCACGGTGCTGGAGTTCAGCATCCCCGCGCGTGGCATCATCGGCCTGCGCAACACGCTGCTTACGGCCACAGAGGGCGAGGCCATTGTGGCGCACCGCTTCAAGGGCTATGAGCCGTTCAAGGGTCAGATCCAGGCGCCGCGCCCGGGTTGCATTGTCAGTGGCGAACTGGGTGCCGTGGTGCCCTACGCCATCGATAAGCTTCAGGACCGGGGCAAGTTCTTCGTGGATCCCGGAGAGGATATCTACGTGGGCCAGGTGATCGGCGAAAGTCCCAAGCCCGGCGAAGAACTGGTGGTGAACGTGGTGCGCACCAAGAAGCTCACCAACATGCGCGCCAGCGGTACGGACGAGAAGCTGAACATCGCGCCTGCCGTGAAGTTCAGCCTGGAGGAGTGCATGGAGTACATCGCCGAGGACGAGTACCTCGAGGTGACACCCAAGAGCCTTCGCATCCGCAAGATCCTGCTCGACGAGAACGAGCGGAAGCGCGCGGCGAAGAAGCTGCAGGAAGCGTAGGGCGAGTGCCAAGGAGTGCACGTGAGCATGTGCTCATGCACCCAACACATGATGCTCCTGCCGTCGGTCAGCGGATGATCTGCACCAGTAGTACGAAGTCCTTCGTGCGCAGCATGTAGGTCCCGTGTGCGAGGCCGTTGAGTGGTACGGTGGTCCTTTGTCCGCTGATCGTTGCTTGCAGTACCGTGCGGCCAGTGGCATCCATAAGATGTACGGATGAGCCGGTCCACGTGTCATCAGTGTCGATGATGAGCATATCCGTTGCCGGATTGGGGAACACGTGGATCTCTGGCTTAGTGGAAGGTATAAGCAAGTTGGTGCTCCCGTCCAGCAGCCACGCCAAGGCATCCCTTATGTGCGTGCGGTACAACACATCGCTGGTGTAATTGCTCTGGTCGTGGCCTAGCGCGGTATAGAATACGCGTGAACCGTTAGGCTCGATCCGGTACCAGCTCATGGGACGTGGTGCATCGTAGCTGTTCATCTGTCCGTTCGGCCCAACGGTGCCTTCCACGCGCAGCACCTCCACGTTGTTGGGGCCGTAGTATCCACCTTCCCAGTAGTAGTATTCCTCGTTCTTCACCCACGGATCTGGTAGGTTGGCGGTGCTGGCATGCGTAACCATGTGCTGCATGCTGTACTGAGGCGTGCCGCTCACATGGTTCGGGTTTTCCTGCACGCTGGCTCCGATCAGTTCAGCGTAGAAGTCCCAAGCACCTGTGTTGCCACCGTTGGCCGTGCTATGGCGGTAGGTGTCGCTGGCTGCATGGATGCCCATGACCCGGCCGCCGTTGGCCACCCACGCCTCGAAATTTGCCTGTTGCTGAGCGTTGAGGATGGCGTTGCCGCTGGTGTTGCTGAACACGATCACGCTGTACTGCGCCAGTGTGCTGCTGTCGCTGAACGGAGCACTGGTCGCATCATCGTCCACGAGCAGGCCCAGTTCACTGGCTATGGATTGGAACATGGCTAAGGAAACCCCACGGGTCTGGTGATCGAAGCCGGAGGTGCGGGTGAAATGCAGGATGCGTGGTTGGGCCCCAACGATCAGCGTGATGATCGAAGCGAGCAGGGTTGATGAATAGCGCATGCCCGAAGGTATATCCAGTGCGATCGAACCATGTCGGCGGACACGTGTACGGCAGCTTCGAACAGGTCATCCGCAACATGGTTGGCCACAACACGAACCTCATGCGTACCCGGTCCTTCATTCTGCTCGCGGCACTTTCCGCATTCGGCATTCTCGTGATCTTCGCGTCTTTCCGTGGTCCTTCGCCCCGGGCCATGATGCCAGCGGAGCATTGTCCAGTTCCACCACCGGTCTCTGAAGCCCCGCCCAAATGCGTGTTCATGACCGTTTACGAAGGCGTTGGGTTGGACAGCAGCTTCGTGCTGCGAACACCCGAGAAAGTGTTGTTGGCCGAACAACGCGGGCTACAGTGGTTGGTGAAGGCACAGGCCCAGGATGGCGGCTATGGTGCGGGAAGCCATTCCCGGCAGGACATCATGGACCCGCATGCCGTGAGCACCGACCCCGCCACCACGGCCATGGTGGCCATGGCCCTGATGCGAATGGGGAACGGCCTTGACCAAGGCACTTACAGCGCGCAGCTCAAGAAGGCGGTGGAATACCTGTTGAAGCAAGTGGAGGCAGCGCCGAAGAACGCCGTGAACGTCACGGCCCTGCAGGGCACACAGATCCAGTCCAAGCTGGGACAGAACATCGATGTGGCGCTGACGGCGCAGTGTTTGAGCAACCTGAGCGCCAAGCTGGGCGAGGAACACCCGATCAGGCTAAGGGTGATGCGCGCGCTGAACACCTGCGTGGGCATGATCCAACGTTCGCAGAACAGCGACGGCAGTGTACAGGGCGATGGCTGGGCCGGTGTGCTTCAAAGCTCCTTCGCGGCCAGCGCGCTCGAATCGGCCAAGGCACAGGGCGCTGAAGTGGATGCAGAGGCATTGGACCTGGCCCGCAATTACCAGAAGGCCAATTTTGATGTGAATACCGGCAGTGTGGCCACGGAGAGGGCCGCGGGCATCACGCTCTACGCGGTAAGCGGTAGTACGCGTAACAGTGCGGCGGAGGCGCGTGAGGTGAATGAGCGCATCGCCCAGGCCAAGAAGGAAGGCAAGCTGGCAGAGAACGCACCGGTCTCCGTGGACGCGCTCGAAGAGACCGGCATGTCGCGCACCGAGGCCGAGAAGTACAACACCGCCTACCAGGTGTTCAACGCCAGCAAGCAGCAGGCCCAGGACGAACGGGTGATCAGCGGCTTCGGGAACAACGGCGGCGAGGAGTTCCTCAGTTTCCTTCAGACCGGCGAATCGCTGGTGATCGGCAAGGACCAGGGCTGGAAGAACTGGTACCAGCAGACCACGGGCCGTTTGGTGAGCATCCAGAACAACGATGGTAGCTGGAACGGCCACCACTGCATCACCAGTCCGGTGTTCTGTACGGCTACCTCATTGCTGATCCTCAGTATCAACAACGACATTCAACACCTGCTTGCCCAAGGCGCGGTGAAATACCGCAACTGATCCACGAGCGGTATGCCGATCAATGGAAAGGTCCGGACCTTTATGCCGGACCTTTCCTTTTTGACAATTGAGACCGCTACGAATGACACTTTGGATACTGTTGGGCCTTCTGATCACGATGGGCGCTGCGCTGTTGTTGTACTTCCAGTTCGCGCCGCGCATCGGTAGCGATCCCGCCGGTGAACGGCTCGCGCGTATACAGGCCTCGCCCAACTATCGTGATGGCAAGTTCCAGAACATGGTGGAGACCAACATGGACATGCCTATCGGTACCCTGCTGGGTGTGATGTGGGAGTTCATCAAGGGCGGTGATGGTCGTGAGCCGAAGGACACCATTCCCGTAGTTGACTTCGATGCCGCCGCTTGGGCCGCCGTACCCGATACCGCGATCGCGGTGTGCTGGTTCGGCCACTCGTCGTTACTGATCAAGGTCGATGGCACCACCTTCCTTACGGATCCAGTGTTCGGCGAGCGCGCCAGTACCTTCAGCTTCGCTGGCCCCAAGCGGTTCAACTACACCCAGCATATGCGTGTTGATCTGCTGCCACAGGTCGATGTCGTACTCCTTTCGCATGACCACTACGATCATCTCGATCACGAGACCGTTCTTCAACTGAAGGACAAACGCTTCATTGCACCGCTGGGAGTGGGTGCGCATCTGGAGCACTGGGGCATACCTGCGGAGGCCATCACCGAGAATGACCTTTGGGAGAGCGCCGAGGTAGGGTCCGTGAAGCTTACTCTCGCGCCCTCTCGCCATTTCAGTGGACGTGGAATGACCAACCGGTTCAGCACGCTTTGGGGTTCGTGGGTGCTCGAAGGCCGCACGAAGAAGGTGTACTTCGGCGCCGACTCCGGCTATTCGCCATCCTTCAAGGATGTGGGCGAGCGTTTCGGGCCCTTCGATCTGGCGTTGTTGGAATGCGGTGCCTACAACGAGCATTGGTCCAATATCCACATGATGCCAGAAGAGACGGCACAAGCCGCTGCCGACGTGAAGGCGAAGGTGCTTATGCCCATCCATTGGGGCAAGTTCAGCCTGGCCTTGCACCCTTGGAAGGAGCCTGTTGAGCGCGTGACCTTGGCCGCAAAGGAACTGGGCATCCCATTGCTAACACCACGCATCGGCCGCATTGTGAACGGGCCGAACATGACACTGAGCGAGCGCTGGTGGGATGCCCTTCAATGAACGCAAGAACGCCGCTCCGAGGAGCGGCGTTCTTGACGAAGAATGTTCGGTTCAGCGAACGATGGACAGGCGCTCGCGTCCGCGAATGATGCCAGTGGCGTCCATCAGGAGGGCGGTGTAGTTGCCCGTGCGGAGGTGCGACACGCTGATGCGGTCATTGCCGCTCAGTGCTTGACGGAGCGCTTCGCGTCCTTGGGCATCGATCAATACGATCGACATTTCCGATGCTGCTGCGGTGGTGATCACCAACTCGCTGCTGGTCGGGTTGGGGTAGAGCGCGAATGTCGGCGTGGGAATGGCCTGTGCGACCCCCGTGTTGGATTCCACAACGATGCGTCCCTTCATACCTGCGCTGGCGTGTGGTACGCACACATAGTAGTACGTGCCAGGTAGGTCGAGCGTGAGCGTGTGGGTGCCACCATCGAAGTTGAAACCTCCGTTCCAAGTGTTCCCGTTGGCATTCCATGTGGCCTCGGTCACCTCGGTCATGGTGTGCGCCCCGCCAATGTTCAGAGTGATCGCGGTACCTGCGGTCACAGTGAGCACACTGGGGTTGAATGTGAATCCTTGTGTGCCGATGGATTGGGCATTGACGGCGAAGGGAAGTGAAAGGAGCAAGGCAGCGTAGTATCGGGTCATGGTCAGGTTGATGTTATATGCACAAGACACGAGTTCCGTTGGATCCGTTGCCTGTGTATCGGTGAACTTGCGGTGGTATCATTTCGTGCCGTAGCGCGGATCTTGCTTCCACGGTAGCTTCTCCACGTGCTCAACGCTCAAGGAGCAGTGTCCGAACTCCTCTTCCACCCTGCCCGTCAGCCGGTACACACCACGCCCCCGGAACGGATACTTCGCTTCCACACTGGGGAACTGTGTGCTATCCCAGAAATCACCGTTCCGATCGATGAAGCTGCCGAAGCTCATGCGTTCACCGGTGCCGGTCCTGGTGGGCTTCACGTGTACCACGTAGCCAAGCATGGAGACGCGCCGGCCGATGTGCGTGGGCATGTCGCGGGCAAGGATATGTGGCAAGGCGTTGCCTGTTGTTGTAGTGCGTGTTACGGGTTCTGTCTCCACATCAGCCTTTCCTGCATGCTCATTTGCTGATCGTCCGATCATCTGATCCTCTGATCGGCACGCTGCGAGCAGGAATGGATCACATAATGGGAAGCCCAGCAACTCCAATTCATCGTAGGCATCGCTCAGGTCGAAGTGTTCCAGCGTGGGTAGCTTGGTGGGCGGGGGCTTGGTGACGAAGAGGTCGGGCACGGGGTCGTGCTTGGCGCCGGGGTGCAGCAGGGTGAGGTCCCACAGCAATTGCGGCTTGGTGCGGCCGGTGAAGCGGAGCGCTCCCACACGGATGAGGATGCGCGCCTGTTCGGGCGACAGGGGCACACGCTTCAGCAGGTCGGGCAGGTCGACGAAAGGGCCGTTGCGTTGGCGATCGGTGAGTACAAGTTCCGCGGTGGTGGCTTCGAGCGACTTGATGTTACGGAGACCGAGGAAGATGCGGGCACCTTGTCGTTGGCTACCGGCTGCTGGCTCGCTCTGCGGGTCAGCAGCCGGTAGCCAGGGGCCAGCAGCATACAACGCACACAACTCTTCGCTCCGGTTCACGCACGGCGCTTCCACCACCGCCCCGGCGCGTTTCGCTTCGTGCAGGTAGAATTCGGTGTGGTAGAAGCCGCCGAAGTTGTTCGCCACGGCCACCATGAACTCCAAGGGGTGATAGGCCTTCAGGTAGAGGCTTTGGTAGCTCTCCACCGCATAACTCGCGCTGTGACCTTTCGCGAAGCTGTACCCGGCAAAGCTTTCGATCTGCCGCCAGATCTCACTGCTCTCGTGTTCGGGATAACCCTTCGTCTTGCAGTTGCTGAAGAAGCGCTCCTGCACGCGTTCGAACTCCTTTCGACTGCGGTACTTGCCGCTCATGCCGCGCCGCAGGATGTCGGCCTCGGCCAGCGTGAGCCCCGCATACAGGTGCGCCACCTTGATCACGTCCTCCTGGTACACCATCACGCCGTAGGTGTCGGGCATGATCTTCAGCATTGCGGGATGCGCCTGTTTACGCCGTTCGGGATCACGGTGCCGCAGGATGTATTCCCGCATCATGCCGCTCTGCGATACGCCCGGACGGATGATGCTGCTGGCCGCCACCAGCGTCGGATAGTCCTGCACACCCAGCTTCTTCAGCAGCATGCGCATGGCCGGGCTCTCCACATAGAAGCAGCCGATGGTATCGCCGGTGCGCAGCAGTTCGTTGATCTTCGGATCGTGCTTGAAGCGTTCGATGGCGTGGATGTCGATCGCTTCGCGGAATGGAGAATGTGAAGTGGCTGCCTCAGAAGTTCCATTCGAGGTCGCTCTGCATTCTACATTCTTCATTTTACATTTTTCATTCACGAGCTCCACCGCATCCCGGATATGCCCCAGTCCCCGCTGGCTGAGGATATCGAACTTGTACAGCCCCAGGTCCTCGGCCTCCAGCATGCTGAACTGCGTGGTGGCGAAGCCCTTCGGCGGCAGGTGCAGCGCGGTGTAGTGGGTGAGGGGCTTCTCGCTGATCAACACGCCGCCCACGTGGATGCTAAGGTGGTGCGGGTGCTCGTGGAAGTGCCCGGCGTAGCGCAGGATGGTGCGGGCGATGCGGTCGTTGTCGATCACCGCTGTGCCACTGTTCACCGCCCTGGCGTTCTCGCTGCGGCCGATCCAGCGCGAGCGCGTGGTGTCGCCCTCGGCCAGCGCATCGATCTCGTGCGGCGGCAGCCCGAACACCTTGCCCAGTTCGCGGATCACCGCGCGATGCTGGTAGGTGCTGTAGGTCGCCAGCAGCGCAACCCTTCGGTGCGCTCCATACGTGTCGAAGAGGTAGCGCGTCACGTGGTCGCGGTCCTTCCAACTGAAGTCGAGGTCGAAGTCAGGCGGGCTGCTGCGGCTGGGATTGATGAAGCGCTCGAAGTAGAGATCCAGCTCGATGGGGTCCACATCGGTGATGCCGAGGCAGTAGGCCACCAGGCTGTTGGCACCGCTGCCGCGCCCCACATGGAAGAAGCCCTTGTGCTTGGCGAAGCGTACCAGGTCCCAGTTGATGAGGAAGTAGCTGACGAAATCCTTCTGCGCGATCACGGTGAGTTCGCGCTCCACGCGGTCCACTACCCGTTGCGATGGTGAAGAGAACCGCCGTAACAGCCCGGCGTGTGTTTCGCGGCGCAGCAGCTCCAGATCGGCGGCTGCGCTTGCACCGGCCCCCGAACCGGTGTCGTTGCTCCAAGTGCGGCGGTTCTTGCTCTTTCCATGGGCGAAGTGTACCTCGCACTGCTCCATCAGCCGCCGCGTGTTCCACACCAGTTCGGGCACGTCCGCAAAGACGGTGCACAGCTGTTCCTCGCTCAGGAAGCGTTGCTCAGGCACTGCGACATGCGATGGCGGAGTGGTGCTCAGCAGCGTATTGGTGTCCACCGCACGCTTCAGGCGGTGCACGTTGAAGTCGCGCTTGGTGAGTGTGGGATCGCTGCGGAAGGTGGCGGGCGCGAGGGCTACCAAGCGTTCCTTCTGCTTGATCCAGGGGGAGAAGCGCAGGCGGTTCACGTCGCCGGGCCGGATGCCGATGAACTCGTTGGGACGCAACTGCGCGGGTAGAGGTGATGTGCCGAAGGGATGGATGATGAAGGCCTCGTCCAGTTCGGGTGCGCGCTCCGGCAGCTCCACGCCGTCCAGCAGGTGGTCCGTCAGCAGCGAGGCCAGTTGGTGCACCCCGGTGTTGTTCCGCGCGATGCCGATGTACAGCGTGCGCGGCCCGGCCTTGAACTCGATCCCTGCGAGCGGCCGCACCTTGTACTTCGCCGCCAGCCGGAAGAAGTCGCTCCACCCCGCCGTGCAGTTGATGTCGGTGAGCGCCACCTGCTGCAGCCCCAGCGCATGCGCCTCCTGCAACACCTGCTCGGGCGAGAGCACGCCGTGGTTGAGGCTGAACCAGCTGTGGGTGTTGATCAACATCCGTCCGGCCAGATCGACGAAATAAACGGCGATCGGCGGACAGTAATGTAGTCGATCCGGAGGCCCTCGTGAGGGGGGGCGCAGCGGCAGCCGACCGTATGCGAAGTGTTGGTGCTGCCCGAGCGAGGAGGCCCCGAGGAACTCGGGGACCCCGGAGCCGGTGCAGCACCCACTGAGCCAAGGGCGCTACAGCCCCGGCTCAAGGCCGGGATGAACTCCGCACCCTACCCCGTGCGTTGGGCCCGTGTGCCGGAAAGGAGACACGCCCTGAACCCCACCACTATACGCATGTACCGCCCCGCACCGACCTTTACACCATGCGTATCCTCCTCGCCCTTCTTCTGTCGTCCCCTTTCATACTACACGCTCAGCAATGGAACTGGGCCGTCAGTGCCGGTGACGGCAGCAACGTCGATCAGTGTTATGGCATCGCGACCGATAGCCAGGGCAATGTGTATTGGGCGGGCAGTGTGCGGGGAACATCCCAATTCGGGTGCGGCACCATCACCACGGGCAGCAACACGGCCGGCGTATTGGCGAAGTACGATGCCGCCGGCAATTGCTTATGGGTACGCAGCGTGCTGGTCACCTTCGACGATGCCTTGGCCTACGACATCGCGATCGATGCGGAGGATCGGATCTACATCACCGGCAGCTACAATGGAACGGCTGTTTTCAGTGACAGCATCTCCCTGGCGTCCTATGTCGGCGATGACATCTTCGTTGCGCGCTACGATGTGGATGGCACCTGCCTTTGGGCGCGCCGTGCGGGCAGCAACTCCAACGATGAAGCACGAGGCATCGCTGTTTCCTCGGAAGGGGATGTGTTCATCACGGGGTTCGTCGGGGGCTTCACGGTGCGTTTCGATCCGCTCCAGCTCACCAACAACGGCCAGCGTCAGGTCTTCGTAGCGAGCTACGACAGCACCGGCACGTTGAATTGGGCCAAGCTCAGCACGGGCATCGGGCAAACAAAGTCGAGCCGAGGCATCTCGGTGGCCGGTGATCGTTTGTTCATCACCGGGCAGTTCAGCTTCGCCATCGGTGAATTCGACGGCCTGCCGATCTCGACTACATCGAACACCGGCAAGGCCTATGTGCTGGCCTGCGACCTTGATGGCAATGCCCTTTGGGCGAACAGCTATGCCTCCGGTGACCACGAGGGCATGGGCATCACGGCAGACACTTTGGGCAACGTGTTCATGGTCGGCAGGTTGTGGGGCAGCATGTTCTTGCCCGATGACACCCTCATCTCTGCGAGCAGCAACGATGATCTTATGATCCTGAAGTTCGATGCGGATGGCAATTACCAATGGGGCAAGAGCACCGGTGCCGCACAACGCGACCTGAGCTGGCGGGCTGCTGCGGATGGATCGGGTAACGTGTACGTGGCCATTCAGTTCTCGAACACGGTGGACTTCTTCGGTACTTCGCTATCAAGCATCGGCGGCGAGGACATCGCGATCATGAAGATGGATGGCGAAGGCGATGTGGTCTGGGTTCAAAGGGCAGGAGGCTTTCAGCGCGATGTGCCGCTCTGCATCCATCGGCAAGCCGCTCCACCGCACCAATTGTACTTCGGCGGATATTACTGGGGCCTGGTCACCTACGGCAGCACCACCATCGACGATGTGTCGAACGGAGATGCGATGATGGTCTCCGCAACGGACACCACCTTCGATGTGAGCACCCATGCAGCGACCATCTGTCCGGGTGCATGCGATGGTTTGGCACAGGTCTTCACCAACGGCGATGGCCCGTTCAGTTATCTGTGGAGCAACGGCGCCACCACTGCGCAAGTGAACGGGCTGTGTGCCGGGGAGTATGCCGTGGAGGTGATCGACGCCAACGGGCAGGTCCGATCCAGCATGGTATCGGTTACCGAGCGTTCCGATCCCGGGTTCACGGTGCAGGTGCAGAACGATTCCCTCTGGGTGCAAGGAGGGGCCTCGTGGCAGTGGTATTTCAATGAGCAGGTGATCGGTGGATCGGACAGTGCATCCGTAATTGCGGCCTTCACAGGCAATTACTACGCGCAGGTGATCGATGCGGAAGGTTGTGCATGGAGTTCGGACACTGTGCTGGTGGTGCTGAACGTGGGCATGCCTGAAGAGCAGCACGATCAGGTCCGTATTTACCCCGTGCCGGCGGATGATGAGGTGCAGATACTTGTTGCAGGTCCATTGGAGAGTGTGCAGGCTGTGGATGCTATGGGGCGTATTGTTCCGCTGGAGCAGATCGCACAAGGGCGTTACAGCGTGGGCGGACTGTCGACCGGAGCCTACGTGTTGCGTCTTTTCCACGCGGATGGAGGTCTGTCGATCGCGCGTTTGGTGAAGCACTGAGGTCTTGGGACCGTCCGTTGAGCCTGGCGAGCAGCGTTGCGGTCATGGGCCGTGTCATGAGGTAAGAACCACCTCCATGCGCTCCATCATCACGCTGTTCATAGCATTTGCTCCCGCTTTCCTTTTTGCCCAAGAGGTCTCTTGGCTCACCGCTTCGCCGGTGGAGTATTCCATGAACCCCGGCATGCCTCGGCACACTGTTGCTTCTGCGCCCGGGCATTTGGTGGCCGCGCGCATGGTGGATGTACACTTCATCTATGGCCTCACGCCCTACGGCGCTGTGGCCCTCGATGCGCTGGATCCCGCCACCGGTGGCAGCCTGCTCTCGTGCCTGCTGCTCGATTCGGTCTTTGTCAGTGCGGCCGTGGTGGATCCCGCAGGCATTGCCTATTTCGCCGGTCGCTTCATGGGCGATGTGCTTGAGGTATGTGATGGCTCACAGTTGGCCGGCATCGACGGTGGTCTCTTCACACAGAACCAGTTCCTGCTCGCTTGGGATCTGGCGAACGGTTCAGCCTTGTGGATGCGCAACCTCTCTGCCAGCTATCCGCAAGGCGACGATGTGCCTTCCATCGCCATCGACCCCGAAGGGCATCCATGGTACATCATGCAGGATTTTCTTGATGGCCGTGTGGTGCGCGTGGATGACGCTGGCAATGACGTGGAGGTTCGCGGGATCAGCGGCATTCGCCGTTTCGGTACCATCAGCTTCGATGCATGGGGCGGGCTTTACGTGAGCGGGTCCTGTGAGAACGGCATGCTCTCCTTTGGCGGACAAGGGTTCCCCGTGAGCAGCACCGAGGGCTACAACATGTTCGTGTTGCGTTACAGGCCCGGTGGTTCGGCCGGTTTCGTGCAGTTCGGGAATGACGTCACCTTCACCAACCCCGCCGTGGTGGCCACCAGCGATGGGCATGCCTACTTGTCCGGGGCCCTGCACCTGGACGGGGAGGTATGGCCGGGCCTGCAGTTCGATGGCACCAATTGGGGCGCTGACATCTTCGTTGTGAAGCTCGATAGTACGGGTCAGTTCCTGTGGGGGCGCGAGGGCCATCCCGCCGATGTCGGCATCACGGGCGATATCATGCAGGCCAGTGGTCCGGGGATCGCTGTGGATGCTGCGGACAACGTATACCTCACGGGCGCCAATCGCGGTGTGGTGGATTGGGGTAATGGCGTGCAGTGCACGGGCGTGATCCCCGGACGAAGCCTGTCCGTGGTGGCTTTTGCTCCGGATGGAACACCGCAATGGGCGTTGAGCAGCGCGCCTTCCTCTTGGCACGTGGAGGCACAGGCCATTGCCACCACAGCGGAACCGGGTGTGGTACACTTCATCGCTCACGTGGCCGATCCCTTCACCATGGGTCCCTACACCGTAGGTGCAGAGGGTCAGCAATCGGTTGTGGTGGGCCGGATCACCGAGGTGACCACCGGGCTGGAGGTCGTGATGGGTTCATCGGGGCTGCAGAGTTGGCCGAACCCGGCAACGGACGTGCTGTTCGTGGAATGGCCCGGCAGTGCCGTGGTGAGCGGAGGTCTGTTGAACGCCGCAGGTCAGCAGGTGAAGCACCTCACCTTGGTGCCCGGTCGGAACGTGCTGGAACTGGGAGGACTGACCGCCGGACTGTACCTGTTGCGCCTGGCGGACGGAAGCACGGTGCGCGTTGTGGTGGAGTAGGGGGCGAGCCATTATTCTTCCCCGAAGAAGTCGCTCGGCGCTCGCCGAAGCTTCGGCGAAGGCGAGGTCGATCGGTTTACCCGAGATCGCTCAATACACAAGCTTGAAGTTCAGGTGTTCCTTATGCCGCTCATAGGTGTCTATGAGCACCTGTCGCAATTCCGGCAATTCAGCAATGCGCTTATACACTTCCTGTTCGATCTCCGCTAATCTCGAATTGCTGACGCCGGCTTTCACCTCCTCGGCGAAGGTCCCTCGCACTAGCGTGTAAGGCGCACTGGGATCCTTCATCATCCGAATTGCCATATAGCAGAACGCCGCATGATAAGGGTGGGCTAACGCTGAGCTTAGGTCCTTAACCTTGTTGATGCCGATGCAGATATGCACTGTTGGCCGGCCATCCATCATATGCACATAGTAGAAGTGCGCTGCGATCCGCAATGCTGAATCGATAGGCAGCGGTGCGACCATCTCGCGGTTCACGGCGCGCAGGTAGAGCCGCTGGAAGGCGGTGTCCTCGGCCATGCGCTCCGCGAACTGCTGGCGCATGGCCTTTTTGTCTTTGCGCAGGGCGAGGATCTCTTTCTGGTGCTTGTAGAGTTTTGAGTAATTATTGTAGAGGTAGTCATACGCGTAGTAGAGCGCTTCGCAGCGTTCCCGCAAGACAGGGTCAGCCTGCATGCTGTCCGGCTCTACGGTGAGGTACGAGGCCTTGCCTTTGCCTTGCACTTTGTATCGGAAAAGCTCATGGAATCTGCTGGTGGCGTTCCATGTGCCTTGTGCGCTGGACATGATGCACAGCATAAGCGTTGCCAGCAAGGTCACGGCGCGTTGGTTTCTTCTGCTTCGCATTTTATTCATGACCGCTCAACTGCATAGTCCATCCTTCAGTGTTGCCTTCCTCATCTTGTACAACCGCTCGCTGAAACCACCTTCCTTCTCAAAGGCCCTGGCCTGGCTGTCCACCTGCTTGTCCAAGAGGTGGAGCACGATATTGCACAGCGTCTGGCCCACGTTGGCGCTGATCTCCGCATAGGTACGGTCCTTTACGGTGCGTGGTGTGTGTGCGGTGCGTGGCCCTTCAACGGCTTGCAAACGCTGTTCCTGCTCTCGCCCCCACAGGGCTTTGATCCAAAGTGCCACTTCGTCGGGGTCTTTGCAGCGCGCGTTGCTCAGTTCCTTGCGGCGCGGGTCCATGGGCGCCCACACCGGCAGCTTGCGCTGCTCCAGGAACGATTCATAATCCTTTCGCAGTTCATCGATGCTGGCCCGCGCCACGCTCGTGAGGTTCATCTCCAGTTTCTTGGTGGTGGCGCTGATCTTACTGCCTTCGGCAATGTTCCGCACACCGCTGCGTGCGGCCTGCTCCATTTGATCGGCCGTGCGGCTGCCCGCCGGGATGTAGCGGTCCACAAAACGCACGGTCACATCGTAGAGCAGCTTGGCCACCTGGTAGCTCACCAGTTTCTCGTACCCGCCGCTGGGCTGAAGGATGCTTGGGCGTTCTGGAGTAGGCTTTTCCATGGTTCTAAAAGTAGTTGCGGTTGTTCAAAATGGACTCCATTGGAGTCCATTGCATTTGTGCCTTGCTCTTAGGTCCGCCTGTTCGCCAACAACACCGGCGCCTGCCCATCAAAGGGGTTGTCCATCCGCCCGATGCTCTTCGCGCCCATGCCGCTGGCGCGCATCACGGTGCGGTCGCCGAAGCGCTTGCGGATCCTGTCCATGGCCTGGTAGAGCTTCATCGCTTCCTCGGTGTCGGTGAAGGCATCGATCTGGTGCCCACCGCCCACCAGGTGACTGAAGCGCACGCCGATGAGCCGGATGCGCTGGCGGCGGTCGTAGAGCGCGCGGAACAGCTCGTGCACCGTGGGCAGGATCAGGTGGTCGCAGGCGGTGTAGGGAATGCGCTGCTGCCGCGTGTGCGTGTTGAAATCGGCGTAGCGGATCTTCACGGCGATGCAGCTGGTGAGCTTCTCACCCTTGCGCAGTTGGAAGGCGAGGCTTTCGGCCATGGCGGTGAGCAGGCCGTGCAGTTTGGCCACGTCGATGGTGTCGCGCTCGAAGGTGCGCTCGGTGCTGATGCTCTTGCGTTCGTGCCAGGCGATCACGGGGCTGTCGTCGATGCCATTGGCCTTGCGCCACAGCACGGGGCCGTGTTCGCCCAGCAGGCGTTGCATCAGGTCCATCGGCACCTCCTGTAGCGTGTGGATCTTCGCCACACCCATGCTGCGCAGCAGGTGCGCGGTCTTCTCACCCACGCCGGGGATGCGCTCAATGGGCATCGGCGCCAGAAAGGGCTTTTCCGTGCCGCGCTCCACATACCATTCGCCCGGGCCCTGCTTGGCCTCGCCGGTGGCCACCTTGCTCACCGTCTTGTTGATGCTCATGCCGAAGCTGTTGGGCAATCCGCTTTCCTTGATGATGCGTTGCCGCAGCTCCCGCGCCAGCTTGCGACTGCCATGGAAGCGGTCAGTGCCGCTGAGGTCCACGTAGAACTCGTCCACGCTGCTTTTCTCGAACAGCGGCACACTGGCGCGGATGATCTCGGTCACCTCGTCGCTTTTCTTCAGGTAGGCCCCGCTGTCGCCGCGCAGGATGATCGCCTCCGGGCACAGCTGCTTGGCCATCTTCATGGGCATGGCACTGCGCACACCGTAAGCGCGTGCCTCGTAGCTGCAGCTCGCCACCACGCCGCGGTCGCTGTCGCTGCCGATCAGCACGGGCCTGCCGTTCAGCTTCGGCTCGCGCAGGCGTTCCACGCTCACGAAGAAGGTGTTGAGGTCCAGGTGTAGGATGGTGCGCTGCCCGTTTTCCATTTTCCATTCTACATTTTTCATTCTTCATTCCCTTCGCCGCCATTACCAATGCTGGTATGTCGACCCAGAGGGCTCGAGGCCTCGGGCGACGCTACAGGTGCTTCGATCAACGCTGGCATTCCCCCTCTCCTTGGGAGAGGGACTGGGGTGAGGGGTATTTGGCCGCCTCCCGCCCAAAAGCGGCGGGAACGGGCTGTCCGCTGTAGCCGGCTCGCCGGGTCCTGCGGGCGCGGGGCTCCGGGGTTCCGCCTTAGGGCGGACCTCCTCGCTCCACGCGCCCACAAGTCCCCGCCTTCGCCGGGCTGCCGCTCCCATCCCTGGCGGAAGATCCCGGCCCATCCACAATTCCGTATTGACAAAATACCTGTCATGTTGCGTCCGATAAATTAGTCATTATGTTTGTGCTGTCGAATAACTGATCACTGGAATGATGGGAACCCTGGCAATGCATCAGCGCCTTCGCAAGGCTTCCGGTGGGGCAAGGCCCGGCCATAGGTCTCCCCACACGCATCTGCTGCCTTTGGAGCACATCGTTGTGGCCGAGCCGCTCAGCGAATACGCTGCTTCACCTCGCTCCACTTCCGTGGCCCCGCCCGATGCCGCCATCACCGGCCGCATACACCTTATCCGTGGTCAGAAGGTGATGCTCGACCCTGCCTACCGGACAGGCAGGCGCGACCTCTCCGAACTCTACGGCGTAGAGACCAAGCAACTCAAGCGCCAAGTGCGCAGGAACCTTGGGCGCTTCCCCGAGGACTTCATGTTCGAGCTCACGAAAGGGGAGGCCGAAAATTCAAGGAGCCAATTTGGCACCTTGAAACAAGGCGAGAATATCAAGTACCTCCCCATGGCCTTCACCGAGCAAGGCGTCGCCATGCTCTCCAGCGTCCTCAACAGCGAGCAGGCCATTTTGGTCAACATTCACATCATCCGTGTATTCAGTCGCACCTGCCTGCCGGCAGGCAGGTGCGCGAGGTGCTCCTTTCGCACCGCGAGATCCTCCAGAAGCTGGAGCAGCTGGAGGACCGCCTCTCCGGACACGATGAGGAGATCCAGGCCATCTTCGATCACCTCACCGAACTGGTCTCACCCGCACCCGACCAGCAGCGCAAACCGACCTCGCTTCGCCGAAGGCTTCGCGAAGGCGCAGTCGGCTTCAAACCCGGCGAAGCATGAACACTGCGCACCTGCATAGGACAGCACATCAACCGTTATAAGCACCATTCAACCATGGCAAGCCTCGTCTTCGGATCCAACCTCAAGCTCCTGCGCCAGCGCCGCGGCCGCTCCCAGGAGGAAACCGCCATTGCGCTCGATGTGAAGCGCTCCAGCTACAGCGGCTACGAGAACGGCACCGCCGAACCCTCGTTCGAACTGCTGGTGCGCATGAGCGAGTACTTCAAGGTGAGCATCGACAAGCTGCTCAAGGACGACCTTACCGCACTTAGCGAAAGCCAGCTCGGTATCCTGGAGCGCGGGGGAGACCTTGACCTCAGTGGCCGCCGATTGCGTGTACTGGCTACCACGGTCGATAAGGACGATCGCGAGAACGTGGAACTGGTGCCCGAGAAGGCGAAGGCCGGCTATGCGCTGGGCTACGCCGATCCGGAGTACATCAGCATCCTGCCCACCTTCCAGATGCCCTTTCTGGCGCGTGATCGCAAGTACCGCACCTTCCAGATCAGTGGCGATAGCATGCCGCCCGTGGCCGATGGGTCATGGGTGACCGGTGAGTATGTGCAGAACTGGCAGACCATTCGCGATGGCCAGCCCTATATCGTTGTCACCAAGGATGATGGCATCGTGTTCAAGGTGGCCTACAACCAACTGAAGGATAAAGGCACGCTGCTCCTCTGTAGTACCAACCCGCTCTATTCCCCTTACGAGGTGCCTGTGACCAACGTGCTGGAGGTCTGGAAATTCGTGCACTTCATCAGTGCCGAGCTGCCCGAGCCCAATATGAGCCGCGATGATCTGGCCCGCAGCGTGGTGGAGCTCCGCAAGGAGGTGGGGCAACTGCGGCTGGCCATGGAGCAGCAGGGCAGGCTTTCCTTCTGAGCAGGTGCTTGGAAGTGGCGTCCGTGGAATTGATGCCATCAACAGCCGCCGGTGCATGGATCAATGTTAGATCCATGTTAACTCCGAGTGAACATTGTGATACCTTTGGGCGTATCAGTACCCAAAGCGATCCCCATGCGCCTCCTGTTCATCTCCTTCATCCTGCTCCTGGTCCAGGCTGCTCACGGACAGGAGATCATTGCTCAGGAACGTTGGCCCGATGGCACACTGAAGGCCACGCGCTACAGCGAAGGTGCCCGCGAGCACTTCATTACCTATCACGAGAACGGCCGTGTAAAGGAGATGGGTTGCTTTCTCAACGGCAAGCGCGATGGCGTATGGCGGCAGTATACCGATACGGGTGTGCTGCTGACACAGGCCAGCTTCAGCCAGGGCCAGCGGCAGGGCGTGTGGGTGTTCCGTAACCACGCCAACATGGTGGTGGGCAAGCTTAGCTACAGCAACGGCCTTATCCAGCGCGGTGAGTCGTTCGATGAGCAGGGCGAATTGGTGGCCATGCGCACCTATTGAACCTGCCAGCTTTTGGTTCTTCGCTCGTTGCTGGGACCAATGCAGTATCCGTAAGTACCTCAGCCACGGGTCATATTTCCGGTCGGCTTATGCTATGATTTCAGCAGCACTGCTGCGCTGCCTGCAGGCTTGGGTCCTTTCATCTGTTCCGAAAAGCAACGAACGGCGAGGTTGATGGCCGCTACAAGTACGACCAGGGATTTTGACGCAGGCGTATTCCTGGTGTACCGATGACCTGCGCAGCGTGCAGGGATCGGGGTTCGCTTAAAAGGTCAACTGGTCAAGAATGCTCTGAAAGGTCCATGGTCGAAGACTTTCTTGGCCAATACACATAGCAACAAGGCCCGTGCACTCGTGAAAAAGATCGCAGTTGGAGCTTGCGGTGGTAGGAAGGGCAGGTGAAATGCGTATCCGAGCAATATGATCAGCGGGATCCCTATGGAAATGACAGTCCATGCGAGCAGAGCGTTCCTGGCTTTCATGATCATTGCTCAAGAAAGGTGCGGGCACCAGGGTATCGAAGGAACTTGGCTGCCGTGATCACCATACCAAGTGCTTCCAGCCCGATCCCAGTAAACCGAGTGGCGCTGACGAGGGGAAGATGCCAATGCGCCAAAAGCGTTGATAGCGCAAGTAGAAGCGACCCGGTCAGCCAGATAAGAATGGATGTGCGTGCCGTCATCCCTTCCTGAACACGTTCTCCGGATCGGGGAAGGCCTTGAACTCGATGGCGTGTCCATCGGGGTCTTCAATGAATAGGCTCATCTGTTCGCCCACCTCGCCTTTCATTACGGTGCGAGGTTCGATGAAGAACGGGTGCCCCACTTTCTTCAGCTTGTCGCGGAGCTTTTTCCAGTCGGCCATGCTCAGCACAATTCCCCAGTGATCGCTGGGAATGTTGCTTTTCGGGTTGTAGATGCGGGCGGTCTTGATCAGCTTGGGTACTTCCTGGATGGTGAGCTGGTGCCCGAAGAAGTCGTAGTCCACCCAAGTGTCGGCGCTGCGGCCCTCCTTGCAACCGAGGAACTTGCCGTAGAAGGCCTTGATGCGTTTGAGGTCGGTGGTGGCGAAGGCCAGGTGGAAGGTGCCGTTCATGGTCAGGGTGGTTCTGGTCGAGTCCAAATTAGAACGGCCTGCCTCGGGATGGAGGCAGGCCGTTCATGCGTTATCAGCAGGTGCTGGTTAGTGTCCGTCAGTCATCGTCCTCGTCACCGGCATCTCCCTCGTCGCCGGCATCCTCGTCGTCTCCATCATCATCACCGGCATCGTCGTCGCTGGTCTCTTCCTCTTCGCCGCCGTCGTCGCCGGTCTCCAGTTCGCCGCTGTCCAGGTCCTCACCCTCGCCCACGGCACCACCTTCCTCTTGGTCAAGGAATTCCTCGATCTCTGCCCGGCTCTCGGGGTTGATCTTGATCAGGTAGAGCGCATCGGGTGTGCGCAGTTCGATCACTCGAAGGATATCCCCTTTAGCCGTGGGGATGGTCTTGATGTGGGTGCTGTCGATGCCATCGGGGTATTGCTCCTGCAAGGTCTCCTTGAGGGCATCGGTCAGCGTGTTGAAGGAACGGATCAGGCGCTGCATGGGTTCACATATCGAGGACGTAGGCGAAGATCAAAGGTGCCACAATAGTAGCATCACTTTCGATGATGTACTTCGGGGTGTCGATGTCCAGTTTTCCCCAAGTGATCTTTTCATTCGGTACGGCACCACTATAGCTGCCATAGCTGGTGGTGCTGTCGCTGATCTGGCAGAAGTAGCTCCAGAAGGGGATGTTGTCGCGCTGCAGGTCCTGATGCAGCATGGGCACCACGCAAATGGGGAAATCGCCCGCGATGCCACCACCGATCTGGAAGAAACCGATACCGTCAGTACCACAGTTGTTGGTGTACCACTCGGCCAGGAACATCATGTACTCGATGCCGCTCTTCATCATGCCGGGCTTGCAATCGCCGCTGATGCAGTGGCCGGCGAAGATGTTGCCCAATGTGCTGTCCTCCCATCCGGGGCAGATGATGGGCAGGTTGCGCTCGGCAGCGGCCACCATCCAGCTGTCCTTCGGATCGATCTGGTAGTACTGTTGGAGCACCCCGCTACGGATCATTTCATAGAAATACTCATGCGGGAAGCGACGGTTTCCGCTTTTGTTATCGGCGGTCCAGAGGTCCACCACGTGCTTTTCCAAGCGACGGAAAGCCTCGTGCTCGGGAATGCAGGTGTCGGTCACCCGGTTCATGCCGCGGTCCAGTAGGTCGCGCTCCTGTTGCGGTGTAAGGTCGCGGTAGTGGGGAACGCGCTCGTAGTGGTCATGCGCCACTAAGTTCATCACATCCTCTTCCAGGTTGGCACCGGTGCAGCTAATGATATCCACCTTGCCTTGGCGGATCATCTCAGCGAGGATCTTGCCTAGTTCGGCGGTGCTCATGGCACCGGCCAGGGTGACCATCATTTTCCGGCCTTGGGCCAGGTGGGCCTTGTAGCCTTTGGCGGCATCCACGAGCGCTGCTGCATTGAAGTGCAGGTAGTGCTTTTCCATGAATGCCGAGAGGGGACGTGCGTTGCTCATCTCAGTGTTTCGGGGGCGAAATATAGAAGTGCATTGTGATATCGAGCGTGTGCGCTCGATGGTGTTGGTTTCCCGGTGTTCCATGGAACGTGCCGGATGACCCACGGCTAGACCTCGTACAGGTGACCAGGGTTGCAGGAATGAACGGTCAAAGGCAGGGCTGGCCCTATGGGGTCGTTGGTGATGGTCCAACAACGCGCTTCTTGGCCGAAAGGAAGTACTCGACCGCGGCCACGGTGATAAGTGCGATGACAATGCCATGGACCGGCACCGTGTAACGCGATTGTATGGCCATTGGGATATGAATGACCCAGATGTAAAGCACGAGCATCAGCGCGAACCGACGTTCGTGCCAGCGTTTGCGATCCCGTAGGATGCAGTAAAGCAGAAAAATACCACCAATTCCGAAGGTCACGAAACTGAGCAGGAAAGGGGCCAACATGCCAAGCCGGCCTTTCAACCCAATGGCGTTTCCAACCATCGGCCGAACACCCGGCTCTGGCCTGAACACCATGCGTTCCATGGGTCGGTTGATGTTGGTTATCCACAGCCTTATGGCCGTGTATGCTCGCGTTGCGAGGTAGTATCCTGGTTCTGTGCGTATGGATGCCATGGTCTCCCGGGCGATCAAACTGTCCAAAGCCACGGTGAGCCGCGCCGACCGGGTTACGAACAGGTCAGGATAAGATCCTTCCATGATCGGGATGTTCGCCTTGTCCGAACTGGACATGAACGGGGTGGCAGCCGCTTCAATGCGCTCCCATTGTTCGTTGTAATGCGCATAGTGCATGGCAGCTTCATCGTCACTTACCCAAGGGTAGAACTCTCTGCCGAAGTAGTTGTAATTGAAATAGTGCATGGAGCCATAGCCGGGAAGTCTGTGCTGCCAGAAGCCCATGTTCGATATCACCGAACTTCCACTGATGGGTACTGGCTTGAACACCCCATGTGCCCCAAGGTTCCAAAGTGCGAAGGGTAGCGGGGCCAACAACACGAACAGGACAAGGGTAATGAGGTCGGCGCGCAACGCGGTCCACCGATCCGCCCCGCGGTTCAGTAGGAGGTCAGCCAACAGAACGAACAAAGGGAAAAGAAGCAATACAGGCCTTATCCACCAGGCAAGGGCAATGAGCACCCCGAGCAGTATCGACCGACGAATGGAATGCGGTGCCATGCCAACTACGGCCACGGCGCTGCACAGTGGTAGCATCACGGCCTCGGGCAGGATCTCGTGTGCGTAATGAAGCAGTTGGAATTGTGGCAAGAGCAGCAGGAGGAGCACGTTCTGCTTGAGAGGTCCGTTCGGTCCTTTGCCGACCCACAGGAGCAATAGCAGCAGATTGATGAGCAAGAGCACGTTCTGGGCTACCCTTGCAGCAGTGATGTTCTGGTTGACCAGCCAAAGGAAGACCGGGTACCCGTGTGTTCGGTAGGTCTCTAGCGGCGGGTCCTCCAGAATACCGACCCAGTAGCTGAAGGTGCCTTGTTCAAGCCCTTCGGCCAATCGGATATACGTGGCCTGGTCGCCGCTTGGTCGTCCGCCGAAGACCCAAAAACCCATGACCATCATCACGATGTGCAGAACGAAAAGCACAAGGCGGGTCTTTCTGCTGGACAATATTCTTTGGAAGAGGTCCCTCATACTACGTGGTACGTTTGCCGGTCCATTTTTCAACGAGCATCCGCCGCACTACGCGCAGATAGGGCCCCCAAAGGCCTGCCAGTACCATTTTTGATTCCCCTACTTCACGTCCTTGCCAGCCATTCGGTACCACGGTATATCGGGCACCCCGTACCATTGCCTTCAGGGGTAGTTCTACTTCAAGTTCGAAGCCTTTCGCCGTCAGAGGCATCACCCTTTCGATCACTGATCTGCGATAGAGCTTGAAAGGGTTGGTCACATCATTGTAGCGGAACTGGAACACAACGCACAGGAAGAGATTGGCCGCACGGTTCATGAACCACTTCCTTGGTGGATAGCCGATGACCTTTGATCCGCGCATGGCCCTGCTTCCGAATACGCAATCCAGTTCTGCGGTCAACATGTTATTGAACACAACGAGATCATTCGGCGGGTCGCTCGCATCAGCCATCATTATGGTCACGCGGTCGCCTTGGAAATGTTGTAGGCCGAATGCGATCGCTCGGCCGAACCCGTTCGGACCGGTGTTCCGCATGGGGTTCAGTTCAGGTATCTCCGTTCTTAGTTCTTGAAGCACGTCCCAGGTGCGGTCCGTGCTGTTGTCATCCACTACGACAAGTTCATGGGGTATTCCTGCTTCGCGCAGGGTGCGCGTCAGCGGCCGGAGCATCAAGGGTAATGAGCCTTCTTCATTCCGTGCTGGAATGACCACGCTGAGAAGCACTCCTTCGTTATTCATCGACCACGTTGCGTCGTGCGGTAAGGTCCTCCAGCACATTGCTGTGTGCCCGTTCGGCCACGAAATAGAGCGGCCTGTCCTTCACAGTGATCATGATCTGACCCATGTATTCACTGATCACTACGAAGAAGGTACAGGTGAAGAAGAAGTAGATGGCCTGTTGTCCGGAAAGTGCCACCCAACCCGGGGCATAGTCATCCTTGAAGAAGAAGATGGCCGTAATGAACACGGCATACAGGAGATTGAACAACGCCCCCAAGGCCCCGATCCATGTCAGGAAACGCAATGGGTGCACGGAGTTCTGTGCAATGATGTTCACGCCACGTTGCACGGAACGGGCCAGGCCGCGGTCCTTTTGGAATGCTTCTGGATCGTTCAGCGCGTATTCCACGTACGTACGTTCCACGCCAACATAGCCGCTCTGCACGCTGAGGTAGCCGCTGGGGTCGCGCACTTTGAGCAACTGGTTCACCACGCTTCGGGGCATCGCCACTAAGTGGGTCAGGTCCGGATCTATGGTGACGTTCAGGATGCGCTTCAAGTAGTGCCTGAATAGACGCTCACCCATACGAGGTACCCAGCCTCCATGCGGCTTGTTCAGTGCACGGCCGAAGACCACCTTGTTCTGAAGTTGGCAAATTCCGATGATCTCAGGCAACCGTTCCAAGGGGTCCTGTCCGAGAACGGCAACCACCACATGGTCTCCGATGGCTTGGTCAAGCCCTGCGTAACTGGCGATCTCCTGTCCAAAGGGCCGGTTCAACCGGATGTAGTGCAGGAAAGGGGTCTGCTTAAGCAGGTCCTTGATCACCACGCCATGTTCGTGCGAGCCCGAGTCATCGACCAGAATGATCTCGAAGAAGGTGTAGCGTTCGTGAATGGCGGCATGTAAGGTCCTGATGCCTTCTGCCAATTGCCCGGATCGACCAGTAGGAAGGATGATGACGAAGGAGGCCAGCGTGGCGCTCGACTTCTCTGGAACATTGGCCATTGGTCAAAATTAGGGAAAAGGGTTCCGTGGCTATTTTCGCTGGCGATGATAAAAGGGGGAGGGTCGATCACACGGAACGATGCGTTGGTCGGACATACCGGTTTCGTGGGGTCCAACCTGGCAAAGGTCCACGCGTTCACTTCATTGTACAGGTCCACGGACATCGAGAATGCCCGTGGAGGTGACTTTGACCTTCTGGTCTGTGCCGGTGTGCGTGCTGAGAAGTGGATCGCCAATAAGGATGAGGCCGGGGACCTGGCGGGTATTGAACGCTTGATGGATGTGCTGCGTACGACACGCGCTCATCAAGCCGTGCTGATATCCACCACGGATGTGTACGCGGATACGCGTGGAAGAACAGAGGCGGATCCGGTGGATATCCACACCAATCAGCCTTATGGACGCAATAGGGCTTTGCTGGAGGTCTGGTTCAGGGAGCGTTTTCCGAATGCGCTGATCGTGCGTTTGCCGGGTCTGTTCGGCCCGGGTCTTAAGAAGAACGTTGTTCATGATCTGATCAAGGACCATGAAGTAGAGAAGATCAACACGGACGGTGTGCACCAGTATTATGATGTGCGCTGGCTTTGGAACGATGTTCAGCGTGCGCTTGTGGCAGGTATCAACACCTTGAACGTGGCCACTCCTCCCATGAAAGTGGTCGACCTATGCCGTGATGTGTTCGGAGTGGAGTACCAGAACCCTGCACCGCGACCGGCTACATACGATATGCGGTCAATGCACGACCAACTGTTCGGTGGTGTTGATGGATACCTGTACAATGCAACGGATGTTCTAAGTGCCATGAAGGAGTTCGTGAACCACCACCCGGACCGTCGACCGTTGAAGCTTCCCCCCATCGCGTGAAACTCGCTGTTTCTTCCTTTGCCTGGCAGCCGGGCGACACCGAACGTGTGTTGGTAGTGCTTGGTGGATCGCAGGTTGTAAGTGGTGTTGAACTGGTATTGCCAATGGCTTTTGCCGATCCGGCAACGGTCAGCCATGTCGAAGTGGAGCAGGTGCGCGCGCGGGTTGCTGCTTTCGGGTTGAGCATACCTTCAGTGCAGTCGTTGGTCTTCGGTAAGCCTGACCTTCAGCTGTTCGGTGATACGGAAGCGCGTGGTCGTTTGCTCGGTCATTTAGTACGCATGGCCTCTCTTGCGGAGGACCTTGGTGCGCGGACCATGGTTTTCGGAAGTCCGGCGAGCAGGCTGCGGCGTGGAATGGCCTTGGATGTCGCCAATGAACTGGCCGTGGACTTCTTCATGCGGCTCGGTGATCTCTTGCCAGGGAAAGGTCCGGTCGTTACCATTGAGCCGAACCCGCCCATCTATGCAGGCTGTGACTGGTTGAACCACACGGCCGAAGCGCTCGAGTTCGTAAGACGTGTAGATCACCCTCGCGTACGATTGCAGTTGGATACCGGTGCCATGGTGAGCGCCATTGAAGCGGCCCAGCCGCATGATACCTCCTTGCTTAACGAAGCATTGGGGTCAGGAGCGCATCTGCATATTAGTGCACCTGGTCTATTGCCCATACGGTCCGGCGATAGCATCCAACAGCGGATCGCCCGCGACCTCCTTCGCGCAGGCCTTGCCGAAAGCGATCACCTGCCATGGGTCAGTATTGAAATGAAGGGCGGTCCTGACCCTATTAGCGGCATTCAAGAAGCGGTTGCAGCGGTTCGTGCGTGGTACCCGATCAACATGGACGCATGAGCAACGACCGTCAAAAGGATGTGGTTGTTGTAGGGGGGGGCATGTTCGGCACATGGACAGCATGCATGGCGGCTGCACGCGGTCTTCGTACTGTTCTCCTCGAAGCAGGTAGTGAACTGCACCAGGCCGCATCACTTGTGAATCAGGCACGTGTTCACAATGGTTACCATTACCCGCGTAGCATACTTACCGGTATTCGCTCAAGGGCGAATTTCGAGCGGTTCGCCGAAGACTTCCCGGAAGTCGTTCATTCGGCCTTCACGCACCTTTATGCCATAGCTCGCCAAGGTTCGCATATCACCGCCCAACAGTTCGCCCTGTTCTGTGAACGCATCGGCGCTGAATGCACAGAGGCCGATGATATTCAGCATGCCGTGTTCGATAGGGACCGAGTGGAGGCTGTATTTCGTGTTAAGGAGTATGCCTTTGATGCTGAAGTATTGCGAAAGGTGATGCGCGAAAAACTGATGAGGTCCGGAGCAGAGGTCCGTATGAGCTCCCGGGTAGCCTCAATTGAACATCTTCCTGATGGGCACATGACCGTGTTGACCGGGGCAGGGGAGCATTACAACGCTGCGGTTGTTTTCAATTGTACTTACGCTGCATTGAACGCGATCGCGCGCAGTGCCGGAGTACCTGCCATGGCCTTCAGGCAGGAGTTGGTGGAGATCGCGCTCATGCGCATGCCGCCCGAACTGCGTACCATTGGTTGGACGATCATGGATGGGCCATTCAGTTCCAGTCTGCCATTCCCTGCACGGCAGGCCCGTTCGTTGTACCATGTGAAGCACTCTGTGCACTACGCATGGGACGATGACCCTTCCATCGGACCTGTTGATGGAGCTTCCCTACTTAAGGATCCCCCAGCATCAAGGGTGAGACACATGGTACAGGATGGCGCGCTTTACGTACCCGGGTTGCGCAATGCTGAACATGTAGGTTCGTTGTGGACAGTGCGCACCAAGCTCCCAGGTAGTGCGCAGACCGATAGTCGCCCTATTCTGTTCAGGAACCAACCCGAACAGCCAAGGTTGTATCATGTGATGGGGGGGAAGATCGATAACGTATACGATCTTGAGGAGTACTTGGAGAACGCGCTCTCCGAGGCATTCGGAACGACCAGGACCAACAGTCCCGATGCGCATGGCCACTTACATCGGTAGATAGCCCAAGAGCTGCAGCATCCGCTCGGCGCTTTGGGTCTCGGCGAACACGGTATCCGTCAAGGACCCATCCGGCGCCCTGTCGATCAGCACGTGCTTGGGCTTTGGGATCAGGCAATGCTGTATCCCCCCGAAGCCGCCCAAGGTGTCCTGGTAGGCGCCTGTGTTGAAGTAGCCGATGTACTGCCTGCGATCCTCATGGAACTTGGGCAGGTAGATGGCATTGATGTGTTGCTCGCTGTTGTAGTAATCGTCGCTGTCGCAGGTCATGCCGCCTAGGAAGACGCGTTCATACTCGTCTTCCCAATTGTTCACCGGCAGCATGATGAAGCGCTTGCTGATGGCCCACGTGTCGGGGAGCGTCGTCATGAAACTGCCGTCGATCATGTTCCAACGCTCCTTCTCGTTCTGCTTCTTCTGGTGGATGATGCTGAAGAAGGTGGCGCCGCTATCGCTCACAGTGAAGCTGCCGAACTCGCTGAAGATGTTGGGCTCCTGCACGCGGTTCTCCTCGCAGATGTCCTTGATCCGGCCCACGATCTCGCCGATCATGTAGTCCAGGTCAAAGCTGAAGTTCAGGCTGTTCTTGATCGGCAGGCCACCTCCGATGTCCAGCGTGTCCAGCGTGCGGCAAAGCTTCCATAGATCGCAGTACACGTTCACGCACTTGGTCAGCTCGTTCCAGTAGTAGGCGGTGTCGGTGATCCCTGTATTGATGAAGAAGTGCATCAGTTTCAAGCGGAACTTCTTCTGCTTGCTGATGTTCCGCATGTAGAACGGGATGATGTCCTTGTACCCGATGCCAAGGCGGCTGGTGTAGAACTCGAACTTGGGGGCCTCCTCGGCGGCGATCCGGATGCCGATGTCGCACGGGCCTTCGATCACCTCATCGAGGGCATAGATCTCGGCCATATTGTCGATGATGGGCACGATGTTGTACCCGCGGTTCGCCAGTTTGCCGATGCCCTTGATGTAGCGTTCGTCCTTGAACCCATTGCAGAGGATGGTGGCATCCTTGGTGATGCGCCCCCGCTCGATCAGCAGCTCGATCATCTCGAGGTCGTAGGCGCTGCTGGTCTCCAGGTTCACACCTTTGTCCAGCACCTTGTCGATGATGTAGCTGAAGTGGTTGCTCTTGGTGCAGTAGAAGTACTCGTAGCTGCCGGTGTATCCGTGGTCCTTGATGGCCTTGGCGAAACTGGCACGGGCCAGGTCGATCTTCTCGCCGATCTTGGGCAGGTAGGTGATGCGCAGCGGTGTGCCGTGCTTCTCCAGGATGTCCATTAGGCGCAATCCGTTCCAAACGAGCTTGTCGTCGTCAATGGCGAATTCATCCTTCGGAAAGTCGAAGGTCTGTTCGATCAGGTCGATGTAACGGGTCTTCATCGGGCGTGCAGGCCTGAAGGGGAAGGTGGGGTGGTCGTGAAAGGGAGGCCGGATACCGAGTACGGTGCGGGCGTTGGAGCGTCATTGGCCAAGGCCCGGAGGTATGCGGCAGCACGCGTCATCGAAAAGCGCGGGATGGCACGCAAGGGACCGAGGCTTCGGGGAAGCCACCGAACAGGATATCGGCGGGTGGCGCGTACATGGTCTGGCGAACGGATGCAAAAGTAGATGTCGGGAGCTTCCGCAGGGGCCGTTCGGAGGCGAAATAATGCGACCGGCCCAACTGCCCTATAACCAGCGCTTCCGGCGGAACCAGAGCAGCATCAGCAGGGCCAGCACGGTCATGACGCCCATCACCGTGAAGTAGCCGTATTTCCAGCGCAGTTCGGGCATGTGGTCGAAGTTCATGCCGTACACACCAGCAATGAAGGTGAGCGGGATGAAAATGGTGCTGATGATGGTCAGCAGCTTCATCACTTGGGTCATCCGTGCGTTCTGCCCGGCGTGGTAGGTGTTCTCCAGGCTCGCCAGCATCTCCCTGAAGGTGGCGATGGTCTCGGCGATATAGACCGTGTGGTCCTGCAGGTCGTTGATGTAGCGCCGGGTAGGCTTCTCGATCAAGTGGCTCTGCAATGAGTTCAATCGTCCGGCCAGTTCCCTGGTGGGCGTCACCACGCGGTTCACATGGATCAGGTTGCTGCGCAGTTCCTGGATCGTTACCAGGTCCTCGTTCCCCGGTGTCACAAGCACTTTGCGTTCCAATTGTTCGATCCGCTTTCCCAAGGATTCCACCACTACGAAGTACTGGTCAACGATCACGTCCAGCAGGGCATAGAGCAGATAGTCCGCACCGGCACGCCGCACTCTTCCCAGGTCATTCCGGATGCGTTCGCGAATGGGGTCCAGAACATCACCGGGACGTTCCTGCACGGAGATCACCATGCCTTTTCGCAGGATGAAACAGATCTGTTCGTTGTCGATGCCGTCCGTCTCCTTATCAATACTAATCATTTTGGCCACCACGAAGAGCGCATCCTGGTATTCCTCCACTTTAGGTCGGTGGTCCGTGTTCAGGATGTCCTCCAGCATCAGGTGGTGCAGCCCGAACTGTTCACCCAAGCTGCGCAGCAAGCGTTCGCTGTTCAGTCCGTCAATATCAAGCCAGCTGACGGTAGTGGCCGGGTCGCTCTGTCGCAACCCGTCCAAGCTGGAAAGGTGTTCTTCGTGGTACCCGTCGTTCGCCAATACGAACTGGCGCAAGGAGGTGGTCCCGCTCAGTTCATCGCCCACGTGAATGAGCGTTCCCGGAGGAAGGCCGGCCTTTCCAGAGCGTGTACTGACTTTTTTCATGGCTGCGCGGGAGTGGCCTTCATGTGAACGGTACGCTGCGGATAGGGAATGATGATGCCCTCCTGATCGAAGAGCAGCTTGATGGTACGGTTCAGGTCGTAGTGCATCATGCGTGCGACCGCAGGCTCCTTGGCCCAAGCGTACGCCCGAAGGACCACGGCGCTCTCATCCAGCCGGATCACACGTACGATCACCTTGTGCTGCCCGCGCTTCGCCTCTTCCGGCGTGCGTTTATCCATGCAGTCAGGGTGCGCTGCGCACGCTTCTTGTAGGATGGCCATGGCACGGTCCAGGTCGCTCTCGTAGCTCACCCGCACTTCCACGAACTCACACGTGGCCTCATCGGTGATGCTGCTGTTCACGATCACATCATCGCTGATCACGGCGTTGGGTATGATCACGCGGCGGTTCTCGAAGGTCACGATAACGGTGTGCCGAAGGGTGATGTCCTCCACTACGCCACTGTCAATGGTCCCCACTTTGATCACATCTCCCACACGGAAGGGCTTGAAGCCCACGATGAAGATGCCGCTGATGATGTTGCTGAACGCGCGCTGCGTGGCCAACCCGAGAATGGCCACAAGAATACCCGCGCCAGCGAACAGTGTTACGGCGAGGTGCTTGAACGAGGGAACGATGTAGATGATGGACGCCCCGGCGAGCAGTGTGACAATAAAGCGCGTGGCGTTGCGCAGGAAACGGTAGCGCGTGCGGTCCTCGTAGCCTTGGTTGCTACGCAGATATACCCTGCGCAGCAATTTGCGGATGACGCGTTCGGCCACAAAAGCGCCAATGACCACCATCGCCACTTGAAGCACCAACAGGGCGTTCAAGCCTATGGATGTGAGCACCTCCTTCATCGCGGTCGAAAGTAACGCGACCGTGGCTTAAGGTGAACCGGTCACCAGAGGCCTCTGTCGCCCATTAATGAACGATCACCTGGAAGCGATAGAATGGCCTGGTGACACACCGCACACGAACCGTTTCATACACCAGCGAGCGAGGTGCGCAGTTCGGTCCCTGCGGCGATCTCTTTTGTTTCCAGGCCTTGCCGGAAGAGCTTCATGTTGCCGCCCGTAAGTCGCATGGCACTGCCGTTCACATGCAATAGTGATCCTTCGCGCAGCCCGATCACCGGCATGTTCGGGTTCATGACAAGGAATTCCGCAATGCGCTGGTCGCGGCTTTCTCCGCCATGGCCCGGTATGGTGGCCTCGGTGTAGTGCGGGTTGATCTGAAAGGGCACCAGGTTCAAGGCGTGCATTGAAGGCGGCTCAACGATGGGCATGTCGTTGGTGGTCATGATGGTGGGACAGGCCACATTGCTTCCGGCGCTCCAACCCACGTAGGGCATGCCCTTTCGCACTTTCTCCGAAATGGCCTTCACGAGCCCGGTGCGGTACAACGTGCGTAGCAGTAGGAAGGTGTTTCCCCCGCCCACTGCCACCGCATCGGCCTGGTCCAAGGTCTTCAGCGGATCACCGGGACCATGAAGTGAGACCAGCTCGATGCCCAGTTCAGCGAACACTGTAGAGACCTTCTCCACATAGGCATCCTGTTGTTCGGTAGGCGCGGCGAAGGGCACGAAGGCCACGCGTTTTCTGCCGTTCAAGTAGGCGGCTACATAGGCGCGGGGCCATTGGAAGAAGGGTTCTCCGGGAAGCGTGGAGTTGGAGAGGAGCAGTAGTTCCATGGCGCGATGTTACGGAACCACAGTGCCATCGATCACGAGCTCTATGGTGCCAGGTGTTCCATCAGTGGTTATGGTGACCGTGCGTGTGAGGGGGCCTTCCTTCGCGCGACCGTTGAACGTGACGAGCACTTCGCCCATGCCGCCGGGTGGTATGGGGCTCTCCGGGAGTGCTGCGGCCGTGCAACCGCAGTCGGCGGTGCTTGAAAGCAACCGCAAGGGCTTGGTGCCGGTATTCTCCACATGGAACGCGAACTCGCGCACTTCGCTCTGATTCAATTCACCGACCTTCCGAAGGGTGCGCAGCATGGTATTGTCGGGTCCCTGTTCAGACCACTCCACGGCCACTACCTCGATCCGACGTTCACGCGCGGCCTCCACACTATACACCGAGTGTTTCAGGTCCTGCAGGTCATCGCTCACGCCGGTGGCCGATCGTTCCTCGCCGTAGGGGAGTATGCGCAAAGCAACGTGCCCACCGTTCGTCGCGGTCCCGTCGAAGTAGGGCGCAAGTGCGCCATGGTTCCATTCGCGCAGGTGATTGCGAAGGCTTTCAATACGCCGCAGCGACAGGTTCTTGTTGTAATCGTTGCGGGCCAGCGGACTGGCATGTCCGCGCACTTCAAGTGTAATGGAAGCGCCGCGCTCGAGCTCTACGTAGAGCGCCTCCGCCAGTTCAAGGAGCAGTGCGTATCCACCATCCACGTCGTCAACGAAGAAACGCTCCATGTCCGTTGCATCCGTCTGTTCCGCACTGTATATGGTTTCCAGTGCGCGGTAGCGTTGGTAGGTGTCGCCGTAAGGTTGCGGTGTGCTGGTGCTCCAAGATCTCGGCTCGGGCTCGTCGTTGTGGAAATAGAGCTTCAGCGGGAAACGGGCCTGTATGGCACCAAGCTCGTGCATTCGGCGGATCACCTCAGTGGTCTGCTCGATCGTATCCTGAGGTGCACTGCTCGTTATGACCTTACGCCCTGTCGTCCATCGATACAGGTCGTTGCAGCAGGTCTCGCCTTTGGCAGCGAAGGATCCTTTCCGATTACTGGTCAGCCAGCCTTCTCCACGTTCGGGATACAACGCGGGGTAGAGGTCGTTCGCCGGACTGTTGAACGGGGTTCCGGCATTGCTAGGTGCGGAGAACGTGCCATTGGTGAACTGGCTCTTGAAGATGTCATAACCACCAAGGCCGGGGAGGTGATCGGAACTGAACCAGAGTGTTGCACTTTGAATATCGAACCAAGGCGTTCGTTCGTTACCCGGTGTGTTCACCATGGGGCCAAGAGGTTTTACATCAATGGCTATCCCATCCTTCAGCTCTGCCTTCCAGATGTCCATGCCGCCTGCGCCACCCGGCCGATCGCTGACGAAGTACAATAGTTCACGGCCCTGCCATTGGACCACCATGGCCTGTGTGCTCAGTTCGGCACCGAGGCCTTCCACTGGGCTCAATACGGCCATGGCGAGGCTGTTGTAGGTAGCATGGTGTATGCGGCAAGGTGCGTCGCCCACGCAGCGGGTGGTATATATCCGTCGGCCATCGGCGGACCATGTGATGTTCGCCACTTGGCCATTCTCGGCAGGACTTTCCAGTGCCGCCGCTTCGTTCCATTGGCCGTTCGCAGTCGTGGTTCTATATAGAAGAGAACGATATGCTGCAGTGTCCTCCACCTCGCCATCGTTGTTATAAGTGCCACGCAAGCTGGTGAACAGGAGATCACCATCCGGTGCCAGGCGTGCACCGAACTCGCTGTCGTAGCTGTTCACGGGTCGGGGCAGGTGCTGTAGTTCGATCGTGTCCTGCTGCGCTTTCAACTGCCTGGCCAATGCGATGCCTTGCAATGCGTTCGACGCGCGTTGTGCCACCACCGAGCGCTTGTCCTTTTCACGTTGAAGCACTTTGTTCCACGTGCGCTCTGCCTCGTCGTATGCGCCGTCGCTCAGCTGCATTTCACCCAACCAGCGCAGGGCGTCCGGATAAGTGCGCCCCATGTCCTTGCGGTGCACGGTCGCGTACAGTTCAGCGGCCTTGTCGTATTGGTGGCTCAAGCGACAGGCCTCAGCTTGTTTCCATTGTAGGCTCAATCGACCAGGCTCCAATGCCAGGGCACCGTCGTAGAACCGCGAGGCTCCGTAGTATTCCCCGCGTACCATCGAGGCATCGCCCCAAGTGGTCCATTGATCCACGCTTTGCGCATGTAAGGTCAACCCACCGATCAGTAGCGCCAGGGCAATGCACAGGGAACGGAGCACAGGTGTTCTCATCGGCTCACAACTGGTCGGGACAGGCCTTGAACCGCACCGGTATCGCAGGCCGTCTTTTCAGGATGCGGATGACGGCGAACTCGATGCCGCCCCGGTTTCGACTGGCCGGTACCAGGTCGCTGGTATTGATGTCGTAGCTCACGCCCACGGTCCAATCGTCGTAGTGAAATCCTGCGTGGATGTAGCCTGCATCCGCTGCGCGCCCGTGCATACCAAGGATGACCGCACGCTCCAGTCCGTAGCGTTCCAGCAGGATGTAGCGCACATTGGAGCCGATGATGAACTCGTTGAACTCGCCTTGTGCCATCCATTGCGCCATGGGCACAAGGTCCACACGTTCGCTCACGGGGAACTGGCCAAGGATGTGCGATGAGCTACGACCGTCCAAGGGCACGCCCGGTCCTCCGAGGAAACCGATGTTCGGAGTGGTGAGGTTGAAGAAGGAGAGCCCCACTTGCAATAAGTGCCGGTGGCGCGGGGTGTAGCGATAGGTGGCGCCGGCGTGCAGGTCGGGGTGAATGAGGCCATCGCGTTGGAACGATTCGCCATTTGCAAGTTGGGGGTCGAAGTAGTAGCCGTTGTACTGGGCATCGAACGTGAGCGCGCCGGGATCGATGGTGAGCGAGGTGAAGCCGAATTGCACACCACCACTGATGCTGTGTTGCCGCAGGTCGCCCCAGCGTTCCGTCCAGCTGGCACCGCCGAGGAACTGGAACTGTGTCATGCGACTGTCGCCAGCTTTGTCATTCATGGCCCATATGCCAATGGCCAGTTTATCCGATCCACCTATGTCACGCAGTTCCCAACCGAGGCCGAAGGTGCGGTAGGGGATGGTGACCGAGCGCCACTGTTGCCTGAAGATCCCGTTGATTCGTTGATCGCCATCGAACTGGCCGATACATCCCGGGCCCAACGCCTGTGGTGCGTTGAAATACTGCGAGAAGTGTATGTCCTGCGCAGTGATCGGTGATGCCATCATGCAGAATAAAAGGACCAGTAGCTCAATGGAACCGTGAGCGGGTCGTATGGTCCCGAGCAGACGTCCAGTGCTTTCCGCACCGTTCATGTTCTTCAGCCCGTGAGCTATGCAACGCTTCCTCATCGGATCACGGTCACGTTGCCCTTCGTGAAGTAGCGCTGTTCGTCGAGGCACCACGCGGTAAGGTGGTAAACGAAGACCGCAGGGTCCACCGGCTTGCCCTTGAACGTGCCGTCCCAGCCTTTCGACTGATCGGAGGTCTCGAACACTTTTTCGCCCCACCGGTCGAACACCATCAGTTCCATGCGGGCGATGTGTTGGCCTCTGACGAACAAGAGGTCGTTGTTGCCGTCGCCGTTGGGCGTGAAGGAGTTCGGGATGAAAATGTCGGGTTCTTCACAACGTAGCTCGTATACCTTCACTTCCACCGAAGCGCTTCTTGTGCATACCCCATCGCTCACCGTTACGGTGAACAGGGTGGTCTGTTGAACAACGGCCGTGGGGTTGGCGATCGTCGCATTGCTGACCAAGGCGGCGGGGTTCCACGCGTAGGAGACACCACTTGAAGGACTGGCCTGCAACTGAACGGTTGTTCCAGCAAGTACGATAGCAGGTTCCGCGCTGGCGCCAATGGAACCTGCGCTGATCAGTGACACGGTAAGTGAGAATTGGGTCGTCCATGAGCAGCCTGATGGAGCGGTTACGGCTACGGAATAGGTCGTGTTCTCTTCCGGAGCCGTGGTGATGGAGGAAGTGCCTTGGCCAGTAAGAATGAGCTCTGTCGGCGACCATGTGATGGAACTGCCTACGTCAACGCCGGTAAGTGAAATGCCTGCTGTGTCCCTTGCACAGATCAAGGTATCACCACGAATGCCGATGTTGCCCAGCGAGATCGTGATCAATACACTGTCGATGGCCCAGCATCCGTCCAGTGTCCTGGCCCGAACATGATAGGTTCCGCTCTGTGGAGCGCTCAGCAATGCTGTGCTGTCGCTTGCGCTCGTGTTCAGTTGGTCGGTGAACTGGGCGTTCGTGCTCCACTGGTATTGGTCGGCGGTACCATCGCTCGATGCGATCAACTGCAGACTTGCCAGGGGGCCGCACACCAATGTGTCGTTCATGGCAGTAATGGTAGGCGCGGCGCCCTGCACCACCACGGTGCGTGTAGTGACATCCGTACCGTTGCAGGTAAGTGCGTTGTTGGCCACAAGTGTGACCACGTAGGTCCCTGGGGTCGCGAACTGATGCGTTGGCGATGTTAAGGTGGAGGCGGGGCTCTCATCGCCGAAGTCCCACAGCTGATCCGTGGCGTTGTTGCTCAGATTGGTGAAGGTCACAGGCTCGTTCGCACAGACCGTATCGGGTGCAAGGAACGCGGCGATCACAAGCGGTGCATCGAAGTCGAATTTGAGCACCGCATTATTGCAGCCCGAGCTGTTGTTCGTATTGCTCCAAGCACCTGGCGTGGTCGGAAAGTCATCATTATTCTGGCAACCGGCACATACCGATTGGTACACACGTCCCCTGCGGTCGAAGCGGCTCGTGCCTCCATCCACATGCTCGGGGCTGAGGTCACCTCCATAGTAGGTGGCGTATGTCAGTGCGGTCATGTTGATGTCGAACACAGCGAGATAGAGGTCGTGGCCGGCCGTTGTGGCCTGGTGGGCATCCACAGTAACAGGAAGTCCTGTGGTAGTGAGTGCACCACCCAGCCCACCGGCGCTGCTTCCCCAACCGCTGGTGTAGATCTTGTCGCATACGTCCACCAGGAACGCGGTCGGGGAGATGTCCGGCGTTCCATCGCCGCTACCGGTCCGCGCGGCCAGGAGCAGCTGGCCGAGGTCCTGGTCCAATTTGGCAATGAATTGCCCACCTGCAGGTATGTTGTAGGTGGCGTTCAAGTGCAGCTGCCCGCTGGGTGCCGAGGTCTGCCCGAATAGGTACACATCATTGTTGCCATCAAGCTCCACGAAGTATGCTTGATCGTAGGCACCGGATCCATAGTAAGTAAGCGCTTCGATCGCCGTACCGCTCACGTTGAAGCGAGCAGCGAACGCATCAGCGGTGCCTCCATTGTTGTTCGGCGACCAGGCACTGGGTGATGCGGGTAGGTCGGTGCTCGTAGTTCCTCCGCTGACGAACAGGCGACCGGATGAGTCGAACTCACCGGAATATACCGCATCGGCACCGCTACCGCCGAGATAGCTGGCATATTGCAGTTGGGTAAGTCCGGGATTGAACCGTGCCACATACCCATCATGTCCACCTCCCGCGAATGTTGATTGCGCAGCGCCTGCCGTCAAAGGCATATTTGTGCTCTGCGTACAGCTCACTATCCAGATGTTCCCAAGGACGTCCAACAGGACCTCTCCACGCACCTCGTCGGCATAGTTGAACTTCAGTGCCGGTGCCGAGTTCAAGCCGTCATTGCCCGTGCCGCCCAGGTAGGTGGATCCGAGCAGGGCCGATCCGTTGGCACTTAGCTTCGCGATGATCATGTCCGAACCGTTCGGGTAGGATAGGCCCAGACCTGCCGGTGTGAAAGCCGTTCCTCCGGCGAAGGTGTTGTCGAATGCGTTCGCGGTGGTGGGGAAATTGGCGGATGCCGTGGTGCCGAGTACGATCACTTGGTCGTTGTTGTCCACGATGAGGCTATGTGGCATTTCCGCCGCCGAGCCTCCGATATAGGTGCTCCACACAAGGAAGCTCCCGGTGGTGTCGTATTTGGTGATGGCGATATCCGTTGTGCCGCCGGCCCAGTTTGATTGATAGGCACCAACGGTGATGGGGTACTGGTTCCCGAAGGCCGTGCTGCCAGCATACAGGAATCCGGCTGCGTCGAAGGTGGCCGAGTAGCCAAAGTTGTTACTGATGGATCCACTGAACGTGGCGAACGAGAGCTCAGGGTCAATGATCAGGGGATGGGCGTTGTTGTACGGGCCCGGTGCGAATCCCACGATACCGTTCTTCAGCGTGTAGCGGCATTCCACGGTGATCCGTTTTCCGTCGATATCCTGGTAGGCAAGGGGGATGCGTTCCGTCAATCGGCCAAGTGATGTGCCAACGATCAGGGCTCCGTTTCGCAGCCGTAGGTCGGTAGCTCCATCATAGGCGATGCGCAAAGCGCGCGGATCGGTTCCTGGTGCAAGGACCAGGTCGTACTTCGGGCCGGTTCGCCCTGTTCGGAAGATGGCGTAGCACCCCGGGGCCACATTGGTCATCAGCACCTCGCTATATGCGCGTGCGTTCACTCCCCAGTTCGCCGGGTCGTTACCCAGGAAGTAATTGTAGATGCCCGGAGCGGGTAGTCGACCATGGATCGCTGCCGAAGATCCTGCGTTCACAAATCGGATGCGGACAGCATGGCGGGCAAGCTGTGCATATTCAGGCCAGCTAACATCTTCGCGTACATCGGCATGCGTCCGGGCTAGCGCATCTGCATCGTACCGGTCGATCACCACAGCACCCCGCTCGATCCACAGGTTCGCTCCCGGGGCTTCGGCCATGAAGCGGACATTTTCAGCCCATTGTCCCTTATTCTCAATGAAGCGCAGCCCCGCCTGTGCGAAGAGGGGGGGCTTCCATGCAGCCAAAATGGTCAGGCCGAACAAGAGCAGGAGCCGCGTACGCATTGCGCACGAAGTTACCCATGCACTGCATGTTCACGAAGTTCAGGGTTGAAGTGTTTGCGGTCAGCTGCTCCGGTCGACCGGGATATTCGTCCTGCTACTGTTGGAAGCTTGTCCTGTTCCTGTCCATTAGGATCAGGCTTCTAAAGAGCGGTGCGTGGTCACTTGGGGCCACGGTCCACCGGACTGCTTTTCATGGCGCCGGAAAGGAGAGGTGTGCCCGGTGCCTGCTCGGTGCGCACTACCATCCTGAACTCAACACGCCTGTTCTGTGCCCGCCCCGCCTCGGTCTTATTGCTGGCAATGGGTTGGTTCTTGCCGTGCCCGACCGGAGTAAGCCTGTTGGGCTCAATGCCATGTTCGAACAAGTGATCGACAACGGCTATCGCACGTTTTTGGCTCAGGTCAAGGTTGTATGCCGATCCACCCACGTCATCGGTATGTGCCTCAATAACAAGTTCGAGCTCGGGGTGCTGGCGCATCGTTGCAATGACCTGGTCGAGGACCACTTCCGAACCAGGCTCCAGTGTGGCGCTCTTGTATGCGAAATGGATGGCGCTCGTCCGCAGCTTCGAGTGGGCCAGTTCCTCGAGCGATGCCATATCCAGTTTGCTGAGGTCCATTAGCTGTTCCACCTGTAATCCGAAAACCTCCGCATCCATGAATTGCAGCTCTTTCACTTTCCGATAGACCTGGTAGAGTTCTTCAATGTTCTTGGTGTCGCCCACGCCATACGTGTATTCCGCCCGTATTGGATCAAAGCGCTCCACGATCCGATACAGTTTGCGTACTTCAATGAAGCGAGGGTCTTCAAGGCTCACGCGTTCCTTGCTTGCGAAGAGTATCACGGAGAAATTCACGTCTGCAAGATCTTGTCCTTCGATCTTGTGTTCGTCGAACGGGATCTCCTGGTACTCGAACACATGTGTCGTGCCCAGCGCATCCTGGTAGGTGGCCACCACGGCCATGTCCTCATGGTCCTTGAACCGGTCGATGACCACAATGGTGCGATAGTTACAACGATGGTTCATCCGGCCATTCACATCCGGTCTTCCAACAACATCCAACCTTACGGTGTACATCCCGGGGGTTTTGAACTGGTGCTGGATGCGTGTGCCTTCCTTTTGTGTTCCATCACCCATGTCCCAAATGTGGTCCACTGCCGCTATTCCAGGGATGTTGCTCTGTGTGGCATCCAATGCCAACACCCGTCCCGTACGCACTGTGTCAGGCGCCGATATCCAGGCTTGTTCGTGGTCGCTGACATTGATCTCTTTGCTTGATACGACATGGAACACATCACCAGTGCGTTTGTCGACAAGGACGGAACGCACCATGTATGTGCCGCGGTTCGCGTAACAGTGGTTTGCCGCCAAGCCCCGGATCATCGTTCCGTCGCCCATGTCCCAAGCATGTTCCAGCGGCAAAATCCCCGTAATACTTTGTGGACGTTGCTTCACTGCATAGCAGTAGTTGTTCCACTTTTGTTCTCGGCACTCCTGAAAGGGTGTTATCGTGCGCTTGGCTTTGAAGATCCGGTCCGAACCCGTGCGGTCCGAACTGAATAGCGCGTTGATGTCGTCCCCGAGTTCCGAATAACTGTGGTCGTTAGCCGGACCGTTGATGGGCGTGGGCAGGAACGAAGGTGCGCTGAACTTACCGTTGTTCGATGAGCAGGAGAGGATGTCCAATTGGCCCGATCCGCCAGGGCGGTTGGAGGAGAAGTAGAGCGTGCCGTCCTTTCCGAAGCGGGGATATACCTCGTTGTATGGTCCGTTGATGGTCGGGCCCATGTTCACGGGTGCGGTCCAGCCACTTACGATGCGTTCGCTATAGTAGATGTCCATGCCGCCATGACCACCGGGCATATCGCTGGCAAATACAAGTTGTTTACCGTCTTTGGAGAATGTCGGATGTAGAACAGAGTACTCGGACGAATTATGTTCGAACGCCACTGGAGCGCTCCACGCGTTGTGGACCTGGTGTGCGAAGAACAGACCCAGTTGGCCGTTCTTCAGACCGCGAGCGGAGAGTTTCTTGGGTACCTCAAGGTTGCGTGTGTAGCAGATCGTTGTTCCGCCGTCAGTGAATGCAGCGGGACCCTCGTTGACTATGGATGCCAGGTTGGTGCTGAACAACACTGGAGTTCCGGTCTTGCCATTGTCATATGGCACCCAGTAGAGGTCGGAGAGCGGCTTGGCCGTTACGGCATCAGTCACTGTTATGGTACCAGGTGCCTCCCTAACGGAGCACATCACGAATCCGCTATCCAGGAACAATGGGGCATAGTCCTCGCCGTAAGGACGCACATCCAGTAGGGTCACCTCCTGGATGATCTGCGCGCGACCGTTGAAGGCCGCAAGGGTCGCCAATAAGAGGATGGTGATCTTGCGCATCAGAAATAGCGTGGGTCGCGGACCCTGATACGGTAACCGAATTCGTATTGCAGCATCAGCTCATGAGAGCCGTGGTGATACCTGCTTATCGGGGAAAGACCCATATCATATGCATAACCCACACGCCATTGGGGCGTTGGTAGGATCTCGAGCATGCCGATCACAGCATCGCCAGTGCGGTAGGATACCCCTGCCCAGACCTTGTTCTTGATGATCAGGTTGGAGCTGATGTCGGCCTGTAGGCCGCTTTCAACGCGATAGCGAAGCAATGTCGAAGGCTTCAGTTTGAGGTCCTTGCTTAGTTCGATCACGGTTCCTCCGGTAAGCATGGGTTGCGCTTGGAGCGAGCTTTCTACGATGGTAAGGCTCGGTTGGTTCGCTTCATACGAATGGGAGAACAGAAAGGGCACCGATGCCCCCATGAACCAGGACTTGCTGTAGTAGAACACCCCGGCGCTGAAATTTGGCCTTACGGCGTTCCGCGTGTTCATGCTGAAGCTCTGGTCGGTCATGTTCTGGAGCGCCACGTCGGTCCAGTTGGCACGCAGCATGGTAAGTCCAGCTCCGAAACCAAGTGACAGGGTCTTCTTTCCGAAGCGCATCCTATACGCGTAATTGCTGAACACTCCCGTTTCGTTGCTTACCCCTATGCGGTCGTTGTATAGCATGAGCCCCAGGCCCACTTTGCGACGTGCCAATGGGGCATGTATGCTAAGGGTCTGGGTGACCGGAGCCCCATCGAAACCTACCCATTGTTGACGATGTGTGAGGTTGGCTGCCAGCACATCACGGCTGCCTGCATAGGCCGGATTGATGGCCAGTCCGTTGAACAGATACTGACTGGTGAGCGGTGTGTGCTGCCCCATGGCACACGACCAGCCGACCAACAGGGCCAGGGTGAGGATGTGTTTCATGGGGTTCAACGCTTCAAGATGATGTGGCCGTTATACGTCCGCTCATCGCCAAGGTTCAGCACATAGAAGTAAGTGTCATCCGGAAGTTCTCCGGCATTTCGTCCTTTGCCGTTCCATTCGTTCCGGTAGCGGTCGGAGTGGTAGACCAGATGCCCCCATCGGTTGAAGATCTGTAGCGAGCTCGTAGGATAAGCTTCGATGCCGCGGATCTCCCATTTGTCGTTCACCTCATCGCCGTTTGGACTGAATCCTTCCGGGATGAACAGGTCGTCAACGTGAATGGTCACCGTATCGCTGATCGAAGAGCATTGGTCAATAGTAGCCGTGAGCACGACAAGGTTGTTGCCGATCGACAGTCCGGTGATGATAGTGCTGCTGTCTTGGGCGTTGGCTATGATACCAGAGCCGCTCAGGACCCACCAACTAAGACTGCTTCCGGAAGACGCGGATCCGTGAAGTGCGGTGTGGTCCACTACGGCCAGGTCCTGGTCCGGGCCGGCATTCACCCATAGGCCTGTGATCGGCTCAATGAAGTGCACCAATACCGTGTCGCTTGCCGTGCACACACCGTTGTTCACTGTCCAGATCAACTCATAGGTGCCGAAACTTCCCGTTGTGACCGTTGCATTCGGTGAAACGACCGGCTCGAAGTTGATGATACCACCAGGTGCCGACCAGCCACCACTTTCTCGTCCAATGGTTGCGTTCATAACGGCAGTGGAGCCGCACACCGTGGCGTCCGGGCCAGCATCTGCAACAACAGGGGCTGCGACCACAAGCGCCTGCGTAACGTGCGAAGAGCATTCACCAATCGTGGCCGTGTAGGTGATGTTGGTCAAGCCAATTTGACCGGCCGGTGTGAACGTGGACCCGGATACTCCAGCACCGGACCAGGTGCCACCGGTCGTGCCCGTGATCAAGCTGTTCAGGTCGATCGGGGTTGCATCGCTGCACATGGGTGCAGGGGTGGTCCAAGTGGCATCTGCGTTCTGTGCGATGCTCACCTGTTCCGAGCTTGCGCTGGGGCAGGGGCCACCGATGGAATAGGTAACGATGTGATCTCCGGGAGCGCTGGCACTGACCTGGATGATGCCGGTGAACGGGTCTATGATCAAACCGCTTTGCTGTGCCGAGAATGTGCCACCGACCTGTGCCATCCATGGGGCGGGCGGCGTATCCCCGATACAATAGGTGCTCTGTGCATAGGCGAAGCTTGCATCAGCCTGGGCGTTGAAAGCGACGACGACTGTGTCTACGCTTACACATGTGCCCTCCGTGACGGTCCAGAACAGGTCGAATGTTCCGGGCTGGCTGGCAATAATGACGCTCTCTGGTGAAGAGGTGGAAGTGAATGTGATCGTTGAAGGACCTGACCATGCACCGGTCCCAACAGCGGTCAAGGCAGTTGTAAGGCCACAGACGGTCTGATCGACGCCGGCATTACTGGAGCAATCGATGATCACTGGCGTACCAACACATTGGCAGCCGTTGTCCCAAGTATCATTGATGGTGCTTGCCGATCCATCGTCGCATGGTGTGCCCGGCAGTGCGCTTCCACCCCAATTGCCAGTACAATCCTGCAAGCAGGCAGTGTTGGCGGTGTTACCACCCACGCATGTTCCACAGTTGTCAAGGAATGCCGTTCCACCGAAGACGCCATTGCAGTCGGCTACGCAGGCGATCAGGCCAGTGTTCCCGCCCACGCAGGTGTTGCAGTTGTCGAGGAATGCGGTTCCACCGAAGACGCCATTGCAGTCGGCCGCGCAAGCGCTGAGGCCGGTGTTGCCGCCCACGCATGTTCCGCAGTTGTCCAGGAAGGCATTGCCACCCCAAACACCAGCGCAGTCCTGCGAGCAGGCGGTGTTGCCGGTGTTGCCGCCCACGCATGTTCCGCAGTTATCCAAGAAGGCAGTGCCGCCCCAAACACCAGCGCAGTCCTGCGAGCAGGCCGTG
>JAEUSY010000017.1 GCA_016788295.1 Flavobacteriales bacterium
TCACCAACAGGTCAAGTATCGTTCGGGCGCCCATGTAATGCACATGGGGGCGCAGGTCGTGCGCGGCCCTGGCCAGCGCCTGGGCATCCCCGGAATCGCAGGCCGCTTCAAGCATGCGGAAGAGCGCGGGGCTGTCGGACAAGTATTGATCGATGAAGGCGATCATCCTGGACCGATCGCCCTTGCACAGCCGCTCCAACTGGGAAAAGTCAGGTCCTTGGTCGCTCACACGCCTAAAGTATCAACCCTGCAAAGAACCTGAGGACGACGCACTATCCGGGGTTCGTGCGGGTGCTGCCATGTGCACCTGCCAGCGCTTGTGGAGGTACTGGGCCCCGTGAAGCTCACGCACGAATCAAGGGTAACAGGGAGCGAGGCCGCTGACCGACGGTTAGTGCAGTGAACGGCGCTCCGCCTCACACCGTCGGCCTCAGGTCGTACACTTTGCGGATGGCCATGAACTCCTGTTCCATGTTCAGACCAAGGTCCTTGAGCTGACCGGTGCGCACATCGAACACCCAGCCATGGATCATGGGCAGGCGTTCCTTGTACCAGCGCTTCTGCACGTGGTCCAGCTTGATCACGTTCATGCACTGTTCCAGCACGTTCAGTTCCACCAGGCGATCGAAGCGGGCGCGCTCATCGGCGATGGCATCGAGCTCGGCCATGTGCAGGCGGTACACGTCGCGCAAGGTCTGTAGCCAGTTGTTCAGCTGACCCATGTCGCTCGGCTCCAGCGCAGCTTTCACGCCGCCGCAGTTGTAGTGGCCGCAGATCACGATGTGTTTCACCTTGAGGTGCTCCAAGGCGTACTGCACCACCGCGTTCACGTTGCCGTCCAGCGGCACCACTTGGTTGGCGATGTTGCGGTGGATGAAGACTTGTCCGGGTTGCAGGCCCATCAGGTCCTCGGCGGTCACGCGGCTGTCGCTGCAGCCGATGTAGAGGAACTCGGGGTGCTGCCCTTGGGCGAGCTTCTCGAAGTAGGCCGGATCAACGGACAACTTGTCGGCCACCCATTGCTTGTTGTTCTCGAAGACTTGCGTGTAGAGGTCCATGTTCAGTGCGTGGTGTCTTTGTTGTCCGCTTGTGCGGAGACATGTTCGTTGTAGGCCCTGACCATACGGGCGTCGGGTATCAACCAAAGTAAGGCCACGACCGCGAAGGCCGCGAAACCCAGCCACGGCGAGACCAACCAGATGACGAGCAGCCCAGCCAGGTTCAGGAGCAGCGAGGCTTTGCCTTTCACATCGCGCCCTAGTGCTTGTGTGAAGGCGCTCTGCGGGCCGTGGTGAGCCGCCAGTTGGAGTTGAAGGATGTAGTAGGCCACGGCACACAGCAGCAGGTCCACACCGTAGAGCATCATCGGCACACGCGCGAATTCGTTCTCGCCCATCCATGCGGTGGTGAAGGGCAACAACGATAGCCAGAACAACAGATGCAGGTTGGCCCAGAGCACTCCGCCGGTGACCGAGCGCGCCGCTTGGAACAGATGATGATGGTTGTTCCAATAGATCCCGACATACAGGAAGCTTAGCGCGTAGCTGAGGAAGATGGGCCACAGGGCCGCGATGGCCTGCCACGTGGGCGCCTTGGGCACCTGCAACGCCAGCACCATGATGGTGATGATGATGGCCAGCACACCATCGCTGAAGGCTTCGAGGCGGCTCTTGATCATGCGAACAAGGTATCGCTTGGCTCGCTCACCGCCGCAGCAGCTTGAACGCGATCCCCCTACCCATCTTTTGGAAGATCGCCAGGTCGATCCACACCAGCGCGAAGCCTTCGAGGATGTGGACCTTGTCATCACCGCCCAGGTCGATCGCATCGGCGAAACCAACGGCCTTCACGAGTTCGCGCACGGTCGCCTTGGCCGCCTCACTGCCGCCAGCCATGAACATGTCCGCCGCCTGATCGCCGTAGTGCACATCGGCGAGGTTCTCCCAGCCCGTGCAGTTGAAGACCTTCACCACATCGCCGCCTGCGCGTTTGAGGGCATCGAAGCCAGGACTGGTGCCCGGCGCTCCGGCCATGTTGGTGGCGTCCATCACCAGCTTGCCGGTAAGCGATGGACCGAGCGATGCGGCGAGGTCCACCACGACTTTGCCCGGCGTGGCGACCAGCACGGCATCACCGGCTTTTACGGCGTCCGTGATGGGCATCACACGG
>JAEUSY010000007.1 GCA_016788295.1 Flavobacteriales bacterium
GAGCACCGGGGCCACCACGCCCACCATCACGGTAAGCACCACCGGCAACTACAGCGTTACGGTGGACCTGAACGGCTGCACTGCAACGGACGCGGTGGCCATCAACGTGCTCACCCCGAGCAGCGTGAACCTCGGCGCCGATGTGGAGCTGTGCGCCGGGTCCACCACCACCTTCAACGCCACCACGGCCGGTTCCACCTACTTGTGGAGCACGGGCGCTACCACGCCCACGCTGACCACCGGCACGGCAGGCACCTATTGGGTGCAGGTAACGCAGAGCGGTTGCAGCGCCAGCGATACCGTGCAGGTGTCGGTGATCGATCCGGGCACCATTGAACTGGGACCTGCGATATCCGCATGCGCAGGCAATTCCATTACGCTGGACGCCACGCTGCCCGGGGCCTCCTACGCGTGGAGCACAGGCGCCACCTCGGCCACCATCACGGTGAGCACCAGCGGCATCTACAGCGTGGCCGCCGTGGTGAACGGCTGCCCGGTGACGGATGTGGTGAGCGTGACCTTCAACCCCTTGCCCACCGTTGACCTGGGCGGCGACCAGTCCATTTGCCCCGGCGCCTCGGCCTTCTTCGATGCCAGCACACCGAACGCCACTTACCTGTGGCACGATGGCAGCACCCAGCCCACCTACACGGCCACGGGCTCCGGCAACGTGTCGGTTACGGTGACGGTGGCGGGCTGTGCCAGCAGCGATGGTGCGGCGGTGATCGACCTGCCAGCCCCGGTGGCCGACCTGGGCCCCGACATGACCATTTGCGCGGGTGATGCCCTGACGCTGAACGTGACCCAGGCCGGTGCCACCTACCTGTGGAACGATGGCCTGACCACCGGAAGCCGCAGTGTAACGACCGCGGGCACCTACAGCGTTACCGTGGACCTGAACGGATGCACGGCCGCTGACGCGGTGACCATCGATGTGACCGACCTGACGGCGATCGAGCTGGGCGCGGACCGTCGCCTGTGCCCCGGAGAAAGCACCACGCTCACCGCACAGGCCCCCGGAGCCAACACCACGTGGAGCACAGGGGCCACCACCGGTAGCATTACCGTAAGCACGGCGGGCACCTACAGCGTTACCGTGCAGAACGGCGCCTGTGTGGTGACCGATGCCGTGAACGTGAGCATTGTGCCCTTGGTGCAGCCTGCGCTCGGTGCCGACCAGTTGGTCTGCGAAGGCGACACCGTGACGCTGAGCGTGACACCGGGTGCGGCCAGCGTGGCGTGGAGCACAGGCAGCACGGCCACCAGCATTGAGGCCACCACCAGCGGCAACTACAGCGTTACGCTAAGCCTTGAAGGCTGCACGGCCAGCGATGTGGTGCGCATCACCTTCCTGCCCACCGAGCCCGAAGTGGACCTGGGCCCCGACCGCCTGCTGTGCCCGAACCAGACCATGGAACTGGACGTGACCGGCGCGGGCACCAGCTACCTCTGGAACACCGGCGAGACCGGGCCGCGCATCCGAGTGACCGAGCCCGGCACGTATTGGGTCACCATCTTCACCCAGTGCGGCCAGGGCAGCGATACGCTGGTGATCGAAGAGGGCTATTGCGGTCCGCTGGTGCATGTGCCCAACGCCTTCAGCCCCAACAACGACCAGATCAACGACGAGTTCCTGGTGGTGATCGATGGTCCGTTGAACCTGTACGAGCTCTTCATCTTCAACCGCTGGGGCGAGGTGATCTTCAGCTCCACCACACCGGGCGAGGCCTGGAACGGCGTATCACAAGGCAGCGTGGTGCAGGATGGCGTGTATGTCTACAAGCTGCGCTACCGGGCGCTGAGCGATGTGGGCGTGAAGGCCGAGGAACGCATCGGCCACGTGACGGTGATCCGTTAGGGCCAAGGTCGAGCCCCCCCGCTGCGTCCGGAGGTATTGTCCATCCAATACGATCACGGATGATGCCTGCGACCCCTTCAGGGTCGGAATGCACTGCACGGTCGGTCTTGATCCCGAATGTCTGCGACCCTTTCAGGGTCGAATGGCAATGCACGGTCGGTCCTGATCCTATTCCTGGCATCTGTGACCCCATTGGGATAAGGAGGCGACCCCGAAGCGGTCACAGACATTAGAAACCAATTGATGTCCGCGGCATTCCCGACCCTGAAGGGGTCGCAGGGACCTGACCTCCGACTGTCCTCACCTGAATCACCAGAAGATCACCCCGAGGCTGCTTGATGACCTGATCCCTATTCACTGATATCTGTGACCCCTTCGAGGTATGGAGGCGACCCCGAAGGGGTCACAGACATTAGAAACCAGTTGATGGCTGCGGCATTCCCGACCCTGAAGGGGTCGCAGGGACCCGACCTCCGCCGACCTCACCTGGGTAACCTGGAGATCATCCTAAGGCTGCTCGAAGCCTTCTTCCTTCCACAGGAACCGGCCATCGGACAAGCGCATGTAGGCGAACCGCTCGTTGCGCTCCACCCGGGCAATGCCGTTCGTGATCAGGGCCACCTTGTCGTAGAGCAGCGCCACCTTCTCGGCACCCCTGGCATCCACGAGACCCGTGCCTGTTGCTGATGTGGCCACAAAGAGCCCCTGTTCCGCTTCGGAAAGGGCGGTGAAACGTGGTGCGATGACCTCCTTGCCTGTGCTGTCGATGGCGCCAAAGAGCTCGCCCACCTTCACGCGTGCCAGTCCGTTCACCATGGGCCACGCCTGATCGTACTTCTCGGGCACCACCAGGTCGCCCTTGCGGTCCGCGAAGCCCCACTTCGTCTTCTTGCGCACCGGTATCAGGCGCCCGGTGGCCGCACCGATATCGGCGTACTGGCAGGGCAACACACGCACGTTGCGCCGATCGATGAGGCAGCGCTTGTTGTTGAGCACCACCTTGGCGAGGCCCCCGGTGAGGTCGCCCCAACTGGCCACGTCGGCCGCAGCGTCATAGTCGATGGCGATGGCCACCTGTCCGTCCATGCGCACATAGCCGGCCTTGTTGCCTTTCACCACCAGGGCAAGGCTGTCGCGGAATGCGCCTACATGCTCATAGGCCAATGGCAACAGCACATCGCCGAACGGCCCGATGACGCCCATCTTGCCATCCTTGCGCACCCGCGAAACGGTAAGGTCGAAGCCTTCGATCCAATCGTACTGGGGTGGCACGATCACATTGCCCTTGGTATCGATCACACCGAAACCCTCGGGGGTCTCCACCACGGCCAGTCCGTTGTGGAAGGTGCCGGCAGAGGCATAGAGGAAGGGGATCATCTCCTCTCCACGTGCATTGATGTAGCCGTACTTGCCATCGCGCGCCGCGTAGGCCAGCCCTTTCGAGAACTCGCCCACATCGCCGAACACGATGGGCACCACCAGATCGCCGTTGCGGTCCACCGCACCGAACCTCCCGCCGCGCTCCACGGTGCTGGTGCCTTCCACGGCATCCTGCACATCGTCGTAGACCAGGTCAACCACCACCCTGCCCGAGCGGTTGATGGTGCCCACCTTGCCATCGCGGCTTACCAGGGCCTGCGCGCCCTCGAACGGCTCCACCCATTCCAGGTCGGCCTTGATGCGCTCCACGCCTTCATCGTCTATGAAGCCCCACAGCCCCTCGCGCCGGAACGGCAGCAATTGCAGGCTGGCCATGCGGTAATCGTCCACCAATTCCTCCACGTAGGGGTAGTCCGGATACTCTTGGATGAAACGGGTGATGGTGCCCACGCTGAGGTCGCGCGTGTAGGCCTCATAGATGCTTCGCCAGGCCGTTTCCACGTTGCGGTTGCGCGGGTGGTCGGCGATGAACTTTCGGTACTCCTGGATCGTTCTTCCCGGCGTGCTCAGCCTGTACACCTCATCCTCGGCCTGCCGCACATAGGGACTTTCGGGATGCGCCTGGATGAACGAGATGTAAGAGCCGATGCTGCCGTCCACGGTGGCTTCGCGATACAACGCCTGTTGCAGCCGGGTGCGCGCCTCGTAGACCTCGCGCGCCATGGGGTAGCGGTCCAGGAAAGCCTGGTAGGCCGCAGCGGTGTTCGCCTCGCGCGCCACCTCGAAGGCCAGGTGGTCGCGCACAAGAGTGGCATCGGCCAGTTGTGGGGCGCCCACGTAGGTGGTGATGAACCGATCATATGCAGCGATGGTGTGCTGCCCCTTGGCCACCTGCCAGGCCAGGTCGAACACGTGTCTTTTTTGGTCCTCGATGGCGGCATGGTCCACGCCGAAACGCGCCACATAGGCCCGTTCCTTGTCGCGCGCCACGGTGAAGGCGGCATCCGAGCGGAGCACCTGCACATAGGCCGAATCGATGTTGAAGAAGGGGTTGTTGGCGCGGCCGCTGATGACGCTGAGCCCATACCAAGCGGCCACCGGATGCTTCTTCACGCTCTTGGTGAAGAGGGTCCTGGCCTTGAAATAATCATGGACCTCGATGGCCTTGAAGGCCTTGTCCAGATCGCCCGCCCGGGCCGGGTTGGCGAACAACGGAACGAACAACAGCACGAGGGCGAAGGCCGGGACACGCAACATCAGCGGCCAAAGTTAGCCGCACCCTTGCCGCCCCTGCACCACCTTTGCCCACCGGCATCGACCACCATTTGTTGATGGAAGCACGCATCCAACGCATTGAACGCCTGTTGACCAAGCGCAACGCAAGGCTCGTTCTGGGCCTGCTCGGCGCGCTCACCGTGGTGTTCGGGCTGGCACTGCGCAACGTGCGGTTGGACCACGACTTCGAGAAGTTCTTCCCCACGGACGACCCCGAACTGGACCGCTACCTGGCCTTCCGTGAGCGGTTCGGCAACGACAACGACATGTTGCTGGTGGCCGCCACCCACACCCCCACCGTGTTCGACCAGGCGTTCCTGCATCGCTTCGATTCGCTGGCCGGGGCATTGGGCGCAGTGCCCGACATTGATGGGGTGACCAGCCCCACGCGCCTCGGCGATCCGCGCATCACACCCATCGGCGCGTTCAACATCCCCTGGCTGCGGCTGGAGAGCGACAGCACCCTGGCCGTAGACTCCGCCCGCATCTGGAACGATGCGCGTGTGCGAGACGGCTTCTTCGCGCCCGACGGAAACTCGCTGTTGATGGTGGTGCAGACCGCACCGGGCCTCAGCAAGGAACGCAGCGATGCCTTGATGATCCGCGTGGACAGCGCCGTAACGGCCAGCGGGCTCACCGATGTGCGCATGGGCGGAAGGATCCATGGCCAGTATTGGTACATCCAGAAGATGCAGCGCGAACTGGCCCTGTTCTTCACGCTGTCCGTGGTGCTGCTGGCCATCTTCCTGGCGGTGGGTTTCCGCACGCTGTGGGGTGTGCTGGTGCCCATCGGTGTGGTGGGGCTTACAGTGCTGTGGCAGGTGGGCCTGATCACCCTGTTGGGCAAGCCGCTCAGCATCCTCACCATGCTGCTGCCCACGATCCTGTTCGTGGTGGGCATGAGCGACGTGGTACACATCCTGGAGCGCTACATCGAATGCCTGCGCCAAGGCCGCTCGCAGGCCCGGTCATTGGCCATCGCCTACTATGAAGTGGGCCTCGCCACCTTCCTTACCTCGCTCACCACCGCCATCGGTTTCGCCACGCTGCTCACCAGTGGCATTCCGCCCATCCGGGAGTTCGGGGTGTACACGGCTTTCGGGGTGATGCTGGCCTACGCACTGGCCTATACCCTGCTGCCCGCGGTGTTGCTGCTGGTGCGCACACCCGTGGCCGCCGCGCGCCCCGAGACCGGCACGGCCTGGTACGGACTGCTGCATCGCGGCTTCCGCTGGGTGGTGCGGAAGCGGCGTGTTCTCCCGTGGGCCTTTCTGGCGCTGATGGTCGCTTCCGCCACACAGATCAGCAGGTTGAAAGTGGACAACTTCCTGTTGGAGGACTGGCCCGAGGACGACCCGCAGAAGCAGGACTACTATTGGTTCGAGGAGCATTTCGGAGGTGTGCGCCCCTTTGAGGTGGAAGTGGCCGTGGACGATAGCGCCCGCACCGTGTGGGACCTGGACGTCCTTCGGAGCATCGAGGCCGTGGAAGGGCACCTTACCGAGCAATACGGTGTGCGTGCGGTGATCTCACCAGTTACCATAGTGAAGACGCTGAACAAGGCCTTCAACGGTGGGGCCGATGAGTTCTACGCACTGCCCGACGACCCCGAAGAATGCCGAAAGCTGGTGAGACGCGCCGAGCTCTTCAGTGGAACACAGCGCATGGCCACACTGGTGGGCACCGACAAACGCACGGCCCGCATCACCGGGCGCATGAAGGACGAGGGCGGCTATGTACACCGCGGTCGCAACGCGGAACTCGATGCCTTCATCGCCGCGCTGGACAAGCCCCAAGGCCTGCGCTTTGCCCAAACGGGCATGGCCTACCTGATCGACCGCAACAACGAGAAGCTGAGCAGTCAACTGATCGGTGGCCTGTCCATCGCCTTCGTGCTCATTGCCGCCATCATGGCCCGGGTGTTCCGCAGCTGGCGAATGACGGTGATCGCGCTGATCCCCAACATCGTTCCCTTGGTGGTGGTGGGCGGCATCATGGGCCTGCTGGGCATCGACATCAAGGTGAGCACCGCCATCATCTTCACCATTGCCTTCGGCATCGCGGTGGACGACACCATCCACATGCTCGGCAAGCTGCGTATCGAACTGATGAAAGGCCGCTCCCTGGCCTATGCCACCAAACGGGCCTTCATGTCCACGGGAAAGGCCTTGATCATCACCACCATCATGCTGCTCTCAGGCTTCATTTCGCTGGTGTTCTCGGGCTTCGCCAGCGTGTATTACATGGGGCTGCTGGTCAGCATCACCCTGGCCATGGCCTTGGTGGCCGACCTGCTGCTCCTACCGATACTGGTGCTTTGGGGTCTGCGCCCCCGGAGAGCAAAGGCGTGATCGGTGTCACGGGACCGAAAAGAGAAACCATCTCAACCTGGTTTGTTCCAGCTGGCCTGAAGAGTCTCTCGGGCTGCCTTGGCGCGACTCCGGGTCGAGCCCGGAGTGACAATGCGGAGAGTTGGATACGCTGTAAAGATTGAGCAACGATGGATGCCCGTAGTGTGCCCAGGCGGACCGCACCGTCGATGAAGCGATGGCGCAATGCACCCTCAGGATCAATTGACATGGCCTCTGAACAAGAACGGGCCTCATCGGCCCGTTCCATGTGTTCATTAAGGTCGTCGCTCAGAGCGAGTTCCACATGCCTTTGAAATCGTCCTCGGCCATGAAGGCGTCCTTCACCACCGTGGCCACTTTGCGGGCCTGGTCGCGCATGCCTTTGGACACCAGGTAATCGCAGTAGCGGATCACACCGTTTTTCAGCATCTTCTTCTGGTCTACCGGCAGGGTGCTTACATCGCCAGCGGCGGCAACGGCCTTGTTGTACTCCTGGATGCTGAGGTCGCCCTCCTTGGCCAGGTTCGATTTGTATTGGCACATGGCCAGCATCAACCAGGCACCGGGGTTCTCGGGGTAATAGCCCGTGGCCGCCACCCAGATCTGTTTGGCCTTGCTCAGTGTCTTGGGGTCGTCCAGCAGCCCTTCACCCATTTCAAGGGCCATGGTGTTCAGCGAGCTCCAGTAGTCCTCGTAGTTGTTGAAGAACTCCTTCTCCTTGTCCTTCTTGCGGTACTTCACGGCCCACTTCAGCGCCTCAACGGCCGCCTTGGGGTAATCCACCTCGTACTTGGTGTTGCGCGACATCTCGTAGTAGCACATGCTCACATATAGGAAAGGCAGGGCATCGCGCTTGGTATCGTCGGCGTTGATGTACGATTCGGCCTTGGCGATGCACTTCTCGTACTTCTCGTCCACGTACATCACGAGCAGGTCCTCGTAAACGTGCTTTTGGGCCATGGCACCCAGTTGGAGCGCACCCACGAAGGCAAGGGTCAACAGCTGTTTCATAAGCGAATGAATGAGCCGGCAGGATGGCAACCGGCATGCCGAAATTACGGACCTTCCCGAAAGTGGCCCCTCCGGCCCGTTTGCAGAGCGCTGCCGAAGGTGGAACTTTGCCCGCCGGAGGACGCTCGTGGCAATACCGTCGCAACGCCTTCCGGAACGCTCCATGCGCATCGATATCCTCTCCGCCGTGCCCCGCCTGCTGGACAGTTGGTTCGGCGAAAGCATCCTGCAGCGCGCCCAGAACAAGGGCCTGGCCGAAGTGGTGGTACACGACCTGCGCCAATGGAGCACCGACAAGCACCGCAAACTGGACGACTACCCCTTTGGCGGTGGCGGTGGGCTGGTGATGACCGTGGAGCCCATCCACCGGGCCATTACCGAACTGCGATCGCAGCGCGACTACGCGGAAGTGATCTACATGAGCCCCGACGGCCAGTTGCTGGACCAACCACTGGCCAACCAGTTGAGCCTGAAAGGCAACCTGATCATCCTGTGCGGCCATTACAAAGGCGTGGACGAACGGGTGCGCGAACACCTGGTGGACCGCGAAGTGAGCATTGGCGACTATGTGCTCACGGGTGGCGAACTGGCCGCGGCCGTGCTGTGCGATGCCATCATCCGTATCGTGCCCGGCGTTATCGGCGACGAGATGTCGGCACTGAGCGACAGTTTCCAGGACGGGCTGGTGGCACCACCGGCCTATACCCGACCAGCGGATTACCAGGGCTGGACCGTGCCCGATGTGCTGTTGAGCGGCCACCAGGGCCACATAGATGCCTGGCGCCACCAACAAGCCGTGGAGCGCACCCGGCAGCGCCGTCCGGGCCTGTTGGAGCCCGGAGAATGACCGGTTGGTGGAGCGAACGGAAAGATCCGTAATATTGCGGCCCCAAATCCGGAGACCGAATCCCTGTTAATGGCAGGGCGCTGGGTTACCTCCTCAAACACGACAGGCCATGGACAGGATGAAGCAGCTCGAGAAGGAATACGCGCCACTGAACGCCCTTCCCGAATTCAAGGCAGGTGACACGATCACCGTGCACTACAAGATCGTAGAAGGTAACAAGGAGCGTATCCAGCAGTTCCAAGGCGTGGTGATCCAGCGCAAGGGCAGCGGCAGCACCGCCACCTTCACCGTGCGTAAGATCAGCAACAACGTGGGCGTGGAGCGCATCTTCCCGGTGGCCTCCCCCTTCATCGACAAGATCGACCTGAACAAGCGTGGCCAGGTGAACCGGGCCCGCATCTACTACCTGCGTGGTCTGCGTGGCAAGAGCGCCCGCATCACCGAGAAGCGCCAGGCCGTGGCCAAGTAAGCCACCACCCGTTAGTGAACTCGAAAAGGCCCCGGCAACGGGGCCTTTTTCTTTGGGTATTGAAGTCGCACAAAGGTCATGGGTGAAGGAACTCGTAAAGGAGACCTTACAGTGGTTTGAGAAGGCCAACGGTGCAGGGGGCCCACCGTAAGGCGGGAGACCGAGCGCAGGCCTGGGGCTTGGGCTGGGCGAAGCGCCATGAGTACATTGGCAGAATGGAACCCAGCCCCGCCGAACTGGAAAAGATCTATTCGCAGTACACCGACGCCGAGCTGGTGCATATCGCCACACGATCGGCGCACCACCTGCGTCCCGAGGCATTGGCCGTGATCCGCGCCATGCTGCGTGCCCGCCAGGTGGACGAGGCCGTGTTCCAAGGCATCGATGCGGCCGTGCAACCCGTGGACGAGGCCCGCGTGCAGGAACAGGTGGCCCTGATCCGCTCACTGCCCTGCCCTGAATGCGGCAACCGCTCCGCCCCGCTGAACGCCGTGCTCGCCAGCCGCGCCATCAGCTTTGTGGTGATGACCAGCTACGACCGCACGCCGTACATCGGTTGCGTTCCATGTCTGGAACGGCGCCGCACCAAAGCCACCTTGACCTCGGCATTGGCCGGCTGGTGGGGCTTTCCATGGGGACCCGTTCGCACCATCCAAGCCTTGGTGCAGAACCAAGGCCAGAAGAGCGCACTACGTTCCAGCGCACCCAGTGACGTATTGGTGGCCTTCGTAGTGGAGAACACCGGCAAGATCGAGGCCTACAAGGGCCGTCCTCAGGAACTGGTGACGATGATCACGGCGCCGTTGTGATGGCTGAACGGAGGGGAGCCTGAACAGAGCCCGAGGTGCAGGGTGCCCACCGTTCAGCGGGAGACCCTACACAGACTTGAGTGCGATAGCCTCAGGCTACCTTGTTGCAGTTCTTGTCAAGCATAGCCGCAGGCTACGCCCAGATCACCGGGCCGACGTCCGAGGCCTATTGAGCCAGTTGATGGGATTGTCGCGGATGTATGCCGCAATGCGTTCATGTTCCGCAGCATTGCGGATGATACGGTCGTGATAGTTCCGTTGCCATACCGGCGCGCCTGGTGTGCCCCGCAACATGTTGATGCGTTTGGTCACGGCCGATTTGAATGAACCGACAATGGCACCAATGGAACGTGTTTCAACGCCATTTGGGCGCCGTGCCCCGCGTAGTGTCGAGGCACCGCCTCGACCTGCCCCATTGTCTGCAACGGACCGAGGTGCCATGTAGGATAACCGCCCATCCATCGTCGCATCCTGCGGGTCATCATCACCCAGGATCACCACGATCGCATGCACATGATCCGGCATGATCTGGAACGTATCCAAATGGACGTTCGGGAAATGGTCCGGGATGGCGTCCCAACATTCCTGGACGATCCACCCCTGTGCTGATAGATCGACGCGGGCACCCCTGGTATCGCCAACGACAATGCCGAACAGGTGCGAACGGTCGTGCGTATTGATCGTCAGGAAATACGCGCCGCACGCGGCGTAATTATACCCGCGCAACCGGGTGTATTTGCGGCGGCTGGGCATCAACCTGTTCTTCCACGGTCGAGGCGGTGCCTCGACGCTACGGTGGATCACCCCACCAATTCCTTGTTCCGGTTCGGGATATCCTCTTTGCTGAACGGAACCTGTTCATCCTGCTCCTTCAGCTTCATCACCAGCTCCAGGGCGTCGGGTACCACATCGCTGCACAGCACCACGAAGGCGCCTTTCGGCGCGGTGCCGATGGCATGGCGGATGGCCTCATCCTCCTTCTTCATGATCTTGAAGGGCTTCTTGGGGTCCACCTCGTGGATGCCCTTCACCAGCAGTGCGATGATCTCATCGTCGGTCTTGCCGCGCAGGTTGCGGTCCTGGCGGATGATGATCTCGTCGAACATGCGGGCGCTGAGCCTGCCGAGGTTCACGGTGTCCTCGTCGCGACGGTCGCCCACGCCGGCAATGACGCCGATCTTGGGGCTGTCCGGCACCTTGCTGAGGAAACGGCCCAGGGCCTCGAAGCCGTGCGGGTTGTGGGCGTAGTCCACCACCACCTGGAAATGCTTGAACTGGAACAGGTTGAGGCGACCGGGCGTTTGCGCTGGTGAGGGCACGAAGGTCATCAGGGCCTGGCGCAGCTCCTCGATCTTCACGCCCTGGGTATAGGCGGCCAGCACGGCGGGCAGCACGTTCTGGATGTTGAACACGGCCTTGCCGCCGTAGGTGAGCGGCACGTTCACGGCCTTCTCGATGCGCAGCTTCCACTCGCCTTTGCTGATGGTGATGAAGCCGTTCTCGTAGATGGCCGCGAGACCACCGAGCTTGCAGTGCTGGCGGATGAGGCGGTTGTTCTCATCGAGGCTGAACAACGCGATCTTGCAATCGCACTGCTTGCGCATGGCCATCACCAGCTCATCATCGGCGTTGAGGATGGCGTATCCGTCCTTGCGCACGCTGCGCGGCACGGTGCTCTTCACGTGGGCCAGTTCCTCCAGTGTGTTGATGTCCTTCAACCCCAGGTGATCAGCGGCCACGTTGGTGCAGATGCCCACGTCGCAATGCTCGAAGCCAAGGCCGCTGCGCAACATGCCGCCGCGCGCGGTCTCCAGCACGGCCATGTCCACCAAGGGGTCCTTCAGCACGAATTGCGCGCTGGCCGGGCCGGTGCAATCGCCCTTCTGCAGCATGCGGTTCATGATGTACACGCCGTCGCTGCACGTCATGCCCACCTTGTAGTTGACGCTGCGCATGATGTGCGCGGTGAGGCGCGTGGTGGTCGTTTTTCCGTTGGTGCCAGTGATGGCGATGATGGGGATACGGCTGGGTGTACCGGGCGGGAACAACATATCCACCACGGGTTCGGCCACGTTGCGCCCAATGCCATCGGTGGGCTCCAGGTGCATGCGGAAGCCTGGTGCGGCGTTCACCTCCAGCACCGCGCCACCGGTCTCGGTGAGCGGCTGCGTGATGTCGTCGGTCATGATGTCGATGCCGCAGATGTCAAGGTCGATGATGCGTGAGATGCGCTCGGCCATGAAGACGTTGTACGGGTGTACGACCTCGGTGACATCGGTGGCAGTACCGCCGGTGCTGAGGTTGGCGGTGGCCTTCAGGTACACCACTTCATCCTTTGGCGGCACGCTATCGGCGGTCATGCCACGGCGGGCGAGCAGCTTCTCGGTGTGGTCGTCGATGTCGATGCGCGTGAGGACCTTCTCATGGCCGTAGCCGCGACGCGGGTCCTTGTTCACTTCATCGGCCAGTTGGCGGATGGTGTGTACGCCATCACCGATCACGCAGGCGGGCGTACGCTTGGCGCCCGCCACGAACTGGTGGTTGATCACGAGCAAACGGTGGTCGAGGCCCGTGATGTAGCGCTCCACGATCACGCTGCGGCTGATCTCCTTCGCCTTGGCCAGAGCGGGCACGGCCTCTTCCCAGGTCTTTATGCCGATGGTGGCGCCGCGACCATGGTTACCACCAATGGGCTTGATCACGCAGGGGTAGCCCACCACTTCCAGCGCATCCTTCAGGCCTTCCTCGCTGCGCACCACGCGGCCCTTGGGCACGGGGATCTCGTAGCTCTCCAGCAATTGTTTGGTCTCCTCCTTGTCGCAGGCGATCTCCACGCCGATGTTGCTCGTCCGGCTGGTGATGGTGGCGCGGATGCGCTTCTGGTGGATACCATGGCCCAGCTGCACCAGGCTCTGACCGTTGAGGCGCAGGTAAGGAATGCCCCGGGCCACGGCTTCCTGCACAATACTGCCCGTGCTGGGGCCCAGGCGGCTGTCCTCGCGGAGCTCGCGCATCTGCTGGATATCGGCAGCGAGGTCGTACTCCTTCCCTTCGATCAACGCCTCGGCAATGCGCACGGCCGCCTTGGCCGCATAGAGGCCCACAGGCTCTTCGATGTAGCTGAACACCACGTTATACACACCATGCTCACCGGTGCTGCGCGTGCGGCCGAATCCGGTCTCCATGCCCGCAAGCGTCTGGATCTCCAGCGCGATGTGCTCGATCACATGGCCCATCCAGGTGCCGCGCTTGATGCGTTCCCAGAACCCGCCCTCGTGCTCTTCGCTACAACGGTGGCTGTACGTACTGGGCAATAGCGTTGTTATGCGCTCGTAGAATCCGGGGATCTTGTCCGTGGGCCGTTGCTCCAGCTCGCCGATATCGAGCCGCATGATGATGAGGTGGTGACGACGAACGGACCAGTGGTTGGGGCCACGCATGGCCTTGAGCTCGAGGATACGCATGGGAAGGACCGAAGAGTATCGGTGATGTGTTGATGGTGAATGGAACGAAGGGTGGTAAGCCGAGGGGGAAGATAGGCGACATCCTTCTGTTCATCAAAACTTCACCCGGGCATAACGGTGCGGGGCCGGTCCGCTACTTTCGCGCTGTTCGTGCCGATGCCCTGCACCCTGATGTGTGCCTGGCCAGCGCGATCGGGGGGTGGGGGTTGAACCATCGCACATGACACCGAAAGGCAAGCTGATCGCCATTGGCGGCAACGAGGACAAAGGCAACACGCCCGAAGGTGGACACCACTCGAAGGTGTTCCACCACGGCTTCATTGAGGAGGGCATTCTGAAACGGGTGGTGGACGAGATCGGCGGGCCTTCAAAGCGCATCGCTGTGATCACCAGCGCCAGCAGCATCCCCGAAGAGGTGGGACAGAACTACATCGAGGCCTTCGGAAGGCTCGGTGCCACCAACATCGACATCCTCGACATCCGCGACCGGAGCGATGTGAAGCCCGACATGATCAAGCGACTTTCGCGCGCGGACGGCGTGATGATGAGCGGCGGCAACCAACTGCGCCTCACCACCATCTTCGGCGGCACGGCCTTCCTGCAACTGATGAAGCGCCGCTACCACGAGGAGGCGGGCTTTGTGATCGCCGGCACCAGCGCGGGCGCCATGTGCATGAGCAGCACCATGATCTACCAGGGCCACAGCGCCAGCGGCCTGATCAAGGGCGGTGTGAAGATGACCACCGGTGCGGCCCTGATCCAGGACGTGATCGTTGACAGCCACTTCGTGGAGCGCGGACGTTTCAGCCGACTGACACAGGCCGTGGCAGCGAACCCGGCGGCCATTGGCATCGGCCTCGGCGAGGACACCGGCGTGGTGATCACCGACGGCGAACGACTGGAGACCATCGGCAGCGGCCAGGTGATGATCTTCGATGGGCACGACATCACCTACAGCGACTTCGCCGATGTGGAGGAAGGACATCCCTTCAGCATCGAGGGCATGAAGGTGCACATCATCAGCAAAGGGCACAGCTACAGCGTGAAACAGCGCATGTTCACGGCCGTGAAGGTGCCGGTGAAGGCGTAGGACCGCGTGTTCACGGCGAACGGACAGTGTTCGCGCTCCCTTCGCGAATACAACTGATCTGTTCGATAAGCGAGAGCACAGGACATTACGTGTTTCGCTGCACCATCCGCATCCGTGCGAGGCGGCGATCGTGAAGAAAGTTTAAAGCCCTTGCCTTGGGCGCTTCGTGGCTGTTCCTTCGTGAACATGTCATTCGTAGGGTACCGCACGTTCATTTCGCTGGTGGCCTTGTCGCCATTGGTCACACTGGCACAGGAACCGATCATTCCTACCCCTCAGCCACCCGACCTCGATAGCCTCTACATCTCGGAAGTGGAAGATGCGCAAGGCCCGGCCAAGTTGCTGCACGCTGAACCGCTCTACATCGACCTCATCCGCGATCTGGGTGCCCGGCGTGGCGAGAAGGAATGGAACCTGGGCTTCGGCCTTACTGACAACCTGGGTTATGATACCTACCAGTTCCTGGTGGAGTACGAGTGGGCGCCTATCGATCGACTGGGACTGGAAGTGGAAGTACCCGTGACCATTTTCGCCAACCAGCGTGATGCGCGGGAAGTGGTCCGCCCCAATGATCGGGTGGAGAGCCTGAAGACCGCCATCCAATGGACCTTCCTGGTCTCGGAAAAGGCCAAGACCTCACTGGCCATCGGCTACATCAACGAAATGCTGTTCCCCGACCTCGGTTCATCGGACCCCATGGTCACGGGCAACATCTTCAATCCGTTCCTCGTAGCTGCCAAGCGTTGGGGCGACAACTTCCATACACTGCTCTACACCGGGCCGCATTTGGAATACGCACTGAGCAACGGACATCTGCACCACCGATACGATGCGAACACCAGTTTCCACTACATGATCCCGAACACACGTAACTTCGTTGGTGTGGAGATGAACGCTTCCATCACTGCATCGGACTTCGACATGACCATGCGGCCACAGATGCGGCTGGGGATCGCCGAGAACTTCCTGGTCGGGATCGTTACCGGCATTCCGCTGGACCGCGAGAACGAACGGTTCAGTATGTTCACCCGGCTGATCTGGGAGCCCAAGCACCACAAGAAGCACCCATAGGCCCGCAAGGACCTCGCCCCGTATCATGGACCGCCGCCACTTCGAGCTTGATCGCGGATACCTCAACGTGGATGAGGATGCGCTGTACTTCACGCGCTCGGGCAATTGGCAGGAAGCCTTGGGCACGAAGGAGCATAGCGGACGGTTCTCGCCCCGCCGCGCGATAAATTCCTTGTTCGGCATTTTGTTGGTCTTCTCTCGGGCCTTCTTCGATGTGCTCCACATGCCCACTCGAGGACCCGAAGGCTTCCTGCTCAGTTTCGGGCTGGCTGGGCTCGGCCTGTTGGTCCTTTACCATGCACTTCGTCACGACCTCGCTCCCAACTTTCGCATTCCATGGAGCAAATTGATCTCCATCGAACAAACCGAAAAGACAGCAGCTCTTCGGTGGCTGGATGGCGATGGAAGAGAACGTGAACGAACCATGCGGATGCCCGCTGAAGCTTTCGGTATTGTTCATGCCATGCTCCGGTCCAGAGCAGGGTCTTGATCGACCCGGGTGCTAACTTGGCCTGGACCAACCCAGCCCCTGTCCCAATGGCGAGCTCTTCCGATACCAACTGCCTGAATTGCGGTGCTGGCCTGCGCGATCAATACTGCTCACACTGCGGTCAATCAGCTCAGGTACCGAAATTCACCTGGCGCTATGTGTTCCAAGAGCTTCCCGTAAGCCTTTTCGCCTGGGACAAGGGATTCCTGTACACGGCCAAACAACTGTTCACCCGGCCGGGAAAGACGATCGCCGGGTACATCGCTGGTGAACGCATCAGGCATTTCAGGCCCTTGCCGCTGCTGGCGTTCTGCGCCGGAACATTGGGTATACTCGGCCTAAACTTCGGACTGTCGACGAGCATTACCGATACACCTGAGCTCCAGCAGAGCATGAAAGTCGTGATGGATTGGATCAACGCACATTATGTGTGGCTGGAACTGGCGTTGTTGCCCATCATGTCGTTGAGCACATGGCTATGGTTCCGCAAACAGGGCTACAATCTGGTCGAACACCTCATCATCAATTGCTTCCTCGCCAGCCAGCGGCTGATGCTGAACATCGTGCTCTTCCCGGTGCTCGCTTTTTCCCCTGGTAAGGAATTGGTGATGGGGACCGGAATGCTCATCAATGCGGCTTCGTTCGGCCTCTTCCTATGGGCATTCGTGCAGCTCTTCGGCCAGAAGAACGTTGCCTCCACAGCGCTACGCACCATTGTGGCCTACGCCATGGCGTTCATTCTGCTCGGACTTCTTGGTGGTGCCGTGGGCAGCTATCTCGCATTGACAGATCGGCTGAACCTGGGATAACGACTTGCGGAATGGGGTAGCGCGATCGCTTCCGACCTTTGTACCCGCATGAACGCCCCATCCCCCATCATTTCCCGCTTCCGCACCATCGCCCGCGCCGAGGGCATCAGCTTCCTGGTGCTCCTCTTCATCGCCATGCCCTTGAAGTACATGGCCGACATGCCCCTTGCCGTGAAATACGTGGGCTGGGCGCATGGAGTGCTCTTCGTGGGCTACTGGGTGGCGGCCGTGCCCCTCTTCACCAAGCTGAAGTGGGACGTGGAGCGCATCGTTGGCCTGGGCGCTGCGAGCGTGCTGCCCTTCGGCACCTTCGTAATGGAGCGCAAGTGGCTCTGAAGTCTCGGTAGATTGACCTTCGTCACCTCGGCACATCCGGTGCTGGCCGTACCTTTCGGAAAAGCAAGGCCATGAGCAACGAACGCAACTACGGCATCCTCGGTTTTCTGGCCGGTGCCGCCATCGGTGCGGCCGTGGGCATATTGTTCGCCCCACGTTCCGGCAAGGAGACCCGCGAACGCATGGCCGGCAAGGCCAAGGATGCCAAGGACGACTTGGAGGACATGATCGACCAGGCCCGTACCGAGTGGGCGAAGACCAAGGGCAAAGTGGTGGACACCGCCACCATGACCAAGGAAGAGGTGAGCGACTTCGTGCGATTCCTCTTCGAGGAGGCCGAGGACCTAAAGGAGCGATTGGGCAAGGATGTGGCCGATAGCGCAGATGACGTGGCCGACCGCGCCCGTCGCACCGCCGACCATGTGCGCCACGGCGCCAATTGATCAGGCATGACCGAGCGCGATCAACATCCGCCACCCGAGAACGAAGCGCCCGACCTGGGCGAGTTCCTGGGGTCCGTGGCGGCCGATGCACAGGGCTATTTCGAGGCACGCAAGGCCTTGATCACCCTCGACCTCAGCGAACGGGGCGGCCGCATTGCCGCACGCGCGGTGTGGATCATCGTGGCCCTATTGCTGGTGGCTCTGGGCATCGGGCTGCTCGCCGCCGCCTTGGGACTTTACCTCGGCCGTGTGCTGCACGACAACGTGCTGGGCTTCCTGGCCGCGGGTGGCGTGCTCTTCGCCACTACCGGACTGTTCTACCTCCTGTGGCGCTGGGTGCTGCGCGAACGCATCATCCTCGCCGTGATTAATGCCGCACATGCCAAGCCGGAACACCTTCCCTGACCTCGACGCGGTGAAGCGCGAGCGCGGGCGGTTGATGGCCGAACGCGACCGCCATGGCGCCGCATTGAACGGGCACTGGCAGCAGGCACGCACCACCGCCTTCCGCCGCAAGGTGATCGGCAGTGCCATCACCGACATCCTGCGCTCCGTGAAGCCGCTGGGGCACCTGCTGGACGCCTTCGGGCCGGGCACCAACGTGGCGGGCACCCTGCTGGGCTTGGCATTGGGCTCACGCGCCAAGGGAGCGTTCAGCAGAACCCTATTGGGCGGACTCGGCGCGGTGTTACCCTCCCTTTTCCAGAACTTCAGAAAGAGCGAGGGCGGCGACCACTTGCTCTCCGAACTGGGCCGCTCGTGGCAGCGCATCAAGAGCAGGTTCCGTGAGCGAAGCGGTACCTTCCGCTCATGACAACGCCCACGGACCACAGGCCAGCAACAGCAACCCTTCAGCGCTATGTGCTGGGGCTTGCCGCCGTGGTGCTCACCGTTACCGCCATGTACTTCGGAAGGGACATCATCCTGGTGATGATGTTCTCCGGGCTGCTCGCCTTTCTCCTACTGCCCATGGTACGAGGCATGGAGCGTTGGGTGCCGCGTTGGGTGGCCGCCCTTGGGGGAACCGTGGTCATCGTCCTGGTGGTGATGGGGATCTTCTTCTTCCTTGGCTGGCAGGTAAGCCGGTTCAGCAAGGACCTGCCCATGCTGCAAGAGAAGTTCTCCATCCGAGGCATCCAGTTCCTGGATTGGATCGAGAACAACACGAACATGGACCGGCGCGATCAGATCACCTGGTTCAACGCCCACGTGAGCGAACTGGCCAACTGGGGCGGCAAGGCCGCGCTCACCCTATTCTCCAGTACCGGATCGGTGCTGGCCAGTGTGCTGCCCATCCCCATTTTCGTTTTCCTGTTGTTGCTGTTGCGCGACCGTTTCCGCACTTTTCTCCACCTCTTGGGTGAGGGCCGGGACACTGCGCCGCTCAGCGTGATGGTGAACATCAGCAAGCTCTCCCGTCGTTATGTGCGGGGCATGCTCACGGTGCTGTTCATCTTCGGCGTGCTGGCCTCCGCGGGATTCCTCCTGATCGGCCTCAAATACGCCGTACTACTGGGTTTCATCCTCGCCTTCCTGAACCTGATACCCTACATCGGGGCACTGGTGGGCGCGCTGTTGCCCATGTTCGTGGCGCTGGTGACGAAGGACTCCATGCTCTACGCCTTGGCCGCACTGGCCGTTTGCCTGGTGGTGCAGTTCCTCGACAACAATTTCATCACGCCGAAGGTGGTGGGCTCCAGTGTCAGCATCAACCCGCTCGTCAGTCTGGTGGCACTGATCGGTTTCGGCTCGCTGTGGGGTGTGGCCGGCATGCTGCTCGCCATCCCGGTCACCGGCATGCTGAAAGTGATCTGTGATAGCATTCCCGCATTGAACGCCTGGGGCTACCTGCTCGGCGAGGATGTGGACACGCCAGCGGAGCAACGGATGAAGATCCCCTTCACTGGGCGAAAAGGGGCGGGACGAGCTTCCGGGAAAAAGCCATCTGCCTGACCACGATCACCCGATCGAACGGCGTGAGGTCCGAAGAACGTTCACGGGTCTCGCCTTCATGCAGCGATACCGAACACCGGTTCACGACCAGCACCTTGTCCACACGTTACCGGAAGATCGCCGTGTGGAACACGCCATCGGCGCCCACATGGCCGCGGTACATGCCGCTGCAATTGAAGTCGAGCACCAGGTCGCCCGCGCGGTCCACGGCGATCAGGCCACCATCGCCATCCAGCGGCGGTAGTTTCTCGTGCACCACCACGCGCACCGCTTCGGCCAGGGAAAGGCCCTTGTAGGCCATCAGGGCATGCACATCGTGCGCGGCCACGGCCCGGATGAAGCTCTCGCCATGTCCGGTGCAGCTCACCGCGCAGGTGGTGTTGTTGGCGTAGGTGCCCGCACCGATGATGGGGCTGTCGCCGATCCGCTGCCACTTCTTGTTCGTCATGCCGCCGGTGCTGGTGGCGGCCGCCAGGTTGCCGTGCTGGTCCAGCGCCACCGCGCCCACCGTGCCGAACTTCTTCTCCTTGTCGCTGTGGTCCAGCTGGTACACATCGGTGCCCACGGTCTCCTTCCACTGCTGGTAGCGGAACTCATCGAAGAAGTACTGGTCGTCCTCCAGTTCCACCTTCTGCTTGTGGGCGAACTCGAAGGCGCCGTTGCCACTGATCAATACGTGGTTGCTGTTGTCCATCACGCGGCGCGCGAGGGTCACGGGGTTCTTCACGTTCTGCACGCCGGCCACGGCACCGGCCCGCAGGTCGCTGCCGTTCATCAGGCTGGCGTCCATTTCGTGCTGGCCATCGGCATTGAACACCGATCCACGTCCTGCATTGAAGTGGGGCGAATCCTCCAGCACACGCACGGCGGCCTCCACGGCATCCAGCGCGCTGCCTCCCTCGGCCAGCACGGCATGGCCCCGGCGCAGGGCGAGCTCCAAGGCCTCGCGGTACGCCTTTTCGCGTGCGGGGGTCATCAGTTCGGGGGCAATGGTACCGGCGCCGCCATGGACGGCCAATGCGAAAGTGCTCATGTCACGTACCGCCCTTGATGGCGGCGCGGTGAAAGTAGGGCACCGCCCAACCGACCAAGGCGCCCACGGCGTAACCTGTCAACACGTCGGTGGGGAAATGCTTGCCGGCCCTTACCCGCAGGTAGCCCATGGCCGCCGGCAGGGTGGCCGCCCCGATCCAGGTGGCGGTCTTCATGCCGGGCGAGGCATCGGAACGCTGCACTATGTTGGCACAGGCGAAGGTGAGCGCCGCCGTATTGGCCGTGTGGCCGCTCCAGAAGCTCACCAGGTCCTCGTTACCGGGGTAGGGCACGGGCGGTGCGTCGGGGTTGTAGAGGTAGGGCCGCGGACGGCGCACCAGTTCCTTCACGGTATTGGTAAGGCCCGCGCACAGCAGCCCGGTCTGGGCCAGGATCACCAGTGGCACCGCGGGCTGCACGCCGCCATCGGCCAGCACGGCCACCACGGCCGAGGCCCCCAGCGCCACGCCGAACAGCACGTTGCTGGCCTGGTGCGCCGGCGGATGCCATAGGCGCGTGGCCACTCGATCGAAGGCCAGTATGCGCCCCAGGTCCAGCACGGGCGGCGGTGTATCGCGCAGCTGGTGCGCCCGCCATTCGCCGAAGCCGAACAGGGTGAGCCCCACGCCGCCCAAGGCCACCTCGGTGCCGGTGCGCAGCACGAAGGGCTGTTGCGCCACGGCCGCTCCCCTGCCGCCCAGCGCGGCCCAAAGCACAATGGCCCGGAGGAACACCCCGGGCCATCGCACGCCGATCAATTGGCGCATCGGCGATCAGTAGGTGATCAACACCCCCTCCGCCAGGAAGAACAGGTCCTCACGGGGCTCGGTGATCTTCTCGATCTCCTCCTTGCTCTTGCCGGCGTCCTCGGCGTAGTGGCGCAATTCGGCCACGGAGGTCACCTCCTTGGTGGCATAGCCCTGCATCACGGCCTTCTTGCCCTCCAGCCCTTCCTTGGGCACAAAGAAGGCGTAGTCCTTGAACTTCACCATCATGGGCGTGCCGTCGGGCATTTTCACGTGCATCCAACAGCCCTTCTTGGTGCAGCTGGTGATGATCTCGCAGGCCACCTTCGCGTTCAGCGAGTCGCTCTTGGCAATGGCCTTGGCGAACTCGTCCATGCTCATGGCACCATCGGCGGTAATGACCGCGCCGTAGCTCTTCACGGTCTGGGCTTGGGCCTCGGGGGCACTGGTGGTGCAGGCGGCCACCAGGGCCACGCTCAGAAAAACGGTCAGGATGGACTTCATGGTCTTCGGTTTCGGATGCACGAAGGTCGGCGATCCCCGGCGCAGGTAGGCTGATCTTTAACAGGTCGATAACAAACCGGCCAGCGGACCTTGCTGCTGCCAGCGGCTGTTGAGAACAGGGAGGGCCACCTGCGCACCGCGAACCGCCCGCCGGCCTATTTTGCGGTCCGGAAATGACCCACGGAAAGCGCACCATCGGCCGTTTGGAGCACATTGCCCTGCCGGGGCTGGGCGTGAAGCGCGTGGAGGCCAAGATCGATACCGGGGCCTACCGCAGTGCCCTGCACTACCAGCGCCTCAGGCTACGCACTGTGGACGGCCAGAAGCACCTGGTGGTGGTGTTCCAAATGGGCGGACAGCGGAGAACGAAGGTCTTCAGGGTGTACAAGCGGGTAACGGTGAAGAGCAGCAACGGTGAGACCAGCCGCCGCTACCTCATCAGCACCCGGGTGCGGCTGAACGGCTATGTGGTGCGCACCCAGTTCACCCTGTTCGACCGCAGCGACATGAAGTACCAGGTGCTGCTAGGCCGCAAGTTCCTGCGCGGCCGCTTTGTGGTGGATGTGAGCGGGAAACATCTGTTGGGATGAAGGAGTTGCGGCAAGTTCCGAAAGCAAACGTTTGCCGTAGGGGCAACAGGCTGAACATGAGTACCTTGGCCGTTGAACCAACGATAGAAATAAACGTAACTGGGTTGCGGCAATGATCAGTTGTGGGCAATATGAAGAAAATGAAAATCAGACATTTAATCTTACTGACTATATTGATTTTTGTTAGTGGGTGTACGCCACCTCTAATGCAATGCTTTCTGAATTTTACCGACTACGAGAAGACATATGAATTTGACTTTTCAAAGGAAGAGTTGAAAAATCGAATTGTTGAAGCTTATACATATGATAAAAGCCTGCTCTTGAAAAATTTCGGACTGACGCTAATCGAAAGTAAAGCAGTTAATTCAGAATACAGACAAAGCGTTGACGTTTGGTTGGACAAAAAAAATTGGGACAATGTAAAATCAGAAATCAGAAACAACATAGTCGACACTTTGAACTTGTTAATTGTAAAACATCACAGCAGAAAGCAGATTAAATTATTAGCAATTATTGACGGTGACAATGAAAAGTCCAGATTGACGATTATGAACATTGAATACCAAAGACGAAGGGCTTGTGAGAAGGACAAAGACATTTACAAACTGAAAATTTCAAGTAAGATTGATAAGAAACTAATTGAAAAATTAAAATAAATACTGCCCACAACAACGCATATAGCTTATGGCGGGTGAGCGGCTGCCAGCAAGGTTTTCGCTCCATAGCCAAGTTCGTCTCGGGTGGACAGAAAAGTGCTTCGAAACCGCCACAAGCCATATGCAAAACGTTAGCCCCACCGAACCTTCCCGCGCATTGTCGGTTCTTTGTGCATGCCTTCCGCCCACCCCGACCTGCTGCACCACGAGACACACCACCTGCACCCCGACGCGGAGTGGCTGGTGCTGATCCACGGCGCGGGCGGTAGCACGGTGACCTGGAAGCGGCAGGTGCCGGTGCTGGGGCAGCACCACAATCTGCTGCTGGTGGACCTGCCCGGGCATGGGCGCATGGCAGGCCGCAGGAACAACGAGCCCCACTACACCTTCGACCATATTGCGGCGCGCATCTGGGCCGTGGTGGACCACCTGGGCATTGGGCGGACGCACCTGGTGGGCGTGTCGCTGGGCACCGTGATCGCCCTTACCATGCGCGAACAGCGGCCGCAGCAGGTGGCCTCTTTGGTGAACGGGGGCGCCATCTTGCGCCTGAGCAAACGCCTGAAAGTGCTGGCCACGGCGAGCTTGGCGCTGGCGAAGGTGATCGGCTACCCGGCCTTCTACCGGTTGAGCGCCACCATCATGATGCCGCGCCGCAACCACGAGGCCTCGCGCCGGGTCTTCATCCGCGAGAGCCGTTTCCTGAGCACCGAGGAGTTTCGCAAATGGACGGCCATGTACCGCGGCCTCAATGCCACCTTGAAGCACTTGTTCGCACAGGCATCGGACATACCGCACCTGCTGGTGATGGGCGCACAGGACCACCTGTTCCTGGACGAGGCCAAGGCCTACGCGCGCCAGCATAGCGGCGTGCAGCTGGAGGTGATCCCCCGCTGCGGGCACGTGGTGACCATTGAACGCGCCGACGCCTTCAACACCAGCTGCCTGGCCTTCCTGGCCGAACTGCGGAACGCGAAAAAAGCGGTGGCGTAGTTTTGGCGCGGGCTGCGGGGCCCTTCGCCCCCACCGCCCACGCCCCATGCGCCTTCCCCTGCTCCTTTCCCTGCTCTCCCTGACCATTGGCACCCGGTGCATGGCCACCCGCTACCATGTGAACGTGGCGGCCACCGGAGCGGGCACGGGCCTTAGCTGGGCCAACGCCTTCACCGACCTGCAGGAAGCGCTGAGCGTGGTGGTGCCGGGCGACGAGATCTGGGTGGCGGCCGGTCAGTACAAGCCCACGAGCGGCACGACGCGCACCATTTCGTTCCAGGTGCGCAACGGCGTGAACATGTTCGGTGGCTTCGCCGGTACCGAGACCAGTTTGAACGAACGGGACATTGCCGCCAATCCCACCGTGCTCAATGGCAACATCGGTGAGCCGGGCAACAGCACAGACAATTCCCACAGCGTGGTGACCGCGAACCTGTTGACCATACCCACCGTACTGGACGGCTTCCGCATAATGAACGGCTACAGCGGCAGTGGAAGCGGGTACAATGGCGGTGGCATGCGCGTGACCAATACGCTGGCGGGTCGCCTTACGGTGCGCAACTGCACGCTGGTGAACAACTACTCAGGCACTTACGGCGGCGGCATCTACCTCGGCACCGCGAAACTGGCGCTCGAGAACTGCGACCTCATCAACAATAGCGCGGGTACGGGCGGCGATGGCGGAGCCATTCTGAACGGCAACAACAACGGTGGCGAGAGCAGTGTGCTCATTATCCGCGACAGCCGGTTCACGAACAACACGGCGAGACGGGGTGCCTGCCTCTTCAACACCATCGGCTACGATACGTTGCTGATCGAACGCAGCATCTTCACTAATAACACGTCGGAGATCAGTATTCTCACGTTCGATGGGTTCAACGAGGCGCGTGTCCTCAACTCGTTCATCATCGGCAATACGGTGAACGGATCCAGCAACAATGTGCTCTACGTGAATGCATCGTCCCAAACGGACCGGTTCTCAATGATCAACTGCACGGTGGCGCACAACTACAACGTGTATTCGGGCTCGCTCCAAGAGGAGATCATCAAGGTGTTCGACACCCAGCACGTCATCCAGAACAGCATCATCCACGGCAACACAGCATACAACGGCAGGCAGGCGAGCACGAACATCGCCATAACCAGTTCCATTGTGCAGGGCGGCCACTCCAACGGCACCGACATCATCGACCTCGACCCTCAATTCGCCGCGCCCTACACCGGCACTCCGACGAATTTCGACGCCAGCGCGTACGACTACCACCCCATGGCCTCCTCACCGGCCATCAATGCGGGCAACAACGACCTGGTGGCGGCCACCTCGCTCTTCGATCTGGATGGCGAGGAGCGCATACAAGGCGGCGTGGTGGACCTGGGCTGCTACGAATCGGACCTGACGGTGGGCATGGCCGAAAGGCCCACGGAACAGGGTGCGTGGTACTTCGATGCGGACCAAGGCATGTTGCATGTGGGCGACCTCGGCCTGAGCGGTGCGGTACCGGTGGAAGTGCTCACGCTGAGCGGTCAACTGGTGGCACGAATAACGGTGCAGCAGGGCGCCACGCGCTTGGAACTGCCTGCGGGCATGTACGTGGCGCGGGCGGAAGGGCTGCGGCCGCTAAGGTTCGTAGTGGCGCGGTAAAAAGCCACGTATCACGGTGGTCCGCAGGCCGTATGCCTGAGGGACTACACGTTCCGCTCGATGAACTTCACGATCTCGCCGGCGATGTCCTTGCCGGTGGCGGCTTCGATGCCTTCGAGGCCGGGGCTCGAGTTCACCTCGATGACCAGCGGACCGCGATCGCTCTGCAGCATGTCCACGCCCGCCACGTGCAGGCCGAGCGCCTTGGCGGCCTTGATGGCGGTGACCTCCTCCTCGTGCGAGAGCTCAATGAGCTGGGCCGTGCCACCGCGGTGCAGGTTGCTGCGGAACTCGCCTTCCTTGCCGGTACGTTTCATGGCGCCCACCACGCGGCCGTCCACCACGAAGGCCCGGATATCGATGCCGCGGCTCTCCTTGATGAACTCCTGCACGATGACGCGGGCCTTGAGGCTGTTGAAGGCCTCGCACACGGCCACGGCGGCCTTCTTGGTATCGGCCAGCACCACGCCGAGGCCCTGTGTGCCCTCAAGCAATTTGATGATGCACGGCGCACCGCCCACGCTGTCCACGATGCTGCTCACATCCTTGCTGTAGTTGGTGAACACCGTTTTGGGGATGCCCACACCACTGCGTGTAAGGATCTGCATGCTGCGGAGCTTGTCGCGGCTGCGCACCAGGGCCTGGCTCTCGGTGGTGGTGAACACCTTCATCATCTCGAACTGGCGCACCACGGCCGTGCCATAGAACGTAACGCTGGCGCCGATCCGCGGAATGATCGCATCCACATCGGTGAGCGGCTGGCCGCCGTAGATCACCTGTGGGTTCTTCTTCTCGATCAGGATGTCGCACTTCACGTGGTTGACCACACGTGCGGTATGGCCGCGTGCTTCGATGGCTTCCACCAAGCGGATGGTGGAGTAGAGCTTGCTGTCACGCGACAGCACGACGATGTTCATGGGGGAATGTCGGAGGGAAATGGCCGACGGTCCCCACAAAGCTATGTGCCGCCAGCCTTGCTACGAATACCGACCACTTGAACATTTCCTACTGAACAGGCAACGGTGAACTGGCGGTGACCAAGGGTTAACAAAGTGCCAACAAACGACCGAGGGTCATGCTGAAGCGTCCGCATTGCGGCCACCGGTGGACCACCGCACCGTTCCGGCAGCCGACCACCAGGCCAGCGCGGCGAACACCGGGGCCGCCAGCACATCGATGGTCCAGTGCACATGCTGGGCCACAACCGCCAGCGCCACCAGGAAGGCCGCTATCCAAACAGGCCAGCGCCACCGGGCAGTGGGCATCGACAAGGCCAGCAGGGCCAGAGTAGCGGTATGCCCGGAAAAGAACAGGTCCTTGCGGAACGGCAGATCGCCGGGATAGAACAGCTGGGTCACCGGATCGATCAGGTCGATGATATCCGGCGGTGGTTCGAGCGTGAACGTGAACAGCGAGAGCATACGAAGCACCTGAAGGATCACATACGCCTGCAGGGCGCGGAGCAAATGCCACGGCGAGCGGACCAGGTGCCAAAGCCCCACGGCAATGGTGGCATAGAGCAGGACGAACAAAGGGACCGAGATGTCGATCGGACCCAACAAGGGGTGCAACGGCTCGAACGGAATTCGCCCGGGTCGCTGACCAATGAACCCGAAGAAACCGGGCAGGGCGAGCACGACCGGTATGGCGGCACCAATGGTCACCACCCAGGCGGCCACGGGCACCTTGGAGCGCATTGTTGCGGGGCACATGCACGGCAAAGTAGGCAGACCTAGCTTCGCGCCATGCGAGCCGCCCTGCACGCCCTTCGGAACGACCGCCCGTTGTTGGCGCTCACGCTCATCGCTTTGGTGCCGCGCCTGCTGGCCGCGGTGTTCAGTGGCGGCTACTTCGCCCACGACGACCACTTCCTGATCGTGGAGGCCGCAGGCAGCTGGGTGGACGGCTTTGACTACAACTACTGGCTGCCGTGGAACCAGGGCGTGGATCCGCGTCCCAGTGGGCACAGCTTCTTCTACGTAGGGCTGCACTACCTGCTCTTCAGCCTGCTGAAAGGCATCGGCCTGAGCGACCCGAAGGCGATGATGGTGGTGGTGCGCCTGCTGCACGCACTGTGGAGCCTGGTGGTGGTGCGCGTGGGCTATCGGATCGCTTTGCGCCTCTCCAACGAGCACATCGCATGGAACGCTGGGCTCTTCCTGGCGCTGTTCTACTTCATGCCCTTCCTGGCCGTCCGCAACCTGGTGGAAGTGGCCTGCATCCCCTTCCTGATGCTGGGCGCGTGGCGCTTGGTGAAAGATGCCGAAGGTCCCACGGTGCGCGATGTGCTGTGGGCCGGTGTGTTCATCGGGCTGGCCGTGAACGTACGGTTCCAAACGCTCTTCTTCGCTGCTGGTCCCGGCTTGGCGTTGTTGATCCAGCGGCGTTGGTGGCCTGCCATCGTGTACGCACTGGGTGTCGCCTTGCCGTTGGCGGTGATCCAGGGCAGCATCGATGGCTTCCTCTGGGGAAGGCCCTTCGCCGAACTGGGCGAGTACGTGTTCTACAACATCAACAACACCACCACCTACGGCGTGCTGCCGTGGTACAACTACCTGCTGCTGCTGGCGGGCATCTTCATACCGCCGCTGAGCGTGGCCGTGCTGTTCGGCTACTTCAGGCGCACCACTCCCCTGCTGCTCTGGCTGCCCCTGCTGCTCTTCCTGGCCATCCATTCCTACTTCCCCAACAAACAGGAGCGCTTCCTGCTGCCCATGGTCCCGCTCTTCTTCGTGGTGGGCTACACCTCGTGGGAACTGTGGCGCAATGCCAGCGGATGGTGGCAACTGCGAGCCGGCCTTTGGCGCGGTGGCCTGCGCTTCGTGTGGGCCTTGAACACCGTGGTGCTGGTGGTGCTCTGCTTCAGCTACAGCAAGCGCAGCCGCGTGGAGGCGATGTACGCCCTGCGTGAACAGCCGCCGTTGCGGGGGATCCTGGTGGAGGACAGCGCGGAGGGCGAAGCACCCATGCCGCCGTTGTTCTACCTGGGGAAATGGGACATCGCGGTGATCCCCTGGACCGGCACACCGGGCGACCTGCCTGCGTTGCTGAAGACCTGGGAGGCGAGCGGCACACCGGACGTGGTGCTTTTCATCGGCGAGGAACAACTGGAACAGCGCATGAAGAACACCGAGGCCGCGCTTGGTCCCTTGACCGTGATCGGCCGCGCGGAACCAGGCCTGCTGGACCGCACTGTGCATTGGCTCAATCCGGTGAACCGCAACGAGACCATTGTGATCGCGCGGGTGGCCGAGTGACGACCGGTACACACCGCATTGAAGCGGCCCCGTAGCTTCGCGGCCATGTCCGATCACAAGATGCATCCCGAGAGCCTGATGATGAGCCATGGCTATAAGCCAGCGCTCAGCGAAGGCGCCATCAAGTGCCCCATTTTCCAGACCAGCACCTTCGTGTTCAAGAGCGCGGAGGATGGCAAGGCCTTTTTCGAGGTGGCGTACGGACTGCGCGAGAAACGTGAGAAGGAAGAGCTCGGCCTGATCTACAGTCGACTGAACAACCCCGACCTGCAGATCCTGGAGGAACGCCTGTGCCTGTGGGACGAGGCCGAGGAATGCGCGGTGTTCGAGAGCGGCATGAGCGCCATCAGCACCTGCCTGCTCGAGTTCCTTTCGCCGGGTGATGTGCTGCTCTTCAGCAACCCATTGTACGGCGGCACCGACCACTTCATCAAGCACGTGCTCACCCGCTTCGGCGTGGAAGTGATGGGGTTCTATCCCTGGGAACAGGACCAATTGCCTGAACTGGTGAAGCGCAGCGGCAAGGCGGACCGGATCAAGATGATCTACATCGAAACACCTGCCAATCCCACCAACACGCTCATTGGCATCCGCGCGTGCGCCGACCTGGCCAAGAGCCTGAGCACCCCGGAAAAACAGGTGCTGCTGGCGGTGGACAACACCTACATGGGCCCCTTGTGGCAACACCCGTTGAAGCTGGGCGCCGACCTGGTGCTGTACAGTGCCACCAAGTACATCGGCGGGCACAGCGACGTGATCGCCGGTGCATGCCTCGGCTCCAAGGAACTGATGGGCCGCGTGAAAGGCCTGCGCACGTTTCTGGGCTGTATGGCCGGCCCGTGGACCGGTTGGTTGTTGCTGCGCAGCCTGGAGACCCTGAAGGCCCGCATGGACATCCAGGCCCGCAATGCGGAACAAGTGGCCGCCTACCTGCTGAACCATCCCAAAGTGGCGAAGGTGTTCTACCTCGGCCAGCTCGAGGATGCCGCGCAGCAAGCCATCTACGACGACCAATGCCTCACGGCCGGTGCCATGCTCTCGTTCACCGTGCATGGTGGCGAGGCCGAGGCCTTCCGCTTCCTAAACGGCCTGAAACTGGTAAAGCTGGCCGTGAGCCTGGGCAGCACCGAATCGCTGGCCGAGCACCCAGCAAGCATGACGCACGCGGGTGTGGACCCTGCGGAACGCGACAAACTGGGCATCAGCGACAACCTGGTGCGCCTTAGTGTAGGTGTTGAACACCCATCGGACCTCATCGCCGACCTTGGTCGCGCCTTGAACGCCATTTGAACAACCACTGACCGACCATCATGATCGATCTCTCATCCTTGGACTTCTCTGTCCTGTTCACGCTCCATGGCCTTATCGGCCTGCTCACGCTCACGGCGCTGGAGATCGTGCTGGGCATCGATAACATCATCTTCATCTCCATCATCAGCAACAGCCTTGCCTCCGAACCCGACCGCAAAAAGGCGCGGCAGCTGGGACTGGCGCTGGCGATGATCACGCGGGTGCTACTGCTGCTCTCGCTGAGCTGGGTAATGAGCCTGGACCAACCCTTCCTGCCGCTGCTCGGGCGCGAGCTGAGCGGACGGGACCTGGTGCTGATCATCGGCGGCCTGTTCCTGATCTACAAGGCCACCGTGGAGATCCGCGAGAAAGTGGTGGGGCATGCCGATGAGCACGACAAGAAGGAAAAGGGGCGTCAGCTTGCCGGAGTCATTGCGCAGATCGTGGTGATCGATCTGGTGTTCTCGCTGGACAGTGTGATCACAGCGGTGGGCATGAGCAACGAGATCCTGATCATGATCCTGGCGGTAATGATCGCCGTGGGCATCATGATGGTGGCCGCAGGCAGCATCAGTGCTTTCGTGGAGAAACACGCCACAGTGAAGATGCTGGCCCTTTCGTTCCTGGTGATGATCGGGGCCGCCCTACTGATGGAGGGCATGGGCGAGCACGTGAACAAGAACTACATCTACTTCGCCATGGGCTTCAGCGTGCTGGTGGAAATGCTCAACTTGCGCATGATGCGCAATAAGCTGCTGAAGGGCACGGGCGTGAAGCGGCCCTAAGGGATGAAGTCGACGCGGGTGCTGGTGGGGATGACCCCGCCAATGTTGGTGAGGATGATATCCCTGTCGTTGTTGGCGCCGGTGTAACGAACGACGCCATCGAGGTTCAGGTCCTCGACGAAATAGCCCGTGGTGACCACTGTTGGGACCACACCACCTACACGGGCAAGCACGAGGTCGCGGTCGTTATTGGCGCCCGTGTAGCGGAGCACACCGTCTCGCGTGGGATCACCTGCGTAGAGCACACGGCGTGTACCGACCAGCTTGGTGGCATCGGTCCCACCAGCCAAGGCGACAGAACCATTGCTCAGGTCGACCGTTGCCGCGGAGGAGGACAGTGCGACCGACGAAGCGGTCATAATGCCCAGGTGATTACGATGTCGAACCGACACGACATAGTTGCCGGGACCCACGTTGAACGAGACCGCGGAGGTGCCATCGACGGGCGCCACCACATCGCCATTTGCACGCAACAGAGCGGACCTGCTCGCCACCACGACAGCAGGGTTCGCCGCAGAACGTAGCTCAACCACCACCCAATCGATCATCGCATTGGACCCGGTAATGCCGAGCACTGCCGCAGTCGTGGACTCACCCCCACCGCCGCCGGTATGTCCATAGCCCAGGCCCGTATAAGGTTCCATGGCCGGTAACAGGCCACCTTGAAGCAGCGTTGCGTTCATGCGGCCCGTAGCGTTGTTATAGGGGCCTTCCAAATACATGCGCGGAGCGATCCGCACCACAGGCACCCCGACCAAAGGCACGCTCCAAAGGGCCACCATGTTGTTCAGCGCACCAGCCACGATCCTATTGTCCGTGGGAGAGCATGCCACCGAAAAGAAAAAACCTGAACCGAGGGCCGTGAGCTGCATGGCTTGTGTACCGGTCGCCAATTCCCAAATACGCACTGTTTGGTCCACTGCCGCACTAACGATATAGGTGCCGTTCGGAGAGATATCCACGGCACGCACATCGCTTGTATGCCCGGTGATCGTGCGCTCCAAGGCACCCGTTCCAGCATTCCATACACGCAGCACATCGTCCATGCCACAGCTTACAATACGCTGGCCATTGGGAGCGAAACGAACACCGTAAGCATACCCAGTGTGTCCCGCGAACTGGCGAACGAAAACCCCGGCACTTGTCCAGAGCTTCACCAGACCGTCGCCGCCAGATGTGGCGATGAACTGTCCATCGGATGACCAGGATACGCCCAACACCTCACCGCCATGCGCAATGACATTGTGGAGCTGAGCGCCCGTTGGAAGCGAATAGATGATGAGGCGGCCACTACCCGCACCCACCGCCACCTTATCGTTGGCGGGCGAAAAATCCACCGAATACAACGCACCAGTATTGTTGGTAATGGTGGTGTAGAGTTCGGCAACAGATCCGCTGACTTGGAAGATCTGGAGGTTCCCGGTCTCTTCGGCATTGGCCATGTATTGCCCATTGGAAGAGAATTTGACACCTGCGGTGCAAAGGAGCGAATTGGAAACCTGATGTTCCCAAGTAACACTTCCCGTGGACCCATTGAACATGCGCAAACGGGCTTGTGGACACTCGCTTCCGCTTAGTACATACTGGCCATTACCAGAGAATGCCACGCCGTAAACCCCGCGTTGTTCCGGATGCCCTGAGGCTGTCCAAAGAAGGGATTGACCATGTACTTCGGCAGCGAAAAGAGCCAAAGCGACGATGAAGTTCTTCCGCAACATGATACGAAGTTAGAGGTCCATGTCCCTTGAATGCCACACCCCACAGCGAATGACCTGACCTTACGGTTCCGTCATATGCTGGTTTAAGGGATGAAGTCGACCCTTGAACTGGTGGGTATGACCCCCCCCACGTTCGTCAGGATGACGTCCCGATCATTGTTCACACCCGTGTATCTCACCACGCCATCGAGGTTCACATCCTCGGGGAAATAACCCGCAATTGTTGCGGTCGGTGTAACACCCCCAACCCTCGCGAGAATGGGATCACGGTCGTTGTTGCTTCCTGTGTAACGAAGCACACCATCGGGCACAACGTCACCGGCGAAAAGCAGCCTTACCGCACCTGAGAGCTTGGTGGCCTGCGCCCCGCCACGCAGGGCAATAGAGCCATTGGTGAGGTCCAACGTAGTAACCGTGCTTGACAGGGCCACTGCGTTCGCCGTGAGCACACCGAGGTGATTGCGGTGTCGCAAGGCTACGAGGTATTGATCGGCGGGTAACGAGAACACCACGGGCGAAGTGCCATCGGTGCCCACCACGTCCCCATCGGCTTGCAGCAAGGCACTGCGTGTGGCCCAAACGAGCGAGGTGTCCAACCGACTGCGTAGTTCAACCACCACCCAATCAACGATCGCGTTCACGCCGGTCACGTTGAGCACGGCCTGTGTGGTGGTGGCGCCGCTTCCACCTACATGAGGATAGCCAGCGGCCGTGTATGGTTCCGTCAAGGGGATGAGGCCCGCGGTGCGCAGTGCTGTGCTCATGGTGCCCGATGCCGTATTGTAGGGCCCTTCAAGGAAAGCCTTCAAACGGAGCTGCAGGTTGACCGGGACCGCGTTCGGGTCGTAGCCGTTCAATTGCTGCACCGTGTTCGTGGGATCAAGCCAATCGCGCAACCGTTGACTGGCGGAAGCACCGTCCCAACTGGCGCTGAACTTGGCACAATCGGTAGGTATGGAGGTGGCCGTGGAGCACACCTGGGCGCCGTCGTACATGTGGCCCACCATGCGCCCGTTCTGGTCGAACAACGGACCTCCGCTGGATACGGCCTGCACTAATCCGAGGTCCCAGTTGCCACGCCAGCATTGTACACCAATGGCATCGGTGAAGCTCGTGCTGGGATCATTATTGAAAGAGATCTTCTTTACATCATACAGTGGATGTTGGATCACCACCGACGTCTGCGGCACGGCACCACTGCGGTCCCAACCTGCGTAATACACATTATACGATGCGGGTGGTATGCTGTTCAACTCGACAAGGCAGAGGTCGTCGAAGTAGAAAGCCGCACGCAGTGCCGCACCGGTCAGGGTCTGCGAAGTGTTACCCGTGGTTCCAGAGCATGTGGTGGACTCATAGTTGAAGTAGAACACCCAGCCGCTGGTGTTGGGCTGGTAACAGTGATTGGCCACGTGGAAATAGGGTCTGCCGGGCGTTTGCGTATTATTCAATAGCGTACCCGTGCAGCCACCACCATCAGGACGGAGGAACATGGCCACGGCGCGTTTCTGTTGCTGCCAAGCGGCCGCCTCCGGGCAGTTGACCCCAATGTGGCAAGGCGAGCTTTGGTAGCCGGGATCGAAGTCACGTTCTTCGGCTGCCGAAGCCCGAGCGAACGGATCGAAGAACGCATGGGTGACCGAAGCAACCCGTAATTCACCTGCACGGACAAGGCTCGGCAACACGTACTCGATCACCACGGAATCGCCCGGTACAAGCTCGGTGGCCATGGTACCGTCGGGTTGGCGGTTGGCAGCCGTGAACGCGCCGATGGAGCGCGTTCGGGCCGCGTCGTAGAGAAAAACCTCAGCTCCGTTCGGCAATTCCCACTGATCGAACTGTACGCTGAGCATGGCGGCACCCGGTGAATGAACCATCACTTGGGCCATTCGCCGACCATCGTCCAGGATCGTCAAAGCCCCCTCGCGGACCACATCCACGGCAACCATGCGTTGTGTGCCATAACGGAAACCGATCGTTGTGGTATCGTTGGGCTGCTCTTCCATCTGGGGTAGCGAGATAACCGGTACCTCCGCACGCACGGCCTCGGGCATGCCCCAACCTGGTGGCAAGCCCCCTTGCGACAACTGCGCCTTGAGAAATACAGGGCACAGAACGAAAATGACGAGTATGACCCGGTTCATCACTCCGTACAACACCCTTCCGAGCCTGTCGGTTCTATGCTTCATTCTTAATCGGTTCAGCGCCCTGTTATCACGAACTCGGTCCGGCGGTTCAGCGCCCTGCCTTCAGGCGTATCGTTGGTGGCCACCGGCTTGGTGGGCCCAAGCCCCTTGAATGCCAGACGCTGCCCGCTGACCCCGTGTTGTTGCAGATACTCCATCACGGTAAAGGCACGATCGTTACTAAGGGCCATGTTATCCTCCACGCGCCCGATGTTATCGGTATGGCCCTCCACGCGGATCTTCACGGTGGGGTTCTCCTTCATGAACACGATGAGCTCGTCGAGGATATGCTCACTGGCCTTGGTGATGGCCGCGGAATTGCTTCCGAACTTGATGTCGTTCACGCGGTAGCTCTTGCCGAGTTCGATCTTCCGCACGGTCATGTCCACGGCGGTGACACCGGCCTTCACGCTGTCCTCCGCATTAAAACTGTGCGTCTCGAACACGTGGTCCTTCTTCTTCACCGTCATCACCACATCGGCACCCGGCCGCAGCTTCACCACCGTGGCATACCGGCCATCGGCGTTATCCACTTGGATGATCTCGGTCTTCCGGGTATCCATGTACTTGATCTCCACCGTGGCGTCCTTCACCACCTGCCCTTTGTCATCGCGCACTTGCCCTTTCACCAGCAGCACCTCGTCGGGCCGCACGTTAACAGGAAGATCGAATCCGTAGATATCCAGTCCACCAGCGCCCTTGAAACGCCCGCTGGCGAAATAGGCCGTGCGACCATCGGTGCTTACGATCAGGCCATGCTCATCCTGGTCGGTGTTGATGGGGTGGCCGATGTTCTTCGGCTTGGTCCAGGTGCCATCATCGTTCAATTTGCTGAAGAAGATGTCGTAACCCCCAAAGCTCTTGTGGCCGCGGCCACTGGTATCCTGTTTGGCCGCGAAGTAGAGCGTACGGCTGTCGCTGTGCATGAAGGGCGCCTTCTCGTTGCCGTAGGTATTGATGCCCTTCACAGGCACGGCTTTGGACCACTCCCCCTTCTCGTTGCGCGTGCTCTGGAAGATGTCGATGCCATCGGTGTTCGCACGATTCGTGGCGAAGTAGAGCGTACGCCCATCGCCACTGAGGGAAGGCTGGCTCTCCCAACCGTCGGGCGTATTGATGTTCGGTCCTAGGTTCTCCAGTCCGGTCCACTCCCATTCCTGCCCGCCATAGTCCAGGTTGAAACGACTATCGTAGTGGGTGCGGAAGATGTCGCAATTGCGGTAGCCCCGACCATCTGGTGGCTCGCACACGGTGACGAACATCTCCTTGTTGTTCACGCTGATGGTGACCCCTCCGTAATTGTCGCCGGTATTGAAGGGCTCGGGCAGGATGCGCGCCGGGTCGAAGTCGGTGCTCAAGTTGGGACGACGGGCCTCCATCAGTTCCTCCACTTCGCGTGAGACGATGTCGCCTTTGGCGCGCACCATGCGCTTGCGGGTGAAGAAGATCAGCTCGTTGTCCGGCGAGAACATGGGCAGGTACTCATCGTCCGCAGTGCTCACATTGGCCAGCGAACGGGGGTTCAAGGGGGCCGTGTTCTTGTAGAAATCGATGTAGAACTGCAGCTCGGGCATCACCTCTTCCACGTCCTTGTACTTCTTGTCGTAGTCCTTGGACATGCGCGTGGCATCGTCGCTGGGGAACTTGCGGAACGCCTCGAAGGCCTTGCCCGCCTCGGCGAAGTTGTCCTCGGCATAGTACATGGTGCCCAGCGTGTAGAGCACATCGCTGTGGTAGTTGGGACAGCTGGCGCGCACCTTTTCCAAGTACTTGATGGCTGCTGCGAAGCCCTTGCCACTTTCGCGGCCAATGCGGTAGGCCGAAAGCCCGAGCCTGAAGTTGCATTCCACACATTCCGGGTCCACCTCCAATGTGCTCTTCAGCTTGGCGTGGCGCTGGGCCGGATCCTTGGCCTTGGAGGCCTCGTCGAGCAGCTTCACGATCTTCTTGTCCGTGGGCGGTGCGCAGGGATCGGTATCGTCCTGTGCGGCCAGGGACAAGGGCGCGACCAGTAGCAACAACAGCACACCCCGGATAGCGCACACAAACAGTGGAGACCCCATGAAGGCCTTCCCTCCTATCCGCATCATCCCCTTCAACATTAGGTCCATTCCTGTGTCGCTCACTTCACGGTGGTATCGGTCTCTTCAGCCTTACGGATCAGGTCGTCGCCCTTCTTGCGTGCCGATTCCACGATGCCATCGGCACGCTTGTCAGCTTCCGCGATGGCCTGTGCCTCCTTCTTATCGGCCTCCTTCTTCAGTTTGTCCGCTACCACCCTGGCCGCTGCCTTGGAGATGGGGTCCTTGGCATCGTTCACCAGTTTATCGGCCTGGGCATAGCCTTCGGCCTTCAACCGTGCGGCCTCACGGCGCGCATCGGCCTTCAGCTGATCGGCCTGCTTTTGCGCTTCGGCCACCATACGAGCAGCCTCTTCACGGGCCTTGGCGATCGCTTCTTCCTTGGCCTTGGAGATCTGTTCGTTCACTTCCTGTTTGATCTCTTCCTTGATCACATCCTGCACGTTGCTATTGCCACCGGCGAACACCGGCTTTACAACGGGCTTGTCGATGGTGCCGGTGATCTTGATGGTGGCATCCAGTTCATCAGGCACTTTCAGGTTGGCCCCTAGGAACCGGTTGGCCTCGCCGAGCAGGTTGCCGGCCGTTTGTGCGGCGGCCGCACCGAACATGGCGGTGGGCACCTTCGCCTTCATCAAGTAGTCAATGGCCTGGTCGGCGAAGGCCGTGCTGCCTCCCACGTTGGCCTTGATGCGATCGATCTTCACATCGAAGGGGTCGGTGATCATCTTACCGTCTTGGAAGCGGTAGGTGAAGTTGACGTCCTGCAAGGTGGTGTTCTCGATCTCTTTGATCTTGAGCGCCTTGGCGATATCCACCAAGGGCTGGAAACCGTCCACGCGAACGTTCTTGGTGCGCAGCGTGCCACGGCCGGTGAGGGCGTTCATGTCAGGCTCCATGTGCTTGTCCAACGCACCTTTCATGGTGAGGTCGGTGCTGAACCTGCCTTTGCATGTCTTGGCGATGGGCGCCATCTTCTGGATGGTCTCGATGTAGGTCACGGCCTTCTCGATGTCCATGTCGCGTACGTCGTATCGCAGATCGAAGGTGGGCTTGTTCGCGTCGGTGGTCACGTAATCGCCTTCCATGGCCACACTTCCCTCGAAGAGGTTGAAGAACACATCGTTCAGTTCGGCGCGCTGATCGTGCACGCGCAGTCCTCCACGGATGTTGGTAAGTGAAAGGTTGTCGTAGATGACCTCCTTCACGGCCAGGCCCATGCGGAAATCGATGTTGGCAGGCACCTCGATCACCGTCATGGGTACCGTGTCCGTCGGTGCTGCGTTAGTGGTGGTGGTGGACGGTGCGCCCATCAGTTCGTTCAGGTCGAACTTGTTGGCCGCCAGATCGAAGGAGCCTACGAGCGTGCTGTCCTTCAACCACCACTGCAGGTAATTGTCCATGCGTCCCTTGGCCTGGATACTGCTGCTGCCGAGCGTTCCATCGAAGTTGGCCAGTTCCAGGTACCGGGGACTGAATTTGAATTGAAGTGTACTGATGCCAACGGGCGGCATGGAGTCGCTGGTATAGCTCATGCCTTGGAGGACCAGCTCTCCATCGGCCGTGAACTTCTCGTAGCGCTGAGCCTCCACGTCGCTCATGCGGCCTTTCATGCGCACGTCGGCGTCCAGTTTCCCCTTCAGGTCCTCCTTCATCGGAACCACCTGCTTCACGCTGGCCAGATCGAGCTTGGCCTTCAGTTCGGCATCCACATTGGGATCGCTGATGGGTGTGCTCAGGTACATGCGTGCTTCCACGGGATTACCCGCCATGCTCAGCGAGAAGCGCTTGAGGTCCACCACCATGCGGTCCATGTCCGTACCTCCCGGGCTGTTCACCTTCAGGTCCACGAAGATGTTCTCCACCGCGGCAGGCAGGTCAGGGTACTTGAACCGGCCGTTGTCCACGTCCATCACCAGACCAAAGCCAGGCATATTGGTTTCGTTGTAAGTGCCTTTCACAAAGCCGCTGAAAGCCGCCTTGCCGCTCATCTGAACGCCGGTAAGGTCCGAAGCGAACTCGGCAGGCACCAACGACAGCAAGGTGGCGAAGTCGGTCTTGCGCGCGTTCCACGTGATGTCCATGTCAATGTCATCAGCAGGCATGGCCAGCCAGCCATCGAAGCCCAGCACCAACTGGTTGATGGTCGCCTCATTGTCCTTGAAGGTGAATTTCATGTTGGGCATGTCCATGTCCAGATCGGCCTTGATGTCCGCCTTCACGTTCTTGAGGTAGCGAATGCCATCGAACACCACGTTGGCCGAATCGGCATGGGTGGTGGTGCTCAGGGTGAACAGGTCCTGCGTGAAGTCGCCGCTGCCTTTATGATCCAGCCCTTTGAGGTCCATGTAATAGGTCAGAGATGCATCGTCGTAGATCACGGTACCGTCCTCTATCCAGTATTCACGGAGACCGATGTTGAAGGCTGAGGGCTCATCTGACGGAGCGGTTGCGGTAGTAGTGTCGGCTTTGGCAATGTCCCAGTTGGCCGTTCCATCAGCGAGCACCTTTACGTGGATGTAGGGTTTCACCAGGCCGATCCGCTTGATATCGATCTTGTCGCCGAATACGCTCTTGATGTCCACCGTGGCGGTAAGTGAACCGATGTGGGCCAGGTTGATACCCTCGAAGGGTGCCACGTTGGAGACCTTCACATCGGCGATCTCAACGGTGAGGTCGGGGAAGCTCTTCAGGATGGTGATGTCCCATTCGCCCCAGTCCACCACGGCATTGAGGTTCTTGTTCACCTCGTTCTTTACGGCTGCCTCGATCTTGTCCTTGAACACAATAGGCAGGACGATGGCCGCTGCCAGCACAAGCAAGATAAGGATGCCGAGGGTGAGCAGGATGCGTTTGGTCCACTTCGCCATGGTGAGTGCGGATGAGAATGATTCGAACTGAACAACAGGATGGTCCGGAAGGGCCTAGCCAACCGAAAGCCGCCTGCGCGTACAAAGATCGTTCCCGAACGGCCTATCCCCTGCTGGAACTGCTCCAGGGGTTGTTCACGCCTTATCGGTGAACAAGGCTTCGCCCTGGCTGTGGGCGATCACGCTACAGCAGACCGTATCGCCGGTCACGTTCACCACCGTGCGGCACATGTCCAGGATGCGGTCCACCGGCAAAATGATGGCGATCCAGGCGGGATCGAGGCCCAGGCCGGTAAGCACCACGAACAGCGTAATGAGTCCTGCGCTCGGTACCGCGGCGGCTCCAATGCTGGCCAGCGTGGCGGTAAGGATGATGCTCAGCTGCTGTAGGAAGGTGAGGTCCACCAAGTGGAATTGCGCCAGAAAGACCACGGCCACGGCCTGGTACAGGCTGGTGCCATCCATGTTCACGGTGGCGCCAATGGGCAGCACAAAGCTGGCGGTGCTCTTGCTAACGCCGATGCGGTCCTCCATGCACTCCATGGTGACCGGCAATGTGGCCGCGCTGCTGCTGGTGCTGAAGGCCAGCAACTGGGCCGGACTGATGGCCTTGAGGAAGCGACGATAGATGTTCTGGCGCATGATCATGCTCATGATCAACGGATACACTACGAAGACCATGAGCGCCAGCCCAATGAGAACCGTAATGGAATATCCGGCGAGGGACTTGAACAGCTGCACCACGGCCCCAGGGTCATCGCCGGCAATGCGCGAGACCACGCCAGCCATCAGGGCGAACACGAAGAAGGGCGCGGCCTTCATCACCACGTCCACCATCTTCATGAACACATCATTGAGGCCGTTCACAAGGGCGACCACCGGGGCGGCACTGGTGGCCGGGATCAACAACAGCACCACCCCGAAGAAGATGGCGAAGAAGATCACCTGCAACATCAACGCATTGTTGAAGCTCAGGAAGATGTTGCTGGGCACCATGTCCACCAGGAACTGCAATGGACCGGCCCCGGTAGTGCTCCGCGCCTGTTCCACCTTGCCGCTCAACCAGGCATCGGGCGTGGAATGCTTCCGGGCGGCCAGCACTTCCTCCACGATGGACCTGTTCGCTGGATCACAGCTCAGGCATTGTCCGTCCTTGGGGCGCTCCACACTGGACGTTTCGTTCACCCAAAGTTCGTAGGCGATCCGGTTGCGCAGGCGTTGACCGTCGTTGGCCAGTTCACCCGGCTTGATCACGTTCACCAACAACAGACCGATGCTAATGGAGACCACTGTGGTAGTGAGGTACAAGCCCAACATGCCCATGCCGGTGCGACCGAGCCTGGCCACATCGCCCAAACTGCTCACGCCGCTGATGATGCTGAACAGTACCAGCGGAATGGCGATCAGCTTGAGCAGGTTGATGAAGATGTCGCCGAACGGGGCCAGCCAATCCAAGGTGAACGCGCTCCAGCCAAGCGTGCTGGAGAGGATGGCCCATACGATACCGAGCCCCAGTCCGATGAGAATGCGGGCGGGCAGCGAGAGGCCTTTCTTCTTGGTAGTAGCGTTCATGCGCGGGCTGTACGTTGGCGAAGCAGGTGATCGGCGAGCACGAGGCAGGACATGGCCTCAACAATGGGCACTGCGCGCGGCACCACGCAGGGATCATGCCTGCCCTTGGCCTCAAGCGTTACTTCTTCGCCCGAAGTGGTCATTGCCTGCTGGGCCTTGGCAATGGTGGAAGGTGGTTTGAAAGCGACCTCGAAGTAGAGCGGGGAACCATCGCTGATACCGCCCAATGTACCGCCCTGGGACAACAGGTTATGCTCCGATCCGCGCATGGCGGCAGCGCTGAACCCACTGCCCAATTGGAACCCACGTGTGGCATTGATGCCCAGCATGGCCTTGGCCAGATCGGCCTCCAAGCGGTCGAAGACAGGTTCACCCAGTCCTTGGGGCAGGCCATTCACCCGACAAGCCACCACCCCGCCCACCGAATCGCCCTCGGAACGCACCTGTTCGATCAGTGCGGCCATGCGGGCACTGGCCTCGGGATCGGGACAGCGCACGGGATCGGACCAACGTTGCTTCATGCGCAGTTGACCGGCCGGCACATCGGTGCGGATGCCACCCACCTGCAGGACATAGGCCGAAACTTCGATCCCGTACGTGGCCAACAATTGGCGCGCAATGGCACCACCCACCACACGGCAGGCGGTCTCTCGCGCGCTGCTTCGTCCACCGCCACGATGATCGCGCACGCCGTACTTGGCCTGCCACGTAAGGTCGGCATGACCCGGACGGTAGACATCGCGCAGATGCTCGTAATCGCTGGAGCGTGCGTCCTTGTTGCGGATCAGGAAACCGATGGGCGTGCCTTGGGTACGGCCCTCGAACAGACCACTGAGGAACTCCACCTCATCACCCTCGTCACGCGCGGTACCCAAGGGTGTGCTACCGGGCCGGCGGCGGTCCAGTTCGTCCTGTACCAACGCGGTATCCAGGAGCAGTCCGGCCGGACAGCCATCCAATACACCACCAATGGCAGGCCCGTGGCTCTCGCCAAAGGTGGTCAAACGGAACAGGCTACCAAAGGAATTGCCGGGCATGGGATGCGTTGCGGCGACTAAAATAGGCGGCGCCCTCCGGCATTCCTTGGAAAAGAGGACAACGCCCGCTCGGATCACTTGTTTTGCAGGGCTTTTGCGCCAATTGCCGGGAGCCTGATCGAACGGGTTCCTTAGTCAAGTGTACCACGCGATATGCACGGACCAACAACGCTCTTGTTCCTAATGCTCAGTGCCACGGCGATCGCCCAACCCGGTTCCCTGGAGCGGCCCCTCCACGTGGTGGTGACGCTGAACCATGCGCTGGTACGCGACGGCAAGGCACAGTACATGGTCATCACCCCGGGCAACGACACGTTGACGGTGGAAGACCTGCGCCCCGCGATCGGGGACAGCTTGCTCTACTTCAGGGTGAACGCATCCAGCGCCGAACGGCCATGGAGCGTGAAGTACCTGCCTGGCGGCGCGATGATGGACCTTCACCTGAGCTATGAGCCAACGCTCTTCGGCTACACGCTTCGGCTACCCTTCACACAAGGTGCCTTCGAGCTCGATGGCCGCAGGATCATGAAATGCCTTGCCGACCAGGCTGACGACCTTCAACGACGCGATGCCCAGCGCCCCGGCTGGAACCTGGAGCATCCCTTCGGTGCGGTGGACACCCTGGCCTGCCATGGTGGGCGTTTGGTGTTCGCGCGCGGTGGTGGCATGCACGCTGAAGTGCGCATCCCCGACCTGATGCCGTTCGTGAAGCGTGTTCCGCGTATGCCACCGACGGCCGCGCGCGAGGCCAGCTATCCCGGCGGCATGGACAACTTCGAACGGTTCATCGGTGCCCACTTCAGCAAGCCCTTGATCGAGCGCACCGCGGCCCGTGTGAAGCTCTCGGCACTCGTCACAATCGAGACCGACGGCAGCATCCACCGGGTGGACCTGAACGGCAGCGCCTACCCCGAGCTGGACCGCGAGTTCAAGCGGGTGCTGCAATTGAGCACCCTGTGGGAGCCGGCCGCAGCGGAGAACGTCCGCAACACCATCGATCCGCGCACCTATCGCTACGTGGAACAGAGCAAGGTGATCGAATACACCGTGGACCCGGACAGCATCTGGACGGATCTGTCCGACATGTCACTGACCATCCTCCCGGCCTCTCCGACCAGTCGTGATGAGCTTACCGTGACCTTCCACTGGATCGGTGGCTCCTGCGGTCGGTATGAAGCCTATGCAAAGGTCCAGCCTGCTGCCAAGGATGGCGGTCCTCGGGATGTGTTCCTCTACTTCGGCCAGCTGTCCGGCGAGCTCTGCATGGACATCAAGCCGCAGTCCTTCGGGTTCACCCTGAAGGCCTTGCCGCCGGGGCGCTATCGGTTCCGGCAGATGCCGCACCCGAAGTTGGAGCATGGCGTATGGGCGGCGGACCCGTACCGGGTAAGGTACGTGGAGGTGCGGTGAAGGGCTCCTTCTGAAGAACGGTCGCGCCGTCGGGAACATCAGGCTATACCTGGGGTAAATACCGTTCGCACTACAAAGGATAGGAACTTATAAGTGGCCAAATGTGGCTCCATGAAGGCACATTTGGCCACTTATATACCTATGCGAAGAGTGCATCCGCGGTCACTTCGCTCTCCATCAACTGGCGGCTGTAAGCGTTGTCCGCCACACCATGCGTGGTGACCAAGGTGAGGAACACGCTCTTACGCGTGCGTGTGGCGGACGTGAACGCGGCGACCTTCACGCCCAGCTCGGCAGCGTAGCCACGGTCGATGCGGAACGTAGCGTTACTGAACTTCATCTCGCACAGGTTGATCACGTTGTCATCGCGGTCGATGAGCAGATCCACCTGTGCGCCGCGATCGTCTCCTTTACCCACCCAGCTTCCTTCCACGGAACGCACACCGCTGATGCCGAGCGCCGCCTTGATCGCCTCCACATGCTTGATGCAGATGGTCTCGAACGCGAACCCTGACCAGGCACGGTAGGCCGGCAGCGACATCATGCGCTGCCAGTTACTGACAGGACCCGCCTTGGTGTTCGCCACATAGCGCAGGTAGAAGAGGGTGTATTCATCGGTGATCCGGTAGAGCGGGTCCTTCTTGCCAGCGTAGGGATCGTAGCGTTCGATGAAGCCGGACTGCTCCAGTTCATTGAGGGTGGCCGTAAGGCGCCCGCCGGAAGGGAGCTTGGCCTTCGCTGCCACCGCGTTGCGCGTGAGCCCACGCCGTACGGATGCCAGAGCGCGCACCACCGCTTCGTGGTTGTCGGAATGCTCGAAGAGCGACGCGAACACATTGGCGAACTCATCGCGGAGGTAGCCGTTGCGGACGAAGCAGAGCCGGTCGATGGCCTGTGCCACGCTCTCACCACGTTCCACCATCTCCAGGTAGTGGGGCACACCCCCCAATGCCATGTACAGCTGCAGGATCTCGTAGCGTGTCCAGCGGATGCGGTTGCGGCGCAACAGTTGCTCGGTCTCGCCGAGGGTGAAAGGCGCGAGGCGGATGCGCTGTGTGACGCGGTTATGCAGCCCGCCGCGGTCGTTCAGCACCTTGCGGATCATGTACGAGGCCGCCGATCCGCAGATGACCACCACCAGGTCGTTGCGCCTGCTGACGTAGCTGTTCCACCAGTGGCTGAAGGCGGCCAGGAAACGCGAACGCCGGCTGTCCAGCCAGGGGAACTCATCGATGAAGATGACCTTCTTCGCCGCACCACGCTTGGTGGACCTGCTCTTCCGTTCGGGGGCCACCTTGTTGATGTACTCGCGCAGTTGCTCGAACGCTTCCATCCAACTGGTGGGAGGAGGACGCTTGAAGCCCCGTGCCTTCAATGCACCGTGGAAGCCGCGCAACTGGTCCGTGAGGGCACCACGATAGATACCGGACCACTCCAGCAGAAGATGCTCCTTGTACAGGCTGCGGATGAGGAAGGTCTTACCGATGCGGCGCCTTCCGAAGACAGCGATCAGCTCCGCACGTGGCGATCGCAGGGCACGCTCCAGCTGGGCGCGCTCCTCCGTCCGACCGATGATGGTATCCTGGGCGTTCATTTATAAGTGGCCAAATGTACCTCCTGGATGGCACATTTGGCCACTTATAGGATCTGATCGGACCAAGGTGTGAACCCGGAGCCCCAGATGCAGCGGCTCCATCCATGGATCAACGTCGCCGATCCTCCGTCACCCGCATCACCGGTGACCAACCGGATGGACCGCTCAGGAACCTGATGCTATCCCCATCCACCACCATGTGCTTGCCATAGCGCCACACCTCATCGTCCAGCCGAAACTGCTCATCCATGAGCTCGATGGTATCGCCCGCCAGCCGATAGGTGCCGTAGAACGTGGGGCCACCGAGCACGGAGGCATCCACCGCCCGATACGTGCCGTCCGTTCGGAGGTCCAATCCCACCCCGTTGATGTCCCCGTCGAAGTAAGCGGAAAGCACCGTGGGGACGGACTCGCGCTTGTGTTCAAGCCTGCCGATGGACCATACCGTGGCCAGGCCAAGGGCGAGGAAGAGCCCCGGTAGCATCAGTCCCCGGCCCGTTCGGCGGCCTTGCTTGATGAACCCTGACACGACGATGGCCAGGTGGACCAGTGCGAACAGGCCAAGCACAAGGACCTGCGCATAGCCGTCAAGGACGAAGAACTCCGGCGTGAAGTACTGCCGCACGACGAACCAGATGAGCAGGAGCGTCGTGATGCCCGAGCTCCAGGCCCAGAGCTTCAAGCGGAAGGACCGATCATCGCTGTTGATCATGCGCTGAAACGTCGGCTCACGGTAAGTGCGATTACGAAGACCCTGCAAGAGCTTCAGTCATAGGACCAGCCATTGTCGATGTCGACGACCACTCCACGATCATCAAAGCATACGGAGAATCGATGCCACGCGAAGTCCTTCCCTCCTTGCCTGTGATCAATGACACCCATGCGTCTATCATATCCACCATCTTGGGTGTAGTCATACCTGATCGCACCTTCACACATATATCCCGGGGGGTGAATGAACAAGGGTTGTCCCAGAATCTCAATGACTTCGACTCTCGTCTGGCCAATATGGATCAGACTTTCCAGCTCCGGCTTGAACCGTGGCGCGTACCAAGTATCGATATAGGGGTCGAATGCCACCTTCCCTTCCATCGGCGAGAACATCCCTAAGAACCAGCACCACGGGATCAAAACGATCAATAATATACTACCAAGACCCTGGAGCCATTCAGGCAACTTATCCTGTGTCATGGGATCACCAGGTACATGAAATAACCGACCAAATACGCTGTGCATAGGATGATTGTGGTCAAGGGCAGAGCATTTAGCCAGCGCTGATACAAGCCTGGACCCTTGTACCAAACTCCCATCCCGAACGAGGCGACAGTGATGCTCCCCGTGGTCATGGCTGGTATGAAGAAGCCAGGCTTCGCAACGGATGCTAACCATAGATGGAACAGGAACAATATCATCGCTATTGGACCTAAGGACCGAGACATGTATTCCAGAACGTCACCTCAGGAAGATCCTTGCATGGCAATGATCATTGCTCGAACAGTGTGTGAGGGGGCGAAGCGGCAACCCGGTGCAGGCAGGGCCTTGCGGATGCGAGCAGCTAGGAGGCTGCGAGGCACGAGCAGACCCCGCAGCGCCGCAGCCGCCGGCCCTGACAAGACGGCTACAGCGGAGCACCCGACCCTGAAGCTCCCGAGCGAAGGCCTTGCGAAGCGAAGGGATGCGAAGGGGCACGCCCGACGCCCGAACTAGCCTATTGCTCTGGATCTACTTCGAAGATCTGATGAATCGATTGACCACGAACGGATCGACCTTGTCGTATCGCGAAACATGATCAAGTGTCTCCGCGCGCACGATAAAGAGCTCCTCTTCGAAGATCACTGCTTCACCCGCCAGAGGGTCTGCATCGCAGCCCGGAATAGAGGGCGATCCATGTATTTGAGGCAGGCTATCAGGTCCTAGAGGTAATTGCTTGCCATCAACATCGAACGGAACCATCCAGCGGCATGACTTAGGCAGATCACTTGTCAAGATCGCTGTATCACCATTGAATCGGACTGTGCCGCTCGCATCACCTTGCATCATGCACGCTCCGTAACTGAAGTCGAACGAGGAATCCGTAATGTGCAGTCGAGCTTCATAGGGGTAGGGGCGATCAAGGGAAACCCACTCGCCTTCCGTAACATGTGAAGCGTGTTCAATAGCTCGGCCGGGTCCACAACCAGCAAGCAGCACTAATGCAATGAGCAAGGTGCTAATATCTGCACGTATGAGACCGATGTGCATCGTCACTTCCCCTTCATCTCCCCGCCCGTCATCCGATTGCGCTCGATCTGCATGGGGTTGGGCTGGCGCCACTGCTGCTCCTTGAACACATCGAAGCGCGTGGGCACCATGCGTGGCGGCCAGCTGTTGTTGTTGAGGTCGCAGTCGGCGGTCTCGAGGAAGGGATCGAGGGTGACGCGCACCACCTCCTTGCGTTTGACGAAGACCTTGGAGATGTCGTCGCTGATGCGCCAGATCTCGGCGGGGATGCGCTCCACTTCTTTGGTGCCGTCCGCGTACTCCCATTCGAGGATCAGGGGCATCACCAGTCCGCCGATGTTCTTGAAGGAGAGCTCGTAGAGGTGGATCTCCTCGTTGAGCAGCGCGAGCTCTTCGGGCTTGAGGCCTTTCTTCCACTTCTCGTAGGCGGCCATGTCGCGCTCGGTGGCGGTGAGCGGGTCGTAGCTGTTGTAGAAGTCGCGCGTGGCGGGGTCCTTGTCCACCACGAACTCCAGGCCGCTCTCGATGTTGCGCTGGCGGCTGAGGTCGGGCACCTCGCGGGCCTTGTCGGCGCGCTTGAGCTGCTCGGCCTGCAGGGGATCGCGCGGGTCCATGCGCTTGTAGCGGAGCTTCTCCAGGCTGATGTCCACATGGTCGGTGGTGTAGAACCAGCCGCGCCAGAACCAGTCGAGGTCCACGCCGCTGGCGTCCTCCATGGTGCGGAAGAAGTCGGCCGGCGTGGGGTGCTTGAACTTCCAGCGCTCGCAGTAGGTCTTGAAGGCGTGGTCGAAGAGCTCGCGGCCCATCACCGTCTCGCGCAGGATGTTGAGCGCCGTGCAGGGCTTGCCGTAGGCGTTGTTGCCGAATTGCGTGATGCTCTCGCTGTTTGTCATGATGGGCTCGATACGCGCCTTCACCTTGTCGGGCGCGGCGTTGGGGTCGCCCTTCATGTAATCGACGATGTTGCGGGGCTTGCCGCGCCAGCTGGGGTAGTCCTTGTCCCACTCCTGCTCGGTGAGGTATTGCACGAAGGTGTTGAGGCCTTCGTCCATCCAGGTCCACTGCCGCTCGTCGGAGTTGATGATCATGGGGAAGAAGTTGTGCCCCACCTCGTGCGTGATCACACCGATCATGCCATACTTCGTGCGCTCGCTGTAGGTGCCGTCCTTCTCGGGGCGCCCGCCGTTGAAGCAGATCATGGGGTACTCCATGCCGATGCGGTCGGTGTGCACGCTGATGGCCACGGGGTAGATGTAGTCCGCCGTTAACTTGCTGTAGGTCTTGATGGTGTGCGCCACCACCTTGGTGCTGTACTGCTCCCAGAGCGGATTCCCTTCCTTGGGGTAGTAGCTCATGCAGAGCACGTTGTTGGTCTTCACCGGCTGGTTCATCGCGTCCCAGATGAACTTGCGGCTGCTGGCGAAGGCGACATCACGCACGTTCTTGCTCTTGTACACCCAGGTCTTGGTGCCGCTGCTGCGCTCCTTCTCGTTGTCCAGCGCTTCTTCCGGAGTGACGATCATCACCGGCTTATCGCTGGTGCGGGCCTGCGCAAGGCGCTTCTGCTGGGTGGCGGTGAGCACGCTGGAGGCGTTGGCCCATTCGCCGGTGGCCGCCACGATATGGTCGCTGGGCACCGTGATGCTGAGCGTGTAATCGCCGAAATCGAGCGTGAACTCCCCCGCGCCGAGGAACTGCTTGTGCATCCACCCGCTGTAGTCCATGTAGGCGCACATGCGCGGGTAGAAGTGCGCGATGGTGAAGAGGTAGTTATCCTCCTCCGGGAAGTACTCGTAGCCTGCGCGGCCGCCCCACTTGAAGCGGTCGTTGATCCAGTTCCACCAGCTGACCTTGAAGCTGAAGGTACCGCCGGGCGCGAGCGGCCTGGGCAGGTCCACGCGCATCATGGTCTTGTTGATGGTGTACTTCAGCTTGCCCCCACTGGCATCGCTGACGCTGGTGATCTTGTAGCCGCCGTCGAAGGGGTGCACCCACTTGTCCAGCTGGTCGAAGGAGATGCTGTCGGGCAGGGTGCCGGTGCGGGTCATGTTGGCATCGCTGCCCGGCTCGAAGATGTTCTGATCGAGCTGCAGCCAGAGGTACTCGAGCTTGTCGGGGCTCTGGTTGTGGTAGGTGATGGTCTCGTAGCCCGTCAACTTCGGCAACACCCCTTCCCCGGCCTTGGGCTCGGTGATCTCCACGTGGATGTCGTAGTCGGCCTTCATCTGCCAGTAGGCGTGCCCGGGGGCTCCGCTGGCGGTGCGCTGCTCATTGGGCGTGGGCAGTTCCTGGTCGAGCTGGCGGAACTTGTCGCGGCCGTAACGGGGACTGTCCTGGGCGAGGGCGGTAAGGCCGGCCACGAGGCCGAGCACGGGAAGGGTGCGCTTCAACAGCATTGGGCGAAGGTACAGGGCGACGGCAAAGGCGGGGGACGGGATGGCCTGTTGCCGGTCGTGCGGAACGGGGGCGATACCTTGGTGCCGATGCCGACCGCCGCCGAACGACCCTGGATCGAAGCCGGTTACGGCATGTTCGCGCTTCACGGCCCCGATGGCTTGAAGGTGGAGCAGCTGGCCCGTCAGGTGGGCATCAGCAAGTCGTCGTTCTACCACCACTTCGCGGATGTGCCGGTGTTCATCGAACAGCTGCAGGCCTACCACCTGCAGCGCGCCGACGCGCTGGCGTCCAAGGCGGATGCCTGCACCAGCTTCGACCCGGGGTTCATCCAGCTGCTCGTGGAGCACCGTATTGACCTACTGTTCCAGCGGCAGCTGCGCATGCTCCGGGACCACACGGCGTTCCAACGCTGCTTCGAGGAGGCGCACCAGCGCGTGGTGGACCGGATCATGCCGCGGTGGGCTGAAGCACTGGGCATCCCCGGCCAGCTCGCACCGGCCCGGGACATGCTGCAGGTGGTGACCGACGTGTTCTACCAGCGGCTCACCAACGACAACCTGAGCTACACCTGGATGGTGGAGCTGCTGAAGGAGATCGAGTCCTTCATCCGGCACGCCATGCGGAGCCAGGGCTCCATCAGCGGGCTCAGCACCGGTCAGTCCTGAACCACCAGCCGCGCGCCTGCGGTCCGGCCCGAAGCGCCGACCGCCTGCAACAGGTACATGCCCGGAGCGAGGTCCGCCGGCAGGTCCACCGTGCGCACCGGACCGGTCATTGAACGTACATCGAGCAGCACTTCCGCCCCGCTCGCATCGAACAGCCGTACGCGCCCCATCTCCTCCACCGATCGCATGGCGATGGGCATGCCCGACCGGGCCGGGTTCGGATGCACCATCAAGGCGTTCGGCTCGACCGCCTCCGCGACCGATGTGTTGATGTCGTTGATGTGGCGGAACACCGTGATGTCGTTGTTCGTGCCGGAATAGCCGCGGCCGGCGACGAGGATCGCGCCATCGCTCTGCAAGGCCAGCGCATTGGCCTCATCGAATCCGCCATTGATGCTGTTGAGCACGTATCCGTTCGCACCGAACGTGTTGTCCAGCACCCCTGTGGTGGTGTAGCGCGCCAGCACCTGGTCCCGGGGGTTGAAGATGAACCCGCCTGAGGTCCCGCAGACCAGGGGTTTGCCATCCGGCTGCAGGATCACGTCATAGAACACGTTCTGGTCCGCGGGCGGGTTGAAGGTGACCGTGCCTCCCGTACCGAAGGTGGTCACATCCGCTCCATCGGCGTCCATTTCCAAGAGGAAGCCGTCGTAGGAGAAGTCCGCCTGTTCGGTGAACCCGGCGAGGAAGATGTTGCCCGATGCGTCAAGCGCCTGGCCGAACGCCACATCCTGCTCGTCCGGGGTGATGGCCTTCACCACCGTGCCGTTCGTGCCGAACGTGGGGTCCAGCACACCATTGGCGTCGAAACAGGCCACCAGCACGTCACGGTCGCTCAGACCACCGCCGATGTCGCGCGAGAAGCTGCCACTGGCCACGATGCGCCCGTCGGCCTGCACGCCGACGCTCCAGAACTGGTTCTCGATCTGGTTCACCGTGACCTCGGCAATGCCGTTGTTGCCGAAGGTGTTGTCCACCGAGCCGTCCGCGTTCAGCCGGACCACCACCGGTTGGTTGTTGAAGTTGGAGTCGATCCGCGATCCGGCCAACAGGAACTGCCCATTGACCAGGGGTGCCACCGCATAGGCGAAGTCATCTCCGGTGCTCACGTTCGGCTCGCTGTAGCCGCCGGTACCGAATGATGGATCCAGTGTGCCGTCCGCGTTCAGACGCAGGGCCAGCATGGAGGCGGAGAAGCTCCCGTCATAGCGCGTGCCCACCACCACGATCTTGCCGTCCGCCTGAACGAACAGATCGTACGCATAGGATTCGTTGAAGGCATTGACGATCAGCGTGCCGTCCCCATCGAATCCGTTATCCGGCGTACCGTCGGGGTTCAATCGGACCACCAGCAACTTGCCCGAGAAGTTCGCGTTGATGGCGGTGCCTGCGGCCAGGACCTTCCCATCGGGCTGTACCTTCACGCAGGTCAGGTTATCGTTGGCGCCGAAGTTCTGCACGTACTTGCCGGCGGCGGCGAAGGTGGGATCCAGCGAACCGGGTTGGGCCAGGAGCGCCAGGGCGACCGCATGGGCCGCGATGATCGATGAGATGCGGAGGAATGGTGTGCTCATCCAACAAAAATGGGGCTCCTCTCCGGAAGAAGTTGGACGGTGCCGTACAGCCCTGCTCCGGACCATCTTCGTGGCATGCGTCCGCTGCTGCTCGTTCTTTAGGCAGGGGGCTTCTTCGCGCCCCACGACCACCTCGTCCCCATCCCGACCTTCCGGCTTTCCTCCGCCTTGCACCTCCACCCTCCACGTGGACATTGTGATCGGTCGTACTCCGCCGAACGGCGTGACCGAGGGCCCCACCTGCGGTGTCCTGTTCATTGGGGATGGGCAACTCCCGATCGAGCTGGCGGGACTTCTGGCTTCCGCGGCGGTGATTGTCCCGGTCCATGGACAAACGGCCGGAGAACATCCCGACCACACTAAGATACCGCCCCAGTGATGGTACAGGGTGCTTCCAATGGATGAAGAAGCATCCCGATCACCTGACAACGAGCAGCCCCCGATGGTGTCCGGCCACCTATCTTCGAGCATGGCGGGAAGCACGTGTCACTTCCCTTATCCGACGCGGTCCCGCCGGATTCCATGAGATATCGAATAGACCTCTTGCTTGATCGACGGGACCTGCGCCGCCAGGTTCTTCTGCTCGTCCACGTTGTGTTCGCCCAAGCTTCCGTTGGCCAGTCCATCGTGGCCGGGATGGTCGGCATTGATGACCACTATGTCGATGTGGCACCGGACACCCTTCTGAGTGAATTGAACGTTCACCTGACGCCATACCCTGGGGAGCAATTCCAGATCGACCTGGACAGCGACGGGGTGTATGATGCACGCTTCGTCACCTTCGGCGGGGGCGGCTTGGGCGGAGGGACGGGTGGCTGCATGCTTCAACCGGAACCCTGGGTGTCCATCATGGCGCACCCTGACACTTCGAACGGATGCTGTCCTGGTCAGTACATCGCGCCTCTCGCCGATACACTTCGGACCGGTGATACCATATCCGCTGCGGACAGCTTCATCCAAGATCAGGTCTATCTATGGTCCGAGTCCTATGGCTGGGCCGCGGCACCGATCATCAACGACTGGCTTGGTATCGGAGAACATTTCATCGGTCTTGGGATGCTAGTCGGGATGGATACGCTGTACGGCTGGATAAGGGTCAACGCCTATGAACAAGGACCACGAACGGTGATCGTCATGGACCATGCGATCAACCAGGGGACCGTCAGCATCCGTCCGATCGATGGAGCCCCGGAGGTTCGGGTCTTCCCGGTCCCTGTGGCAGACCTGGTCACCGTGCACGTAGCGACGGCTTCATCAACCGGTTCTGTCCGTGTGCTGGACCTTCACTCACGCACCGTTCTGCGGGCACCCATGATCGGCTCCCGAACCACGATCGATCTGAGCGGACTGGAGGCCGGCGCCTATTTCCTGAGCGTCCAAAACGGGGAAAGGACGCTCGTCGGACGGCTCATCAAGGAGTGACCACCGAACCGACCCGGACCGCTCGACCTCGATGGCCATCACACCGGGATCGACATGCTCCCCGTCCTCATCTTTGTTGATCGATGAAGTCCCTGTTCCTGGTTCCGGTCCTGGTCGGCATGATCGCCCCCCACGACTTTTTCGTCTCCATCCTCACCATCCGGCACTCCCCCGCCACCCAGACCCTCGACCTCACCTGGCGGATCACGGCGCATGACATCGAGCACGCGCTGGAGAACGTGGCCCCGCTGAAGCTCGGCTCCGACAAGGAGCACCCCAAGGCCGACAGCCTGCTCAACGCCTACTTCACCCAGCACCTGGTGCTCATGCAGGACAAGCAGCTCACCTGGACCTGGGTGGGCAAGGAGCTCGACGGCGAAACGCTCTATTGCTACCTGCAGGTGGAGCACATCGCCTCGCCGAAGGACCTGCTGGTGCAGAACACACTCCTGCAGGACGTCTTCCTCGAACAGCAGAACCTGGTGCATGTGGAGGGCGAGAAGCTGCCAACGCGGTCGCACACGTTCATACGAGGGAGCACCCCGCACACCTTCATGTGGTAAGCGCCCTCTCCCCGATTTAATTTCGGGACTCCTGCTCCGGTCCCCTCACGATGCGACCCTCCGCGCTCAAGTACAGCCTGGTGTACCTGGTCCCCGCGGTGGTGGCCACGTCGCTCGCGGTGCGGAACGAATGGTCCTTCGCGGCGGTGGCCTTCATCTTCGGCGTGCTGCCGGTGCTCGAACTGATCCTGAAGCCCGACCCCCGCAACCTGGACGCCGCGCAGGAGGCCGTGGCGAAGCAGGACCGCCTGTACGACCTCATCCTCTACAGCCTGGTGCCCATCCAATGGGGGCTGCTGCTGTTCTTCCTGGTGCAGGTGAGCGCGGCGGAGCTGTCGTGGGTGGTGAAGCTGGGGCTCACCACGGCCTTCGGCATGGCCTGCGGGGTGCTGGGCATCAACGCCGCGCACGAGCTGGGGCACCGGCCCACCAGGCACGAGCAGTTCATGGCCAAGGCGCTGCTGCTCTCCACGCTCTACATGCACTTCTTCATCGAGCACAACCGCGGCCACCACAAGCACGTGAGCACCGATGAGGACCCCGCCAGCAGCCGGCGCGGCGAGTGGCTCTACGCCTTCTTCCTGCGCACCATCTCCGGCAGCTGGCTCAGCGCGTGGAAGCTGGAGGAACAGCGCCTGCGGAAGAAGAGCCTTGCCGTGTTCAGCCTGCACAACGAGATGCTCCGCTTCCAGGTGATCCAGCTCGCGCTGGTGGCGGCCATCGCCATCGCGTTCGGGCATGAGGTGATGGGCTGGTTCATGGGCGCCGCGCTCATCGGCATCCTGTTGCTGGAAACGGTGAACTACATCGAGCACTACGGCCTCCGGCGGAGGAAGGTGGGCGACAGCTACGAGCGCCCGATGCCCATCCACTCGTGGAACTCCGACCACCCGCTGGGCCGCCTCATCCTGCTGGAGCTCACGCGCCACAGCGACCACCATTACCTGGCCAGCCGCAAGTACCAGGTGCTGCGTCACTTCGACGAGAGCCCGCAGCTGCCTGCCGGCTACCCGGCCATGATGGCGCTGGCCTTCGTCCCGCCCCTCTGGTTCCGCGTGATGGACCGCGAGATCGACCGCTTGAAGCAACGCGCCGGTCACGGGGCGCTCGCCTGACCCATGACCGAGCCCACGCACGACTTCGACCACGTGGTGATCGGCAGCGGCTTCGGCGGCTCGGTGGCGGCGCTGCGCCTCAGCGAGAAGGGCTACCGCGTGCTCGTGCTGGAGAAGGGCCGCTGGTTCACCAAGGCCGAGGACTTCCCCACCTCCAACTGGGACCTGCGCCGCTGGATGTGGTGGCCTCGCCTGGGCTGGAAGGGCCTCTTCAAGATCAGCTTCTTCCGGCACGTCACCGTGCTTAGCGGCACCGGCGTGGGCGGCGGCTCGCTCGTGTACGCCAACACCCTGCCCGTGCCGCGCACGCCCTTCTTCCGCAGCGGCAGCTGGAAGGACCTGTGCGACTGGGAGCGCGAGCTGGCCCCCTACTACGCCCAGGCCAGGCGCATGCTCGGCGTGGAGCGCCACCCTTACACCAGCCGCAGCGACCGGGTGATGCGCGACCTCGCCGCGGACAAGGGCGTCCCGCAGGGCTTCGACACGGTCGACGCCGCCGTGCACTTCGGCGCCCCGGGCGTCACCGTGAAGGACCCCTACTTCGGCGGCAAGGGCCCCGACCGCACCGGCTGCATCCAGTGCGGCGGCTGCATGCTCGGCTGCCGGCACAACGCGAAGAACACGCTCGACAAGAACTACCTGCACCTGGCGCAACAGCTCGGCTGC
>JAEUSY010000040.1 GCA_016788295.1 Flavobacteriales bacterium
CATCACCAGGATGGTGGGATGCGTGCGGAAGGCGAGTACCGCGCTCACCTTCTGACGTGTGCCACCGCTCAAGGTGGAAAGGCGCTTGTCCAACTGCCGGTCCAGGCCCAGTTCGGCGATGAGGCGGTCGTCCAACTGGTCTTGCGCCAGGCCACGCACATCGGCCATCATCGCAAAGAGTTGGGCGATGGTGAGCGAGGGTGGGAACTGCGAGATCTGCGGCATGTAACCGATGCTGTTCCGATAGTCCGGCTGTGGTTCGCGCGTGCGGGCGTCGATCACGGTGTCCTCCACACGGATGCGACCCTCGGATGGATGCACCAACCCCAGCAGGCACTTGATCAGCGTGGTCTTGCCGCTGGCGTTGGGACCGATGAGCATCACCACCTCGCCCTTGTTGAAGGTGAGGTCGGCACCACGCAGCGCCCAGAGCGCGCCATAACGCTTGCCCAGTCCCTCACAGGTGATGCGCGCCTCAGCCACGGGCAGCAAAATAGGGCATGCCGCAGGCCAGCAGCAGGCAGGCAAACATCATCGAGCTTGCAACAGATCGGCGTGCCGTCACCGTTGCCGCAGGCTTTTCCGCCTCTGCGGTCGTCCCCGGGGGACGCATCAGCGGACGCTCATCCTTCATGGCTTCGGGCGTGAGTGACGGCAGCAGGCGTTCGGCGCGGTCCAGCAGCGACACGAAGAGGCTGCGCGAGAACACCATCGCGTAGGGCTGACGCTCCACCAGCAGGGTGAAGAACCCCAGCGGACGGTGGGGCACATCGCCGGTACCATCGCGGTCCAGGTCGTAGCCCGTGTAACGGTCCCAGTAGTTGCCTTCCACGTTGTTCAGCATCAGCGATCCATTGGTGCTCAGGTCGAAGGTGTTGCCCGCGAAGGTGTTGCCCCTGAAGCTGGATCCCGTGGCGTTCGCGAACAGACGCAACGCCCAACCGTTGGTGCGGAAGGTGTTCGACCGCACATCCAGCCGATTGCATCCGTCCACCATGATCCCGGTGGTGTTGTCCACGAACTCGTTGTCCGCGATCTCTCCGTCGTTGATCTCCTTCAACAGCAGGCCGTAGGCGCTGGCCCCGCGGTTGGCTTGGAAGCGGTTCCGCTTCATCACGATCTCCTTGCTGAACATCACCGCCACACCGGCCCCGTTGCTCTCGAAGTGGTTGTCCATGTAAGCATCGTTGTTGCTGAACATGAAGTGCAGGCCGTAGCGCAGGTTGTGCATGGTGGTGTTGCGCTCGATGGTGGAACCGGTAACGAACTCAAAGTAGATGCCGTCCCGGTGGTACTCTACCCAATTATCTAGGATCCTGGCGGCGCTGCACTTCCACAGGTGGATGCCGTTGGCCATGGACTCCTCCTCGCCGGGGCGGCCCTGTACGGTATTGCCCTGCACCAGTGCCCCCTTGGCACCGCTCAGGTAGATGGCGAAGAAGCAGTGGTCGAAGTGGTTGCCCACAATACGCGCACCGGTGCAATTGGCCACCTTCAGGCCCGCTTTGTCGTCCAGGTTACTGCGCCGCGGGTTGCGGAAGGTGAGCCCTCGGACCTCCACACTGTCGGCCTTCACCAGCAGGGCATCGTCCTCGTTGAGGCCATCGATCACCGCACCAGGTCGGCCCACCAGGGTCAGTCGCTTGTCGATGACCAGTGCGCCCTCGGCAACAGTGCCCTCGATCACGATG
>JAEUSY010000006.1 GCA_016788295.1 Flavobacteriales bacterium
GAGCGAGAGCTTCACCCACTTGTCCAACGCGGCCTTGCTGCTCACGGCATCAGCATCCACGAACAGGAAGCCTTTCATGTCGCCCTTGCCGAAGGTCATGGGTTTGGCTCCAGGCCACGTGCTGATCTCCGCGTGCCGCCCGCCGTCGAAGCGCACCATGAAATCGCCCTTGTTGGTGATGCCCACGCTCATGTTCCCGTTCACCATGAAGGCCACGCCGCCGAACATCTTCTTGGGTTCGGCTTTTGTGCCGCGTGCGATGAGCGCGTTGGCGATGCGTTGTTCGAAGAGGGGGTCGTGCGCCATTGGGAATGTGCAAATGAGGAGAATGTGCGAATGTGAAATTGCACAACTTCCGCTCAACCCAAGGCTGTAGCGGTCACTGCTTCGGCACGTAACGCGTGGTGTTCGGGTGGAAGGTGCGCCAGCTATGCCAAAACTCCTGGTAGGCGGGGAGCGCTTGTTTCTGAACATATTGGTTCTGTGAGGCCCCATCGCCAAGGTCCAAGAGGTCTTCGTGCTGGACGGAGCATCGACTGACCCTGAACCCGCCCGCATCATTGACGACCACGCAGATGGTATCCCCACCGAGCGTATCAAGGGTCAGGTGTTCCGGGCTTGCTCCGGGATCGGCCATGGTGTAGCGCGGTGTGCCCATGAGGTCGTTCCAATCATACGCCCTCCCTAGCCCATTGTGCACCACGCCCACCACCCAGCTCTTCGGTTGCCAGCTCGCCGTGTCGCGGCCTTCGAGTGAAGAGGCTATGGTGCCTTCATCGTAGTCCTTCAGGCCGGCGTATTGGTCGAGGAAGCTCGGGTCCGGTTGCAGCACCAGCGTGTTGGGGTGCGCGCTGGACCATTCACCGAGCGTCATCTGCTGCGAGGGCGCTTCGGCAAGCACCTGTCCTTTCAGCGGCCCTGCGATGCACTCACCAGTGGCCTGTCGCCACCAGCTCTTCGTTCGGCCGTCCTCGAACATGGCGTTGTAGTGGTCCATGCCCACGAGGCGGAAGGTCTCGGGTTCACCGTTCACGACCGGACTGAACGTACGGCCCGTCCGGCAGACCGTGCAGTAGGTCACCATGACAGCCTCGCCGCCGATGGTGTCGAGCACTTGGTGGTGGTAGCCGATCAGCTCGATGGGGTAGGCGCGCGCATCGCCGTTGCGTTCCATCGCTATCACCAGGTCATGGGCGTTCGCGTCGTTCAACTTCACCGGCGCCATGGCCTTGTGCTCCACCGGTAAGAACATCGCGTCCGCCATGAACTTGAAGTTGAACAGGTAGAACACGGTGGCTGCCAAGGCGACCGGCAGCACCATGGCCAGCCGTTTCCACCCGTTGCCGTTGCGGATGTAGTGCAGGCAGGGGCCGATGATCAGCGCAAGTCCAATGAGCCGGACCCACCAGATGTTGGTGTGCAACCAGTAGGCAATGTCCACCTGCCGCAGGTCCGTGGCCACGTCCTCCTGGCTGCCGGGGAAAGGCATGATGTAGTACACACGCAGGACCTCCGGCACGATGAGCAACAGGATGCCGAGGAGGAAGAGGAGGGGGCGCATGGCGGAAAACTAGCGAGCAAGGCCGGCTCAGCGTCTTCGTCTCATGCGGAACCGCCTCTCCGTCGTGTGGTCCGCCGCACAACGCGTTCCTACTCCCGGGCTACCTTCGCATCCCCTTCGCCCATGCTCGGCCTACGAACAGGTAAGGGATCAACAGAACCATCGATGTCCGTCCGCGTCCGTTTCGCCCCCAGCCCCACCGGCCCCCTGCACATGGGCGGTGTGCGCACTGCCTTGTACAACTACCTCTTTGCCCGCAGGCACGGAGGCCAGTTCCTGTTGCGCATTGAGGACACCGACCAGGCCCGCTTCGTGCCCGGTGCCGAGGACTACATCCGCGAAGCCCTGGACTGGTGCGGACTTACGCCCGACGAGAGCCCTTGGAAAGGTGGCCCCGACGGCCCCTATCGCCAAAGCGAGCGCAAGGCCATGTACCGCCAGTATGCCGACCAGCTGATCGCTGCGGACAAGGCCTACTATGCCTTCGATACGCCCGAGGAGCTGGAGGCCATGCGCGAACGCCTGAAGGCCGCCGGAGTGGCCGCGCCCGCCTACAACGCGGTGACCCGAGAGCACATGAAGAACTCGCTCACCCTGAGCGCCGACGAGGTGAAGGAGCGCCTTGCCCGTGGTGATGAGTACGTGATCCGCCTGAAGGTGCCGCGCCACCAGGAAGTGCGTTTCGAGGACGTGATCCGGGGCTGGGTGGTGGTGCACAGCAGCAACATCGACGACAAGGTGCTCTTCAAGAGTGATGGTATGCCCACATACCACTTGGCCAACATCGTGGACGACCACCTGATGCGCATCACCCATGTGATCCGCGGTGAGGAGTGGTTGCCCAGCGCGCCCCTGCACGTGCTGCTTTACGAGGCCTTCGGATGGGAGCGTCCCGCATTTGCGCACCTACCGCTGATCCTGAAGCCCGATGGCAACGGCAAGCTCAGCAAGCGCGATGGCGATCGTTTGGGCTTCCCCGTGTTCCCGCTCAACTGGCAGGATCCCACCAGCGGCGAACAGAGCAGCGGCTACCGCGAGCGCGGCTACTACCCGGAAGCCTTCGTGAACATGCTGGCCCTGCTGGGCTGGAACCCCGGTGGCGATGTGGAGGTGATGTCCATGGACCAGTTGGTGGAGTACTTCGACCTGGCCCGTGTGCACAAGGGTGGCGCCAAGTTCGATCCGGAAAAGACCAAGTGGTTCAACCAACAATACCTGCGGCACCGCCCCGATGCCGAGCTGGGCGCGCAACTGCAGGCCAAGCTCACCGCGAGCGGGATCGATACGACCGTGGAACGCGCCACGGCCGCGGCTGTGCTGCTGAAGGAGCGCGCCACCTTCGTGGACGATATGCTGGAGGGCCGATACCTGTTCACGGAGGGTTCACCCCTGATCGGTAATGCCGACGCGAATGCTGAACTGAAGAAGCGTTGGAAGCCCGAGGCCACACCGGCGCTTGAAGCGTTCATTGAGCGGTTGGAGGCGTTGGTCGATTGGACCCCCGCGGCCTTGGAGGCGACCTTCACGGAAGTGTTGCAGGCCACCGGCACCAAGATCGGCCAGGTGATGCCGCTCTACCGCCTGTTCGTGGCCGGCCGCATGCAGGGTCCGGGCATGTTCGATGTGAGCGCATTGCTGGGCCGTGATGAGGTGATCGCGCGGTTCAAGGCCGGGCTTGAACACTGCCGCGCATGGGCCTGATGGAGGTGAACGGCATCCGTGTGTTCGCCTACCACGGGTGCCTTGAGGAAGAGTCCCGGATAGGGGGCAACTACCGTGTGGATATTTCCGTGCAGGCCGACCTCAGCACCGCCGAGACCAGCGATAGCCTGAACGACACGGTGGACTATGGTCGGGTAACGGCCATTGTGAAGCAGCAGATGGACGTGCGCAGCAAGCTGATCGAGCATGTGGCACGGCGGATCCTGGAAGCCCTGAAGGCCGAATGGCCCGCAGCGCACCATTGGAAGGTGCGCCTTGTGAAGGAACGCCCACCGATCAATGGTGATGTGGCCGAGGCCGTGTACACCGTGGAAGGGTAGGAGAGCGGGTATTCCGTAGGGGCCTTTTGAATAGGGCCGATCCACCTATCTTCGCAGCCGCTTGCAGCAATGCAGGTCTTTTTGGTCGCGTGGCCGAGTGGCTAGGCACAGCTCTGCAAAAGCTGCTACAGCGGTTCGAGTCCGCTCGCGACCTCGATCAGTTGATGCCCCGTCCCAGCACTTGGGGACGGGGCATCGCTCATTTCAGGTAGGCCTTCGGCCAAGTGCTTCAGCCGTTCAGGTCGCCACGTTGGGGATCCGGCGCACTGCCGAACTTTATCCCCTCGTACATTGTCCCATACCGATCGCGGCCCTGCTGCGTTCTGTAGTCCCCGAAGCCGTGAACATGAACGTATTCCGCACCCCCGTCCTCCCGCTCCTCTTCCTGCTCGGTGTTCTCTGTGCCCCGGTGCTCGACGCGCAGGAAGCGATGCCCATTGGGGCCTGGCGCTCCCACTTTCCCTACCGCAACACCATTGCCGTGGCCGAGGGTGGCGGTTTCGTGTACTGCGCCACCAGCACCGGCATGTTCCGCTACGACCCTGCCGCTGGCGAAACGGAACCCATCGACAAGATCAACCTGCTGAACGATGTGGGCATCCAGGGCCTGGCTTGGAACGAAGAGCTTTCCATGCTGCTCGTGTACTACACCAACGGCAACCTGGACCTGATCCAGAACGGAAGGAGCTACAACATGGGCGACATCAAACGCAGCTCCATCCTGGGCAACAAGGGCATCTACTCGGTGTACATGGAAGGCCACATGGCCTACCTGGGCTGTGGTTTCGGCATTGTGCTGGTGGACCTCCAGCGACGCGAGGTGCGCGAGACCTGGTTCATCGGCCCCAATGGCGCGCAGGTGCAGGTGAACGGCATCACCGTGCTGCAGGACACCATTTATGCGGCCACCAACACCGGTCTCTTCAAGGCCTGGAAGAACGCCGCGAACCTGGCCGCCTACGAGAACTGGAGCAAGCGCACCGACATGGGCCTCTCCATGGTGAACGGCCCCTTCAGCCATACCACACGGCTGGGCGACCGCTTGCTGCTGAACTGGAGGGCCAACTCGGGCGAACGGGATACCTTGTTGGTGCTCGGCACGGACAACACCTGGTCGAAGTTCAATCCGCTATTTGGCCGCAAGAACCGCGGGCTTGATATTTCCACCGACGGACAGCTCGTGGTGATCCCGCATGAGTACGACATCCATGCCTATGACCAGGGCCTTAACGAGGTCAATTTCATCTATGGTTACGCGAACGGTCCGGCGTATCCCGGGCAGGCCATCAGGGCCGGTTCCGGCGCCTTCTGGGTGGCCGATCGCGAACGCGGCTTGATCAATGCCGTCGGCGGCGATCTCGGAACATCCATCCTGCCCAATGGCCCCAAGACCGCCAACACCTGGCGCATGGCCTCGCATGGCGGCGCGCTCTACGTGGCCACCGGCGCACTGGCCGGCAACTGGTCCAGCACCTTCCTGAAGGACGGTGTGCACCACTTCGCCGATGGCCGTTGGGGCACCAGCGACCTCTCCACCGACCCCATCCTGCTTGGCACGAACGATTTCGGCGGCGCCGTGAACGACATGGTATCGGTGGCCGTGGACCCCAACGACCCCTTGCACGCCTATGTGGGCAGCTGGGATGATGGTGTTATCGAGTTCCGCAACCGGCAGCCGGTGCAGATCCACAACCACACCAACAGCGCGCTCGGGGTTGAACAGAATGGCGCGGCCGGCAAGGTGAACGTGGCCGGCATGAACTTCGACATCAATGGCAACCTGTGGATGACCAATGCGTGGTCGCTCAATCCCGTGGTGGTGCTTACGCGCGGTGGCGAATGGCGCAACTTCAATCCCGGCAACCTGCTCGCAGGCAACAACCTGCTGGCGGACATCGTGCCGGCCAGCTTCAACAACTACAAATGGATCATTCGTCCACGCGGCAACAGCCTGCTGGTGTTCGATGATGGAGGTACGCCCACCAATGCCAGCGACGACCGCTGGAAGCTGATCAACAACACCCCGGGCAACGGCGGGCTGCCGGCCCCCGATGTGTATGCCGTGGCCGAGGACCTCGAAGGGCAGATCTGGGTGGGCACCTCCAAGGGCATCGCGGTGTTCTACAACCCCGCCGCCATCTTCGATGCCAGTGGCTTCGATGCGCAACAGATCCTCATTGAGCAGGACGGCAACATCCAGGTGTTGCTGGAGACCGAATCGGTGAGCGCCATTGCCGTGGATGGGGCCAACCGCAAGTGGATGGGCACGCAGACAGGCGGGGTGTACCTCGTCAGCGCCGATGGTCGCACGCAGATCCACCACTTCACCGAGCAGAACAGTCCCCTGCCCAGCAACACGATCAACACGATCAGCATCAACGAGCTCACTGGCGAGGTGTTCTTCGCCACCGATCGTGGCATCATCAGTTTCCGTAGCGATGCCATCGAGGGCAGCGAGACCGCCGAATGTGCGCGCGTGTTCCCCAATCCGGTGCGCGAGAGCTACGCCGGCCCCATTGCCATTGATGGGTTGGTGCGTGACAGCGAAGTGAAGATCACCGACATGGCGGGCAACCTGGTGTACCGCACCACCTCGCTGGGCGGACAGGCCATTTGGCCGGGCACCGACATGAGCGGCAACCGTGTGGCCACGGGGGTCTATCTCATCTTCGCCACGGACCGCTTCGGCACTACCAAGTGCAACACCAAGGTGATGGTGGTGCGCTGAGCACCATTGGTCGACGGCCATGCTCGTTACCACCCGCGCCATTGTGCTGAAGACCATTCGGCACGGCGACCGCACGGTGGTGCTGAAGGCATGGACGGAGCGATCGGGGCTGCGTTCCTGCATGATCCGCACGGGGGGCAAGCGCGGCACCAGCATTGCCGCATTGCAGCCGCTCAATCGCATCGAGCTTGTGATCGATGAGCACCCCGAGCGAGACCTGCACACTGTGCGCGAGCTTCGGGTGGACCGGCCCTATACCCGGCTTTCCTTGGAACCCGTGCGTGCAACGCTTGCGCTCTTCGTGCAGGAGGTGCTGTACCGCGTGTTGCGCGAAGAGGCGGCGGACGAGGACATGCAACACTTCCTGGATGAAGCGCTGGAGGCCATGGATAACGCCCCCGATGTGCGCTACTTCCCCTTGGTGTTCCTGGTGCGCCTGGCCGGCCACTTGGGCTTCATGCCCGAACCACCTGCGCCCGGCGAGGACCGTTTCGATCTGCGCGAAGGCCACTTCACAAACAGCACCGCGCAACACGGCCACACACTGGGCCCGCCGCTTAGCCTGGCCCTCGCACAGGTGTTGGCCGTGGACTTTGCCGACATGCACCAGCTTTCCATCCCTGCTGCACAACGCCGCGAACTGCTGGACCACCTGTTGCTCTACTTCCGCATGCACCGCGATGGCTTGGGCGAACTGCGCTCACCGGCGGTGCTGCACCAGGTCCTGGGTTGAACGCGCCGGGCGTACTTTCGGGCCCCGCCAACACCATGAAGCAAACCGCCGCATCCCTTGCGCTGTTCACCTTGCTTGCCGCGGGCTGTACCAACGGAGATCCGTCCATGAACGACACCAACCGGCCCACGCCACCCGTGGCCGCACGCAAGCCGCACACGCTCACCGCCCATGGTCACGAGCGCAACGACGAGTATTACTGGATGCGCCTCACCGAAGAGCAGCGCAACGCCGCCGAGCCGGACGCCCACACCCGCGAGGTGATCGCGCACCTCAATGCCGAGAACGCCTACTCCGATGCCATGCTGGCGCCGGTGAAGCAGCTCCGCGAGGACCTCTTCAAGGAGATGAAGGCGCGCATCAAGGAGACCGACCTCAGCGTGCCCTACCGCGAGCACGGGTACTGGTACCACTACCGGTTCGAGGAGGGGAAGGAGTACGCTGTGCATGTGCGCCGCAAGGATGTGCCCGATGCCAAGGACGAGGACTTCCTGAACGAGAACCTGCTCGCCGAAGGGCACAGCTACTTCGATCTGGGCGACTTCGAGATCAGCCCCAGCAACCAACTGGTGGGCTATAGCGTGGACCGCGTGGGGCGCCGCCAGTACGAGATCCGCTTCCGCGACCTGGCCACCGGCAAGGACCTGCCCGATGTGATCACCAACACTGGTGGGGGCTGCGCCTTCGCCGATGACCGCACCGTGTTCTACCCGCGCAAGGACAAGACGCTGCGCAGCTACCGCATCTACCGCCACGTGCTGGGCACCGACCCCGCCACTGATGTGGTGGTGTATGAGGAGAAGGACCCCGCCTACAGTTGCGATGTGTTCCGCAGCCAGTCGGACCAGTTCGTGATCATCACCACCGAGAGCACCCTCAGCAGCGAACACCGCTACCTGCCCGTGGCGCATCCCATGGAGGAGTTCCGCCTCTTCCTGCCGCGCGAAGAGGAGCATGAGCATACGGTGATGCATGTGAAGGCCCACAACGGCGTGCCCGGCAAGTGGTACATCGTCACCAACTGGGAGGCGCAAAACTTCCGGTTGATGGAGTGCGCCGAGAGCGACACGCAGGATAAGCGCAAGTGGAAGGAAGTGCTGCCCCACCGCACCGAGGTGCTGCTGGAGGACGTGGACGCCTTCCGCGACCACCTTGTGTTCAGCGAGCGCAAGGAGGGCCTTACACACCTGCGCATCCGTCGCCTGAGCGATGGGCACGAGCACGAGATCCGCTTCAACGATCCCGCCTACGTGGCCTACACCGGCACCAATCCGGAGTGGGATACCGACAAGCTCCGCTATGGCTACACCTCGCTCACCACGCCAAGCGGGGTGTACGAGCACGACCTCAACGCGGCCACCGATGTGCTGTTGAAACAGCAGGAAGTGCTGGGCACCTTCAACGCCGCCGACTATGCCAGCGAACGCGTGTGGGTGCCCGCCCGCGATGGGGTGAAGGTGCCGGTGAGCCTGGTGTACCGCAAGGGCACCAAGCGCGATGCCAGCGCACCCCTGCTCCTCTACGGTTACGGCAGCTATGGCCACAGCATCGACCCCACCTTCAGTAGCGGCCGCTTGAGCCTGCTCGATCGGGGGTTCGTGTTCGCCATTGCACACATCCGCGGGGGCGAGGAGATGGGCCGCGAATGGTACGAGAGCGGCAAGATGGAGCACAAGCTCAACACCTTCACCGACTTCATTGATTGTGCCGACCACCTGGTGAAGGAGCGGTACGCCGACCCCAAGCGCGTGTTCTGCATGGGCGGCAGTGCGGGAGGCCTGCTCGTGGGTGCCGTGGTGAACATGCGTCCCGAGCTGTGGAAGGCCGCCGTGGCCGAGGTCCCCTTCGTGGACGTGGTGACCACCATGCTCGACGATAGCATCCCCCTTACCACGGGCGAGTTCGATGAGTGGGGCGATCCCAAGGAGAAGGAGGCCTACGACCGCATGCTGTCCTACTCACCCTACGATAACGTGAAGGACGCCAGCTACCCGGCCATGCTTGTTACCACCGGCTTCCACGACAGCCAGGTGCAGTACTGGGAACCCGCCAAGTGGGTGGCCCGCCTGCGCGACCATCAACAAGGCGATGCGCCGATCCTGCTCCACACCAACATGGAGGCCGGCCATGGTGGCGCATCAGGACGCTTCGAGCGCCTGAAGGAAGTGGCGCTGATCTACGCCTTCCTGATGGAACAGGCGGGGCTGGTGAAGTAACTATCCGCCTTACGAGTACAGGCGCAGAACTGGCTGGTCAACAGCCGGCACGGGCTCAGCTTGCCAAGCTCTCCACCGCCACGATCTCCTCGGGGCGCATGGGGATCACCTGCACGGGGGTGCGTTCCTGCTGCAAGCGCTCATAATCGCGGATGCTTGCGAAATACAGGCTGGTGCTGTGGTCGCCGGTGCCGTTCGCATCGGCGGTCTCCACTTCCCACACCACGCCGAACACTTCCTTGCCGGAGCGCAACTTGAAGCGGCAATGCTTGTGCGTAAAGGGGCTGAGGTGCGCGAGGTCCATGTTTTTCGTCGGAAGGGCGAATCGAAAATTAGGCCATCGGTCCGGCGGACGCCACCCTGAATTTTCAACAATGGCGGCCGTTCTGTTCATAAAACGGCACCAGCACAAGGGCTATTGCTTGACCCTCAGCGGGATGCCTCGGCACCCACGCGCAGCGAGAAAACGATCGCCTCCAGCTCGCGCATGTACTCGCGCTTGTCGAACTGCGGTGCGTACACGAAGCCCTCCACCGTGATCAGCTCATTGCGCGCGGTGTCCACCGTGGTGAGGCTCACGAACGGACCGCCCATCTTGGCGCCGTGCATGCCGAACAGGCCGTGCATCACATAGGCGTATTGTCCGTTCAGCGTGGTGTTGCGTCCATTGGGCATCAGGTCCAGCGACTCGAAGTTGCGCTGCACCACCATGTAGGAACCGGGGTCGGGGCCGGGCACATGGGCCTTGGTCACCGAGTCGCGCTGGTCCACCAGGAAGGGCACATGGAAGGTGCTATCGCTCACGTATGCATGGCGATGGATGAGCACGCCTTCCACCACGTTGTGCTCCAGTCCCGAGCCGGACACGATGCGGTCGCGCTGCAACCACGTGAACCCCGGCGCCTGCTGTTTCACGGTATAGCCACCGGGAATGTCCACCGAGATGCCGTGTTGCGAACGGATGCTGCTCACCAAGGCCGCATCGCGCTCCCGCTTCAGGCGCTGGGCCACGCGCTCGCGCTGGTGTTCCTCAATGGACGCTGTCACTTCGCCGGCCTGGCGTTGCAACATGCCGCTCCAGGTCTCCGGGTCGTGGGCCGATACCAGCACCATCAATTGCCCGCGGGCATTGCGGTCGCGCAGCAATTGCACGGCCACGGTATCCACCTTGCCATCAATGGACGCGTACAGCACGGTGTGGTGTGCCTTCAACAGCGAACCGAACGCGTCCGGTGCGCACTGTGCCACCTTGAACCGCGCTTCGCGCTGCGGCAGGCCCTCAATGGGCTGTTCGAACAGGCTGCGCACCGTGGCACCGGGCGTGCCTTCCCAGTGGCCCTTGGGCATCACCACCAGCACTTCGCCCTGCCCGCCGCTGGCCTCCGGAAGACGCTCCTGCTTCGTGCCACAGGCGACCAGGATAAGCGTAAGGATCAGGAAGGGGAATGCAGGGCGCATCAGCTGCGGGGTTGGGTCACCTTCAGCTTCAGGCCGGGCTTCAGGCCATCACGCAGGCCGTCAGCGTTCAGGCGGCGCAGGTCCTCAACGGTAACGCCGGGGTGGCGCTGCGCGATGTTCCACAGCGTATCGCCGGGCTGCACGGTGTAGTAGGCGAAATTCTCTGCCGCACGGTCCGGTGCGGGTCGTTCAGCAGAGGTGCTGCCCTGCGGACGGCCCACTTTCAGTTTCTGGCCGGCGTGTATGCGGTCGCTTCGCAGGCCGTTCCAGCGTTTCAGGTCGCTTACGGATACGCCGTACTTGCGGGCAATGGTGCCCAGCGATTCGCCCGAGCGAACGGTGTGTGTGCGTTGGGCGGCCGTGGGGGCTGCGGCCGCCACCGTGGCCGTGCTCGCGGGCAGCGGCGTGGCTTGTGCTGGCACGGCGTAGCGGAAATGGTCCTCGTTGGCCACGAACACACCGGCGGCCTCGCGCGGCATGTAGATGGTCATGGGTTGGGCAATGTCCGGTACCACGCCCAATTTGAACGTGGGGTTCAGGGCCTGCAGCTCTTCGTAGGAAGCACCCGTGAGCTTCGCCACCGATTGCAGGTCCAGCCGGTAGCACACTTGCAGGGTATCCACCTCATAGGCGCAGTAGGTGGGCGCCACGGGATACAGGTTGTGGTCCGCGTGGTGGGCGAACAGGTAGTTCACCGCGATAAAGGCGGGCACATAACCGCGGGTCTCGCGAGGCAGGTGGTCGTAGATCTTCCAATAATCCTTGTAGCCGCCACTGCGCCGGATCGCCTTGTTCACGTTGCCGGGTCCGCAGTTGTAGGCGGCCAGCGCCATTTCCCAACTGTCGTAAAGGCTGTGCAGGTACTTCAGGTACTTGCAGGCGGCATCGGTGCTCAGGTACACATCGTGGCGCTCGTCGATGTAGCTGTCCACGTCAAGGCCGTACATCTTGCCGGTGGGCAGCATGAACTGCCACAGGCCCACGGCCCCGGCGCGGCTTCGGGCGGCGGGGTTCAGGGCGCTTTCCACCACGGCCAGGTACTTCAGTTCCATGGGCATCCTGTGGCGGTCCAGCGCTTCCTCGAACACCGGGAAGTACAGTTCGGCCAGGCCCAGCATGCGCGACGACAGTTCCCGCTTGCGGATGGTGTAGAGGTCGATGTAGGCCTGCACCGGTGCATTGTAGGTAAGGTCGAAGGGCGTGCGGTCGTCCAGCACGCGCAGGCGTTCGCTCACCGCGGTGGCGCTCCATGCGGGAATGTGCTCGGCCGGGTAGCCGTGCACATTGTGGTGGGCCGTATCGGTGGTGAAGGTGGAGTGCTTGATCCACGGGAGCTGGGCCAGGTCATCAAGGCGCTGCACCACCGGATCATCGGCGGTCAGGCGAACGGCATCATCCGGCTGGGCCACAGCGCTTTGCGCCACGAACGGCAAGGCCAGCCAAAGGTGTCGGAACAGGAACTGCATGGCGCCGAAATTACCGTTAATACGCAGGGCGGCGGGCGCTTGGTATGCGCGGCCCACCAACAGCTAACTGTGGGAATGGCGATGCTGGATCCCCTTGGGTACTGGCGCTACTCCACCACCCCGCCTTCGCGGGGCTACGGCGAGCAAAGCACCCGCTCGTAGCAACTGCCCTCCTTGCTCGTAAAGCGCACCACGTAGGTGCCCGCCCCGAAGCGCGTTAGATCCACTTCCTCGGTCTGTTTGCCCTGGGGCAAGGGCCGTTGGAAGAGCAACTTGCCCATGGTGTCGTACACGCTGTAGTAGCTCTCGGCCATCAGGGGGTCGGCGAAGGAGAGTGTGAAGTGGCCGGTGTTGGGGTTGGGGCGGACGGACATGGGTGCGCCTCGCTCCGTACGGGGGGGGAGGTGGGTGCCGAAAGAGCAGCCATCGTAGGTTGCTAGAGGAGCAAAGGTCGTATCGTTCACATAAGCTTGATGCATTGTGATGCCATCGATCGGCGTAAGCGTTACGCTGCTATCGGTAGGGAAAAGCTCAAAAGTCTCAATTGGATGATATTGACCCCAACAGGGAAAACGGCCTAAAGAATCCGCTTTGAAAACGAACTGGGCACCCGACCAGTTTTCGGGAAGGCTGCCATCTATGCCACCATTGATCAATACCCCCCCGTCAGAGTGCTCAAGTAGGTCGGACAGAAAGTGCAAATAGCCATTGCGTCCAACGGTACTGGTCCATAGCGTATCCCCATTAATATTCAACTTCAGTATCAAGGGCCGGTAGGGCAGGTTATATCCCGGGGTTCCTAATGAGGCAGCGATGACGAAGTTCCCATCGGAGGAGCCTATTATTCGCGACCACCAGAACGTATGCCAATAATACGGCGCACTATTATAACCACGGCACCATTGCACCGTTCCATCCCCGCTCAGTTTCATCATGAAGAGCTTGGGCTGGAATGCCGCTGGCAATGGCTCCAGAATGCTGGTGGTGGTGCTGTCCGTGTAGCCGGTGACAATGAACGATCCATCCGGATCAACGTAGGCGTCGTGTATTACGCCGTTCGGCCGGAAATATGACTTGCTCCAAATGAGGTTGCCTTGGGGGTCCATGCGCGCCACCGATGCTCCACCCGCCCGAAGATTGATGCCAGCGATGAGGTCTCCGTTGGGGAGCTCCTTGATGAAATGGATCCCACCATCCTCCGCAAAGCGCCGCCCCCAAAGCGCGTTCAGGTCCGCATCGACCCTGAACGCATAGAAATTGGTATCCCGACCCCATATCATCGCACCAGAGTCGCTCAGAACGATCAGGTCGCCAGCACGGGTAAGACATCCGGCAGGCGCCAGACGATAGTGCTTGAAGGAGGAGATGTTCCCCAAGCTGTCCATTCGACCGACGGCGGGATGGGTGAATGGTATGGTTATGCTCCCGGATGAACGGCAAGAGTCTTGTCGATAACCAGTAAGGAACAAATAATTGTTTTCTGAAATGGGACGAATGGACTGCATCGTCAACACCGAGTCGCTCCAGTAGCATTTGGAGTACAAGAAATCGCCAACGGGGTTCAGTATCGTAATCCCTGGTCCCCAAGCCATCGAGGTAAGGATGTTCCCACTTGGGAGTTCGATCAGATTGCGCTTGTAGGCTCCTGTTGCCAGATATATCTTTTCAAAAGTGGGTTGAGCTTGTGAAACACAAGCCAACGAAATGGCAACCACTGCGATACTTGATCTCATGGTTCAATGGATTATCATTTTCTTGACCTTCATGCTGTCACCCGAGGTGACGCGCACCCAATAAGCTCCCTTAGCGAGTGAGCCTGTTGGTATCTGGAGCATCAGGACATAAATGTTCTGGTATCGCGCTACTATCCGACCGGAAACATCCAGCAATGCCACATCCTTGATCGCGTCATCCGCGAAACTCAGAGTGATCAAGTCGCGAGTGGGGTTGGGGTAGAGCGAGAAGTCCCAGCTCGTGTCCGGTTCAGTTTTAACAGCGACCGGGGCAAGGCTCTTCACGAAAGGATAAGGCGTGATCACAAAGGCGTAGTCGGAATGGAGCGTGTCCAGATAGTTATCAGCGATGCCGTTGAAAAAACCCGTGAGATCGATCTCGAGTTCACCATTGGCATTACTTGACCATTCGGGGTCGTTACCCCACCATGGTTGTGGGTTGAGTTCATCGATGTCCGGTGGCAGGTCGGTCGCGCCTATGCGCGTCGGAAACCAAGTGATGTAGTGTTGATGAGCTGAGAAGAAGCCCAATAGCGTGATGCTAGAAGATGCTGGTGCTGTGCAGCCCAAGAAGTTGTGTTCGAGCGGCCCAGAACGTACGTAGAAGCTCTTGGCTACCGAAGCATTTCGGTTGTGAACCCAGCCGATGGCGGTGCTCTCATCGCTTCTTAGGTAATAGGCCTCTATAGGGTTGATCCCGTCCGAGTCGTCGTCATCAAAGAACACGCTGGGCGTGAATGAGCTTGAGAAGATGCCGAGTTCTTGCACGCTGGGCCGGTTCAACAGGTCTGCGAGCGGTTGGAAATGGTGGTGAATTCGGCGATTTGGAATAGCTATCGGTATGCCCAGACCAATATCCAAGTTGTTACTGCCGGGTAGTGCATTCGTGAAAGGGGTCAATTGCATTTGATTCAATGGGTCAGGCGGCGGCAGAGGCAACGCCCCTCTCCACCAAAAAACCCTTGGCCAGTGCCAGCTTGTACCGGCAGCGAATTTTCCGCTAAAGACCGAGGACCAAAGTTCATTGTGGAAGGAAACATCGTAGTTGTGGAAGATCTTCTCCACATCATTGGACCAGGATGGAATTGTGAATTTAGTTGAGTGAGTGAACTCGCCGTGATTGAACGGTTTACGCTCACTCAGAGAGGCATTCGCTGTTGGAAAATTCTGCCACAATGCTTGCGCGTTGCTATATCCCTGAAAGATCCGCTCGTCCACCTTGTACAAGTCATTGAGCAATGGATCCGGTTCCTGGAGTTTAGGCTCCAGGCCCATATGTACATCGAACAGGTCCACCGCTGAACTGGTGGATGGCAAGTAATGAGCGATATCGTCAGGGTGATTGCCTGCGTAACTCAGCAGGAACAGCTTCTTGCTCTCGCCCAATGGGGAATCTACAAGGTCTTCTTCGGTAGTGGAACCCCTCACATATTCTGCAAGATCTGTTATCCAAGACTTGATAACAGGTTTAAGTGTTTGGTCCCTAGGCCATAGAAGTCGGTTAGGAGGACAGGTGGAATAAAACTCGTTTACTTGTCCGAGGGGAGATCGCAAGTCCCTCTCGTAATAGGTTAACATCTGGTCCATCTCGTTAAAGGGCTCAAGGGCTGCGATGTTCACTGAATAGCCCCATCGGGACATGATGTATTTGTACTTGCGCTTCCAATAGTAGAACACCCCTTCATCATGGAGCTTCACAGACTGCGCATCATCGGGGTTCGCATTCCCTTCATACGAGTAGAAGAAATTCTTCATATTGAAACGTCCGGACGACTGGTCACGATTGGGGTGTAGGAAATGTTTATAGTAGGCCTGTGAGTGCCAAGACTCATTCTCGTAAGCTATTATGGGTGGGTATGGATCAACACATACTTGCAGGTAGATGCCATTTGCGCGTGCATGGTCCATGACCCGATCAAATGCCCAGCTTTGTGTTTGACAGTTTCCCACCTGGGGAGGGGAAAAACATTCAGATGTGATATATCGGTCATATACACCCAGGTTGTGCCACTCTGTAGCGAACATTCCTCGGCCCATGAATATCCGAGCATAATTCCCACCAACGGAACCCAAGGCCGAAAATGCTTGAAGTAGGGTGTCCAAATAAGCATAGCGGATCTCGCCAATTACTGACGCCAGAGCTGGGGCGGGCTCTGGGGGGCCGGCAAGGTTGGTGCCTAACCCGATAAAGGGTTCATCCGTATCAAAGCGCAGGGTTCTGTTATTATTGGGATTAACGCTCAAATAGCCCTTATTATCAGAATTGGGCGGAATGCAGTATAGAGTATAGCCATCATAGAAGATGTCGGGCAGGGGACTTCCCTCTGATCGCGTTGTGAATGGAGCCTTTACTGAAACGGTGAAACTCCAAGGTCCTTCGGAATCTGGAGCGAAGCGAAAGCGAATATTGTAAGGATTCAAGGGGTCATCTGGGTCTAGGATCAGTTTTGCTTCAGGAGCGCTACTCTCCCAGTCATTCTCTTGCATAAAGAAGCCCCATTTGTACGTCTTGGAGCCATCGGGCCTTGTCAGCTTCATCACAACCTGTAGCGAGTCGTCCGCGTAAGGGTTCAAGTCGTGGGCAGCGTTGGTATTGCTCGGCGCAGATGCATATGGATCGTTGGAATAGGGATAGTAATGCGCGAAGAACCGATTGATCGCCTCCTGATACTCCTGGGGCAAGCGCAATCCCACCTCCACCTTCTCCCACTTATGTACATGCACTACGTTGTCCTCGATGCTGCCATAGGGGCTGCTTCCATCGGGCGCCGGGCTAATGATGACCAGGTCGGCAGGTTGGCCCAGGCCTTGATCGATACGGGCATGGAACTGCCCTTGGCTGTTGAAGCCCCCGGCATGGAAGCCGGGTAGTAGATGTACTTCGGTGGCACTTACGAACTCCACATCTGCACTGGCGCCGATCTCGGTGGGCAGTTCAGCCGTAGCGGGCGAGAGAATGGTATTGGTTACGGCGTAGTAATGGGTGCCCTCCATCCACGAGACATCCTGGATGGTGAGCTCCGGATAGGGCGTTTGGGCGCAGACCGTGGCCATGTGCAGGAGCACGGCGACCGTAGCGATGATCCGAGCCGTACCCATTACCTGGACGTTTGAAGGGTGGTCACGCGCTGCTCCAACTGCTGCAACCGTTCTTCAAGCTGCAGGATGTACAGAGCCTGCTGCTCGATGGTCTCCAGCATGCGGCGCTGCAAATCACCGACCTCCACACCGCCATCGGCCTCCACCTCACTGGCCTTGGGGATGCCCGGCAGGTGTCGGTTGCGCTGCACAAAGGCACGCAGCTCGCTCAAGGGCATCAGGTCGTAACCGGTGTCGAACACAAAGTCGGGCCAAGGACCTGTTTTGACCATTACATCTCTTGTGGCGATCCCATCTTCTACGTAGAGTCGGTAGCCATCAATGGTGCCTGGAGGTGGTACGGTGCCGATGCCCACTTTGCCATGGATC
>JAEUSY010000016.1 GCA_016788295.1 Flavobacteriales bacterium
CGGGTTCAGCTCCTGCACTCAGGGCCTTTGCGCTCTAGGCGGCAGTTGGTCTGGCGGTTCTCTTCGATGCGCTGGGCGCGCGTGGCCTTGAGGTCTGGTGGTGCGGGGGTGAAGCCGGGGTTGAGGTAGCGCTCCAAGGGAGTGGCACCTTTGAGGGAGCCGTGGGGGTATGCCCCCGCCCGGGATGGAAGCGGCGGCTGGCCGAAGGACCGGCCCTGCGGACGCGTGGAGCGAGGAGGCGACCGAAGGAAGCCACCGCAGCCCCGCGACCGCAGGCCGGGACGAGGACACCACAGCGGACAGCCCGATAAGGCGGCCAAAACACCACCCGCATGGTGGTGCATGAGATCTACACCCCGCGCCTGCACAGCATCTGGAGCATCTGCACGCCCCCCTCCGTCCGCTCATTCCTAGCTCCACAGTCCGCGCTGAACGCCCCACAATGAAAAAGGCCGCACCGATACCGAGGATCGATGCGGCCCATGACTTGCGTGGTCCGGAGGCTTACTGCTCCTTCATGAAGTTGGCCATCACCTCGGGGGTAACGCCGGTGGTGCTGAAGCCGCCATCGTGAAAGAGGTTCTGCATGGTAACGAAGCGGGTAAGGTCGCTGAACAGCGTGATGCAGTAGTTGGCACAGTCCTCGGCCGGGGCATTGCCCAGGGGGCTCATGGCCTGTGCGAACCCGAAGAAACCATCGAAGCCCTTGACGCCGCTGCCCGCGGTGGTCCAGGTGGGGCTTTGGCTAACGGTGTTCACGCGCACGCGCTTCTCGCGGCCCAGGCGGTAGCCCCAGCTGCGGGTGATGGATTCCAGCAGGGCCTTGGCATCGGCCATGTCGCCGTAATCGGGGAACACGCGTTGTGCGGCGATGTAGCTGAGGGCCACCACCGAGGCGCCCTCGGCCAGGGCATTGCCCTTGTGGGCGGCCTGCAGCATGCGGTGCAGGCTGATGGCGCTGACATCGAGGGTCTGCTTGTACCACTCGTAGTTGAGGTCGCTGTAGGCGCGGCCTTTGCGCACGTTGGGGCTCATGCCGATGGAGTGCAGCACGAAGTCCACGGGGCCGCCCAATTTGGCCTGGGCCTCGGCGAAGAGCTTCTCCAGGTCGGCATCGTTGGTGGCATCGGCGGGAATGACGGCACTGCCGGTGGTCTCAGCCAGCTTGTTGATCTCGCCCATGCGCATGGCCACCGGCGCGTTGGTGAGCACGAAGGAGGCCCCTTCGGCGTGGGCCAGTTCGGCCACTTTCCAAGCGATGCTCTGGTCGTTGAGCGCGCCGGAGATGATGCCTTTCTTCCCTTTGAGCAGTCCGTGGGCCATGGTGGTGGTGGTTTGAGGTGGGCGAAGATAGCGGTCGTGCGAAATGCGGTCCGGGATCCCGAAGTCGGGGGTAAGGGGATTTGGCCGCTACGGTGGGGCCTCGTACTTTCCCGTCCCAACCTGCTCCACGACATGTTCCGGAACCTTACCCTTTCACTTGCGCTAACGGCATTGGCCCTGGGTGCCCATGCGCAGTGCGTGACCACCTTCCCGGCCAACGAGGCCTTTACCAGCGGCACTGTGGGCTCGCCCGGCACGCTGCCCACCAACTGGACCAACATCACCGGCGACGACCTGGACTGGTGGGTGGACAACAATGGCACGCCCACGGCGAACACCGGCCCCATTACCGACCGCACCTTCAACAACACCACGGCCAACGGCAAGTACATGTACGTGGAGAGCACCGGTGCGGCCAACACGCCGGGCAAGGTGGCGATCCTGCAATCGCCCTGCTACGACCTTACGGCCTTGGGCACGCCCTACCTCACCTTCTGGTACCACATGCGCGGCAGCCAGATGGGCAGCCTGTACGTGGACATCAACGTGAACGGCGTGGTGACCACCAACCTCTGGAGCATCAGCGGTGAACAGGGGCTGTACTGGAAACAGGGCTGGCTGAGCCTTGCGGCCTATGCGGGCCAAGCCAACGTGCGGGTGCGGTTCCGGGCCGTAACCGGAAGCGGCGAACTGAGCGATCTTGCCCTTGACGATGTGTTCGTGGGCAACCTGAGCCCGGTGTTCGGTTGCAACGAGACCACGGCCGCCAACTACAACGCATCGGTGAACGTGAACAACGGCACCTGCGACTACTCCTGCCCCACCGGCCAGGCGCGTGTGCGCATCGACATCTTCAACGACAGCTACCCGGGCGAAACGACCTGGACGCTGAAGAACGGGGCCACCAACACCACCATAGCCAGCGGCACCACTTCGGGCACCACCTTGTGCGTACCCTCCAACACCTGCCTGGTGTTCCGGATCAACGACTCGGCGGGCGATGGCATCTACCACAACACCTATGGCTTCGGCGCCTACTACCTGTGGCTGAACGGCCAGTTGGTGCGCCAGGGCGGCCAGTTCGGCAGCTTCGAGGAGACCACTTTCAACTGCCCGGCGGGCTTCATCTGCACCTCAGCGCTCCCTGTAAACCTTGCACCGCTCTCGGGCAGCTATCCGCAAACGCTCACCACCTTCACCACCACGGCGGTGGAGCAGTGGTACGACTTTACGCCACCGCAGACCGGCCAATACCAGATCACCACCTGCGGCACCAACAACTGCGATACGCGGCTCTGGCTCTACGACATGTCGTGCAGCCAGATCGTGCTGAGCGATGGAGTTGAAGGCGCCACATTCGCCGATGACAACGACGGTGGTTGCGGCCTGCAGGCCGTAGTGAACGCCAACATGCCCGGCGGCATAGTGCACCACCTGCGTGTAGGTCACAACAGTGCGGCCGGCAGCTGCGGCAGTGCGGTAACGGTGAGCATCATTTACATGGGCCCGGTAACCGGCTGTATGAACACGCAGAGCTGCAACTACAACCCGCTGGCCACCATTCCATGCGCCAACTGCTGCCTGCCCTGGGGCAGCCCCGATTGCCCTGCCGGCCCCGACCTGGTAATGAACCAGCAGCGCCTGCGCAGTACGCTCACCATGGCCACGGTGAACATCACCGACGCCTGCGCACCTGTTGAGGGCTGCGTGCGTGCCCTGGGCCAGCGTTATGTGATCCGCTTTGCCACGCGGATCGACAACATCGGCACCACCGACTACTACATCGGCAGCCCCAGCACCCAGCCCCAGATGTTCAACACGAACAACTGCCACGGCCACGCCCACTATGCCGGATACGCGGACTACCTGCTGTTCGACCAGGGCGGCAACGCGATCCCTGTGGGCTTCAAGAACGGCTTCTGCGTGATCGATGTGGGTTGCTTCGGCGGCACGGGTCAGTTCGGTTGCAGCAACATGGGCATCAGCAAGCAGTGCTACGACGAGTATGGCACCGGCACCACCTGCAACTGGATCGACATCACCGATGTGCCCAACGGCACCTACACCCTGGTACTGCGCACCAACTGGCAGAACACACCCGATGCCTTGGGCCGATATGAGATGAACCTGGCCAACAACTACGCGCAGGCCTGCATCAACATCACTCGCAACGCGCAGAACGTACCCTCCTTCACGCAGGTGACCGATTGCCCGGTGTGGACCGACTGCCTTGGCCAGCCCTACGGCGATGCCCGCCTGGACTGCACCGGCAACTGCGGTGGCACCGTGAAGCGCGGCGACCTGAACACCGACAACAACCAGTCGCAGGCCGATGCACTGGCCTACGTGCAGGGCATCTTGGGCAACGACCTGCCCCCCACGAGCTGCAACGACCTGAACGCCGACAACCGGATCTCCGTGACGGATGCGGCACTGATGGTGAACGGCTACACGCAGCAGCTAACGCACGACGCCACCGGACACATCCTGCACTACCACCCTTGGTTCGATTACCCACGCGGTTGGGTGAGCACCTCCGACCAAGTGGAACTGGGTCTGGCCAACCTGGACCCGATCGCGAAAACGGTGGATGTGATGATCCGCAACCCGAGCTGCCGCGTGATGGGCTACGAGTTCGAATTGAGCGGACTGATCGTGCAAGGGGCCACCAACCTGGCGCCGAACCTGATGGGCGACATCAACCTGCACACCACGCTGGGCGGAACCAAGATCGTGGGCATCTCCTACCAGGACAGCTCGCTGGTGAAGAACGACAACTTCGTTCCACTGGTGCGGATCAACTACCTGGAGCTCACTGATGCCATGGTGTGCATTGCGAACATCACGGACATCGTGAACAAGGACGCTAACAACGTGCTCACCAGCATCGTGAACGGATGCCTCTCGGTGCCCAACGCCGTGGCCGTAAGCCCGAAGGTGTGGCTGGAAGGCCCCTACCGTGCGGTGGACCAACTGATGCGTGACGACCTGCGCGCTGGCAACTACCTGCCCACCACAGAGCCCTACACCGGACTGGGCTTTACCCATGCCGGTGGCGGCGGTGGCGAAACAGTGGCGGCTTCGGTGCTGCAAGTGACCGGCCCCAATGCCATTGTGGACTGGGTACTGGTGGAACTGCGTTCGCCTGTTGCCCCGCACCCGGTGGTGGCCACGCGCAGCGCCTTGTTGCAGCGTGATGGTGACATTGTGGGGACGAACGGCACATCGGCCGTGGTGCTGAACGCTTCAGCGGGCAACTACATGGTGAGCATCCGCCACCGCAACCACCTGGGCATCATGACGCTCGGGGCACAGACCCTGAGCGCCGCCACCACGGTGGTCGACTTCCGCACCGGACCGAGCTCCACCTGGGGCACCAACGCCATGAAGAACGACAACAGCGTGTGGATGATGTGGGCCGGCAACGCCTTCCGCGATGTGGCGACCGGTGGACAGCAACTGCTGAAGTACACCAACGCGGAGAACGACCGCGATGCCATCCTGGTGGTGGTGGGCGGTGTGGTACCCACGGGCACCGTGGCCGGCTACTACCGCGAGGACACCAACCTGAGCGGCGTGGTGAAGTACACCGGTCAGGAGAACGACCGCGACCTGATCCTGCTGAACATCGGTGGCGTGGTGCCCACGAACACCCGCGCCGAACAGCTGCCGTACTGATCACAACGGACCACTACGAAGAAGGCCGCACCTGATTCCGGTGCGGCCTTCTTCGTTCAGGGCGTTCGCTTACGCCTTGCCTGCCAGCAGTTCGCGGGCGTGCTGCACGGCGGTGGCGGTGGTCTTGCGCCCGCTCAGCATCTGTGCCAGGGCATGTACACGCTCCTCGGCCAACAGCGGACGGATGTCGGTGGTGACCACCTTGGCATCGTGGTCCTTGCTCACCAGCAGGTGTACATCGGCCTTGCTGGCGATCTGCGGCAGGTGCGTAATGGCGATCACCTGGCGCTTGCGGGCCATCTCTCCCATCAGCTCGCCCACGCGGTCGGCCACTTCGCCGCTCACGCCCGTATCGATCTCGTCGAACACGATGGTGGGCAGCCCGAGCCCTTCGGCGCTCAGTCCGATCAGGGCCAGCATCACACGCCCCAATTCGCCGCCGCTGGCCACTTTGTCCAGGGGTTCAGGCTCGCGGTCCTTGTTGGCGCTGAACAAGGCCCGTACAGCATCGATGCCGTTGGTGCCGGGCTCGGTAACGTGGTGATCGAACACGAAGCGTGCGTGGGGCATGCCGAGCCGTTTCAACTGACCAACCACTTCCTTGGACAGCGCGGGAATGGCCTTGCGTCGTGCGGCGCTGATCCGCGCAGCCTCGGTATGCACACGTTCACGCAGCGATGCTTCCGTGCGCTCCAACTCGCTGATGCGGTCCGTGAGCGAACCCATGCGCATGGAGCGCGAGCGCAGGTCCTCCCGCAAGGCGATCAGCGCCTCGGTGTCCTTTGCCCGGTGCTTCTGCTGTAGGCGCAGGATCAGGTCGAGACGTTCCTGCAAACGAGCGGCCTCACGTGGGTCCAGGGTCATGGCCGAGGCATTGCGCCCGGCCTCCCCCCCGATGTCCTGAAGCTCGATGATCGTGCTGTTCAGGCGACCCAGCAGTTCGTTGGCCGTGGCATCGTGCTTGGCCGCGCGGCCCAGTTGCTGGCGGATGATGGTGAGCATGGGCACCACGCCATCATCGCCCGAAATGCCTTGATCCGCGGCCTGCAGGGCCTGCTGGATCTCGCCGGCATGTTCGGCGCGCTGTAGTTCGGCCTCCAGTTCCTCCTGTTCACCGGCCTTCAGTTTGGCCTGGTCCAGCTCTTCCAGTTGGAAGGCAATGAAGTCGAACTCCGAGCGGGCACGGGCCTCTTCCTCGCGCACCTCGCGCAATTGCTCGGCAGCGGCGCGCCAGGCCTTGTGTTCGGTGCGGTAGGCGGTCACTTGTTTGCCATGCCCCACGGCGTGGTCCACCAGCCCAAGTTGGAAACGCGGGTCGTTCAGCAGCAGCGTGTGGTGCTGGCTGTGCACGTGGATCAGGCGTTCGCCCAGTTCGCGCAGCTGCTCCAGCCGCACAGGGGTGTCGTTCACGAAGGCCCGCGAGCGACCGTTGGGGTCCAGCTGCCGGCGGATGAGCAGCGGCATTTCGTAGGGCACACCGGCGGCTTCGCACCAGCTCTCGAGGCCCAAGTGTGGAGCCTCCACCTCCAGCTCGATGATGCAGCGTTGCTCCGGGTCGCGTGCCAGGCCTGCATCGGCGCGGTCGCCCATGGCCAGCCCCAGCGCACCGATGAGTATGCTCTTGCCACTGCCCGTTTCACCGGTAATGATCGTGAACCCCGTGGAGAGGTCCAGTTCCAGGTGGTCGATAAGCAGGTAATTGGAGATCGAAAGCCGCTTGAGCATGACGAAAAACCCGGAATTCCGGACGGCGACAAGTTAGGTGCAGCGATGCGCTCGTTCAGCGCGCAAAGGGAGTGAAGTACGCAGGACGGACGATCAGCTTCCGCGCATGATCCCCTGGTACTGGCTGATGTGCCCTGGGTCGATGATCTGCAAGGTGTTGAAGATCTTGGACTTCTCCTGGGGCTCACCCATTTTGTAGATCTCCACCAGTTCGTTGTACTTGGCGTTGAAGAACACCTGCAGGTTGTAGCTCGAAGGCTTGGCCTGGTGCACGGTGCGCAGCTTCTCGATACCGGCAGCGATGGTACGGCGTGCTGCGGCCGCATCCTCGGTCATGGTGTCCATGCCTTCGCGGTGGTAGCTGTACATCAGTTCGCGCAGTGGGCGGAACACGGCCTGCAGCTGGTTGTCCAGCAACCAATAGCGGTTGGTCTGCTCCTCGAAGGCCTTCCAACCGGGCTCGCTGGTGTTCTGTGCGTTGTTCACCACCTGCTGGGCCATGGTGTAGTGCGGCGTACCTCCCAAGGGGGCGAACGAATCGCCATCCACGCCAAGGATGAAATAGGCGTAGAAACCGAGGATGCTGGAGAGATTGTTCATGAACCGCTCCGGGAAGAACTCGATCTGGGTGTTCTCCAGGAAGTTGAACGACACTTGGTTGTCCACCAGGTCGATGACCGGGCTGTTGTAATCGGTGCCGAACACAGGCCGGGCATAGATCACCTGCAACGAACCCTCGAAGCGGTCCGGTGCGGGCTGGCTGGTGATGGTGAGCAGGAGGTTGATCTCGATCCGCTCGCCGGGCGCATAGTTGGCGTTGGTGAAGCGGCGGTTCTGGTAGAACTCCTTGATGGCCAGCTCAAGGGACTGGAACACACGTGGTTGTGCCTGCGCCACCTGCGGGGCGATCACGCTCACCTGGCAATTGAACTCCTGTGCTTGCGCCGCAACAGCGACCAAGGTGGCGGCGAGCAGCAACTGGATCCTTCGCATCATTACAACAATGTTTCCAAGCGGTCCAAGATAGCACGGGCCACTTCCTGCTTGCTCATCAACGGCAATTCCGCGGGATCCGTGCCCGGGGCCAGCAAGGTCACCTTGTTGGTATCCACCCCGAAACCGGCACCGGCCTCGCGCAGGCTGTTCAGCACCAGCAGGTCAAGGTTCTTGCGCTGCAACTTGGCCGTGGCGTGCTCCAGTTCGTTGTTGGTCTCCAGTGCGAAGCCCACCACCCTCTGCCCCGGCTTGCGGGTGGCCGAGAGCGTGGCCAGGATGTCCTCGGTGGGTTCCAGTTGAAGTTCCACCGGCCCCTTCCCTTTCTTCACTTTCTGGGCTGCTGCGTTCACCGGCCTGAAGTCGGCCACGGCGGCGCTCATGATCAGGGCATCGCAGGCGGGTGCCAAGGTCTTGCAGGCCTTGGCCATTTCAGCGGCCGATATCACGTTGGTGCGGTTCACGCCCGGCCGATCGAGCTGAAGGGATACCGGCCCGGCCACCAGTTCCACGTGTGCGCCACGCAGGGCGGCCTCTTCGGCCAGGGCGAAGCCCATTTTGCCACTGGACCGGTTGCCGATGTAGCGTACCGGGTCCATGGCCTCCTGCGTAGGGCCTGCGCTGATCAGGATGCGCTTGCCGCTGAGCTTGCTGGCACCGACCAGTCCGGCATGCACGGCGGCCAGGATATCAACAGGTTCGGTCATGCGCCCTTCGCCCACCAGTCCGCTGGCGAGCTCACCCTGCTCGGGTCCGATGGTGCGTACACCGCGCGAGCGCAGCAGGTCGAGGTTGGCCCGCGTGGAGGCATCGCGCCACATCTCCAGGTCCATGGCGGGTGCCACGAAAACCGGACAGGTGGCACTGAGGTAACAGGCCACCAGCAGGTTGTCGCATTGGCCGTGGGCCAGTTTGGCCAGGGTGTTCGCCGTGGCGGGTGCCACCACCATCACATCGGCCCAGCGTGCCAGGTGCACATGGTCGTTCCAGCGCCCGCTGCCGTCCTGCACGAACAGGTCGGTGAGCACCGGGCGTTTGCTCAGCGTGGCCAGCGTGAGCGGCGTAACGAAGTCGTGCGCCGAGCGGGTCATCACCACCTGCACCTCGGCACCTGCCTTCACCAGTTCGCGCACCAGAAGGGCCGCCTTAAAAGCAGCGATGCCGCCCGAAACGCCGAGCAGCACCTTGCGGTTGAGAGAGTACGGGGAGGGAACGGGGGTACGTTCCATCGTAGGTGATCAGCCTTGCTGACCGGTCGGTTCCTGGCCCTCGGTAGCCCGTCGGAAGTACAGTTTGCCTTCGAGCATTTCCTGAATGGCGAGGGCCGTGGGCTTGGGCATGCGCTCGTAGTGCTTGCTCACCTCGATCTGCTCGCGGTTCTCGTACACCTCCTCCAGGTTCTCACCACTAACGGCGAACTCCTCGAGCTTGGCGTTCAGTTCCTCCTTTACCTGGACACTGATCTGGTTGGCACGCTTGCCCATCAAGGCCACGGCCTCGTAAATGTTCCCCGTTTCCTTGTCGAGCAGGGATACATCGCGGGTGATGGTCGTCTTGGCTGCGCCGGTGCTTTTCATGGTCATTGTCCTTGTGGTGTGCTGGTCTTTTCGAGAATGGCGTTCAGTTCCTGATGGATCTTCTCGGCATCAGGCATCAGGCCGCTTTGCGGAAAAGCGTCGGCGAAATTACGGAATGAACGGATCGCTTCGAGCACACGTTCGCGCTTCTTGCTTTCCACGCTGTTCATCGCCAGTTCATGGTCCGAACGCAGGGTGAGCCAGAGGGCGTCCTCCCTATGCTTGGAATTGGGCCATTCGCGCATGAAACCTTTGAACGTGACGCTGGCCGCCTGGAAGTTGCGCATGTGGTAGTACTGGTAGGCGCTTTTCCAGCTCTTCAGCTCCAACTTATTGCGCAGCGCATCGATCAGCGTGTTGCAGCTGTCCTTCAGCGAAGTGTTGGGGTAGCGCACCATGAACAGTTGCAACTGGTCGATGGCGGTACGGGTATCGGCCTGGTCCAGTTCGTACTCGGGCGAGTTGCGGTAGAAACACATCGCCGTAAGGAAGGCGCACTCCTCGGCGTATTGGCTGCCGGGGAACGTACGAATGAAGTTGCCCAGGTAATACCCCCCGAGCGTGTAATCCTTCATCAGGTAATGCGACTTGGCATGCAGGTAGTTCACCTTTTCGGCATCGGCAAGGCCGCGCTTCACCATCACCAGTTCCTCGAACAACGGAATGGCACGGTCATAAGCGCCCTTGTTGTAATACGCCTCGGCCACCTCCATTTTGTAGTTGGCGTCGGTGCTCTTCAGTGCACGGTTGAAATCGCTGCAAGCGACCAGCACAAGTGCGAACAAAAGAAGAGGCAGGAGTTTCCGCATCGGACCGAAGGGCGGCAAAGATAGCTTCTTGGATATGATGCCTGACCTGTTGACAGCCAACGGACCACCGCCATTCCATGGTATCTCCCCCCGCATACATTTGCCCAACATTTCATCCCAAGGCCGCTTGCGTTAGCGCTGGCCACCGGGCAGACAAGAACCAATAGGCGCATTGCCGCACAAGCCATGAACGACATTTTCGACAAGCTCCGCAAGGACCTCGGCCACATCGGTCGCCACGCAAAGGACAGCCACGGTTATTTCAGTTTCCCCAAGCTCGAGGGCGAGCTGGGCGCGCACATGACCTTCCGTGGAAAGCCCGTGCTGGTGTGGAGCTTGAACAACTACCTGGGGCTGGCCAACCACCCCGAGGTGCGCAAGGTGGACGCCGAGGCCGCGGCCGCCTGGGGCATGGCCTACCCCATGGGTGCCCGTATGATGAGCGGACAGACCAAGTACCACGAGCAGTTGGAGGATGAGCTGAGCGAGTTCATGGGCAAGGAGGACACCTTCCTGCTGAACTACGGCTACCAGGGATGCATGAGCGCCATTGAGGCCCTGCTGAGCCGCCACGACGTGCTGGTGTACGATAGCGAGTGCCACGCCTGCATGATCGACGGGGCCCGCCTGCACATGGGCAAGCGTTTCGTGTTCCAGCACAACGACCTGAACAGCCTGGACAAGCAGCTGGAGAACGCCCGCAAGGTGGTGGAGCAGACCGGCGGCGGCATCATGGTGATGACCGAAGGCGTGTTCGGCATGGCCGGCGACCAGGGCAAATTGAAGGAGATCGTGGAGCGCAAGGCGAAGTACAACTTCCGCCTCTTCGTGGACGATGCGCACGGCTTCGGCATGATGGGCCGCGACGGTCGTGGCACCGCCGACGCCCAGGGCGTGCAGGATGGCGTGGACGTGTACTTCGGCACCTTCGCCAAGGCCATGGCCACCATTGGCGCGTTCGTGAGCGGCCCCGAGGATGTGATCATGTTCCTGCGCTACAACATGCGCAGCCAGACCTTCGCCAAGAGCCTGCCCATGCCCATCGTCATCGGCGCCCTCAAGCGCTTGGAGATGATCCGCACACGCCCCGAGTTCGCCGAGAAGCTCTGGACCATCACCAAGGCCCTGCAGAACGGATTGCGCGAAGCCGGTCTCGATATCGGTGTCACCAACAGCTGCGTGACTCCCGTGATGATGAAAGGCAGCATCCCCGAGGCCACCAACGTGGTGCTCGACCTGCGCGAGAACCACGGCATCTTCTGCAGCATTGTGGTATACCCCGTGGTGCCCAAGGACACGATCCTACTGCGCCTCATCCCCACCGCGGCGCACAGCCTGGAGGATGTGGAGCGCACCATCAACAGCTTCAAGGAGGTGAAGAAGAAGCTGGAGGCCGGCGCCTACCGGGCCGACAAAGTGGCCGCGATGTAAGCGTCCGTTCAACGGAAGAACGAAGAGCCCTCCCATGCGGAGGGCTTTTTCGTCCCCCATGATCGCAGGTATCAATAGCCTCGGTGCTTGCCCCTACTTTCGTGACCCATGCCCATCGCCGCTTCACCCCTGCTGCGCAACCTGCTCATTGCCCTGTGCATCGGCCTGCTGATGTACCTGGGGCGGTACATCCTGATCCCCTTGGGATACAGCCTGCTGGTGGCCTTGGTGCTGCACCCCTTGGTAGCGCGGTTGGAACGGCGTGGCACGCCGCGCTGGGCGGCCATTGGCGTGGGCTTGTTGGTGGTGGGCGCGCTGTTCGGCATACTCGCTGGCCTGCTCTTCTATCAACTGGACACCTTCCTGGCCAACCTGCCACAGCTCACGGGCGGTTCAAGCACAGGCTTCGGGGCCTTCTGGCAATGGGTGAACGAACAGGTGGCCAAGCTCGGCGAGGACCATCGCAACGACCTGTGGGGTCCCTTGTTGGACTCCGTACCCAGCCGCATGGCACCCTACATGGGCACCGCGCTCAGCGCCCTGTTCGGCATGCTGTTCAACCTCTTCATCATCCCGGTTTTCGCAGCGCTGTTGCTGTACAACCGGCGCACCTATGTGCAAGCCCTTACGGCGTTGGTGAGCCCGCAATGGCGACCACGACTGCCTGGACTGCTGCAGAACGTGGTGGGCAACTATGCGCGCTTCATCGTGGGCATGGTGCAGGTGTACCTCATCGTAGGCACGCTCAACAGCCTGGGCTTCCTGCTTCTGGGAGTGCCCAATGCCGTGCTCTTCGGCATGCTCACCGCACTCGCCACCATGATCCCTTACGCGGGCATCATCATCAGTTCGCTATTGCCCATCACGCTGGCCTACACCACCACGGGAAGCCTGTGGATGCCCGTGGGCGTGATCTCCGTGCTGGCCGTGGTACAATACCTGGAGGCCAACCTCATCTTCCCCAAGGTGGTGGGCGGCAAGCTGGGGCTGAACACCATGGCCTCGCTGCTCATCATATTCGCGGGCGGACTGCTTTGGGGCGTGGCCGGCATGATCCTCTTCCTGCCCATGGCCAGCATACTGAAATTGGTAAGCGAGGAAGTGCCCGAGTGGCAGGCCCTGCGTTTGCTGCTGGGTGGCGAAGACAAGAACTGATCATGCCACGCATCCTCATCCTGTTCGCTCATCCGCGGTTGGAGAAGAGCCGCATCAACAAGGCCATGATCCGCCAGGTGCCCACGCACCGGGACATCACCTTCCGCGACCTGTACGAACTGTACCCCGATTTCAACGTGGACATTGCCGCGGAACAGGCCCTGCTCGCTGCGCACGACATCGTGGTGCTGCACCATCCCTTCTATTGGTACAGTATGCCGCCCCTGCTGAAGCAATACATCGACCTGGTGTACGCCTTCGGTTGGGCCTACGGACCCGGCGGAACAGCGCTGAAGGGCAAGGCCCAGTTCCACGTGATCTCCACCGGTGGCGCGGAAGTGGCCTACACGCCCGATGGCTTCCATGGCCACACGCTTAAGGAGTTCATGCTCCCGCTGAAGCGCACCGCTACGCTCTGTGGCATGAGCTGGCTGCCACCCTACGTCGTGCATGGCACCAACCGTGTCAGCGATGCGGAACTGGAACAGGCCGCCCGCCACTACCATGATGTCCTGCTGGCCTTGACGGATGGCCGTTTGGGCCTGCAGACCTTGACCGGGCTGGACCGCTTGGACATGATCACCATCCCCACCACCTGAGCACATGGCCAGTTTCCTCGCCGATGCTGTTGTTTACCTCGGTGCCGCCGTGGTATGCGTGCCCGTGGCCAAGCGGCTTGGTCTGGGCAGTGTGCTCGGCTACCTGCTCGCGGGCATAGTGATCGGTCCGTTCCTGCTGGGCTTCATTGGCGAAGAAGGCAAGGACATCATGCACTTCGCGGAGTTCGGGGTGGTGATGATGCTCTTCCTCGTGGGCCTTGAGTTGGAGCCCGCCCTGTTCTGGAAGATGCGCAAGCAGGTGCTCGGCCTGGGCAGTTCGCAACTGGTGCCCACGGCATTGGTGCTCGCCGCACTGGCGCTCTTGTTGGGCTTCACGTGGCAGGGCGCGGTGGCCGCGGGTCTCGCCTTCGCCATGAGCTCCACCGCCATTGCCCTGCAAAGCCTCAAGGAAAAAGGCCTCATGCACACCAGCGCCGGACAAGGCAGCTTCGCCGTGCTGCTGTTCCAGGACATTGCCGTGATCCCCATCCTGGCCCTGCTGCCCTTGCTGGCCACCACCAACGTGATCGCTGCGGATGGCGGGCATTGGATAGACACCCTGCCGGGCTGGCAACGCACACTGGCCGTGCTGGTGGCCGTGGGCGCGGTGGTGGCGCTGGGCCGCTACGTGGTGGTGCCCCTGCTGCGCGTGGTGGCCCGCACACGGCTGCGCGAACTGTTCGTGGCCTCGTCGCTGCTGCTGGTGGTGGGCATTGCATTGATGATGGAGACCGTGGGACTGAGCCCCGCCCTGGGCACCTTCCTTGCCGGTGTGGTGCTGGCCAACAGCGAATACAAGCACGAACTGGAGAGCGACCTTGATCCCTTCAAGGGCCTTTTGCTCGGGCTCTTCTTCATGGCCGTGGGCGCCTCCATCAACTTCGACCTCATCGCCGGCGCACCGGGCACCATCATCGGCATCACGCTGCTGGTGATGCTGGTGAAGATGGTCCTGCTCCTGCTAATCGGTCGCCGCAGCGGCTTCGGCTTCGACCAGAACGTGCTCTTTGCCGTGGGGCTCGGGCAAGTGGGCGAGTTCGCCTTCGTGCTGCTCGCTTTCATTGCACAACTGGCCATACTGGATGCCCATTGGACCGACACCCTGATGGCCATCACGGCGCTGAGCATGACACTGACGCCATTGTTCATGCTGGTGAGTGAGAAGCTGATCCTGCCGCGCTTCGGCACGGTGCAGGCAGAGGAACGTCCCGCCGACGAAGTGGAAGTGCGGCACAAGGTGATCATCGCCGGCTTTGGGCATTTCGGCAGTACGCTCGGTCGCCTGTTGCGCGCCAACGGCGTGGAGGCCACCATTCTGGACAACGACAGCGACCAGGTGGACCTGCTCCGGAAACTGGGCTTCAAAGTGTACTACGGCGATGCCACGCGCCACGACCTGCTGGAGGCCGCCGGGGCCCACGAGGCCGAGCTGCTGGTCTGCGCCATCGCGCCGGAGGCCGCACCGGCACTGGTGGAGACCGTGCACAAACACTTCCCCCACCTGAAGCTGCACGTGCGCAGTCGCAATCGAATGGACGCCTACGAGCTGATGGACCAGGGCGTGCTGCACATCCACCGCGAAACGCTCGACACCGCCATCCACATGGGCGTCTCCGTGCTGCAGGACCTGGGGATGCGCCACTACACCGCGCACCGCGCCGGACAGAACTTCCGCCGGTACGATGAAGCCGCGCTGAAGGAACTCGCGGCCAAACGCGGCGACAAGGTGGATTACATCACGAGCGTCCGCGAGAAGATCGCCGAGCAGGAGGAACTGCTTCGCAAGGACCTGCACCACGACCCCTCGCACAGCGACCACGCCTGGGACAGCGAGGAGATGCGCGACGCGGCCAAGGGGCGGTGAAGCAGCCGCTTGGTGTGAAAGGGTGTTGTTTATTTTCCATGGAAACAAATTAACCTACCTTCGTGGTCGCACATGGACCGCCGCAAAGCCCTTCAACTCATGAGCATCGCCCCACTGGGAGCCGCATTCGGCCTGCGCGAACTGGGCCGTGCGGTGGCCGACCTGCCTTCCACCCCGCCCCTGCCGGTGCTCTTCCTGGGCCACGGCAGTCCCATGAACGCCATCGAGGACAACGAGTTCTCCCGCGGCTGGCAGGGCATCGGCAAAGACCTCCCCCGCCCCCACGCCATCCTGTGCATCAGCGCGCACTGGGAGACCCGCGGCACTTTCGTCACGGGCATGGAGAAGCCGCGCACCATCCACGACTTCGGCGGTTTCCCGCAGGCCCTGTTCGATGTGCAGTACCCCGCGCCCGGGAGCCCGACGCTGGCCGAACGGACGCAGCAGGCCGTCACCAGCACCCACATCGGCATCGACCACCAGTGGGGCCTGGACCATGGTGCGTGGAGCGTGATCATCCACCTCTTCCCGAAGGCCGATGTGCCCGTGGTGCAACTGAGCCTGGACCGCAGCCTGTCGCCGCAGCAACACTACGAGCTGGCGCGCGAGCTCGCCGTCCTGCGCCGCAAGGGCGTGCTCATCATCGGCAGCGGCAACATGGTGCACAACCTGGGCGTGATCGACTGGCGCAACCCCGAGGGCGGCTACGACTGGGCCATCGAGGCCAACAGCCGGATGAAGGAGCTGATCATGAACGAGGGCCACGCGCAACTGGCCGACTACACCCGGCAGGGCAAGGCCTTCCAACTGAGCATTCCCACGCCCGAACACTACCTGCCCCTGCTCTACGTGCTGGGCCTCAAGGACCGCAAAGAGCCCGTGTGCCTCTTCAACGACCGCACCGTGATGGGCAGCATCGCCATGACCAGCGTGAAGGTCGGTTAGGCCCGCACGCCACTTGAACACACCGAACCCATGTCCCACATCGTCATCCTCTCCGCCAGCGTCCGCGACGGCCGCATGAGCCACCACGTAGCGCTGCACCTGCACCGCCACATCACCAGCAGCCCCGCCCATACTGCGGACCTGATCGACCTGGCCCAGCTGGACTTCCCGCTCTTCCACGAACGGCTCAAGTTCATGACCGCACCGCCGCCGGAGGTGGTGGCCTTTGCCGAACGCATCCGCAAGGCCGAGGGCGTCATCATCGTTTCGCCGGAATACAACGCCAGCTTCCCGGCGAGCCTGAAGAACGTGATCGACCTGCTCACCGAGGAGTGGAAGCGCAAGCCCGTGGCCCTGGTACCCGTGAGCGGCGGGGCCTTTGGTGGCGCGCAGGTCACCCTGCAACTGCTGGCCACGCTGTGGAAGATCCGGGCCTGGGTGATGACCGGCGCCATGCAGGTGCCCACGGTGAAGAACGCCTTCGATGAGCAGGGCGTGGCCGTGGAGGCCGAGGCCTGGGCCAAGCGCTGCGATGCCCTGCTGGCCGAGCTGGAGTGGGCCATGGAGGCCACCCGGCGGATGCAGGGGTGAGCGGGGCCATGCAGGTCGGCCTGGGCCAAGCGCCGTGATGCGTGCTGAAGCTGGATGTCCCGTTATCTTGGCGGGAGATGAGCGCAATAGGGTGCTTTGGGATTGCGGCTTTGGGTGCAGGCCTGTCTGCCTCAGCAGGGACTCCTGCGGAAGACCCTGCTGCTGGGCACTAGTTTCAAATGAACAGACGAATGAACGAAGCATGGTACTCCTTAAGTCCTGATCTTTCTGGTCCATGGCACTTTCCATTCATCCATGAACCAAAATCCACTAAAGTCGATTCAGATCAGCTGCCTTTTACGCTTCCCAGGCATGCGTTTATGCGATTGAATGCAGATCCAAATATCCATTCCCTCGTATTGCCCAATTGCGCTATTCTTCCCGACGTGCTAAGTCTTGCATACATACAGTTATCTCATGGAATGCTGTGCACACACAAAGCAGCCATGATACTTGACGGTATGAGGTTATCGTTTCCTGTAGAAATATATTCCTGGAAAACTGGACGTAATGATGAGCCAACACTATTCTATTATCACTATTGCAAATCAAGCTTTTTACACTTAAACAGTATTGATTCACAGTTTACAGCATTCAATACCTTTTTCAGAACGAGACGTTCTCTGACCACCGTCGAAGCCGAAACAGGTCGATTCGAAATGGGTGAAATACTCTTAGCGGAGCATCTTGTTTTCAATGATTGCTCTTTTGACCTATACAGCTTTGGCATACAGAATGCCCCATTGATTGCATCGCAGCGATTAGTTGCAGCTTTCAATAAAGCAGGTATAACAGGGGTTGTGCCGGTAGAGACAGGCATTGTAGAGTGCCCGAGCTAGAGCCAGTGTTCCCCTCCCTCGCTGCCGCTTATCTGTGATGAACGGCCTTCCCCCCTCCACCAGCACCACGTGTAGCTCCACCCGGCGGATGCAGGGGTGAGCGAGGATGGTGGGCCACTAAGCACGTACTCCTGTCTACCGCCCTTTCTTTGTGCATCGGAGGTACTACCCTCGCCCTCCTCACGTTCCTCTCCACAACATGCACCGCCTGCTCCGCTGGTCGCCCCTGCTCGTTCTCCCGGTGATCGCGCTGGGCTTCTTCCAGACCCCGGCAAAGGACCCTGTGGTAATACCCTCGACCTTCCGCTGGAAGAACAACTATTGGCTGGAAAGCGGCGAGCAGCAGGCCATTACGCGCAACGGCATCCAGCGCGTATACCACAAGCTGCTGGACATCGACTGGAACCCGGCCAACGGCGCGCATCCGGTGTCGGTGGTGCGCATCCCCTACCAATGGCGCAGTTACAATGATCACGATGGGTACTGGTCCGACAAGGTGGAGCTGGTGCCGTGCATCTACATCACGAACAACACCTTCTTGCGGATCGGCGACAAGGAGGTGGACCAACTGGCCCGCAACCTGCTGCGCAAACTGCGCCTGGAGCTACCGGACAAGGTGCACGGCGTGCTGCTGGACTGCGACTGGACCGCGAAGACCAAGGACCGCTTCTTCCGCCTGACGCGGATCATGAACGACAGCCTGGACGTGCCGCTATCGGCCACCATCCGCCTTCATCAGTACGCAAATCCGAAGGGTACCGGGGTGCCACCCGCCGACCGTGGCATGCTGATGCCTTACAACGTGGGCCAGATCACCGCACCGGGCGATGGCAATTCCATCTTCGACCTCTCTGTCGCGGAGCCCTACTTCACGAGTACCAAGCCCTATCCCCTGCCGCTGGACATCGGTCTGCCCGCCTTTGCGTGGGGCGTGCAGTTCCGCAACGGGGCCTTCGTGGGTGTGCTACAGGACCAGCAGGTGCAGGACGCGCTTTCCCTGGGCCTGTTGAGCGGCGAAGCCAACGGCACCCTGCAGGTGACCCAGGAGAACAACGAGCACATGCCCGAGCTGCACTTGGGCGATGTGGTGCGCGTGGAACGCATGACGCCCGAGGTGATCGCCCAAGTGGCCCAACTGGCGCGAACTGCGGTGAACAGCGATACCCTGGCCGTGGCCTACTTCGAACTGGGCACCGGCACCTTCCAGAAGATGACCAAGGCAGAAGTGAATGCAGGTTTCCAACTCTTCGGTCCGCTGCGGAAAGGCAGCTATTCCTTCGACGATGAGGGCGATGGAATTGCCCATCCGGTGCGGACGGACACAGCAGCAGCCGTTCCAGCGAACAGTGCCCTCTGGGAACCTGTGGACACCGCCGTGCCCGTGATCGAACCCCACCACATCAAGCGTCCATGAAACGCCTCCTTCCCTACCTGGCGGCATTGGTGCTGGTCGTGCACCCGACCACCCTCAACAGTTGCGGCCCCGACTACACCACCGGCGAGGACTACCGCTTCTGGCTGCTGCAACCCGAGATCGCGGGATCGCGGCAATTGCACGCGTACTACTTCACCTCTGACCTGCTCTACGGCGTGGACTACGACCAGATAACGTCCATGACCTACGACGCGAACATTGCGGAATGGCAGGCTGTGGTAGGCAATGGCGTGTCGGCGGACGATATCGCGACCATCCTCTACGGCACGGAGCCGGTGGACTATTTCAAGCACGAGGACGCGCTTTTCCGCACCAACCCGTTCATGCAGGCGCTTGCCCGGCTGAAGAACGGCTGGCCCGCCTACATCAATTACGCCAAGCGGTGCGAACAATTGGTGAACAGCGAGGACCCTTGGGGCTTCATTCCACACGATGGCGAAGGCATCCGCAAGGCCTTCAGGATCGGGCAGGCCCAATTGAACAGTGCCAAGCACCCCATGCTCCGCGCGCGGCTCGCCTTCCAATTGGTGCGCCTGGCACACCACGGCTACGACCCCGAACGCGCCGATCTTGATGCACGTCCTTATTACGAGAAGTACCTCATGCCCTTGCGTGGCCGCTCGTGGATGGAAGCCTCTGCCGCCTTCTACCTGGCCTGTTCACAAGCCAACCCACAGCGCGACCTGGACTTCGCTGAGATCTTCGACCGGGTGACCGACAAGCAGTTCCGCATGGTGCAACTCTTCGTGAGCCGCGAGGTGGAGAACTACCTTGCCCTGGCCAAGGACGACCAGCACCGCGCCACGTTGCTGGTGATGCGGGACCTGCAACACCCCGGCCGGGCGCTGGAAGATCTGGAACGCATCGCTGCGTGGGACCCCGGCAACCGCCACCTGCCGCTGCTCCTTACCCGCGAGGTGAACAAGCTGGAGGACTGGCTGCTCACCCCCACCTTGACCGAGTACGATGCGGCCATTCGGCAATGGCAGGAACGGGAGGAAGGTTTGGCACGCGAGGATGTGCTGCGCGCGGACCTGCTCTACTTGCGGCAGGTGCAGGCCTTCATTGCACGTATTACGCCGGAGTTCGGCTACAGGGAGGGCGCCCTGCTGACCCTGCTGAACGGCCACCTGAGCTTCGTGGCCGGCGATCTGAGCGATTGTTACGCCAACATGGTGAAGGTGGAAAAGGACCCGAACGCTGCGGGCGTGGTGCGTGCACAAGCCCGTCTGGACCGCATTCTCTGTGGCACCTTGATGAACAAGGCGCTGAGCAATGGCACGCGCGAGGATATACTGGCCTTGGTGCGCCTGCTGAACACCGAACCCGACCTGGAACAACACCGGTCAGAGCTGCTTGGGCAACTGCACCTCTACCTGGGCATGAAGCTCATCGAACGCGGTGAAGCGGCCGAAGGCCTGTTCCTACTGGCCCGCAGCGAACGGCACTTTGGAAATACGATGGTCTGGAACGGGAAGAACGCGCGGCACGTCGCCTTCGAGCGCGCCACCCCGGAGGTTTACGACCGCATGATCGCCCTGCTGGACAAGCCAGACAAGACCTCATTTGAGCGCTACCTTACCGCCACGGATGAGCGACCTGACGGATGGGAACGCACAGAAGACCATTTCCGAGAGACCGAACTGACGCGGGAAAAACTGCTGGACTACAAGGCCACCTGGTTCCTGAACCGCGACCGCTTGGAAGAGGCTGCTGCTGCCTTCGCACAGATCCCCGACGACTTCTGGAACGGCTACCCCTATTCCATGTTCGCCGAGGACGACCCCTTTGTGGTGAACGTGGAGGACGCGCACAACTACGGCAAAAGCGACGTGAACCGCTACAACAAGCGGACGATCGTTGAGCGCATGATCGCGCTGAGGAAAGAGGCCGAGCTAAACCCAAAGAGACGCGCCGTGAACAACTACCTGCTGGGCAACGCCTACTTCAGCATGACCTGGCACGGCAAGTACTGGATCATGAGCCGCATTGCGTGGAGCATGTGGGAGGACGGCGACTGGAACGAGCCCACGCAGGAGAAACGCTTTGATGATGCGGACTACTTTGGTTGCCAGCGGGCCAAACGACACTATGAGCAGGCGTTCCGAACGGCCAAGGACCCCGTACTGAAGGCCATGGCCTGCCGCATGCTGGTGGAATGCGACCGCAACTGGAGATCGTTCAGCGGCCAACCGGATACGGATGAGAGCCCTTGGGTGGACCTGCTCAAGGACAAGAAGAGCCGCGAAGCCTACCGGGCCATTGAGGAATGTGTGAGCTACTCGGTTTTCGTGCAGCGCTTCAAGTGAGCCGCGCGTAGTTTCGCGGCCATGAAGCTCAGCAGCAGCACAAAGGCCCTGCTCATTGCCGCAGGTGTGTTGGTCCTGCTGTTCGTGATCGGCGATCGGTTCGGTTTCCGCACCACCAGCAAGGACCCGTTGCAATACGTGATCGAACTGGACACCAGTGCCGTGGTCGCCATCCGCTTCGAGGACCGAGCCGATGCGCGCAACGACTTCCACCTGATGCGCAGTGGCTCCAATTGGCAACGAACGAACGCTCCGCACGACTCGCTGGCCGCAAGCGCACAGGCGGCCTTGCTGCTCCAGGTCTTTCAGCGCATTCCCGTGAAACGCGACATGGGCATGATCCGCCTGCTCGCCGACCGGTACCAGCTTACGGACAGCACGCTCTGCCGCATCACCTTCACCGATCTTGACGGAGGTGAACGCGCACTGAACCTGGGCAGTTCCACCTTCGCACCCGGCAAGGTGGGCAGCTGGACCTACGTGAACCTGCCCGGCGAACGCGAAGTGTATTCCGTGGAAGGCCTGCTGACCTCCACCTTGCGCGTGGCGCAGCCCTGATCAGGGTGCCCCGGGGTTGTGCGTACTTTGCGACCGAGCGCTGTGACCATTGCCATGAACGCCCGGAAACGCCCCTACCACCTGCTTGAGGCCCACCACCTCTCCATCGGGTATTCGGTAGTGGAGCGTGAAAGCCTGCGCGTACTGCCCTTGGCGAACGAACTGTTCAAGGAGCCCCGGGGCTGGCACAAGAGCGGTGTAATGGAATGGCAACCCGGCGTGGCCGCCCACCAACTGCTGCTGCGCAATGCACGTCCGGCGCGGAAATGGGCAGCCCTGCACGAGCGCTTTGCCACCCAGGTGCGTTCGGTGGATGCCCTGCTGGCCAAGCACAACGCCATGTTGTTGCCCACAGGGACCAGTCCGTTCATGCACCCGGCGCAGGAGACCGTGCTGGTGACCGGTATTGACGCTGAACGCAATGCCCTCAACCATCGCCTCTTCAACTGCGCACAACATGGTTGGAGCAACAGCAACGGCGCCGACCTGTCGCTGACCTTCTCGGGCGATGGCGAATTCAGCAAACTGCACGCTGCTGCGCGCCTGTTGTTGCCCATCATCCCCGGGCTTGCCGCATCATCGCCCCTGCTGGAAGGTGCCTTCCAAGGCTTCCACGATGCACGTTTGGAAGCAGGGTTGCACGCCCGCGAGAAACACCCGGAACTGATGGGCTCCCTGATCCCTGAGCCTGTCTTCACACAGGAGGACCATGACCGCGAGATATTGGCGCCCATTGCGCAGGTACTTGGCGAACTGGGAGCCATCCCCGGCCTCGATCCGGAGCAGGCCAATGCACGCGGCGTGGTGGCCCGTTTCGATCGGCAATTGATGGTGATGCAGGTAGCGGACACACAGGAATGTGTGGCCGCCGACCTGGCCGTGGCCGAGTTGATCAACGCCGTGCTGCGTGCCCTGGCCAGTGGTCGTTGGGTGAGCACCTACCTGCAACGCGCATGGTCCGAGAGCGACCTGTTGCCGATCTTCCTGCAGACCATCAAGGACGCGGGCAATACGCTGGTGACCAACCGCGACTACCTGTTGATGTTCGGGCTGATGAAACAGGAACAGTTGTCGGTGCAGAAGCTCTGGCAGCACCTCTTCGTGGACCTGTACGGCGAGATCAGTCCCGAAGCGCGGCAGCCCATCGCGCACATCCTGGAGCACGGCTGTCTGGCCTCACGCATTCTTCGCCACACCGGCCGCACACCAACGCCGGACAAACTGCGCGCGGTGTACAGCGAACTTGCGGAATGCAACCGCACCGGCCGCTTGTTCACCTAGCCGCTCCGACGAAGAGCACACCGGCTTCGTGGTGCGCACGGCCTCGTTCCGTCGAAACCCTGGAACCGCTGACATGGCGGCGCGTAAGTGCAGGCACCAACCTGGACGCCCATGCTCCGCTCCTCCACCTCCACTGCTGCCCTGCTGCTGTTCCGTTTGGCCTGCGCACAAGCCGGGCCGGTGTTCCATTGGCCATTGGACGAGAGCAGTGGCACCGTGGCCCAGCCGGTGGCCGGCAACTCGCCCGGCATCCTGAGCGGCGGTGTGCTCTGGGACCCGCTGGGTGGGCACCACCAGGGCGCCGCGCGGTTCGATGGCGTGGATGACCGCATCCTGCTCGGCCCCTGCGACCTCACCAACGGCGGCGGTGCACTTACACTGTCCGTTTGGGTGAAGCCCGACTTCGTGACCGCCATGGAGCGCACACTGATCGCCAAGACCACTGGCCCGCAACCGGCCGATCACCATTGGTCGTTGAGCTTCGTGAACGCCAGCGCGGTGCGGTTCCGGTTGAACGCGGGCGGCACCACCACCGAACTGAGCACCTCGCCCTCGTCCATCTTCTCGGGCACGTGGTACCACATTGTGGCGAGCTACGACGGCGCCCAAATGCGCATCCACGTGAACGGAGCGCTGATGGCGGCTACCCCGAAGACCGGCGCCATCGGCATGGCACCGCAATCACCGGCCTCGTTGGGGGCAAGGAGCACAGGAGCCGCACCGTTCTCCGGCTGGCTCGACGATGCGCGGATCTATGCGCGGGCCTTGTCAGATCAGGAGATCATCGGGCTTCTCTTCGAGACATTGACCACTGGCATACCGAACGCCGCGCGCTCAACGCTCTCCATCAACAACGGAGCGTTGTCATTACCAACAGGCATTTGGGAACACCTCCGTTTGTACAGTATTTCCGGCGCATTGCTGGCGGAACAACGCCTGCAGTCCGGATCCAACGCCGTGTACCTGGACACACCGTCCGCAGGGCTTTTCCTGGTCTGCCTGACAGGGCGCGGCACTACATGGTCCGGCAAACTGTGGGCACCCTGAACGCGAAAGCCCCGGGCCGTTGGTTCGGGGCTTTCGCGGAACGGCCAGGTGCGGCAACGATCAGCTTTCGACCCTGATCACCTGGCCATCGTAGGCGAGCTCCACATTGGCGGGAAGCAGTTGGGCGGCGTCAGCTGTGGTGCCCATCAAGTGGCTGATGTGTGTGAGGTAGGCCTTGCGTGGCGCCACTTCCGCGATGACCGCGAGCGCTTCCGAAAGGTTGAAGTGCGTGGGGTGTTCCTTGATCCGCAGGGCGTTGACCACCAACACATCGAGGCCACGCAGGCGGTCAAGCTCCGAGGCGGTGATGTACTTCGCATCGGTGATGTAGGCCACCGCGCCATGCCTGAAGCCCAACACGGGCATTTCGCCATGCAGCACGGTGATCACTTCCAGGTCGATGCCACCGGCATTCACCCGATCACCCACGATCTCGTGCAGACGCAGGTCGGGAACGCCGGGATAACGCTGTTCGGCGAACGCGTAGTGATACATGCGCCGCACCGATGAGATGGTGGCCGCATTGCCGAAGATGTCCATGTGCCGCTGCAGATGGAAGTTCAGCGCACGCAGGTCGTCGATGCCCGAGACATGGTCCATGTGCTCGTGGGTTAGCACCACCGCATCAATGGAATCGGTGCCCGCACGCAAGAGCTGCTGCCGCAGATCGGGCCCGGCATCGATCAGCACGGTGGCGCCGTCGACAGAGAGCAGCGCCGAGCTCCGCAGCCGTGCATCACGCGGATCGGAACTGCGGCACACCGAGCATGTGCAAGCCACCACCGGCACACCCTGACTGGTGCCCGTACCGAGGAATCGCAGTTCGATGGAGGCCATCGTGGCAAAGATCGCGGTACGCTGTTGAACCACGCCTTACTTTCGCGCCGCCTACCCGGAGAGGTGGCAGAGTGGTCGATCGCGGCGGTCTTGAAAACCGCTTTACCGCAAGGTAACGGGGGTTCGAATCCCTCCCTCTCCGCCAAGAGAAGCCCGTGCCACGGAGTGGCCGGGCTTTTTCGCTCTCTGACCGACCCAAGCTCGCTTGGGTGAGGGAAGAGAGCGAAAAAGCCTCCGAAAGCGAAGCTTGAGCAGGGCTTTTCTTGAAGCTTCTCCCCAAAACGGGAAAGACCGACCGAAGGGAGGTCGATCCCTCTCCTCCCTCACCCAAGCTCGCTTGGGTGAGGGAAGAGAGCGAAAAAGCCCCCGAAAGCGAAGCTTGAGCAGGGCTTTTCTTGAAGCTTCTCCCCAAAACGGGAAAGACCGACCGAAGGGAGGTCGATCCCTCTATGACCGACCCTAGCTCGCTTAGGTGAGGAAAAAGAGCGCTCCCACGAAAGCGAAGGTTGAGCAGGGATTTTCTTGAAGCCTTGCCACCATCCGGCGGAAAAGACCGACCAGTGGGATATCGAACTCCGAACACTGCCCCCCTATTCCCTGATCTCGCTATCCTTCCCTCCAAGCCTGCCAAAAGTCAAAAATGCTTCCTGTTCGGCCGGCCATCGGCCCTCATTACGCAGGGAACGGAAGTCAAGGCGCCTTGTACGACCGTAACTTTGTATTGATGAGCAAATCGATGCGCTTCTTCTCTCTCTTCGCCACAACGCTCCTTTCCTTATCCCTCACAGCCCAAGTGGGGCTGGTGGTGGAGACCAAGGTGTATCAGCGTCCCGGCGTTGGTCCTTACGTGGACGTGAACATGGCCCTGCTGGGCGGCACGGCCGTGATGAAGCCCAACGAGCGCGGTTTCAACCAGGCCCGCGTGGAGGTGATCACCATTGTTGAACAGGAAGGCACCATCAAGGCCTTTTCAAAAACGCTCGTGCTTGGTCAGGAGCGTACTGACAGTTTAGCCACCGATATCATTCACCAGGAAGCCTTCGACCTGGCGCCCGGGGCCTACACGCTTGCCATTGAACTGCGCGACCAGAACAGCACCGACACCACGGCCACACGGTTCAATAAACCACTGGCCGTTGGTGAACTCCCGGCCGGGCTTGATATCTCGGAGATCCTGCTTGCTGAGCGCATCGAAAAAGCCGACAATGGCGAGCGGAGCAAATACGGTTACGCGCCAGTACCGCTGCTCACCGATTACCTGCCTTCCAGCATCGGTTCGCTGGAGTTCTATGCGGAGGTGTACAACAGCGACCGCTACTTCGGTACGGACAGCGCTTACCTGCTCACCTACCAGTTGGAGAGCTTCGAGAAACGCACGGTGGTGGGTGCCTTCAAGCGCAATATCCGAAGTAAGGGCCGTCCAGTGGAACCAGTGATCGCCGCGTTCGACATCGGTTCGCTGCCATCGGGCAACTATGTGGTCGCCATTGAGGTGCGTGACCGCACAGGCATTCTATTGGCCCGTCGCGAGCAAATGGTGCAGCGCAACAACCCGGTATCCTTTGCTTACGACATGCAGGCCATGCAGAAGATGGACCTGAGCCACACATTCGCCGGGGCCTTCAACGACCGCGACTCACTGGCGCAGCATATCCACAGCATGCGTCCCATTGCCGACCCGCTGGAGCGGAAGATCATAGACGACCGCTGGAAAGACCGTGACATGGACCAGATGCGCCGCTTCTTCTACAGCTTCTGGGCCAACCGGAGCGCCGATCCCGAAAAGGCCTGGCTGGAATACCGTGCACAGGTGATCAAGGTGAACAAACTCTTTGGTTGCCGTAACAAACAAGGCTATGAGACCGACCGAGGCTACGTGTACCTGAAATACGGCGCACCGAACACCATGATGGACCGCTTCAACGAAATGGGCACCATTCCTTATTCCATCTGGCATTACTACCGCGTTGGCCCGTATAGCGACCGTCGTTTCGTATTCTATCTGCCCGATCTGGTGACCAATTGCTTCGACATGCTTCACAGCGACATGCCTGGTGAAGTGCAGAATCCACAGTGGAACCAGATCCTCCACTCGCGCACCACACCAGTGATGGGCGTGCAGACCAAGGACCCCAACACCATAGAGAGCGACCGGGTGCGCGACTTCTACAACAACCCACGCTGATCGGAACCGTGCATCTTTGCGCCTTCCCGAAGGCATGCGCACGGCGGTGGTCATACTCAACTGGAACGGCAGACATTGGCTGCAGCGTTTCCTGCCCGATGTGCTGGCCCATTCGGCAGGTGCCGAGATCGTGGTGGCCGACAATGGCAGCACCGATGGCTCGCTGACGTGGCTTGCGGAACACTACCCGACCGTAACGCCGCTAGACCTGGGCCGCAACCACGGCTTCGCGGGCGGCTACAACGAAGCCCTGAAACAGGTGAACGCGGAACGCTACCTGCTGCTCAATTCCGATGTGGCGGTCTCAGCGGGATGGCTTGATCACCTGAACGCCTACCTGGACCAACACCCGGAGATGGCCGCCTGCCAACCGAAGGTACTGGACCACGCGCGCCCCGATCACTTCGAGCATGCCGGTGCCGCCGGGGGGTACATCGATCGCAACGGCTACCCGTTCTGCCGTGGACGCATCTTTGAGATCACCGAAACGGATTCAGGACAGTACGACGATGCACGCGAGGTCTTCTGGGCCACGGGGGCCTGCATGTTGATCAGGTCGGAAGCATTCCACAGCGCAGGCGGTTTCGATGCCGACCTGTTCGCGCACATGGAAGAGATCGACCTGTGCTGGCGCTTGCGCAGACAGGGCTGGACCATTGGCTACACACCGACCGCTGTGGTACACCACGTGGGTGGCGGCTCGCTGGGCTACGGCAGTCCGCGCAAGACCTACCTCAACTTCCGCAACAGCCTGATCGTGCTTACGCGCAACCTCAACGTGCCTTTCTGGTGGGTGCAGGTGCTACGCCGCCTGGTGCTTGATGGTGCCGCTGCGGCCAAGTTCCTACTGGAAGGACATGGCCGCCACACCTGGCAGGTGGCCCGGGCGCATTGGCACTTCTTCGCCATGCTTCCCAAAGTGATCAGGCAACGGCGCGAGCTCATGCGCACCGAGCGCACACCAACGCTCACCGGCCTCTACCACCGCAGCGTGGCCTACGACCGGTTCATTCTGGGCTGGAAACAGTTCGGTCAGTTGGACTCCGAGGCCTTCGAGCCCGCCAAGGCGAGCAAGTGAAGGATGGCCAGCCGGTAGCCATCGGCCCCCAGGCCCATAATGGAACCTTTGCACACACTGCCGGTCAATGAGACATGCCGGAACGGTTCCCGCGCCAGCAGGTTGGTGATGTGCACCTCCACCACCGGCACCTTGATGGCCGCAATGGCATCGCGCACCGCCACCGAGGTGTGCGTGTAGCCACCAGCGTTCAGCACCACGCCATCGTACTGCCCTTCGGCCTGTTGCAAGGCCTCCACCAGTTCACCTTCGAGGTTGCTCTGCAGATGGTGGAGTTCCACTTCTGGTATGGCCTGCCGCCAATCCTCCAGGTGCTCCTCCATGGTGTGTTCGCCGTACAGAGCCCGTTCCCGCGTGCCCAAAAGGTTCAGGTTCGGACCGTTGAGAATGAGGATGCGTGGCATGGTTGGTAGGGATGGGAATGCGAAGGTCGGAACAATGCACCGCCCGTTATACCGATTCACGATCCACCGTGCAGAACAAGCGCCAGCAGCGGCCTGTTGGCGCGGCACCGGTGGGCAACCTTCGTGGCATGACCTGGAACGCGGCCCTGGCAGACCTGCGCATACACCTGAAGCTGGAGCGCTCGCTGAGCCCGCGTTCCGTGGAGGCGTACCTGCGCGATCTCAGCAAGCTGCAGGCCTATGCCGAAGGGCTCACCCCCCCCCTGGGCCCGGTGGACCTGGGACTTGAGGACCTGCAGGCCTTTGTGACGGCTACGGCGAAACAAGGCCTCGCCCCCACCAGCCAGGCACGGTTGCTCAGTGCCGTACGAGGCTTTTACCGCCACCTGCTGCGTGAGAAAGTGGTGCGCGAAGACCCGAGCGAACTGATCGAAAGCCCGCGCACCGGCCGCTACCTGCCCACTTTCCTTACCGTGGAAGAGATCGACAACATGGTGCGCGCCATCGACATGAGCAAGCCCATGGCCCACCGCGACCGCGCCATGATCGAAACGCTGTACGGTTGCGGATTGCGGGTGAGCGAGCTATGCTCCCTGCGGCGCAGTTGGCTGCATTTCTCAGAAGGCTATATCCGCGTGGTGGGCAAGGGCGATAAGGAACGCCTGGTACCCATCGGCCCCGAGGCCATGCGGCAGATGGACCGTTACATGAGCGACGAACGTGTGCATCTACCCTTGAGACAGAAGGCCGAGGACATCGTGTTCCTTAATCAGCGCGGTGGACCATTGTCGCGCGTCAGTGTGTTCAACCTGGTGAAGGAACTGGCCGTGCGCGCAGGCATCCACAAGACCATCAGTCCGCACACCTTCAGGCATTCGTTCGCCACGCACCTGGTGGAGGGCGGCGCCGATCTGCGTGCAGTGCAGGAAATGCTCGGTCACGCCAGCATCACCACCACCGAGATCTACACGCATTTGGACCGCGAGTACCTGCGGAGCAATATCCTACAGTTCCATCCGCGGGCAAAGGCCAGGGCCTGATCGGCTCAGCGCACTACCGGCAGTAACTGGCGCGAAATGGCACGGCCGCGCACATCCGTGACCAGCACCACATACATGCCACCGGGCATGCGGTCCAGATCAAGGGAGAGGCTGGTGGATGTCCATGGTGAAATGCTCAGCCTACGACCGTCCATGTCCAGCAACTGCACCGTCCACAGGCCTTGTTCGCTCTGCGCGCGCACCAGCGTGAGCTGTTCGCGGGCCGGCACCGGCATCATGTGCACAGCCTCCGCGGCTAGTTCAGATAACCCAGTGGTGAGATAGAGGTAGGGCTCCGAGGTGCCGGTGCAGCCACTGCCGTAGGTTGTTTGCACGGTGTAGAAGCCCGATGCGAAGGCCGAGATGGTGGCACTGTTCGCATTGGGGATGGGATCACCATTGAAGAACCACTCATAGGAATCGGCCGCAGTGCTGGTGAGGTCTGCGCCATCGGCAGTGATCACCGGCGGAGGTAGTGGACAGCGGTCCTTCAGTTTGTAAACCCGCTGATTGGACCGACTTACCAGAAAGATCTCGCCTTCGTGGTTCACCGAGATGTCTGAAATGCTGATGAGGCCGCTGACCAACACGAGCGAATCCACCCAGCCACCGAGCCCATCGGGTTCAATGGTACGGATGTCGCCATTGCAGAAATCGGAGTAGAAGAGCTTTCCCACCATGCGCGGGTAGCGTGTTCCGCGGTAGACCTCGCCGGCCATGATCGCGCACGAGTTGCCTCCGTTCACGAAGTGGGCGTAGGCGCGCAGCGGGTCCACAAGTACATCCTCCGGGGCGCAGCGATCCGGCAGGAAGGGAGCGAAGCCTTCGTAGCAGCTCCAGCCAAAGTTGGGCGCCGTGTTCATGTTGCCCGGCCAGAAGTCCAGCTCTTCCCAGAACTCCTGCCCCACATCACCGATCCACAGGTCGTTGTTCTGCGGGTCCAGTGCAATGCGGTACGGGTTGCGCAGGCCGTAGGCCCAGATCTCGGGGCGCCGTCCTTCGGTGTCGTTCACGAAAGGGTTGTCCGGTGGAATGGAATAGGTACTGTCCGGCTCTGGCTTGATGCGAAGGATAGTGCCGAACAAGTTGGTGGCGTCCTGACCGTAGTCGTTCGGATCGCTGGCATCGCCGCCGTCGCCCAGTGCTATGTAGAGGTAACCATCGGTGCCGAACTCCAGGTCGCCGCCCTTATGGATGGTGCCCGGTTGTGGCAGCTCCAGCAGGATCTCTTCGCTGTTGTTAACGGCAACATTGGGATCGGCCGATACACTGAACCGCGAAATACGCGTAGTGCCATTGGCACCTACATTGGCCGTGTAGTTCAAGTAGAAGTAGCCATTGTTGGCATAATCGGGATCGAAGGCCATGCCGATCAGGCCTCGCTCGCCGCTAAAAATGACCCGGTTCCCAATGTTCAGGAAGGGGGTGGGCAGCACGGTCATGCTGTCCGTAATAATGCTGATGATCCCTCCCTGCCGTGCCACGAACAGGCGCTGGTCGCCACAGCTGGCAATGGTGGTGGCGTGTTGCATGCCAGTGGCCCACTGCACCAGCTCCAACTGGAGCGGCGCCTGGGCCTTGGCGTTGAATGCGTAAGAAAGCGGGAAAACGAGCAGGAAGGCTGAAAGCGAACGGTACACAGCGGACTTTTAATGGGACAAAGGTAAGTCCGTGGCAGGCGAACAAGCCTTATTGCACCACCACCCGGCGTACGGCGCCCGAGTAGGTTCCGGCTGCCTGCAGGGTACCCGTTACCGGTCGGCCCAGCACATCGTAGGTAATGCCCTGTGCATCGGTGGCCACAGGGCCGCGCTCAATAATGCCCACGGCACTGCCACCTGTTGCCGGAGAGGCCACCACGCGCACATCATCCAGCACCCAACTTCCGGTGAGGTCACCGCCGTAGGGGATCAGTTCCAGTTGGAACGTGGCGAATTGCATTCCTGCGGGAATGGTGATCGTCCCCACATTGGTCAAGATGGTCTCGCCCAGGTCATACGTGATCGCCACATCAGCTAGGTCCATCATTGGAGCGCTCACATCATTGGTCCAGCGGATCTGAAGGCGCACAGGACCGCTGTACGATGCATGCCGGATGACGATACTGTCTATACGCATGTCGGTCGTACCAATGCCACTAACGAGCACGCGTTTAGAGGCATCGGGTTGCAGCCCCCAACCACTGGCGAAAACAGCATTATTGCCCAGCGACAGGGGGTACGGACATACATCCACGCCCAACCAGGCCACATTGGTACCAAAGAAACCTGGTTGTACCTGATCCGGAACGTTGCACGCCGAACAGCCATCAATGCAATTAAGCATGCTGGCACAAACCGCATTGGGCCACGAGTAGTGGATCACCTGGGTCTGTGCTGCTGCGGGGAACAGGGCACTGAGTGCGAACAGGATGGAAAGTGAGTGCTTGAACATCATGACCTGGCATTGCTGAACTGGCGGTTTTGCCCGTTCGCGGCCTTGTTACGATCATTCAGCCCTCAGGTTGCATTTCATCCAGAAAAAGTGCCGGTTCCACTTCAGGTCACGTCCATTCATCGAAAGGAACGGATCGTTCCACCCAGTCTCCAGCCGGATGTCATCGCCCATTATCTGCCTATGGACCTGGCCCATGATATGGAAGACCATCCCCCCTCGCTCAGCGCACCAGCTCGAACCGCTCGGTGCCCAACAGATCACCTGTGGTGGTGGTGGCACGCAGCAGGTAGCTGCCCGCACGCAATTGACCCAGGTCCACTGAGGTGGTAAAGGCACCTGTACCTGCACGCACTTCTCGCTGCACCACCCGGCCATCCACGGTCACCACGTCGAAGATCACGTTGGTGGATGAGGGTACTTCGGCACTGATGTTCAACAGGCCGCTGGTGGGCACTGGATGCAGGCGCATCGGTGCGGGAGCATCATCACCCAGGTCCGAAATGCCCACTTGGGCCGTGCTCTTCGCAAAGGCATACTGCCCCTTGCGCAGGTTGTTCATGGTGATGTAGCCCGTTCCATTGGTGAGTATGCCCGCGTTCACCACTTGATCGGCGTACACGCTCCACGTGCTGTCCGGATGTGGGCGATACACCACGAGCAGGCCGGCCTCGTTACCGGCGATCAACGCGTTGTCCAATTGGTTGGCGCCATTGCCGTAGTAATACAGGCGGCCACGCAGCACGGTGCCTTCGGGCCACAGGCCGTCCACGTTCCAGTAGTGCGTGTTGCTCATGGTGATGATATCCGCCGCAACAGGCTCCTGGTCCGGTGCCGACCACATATGGTCCACACGCACGAAAGTGCTGTCCACCAGCACATCACCATAGAGGCGGAAGTCCACATAGGGCAGAATGTTGTCGAAGTTCACGTTCGGCACAATGGTGATCTCGTGGTCCATGCGGCTCTGGTTGAGACGGGCATAGCGGTTCAGCGCGGCCATCACCGGTTGGAAGGGGGCGGTCACCGTGGCGGTGCTCACCTCCCCGCCCACCATAATGCGCTCATCGTGCGTGGAGCCATCGGCAGCGAACAACGTTAGGTCAATGGGCACGGTCTGATGATACTGTTCGGTGCCGTAAAGCTTCTGGCCAATGGTCAGGTCAACGGTCCAGGTGGCGCCCTGCTGAGTGCTCGCCATGTTGCGCACCTCGAAGGCCGCATAGCCGGGGGCGAACACCCAGGCATCGAAGAACGGGTCCAGGTCCTGGCCGCTCACCGCCTCGAGAGCATCCTTGAAGCCCACCGCCGTTATGGCCGTTTCAGCATACTGCACCTGCACATCGCGCATGGCCTGACGGAAGGCCTCATCGCCCATGTAACCGCGCAGGTTGTGCATCACTGCAGCGCCCTTGTAGTAGGTGTGCGTACCGTAAATGTGCGGGTCGGGCATGGGCGAAAGCGGCTGGAACCCATCGTCGTTCACGTGCGCTTGTTTCAGGATGTAGAGCGTGTTGTCCTTCACGGTGCGCATCATGGCCGCAGCTCCGCCGATCCACTCTTCCACCAAGTGTCCGCTGTACTCCGCCGGACCCTCCTTCAACCACATATCGTTGTGCACGAAGGGCGAAATGTGGTCGCCCCACCAGTGATGGCCCAGTTCGTGGGCAAGCAGTCCGCGGTTGCTGCCCACGCTCTGCCCCGTCATGAACTGCGGGTAGGCGATGTTCGTAGCGATCTCCAGCGCGCCATCAGTGGTGAGCACATAGCCCACCCGGTCGTAGGGGTACGGACCGTACCAATGCTCGCAGGCATCAATGGTGGCGGGTAGGTCCACAAAACGGGTCACCATCGCGTTCAGATTGGCGGGCTTGGCGTTCAACTTCACCGGAATATCGCCGTTCGCACCCGTGTGCGTGTATTCCTCCTGGGCATAGTCCGCCACGGCCACAGCACTGATGTATGTGGGTATGGGTTGCGGAAGGTGGTAACTGCGCACCACCGTATCGCCATCCAGCTGAACCTCGCCCAGGAAATCACCTTGTCCGTGGAAGCGATAGGTGCCGGCGCTCTTCACATGGTAGGTGTAGGTGGCCCGTTCCACAAAGCTGTCAAAGCAGGGGTACCACACTTTCCCGAAGTTGGGCGGTATGGTACTGATGCCGATGCCAAGGTTGTACATATAGTTGCTCGCGAAATAGAATCCGCCCCATTCGGGATCGCGGTGCGGCACCCCTTGGTAGTACACCGCCAGGCTGTCCTCTTCCCCTTCGCCCATGACCGCGGGAAGTTGCACGCGCAGGAACGCACCGTCATAGGCAAAGTCCACCGGACTGCCCTGGTGCAGCACGGAATCAACCGTGAGGTCGAACAGGTCGAAGGTGATACCAGCGAGGTCGGGCATTAATGCACGGAAGTGCACCGTGGTGGCACCCTTCAGAAGCTGTGCGTTGTAGTTCGTCAGGTCCAGGCTGATGTCGTAATGGAGAATATCGAAGGTGTCGCTGCGGGCTATGGTCTCTTCGATCTGCGTGCGATCGGCCGCAGTGGCCACCGGGTGCGGGTGGTATCCCTGGCGGAAGTAGTGGCAACCATACGGATTGGGCTGGGCCATTGCGGTGCAGACCGCGACGAGGGCCACAAGGGATACGGAAGTGCGCGACATGCCGGAGAGTAATGCTTGTGAGGTGGTGAAGTTAGTGCGGCGAGGTGACGCTTAGCTGCGGGATCTGGTCACGGCACTGAATTGGGGCCGTTGGAACTGGACTGAATGGAAGATCGTTCCACAGGGTAAGGGATCATCATGGGCCATTATGGATATCGAGGGTTCCTGCCTTCGCCCGAACTTCGCCGTTATGCCCCTCGAAACGATCGCTCACAACTGGTTCGCCGCATTCAACGCCCACGACCTGGAAGCCCTGCTGGCCCTCTATGCCGAAAACGCCGAACACTACAGTCCCAAGTTGAAACTGCGCCATCCCGAGACCGATGGCCTTGTAAGTGGCAAAGCAGCCCTACGCGCTTGGTGGGCAGACTCCTTCGAGCGCCTTCCGAGCCTGCGTTATAAGGTGTGGAACTTGGTATCCGGGACGGACACGGTGTTCATGGAATACACGCGCCATGTGGATGGCGAGGACGACCTGCGCGTGGGCGAAGTGCTGGTGGTCCGCGATGGGCAGATCGTGGCAAGTCGCGTGTACCACGGGTAGGTGCTTGGGTTATCTTCGGAACCCATTGTCTTTTGCCCATGATCTACGCCCCACCCTCGCTGCGCTTGGTTTTGGCCACCGCCTTACTGTGCGCACTGCACACCCACGCGCAACCACGCCTCTGGGGCATGACCACCATGGGCGGCTCCAACGACAAAGGCACCCTTTTCCGCGTGGACGCCGACGGTACCGACTTCACGGTGGAATACCATTTCAGCGAAGCGAGCGGCTATGCGCCCGAGGGCACCCTGTGCCTGGCCGGCAACGGAAAGCTCTATGGTACTACAAACCTGGGCGGCACCGGCAGTCCGGCCGCGGGCACACTGTTCAGCTTCGATCCCGCCACCGGCGTATACACCAAGCTGGTGGACTTCAACATCACCAACGGTGGCTATGGCTGGAGCGGTCTGATCGCCACACCCAGTGGTGCGCTTTACGGGGCCACCTATGGCGGCGGCGGCTCGGGAGGCAGCATTTTCCGCGTGGATCCTGCCACGGACACCTACACCATCCTTTACGCGCTGAACCAGACCACTGATGGCGGCGCCATTACCAGCTTGCTCTACCGCGCCACCGATGGCCAACTCTACGGCTGCGCGGCCTATGGCGGCGCCAACAATGCGGGCACGCTTTTCCGCTTCAACCCCGCCACCAACACCTACACCAAAATGCACGACCTGGGCGGCGGGGCGAACGGTAAAACACCCTACGGCGGCCTTACCGAAGGAGGCAACGGCTGGTATTACGGCACCACCTTCGAAGGTGGCACGGACAACAAGGGCATTCTTTTCAAGTATGCACCGGGCAGCAACACCTTCGTGAAGCTGCTGGACTTCACTGGTCCCAACGGGCAATCGCCATGGACCGCGCCGATCCCCTTCGCAGCTGATGAGCTATGGGGCACCACGGCCAATGGCGGCAGCAACGGTAACGGCATGATCTACCGTCTGACGCCGAGCACCGACACCTTCGAGCAGCGCTACAGTTTCTCGGCTCTGGCCGGAGGTCTGCTCTTCAGCAACGTTACGCCCGGGGGTGATGGCTACCTCTACGGCATCGGGGCCTTCGGTGGCGCCAACTTCCAGGGCACCGTTTATCGCTTCGACCCGCAGACCAACGCAGTGACCACCCTGCACGATATGAACGGCCCCACTGATGGCTACAGCGCGCGCGGCGACCTGATCGTGGCCGGTGTAGCCACGAGCGTTGGCGGGCGTGATGCACTGCCGGGCTTCAGCCTGTTGCCCAACCCTACCAACGGCAACTTCCGCGTGGCCCTGCACCAGCGCATCACTGCGCCCTTCGCCATCTGGGTGACCAACAGTACGGGCCAGGTGGTGCTGCGCGAGACAGCAGCGAACACCGACCGTTCGCTGACCCTTAACGTGTCCCCAGGTCTCTACATGGTTACGATGGAATTGGACGGCATGCGACAAACGCAGCGGTTGGTGGTGGAGTGAAGGTGAACAACACGATACCCGCCCGTCGCTAGCTTGCACGCCATGTGCACCCTCTACACCCTGCTGCCTGCAGTACTGCTTTGCTGCGTACTGCCTGCATATGCCCAACAGTCAGCGACAACCAGTGGCGGGGATGCCACGGGTACGGGCGGCACGGTGAGCTGGACCTTGGGCCAGCCCGCCTACGAGCCTACCACCACAAGTACCGGTAGCGTGTATCGCGGCGTGCAACAACCCTACGAGTGGTTGGTAACAGCAGCACCTGGGCACACCGCACCCACCGTGGCCCTGTGGCCCAACCCCACGGCCGATGGCATTACCCTGCAATGGAGCGATGCCGCCCATGGCCCCGCACGCTACACCATACATGCCGCCAATGGTGCTTTGGTGGCCAAAGGTCGCTTTGCAGACCACACTGCGAACCTTACCCTCGGGCATTTGTCCACCGGCACATACACTGTGCAGGTTTACCAGGCCGAACAACACACAACCACGCTTACAGTGATCAAGCAATAGCCTATGTTCCGCACGCTCACCCTTCCCTTCGCCCTGTTGCTCAGCCTTGCGCTGCATGCACAGGCCCCACAGCGCATGAGCTACCAGGCCGTGGTGCGTGACGATGCCAATGCGCTGGTCACGAACACCACGGTAGGCATGCGCGTAAGCATTCTGCAAGGCAGCGTCAACGGCACAGCGGTGTATGTGGAAACGCATGCCCCCACCACCAATACCAACGGACTGGCCACCGTACAGGTGGGCATGGGCACGGTACAGAGCGGCACCATGGCAAGCATTGATTGGAGCAATGGCCCCTACTTCATGCGCACCGAGACCGACCCCAACGGCGGCAGTGCCTACAGCATTACCGGCACCAGCGAACTCCTAAGCGTACCCTACGCCCTGTACGCTGCCAACAGCGAGCCGGGGCCACAGGGTCCGCAGGGACCCCAAGGACCGCAGGGACCCGGCCCGTGCGAAGTGATCCGCACTGGTGATGGACGCGTTGTGCTGTACAACGGAAGCAATGCCTATGGCTTCGGCAGGAACCTGACCAGTGGAAGCAACTGGTACCCGCGCACGCTGGACGGTCCGGTGGTGGCCGCGCTGGCCTCGGACAGTTGTGTTGTGTTGTACACGGCCACTGCGGCCTATGGTTTCGGATGGAACAGCACGAGCGGCAGTGGCTGGTACGTGCAGACCTTGAACGGACCGGTGCAGGGCAGTGCACAGTCCAGCGGGCGGATCGTTCTGTATACCACAGTGGCGGCGTATGGATTCGGATACAACAGCACAAGCGGCAGCGGGTGGTACACCGCCACCCTTGCTGCCACGCCCCTTGCGCATGTGGTGGCCGGCAACCGCATTGTGGTGTACACCGCCACAACGGCACATGGCTTCGGTTTCCAAAGCACCAGTGGCAGTGCATGGTACAACACCACCCTGAGCGCCGAGCCCGTGGGTGGCGTCGGTACCCGTTGAACAACGAAGCATGAGCCGGGGTTTTGTCAAAGAGGACGACCAGGAAGAGGCGCCCTTCATACCTCCACGGGCCGCACTGCCCGATGGCGTTGCCAACCACGTGACCCCGCGTGGACTTCAACTACTGCTGGACGAACGTACCACACTGGAGACGGAACGTGCGGCCGCAACGGGCAGCGATGATGAGCGTCGTCGCCAGCATGCCGAACTGGATGGTCGACTTGCTCTGCTGAACGAACGCATCGTAACAGCGCATGTGGTGGAGCCCTTACCTGGCAAAGCCGCCGAAGTGCGTTTCGGCAACACGGTCACTTTCGAGCACACCGTCGGCCGTTTGAAAGGCAAGCAGCTCACCTTCACCATCGTGGGGGTGGATGAGGCGAACATCAAGGAAGGACGTATCGCCTTTACGGCACCCTTGGCACGTGCGCTTATTGGCAAACGCAAGGGCGGTGTGGCCGAACTGCGCCTGGGCGCCGAACTGCAGAAGCTGAAGGTACTGGCGATCGCGTAGAGCGATCAGTTGTCGCCGCCGTTGTCGTCGCCGGGAGGATCGTCGTTGCCGTTCCCATGGCCGCCATGATCATCCACCTGACCGTTGCCGGAGGTGTTGGGTGCCACCACCTCATCGCGCTGGCAGGCCGTGAGCGAAACAAGGACGACGAACAGCATAACAAGCTTGAGCAGCAGGCGTGCAGGACGGAGGGTGTGCGCGGTGTTCATGGTTCGAACGAGATCGATGTTGCGAACCTATCCTCTCATACCAAGGCCCAGCGAACGCATACGGACGGAACGGGCAATAAGGGTGATAGAACGGGTTGGTACCGCCATGGCCTGAACACCAAGGATAGCGGAACCGCCCAAGTAGTTCCTTTGCGGCATGGAACGCACCACCTTCGACCTGCGCGGCGAGTACATTGAACTGAACCAATTGCTGAAACTGGCTGGCGTATGCGAAAGCGGTGGCCAAGGCAAACAACTGGTGGCCGAAGGACTGGTGCAGGTGGACGGCCAAGTGGAGCTGCGAAAGACCTGCAAGATCAGGCCCGGCCAAGTGGTGCGATTCCAGGACCTGGAGATCGAGGTGGTGGCACCGTGAGCGAAGGCGATCGCCTACGCCTAAAGCAATTGCTTCCGATAGGTACCATCGAGCAACACCACCAGCGCCACCAGCGTACCAATGGCCACGATGCCACCCATGCCGGCCACGGAGCCGAACAGCGGGTGCCCGCCCTTGGCGAAGAGCATGAAGGCACCGGCACTTCCATTGATAATGCCGTGCAGGATGCAGCTGCTCCACACCGTACCACTGCGCGAACGCGTCCAGTCGAACAGGAAGCCGACCGCGTAGCAGAAGGCGGTCATCATGAGGATGCCCTGTACAGGATGGCCGGGATAGTTGTGACCAACGGCGATGAGCGGTGCATGCCATAAGCCCCACACAATACCGGTGAAACTGGCACGCTTGACGCCGCTCCAATGCTGCGTGCGTTGCCACAGGTAGCCGCGCCAGCCCAATTCCTCGCCCAGCATGAAAGGCAGGTTCACCGTGAATGAACCACCCACGGAACCCAGCGCAACGAACACGAGCACCAAGACAGGTGATATTCGCGAGAGCTTTTCCACGGCCTCGGCATCGAGCGGTGCGCCGCGGTAATTCATGCTCAACTCATTTGCTGTGGCCAGCATGTGATCGGTGGTAAGGGCCACTTCACCAAAGCCCACCAGCGGGAAGGCCTGTGCGAGCAGGTGGCAGGCCAGCAGGCTCAGCGGCACAATGCACACGCCCACCAGCACAGTGAACGCGAGCACACCCCAGCGCGTGTTCTTCACGGAAATGCCGAGGCCGGTCCATGCTTCCTTATCGAACACGTGTTGCTGTACCGCGGCTGCAATGGCCGGTGCGAGCATGCACAGCGCGGCCATGATAATGTAGCTGGTGCCCGAAGCAGTGGTGATGCCCAGCCCCAGGATACCGACACCAGTGATGACCCACACAATGCCGAATGACATGAGCAGGAAAGAAAGGATGCGCTTGTCCATCTTCATGAGGTTGAAGTTCGGCAACGGCAAGAGAGCGGCCATACCGCTCGTCACATTGACGGCCGTTGCACGCGGACGTGCTCGAGCTTGAGCGTGGTCTGTCCCAGAAGCGGTTGCCGAATTTCCAGCACACCGGAACGAGTGGCAGCACCGCCAACCTTGGCATCAATGGAAAGGCCATTGTGGCAACGGTCCACATTGATGCGCGGTGCACTTACCCGCGTGGCAATGACGTATCCCTTGTCCCACCAGCCGATATCGGAGAGGTTGAGCTGTCCGCTCATGTAAAGGATCACCGGCGCTGTCTGTGGTCCGTTCCAATACACGTTCTGCAGGTCCACAACGGCCTTCACGGGCATGTTCACATGGATGGATGCGAGGCGTGCCTTGTGCTCGATATGGAAATTGGAGAGATGGAACGACTTCACCACAGGGTTGCGCGCTAGCGACTCCTCGTTGCCATCCATGGTGGCGCTGAGGAAGAGATCATGCTCCGGCCCGGCGCCCTCGCTGATGCAATCGGTCATGCGCACACCGCCGGTGTTCAATATGGTGAAGGCCTGGGTGGTGGTTTTGCTGCAGAACACGCGGCATTGGTCAAGCACCGTGCTGTTGCTCTGGCTGTTCGTGCCATTGGCGCCGGGCCAATCGCCCTGCCGTACCACGATCCCGCGTTTGGCGGGGTTGGTCACCAGCACGTTCTGCACACGCGCCATGAGGCAGAAGCGGAGGTCGATGGCGGCCTCGGCCTGTCCGGTGAAGCGGCAGTTGCTGATGGTGCTACCCAGCGTGGCCTTGAGGTCGATGGCCTTGCGCCCACCCTCGATCGCGGCGAAGTCGCGGATCGTGTAGCGTGAAGTGGTGCGTTTGTTGGCCTCCTGTTGGTCAGCGATGCGCACAGTGAAGCCGTTGCTGTTCGCCCCTAGTATCAGCTTGGCACCTGCCCCATCAATGATCAAGAGCTGGCGCGCAGGCAGGACGATGTCGCCGTTGGCCCGGTACTCTGCCGCTGCACTGAAGCGTACGGTGGTGGCATCGGCAGGCAGCTTAGCGAAGAAGGCGGAGACATCGCCGGCGGGAACGACATACTCCTTGCCGCTGACGGATAACGACAGGCAAACAGACACAATGGTGAGAAGTTGGCTGCGCATGGAAGGTGTGAAGCTACTGTGATGGAAGTAAGCAACAAGCAGAGTAACGAACACTTGCGACGATCGAATGCCCGAAGGACATGAACGCGCTTTATACCCACAAATGGGGGATCTTCAACAGATCACTTGTAGACCACTTTACCAGGCCCCTACATTCGTTGGAACACCTGCCCCATGCGCGCCACCTTTCTCACCATTGCCTTCTTCTGCTCGTTGGGCAGCATAAAGGCCCAGAGCCTCGACCCCACCTTTGGTGCGGGTGGAACACAGCAATATGACCTCAGCGGCAGTGATCGCTTGTTCGGTGTGGCGGTGCGCCCCGATGGGAAGATCGTGGCATGCGGACTGCGTGATTCCGTTGGTATCGCACACTTCATGGTCTGCAGGTTCGATGTCAACGGCAACTTGGACCCCACTTTCGGTAGTGGTGGCCACGTAATGTTGCCCACGGGCACCAATGGTTCCGAGGCCACCAGGATCATTCTCATGCCCGATGGCAGAATGGTCGTGGCCGGCAGGACGTTCGGTACGGTAGACCGCGCTTTCATCGTACGCAGGTTGTTGCCGGATGGCGCCGTAGACGCCAGTTTTGGAGTGAATGGGCTGTGGATGGACCCCATCGGGGCGAACGGTGCATACATCACGGATATGGCCATGGACACACAAGGCCGTGTGGTAGTGGCCGGCGTGGCCGTAGCCACCAACTTGTTCGCCACCATGGCGGTAGTGCGCTTGGGAACGAACGGTATACCCGACCCCACTTTCGGCAACAATGGATATTTCAGGCTCGATCAGAGCGACCAGGTCCGTTTCCATTTCCTGAATGACCTACAATTACTTTCTGATGGACGCATGCTGATCGCGGGTAATGTGGGCGACATGACCACCGGCCCCGCATGGAATACGGATGTGCTCTGTATCCGCCTGCTCGCCAATGGCCAGTACGATACCACGTTCGGCAACAACGGTGTGGTGGTGAGCGATATACAGGGCCTGAACGACGGGGCTGACCGTATTATACTGCATGCCAACAATGAAGTGGAGCTCATTGGCACATCGGGCAACAACAGCATTGGCAATTGGGTTTGCCGCAACAAGCTATCGGCCACCGGCGCAGTGCTTTCCTCCGATCTGGTACCCGTGGGCGCTTGGGCGCCGGCCACACAGACCAAAGAGATCGCCGATATCGTGGCAATGCCCAATGGTGGGGTATCATACATCGGCACGGTACCCAATGGGGGCACGGGCGATGGCTTCCTGGGCATGCTGGACGCCACGGCCATGGTAGGCATTCCCTATGTCGCGGGTTACAGCACCACCGTTGATGCCGGCGATTGGACCTCGTTCGCAGGTGGTGTGTTCGATGCGAATGGTAGGTTGTTGTTGGTCGGCCAAACGACTAATCCCGACTGGATCGGTCAATTCCCCGACCAATGCGGGGTGTTCACCGACATCTTCTTGGCACGCTTCAACATGCCATTTACCACACATGTGGCCACAGCAACGAGCAACGAAACCCGCGTCTGGCCCATACCTGCCACGGACCGTCTTCTTGTGAGCAGCGCGTTACCCATTTTGCGCATCCAGCTCACTGATAATGCTGGTCGCTCGGTATATACAGGCGAACGACCAAGTGTCACTAATAGCCATTCCTTGGATGTGTTCGCACTACCTGCGGGCACCTATCAGCTGCGGGTGGAGACCATTGAAGCCGTTACTATACACAAAGTGATGGTGCAACATTGATATTCGCGGCCATGGCATCCGCGCGCCCCACCCTGCTCTTTATCCATGGCTTTCCACTGGACCACACCCTTTGGGACCCGCAGACGACAAGCCTCGCCGATGTGGCCGATGTGCTGGCGCCCGACCTGCGCGGCTTCGGCAACGACCGCTGTGCATTACCCGTCGCCATGACCATGGAGGCCTATGCCGCCGACCTGAAGGCACTGTTGGATGAACGTGGCGTGGACCGCGTGGTGCTCTGCGGACTGAGCATGGGCGGCTACATTGCCATGGCATTTCTGGAGCAATGGCCCGAACGCGTGGGGGGCCTGATCCTTTGCAACACCCGCGCAAGTGCGGACACACTCGAAGGCCAGGCCGCGCGCAAGGCCACCGCACAGAACGCGTTCGCGAAAGGTGTGGACGTGATCGCTCGGGCCATGGCACCCACACTGCTCAGTGATCTCACCAAGCGCACGCACCCGGAACTGATGGCACACATGGAGGCCATGATCGCGCGGCAACGACCTGAGGCCGTGGCCGCCGCCGCCCTGGGCATGAGCGAACGTCCCGATCGGCACCATGTGTTGCGCGCATGCACTGTACCTGCACTCGTGATCACCGGAAGCAACGATGCATTGATGCCCCTTCCCACCAGTCGATCCATGGCCGAAGCACTACCCCATGGACGGTTGGTGGTATTGGAGCATGCAGCTCACCTGACCAACTTGGAAGCGACCGATGATTTCAACAGCACAGTACGAGCTTTCTTGAAGGAGGTGAATTGAACTTTGTACCGCAGGCCTTGTTGCTGCATGCGCTGTTGCGTTCATTATGCGTGAACGGAATTACTGACTAAACCGTCAGTTTCTCATGGGTAACAAGCTGATCCAATACGGATCAGGAACACGCCCACTTGATCGGGGGTGTTGTTCGTGCAATGCGACATGGAACATGTGCTTGAAGCTGCCTGATGGTCCATGACCAGGGTCACCTTTGGCTGAGCGCACCATAAAGGGAACAAGACACAGACCCATGAACACACGAACACGTTCCCTGACCATTGCCGCTGCACTTTTTATAGCCGCTGGTTGCTGGTTGACCTATTCCACCGGAAAAAGCACTGATACTACATCACATACCGGCAACCATACACCGTCCCAAAACGTCGCTGAGGCCAGTGCTGAAACAGTGGTGTCGGAAACACAACAACCTCCACGATCTGAACAAACGCAAACTGCGACCGCGCCCCGTATCGCTCGCCCCCCTATCGGTGAACAACCGGTCCAGGGAACTCACCGCCTGCCTGTCCAGCACTTCAGCGTGAACGCAATGCGCGACACCCTGCTGCGGACCGATGGCGGCTGCAGTGTACGTGTGCCCGCGAACTGCTTTGTGGATGCCAGCGGCAGATCCGTGAAAGGCCCGGTAACCGTGCACGTACAAGAGGCCCTTACCCCAACCGATCTACTGTTGGGCGGCCTGGCCACCGTGTACAACGGCAAGGCGCTGGAGAGCGGCGGCAGCTTCTGCATCATGGCCAGTTCCATGGGCCAGGTGCTGCAACTGGCCAACGATATGGCGCTCGACATGGCCGTACCCTCGCGGATGAAGAAGGCCGGCATGCAGTTCTTCCCGGGCGAGGTGGAACAAGGCCAGGTGGTATGGCAACAACCCGAGCCGCTGGAGGCACCGGTGGCGCAACAAGAGGCCAAGGTTTTCTGGTTGGAGGACGTGAGCGATAGCCTCACCACCAATGTCACTTACCGCGTAGAAGGATTCGAAAAGCCCATGGATGCGCCCATTGAGGTGACCGACCGTGTCAGCGAAGTGGCTTGGGCCAACGGAGGCCTCATGCTCAAGCGTGATAGCAGCTTTATGGTGGGTGATCACCACGTGCACTTCTACGCCAATGCAACACCGACCAATACAGCCGTGGTGCCCTTCTGGCAGGTCGCAACCAGCGGTTCAGGCGTAGCAGTGATCGGCACCAACACATTCCAAGAGGACCCCGCCGTTAATTACGTGTTCCGCGTGAAGCGTCTGGGCTGGGCCAACATTGATCGCCTGCTGAACGACAAGCGCACCCGCACTGTTGACCTGCGCACCACCATAGCCGACACCACCGGCTTGCAGGATGTACGCATCTCGCTGGTGATGAAGAGCCACAACCTCTACGTGCCCGGTTACCAGCGCAGTGATGGCGGCTACGGTTTCTCGCACGGCGACTTCGAACCCATGCAGTTGCCAATTGGGGCCAACGCGTTGGTGGTGGCCACCGCACAGCGCAACGGCAAGCCCTATTATGCCATGCAACCCATGGTCATAGCGCCCACCGCCCATGTGCAACTGCACTTGGAGCCCTCAACCGATGCGGAAATGAAAGCGGCGTTGATGGCGGCGTTGTGAGCGTCCGCAGACCGCGGGCCTCAGGTCCGCAGGTTCTGCCAACCCACGAATGCCATCCCGGCTCCGCTAAGAACCGGACCATAGGCGACGATATAATAGCCCTTCATGTCCATCATGCCAAAGAAGGTGCCCAGTGTGATCAACAAGCCGGATCCGCATAGTGCCAGTCCGCCGTACATCATGTTGCGGTTACGGCTGTTCGCGGCATCCTTCAGCATGTGCCGCATCAATTGGTCATCCACGGCGATGAAGATCTCACGGATCACTTTATCTGGCATACCGTCCTGCTCCAAGCGTCGGCGTATATCGCTCAGTTCCATACGCCCGGCACGGATCTCGTCCACAAAGTGGGCTATGGTGTGGGCGTGGTCGGTGGACATGAACATTGAACCGACACGAAACTACACGCCTGCAGCGTAACGAACGAAAGGGCCTTACCATTTACCAATGACCACAGAACCTTGACGAGTTCAGCACCTCCGTAACTTGCCTGCATGCTGCGATCCTGCCTGCTGCTTGTGGTATTGGCACTCCTTTTCGGGGGGGTATGCCACGCGCAGGACCAACTACCGTTCGGTAGTGTGGAGGAGTGTTTCAATGGTGGAAGGAAAGAGTACCACCATGCGTTCAAGTCAAAGATCCGCTGGCCACACGACAGCTTGATGACCAACAAGAACCTGGGGCGCGTCTACTTCGACGTTGAACTGGACACCTTGGGCCGCATCGTGAACTTCACCGTCATCCACTCACCGAACCCTCTATTGGAACAGGAAGTGCGCACAAAGCTTCTCGCGACCCAAGGCTTGTGGAAGCCGTTGGTCGTGGATGGTCAGGTGAGCCCGTGCCAGGTGCGGGATCATGTCTACTTCGAGTTCAGGTAATACGCTTCGCACGCATCGCCCTTCTGTTTTGTTCCATCTAACATCGGTGGCGGTCCGTCGGATCATGCCTTGTTCAATGTGCCACGCTTCTATCCTTGTGCGCAGCCGACCATCCACCCTAATTTTATCCGCAGCACACGCCCATGTCCGTCAACCCAGCCGCCATCCGCATTCTGATCGTAGAGGATGAACCGATCATCAGCCGCGATATTGAAAGACGGCTGAAGGACATGGGCTATGAGGTGACCGGGATCATTCGCGATGGGCTGGGCGCCGTGGACCGGGCCAAGGACGATGCGCCGGATGTGGTGCTGATGGACATCAAGTTGAAGGATGGGCCGAGCGGTATCATGGCAGCGCGCACCATCCGGCAGGACCTTGGCATACCAGTGATCTTCCTGACGGCGAACAGTGACGAGGCGACCGTGAGCAAGGCGCGTTTGGCCGAGCCCTACGGCTTTGTAGTGAAGCCCTTCAGCGATCCGGCACTTCGCACGGCCATTGAGATCGCATTGGCGCACTTTGAGGAAGAAATGCGGGTACTGCGCGAGCGCGACCGGCTTTATAGTTTGATGGAGGACGGCACCGACCAGGAGTACTTGTTCGTGAAGAGCAAAGGGCGCCAGATCCGTTTGCGCATGCGCGACATCACCTTTCTGGAAGCACTAAAGGACTATGTGGGCATCCACGTGGGTGGCCAGCGCTATGTGATACACAGCACCTTGCAGGACCTGGAGGCTCGAATACCTGCGCGGCAGTTCATGCGCGTACACCGGTCTTTTATAGTGCGGCTGGACAAGATCCAGAGCGTGGAAGAGGGCCAGGTGACCTTGGAACACGAAGCCAAGCCCGTGCCGATCGGCGGGTCGTACCTGGGTAAGGTACGCGAGCGCTTGGACCCCTTGTAGGGTGGGATCAGGCGCTCGGTTCGGGCCGCGGATCAGGGACCTTGGAGAGTAACGGAAAGTGATCTCCAAAATGGTCCGAATGGAATGAAGATAGGGCGACAGGTCCTATTTTGCACTCCAGAAACACGGCCCCAACCCTACAACGTCCTCCCCATGTCCCAAGGCCCCCTACGCCATCTGAACGTATTGCCCGCCCTATTCGCTCTTTCCTTGATGGGGCAGGCTCAGGATAAGCTTCCCGAGCTTCGGGTGTTCCCAACTGGAGCTGAACTGCTCGATGAGGGCCACCGCCTGAACCGCGAAGAGAAATACAGCGCCTCAATTGCCAAGTATGAGGCCATCAACGAGAACGATACCACCTACGAGTCCGCATTGCTCGAGATAGGTGTTATTCACTACAAACAGAAGGATTACGCCAAGAGCGAGGTCGCCTTCAGAAAAGGGTACGACCTCAACGGCTCCATGGTCCACGTGTTCGCCAAGAACATGGGCCTGCTTTATAGCGAGATGAAGGAGTTCGACAAGGCGCTGGCCTGGATGGACAAGGTGATCGCGGAATTTCCCCGCAACAGCGACCTGCTGTACACCAAGGGAGGGATCTATGAGAACAAGGGCGACCACAAGGCCGCCATGGAGACCTACATGGCCTGCGCACGCAGCAACCCCTACCACACGCGCACCCATCTGCGATTGAGCGCATTGGCCGTTAACGAAGGCGCCTTGGCACAGGCGGCCATGTCGCAGTTCTATTTCCTCTACATCTGCGATGGTGGCGATGAAGCGACCAATGCGCTGGCCTGGCTGAACGAGTTCCTGCGCGGCAGTATCAAGGCAGAACCAAAGAACGTCGCCATTCCTGGCCGCGATAACTACTCCGAGATCGACCTGTTGATCGAGAACCGCATTGCATTGAGCAATTCGTACAAGGCATACAAGGGGCTGATGCTCCCCTTCGCTCGTCAGTACCACCTTTTGGTGGACCAACTGGCCAAGGACCCACCCTCTGGCGATTTCTGGAGCGACTACTACCTGCCCATTTTCCTTCAGTTCCGCAAAGAAGGCTTGGAAGAAGGTTGGCTGTACCACTGCCTCGGCTACAGTGGCAATTCGGACCACCTGAAAGAGGTTAAAAAGAACGAAGCGAAGCGCACCAAGTTCTATGGGCGTGCTGCGGACATCCTACGCGAGAACCGTTGCACCTTCACCGAGCAGCTCTCGAGTGGTCCGCAGGAGGTATACCACGCCTACAAGAACGCAGCGCTCATGGCCTATGGTCCCTATGACAAGTCCACAGGGAATCTGGTGGGCGAGAGCTATTTCTATCACCCGAACGGACGCTTGGCCAGTTTCGGCAAGTTCGATAATGAGGGCGACCGTCAAGGCCCATGGGTGTACTACCATGCCAACGGTCGTGTACGTTCAAAAGACATGTACAAGGACAATGAGCTCAACGGACCGTACATGGACTACTATGCATCCGGCGTTCGCGAGGACTCCACCACCTTCAAGGAAGGCAAAGTGGACGGCCCCTACTTCGAGCACAGCCTATCAGGCGGGCTGCGTCGCATGCGCACCTTCAACGCCGACGGCGCCAATGGTCCTAGCGAGCTGTTCTATCAATGTGGTACCAAGGAGTACGACATGAACCTGAAGGACGGAAAAGTGGAAGGTGATGTGAAAGGCTACTGGGCCGATGGTCGCAAAGAGTTCGAAGGTGTGTTCAAGGATGATAAGCGTAATGGCATTAACCGCAACTTCGACCATGAGGGTCGAGTGATCAGTGAAGTGAGCTATCTGGACGGCAAGTTCGATGGGCCGTTCAAGTACTATCACCCCAATGGCCAACTGCGTGTGGAAGGCACGTCCAAGGCCGGATCGACCGTAGGCGAACGCCGCACATACCACCCCAACGGCAAGCCGAACGTAGTGGAACGGTACAACGACAAGGGCAAGCTGCAAGGGCAGGCCCAGGAGCACGACGCCGATGGGAAGCTCACCTATGAGAGCACCTACGAGAACGGCAAGATGATGAGCTACAAGTACTATGACAAGTCGGGCGCTGTCATAAAAGAGGCCAAACGCCAGAAAGGGGCATTCGACTTCGTAGGCTATTTCCCCAATGGCAGCAAGGCCAGCGAGGGCCGCTATCGCGATGCAGAAGGCAAGGAAGGCGAATGGACATACTTCTGGGAAGACGGCAGCCTGCGTGCCAAAGAGCGCTTCGTTGATGGTGCACTGGAAGGACGGGTGGACAATTACCACCGCAATGGCGCATTGAAGTCGTCGGCCACGTATGTATCCGGCGAAGAAAGCGGACCCTACTGCATCTACTACCCCAATGGCACCAAACAAGAGGAAGGCACCAAGCTGGATGGCGACCTCCACGGGGAGCGCATCACGTACCGCGCTGATGGCACCGTGGATCGCAAGGAGTTCTACCAGAATGGCAATTCCGTGGGCATCCAATACGCACATGACCCGGAAGGACGCGTGGTGGACAAGACCTGGTACGAAGCGGACATCTTCACACGGATCGTTACACTGGATAGCACCGGAAAGGTGATCGACAGCATTGATGTTCCGGCCTCACGCGAATTCCTATTGAAGGGCCGACAATTGGATGGCAGGGTGCGCCGTGAGCACATGTATGTGAACCGGATAGGCCACGGTACTTACAAGGCCTACCACCCCAACGGGAAGGTATCCGTTGAAGGCCGCTTCGTGAACGGCGATCGACATGGCGAATGGAAATTCTATTACCACAACGGCAAACTTTCGGGCACTGCGGTCTACGACCTGGGCACGCTCCATGGCCCGGATGTGGATTACTACGAGAACGGCAACAAGAAGAGCGAGGTGAACTTTGTACATGGCAATCGCGAGGGTGACCTGGTGCGGTACCACGAAAATGGTCAGGTGAGCAGTCGTGTACCACAATTCTTCGATATGGACCATGGCACAGCAACCTACTACACCGAAAAAGGTGAAGTTGAGATGGTCCGATATTATGAGATGGACCGCCTGATCGGCTACAGCTACGAAGGACCGGATGGCCAGCTGGTGCCCATGATCCCCGTTGTGAACGAGACCGGGCGCATCGAGACCAAGTTCCGTAACGGCAAGACCGCACGCATCATGGACCTGAAGAACGGCTATGTGAACGGCGACCTGACCCAGTACAGCTCCGAAGGCAAACTGATCAGCAAACGCACCTACTTGAACGGCGACGAGCACGGCACCACCGAGTTCTACCATGCAAACGGCCAACTGCGTTACAAAGGCAACTACATATGCGGGCAGGCCGATGGAGAGCATCTCTCCTATTACGACAACGGCAAGCTGCGCCAACGGTCCCTCTACAAAAGCGGTGACCAGAACGGCATTACGCTCAGGTATGACCGCACCACTGGAAAGGTTACCGAGCAACTGTATTACAGGAACGACAACCTGATCGCCATCACGCCCAAATAGATGCGTTCACTTCTTTCCATTCCCGCTCTTTGTTTCGCTGTGCTGCACTGCGCGGCACAAGGCCCCAGTGAAGTGGACAGGCTGAAAGGCCTATACAAGGATGCGCCCAGTGCACTGATCAAGAACCACACCACCTATACGTTCACCATGGCAAAGGGCCAGGTGAAAGCCGTGCGCGTGGTGGAGCGAGAGCGTATGATGCTCACAAAGTATCCGGGCATGGAGAGCGAGGACGTGTACTATGCCAAGTCCTTGGTCACATTGAACGGTCTAAACGCATGGTCGATGGTGCCCGGCGAAAAAGGCTATCGCAAAGTGCCGGTGGACCGCATCACCCATAAGGACGATCTGGATGATCAGATCTTCCATAACGACAACAGGGTGGCCAGCTTTGTGTTCCCTTCGGTCGATGTGGGCACGGTAACCCACTTGGACTATGGATTGGACTACAGCGATGCGCGCATGCTGACAGGCCATTTCTTCGGCAGCGGTGAGCCTGTGGAACTAAGCACGCTGACCATCATCACCGACCCTGGTATTGAGATCGATGTACGCACCTTCCATGTGGACCCTGCGCAACTGCGAAAAGAGGTCACCACCAAAGGCAAGAAGACCATCACCACCTACACGATGACAGGGCTCCAGCCCTTTCGATCGGACGATGATGCGCCCAATTTCCGCTACTTCGTTCCGCATGCGTATGTGCTGGTGAAGAACTACAGTACAGGGAAGAGATCCGAACCGATGCTCGGTGATGTAAGCCTGTTGTACAAGATGTACTACGAGAACATCGTGAACACCGAGGGCCCTCCGACCGCGGACATCAAGGCGTTGGTGGACAGCATTACCGACCCCTCGCTCCCTGAGGAGGAGAACGTGCGACGCATTTTCAACTGGGTGCAGGACCATGTGAAGTACATCGCCTTCGAGGACGGCATGAACGGACTGGTGCCCCTTCCCGCCGAACAGGTACTGACCAGCCGTTATGGTGATTGCAAGGGCATGGCCTGCCTGCTCACCACGATGAACCGCTGCATTGGTGCCGATGTGCACCTGGCCTGGACCGGATCGCGCAACATCCCTTACCACTATTCCGAGCTGCCCACACCTGCCGCCGATGACCATATGATCGCCGTGTACCGGCCGGAGAACGATCCCATTTTCCTGGACGCCACAGGTGCCGATGTGCCCTTCGGTATGCCCACCGCCTTCATACAGGGCAAGGACGTGCTGGTATCCATGGGTCCCGACCGCTTCGTGGTGCTGAACGTGCCCGTGGTACCCGCCAAGGACAATCTGCGGGCCGATACCAATAGAGCGGTGATCGATGGCGACAAGTTCGTCGGCTACACGGATTCATGGTCCACTGGCTTCCACCGTAGCACCATTGCTGGAGCGTTCCGCCGGGTGAAGGCCGAGGACCACAAGGAGATGGTGCGCCGCATGCTGTCCAAGGGCAACAACAAGTTCAAGGTTGACAGCTTCACCGTGGCCGGGCGCGAGGACCGAAATGCCCCCTTCCACCTGAAGGCCTGGTGGTCCATCGGCGACATTGTGCGCAGCGGGAATGGCGAACAATACGTGAACCTTCATCTCGACCGTCCCTTCCTTGACCGCCTTTACCGTGAAAGTCGTAAGGTGGGCGTGGAGAACGACCACACGAGTGCGTTCACCAGCGTCACCATCCTACAGATCCCCAAGGGGGCGAAAGTGACCCACGTACCCGAACCCAGCTCCTACAAGGACGAACGCTTCAGCTACACCATCACCTACGAGGTATTGCCCACCGAAGTGCGTTGCATCGGCCAGTTCGATGAGGAGCGTATCTACCTCAGTGTCGAGGACCTGGCCGTTTGGCGCACCATGCTCAAGAAACTGCGTTCCGACATGGACCGCTCTGTTGTACTCCGTATCCCCTGACCATGAAGACGAATTTCGCCCTTGCCTGCTTTTTTGCCTTAGCGCTAACCACGACCAGTGCCGCACAGGACAAACTGGTTCGCGACTATGATTGGGCCGTTACTCCTACGCTACACAGTGACGTGCATGTAAAGGATGCGCCCACCACCATCATCCGATCGGTCAGCATGATCGATTGGGAGGAGGAAGGCAATGCATTGAACGAATACTACTTGATGCACCAGATACGGCATATCGGTGCCGAAAGCGCTGTTGAGGACAATAACAAGATCTACATCCCCCTTAGCGATGTCATCGGCGTGGTCTCCAAGAAGGCCCGGGTGATCGACCCCACAGGCAAGGTGGTGACCCTTGTGGAAGATGATTTCAAGGTGGCCGAGGATGAGGAGGACCACCAGCGCTATCTCTATTTCGCCTTCAGCGGAGTGCAGGTGGGTAGCGAGATCGAATACCTGATCGTGCTGAAAAAGGAACCGACCATCCGTGGCGACCGCGAGATGTTACAGTACTCCAGCCCTACGGTCATGCGCGAACTACACCTGATCACACCCAAACACCTGGTACTCGGCACCAAAGGGTACAACGGTGCGCCCGAGGCCGTATTCGATTCGAGCCGGACCGATGTGCGCCACCTCTCTGTCACCGCCAAGGACATGAAAGGTCTTAAAAAGGAACACAGCGCTTATTATGCCACCAACGCCATGCAGACGGCCTACAAGTTGGATGCGAACATCGCCCGGCAAACACGCGACTTCAGTTCATACGTGAACGCCACCAAGATGTACCACAGTGTGCTCTATCCGGCGGTGGACCCCAAGCTGCAGAAGGAATTGCGCAAATTGATCAAGGCAGCCGGTGTGGAGAAGGGCACCAATGACGAGGAAAAGGTGCGCTATATGGAGGACTACCTGAAGACCAACTACAACTTGGTGACCTCGGGTGCCGGTGAACTGCGTGAACCCGCGTACATCATGAAGAAGAAAGTGATGAACAACGTGGGCGCCATGATCATGACCGCCAGCCTGCTTACTGAAATGGGGATCGATCACCAAGTGGTGGTCACCAGCGATCGCCAGAGCTACAAGTTCGACAAGGACTTTGAATCATACCTGAGCCTGCAACGCGAGTTCATCTACTTCCCATCATTCAAGAAGTACATGGCCCCCACCGAATCGCAGTTGCGCGTGGGCTACATCCCGGCGGAGTACATGGACAACCAGGGCCTCTTCATTCGCACGGTGGATGTGGGTGGAACCCGCACAGGCATTGGCAAGGTGAACTACATAGAACCCCTGACGGACGACAAGTGCATACACGACATCAAGGCCCGTGTCGACCTGGCCAGTGAACCTGGCAGTGCGGTGATCGAACTGGAGAACAGCCTCAGCGGCTACTACGCTCAGTTCCTGCAGCCATATTGGAGCCTGCTGGATGATGAGAACAAGGAGAAGCTCATGGACAGCATGGTGGGCTATGTCACTGACGACAGTGAATCGCATAAAGTGGACGTGGAGGACTACGGCAGCATGAACTTCGGTGTAAAACCCGTGGTGATCAAGGTGAATGCCACCTCCACGCGCTTCCTGGAGAACGCAGGCGACAAGACCCTGTTCAAGATCGGGGAACTGATCGGCCCCCAGATGGAACTGTACGCCGACAAGGAACGCACCATGCCTGTTGACGACGATCATGCGCGCCGCTACATGCGAGTGATCACTGTTGTGCTGCCTGCGGGCACCAAGGTGGAGAACCTGGCATCACTGAAAATGGACCGCGATCTGGTACGTGATGGCAAGGAACTACTGCGTTTCCATTCGGACTACACGCTCGAGGGCAACACGCTTACGGTAACCGTGGAAGAGTTCTACAAGGTCTGCCAGATGCCGTTGAGCGAGTTCGAAGCCTACCGTTCCGTGGTGAACGCGGCTGCCGACTTCAACAAGGTGACCTTGGTGCTCGCGAAGAACTGACCGGCCGCCCCATCCATGATCGTTCCGCTGACCAGCGAGGCATTCCTGAATGCCAATGGTCCGATCATCGATGTCCGATCGCCGGGTGAATTCGCGCACGGCCATATCCCGGGCGCGTTCAACTTGCCACTGTTCGACAATGCTGAACGCGCCATTATCGGCACCCTTTACAAGCAACAGGGCCGTGATGCGGCCATGCTCGAAGGCCTTCGGATCGTGGGTCCCAAACTGGCCGCTATCGTGGAGCAATGCAGGGCGTGGGCACCGGAAGGGCGCGTAAGGCTGCACTGCTGGCGCGGTGGTGAGCGCAGTGGCAGTGTGGCCTGGCTACTGGATAAGACAGGGTTCACGCAAGTGCACGTGCTACGCGGTGGTTACAAGGATTTCAGGAACCACGTACGCATGAGTTTCGAGGCCGCTCGGGCGCTCTTTGTCCTGGGCGGATACACAGGTACTGGCAAGACCGAGACCTTGAGCCACCTGCGTGCGCTGGGCGCGCAGACCATCGACCTTGAAGGCATGGCACATCACAAGGGATCATCGTACGGCGCCATTGGTGAGCAGCCACAACCCAGCACCGAGCACTTCGAGAACATGCTCTGGCAGGCGCTGGCCACCATGGACCCCGGTACGCCGATCTGGCTGGAGGATGAGAGCCCGATGATCGGCCGAGTGCGCATACCCGATGCCTTGTTCGCACAGATGCGACAGGCGGTGCTCTATTTCGCCGATATGCCGTTGGAAGAGCGTGCTGCCCGCCTGGTGGTGGACTACGGGCGATATCCGAAGAACGAGCTCGAGGCCGCCACCAAGCGGATCGAAAAGCGATTGGGCCCACAGCATTGCAAAGCGGCCTTGGAAGCCCTGGCCAATGACGACCTGCTGACCGTGGCCACCATTACACTGCGCTACTACGACAAGGCCTATTTGCGCGGTGCCGCTGAACGCCCCAAGGAAAAAGTGGTCCACATCCCCGCGACAGCGAGCGATCTTCGCGGACTGGCCACACGCCTTTTGCAACATGCCGCTGCCTCCTCCCCCCTCCTCTGAGCCCGTTCGACTAACGCAATACAGTCATGGTGCGGGCTGCGGTTGCAAGATCGCGCCGGCCGTGCTGGAGACCATTCTCCAGAGCGATCTGGGCACATTCCCCGATCCGCGCTTGTTGGTGGGCTATGGCACACGCGATGATGCGGCCGTGTATGACATTGGCAATGGTCGCGCGCTGATCAGTACCACCGACTTCTTCAGCCCCATTGTGGATGATGCCTTCGACTTCGGACGCATCGCCGCCACCAATGCTTTGAGCGATGTGTACGCCATGGGCGGTACCCCCCTGCTGGCGGTCGCCATTCTGGGCTGGCCTGTGGAGAAGCTCCCTGCGGAACTGGCCGCCCGCGTGATCGAAGGAGGCCGCGCGGCCTGCCATGCAGCGGGGATCGCTCTGGCGGGTGGGCACAGCATAGATGCACCTGAGCCGTTCTTCGGACTGGCCGTAACTGGCGAAGTGAAGGTGGAACACCTCAAGCGCAACGACGGCGCCAAAGAGGGCGACGTGCTGGTGCTCACCAAACCCATTGGGGTGGGCATTCTGGCAACCGCACAGAAGCGGGGCGTGTTAATGCCCGAGCACGCCACGATCGGCCGCGATCTGATGTGCCGATCGAACCGGATAGGCAGCCTGCTCGGCACGCAACGCGGCGTTCACGCGTTGACCGATGTAACTGGTTTCGGGCTGGGCGGTCATTTGCTCGAGCTCTGTCAGGGCGCGGGGTTGAATGCCATAGTGAACATGGACCAGTTGCCTGTGATCCCCGAGGCACGCACCTATCTGCAGAAGGGTTGCTATCCGGACGGGTCCTTCCGAAATTGGAAGAGCCTGAACACGCGGATCTCCGGTGCTTCGGACATGGAGCGCATGATGCTCCTGAGCGACCCACAGACCAGTGGAGGCTTGCTCGTGGCCGTTGCTCCTGGCGAACTGAAGAACGTGCTCGAACTTATCCAGAAGGAAAACCTCGAGGCAGCAGTGATCGGCACCATGACCGGGCCAGCGGAAGCGCCGACCATTACAGTTGTTTGATCGTCGAATTTCCAGTTTTTACGAACCAACGGATATCGACATCCGGCGTGTTGATCAAGCCTTCTGATAGCGGCTACCATACTTCATTCGTATCCTAGATTTGCGCTTGAAATCCACCTTGCTCCGGTGCATGAAAAACAGCGATCATCATGGCAAAAAGACGATTGAACGATAAGGACCTCAACGAATTGCTCGCGCAGTACCGCAGTGAACGACGTAGGCTCATCTTCCAACTGGATCGCGTACGGGAAGCGATCGCAGATCTGAAAGGCCAACGCAGTGAGCCGGAAACAGACGATGAAGAGGCCCCGGTAAAAAGAGGGCCCGGCCGGCCGCGGAAGAACCCTGAAGAAAAGGCAACGCGCCGCAAGAAACCCGGTCGTCGCAAGAAGCGCACCATCAAGGACGGAGGTTATCGCCTGAGCGATTGGGACCAGATGGTGGTGAACGCCATCACCAAGGCCAACCGGCTGCTGCCCAGAGAAGACCTGAAGTTGCAGGCCATGGCATGGGCACGCAAGAACGAGCCTCTGATGAAAGAACCCGAGATCGAGATCAAGCTTACCCGCGTGCTCCAGAAGCTGAGCGGCAAGCGCGGCATTCTTGGCGCACATCGTTCGGGCCTGCGCCGCGGCTACCACTATGGCCTGAAGGATTGGTTCTTTGCCTCCAGCGGCGCTCTGCGTAAGCAGCACTACGACAAGTTGGTCCTTTCCAAGGATTAGGCCGACACAGATCCAGAACGATGAAAAGGGAGCGCTGCGGCGCTCCCTTTTTGCTGCCATCGGTCATAGCTTGTTCGCTCGCGATGCGTGTAACTTGCCGACAACTCATTCGCCCATGAACAACATCCTGGTCCCGATGGACTTCTCCGCTCCTGCAAAGGATGCGCTCACTTTGGCCATCTACTTCAGTACTACGCTGAAGGCCAAGATCTGGTTGGTGCATGTGGCCGCGCCCGATCCGGATTTCGTTGGCTTCAAGACCGGTCCGACATACATCCGCGAGCATCGTGCGGACATCCTGAAGCAGGAGCACGCCGACCTTCAAGCCATGGCAAGGGATGCGGTCGAAAAAGGGGGCGACGCCGAAGCGTTGATGGTACAGGGCCCCACCACCGAGACCCTATTGGAAGAAGTGGAGCGGCTACAGATCGATATGATCGTGATGGGGTCGCATGGCCGAAGTGGCCTTTACAAGGCCTTCGTTGGCAGCGTTAGCGAACAGGTTTTGGAAAAGAGCCCTGTACCGGTGCTCATCGTCCCATCAAAGGAACGTCCGTAACGCATGGCCCATCGTTCCTCACCATGGCTGGCACTGGTCCTGCTGGCATGTAGTGGTGCCGTATGTGTGCCCACCATCCGCGGAGGTGATCCCGCACTGAAGGACATAAAGCTCCCGGAAGGGTTCGTGATCGAGGTGTACGCGGAAGGCGTGACCAACGCGCGGGCCATGTGCTGGGGCGATAAGGGCACCTTGTTCGTGGGCAGCCGAAGTGAAGGTGTGGTGCATGCCTTGCGTGATAAGGATGGTGATGGCCGTGCCGAAGAGCATCACATCATTGCCAGGGGCCTGAACATGCCCGTGGGCGTGGCGTTCCGCAACGGCGACCTGTACATCAGTGCGGTGAACAGCATCCTGAAGCTCCCGGCCATCGAGGACCACCTCTCAGAACCTCCAGCACCGGTTACGGTCACCGAACAATATCCGAGCGAGACCCACCACGGTTGGAAGTTCATCGCCTTTGGCCCGGATGGTAAGCTGTATGTGCCTGTTGGTGCACCATGCAACATCTGCCTGAGCAAGGACAGCATCTACGCTTCCATCACACGGATCAACCCTGATGGCACAGGCCGCGAGGTGCTTGCCCATGGCGTGCGTAATACCGTCGGTTTCGACTGGCACCCCACCACCGGCGAATTGTGGTTCACGGACAATGGTCGCGATTGGCTGGGTGATGACAGCCCGGATTGTGAGCTCAACCGCTTGGCCACGAACGGTGCGCACTTCGGCTATCCCTTCTGCCATGCAGGTACGGTGAGCGACCCAGAGTTCGGCAAGCAACGATCGTGTTCAGAGTTCGTGCCACCCGCCGCTTTGCTCGGACCGCACACCGCCCCCTTGGGCATGCGCTTCTACACCGGTCAGCAGTTCCCGGCCAAATACAGTAACGCCATCTTCATTGCGCAACACGGCAGTTGGAACCGCAGCACGCCTGTGGGCTACAAATTGATGGTGGCCTTCCCGAACGCGGATGGCACGACCACAACCGAGGAGTTCGCAACGGGCTGGCTGAACGGATCGAAGGCCTGGGGAAGACCCGTGGATGTGCTGGTGGCACCGGATGGCAGCCTGCTGGTGAGCGACGATGCAGCGGACATGATCTACCGCATCCGCTTCTTGGGTAAATGAGCGTTCAGTCGGTCCCCGAATTCTTCTCGATGAACTCTAGTGCCCAGTGTCAATTCAATGGGCGTCCACGGTATCGCAGCAAAGGGCCTCCTCGCTTCGACGCCTGCGCAGGTTGAGCACATGCCCGATAATGAGCCCGAGCGAGGCCGACATGCCCAGGTATCCGGCCCACTCGATCTCGTGCTCCAGGAACATGCTCAGCGCGAACACGGCCCAGACGGACCACAGAATGACCTCAAAGGTGCCAAGCGAACGGCCGGCCAACGCCGAGCGCAACGCCCATGCAGCCCAAGCCACGAACACCAGTTCCAACAAGGGGTGTGAGGCGAACGATGCACCCAATGAAATGAACAAGGGCATGGCCAGGCAATGCACCAGGCACAGTCCTGAGTTCAGAATGCCCAAGTGGTCCTGGGTCAAAAAGCGCATTTGAACAGGCTGGGTTGATCGGGCAAGGAAAAGTCCATCATGGACCGTTCCAAGTGCGGAGGATGCTCGCGCATGGATCAATCAACGATCACCGGGAAAGTGACCTCGATGTCGGTCTCCCCACCAGCGTTCGTGATATCGCCGTTGATCACACCAGCAGCGGTCTTGTTGGGCTCATGGCGCAGTGTAACGGTGATCGTGCCTTCACCGGGAGCAGCCGTTGTCGCAAGATTGGCGAGACCAATGGGCTGTCCGTTGGCATCGGCATCAGCGTAGGTCACCAACAAGGTGGTTGCCACTGGCTGGAAGAAGAACTGATGAGCGGTCCCTTCTTCCTCGATCTCGTTCGTTATCTCCTCCGGCGTTGAACCACTTTCGTTCAAGACCCGCAAGGACAGGTTGTAAGCACGGTTCGCAGGCAGTGTATCTCCGGTTATCACTGGAGCATTACCGCCATCGCCATCCAAGTCGGTAAAGCGCAGCTCGAAGATCTCGGTAGGCGTCTCTTGGTCCGTGAACGTGAGTATGAGCGTGGTGATGAGCTCCTCTTCGTTTGGCGGGGTCGGTGTTGGACTGGAGGTCTCGTCCTTCTTGCAGGCCATCAACAGGGATCCGAAGACAGCGATCATCAATAGGTTCTTGCGGGCGCTAAGCATGGTCGTGGATGGTGTTTCTCTGGTTGTGCAAATGCAACGACGTTGCAAATATGGGACACTTTTCTCTTCATGCAACACAATTGCATGAATTAAGTTTGCTGCATGTCACTGGACGAACAATTGCGCTCTCACGGTCTTCGCGTGACCGGCATCCGTAGGGACGTGCTGGATCTACTGCAACGCAGCGATCGGGCATTGTCCCACGCCGATGTGGAAAGGGCCTTACCTGAACGTGCCGACCGGGTGACCTTGTTCCGTGTGCTCCAGTCGTTCGAAGATGCCGGCCTTGCCCATCGTGTGTTGGATGTGCAAGGCACTTCGCGCTATGCCTCCTGTTCAACTGAATGCGATGCACATGCGCACCATGATGTACATGCACATTTCCGATGCACGGCCTGCAGCGGAGTGTTCTGCCTTGAACGTGTGGCCTTGCCCGAAGTGAACGTTCCGAAGGGCTTCACTGTGACCGCAAGCCGTTTAGAGTTGGAAGGGCGCTGCAGTAGTTGCGCCTGAACATGATGGCGAGCCCTCATGGGGCCATCAACAAAAAGAGCCGACGAACATGGGTCTTTGGATCAACCAGCACGGTTGAACCCGACCCGTCGCTCCAGGAAGGCTCGCTTGCTGAACATGCTATCATACAACCAGCGGTACACGAGCAATGCTGTTACGGTCCCCAACGCTGCTCCGGCAAGAATATCTTCCGTGAAGTGCTGTGATAGATAGACACGCGAAAAAGCCATAAGCGAAGCAGCGATGGATAGGACGACCGCCAACCTTGGCCTTGCCCAGATAACGGCCAATGCAAGGCACATGCTGAAGGCCGCTGTGGAATGGCCGCTCGGGAAACTGAAGTGATGGTGCATTTCGATGCCTTGCACCCAATGCATATCGCTAAGCTGTTCGCGGAACATGAACGGACGGTCCACATGATCGAACACCTGACGCTTGAGCAATTGGGCAACGATGGCGCTCAACCCACAGCTGAGCCCGATCATCATGAAGGAGCGCAATGTGCCAAAGAACAGGAAGAGAAGCGCCAATACAGTTGGCACGAGACCATCGGCCCAGTGCGTAATGAAACGGAAGAAGAGATCGGCCAAGTCGGCATGGTGCCGATTGATGGCGCTATGCAGTTCCAATTGGTCCGTGAGCAGCGTGGCGATCAGTGCCGGAACGGCGAACACCAAGGCCACCATCAGGAATAGCAATACGCTGCGACCACGGGACATGCGGCGAAGCTAAGCGCTAACACTTCGCACACATGGTGACCTGAGCGATGTCACCCTTCACCACTTGTTCGCGAACGATCGATCGTGGAGCATTTCGCATGCACATACCACGATCCCGGTATTGGGTCCGGTGTTGGGAGCGTGGAGCTTTGGCATGCATCAAAACGAACGAACATGACCACCATCGGCAAACGTTTCCTGCAGCGCACCAACCATCCTGAACAACAAGGCCGCATCCTCGATTCGCGCACGCGCACCATCCTCAACTCGGTGCTACAAGCCGAACGGGGCCACAGTCTCGACGCTTATCTGCGGGCCATGCAGTTGGATAAGAAGGGAATGTCGGGGCGTTGAACCCTGCCTGTGCGAACTTCGCGGCACATGTCCGCAATGGAACGTTTCCGCTTGTTCATTGGCACGCGTGTGCCAGAGGACGTGGTGCCTCTGATCCGCTCTAATGCCTACCAGCAGCTCGCGCGCCCCGTGTGGCGTGTGGCCCCGGAACAACAATGGCATGTCACCGCCTTGTTCGTGGGGGAACGTCCTGCAAAGGATCTGCCCGGGATCAAGGATGCAGTGGAACGCATCGCTACGGAAACCCCACCGATCCATCTGCTGAAAGGACAGCTATTGACCATGCCCGAGCAGGGGCCTACGATGCTCTGGGTTCGTTTCGATCCGCATACCGATCTGACACGCCTTCACCACCGGCTGGCGCAGGCACTGGCCATGCGACCCAGCCACCACGTGCCCTACTGGCCGCACATCACGCTGGCCCGTTCGCGCGGCAAAACCGATGTTCTGCAGGACAACCCTCTGGTACTGCCGGAGCTATTCCTCACCGACCTGACCTTGTTCCGTTCGGAGCCGGGACCAACAGGTACCATACACACCCCCTTGATCACCTGGCCGCTGGGCCGAAAAGGTCCAACTGCCCCTGTGGCGGCGGACTGAAGGCCGTGCGGTCCAGTTCGGGGACCGCACGCCCCGCGAAATAGCGGCGCTTCATCACATTAAAAAGCCTGGCGATGTTGGTGGCGAACACACCTTCGCCACGCATCCTTCTACCCGCCTCGTGATCGCTCATGCGTCCACCGTGCAGTTCCTTGGTCTGCGCCATGATCTTGGCCGCACGGTCCGGATAGTGGGTATGCAGCCAGCCCTCGAACACCTCGCCCACAGCGCCATTGGTACGCAATACCGTATAGCCGGCACCAAGTGCACCAGCATCCGCCGCCGAGCGCAACAGCAACGGTACTTCGGGTTCGTTCAACGCAGGAATGATGGGAGCGATCATCACGATGACCGGAATGCCGGCATTGCGCAAAACCTCTATGGCCTTTAGCCGGTTGATGCCGCTGCTGGTGCGCGGTTCCAACCGACGGCGCAGGTCCTCGTTGAGCGTTGTGAGGCTGATGGCGACGGAGACCAAACGTTCTGCCGCCATGTCGCGAAGGAGGTCTATATCCCGCAGCACCAATCCGTTCTTCGTGATCAGTCCAGCGGGATGTTTGTACCGCCACAGCACTTCGAGCAGGGCCCGTGTCAGCCGCTCCTTCCGTTCGATGGGTTGGTAGGGGTCGGTAGCGCCAGATAGCACAATGGGGTCCACTTGCCACTTGGGACCGCGGAGGGTTTTCTCCAACAGCTCAGGTGCGTTGCGCTTCACCAGCACCACCCGCTCAAAATCGAGGCCCGCTCCGTAGCCCCAATACTCATGGGTAGGTCGGGCATAACAATAGCTGCAGCCATGTTCGCAGCCTTGGTACGGATTGAGGCTCCATCGGAACGGAAGGTCAGGCGAATCCACCCGGTTCACGATGGTACGCGCATGGGTCTCGATGTATTTCGTGGCCTGCCCTTGTTCATCGATCGGCTCGTCGATGGCCTCCCAGTGCATATCGGCATAGTGGCGCTCCGCGAACCGGTTCCGCACCTGGCCACCTGCGCCCCTGCCCTTGATGGGATTTCCATCGATCATGCAGCGAACAAGATAACCGACTCCTCATCCCTATGGCCATGCGATGACATTCCGACCGAAAGCGTTGGTGTAGTTTCGCGGCCCTCAACAACGACCATGTACCGACTGCTTCCCGTACTGCCGCTCGCGATCCTGCTCACTACCGGCTGCCAGGAGAACCCAGCCCCCGCTGACACCACCGCCACCACCGTGGACAGTGTTGCGGTGAAGGACTCCCTTATCCATCCCGATGAGAAGCACTTCAAGAGCCTGAAGCAGCTCACCTTCGGCGGGGACAATGCCGAAGCGTACTGGAGCTTCGACGGCAGCAAGCTCGTGTTCCAGTCCACGAACCCGGCCTGGGAAGAACATTGCGACCAGATCCACGTGTTCAACCCCTTCACCGACGATCTCCGCACTGGGAAACCGGCGCAGATCAGCATCAAGGGTGGCCGCACCACGTGCAGTTACTTCCTGCCCGGTGATAGCCTGGTGCTGTTCGCCAGCACGCACGAGGCCGGAGCCACCTGCCCCGCTGTGCCAGAGCGTCGGGCCGACGGCAAGTACGTATGGCCCATCTACTCCAGCTTCGACATTTACGTAAGCGACCTGAGCGGCAACATCCGCAAGCAGCTCACGAAAACAGCCGGTTACGACGCCGAGGCCACCGTTTCGCCAAAGGGTGATCGCATCGTGTTCACCAGCATGCGCGATGGCGATATGGAACTCTACACCATGAACATCGATGGCAGTGACGTGAAGCGCATCACCAATGCTCCGGGCTACGATGGCGGTGCATTCTTCAGCCCCGATGGCACCAAACTGCTTTGGCGTGCCAGCCGCCCCGGCACCCAAGAGGAACTGGCCGAGTACAAGGCCCTATTGAAGGAAGGGCTGGTGAAACCCACTGATATGGAGCTGTACGTGGCCAATGCCGATGGAAGCGAGATGCGCAAGGTGACCGAACTGGGACAGGCCAACTGGGCGCCCTTCTGGCACCCCAGCGGTCAGAAGATCATCTTCGCCAGCAACCACAAGAGCCAACGCGGGTTCCCGTTCACGCTGTTCATGATCAACATCGACGGCACCGGCCTGGAGCAAGTGAGCTATGGCGACACCTTCGATGCTTTCCCGGTGTTCAGCCCCGATGGCCGCTACTTGGTCTTCAGCAGCAACCGCAACAACCACGGCACGCGAGAGACCAACCTCTTCCTGGCCGAATGGCAGGATTGAGCATGCGGATCACCAGAACAGCACAGATACCGAACAGGTCGCTGTATCGCTTGTTCTCCGAGCTGCCATGTTATCTATTGTGAAGCGCGAACTTCGCCAGCCGAGACCGATGGAACCTGCGAAGGGAGCGAATAAAGGATGGATGGACCGCTTGGGCGAACGTTGGGGCGTCCCCCCCTCCCGCGTGCTCATCATTCTGCTGGTATTCGCCTGCACCGGCTTCACCGTGATGTTCCTGAAACGCCCCATTGTGGGCTGGGCCACCGGCAGCGGAGAACCATCGTGGATCTTCTCGGTGCTCTACTACATGCTGATCTTGCCCTTCTACAATGTGGTACTGCTGGTCTACGGAGCACTGTTCGGCCAGTTCAGCTTCTTCTGGGCCTTCGAGAAGCGGTTCTTCGGCAGACTGTTCGGTAAGCGCAAGGGCTTAGGCCAGTAAGCGGGCCACGCGAGCGGCCTCCCGGTCGACGTTCTGCTTCACGCGGCATTCCCACAGTGTAACGACCTTCCAACCGGCGCGCTTCAGCGCCTTGGTCTTCTCGGCATCGCGCTCCATGTTGCGGTCCAGTTTGGCGTTCCAGAACCCTTGGTGCGTACGTGGTCTGCGTGGGCGACAATGCGGACAACCGTGCCAGAAACAACCGTTCACGAACACGGCCACTCGGCGACCAACAAAGGCGATATCGGGCTTGCCTGGCACCTTGGCATAGTGCAGGCGATAGCCGGTGAGGCCTTGCGCACGCAGCGCTTTTCTTACCAACAGCTCAGGCGTGGTGTGCTTGTGCCTGATGCGGCTCATCACCGCGCTCACACGTTCATCCGTCGGCACGGGGGCACGACCGTCACGTAGGTAACTGCGCGGGGGCATGCCCCAAAGTTCGGGAACTGATCAGGGCAATTTGGCGCGAGGCGTGGCTCCGGCCAAGCGGTCCTCGGTCATCACTTCCCGCTCATATACAAGCTGCGTGCATGGCTGACCATTGCGGAAGTAGTAGGTGCTGCCCCACTTGTGGCTCACCTTTCGGCATTCGGTTGTCACGCCATTGGTCTCCAAGCGAACAATGGTGGTCACCTTGTTGGGTTCCACGACCAGGTCCTCGTTGCGCACGGTAACGGCCTCTTCATCGGCCGCAACAGGCGGTACCTCCTCACTGGTATTGGGGCGTGCCAATGCCATGCGCGAGGGCTCCTCCGCTTCAATGGGTGTTGATGCCCGCCGCGTATCCGCACCCTCGTTCGTTTTTGCCAATGCACCGTTGCGTTGTGGTGCTACTGGCGCTGGCTTCGTAGCCACCGGCTCAGGCGTAGGCGCGGTCTTAACCGGCGGAGGCACAGGCCTGGGCTCCTCCTTGGGCTTAGCGGGCACAGGCTTGGGTTGCACCGCTTCTGCCCGTTTCGCTTCGGCCAAGCGTGCCTCTTCGGCCTTACGCGCGGCCTCCTGGCTTTCGCGTTCGGCCTTGGCCGCGGCATCGGCCTGCTTCTTCGCTTCGGCCTGCGCCTTGGCATCAGCGGCAGCCTGGGCTTCGGCCTGTTTCTTTGCCTCGGCATCGGCCTTCGCCTTGGCCTTCGCATCGGCGGCGGCCTGCTGTGCCTCCTCCTTCTGCTTCTTCTCCACTTCGGCCAGTACTTGTTGCAATTGCGCTTGAATGGACTTGGTGTAGTCCGTGTCGTAATCGAAATCGCCCAACCCTGCTTCGTAGCGGATCACCCCTACTGGCTGATTGAAAACAACAAGGTTGATGTCGTCGTACTGTTTGAACAGCGATACAGCGAACTCGAACGGCGTGAATCCCTTGGTGACAGCATCGGCCGGCACTCGTGTATTGAACGAGAGCTTCTTCGCCACGAAACCCGGCTTCTCGAATGAGATCACATAATTCGCGTTCAGGTCGAGGTCCAACGTGAACTTATTGAGGCTCGTAGTTATCGTGCGGTCCTTCTCTCCGTTCTTGTACACCACGGCACGCGCCCCGGCCAGGTCACTTCCCTCGATCTTCAAGCGGCCGTTAACGGTGAACTTCCCCTGCGCAAGCACCAGCGTGCCCACGAACAGGAGCAAGCAAGTGATGAGCGCCCTGAATTGATGCTGTTGGTAAGCCATCGGTCTGCCACAGGTTGAACCTGCGACGCGGGTTTACGTAAGAACGGCCACAAGGGTTCACTCATGCGACCTCGAACACTGCTCCTGCTTCTGCTACTGAACGCTTCCATCGGACGGGCACAACCTGCGCTCGACACGTTGAACGCGCTATACGCAGGCAGCACCACCTTCCGAATTGATCGCCAAGACAGGTTGGTGATGGACCATTTCAACGAAGGTCGCCGCATCGAACAAACGGTCATTGCACTTTCAGGGCTCGATGAAAGCTCGTTGCGAACCGATTCGCTGACCATGCAATTACACATCTGTTGCACGGAGGGCTCTGGAAGATGCATTTCGCGTGAATCGTTCAAGCAGGCCTGCATAACACGAACGAAAAAAGCCGAATTAGCGCTGTCCCCGGAAAACATGCAGCGTGTTCGCCAGGCATTCTCGGGCATCCTGGATGGACGTAGGTCGATGACTTACGTGCAACCTGTGAAACCTTGAGATGGGCAACCCGCGTAATAGAGCCTTCTACAACAAGCATGCGCGTGTTCCACTGTCCCGACTTTGATGCACTTCCGCAATTACCCGTGAAGGCCCGGCTTTCCGCCAGTGGTTTAGTGGACAAACGCACCGTTACCAGGCACCTGCCGCAGGTCATACATGCGAATGCAACATGTCGCGGTTCATATCTAACGCCCATCGAGCACACCCAGGGCTTGATGACCGCAAAAATGGTCGTTAGCCTTGCCGACCGGAATGTGGAGGACCGCAACAACCGCAGCGTGGCAGAACTGACTGCGCAACGTCAAGGCCAATAGCACCCTGAACAACATCCGCTGAATATGACCGTGAAAAAGACCCTTCTCCTCATCCTCGGTGTGCTGTTGGCGTTCTGGGCCGGTGCCCAGGACCGTGATCCCGCGGATTGCCTGGTGAAGACCGCCAGCCGTTGGGGTGCACCGTGCGAGAAGTGTGAGATCTACAAGGACGGATACAAACGTGATTTCAGCGGTACTTATAGTGTGGACCTGAAGAATACCTGCTCAGATCTCGTTGAAGTGAAGGTGGCGGTGCAGGAGAAGAACGGAACGTGGCGCATCTTCCCGGTCCGTACGCTCTCTGGCAATGAAGTAATGACCGTGTTCGCCTGCCAGGGCACCGGCAAGTACCTTTATTGGGTACGTCGTGTGAACGATACCGAGATCCTGCTCCCTTCGGACCAAGAGATACTTACCGAGTACCGTAGCCGGTAGGCCAAGCGCCCATCAACATCGGGGTGTTGGTCCAAGGGTTTCCTCTTACCACATCCCTTGACCTCGCGGCAGCACCTTTGAGGTGTTGTAATCCCGCAGGCCATGAAGCGATTCCACATTGAACGTACGGAGACCTCTCCAGAGGTGGACCTGGACCTGGATCAAGGTCTTTTGGAGTTCATCGGACGTTCGCTGCCGCACAACTCCGAACAGTTCTACCATCGGGTGTACAACTGGCTCGATGAATACCTGCGTGCCCCACGGGTGGAGACCACGGTGAACATGCGTTTGGACTACCTGGACACCAGTTCATCCAAACACCTGTACAACATTTTCCAGAAGCTCGATGCCGTGAGCGAACGTGGCCAGCGCGTGCAGGTGAACTGGCATTACGAGACTGGCGACGAGGAAATGGCCGAGACCGGCAAGGACTACCAGAGCTTCTTTAAACTGGACTTCAACTTCATTGAGGTGAAGGACCTGTTCTGATCTTACTAACCCCTCCAATGAAAGAAGCCCGCGATCGCGGGCTTCTTTCATTGATATCCGTAGATCCTTCGGGTCAGAGCAGTTCATTCGCCAGATTGGCCAACGGGCTGCGTTCTCCTTTCTCCAGGGTGATGTGCGCGAACAGGGGATCCCCCTTGGCCTTGTCGATCAGGTAGCTTAGGCCGTTGCTCTCCGTGTCCAGGAAGGGCGTGTCGATCTGGTGCACATCACCGGTGAACACGATCTTGGTGCCTTCACCCGCGCGGCTGATCACGGTCTTCACCTCCAACGGGGTAAGGTTCTGTGCCTCGTCGACAATGAAGAAGATGTTGGCCAAGCTGCGTCCGCGGATGTAGGCCAACGGTGCAATGGCGATCTTCTCGTTCTCCAACATCTCGTCGATGCGCTTGGGCGTGCTATCGTGCTTCTCGAACTGGCCCTTGATCAGCTTCAGGTTATCCCACAAGGGCTGCATGTACGGGTCCAGTTTGCTCTGGATATCGCCGGGCAGATAACCGATGTCCTTGTTGCTCAAAGGCACTACAGGGCGTGTTACATAGATCTGGCGATAATCGCGGCGCTGTTCCAGGGCACAGGCCAGGGCGAGCAGCGTTTTGCCGGTACCTGCAGCACCTTGCAAGGTCACGAGCTTGATCTCCGGATCCAATAGGGCGCTCATGGCCAGCGCTTGTTCCGCGTTCTTCGGACCGATCCCGAACACGCTCTGCTTCTCCACGCGGTCCACATGACCTGTGCGCGGATCGTACTTCGCGAGGATGCTCTTCTTCTTGTGCTTCAGAATGAAAAAATGATTCCCCTTGGGCTTTTCCATGCCCAGTTCCGAGACATCGATGCTGCCCTCGGAGAACAACCGATCGATGCGCTCTTCAGAATAGTCGTCCACAACTGTGCGGCCGGTGTAGAGCTTCTCACGCACATCGCGCACCTTGCCGGTGAGGTAATCCTCGGACAGCAGGTTCAGGCTTTTGGCCTTCAGGCGGAGCGCAATGTCCTTGGTCACCAACACCACCTTGCGACCAGGGTTCTGGCGTTGCAGTGTAAGGGTGGCGTTCAGGATCTGGTGGTCGTTCTTGGCGTCGGCAAAGACCTTGGTGGCATCCACGCCGTTCAGGTCATGCTTGGCCACCACCTTGAACTTGCCGTGCGTAGGCCCGTTCAGCGGTATCCAATCGGTCAGCACATCGGTCTTCGCGATGTCATCCAGATGGCGGATGAACTCCCGTGCTTCAAAGTTGATGGTGTCATTTCCTTTCTTGAACGTATCGAGCTCTTCCAGGACTTGTATCGGGATGGCCACGTCGTGCTCTTCAAAGTTCTCGATGGCCGAGTGGTCGTAGAGGATCACGGAGGTATCCAGTACGAAGATCTTGCGGTCTTTTTTCTTCATTCGATCAAGGAACGGTGTGCATCAAAGCTATCCGCCGCTTTTCCGGAAGTCGGATCCATGTGGATCGCACTTATCCACGATCGATCGTGTTCATCAACGGAACATCAGCACTGTGTAGAGTGTGTGTGAAAAATGAAGCGGGGACCACCGTTTTGGCGATCCCCGCTCCCATCCGACGTTGGCCTTGGCCTCCATCGTATGCCCTCATTCCCTGCGCCCTCCATGGGTGAATGCACCCAATGGAGCGATCCGTTGCGGGGGCACGTCTGGCATGCCGCCCGGGTCGTAGCTGGGTTTCTTACCAAACCCGCCGTAAGCCGTGGCTCACGATGTGCATCGACCCTTTCCCGTTGTGCGTTCCAGCACGATCGAATGATGCAATGAACGTTGGTGAGCCGAAAGTACCCTGGCGCCCTTGCGGACATCAAGTTTTTCGACCCCGGTTTATCCACAAGTTGTGCACCGCCCCCCTTACTGTGCCACATGCATCAAGCGCAGTACACGCACGCCATCGGGTCCCATCAAACGAATGCTGTAGGCTCCGCTGGCCTGTTCACCCAGATGAAGCCATTGTCGGCCTTGTACGTTAGTGCTCTGCCATTGAGCCACACGTGAACCGTTCGGCGCAATAACATCCACCACCCGGTGGTCGTCCGGTATGATCAGCAAGTGACCTTCGCCGTGTTGGCCGCCCCATTGGATGAGCGAACGCTCCTCAACATCACCTATGCCCGTGCAGGGGTCGATCACCACAGCCACGAAAGACTGTGCATCGGTGCAGGGTGCCACACCTTCGATCGTGTAGGTGTACAAACCCGATGCACTTGTTGATGGCACCAGGGTCCCATCGAACGGTCCTCCGCCAGGTGCGGTCCATGTGCCCCCTTCATCGGCGCCGACCAATAAGGAGAGCAGATCGATCGACGCACCATTCACGCAAACAGTGTGTGTGGTGCTGGCTCCCACGTTCGGCGCAGCGTTCACCGTTATCGATATCGCTGCGGTATCGTTCGCACAGGGGCCCGTGCCATAGACCACATATTGCAATGGATACACCCCAGCGTCCTGCAGGATGGTGTTGGTGACCGGCTGGTCGTTCAGGAAGAAGATGCCGCTGAGGCTTCCTCCGCTCACATAGCCATACAGCGTGGCGGGCACGTTGTCTTCGCATTCAGCAGCGGTCACGTTGTTGCCTGCGTTGGCCGGATCGAACAGGGAGATCAACAGCACGGCCTCATCCTGCGGACAACCGCCCGGGCACGCCGTGGTGAATACATACTGGCCGCCCACATCGGTGGCCGTATTGAACACACCCGAAGGCACCGCTCCATTGGGTCCAGTCCACGAACCGCAATCCGCGGGTGTGCCACCAAGAAAAGCGAGCAGATCGTAGGTGCCCGTGTTCTTGCACAGGGAAGCAGTGGCATCAATACCTGCCGATGGTGCGGCCAAGACCGCATAGGTCAAGCCACCCACGGCGCCGACCGTTTGTGGATCGCTGCCCACCACGCGCAGCCGATAGCCCGCACCGGGAGGCGTGTTGGCAGGGATAATGCCGGTGATAATGCCGGAAGCATTGGACAACAGGGTGCCAATGGCGACCGGTGCTGCGAAGCTTCCGCTGGCATCGGACAATTGAAGTGTGAACACGTTGCCGGAACCCCAAGCTCCAGCCACGGTATAGGGCATTCCAATGGAAGCGCCTTGGCAGAGCACAGTTGTTGCCAGGTCGCCAGTAGCGATGGTGTTGGTGCCAACCGTGGGCACCGTTATCCGCACATCGTCGATACCGAAGCCGGGGTCCTGTGCGCTGAGCGTGGTGCCGTTCACAAAGCGGAACCCGAACCGCAGCGTGGACTGCCCACCCAGTTCGGGCAGGGTAATGGTCTGTTGCGTCCACGAGGTCTGGTTGCGATACTGGGCAATGGGCGTTGAGATCAGGTTCCAAGTGGTACCCGAATTGGTGCTGTAATACACCTCGCCGTAGTTGCTCGTCCCTCCGCCACAGATCCACCAAAAGGTGAGCGTGGCGCTCGTCGAGCCGACCGTGCTCACATCCTGCGTCATGCGCGCGAAGTGGTTGGCCGGCTGCGCACAAAGGCCATCGGCCGCCACAAAGCAACAGTTCTGAACACCGCTGGCAATGGCCGCCGTACTGGTCGTGTGCAAGTACCGCCCATTGGGGTTGGTAATGCCCCCGGGTTGGGCCTGTGTGGCTGGCACCGTGAACGAGAACGGAAAGCCGAGGCAGGTAATGGTGCCGCTTCCTCCAGCGTAGGCATTATTGATCAGCCACGTATTATCACCCGATGTCACCGATCCCATATCAGGCGTGTTCGGCGCGAAGGCGGGTAAGGGCGCTTCGAAATCCTCGAAAAAGACCTGCTGCTGGGCGGCGAGCGTGACAGGGACCATAAGCGGGAAAAGGAGTAGCGTAGAACGCATGGGTGGTAGGCTTTGGTGAAGGGCAAATTAGACCTTGTATCGCCCATCTGCAACGCCTTGCCGAACGGTACCGCGGGTTACCTTCGCCGTCCATTCCGTGAACCCATGAACATCTCAGTGATCGGTGCCGGCCAGATGGGCAATGGCATCGCCCATGTCTTCGCCCAGAGCGGCCACAGCGTAACGCTTATCGATATTGCACAGGCCGGCCTTGACAAGGGCATGGCCACCATTGGAAAGAACCTCGACCGCCAGGTGGCCAAAGGCTCCATTACCGAGGAGCAGAAGGCCGCCACGCTGAAGAACATCACCACCACCACCGACATGGCCGCTGGCGTGAAGCAGGCCGAGCTCGTAGTGGAGGCCGCCACCGAGAACGTGGACCTCAAATTGAAGATCTTCCGCGACCTGGATGCGAACGCGCCCGCCGCCTGCATCCTCGCCACCAACACGAGCAGCATCAGCATCACCCGCATTGCGGCCGCCACCAAGCGTCCGGGCCAGGTGATCGGTATGCACTTCATGAACCCCGTGCCGGTGATGAAGCTGGTGGAGGTGATCCGCGGCTACGACACCACCGACGCCGTGACGGCCACCGTGGTGGAACTGAGCTCGGCCATCGGCAAAGTGCCCGTTGCGGTGAACGATTACGCCGGCTTCGTGGCCAACCGTATCCTGATGCCCATGATCAACGAGGCCATCCAGACCCTGTTCCAAGGCGTGGGCGGTGTGGCCGAGATCGATACCATCATGAAGCTCGGCATGGCACACCCCATGGGTCCCCTGCAACTGGCGGACTTCATTGGTCTGGATACCTGTCTCGCTATCATGCGCGTACTGCACGAAGGCCTGGGTGAAGCGAAGTATGCCCCCTGCCCCCTGCTAGTGCAGATGGTAACGGCCGGCAAGCTGGGCGTGAAGAGCGGCGAGGGTTTCTATGTGTACACCCAGGGCAGCAAGGACCTGGTGGTGGCACCGGTGTTCAGCAAGTAAGCAGGCCAGAGCGGACATCGACACAGCACAACCGTTCCGGTAGTGCTGCGTCATTGATGCGGTCGCACACTGGATCGACCTTTACATGGACAGGCCGGAAGCTCACCAGCATGGGACGGTATCCCAAAATGGGTGTCTGTCTGATCCGCGTTCATGGTCCATTGCGCCGAACTCGCTGTTGGCGATCGCGCTAGTGGTCGCATCATTGATCTGGGGCATACGGATCGGCGAGCGGGAGCTCTGGCACGACGAGGTGTATACCCTATTGGAAGCACGTGGCATTGGCTATGGCGCAGAAGGTCCCCAACAAGGGTTCACGGCCAACGAACTCGACCAATTCAACTCATTTCCTCGTGTGCTGAGGGCATGTGTGTTCATGGACAGCGGCAATGGAACGGCATACGTGAGCATGATCCACATCTGGTCGGCACTGTTCGGCACAAGCCCGGTGGCGTTACGTAGTTGGTCCATGGTCCTCGCGCTGCTTTCCGTTTTCATGCTTTATCGTTTGGGCAACTTGCTCTTTCCGGGCAGATGGGTGGCTGCTTGTGCTGCGTTGCTCCTGGCCTGCTCCCCCCTGCTCTTCACCATGGCCATTGATGCACGCAGCTACATGCAGGCCCTGTTCCTGACCATTTTGGCCACCCTGTTGCTCTTTCGCCTGATGAAGGAAGAAAGGCCGGGTCGGGGTCTGGTGTTCCTCTATGGCACCGTGGCCGGCCTGGCGCTGCTTTCGCACTATTCCAGCTGTTACATCATCGCAGCACATCCATTGGTGGCTTTGCAACAACGGACACCCTGGGGGCGCATCGCTCGAATACTGCCTGCCGGTGCGGTCGCTGTTGGTATGGTATTGACCTGGTTGTTCAACGGTGGCTTCGCAGGCCTCGAGCAAATGAGCATCTACAACCAGTACTATGTGGACCAGCTGAAGGAACTGCCCGACCTTATCTCATTCTACTCGGCCACCAGCCCACGTTCATTGGTCGAAGGCTGGGGTGTGCAACTGCTTTGGGCCTCGGGGAATGGATTGCAGTTCGCCGGGCCACGCTTGCGGTCGGTGCTCTTGCTACTGGTCATTCCGGTGGCCTTGGTGCTCTTGGTCCTGCGGACGGCATCGGCACAAAAAGACAAGCGCACCATGGGCTCGTTGTTGATACTGGCCGTATCGTCCATGCTATACGCCACCGCACTGGCATTGACCTCCGGCCATACGGTCTCGTTCCAGGCCAAGTATGTCGTGTTCTCATTGCCCTACTTGGCACTGGCCATGGCATGGGCGGCTGAAATAGCATTCCGTGAACGAGGTCCATCGTTGCAAGTCGCGCGTGCGGCGGCCATGTTAGGAGTTGTTATCGTGGCGGCATCCCTCGTGCTGGCCATGAACGCTCCTTCACCTATTGGCCCCGATCGTTACCAGGAGTACAACACGTCCATCGTGAAAGAGCTGGAGCAAGCTCCCGACGCGGAGGTCGTTTTAGTGCACAGTTCGTGGACGGCGGCGTACCTGTGCGCGATCTATTCGGAAGGCTCCGCAAGGTCCCTCAAGCACTTCGTAAAGCCTGACCTGAACGCGATCACCGGGCTTTTTGTGAACGGACACGCAGATGAAGGTTTCGAAGTGATCCGGGCCCAAGACCCACGTTTTTCGCGCTCTCAGCCCCACGACGACCCTACCTGGCAATTGAATAACGACAGCTTGCCGAACTTGCCGGCCTTTGCCCCTGTGCAAGGCACTACCCACTGAATTCGAATGCCCCCAGCTTCCATCCCTGCTCAACACGTCCTTATAACAGGTGCCGCCGGCTTCGTTGGTTCCAACCTCACGCGTCACTTGCTCGATACCGGACATCAGGTCACAGGTATCGACAACTTCAGCTACGGCACACCTTCCAACATCGAGGAACTGACCGGGCGACCCGGTTACCGTTTTGTTGAGGGCGATCTCTGCGACCCGGCTATCCTCGCGGGCATCGAGGCGGACACCATTGTTCACCTTGCCAGCCAGAAGATACCCCGCTACACCAACAGTTACCACACCATCGTCGAGAACGACCGCATGACCTCCATTGTCATCCAGCGGTGCCTCGAATTGGGTGCGCGCCTGGTTTTCGCCTCCACCTCTGATGTGTATGGCAAGAACCCCAGGGTGCCTTTCAACGAGGAGAGCGACCTGGTGCTTGGGCCCACCAAAGTGAAGCGCTGGGCCTATGCGGCCTCCAAGATCCACAGCGAGCACAAGATCATTGCCACCGGCGAGGAGAAGGGCCTGAAGTACACCATCCTGCGGCTCTTCGGTTCATATGGCCCCAACCAGAACCTCACGTGGTGGGGCGGCCCGCAATCCGTATTCATCGGCAAAGCGCTGCGCAATGAGGTGATCGAACTGCACGGCGATGGCCAGCAGACACGCACCTTCACCTACGTGGACGACACCGTGCAAGGCTTTCAATTGGCCATCGAGCGACCCGAGGCGGTGAACGAGGTCTTCAACGTGGCATCGGACCCTGGCGCGGAGGTCACCATTGAGCAACTGGCCCGCATCATCTGGCGCCTGATCCGTCCGCAGGACCAGGAGCCCAAGCTCACCCTGATCCCCTACGCGACCTTTGGTGGCGGCTACGAGGATGTGCTGCGTCGCGTGCCCGACATCACCAAGATCCGCGAGCGCCTCGGCTTCGCACCGCGCTTCGGGCTGGAGGACGGACTGCGGCGCACCATCGAATGGCAGCGGAACAGGCCCGCGTGACCCCATGCGCTACCTGCTGATACCCACCTACAACGAAGAGGCCAACCTGCCCGGCTTGGCCGAGGATCTGCGCCCCTACCTGGCCTCGCCCGATACGTGGTTGGTGATCTCCGATGATGGATCGAGCGATCGCACGCGCGCGGTAGTGCCTGACCTTTTCCCCGGCGAACGCGTGGTGGTGCTGGGCGACGGCACCAACCATGGTCCCGGGCACGCCTTCGCCACGGGCTTCCAGTGGATATTGGAACGCGCCAAGGACGAGGACATCGTGGTGACCATGGAGGCCGACCGCACGTCGGACATCCGCATCCTGCCCGATATGCTGGCCATCGCCGATCTGGGTTACGACCTGGTGCTGGCCTCGGTGTATGCGCAGGGCGGTGGGTTCCAGCGGACCACCTTCATTCGCAAATTCCTCTCGGCTACGGCCAATTTCATCTTCCGCTTCGTGTTCGACCTGAAGGTGAGCACACTGAGCAGTTTCTACCGCGTGTACCGGGTGCGCAGCCTACGCAAGGCCGCCGAGCGCTGGCCCAGCCTCATCCAAGAGTCCGGGTTCATCTGCATGCTCGAACTGCTCATCAAGCTCATCCGTGTGGACGCCCGCGTGATCGAAGTGCCCATGGTGCTGGCCTCGAACAAACGCATCGGGAGGTCGCGCATGAAACTGATGCGTACCACCTTGGAGTACTTCCGGTTCTTGTACCGCTTCCGTTCCCGCCATGCCTGACGTGCGCATCGTCATCGCAGGGCTGACCGACCTGGGCACCATTGCCTCCATTGCCCGCCGCACATGGCCTGTGGCCTATGGCACCATATTATCGCCGAAACAACTGGCCTACATGCTGGACCTGTTCTACAGCGAGCCAGCGCTCAACCTGCAGTTCACGCAAGGGCAACGATTCCTGCTGGCCACTACGGATCGCACAACCGTCGGTTTTGCCGGTTTTGAACCGCACTACCTCGGAGGCAGCACCACGCGTCTGCACAAGCTTTACGTGCTTCCTCAGCAACAAGGCACCGGTGCTGGCCGTGCCTTATTGAAAGCGGTCATCGAGAAGGCACGCGCTTCTGGCGATGAGCGCCTAGAGCTGAACGTGAACAAGTACAACACGGCCCAACAGTGGTATAAGCGCCAAGGCTTTCACACCGTGCGTGCGGAAGTGATCGACATCGGGCAGGGCTATGTGATGGACGACTTCGTGATGGAGCTCGCGCTGTAAGGCACCGCGATCAGTTGGCGCTCACCTTTTCCAGTGGCAGGCCGTATTTGCGGTACAGGCGGGCCTTGCGTTTCTCCAGTCGGGCCTGTGCTTTTGCTGTACGCGCCGCCCTGGGGGCCACGGCCAGTTCGCCCCGTTCAATACGCTGCACCACCATTTCCATCATGCGGTCCTCGCCCTCGGGGTCGTAGGTGCTGCGAAGGTCCTGGCCGAACAGGCGGGCCAGGCCCTGCCATACGAAGGCGGTGAACGATCCGCGCAATTGCCGCACCAGGTCGAAGGAGCTCTTGCCGGTCTCGCGGTCGATCAACTTGATCAACACCCGGCCCTGGCTGGTGGTCAGGTCCTTCACTTCTTCTTCGAACTCGGCACGCAGTTCGGCCTCGGCCAGTTTCAGGTACAGGTCCTGGTCGCTCTCGCGCTGTATCTGGGTGAGGTCGTGCTCATACTCACGTAGCAGTTCGCCGGTGATGCGTGCGTAAGGGTACACGCGGAGGATGTTGCGCGTCAGCTTGTCGTAGCGCGCTGCTTCGCGCCGGTCGCGCGGGCGCCAGCGGGCGTCCACCCGTGCCTCGGGCAGTTGCACCAAGGGCACGGTATCACCATTGATCACGTGGGCTTGCAGCACGTGGAAGCCGCCGTCCGTTTGGGCGTGCATGCCGCAGGACCAAAGGCCCAGCACGACACTGGCTATCACATGTGGGGAACGAATGGACATCCCTCCGGCCGCTGGGGTTGTGAAGGTACAACGCCGATCGCGTGCCGATATTCCCTTCAACGCATCAGCGCCGCTTTAGTTTCCAGGCACTTACGGTGGAAGTACCGGTGGCAGCAGGCGCCGGACGCTGGCTGCGGCCTTCGAAGAGCAGCGCTGCCACGGCGGCGGCGGCGGCCTGTTCCTCGGGGTCCTGCCCGTCAAGCAGCTCGGGGCGGAAGTGGTCGCGCACGAAGTGGGTGTCGTACTTGCCACTGCGGAAGGCCTCGTGCCCCATGGTGAAGCGGCAAAAGCCCAAGGTGGTCTCCACCCCGCTGATAGCGTAGTCGTCGATGGCGCGTTGCATGCGTTCGATGGCCTCCTCTCGCGTGGCTCCGTGGGTGATCAGCTTGGCGATCATGGGGTCGTAGTGGATGGGGATGTCCATGCCCTCCTCAAAGCCATCGTCCACACGCACGCCCAGGCCCTGCGGCGGACGGTAGGTGGTGAGCCTGCCGATGTCCGGCAGGAAGTTGTTGGCGGGGTCCTCGGCATACACGCGCACCTCAATGGCATGGCCGTTGATCTTCAGGTCGCCCTGCGTAAAGGGCAGCTTCTCCCCTTCGGCCACGCGGATCTGCAGCTTCACCAGGTCAAGCCCGGTGATCATCTCGGTAACGGGGTGCTCCACCTGTAGGCGGGTGTTCATCTCCATGAAGTAGAACTCCATGCTGGAATCGAGCAGGAACTCCACGGTGCCGGCACCGGTATAATCCACGCTGCGGGCCACGGCAACAGCGGCCTCGCCCATGCGCTTGCGCAGTTCGGGGGTCAGCACGGCGCTGGGGGCCTCCTCCACCACTTTCTGGTGGCGACGCTGCACACTGCACTCGCGCTCGAACAGGTAGCAGGTGTTGCCATGTCCATCGGCCATGATCTGCACTTCGATGTGCCGCGGACCGGTCACGTATTTCTCAATGAACACACTTCCATCGCCGAATGCGTTCTGTGCTTCGCTGATGGCGCGCTCCAACCCTTCCTTCAGATCGCTCTCGCGCTCCACGATGCGCATGCCCTTGCCTCCACCACCAGCAGCGGCCTTGATCAGGATCGGGAAGGTGATGGTCTTTGCCACGGCCATGGCCTCCTCCAGCCCGCTCACCGCGCCTTCGGTACCCGGTACCAACGGCACGCCGTGGCCTTTCACGGCCTCCTTGGCGGCCAGCTTGTCGCCCATCACCTTCATGGCATTGGGCGATGGACCAACGAAGATCACGCCCGCCTTTTCCAGTGCACGGCAGAAGTCGCCGTTCTCGCTCAGGAAGCCGTAGCCGGGGTGTACCGCGTCCACCTTCAGGTCCTTGCAAACACCCACGATCTTGTCGATCACCAGGTAGCTTTCCTTGCTGGCGGCCGGGCCAATGCACACGGCCTCATCGGCAAAGCGCACAAAAGGCGCATTGCGATCGGCCTCGGAATACACCGCCACGGTGCTGATGCCCATTTCGCGGGCGGAGCGCATCACGCGCAATGCGATCTCGCCACGGTTGGCGACGAGCAGTTTCTGGATCTTCTTGTTGGCCATTTCCTTTTGTTCAGCGAGCGTGTTCGACGATATTCCGCATGGTAGCGGTGTCAATGCAGATGCGAACGTCCTTACGGGCAAGACCGTTCGCTAGTTTTCTGTCCAAGGTCCAAATAACTGCTTCCTGGCTCAACGCGAGGGCCACATAGGCAACATCCTTCGGGTCAATATCCAACGCCAGTGCATCCGCTTGTTTGCGGGTGGCCTTTGGTATCATTTCCAGGGGTACCGTTCGCATGCGGTCCAACATCTTGTTCACCGCAGTCTCTATACGTTCCACCTGCGTGCCCCGCTCGTGAGCGATACGCCCCGCATGAGCCAGCATTTCCTCGCGAATGAACTCCGGTGTAAGCAGTTCCAAACGCCCATAGGCCTCGAAGAAAACATCTGCCACCGGGCCCTCCGGGCTGAAGATGGCGCTGACAAGCACGTTGGCGTCAACGACGACCTTGAGCACGATACGCTTCCTTGTATTTGGACCACCACGAGGCTTTGATCTCCTCAGCGATATCGTTCACCCTCTTGGCAGGCACTTTCCGTTCACCCGATGCAAGCTCCATGAACTCCAGCTTGTCCAACAAACGCCTCACAGCATCGGGATCCACTCGGCCATCGAGCGTGATGACCAATTGGTCCTTTTTGTTCCTCGTGATCGTCATGGTTCTGCGAAGTTACGGCTTGGCCCGATGTTTGGCAGTGGGCAGCCATGCGCCACCTGATGTCGCTCCTATGCCTGCTTTCGGTACCGGCCATGGCCCAACTGGGCCGCAAGGAACTGCGCACCGATACCGGCTTGGTGGTCCTGCACCACTTCAGGACAGGCCAGGTAAGCACAAAGGAATGGCGTGACCCCGACGACCGCTTCGGCCGGTCCATCGCCTACGACAGTGCGGGCCGCGAGATCTTCAGCTACCACACGCGCCGGATCGGTGGCCACGCTTCGGTGTATTTCAGCTACCACCCCAATGGCGCGGTGAGCAAGGCCGAGGTGAGCGACGCGCCCGACGCCGGCATCCAGTGGTACCGCAGCACCACCACCTTCGACGACAAGGGCAACCGCACCGGCTTCTGGGAGGAAGGGCGCGATAACTACGGCCCCTTGCACAGCCCCAGCCGTTGGGTTTTGCAGGAAGAAGCTCCCACTGTGGTCACTGTTCCGCCCAAACCAGCGGTGGTGGAATGCCAGAAGCTGTTCGTGAACGAGGTGTACCTGGTGAACGCCACGCGGCAGGCCGGCAAGGCCACCGTGAAGGCCCTGCGCCCCTCGCCGGCCCTGAAGGACAGCGAGCACACCCTCGCCCCCGGTGATACCGTGCGGCTGGGCACCTACAGCGTGGGGGAACGTTTCATCGAACCGGACACCGAGCTCACCGTGGATGTTCGCCGCGCCCTGCGTAACCGCAGGAAGCCCGCCGCTGTTGGCGTGGTACGCACCGACAGTGTTCAAGTGAACGCCGAGCAACGCCGCTACTATCTGGTGGTGCGCGGTTGGGGCAAGTGATCATCCCTCCATTTCCAGCCCCCAGAAGGCACGCAGGTGCGGCAGCAGGACGTTCAGATCCACCGCATCGAAGGGGTGCTGGGTGTTGGGCAGGACCAGGGTGGCGCCATGCGGCATCCAGTGGGCGGCATCCAGGGTGTGCTCCGCCACGGCCGTGCGGTCGCGGTCGCCAACGCAAAGCAGGGCCGGGCAGGTCACCCGCTCCATCTGTTCGCGCGTCAAGGGGGGCTGCTCGTGCAAGCCGGTGATCAGCGTGGCGGTGGCGCGTACCAAGTGCTCCCAGCGTTCAGGGCCGTGCTGGGTAAGCAGGTCCATGACGAATTGCGGCACCTTCTCCTTCATTTTCTGCGGGTCCAGCAGTCGCAGCTCACGGTCCAGCCCCTCGCGGTCCCACTTCAATTTTGTGCCGAGCGTTACCACCGAGGCCACCTGCTGCGGGAAACGGTGCGCGTAGAGCAGCGCCGCATAGCCGCCCATGCTGTAGCCGAACAGGTGCGCCTCGCTCCACCCCGCCTCGTCCAAGGCATCCTCCATGTCGCGCAGGAACACCTCCATGGAAAGCCCCTCGTCCGGTATGGCGCGTTCGCCGTGACCCCGGAACTCCACCGCAAGGGTGCGCACACCGGGCAGCACTTCGCGCAGTATGCCCAACTGGTCCCGGGTGCCCAGCGCACCATGCAACAGCAATAGGTTCATCGCTTGTTCAGGATGGATAGCGGCCCGCGTGAACAGGCAAGCTCACCGCAATGGATCCAGGCACGCATACAACGGTCCCGATCGACCATCACTTCACCATGTAGTAGATGTTGGTGAGCCACTTGGCCGTGTCGGGCTCGGCGCCGGGGTCGGTGATGTACTCCTCGATCACGTTGCCGTAGTGCGTCAGCCCGTTCGCCTTGATCATCTCGTCCATGGCCATATGGGCGCGCATGCTGCCGTCGTACGATCCGTAGTAGGCAATGTGCAGCATCTTGCTGGCGGGCACCGTGTACACGTCCAGGCCCGGCATCTTCAGGTCGGCGGGGGCCACTACCGGCATACCGGCGATCAGGTCGGCCACCCCGGCCTTCTCATCCCATGCGAAGAAGACCCCGCTGGGCGCACCGGCCAGGCTGAGGCCCGCGTTGCCTACGGCCGCACCGGCAGCGCCGAAGTTGGTGCCATAGAACTTCTCCAGGTCGCCGAACTTCACCTTGCCCCGTTTGCCCACATACACCGTTTCGGGCCGCTCGATGGTCTCGATCACGTAGCCCCCGAAGGTCTTGGCGGCCAGCGCGGCCTTCTTCTCCGCCTGTTCCTTCTCGGCCATGGCCTTCAGGTTCGCAAGGCCTTTCTCGAAATCAGCGCCTAACATCTTGTCCATGTTCATGAACAGGCTCATCACCTTGCCCATCAGGCCGTTCTCCCCTTCCATGCCCCAGGTCACCATGGTGCTGTCACCCACGGGCTGCAGATCGTAAGTAGCGGTGCTGATGGACTCAAAAGGTTCCACGAAGTGCAGTTTGCAACGCACCGCCTTGTTGGGTTCCAAGGACGTGATGGTCTGGCTGCCCTTGCCCACGGTATCCCCTTCCCACCGCCATACGGCGCCCACCGTGCCGTCGGTGCCTTCCAAGGTCTGCACCTGGTCCTTGTCCATTTCCTGCCAGGGGCCCCACTGCTTCATGCTCTCGAGGCGGCTCACGTAGCCATACACCACTTCGGGCGGTGCGGCCACCACGGTGGAGCGCTCCACGCGGTAGGAGGAATCCCCGAGAATGGCCAGCATGGTAATTACGGCCAGCACGGAGAACAGGATGATCAACAGGGTCTTGAGCGCACGCATGGGTGGGGTTATTTGGCCGAAAGATGGGGCTTCATCTCCCGAATTGTGCTCCGGCGCTGGCGCCCAAGGCGAACCGTCCATCACGATCGGAGCGTGGCACGGTGTTTTCTTTGCGCACAGCGAACCCATCCAACCACCATGATCACCCTGCGTACGGGCCGGACCATCCCGGTCATCCTTCTGGCCTTTCTGGCCTTGGCCATGCCTGCGTGCAAGAACAACAGCAACCCCGCCGGCACCAAGGTGAAGCAGCCCTTCAGCGGCAACAAATACGAGAGCAACGCGGCCTGGTTCCGCGGCACCGGACAGGGCACCAGCGTGAAGCAGAACATTGCCCGTGGCAAGGCCGATATCGACGCCAAGAACCAGGTGGCCGCACAGGTGGGCACCAACATGCGCGCCGTTACCGACCAGTACCTGGGCCAGACCGAGAACGCCCGCGCCGCCGATGTGGCCGACAAGTTCCAGAGCCTGGTGCGCGAGGTGATGAACACCGAACTGGCCGACCTGCGCAAGATCGGCGAGGAGACCTACTTCAACGAGACCACCAAGGAATATACCGTGTACGTGGCCTACGAGATCAAGAAGAACGCCATGTTCCGCTTCATGAAGAAGCAGGCCCGCACCGATGCCAAGATCAGCGAACAGGAACTGAAGGTGCTGGACGAGATCCTGGACCAGGAGATCAAGCGGGCCGAAGCGGCCGGCGAGTAAGCCCGCACAACGCAACTACGGCAGGGGGCCTGGTGCCCCCTGCTGTCGTTTTGGCACCTACGTGGGTTCGGCGCACGATCTGACGGGAACGTTGTTCACTTAGCGAACACAAACACAACATGGAAGGGAATCCGATGATGGGCGCCTACCTGATCGGCGCCGTGATCATGCTCGTGAGCTGGCTGGTGGGCCAGCAGCTCCGCAGCCGCTTTGAGAAATACTCGCGCACACCCCTGCGCAACGGCCTCAGCGGCCGCGAGGTGGCCGAGCGCATGCTCCGCGACCACGGCATCACCAACGTGCAGGTGATCAGTGTGCCGGGGCAGCTCACGGACCACTACAACCCCGCCACCCGAACGGTGAACCTGAGCGAGCCGGTGTACCACGCCCGCAACGCCGCCGCCGCCGCCGTGGCCGCCCACGAGGTGGGTCATGCCGTGCAGCATGCCACCGCCTACAGCTGGCTGGAGATGCGCAGCAAACTGGTACCCGTGGTCAGCGTGGCCTCGCAATGGATCCAGTGGGTGTTGCTGGGCGGCATCCTGCTCGTCAACTCCTTCGGCACCGGGCTGCTGCTTGTCGGCATCGTGCTCTTCGCCCTCACCACCCTCTTCAGCATCATCACCCTGCCGGTGGAATACGATGCCAGCAACCGCGCCCTGGCCTGGATGGAGCGCACCGGCGTGGTCACCACCAGCGAGCACGAGCTGAGCGCCGATGCCCTTAAGTGGGCCGCACGCACCTACCTGGTGGCCGCCATCGGCTCGGTGGGCACCCTGCTCTACTACATCATGATCTACATGAACCGCCGCGATTGACCGGCGGATAACGACCTGCTGAAGCGGCTGGCCGAAAGGCTGGCCGCTTTGGGTTTGGGGGGAGCCTCCACGGCCTGGTTGAAATGGTGCGCAAGGTGCCTGAACGACGGTGGGACTAAAGAAGGTATTAGCTTGATCATCCGTTCCTTGGCGCACCACGACCGATGGTCGGCAACACGAACGTGTCTGCCATGAAGGCGGGTAGATTGCTGGAAAACCTCAAGCCATGGCCGTTCACAAGAGCTTGTTCCGGTCCTTGCCGCTGCGTAAGAACACATCGGGGGCCATTGCCAGCATGCTTGTGCTCTGTTGTGCTTCGCTGACACCCTTGCTCGGTAATGCCCAGACCTGTTTACCCGGGCAGGGCTGCGATCTTTCCACGCTCACCGGGACCACTATTGCGCAGATCACTGCCAACAGCATGTTCAAACCCATCAGCACCATGCCCTTCGCCGGCCGAAGGGGTTACTTCATCGTGCGCGCCGGTGAGACCTACGAGTGGTCCACCCGGCAAGCGGACAGCGCGTCCGTAGCGTATCCCTCGGAATTGACCCTGGTGCAGACACCGTCGACAGTACCCAGCTGCTATGGCAACGACCCCGATGGTCCAGAGGCGGTGATCAGTTGGACAGCACCCACCGATGGGGCGGTGTACGTTGGCCTTACCGAAGAACCGTGCACGGCGAACACCGCAGCGAGCGTGGTGACCTGGCGATGTGCCAGCTGCCCGGAGCTGCCCGAAGTGCTGGTACCGATGACCGGAAGCAACGAGGTGGCCTGCGGTACACCGGTCCGCTTGCTGGACCCGGGCGGCAATGGCTACTATCCGAACAATGCGAACGGCTATACGGTGCTCCAGGCGAGTGGTTCCACCCGCATCAAACTCCGTGGAACCGGTGCCATGGAGACCGAATACGACAAGCTCACGGTCTACGCGGGCACGGTTCCAGTGGGTACCCCTATGGCCACCTTCACCAACACGGGCTTCATCGACTACACGGGAGCGCCGGGACAAACGTTGACCCTGCGGTTCAGCTCCGACGCCACGACCTTCATGGCGGGCTTCGACCTGCAGGTGAGCTACCTGGACCCATGCGAAGCAGTGGGTATCGCGGAACACACAGTGGAGCTGCTGAACGTGTACCCCAATCCTACCAGCGGTCCGCTGACAGTGGAACTTCCCTCGCATATGAAGGCGATGTACTTGGAACTTATCGATATGCGTGGATCAACCCTTAGGACCTGGAGACCGGAACATGCGCAGGGCTTGCCGCTCCAGGTGAACTTTGGAACTGGCTTGGCGCCAGGGTGCTATTACCTGAAGGTGCATGGGCAGGAGGGCGTTCGCGGTGCCCGGCTGTTCATCGAATGATCAGGCCATTGTGTCCCGACCTTCGCAGGGTCACCCGAGGAACGAGGAGACCCTGCCTCCGGCAGACAGGTCTGCGCCTCGAAGCCGCTTTTTGAGCATGGACCGCTCCAAACTGCTGCGGTTGTTGAGGCCTGCAAGCGTCCAACAGCACCGCCAGGATACGCTTCAATTGGTGGCCTCGCAAGTTGCACACACCAAAAACGAAGGCCCTACTTTCGCAGGGCCTTCGCTTCTTCGGAGTGAATGGTAGCAGCAACGTGTGGGGGTGGTGGAATACCGTTGGCGCGGCTCCACTGCCCCCGCCTATTTCACCAGGGTGCTCACCACCTGGCTCCAGGGGCCCATGCCCTTGGTGCCGATGCCGGCCACCCGGAAGTAGGAGACCTTGCCGCTGGGCAGCCCGGTCACCTTTGCGCTGGAGCGGGTGCTCACCGTCACCAGCTCCCAGCCCTTCTCATCGCTGGGGTCACCGGCAGTCCACTGGGTGGTCGTGTTCCAGAACATCACTTGGGGCCCTCGGCACCGTGTAACCCGCTGATCTTCAAGGCTGCCGGAACTCGCCAGGAGTGGAACGCAGATGATGTTCCAGCACTAGACGGGTGATGACCGTGGATCTGCGGGCATTTCCTGAGCTATTGGTCTGCCACGTGTTCCAGAACATCACCTTGCCGTGTCATCTTCAGGTCGACAAACACCTCGTGGATTCCATGCCGGCTTACCCCTGTCATTCTTGCCCCGGCCACTGCACCCGCAAGGGCACGCGGAACGGCGTGCAACTGCTGCGGTGCGGAGCATGCGGGCGCTACCAACGCGCCAGCTACGCGAACAATGCCTGCGCTCCCGGTGCGGACAAGCGCATAGCGCTCTATACAAAGGAAGGCTGCGGCATACGGAGCATCGCGCGCATCATGGCGATCTCCCCGACCACGGTCATCGCTCGCACCAGATCCATTGCCGCACGGCTGGGGCCTGGCTTCGTGGCCAAGGGGCGCAGCTATGAGGTCGATGAGCTCTCGACGTACACGGGCAACAAGAAGAACCGGGTGTGGCTGGCCTACGCGCTGGATCGCAAGAGCAAGCAGGTGGTCGGCATACGTGTGGGCAAGCGGAGCAAGCGCATGCTGCGCCCATTGATCGAGACCTTGCTACTGGCCGATGCCAAACGCATATGTACCGATGGTTGCGACGTGTACCGCTCGCTGATACCCGAGGGCATGCACGCCGTGAAGCGCTTCGGCACCAACAGCATCGAGCGGATGAACCTGACCCTGCGCACGCGGCTGAAGCGCTTGGGGCGACGCACCATCTGCTACACCAAGAGCTTGGCGATGCTCTGGGCATGCGCTGCGATCGCATGCTGGGGCTGAAGATCGCCGGATGGCTCAAGACGGCCACAGCGCCCCGAGGCCTCGGGGAGCCCGTAAGGCGGCCAAAACACCACCCGATCGGTCAGTACCACCCTGACTTTCCGGACCGATCACGAAGCCATGGATATCGCAATGAAGAAGCTGGCCCTCGTTCAACGCCTGTTGTTGATCTGGGATGAGGCGGCCTTGCAACGGGTGGCCAAAGTGATCGAGAAGGAAGCGCCAGAAGTGGAGGAAGAGGACGACCTTACCGATGAGGACATCGCCGAGCTCGACCAGCGCCATTCCCGCAGACTGAGCGGCGAAAGCAAGGGATACACGGCCGAAGAAACCATCTCATGGTCCTCGCAGGGTGTCCGCGAGCGTAGCACCTTCAGGTCACCTCAGCGAAGAACTCCCAAAGGGTCTGATAAGCAACGGCCTAAGGCATCTAGCGCTCCTGCTTGCTTTATTCCAAATACGCCTTCACGAACGCCTTTGCGTTCATGATACGGGTGCGCCCGTGCTTCTCCAGCACAAGCAGGTCCCGGTCGCCGGTAAGCAACACATGGGCCTTTGCGGTCTTGGCAAGGGCCAGAAGGTAGTCGTCGTCGGGGTCGCGGGAGATCGCTTCGATCTGCAGGCTGTTGCGGATCATGGTCCCATCCTCCTGCAACCGAAGCATTATGGCATCGACCACCTGTTCCGGGAAGTACTTGCGGAACTTCGTTCGCCGGGCCACATCCTCGAACTCCCCCAACAATTCCTCGTGTACCACCACCTCAAAGCGCTGGTCCTTGAAAATGCCCAGCATCGCGCCCACCCTTTTCCCGATGAGCATGCTGACGATGAGGTTGGGGTCAATGACGACCCGTATCCGCTTCACTACGCAGGCGTGCTTGGCGTTTGGCCCTCACGTTCTTCACCACGCGGTCGATCTCACGCTGTGGGACCTGTCCGGGTTTAATGGCTGCGAAGATCTCATCCCAGTCGGCTTTCACGCCATCCTTCTTCAATGACTCGGCTAAACGCTGTTTCTCCTGGGCGTCCAGTTGCGACACCAACTCCTCCACCTGCTCGTAGGTGAGGCTGATGCTGGGACCTTTGGTGAAGGACATGGCGAACAGTTTTGGTGCAGTCCAAAGATACGTTGGAAGGGGAGTGGTGCGCTGATCGTGCCTCGACGTACTGTAAGCTTCGCCTGTTTTCGGGCCGATCATAACTAGAGGCTCCAACCGGCAGTTGGTCTTGCGGTTCTCTTCGATGCGCTGGGCGCGCGCGGCCTTGAGGTCGGGTGGTGCGGGGGTGAAGCCGGGGTTGAGGTAGTGCTCCAAGGGAATGGCACCTTTGAGGGAGCCGTGGGGTAAGCCCCCCGCCCGGGATGGAAGCGGCGGCTGGCCGAAGGACCGGCCCTGCGGACGCGTGGAGCGAGGAGGCCGACGTAAGGAGGACCCCGCAGCCCCGCGACCGCAGGCCGGGACGAGGACACCACAGCGGACCTGCCTACCGGCAGGCAGGCAGCCCGATAAGGCGGCCAAAACACCGCAACCTTTCTGACGAAGGTGGCCTCTACAGCCAACGTTTTTGGTACGATGCCCTGGGCCGCTTGGTCCTCAGCCAGAACAGCAAGCAGTTCAACATGGGCACCCAGCGCTTCAGCTACAGCCTCTACGATGAGCTGGGCCGCGTGTACGAGGCCGGCGAGCTGGAGGATGATGGCAACGCCCCCGACCGTTTCCAGGACCTGCCGGCCACCAACGTGAACGGCGCACTGCTGCCCAACGTGCTGGACCCCGATGTGCTGAAGGCCTGGGTGCTCGGGCGCCCGCGCTTTGAGGTGACGCGCACCTACTACGACGACATCTTCCCGAGCCTGAGCATACCCGGCTTTGCACAGGAGAACCTGCGCCTGCGTGTGGCCAGCACCGTGTATTACGATGCCTGGGAAGAAGGGACCACACCCGAGGCCGACTACGCGCACGCCACCCACTACAGCTACGACATCCACGGCAACGTGAAGACGCTGGTGCAGGACCACCCGCAGTTGGGCCGCGACGCCTGCCCACCAGCCCCCGCGCCCTGTACCGGCTACATCAGCCAGCGTTACAAGCGCATGGACTACACCTACGACCTCATCAGTGGGAACGTGCGCCAAGTGGATTACCAAAAAGACCAGCCCGATGCGCTGCACCACCGCTACACGTATGATGCCGACAACCGCATCACCGAAGTGGAGACCAGCGCCGATGCCCAGAACTGGCACCACGATGCGCGTTACTTCTATTACCCGCATGGCCCGCTGCAACGCGTGGAACTCGGCGAGCACCTGGTGCAAGGCACCGACTATGCCTACACGCTGCAAGGCTGGCTGAAAGGCATCAACGGCGACCGCCTGAACCCCACCACCGACATGGGCCGCGATGGCGATGCCACCGTGGTGGGCAACCCCAATTTGCTCACCGGCCGCGATGCCTATGCCCTGAGCCTGGGCTACTACGGCGACAACGACTACAAGGCCATTACGC
>JAEUSY010000010.1 GCA_016788295.1 Flavobacteriales bacterium
CAACGTGAGCGGCCACCGCTTCGGCACGGCCGAGATCGAGAACGCCATCAACCAGGCCAAGGGCGTGGTGGAGAGCGCCGTGGTGGGCTACCCGCACGACATCAAGGGCCAGGGCATCTACGCCTACGTGGTCTGCGAAACACCCATCCCCGCCGACGATGCACAGGCCATGGAGAACATGCGCGGCGAGATCCTGGAAGCCGTTGTGGCTGGCATCGGCCGCATCGCCAAGCCGGACAAGATCCAATTCGTGAGCGGCCTGCCGAAGACGCGCAGCGGCAAGATCATGCGGCGCATCCTGCGGAAGGTGGCGGAGAACGAGCTGGGGAGTTTGGGGGATACGAGCACGTTGTTGGATCCGGCGGTGGTGGAGGAGATCAAGGAGGGGCGGGTGTGACCGCCTAATCCGTCACGGACGCTCCGCCGCCTTCAGCGTGTTCAGCAACAGGCTGGTGATGGTCATGGGGCCCACACCTCCGGGCACAGGGCTTATCCAGCTGCACTTGGCCGCCACATCATCGAAATGCACATCGCCTACCAAGCGGAAGCCGCTCTTCTTGGTCGTATCCGTAATCCGGTGAATGCCCACATCGACCACCACGGCACCATCCTTCACCATATCCGCAGTAACGAATTCGGGCTTGCCAATGGCCACGATGAGAATATCCGCCTGGCGTGTGATGGCAGGTAGGTCCTTGGTGCGACTATGTGCCAGCGTAACGGTGCAATTACCCGGCTCGGTGTTGCGGCTCATCAGGAGGCTCATGGGCGTACCCACGATGTTGCTGCGGCCGATCACCACACAATGTTTGCCCGCTGTGGATATGCCGTAATGACGCAGGAGTTCCACGATACCGGCCGGCGTAGCGGGTAGGAAACCCGGCAACCCAAGCACCATGCGGCCCAGGCTCTCGGGATGAAAACCATCCACATCCTTGCGGGGATCGATGGCCAGGGTCACCTTCTCCTCGCTGATGTGTTTGGGCAAGGGCAGTTGCACAATGAAACCGTCGAGTTCAGGGTCGCGGTTCAAGCTGGAGATAAGGTCCAGCAGTTCCGCTTCGGTGGTGCTGGTGGGCAGTTCGATCAGGCTGCTGCGGAAACCAACGCTTTGACAGGCCCTGACCTTGCTCTCTACGTACGTACGACTGGCGCCATCGTTGCCGACCAGCACTGCGGCCAAATGTGGGGCGCGGCCACGCTGGGCGGTCACTACGGCCGCTTGCGAGGCAATATCGGCACGCACAGCCTCACTGCATTGCTTGCCGTCCAGCAGTTGGTAGGTGGCCACGTTCGACATACCACAAGGCTACGAAAAGCCGTGGAACCTGAACATGTATAGGGTCTGTATGCTACGGCTTCGGGGCCGACCGTTCGGTACCGCTACTGCACCAGCAGCGGCTGGCTTGTAAGCACACGATCGGCCTGTACTGCCCTGAAGATGTATAGTCCGGGCTTGGGGTCGAGCATTTGGACATTACTGGCGAGGCTTCCCATTGCCTCCACCTGGACGGGCGCACGGCGTCCGGCGGCATCGATCAGTTCGTATTCCGCACCATTCCCTATTTCCACATCCCAAGCCACCGTAAATCGACCATTCGCAGGGTTCGGGTAGATCGTAGGCGCAGCTATCTGTCGGTTCAGTCGCACCGCCTTGATCATGGAGAGGGTACTGTGGCCATCGGTATCGGTCTGTCGGAGCCGGTAGTAGATGAGTTCACCATAGGCGGCAGGATCAACCAATTCGTAATGCAACATCACGGTGCTATTGCCTGCACCGGCCATTATACCAGCCTCTTCCCAGGAGGAACCATCCAACGAACGTTCCACCGCGAAATGATCGTTATCCCTTTCACTGGCCGTTGTCCACGTCGTTCTCACGGTGTGCATGCCGATTGGTTCGGCATCGAAAGCGACCAGTTCAATGGGCAAGGGCGTGGTGCCCATGTTCAGCGTACCAAATGTGATCCGCACACCATCGTAAAGGGCGGAAATGTTGGTGAACTGATACACCGAACCGCCCACAAGTGCCGCACCGGTAATGGGCGTTTCATCGGAGAACGAGCCATCGTTGTCGGTATCGACCAACAAGGCCAGATCACCCGCTGTTATTGGCCCCAGACCTGAAAGGTCGAAACGGATGTCGACGGCTCCAACATCCACGGCACTGCTCCCGGTCGTGTTCCGTTCGGAAAAGCGCCAAACACGTCCGGACCTGCCTTGAACGCCGGTCGGAAGGTCTCCTACTCCCCATGCACCCAATTGTCCGTTGTTGTGGCCCCAGATCAGGAATTCATTGTTGCCCAAACCCGTGTAGGCCGCTTTGGTGACCTCCAGGATACCACTACCTCGTGCCGTGGTGTGCATATGGCTCGCGCTGATGCGCCCAATACCAGCCACGTCATGGTCAAAGTCTCCATTCGCTGTGTTGTCCTGTTGATACACATCGTTGGCAGAAAGGGTGAGTCCGTATTTCGCCGCGAGGTAGTTGGCCACTAGCAACCGTTGCGCATCGTTCACCAGTACGTTGTAAGCCACCACTTCGGCGATATCGCCGTTCCAACTCTCGGTGCCTGCCTGGCAGCCAATGGCCATATCGGTCCACGTTCGTAGCGTACCGTCCGTGGCCACGGAACCGGCCGCGCCATGGTTCACATACTGATCGATCGAAGCTGTCCGGTACATGGTGTTCAGCACATAGGTCTGCCCACTGGCAAGTGCGGTTGCCATGGTCACGTTGCGCTGGGTACCATCGCTTTGAATACCGCGCCCCCAGACCTGCGTGGTGCTTGACGACACCCACATGCCGATGTTCTTATCCCCGGGTGTACCCGAATAGCCATTGCCAGAGGCGGCCCCTTGAAGGAGGCCGGGGTTCGATGACGGAAGCGAAGAATAGCGGGCCACGACCCAAATGGAAGCGTTGTTGGCGGTGCTGAGGCCGGTGGCCAACATACGATCGTTGTTCGCGGCAGTATAGCGTATCACGGGATATCCGTTGAGCGCTGCGGTGATCAGGTTGGGCCGGTTCCCGACCGTGACCTGGGTAGCGTGCTTCCCGTTGCCGGAGCGGTCGTTCCATTGCTGCACATTGTCGTTGTTGGCCGCAAGCACCGAACCTGCATTGTTGTAAACACCGCTCTCCGCGCTGAGCCAGAGCACATTGCTCGTACTGTTGCCTACGCCGCCAGGCCCTGATTGGGCCACTGCGGCCAGGGAGAGCAGTAGGCTGAGAGGTCCGAATGCACGTTTGGCAGGGTTCATAGCGGCCCTTCCTACGCCCTATCTCCATAATTGGTTATCGTCCGCTGCGATGCCGGGCGCGAACCGCTCCCGTGCTTACCACATGCTCCAACAGAAAATCCTCCGGCTCCAGCACGGGCAATACAGCGAAATGAAAGTCCTTGCGGTCGTAGGTGACGATATGGCCGCACTTGGCCGCAACAGCGGAGTAGTAATGCATGCCATCTTCCAGATCACCCACCTTGGGGTTGCCTAGGGCTTGGCGTACGGCGTCCTCATTCATTGGCGTAATGCGCAGCTTGTCGGCCAAGATCTGGATCTTTGCCCGGGCTTTCTTCTTCCCGTTCTTCTTCTCGGCGAAATAGGCCCCGATGGCCAGGCAGAGCGGCGATGTATACACCTCGAAGCGGGGATCGTCGGCCAAGCTGAGCACACGGGCACAAGCGGTGAACCGCGGGTACTCGTTGCAGAGCACGGTCACCAATACGTTAGCGTCGAGGAAGATGCGGGTGGGGGCCATGGGAGGTATGATCACCGCAAAGTCGCCAAGCACGCCAAGGAATACTCCGCTTTGCGCTCTTCGCGTCTTGGCGGTGAAGGCTACTTGCGACGACGGCTCTCCAGATAATCCTTCTTCACATTGCGCTCGGCAGCGTTCTTGCGCACATAGGTCACCTCCCCTTCCGCCACTTGGTTGATCCAATCGCTTACCGGAAGCTCATCGATGCTGCGGTAGCGCTTGTCCGTCACCTTGCTGAGCATGAACTCCACCAAGCGCGACAGGCTGATGTTGTTGGCTTCCGCGAAAGCCTTGGCCTTATCGGCCACGGAGGCATCGAAGCTGAGGGTGATCTTGGCGTCCATGGCGCAGGGATGTTTATACGGCAAATTTAATAGTTTCTTACGTACAAATATCGGATACGATCACCTGCATCAAATCAGGTCGCTCGTCACTCCTCGCGCAACGCGAACGGAGGCTTCCACTCCTTCTTCAGCATACGCGCCTTCACTTCCTCGTAGCTCAACGGATAGAAGTTGTTCGCATCCACACCGATGTCGAACGAAAGGGAGTCCGGCTTCTCCGGCAGGTTGTTGTGCGAATGGCCATAGAGGTGCCAGGTGCCGCGGAAGTCACCGCGCCACACGCGCATGGCGTAGTGGAACAGGATGATCCGTTGCACCCCGGCCGGGCGCTCTGGGTCATTCACCTTCAGTTCGTAGTACTCCTTGATCCACTTGAACCACTTGCGGTTGTTCAGCGCGGAGGCTTCATGGTTGCCCACGATCAGGTACTTCGTGCCGTTCAAGCGGCTGGCGATGCGATCGAAGGCCTCGCCCCTGGACATGGCGAAGTCGCCCAAGTGGTACACTTCATCATCCGGACCGATGCGTTCGTTCCAGCGGCGGATGAGTTCTTCGTTCATCTCCTCCACGTTGGCGAAGGGACGGTTGCAGAAGCGGATGATGTTGGCGTGACCGAAGTGGTGGTCACTGGTGAAAAAGATGGTGCTCATACATGCATTACCGACAAGACGGATATGACATGACGCACGAGCGGCACGGGAGGTTGCCCTTGTCCCCACTCGCCTTGCCAGAGCATGTGGCGTCCACACTCGGTCACCACGGGCGCGGCGTATCCGATCTTCGCCACTGCGTCATCTCAGGCGGCCGCTACGTTCCTTGCGTAGACACGCCTGTGGGACTAACGCCTCATCCCCTGCATCGCCTGCATCTGACGCATCATGTTCTGCATCTTGGTCTTGTCCCCCATCATCTTCATCATCTTCCGGGTGTCCTCGAACTGCTTCAGCAGCTTGTTCACCTCGGGCACGTTGGTGCCGCTGCCATTGGCGATGCGCTGCCTGCGGCTGCCGTTGATCAAGGCGGGGTTCTGCCGCTCCTCGGGGGTCATGCTGCGGATGATGGCCTCGATGTGCTTGAAGGCATCGTCCGGGATGTCCAGGTTCTTCAGGGCCTTGCCCACGCCGGGGATCATGCCCATGAGGTCCTTCATGTTCCCCATCTTCTTGATCTGCTGGATCTGCTCCAGGAAATCATCGAAGCCGAACTGGTCCTTGGCGATCTTCTTCTGCAGTTCGCGCGCCTGCTTCTCGTCGAACTGTTCCTGCGCGCGTTCCACCAGGCTCACCACGTCGCCCATGCCCAGGATGCGGCCGGCCATCCGTTCGGGGTGGAACTCGTCGATGGCCTCCATCTTCTCGCCCGTGCCGATGAACTTGATGGGCTTGTCCACCACGCTGCGGATGGAGAGCGCCGCACCGCCGCGGGTGTCGCCGTCCAACTTGGTCAGCACCACGCCGTCGATGTCCAGTCGGTCGTTGAAGGCCTTGGCGGTGTTCACAGCGTCCTGGCCTGTCATGCTGTCCACCACGAAGAGGGTCTCGTGGGGGGCGATGGCCTTTTTCACGCGGGTGATCTCGTCCATCATGGCCTCGTCCACCGCCAGGCGGCCGGCGGTGTCCACGATCACCACGGTGAATCCGTGGATCTTGGCGTATTCAACACCCTTCTGGGCGATGGACACAGGGTCTGTGTTGCCACGGTCGCTGAACACGACAACATCGAGCTGCTTGCCGAGGGTCTCCAGCTGGTCGATGGCCGCAGGACGGTACACGTCGCAGGCCACCAGCAAGGGCTTGCGGCCCTTCTTACGCAGGTAGCTGGCCAGCTTGCCGCTGAAGGTGGTCTTACCCGAACCCTGAAGACCGCTCATCAGGATCACAGTGGGGTTGCCGCTCAGGTTGATGGTGGCGCTGCGTCCGCCCATCAGTTCCGACAGCTCATCGTGGGCCAGCTTGGTGAGCAGCTGACCGGGGCTTACGGCCGTCAACACGTTCTGGCCCAGGGCCTTGGCCTTCAGCTTGTCGGTGAAGTCCTTGGCGGTCTTGAAGTTCACGTCGGCGTCCAGCAGGGCGCGGCGGATCTCCTTCATGGTCTCCGCCACGTTGATCTCCGTGATCTGGCCCTGGCCCTTGAGGACCTTGAACGCGCGCTCTAACTTGTCACTGAGGTTCTCGAACATATCTGGTCGTGCTACAGGAGCGCGAAGGTAGGAAGGCACGGCATGCTGGTGGCACGCGCGTTCCGGATGCGCTCGTCCCTTCGTGGCCCGTATCGCCGGCACGCACAGATCACTCTACTCCCTAGCTTTCCGCCGTGCGTCGCCTATTGCTCATGTCCGCCTTGGTGCTGGGGGCAGCCCTCCACGCCCAACTCCCCTACCAGGACCGTTCCCTACCCATCTCCACTCGTGTGCAGGACCTCCTCGCGCGCATGACCCCCGAGGAGAAGTTCAGGCAGCTTTTCATGGTGGTGGGCGAAGTGGGACCCGACAGCACGCGCTATGCGAACGGCATCTTCGGGCTTCAGCTGGACCGTGGCACCAACGCACAAAGCGCCACCCAGCAATTGATCGGCGGCGCGCAGGGCACAGCTGGCGCACCGCTCCTAAGTCGCATCAATGCCAGCCAGCGCTACTTCCGCGAGCGCACACGCCTCGGCATCCCTTTCATCCCGTACGAGGAAGCGCTGCATGGGCTTGTACTGCCCGGCGCCACACAGTTCCCGCAGAGCATCGCCCTGGCCGCCAGCTTCGACACCACCTTGATGGGCCAGGTGGGCCGGGCCATCGCGCTGGAGACCAAGGCCCGTGGCATCCGCATGGTGCTGAGCCCCGTGGTGAACCTGGCCACCGACGTGCGCTGGGGCCGCGTGGAGGAGACCTACGGCGAGGACCCGCTGCTGGCGGCGCGGATGGGCGTAGCCTACGTGAAGGCGATGGAGGGCAACGGCATCATCACCACGCCCAAGCACTTCGTGGCCAACCATGGCGATGGGGGGCGCGATAGCTACCCGGCCTTCCACAGCGAACGGCTGCTGCGCGAGACCTACCTCAAGCCCTTCGAGGCGTGCATCAAGCTCGGTGGCGCGCGGTCCATCATGACCGCCTACAACAGCTTGAACGGGCGTCCGTGCAGCGCGAACAGCTGGTTGCTGAACGATGTGCTCCGCACCGACTGGGGCTTCCGTGGCTTCGTGATCAGCGATGCGGCGGCCACCGGCGGCGCCAACGTACTCCACTACACGGCGAGCGACTACGCCGATGCGGGCCGACAGAGCGTGGAGAACGGCCAGGACGTGATCTTCCAGACCGACCTTGCGCACGAGGCGCTCTTCAACCCGCCTTACCTGGATGGCAGCGCGAAGCAGGCCGCGATCGACAGTGCCGTGGCGCGGGTGCTGGGGATGAAGTTCGAGCTTGGGCTGTTCGATCAGCCTTACCAGAGCGACGAATTGTTGCACGATCTGGACCTGCAGTCGCACCACGAGCTGGCCTACGAAGCGGCCGTGAAGAGCGCGGTGCTGCTCAAGAACAGGAAGGGCACATTGCCCATCCCCAACAAGAGCGCCAAGATCCTGGTGGTCGGTCGGGATGCGGTGGAGGCGCGGCCGGGTGGCTACTCCGGTCCGGGCCGCAACCCAGTGAGCATTCTCTCAGGTCTGAGCACCCGCTGCAGCAAAGGCGTGCAATTGAGCGACCACAAGGGCGTTGAACGTGTGGACCAGGCATACACGGCGGTACCGGCACTTGTCCTGTTCCATGGCGAAGGACCCCGGAAACCCGGCCTGGCAGGCACCTACTTCGACGGCATCGACCTCAGCACCAAGCCCGCCTTCACGCGCACCGATGCGCAGATCGACTTCCAATGGACGCTGTTCGGCCCGGACCCGCGCGTGGCCTACGACCACTTCGGTGTACGGTGGGAAGGCGCGATCGTTCCGCAGGAGAGCGGTGTGTTCCGGATCGGTATCGAAGGCAATGACGGCTATCGCCTGTGGTTGAACGGAGATCTCTACATCGACCGGTGGGAGGAACAGGGCTACGGCACGGAGGTGATGCCGTTCTCGTTCACGAAGGGACAGCCCACAGCGTTGCGCATCGAATACCGGGAACGCGCAGGCAATGCCCGGTTCAAGCTGGTCTGGGATGCGGGCATGGATATCGGGCACGACGAGCGCATGATCAAGGAGGTGGTGGAGCTGGCCCTGTCGAACGATCGGGTGATCATCGTAGCCGGCATTGAGGAGGGCGAGTTCCGCGACCGCAGCAGCCTGAAGCTTCCCGGCCGGCAGGAAGAGCTGATCAAGCGGGTGGCTGCCACCGGCAAGTCCGTGACCGTGGTGCTCGTGGGTGGAAGTGCCATCAGCATGGATAACTGGATCGATGACGTGGATGCGGTGTTGATGGCTTGGTATCCGGGTGAAGCAGGCGGCCTCGCCATCGCTGATCTGCTGCTTGGAGCACAGAACCCCAGCGGCCGCCTGCCCATCACCTTCCCCCGCAACGAGGGCCAGCTGCCCTTGGTGTACAACCACTACCCCACCGGCCGCGGCGACGACTATGTGGATGGCACGGGGCAGCCCCTCTTCCCCTTCGGTTACGGACTCAGCTACACCAGCTTCAACTACAGCGACCTACAGGTGAGCCACCCGACATTCAGCATGAAGGACACGGTGACCCTCACGTTCACCGTGACCAATACCGGTGCTATGGCCGGTGAAGAGGTGGTGCAACTCTATGTCCGCGATGAGCTGGCGAGCGTCGCACGACCTGTGAAGGAACTGAAGGACTTCCAACGGGTTAAGCTGGCTGTCGGCGCATCCGCCACGGTCACTTTTCGCCTGACGGCGGACCGGCTGAGCATGCTCAACGAAGCATTGGAAGAGGTCACGGAACCGGGCACCTTCCGCCTGATGATCGGCGGGTCGAGCAGGGATATCCGACTGCGAACAATGATCAAGTACGTGGAGTGACCGACACTCAATTCACGCGCTTCAGCATGAAGTCCATGCGATCGGCCTGGTCGTTCAGAAGGGCGATGTAGGCGCTCAAGGTCTTTCCTTCCACTTTGTACCCTATGTGCTGCGGGTAGTCATGCTCGCGGTTCTCAAAGACCCACGCGCCATCCTTCACCGCCACGCGCACGAAGCTGGTAATGCGTGTCCCACCTGTTGATGCCATGAAGACCCATTGCCCCGCGAAGAAGGTAAGGCGCATGATCTCTACCGATCGAACGACATCACCGATCAGCAGCACTGCCTTTCCCTCGTAGGTACCCTCGGATACTTTCACCCACTCTTCGCTGTAATTGCCTTCTGCCAAGGAGCCTTCCCAGCGGCCCACGAGCAGATCGGGCAGACCGCTCTGCGTGGTGTCGCTTGTTTGTGCCTTAGCGAAGTACGGCACCGCCACAACGAGCAGAACGAACAGGATGCGCATCGTGCTTTGGATGTTCCGGATCTTATAGTTCCAGGCTCAACGATGACCTGGACCACTTATTGGAACATGATCACTTCGAAGTGCTTACCGGCCAATCAGCGGTCTGCCAAATGGAGAAACCGCCTTGGCCATCGTCAGTGATCAGGTAAGCCTCTACATCGGGATGCTGCATCAGCCATTGCTTCGCTGTTTCAGGCCCCATTACCATCAGCGCAGTGCCCAATGCATCCGCAGTGGCGCAATCATCGGCGATCACACTGGCGCTCAGCAACGCGTTCATGGCCGGGCGGCCGGTGCGAGGATCAATGGTATGGCCGTAGCGCTTGCCACCGATCTCGATGAACTTGCGGTAGTTGCCGCTCGTGGCTAACGCCCTATCGCGCAAGGGCACCACCACCTGCTGTTCGTGCTCATCACCATCCACGGGCTTATCGATCTGTATCGTCCACTCGCCATTTCGCGCATTCAGTCCCGACGTGCGCACTTCGCCACCCACTTCCACCATGAACCGTTCCATGCCACGCTGACGGAGCAACAGGGCCAGCATATCCACGGTATAGCCTTGCGCAATACCATTGGGATCGAACTGCACACCTGGCGATGCTTTCTGGAAGGTGAGCGGCGCCGTGGCATTGGGACGCTCCCAGCTGTCTGGGATACGTATCCGGGGCATGCCCACACAGCGCATCAGACTGTCTACAGCAGTAGTGTCCAGTTCGGCCTTACCCTTTTTACCCAGCCCCCAGGCCCGCACCAAGGGCAACACCGTCGGATCGAACGCTCCCTCCGTTGCATTCCATTGCTGGCGCGACAACGCGAGCACCACTTGGAAGTGGCGATCGCTGGTGACCATGCTATCCGCCGAAGCATTGAAGTGCGTGATGGTGCTCGTGCTGTCCCAAAGGCTCAAGCTCCGATCGATCACACGGAATAGGCTGTCCACCTGCGCGCTGAGGTCGCGCTGTGCGCTATCGAGGTAGGTGATGGTGAAGGTGGTGCCTTGGGCATCGCCTTTCAGCGTGGTCCACTCGGGCTGCTTTGGACCGCAAGCGGCAAACGCCATGGCCATCACCACGAACGAATAGCCCCGCACATGGCGGGACTTTCCTGAGGTATTGAAGCGGGTCATCATCCGCCGAAATCGTCAAAGCTCACGTTCTCCTTGGGCACTCCCCAATCGTCCACCATCTTCAGCACGGCGGCGTTCATCATGGGGGGGCCACAGAAATAGAACTCGATGTCCTCGGGTGCTTCGTGCTTCTTCAGGTATTGGTCGATCACGGCCTGGTGCACAAAACCGGTGAAGCCATCACCCTCGGTGTCGTTCACGTCCTTCTTCACCTTCCAGTTGTCTTCTGGAGCGGGTTCGCTCAGCACCACGAAGAACTTGAAGTTGGGGAACTCGCGGGCAATGCTGTTGAAGTGCTCCAAGTAGAAGAGCTCACGCTTGCTGCGACCACCATACCAGTAGGTCACCTTCCGGCCGCTCTTCAGCGTGTGGAAGAGGTGGAAGAGGTGCGAGCGCATGGGGGCCATACCTGCACCGCCACCGATGTAGAGCATCTCGGCTTCGGTCTCTTTGATGAAGAACTCGCCATATGGACCGCTGATGGTGACCTTGTCTCCAGGCTTGCAGTTGAACACGTAGCTCGAGCAGATACCCGGGTTCACATCCATCCAACCGTTCTTGGCACGGTCCCAAGGCGGCGTGGCAATACGGATGTTCAGCATCACGATGTTGCCCTCGGCCGGGTGGTTGGCCATTGAGTATGCGCGGAAGATGGGCTCAGGGTTCTTCATCTTCAGGTCCCAGAGCTTGTACTTGTCCCACTCGCTTTTAAAGTCCATCGGATCGCGGCCCAAGGCGACGAGCTCGGGGTGCGCTGTGATGTCGATGTTCTTGAAGTCCACTTCGCAAGGAGGTACATCCACCTGGATGTATCCACCTGCCTCGAAGTGCAGGGTCTCGCCCGGAGGCAACTTCACCACGAATTCCTTGATGAAGCTGGCCACGTTGTAGTTGCTCACTACTTCGCATTCCCACTTCTTGATGCCGAAGATCTCCTCAGGCACCTTGATGTCCATGTCCTGCTTCACCTTCACCTGGCAACCCAGACGCCACTTGTCGGCAATGGCCTTTCGGCTGAAGTAGGGGGCTTCGGTGGGCAGGATCTCGCCGCCTCCGTCCAACACCTGGCACTTGCACATGGCGCAGGTACCACCGCCTCCGCAGGCGCTGGGCAGGAAGATCTTCTGTTCGCTGAGCGTGCTGAGCAGCGTGCTGCCTGCCGCCACTTCAATGGTCTTTTCGCCATTGATACGGATCTTGACAAGACCGCTCGGCGAGAGCTTGGTCTTGGCGTACAACAGGATGCTGACGAGCAGCAGGGTGACGATCAAAAAGACCGCCAGGGTGATGAGGATGGTCGAACCCATGGTCGTGGATCAGATCTTGATTCCCATGAAGGCCATGAAGGCAATACCCATCAGGCCGGTAAGAATGAACGTGATGCCCAGTCCGCGGAGCGGTGCAGGGATATCGCTGTAACGAAGTTTTTCCCGGATAGCGGCGATGGCCACGATGGCCAGGAACCAGCCCACCCCGCTGCCCAAAGCGAAGCTCGTCGCTTCCGCAATATTGCTGTATTGGCGCTCCTGCATGAAGAGCGCACCACCCAGAATGGAGCAGTTAACTGCGATCAGCGGGAGGAAGATGCCCAACGCACCATAGAGCGCAGGGGCGAACTTCTCCACGATCATCTCCACGAGTTGCACAATGGCGGCCACAACGGCAATGAACATGATGAAAGCAAGGAAGCTCAGGTCCACTTCTGCGAAACCAGCGCCCATCCAGCTCAGCGCTCCAGCCTTGAGGACATAGTTCTCAAGCAGATAGTTCACGGGTACGGTTACACCGAGCACGAAGATCACCGCTGCACCGAGGCCGAGTGCCGTCTTCACCGTCTTGCTCACGGCGAGGTACGAGCACATGCCTAGGAAGTAGGCGAAGATCATGTTGTCGATGAAGATCGCCTTGACGAAGATGTTTACGAGGTTCATGGTGCTTCGTGCTTAGGCTTGCTCGATGAGCTTGGTATTACGCGAACGCTGGATCCAAATGATGATCCCCACGATGACCAGCGCCATGGGCGGGAGGATCATCATGTTGTTGTTGAAGTAGGCACCACCCGAAGTAGCATAGACGCTTTCCGGAATGACACGGAGGCCCATGATCGAACCCGAACCGAACAACTCGCGGAAGAAGGCCACCACCACAAGTATCCAGGCGTATCCAAGCGAGTTACCCAGACCATCAAGCGCGCTGGGCCAAACCTTGTTGCCCATGGCAAAGGCTTCGTAACGGCCCATGAGGATGCAGTTCGTGATGATCAAGCCAACGTAAACGCCCACCTGCTTGCTCACGTCGTAGACATAAGCCTTCAGAACGATATCGACCAAGGTCACCAGACCTGCGGCGATCACCAACTGGGCGATGATGCGAATGCGGCCTGGGATCAGGTTGCGTAGCGCGCTGATCACCATATTACCCACCACGACCACGGCGAGCACGCTCAGGCTCATCACCACTGCGTTCTGCACTTTCACGGTAATGGCAAGTGCCGAGCAGATGCCAAGCACCTGCACAGTGATCGGGTTGTTATCGTTCAGCGGATCGGTGATCAACTTGCGGTTCTTCTTGCTGAAGAGCCCTTCCGCGGGTTTGGCCGCAGGTGCTGCAGTGGCGGTGCTCATCGGTTGTTCAGGCTTGCGGTGTGGGTGGTGTCCACGGTGATGCTCATGCTGTCCAATGAAAGGCTGTCAGTGCCCAGAATTGCCGGTCCCGTTGTGACCGGAACAGCAACGAGCTGGGTCTTGAGGTACTTGTCGTAAATGGCCAGAAGGCGTTTCAACATCTCATCAACACCTTGACTGGTGATCGTCCCCCCGCTGATGCCATCAACACCATGCGGATCCGCGGTCTGGGTGCCCCCTTTGTATACTGTGATGCCCTTGAACGCTCCGGTTTCATCCGCGATGGTCTTGCCCTCGAACGGTTGTTCGAAAATGGGCGTGGAGATCTCGGCGCCAAGACCAGGGGTCTCACCCTTGTGATCGAACGTGGACCCGAATATCGTTCGACCGTCGTCCTTGATGGAGACATAGCCCCAGATCGGCCCCCACAATCCAGTGCCCACCAGCGGGAGCACGAACAAGGTCTGTCCATCCAGAGTGGCCTTGTAAACTGGATATTTGAGTTCCTCGTCCTTCACTACGCCAGCCTTCCAATCCTTGTACTGCTTCAGCACATCAAGACTGAACGCATCACCCTCCAACTCCTTGCCCGCACCATCGACCAGAGCGGTCTCCGTTATCAATTCAGCGTATTTCGCTGGTGCCGCGTCCCTATCCACCTCCACTTTGAGGCTGGCCAGGATGTTCTGCATCTTTTCACGCCGTACGTTCTCGTCGTAGGCGGGCTTCAACGCCAGGTAGGTGACCGCCAGCAGTGAACCCACCACCACCACCAGAACGGTGGCGAAGATGAACGTGAACTGGTTGCTGTTCTTATCGAATGCCATGGGTTCCGGTGGCGTTAGGCGGTTTGCAGTGCCGCGCGTTTCATGCGGCGCTTAACGTTGGACTGCACCACGAAGTGATCGATCGTGGGGGCCATCACGTTCATGAACAGGATGGCGAGCATCATGCCCTCAGGATACGCAGGGTTCACCACGCGGATCAGGATGGCCATGAGGCCGATGAGGAATCCGTAGATCCACTTACCGGTGTTGGTCTGGGCCGCCGTTACGGGGTCCGTGGCCATGAACACCAGGCCGAAGAAGAAGCTGCCCAGCATGAGCTGGTGCAACACCGGGATCTGCATGTATTCGTTACCGATGGACGGGCCCACCGCGTTGAAGATGGCCGACATGGCGGCACCACCGAGCAGCACGCTCAACATGATGCGCCAGCTACCGATGCCGGTGAGCAACAGAATGGCTGCACCGATGAGGCACGCGAACGCGCTGGTCTCACCAATGCTGCCCGCCTCAAAGCCCCAGAAGCTGTCCAGCATGGGCACCACGCCGGCAATGTTACCAGAGGCCGCATGGCCCAGAGAGGTGGCTCCGCTGAACCCGTCCACCAATTTCTGTCCCTCTTCAAGACCGGTGTTCACCCATACTTTGTCACCGCTCATCATGGTCGGGTAGGCAAAGAAGAGGAACGCACGTGCCGTAAGGGCCACGTTCAACACGTTCATGCCCGTACCACCGAACACCTCTTTGCCAATGATCACGGCGAATGCCGAACCCACGGCCACCATCCAGAGCGGGGTATCCACGGGCATCACCAACGGTATGAGCATTCCGCTCACCAAATAGCCTTCTTGAATGGGGTGACCCTTGATGGTGGTGAACAGGAACTCGATGCCCAGACCGACACCGTAGCTCACCACCACGATGGGCAGCACCTTAATGGCACCGAAGATGAACTTCTCCAGGAAACCATCGCCACGGCCAACGAGCTCACCGATGGCGAGGTAGTGCTGGTGCCCCACGTTCCACATGCCAAAGAGCAGGCAGGGCACCATGGCCAGGATCACAATGCTCATGGTCCGCTTCAGGTCGATACCATCGCGGATATGGGCACCCTTTTCCGTGGCGTGTCCGGGGGTGAACAGGAAGGTCTCGAGACCGTCGAAGACCCAATGCAATTTCTCCAGCTTGCCCCCTTTTGCGAAGGTGGGCTTCATGCTATCGACCAGGTTGCGCAATGCTTTCACGGCAGTGGCTTAAGTGGTTTCCTTCTTAAGGGCATCGAGTCCTTGGCGCACGATGTCCTGCGAATTGATCTTGCTGGTGCACACGAACTCGCACAGGGCGAAGTCCTCGGGCGCTACTTCATAGAGGCCCAGCTTTTCCATCTGGTCGATATCGTTCACCAGGATGGCCTTCAGGAGGTGAACCGGGTAGATATCGAAGGGGAAAACGGCCTCGTATTGTCCGCTCATCACGAACGCCCTCTCCTCCCCGTTCTGGTTGGTGTCCATGCGGAATTTCTTGCCCGGCATGAGCCACGCGGGGAAGCTGCGGTTGGCACTGAACTTATCGAAGCCAGGACCCGCCCATCCGTCGGTAATGAAGAATTTGGGCTCATCGCCCTCGGGCAATACCGTCACTTGGGTATGGTAGGCGCCGAGGAAGCCGTCCGCAGGCACGCGATCACCGGTCAGCACGTTACCGCTGATATAACGGACCTTGCCTTCTACCGGACCGGTGATATCCTTGATGGGAGCTCCGATCACTGTGCGGATGTACTTGGGTGTGCGCACTTCGCTGCCGGTGAGCGCCACCACACGGGAAGCATCAAAATGCCCGGTGCGGAACAAACGACCGATCAGCAGCACATCCTGTACATCACAGACCCACACCACATCACCCTTATTAATGGGCGACACATGGTGGATCTGCACGCCCACATTGCCTGCGGGGTGAGCACCTTCGAACGTATGGCGCACAACGCCCTTGGCATCGAGGAACTCACGTGCCGTGGTACGCGGACTTACGCCCAGATGCACCTTGCCCTTGGTGAGCTTGCCCAACGCATCGAGACCGGCCTGGAACTCTTCGCCATGGTTGCGAACGATGAAGTCCATGTCGGGTGCAAGCGGCGCACTGTCAAAGCATGAGATGAAGATGGCCTTGGGCTCCTGCGCTGGATCTGCCACCACATCGAACGGACGCTGACGGATATATGCAAAGGCACCGCTCTTCAGCAGCTTCTGCATCACCGTCTCGCGGTTCATGGTGGAGGCATCGCCACTACCGAAGTCCTCGTATGTGCATTGGGCATCGGCAAGCACACGCACATCAAGCACGCGACGCTTATCCCCGCGCACCACCTCGGCCACTTCGCCGCTCACCGGACTAGTGTACAACACACGCTCGTTGTACTTGTCGCTGAACAACGGCGTACCTGCCTTCACCCGATCGCCGGGCTTCACCAGTACTTTGGGGACAAGCCCGTGGAAATCGGTCGGTCTTAACGCGACGACCTTCGCGGGATCTGCTTGGACAAGGACCTGTTCGGCATCACCTTTGAGGCGGATATCGAGTCCTTTCCGGATCCGGATGGTGGTGGACATGGTGCTATTGGAGCATCTGTCCTTTTCGGACAGGCGCGGCAAAAGTAGAACCCTTTTCGACATCAGCGACATTGGTCACAAAAGCTCAAAATCCCTTGCCCAGCAAGCACTTTTCAGCACTTCGTACTGCCTGCAGGGGTACGCTTCCTTGGTTGGCATTGGGCCTGTTGGGGCAATTCCCGGCCAACGCCGGAACTCATCCTATCGGGGGGGCGCCTTCCACCGAGGAACGTACCTATTCCCCAACCATCCGCACGGTGCAATTGTTCAAGGCCGGTTTTGAACTAAGCGCCCCTGTGATCCAATTGGGCAGCGATGAGGCGCTCGTTCTAAGGTTCGATGACCTGCAGCCGGGAACCGAGAACTTCTCCTATACCCTTGTTCATTGCGATGCCTATTGGCTGCCCAGCGACCTGCTTCCTGGCCAATACCTGTCAGGTGCCATTAGTGACCTGGTTCCAGTTGGGCGCCAGAGCTACAACACCCTTCAGCCCTTCATCCACTACGAGATCTCGTTCCCCAATACCATGGTGCGCATGGAGCGCTCGGGGAACTACATCGTGAAAGTGTTCCGCGACGGAGATGAGAACGATGTGGTATTGGTGCGCCGGTTCCTGGTCTTCGAGCAAATGGTCGATATTGAAGCCCGCGTGTTGGCCAGCCGTCAGGTGGACCAGCGCGATGTGGCCCAGCAACTGGACCTCAAAGTGGTGACCTCTCGACTGAACGTGCAGGACCCATTCGGCGAGATCCATGTGACCGTGCTACAGAACATGCGCTGGGACGATGCACGCACAGGCCTGCGCCCCCGCTATGTACGCGACAACGAACTGCTTTACGACATGCCCGAACAGGCCCTTTTTATGGGCGGCAACGAATACCGCAACTTCGACCTGAAGGATCTGCGACAGCCCACACAACGCGTGGCGCGGGTGGAACCTGGGCTCGGCGCGGGGCCTTACCACGCATGGCTGTTCCCCGAGAGCCGACGAACCATTCGCAACTACAACAACCAGGCGGACCTGAACGGGCGGTACTTGGTACGAAACGATATGGTGGATGGCGACCCACTGGGAGCGGATTACGTGAACGTGCATTTCACGCTGCCCATGGAAACCCCGCTGATGGACGACCTGTTCATCTACGGGGGCCTAACTGACTTCCAGTGCAAGGAAGACTTTAAATTGATGTGGAGCGCAGAAGCGAAGGGCTACACGGCCCAAGTGCTGCTTAAGCAAGGCTTTATCGACTTCAGCTTTGTAACGTTGGCACGCAATTCAACCGTGCCGGACATCACCGCCATAGAAGGTTCGCATTACCAGACCGAGAACGACTATCTGGTGCTGGTTTACTTCACGGACCACCAGCGCCGTTGCGACCGCTTGGTAGGCATGCGGTTCTTGAACAGTCGAAGGGGATAATGGTCATCCTTTACGATCGGTTGACATTGGACCGAACCTTTTCTTTCGACCTTTGTCCACTCCGGAACGGATGTTCCCTTCGGTTCCGGTCAATGCCCTTGCGCTCGCCTCTCCCCCTCATTAGATCTTGGCTATTCATCGGCTTGGCGCTCGGCACCTTGGTGGCCAACGCCCAAGTGCCCACCAAGTGCTTGGAGATCGAAGGGGTGCTTGTGGATGCCTGCAACAACGCTTGCAGCGGTGCGGAGGAAGGTGAGAACGAGATGTTCCGCTTCATGACCGGGCCCTCGCCCATCGCCCTGAGCCAGTTGAACGCTGTATGGGCCACCCCGAACGCCTTCCTTGGTTGGGTTCAGAATACCACCACGGCCAGCCTTACGGCACAACTGAACGCCACCATTACCAATTGCGGCTGGCTGATCGAGCCACCGAACGGCATCATTCCCGCAGGGAAACGGGTCCTCGGCATTACCAGCACCAACATGTGCGTGGCAGGCAACTCCTTCGCGGCGCTAAGTGATACCCTCTACGTCATCTACCAGAGCCCCGGGAATGTCATGGGGCATTTCAAGAACACGAACAATACCAACGCGATCACCAATTTCCCGAGCGGCACCCAGAGCTTTCGCACGTTCATACTCAGTGTGCCCGGCCTATGCTCCGATTCGGTGACCTACAACATTGCCCAATTGGTGAACCAGATGGGTACTTACGGGGGCGGTTGGGTGGAGAACGATGGCTCCAGCCTTACCGTTTCGTGGCCGGGCAACCCTGTGGTGGGGTACGTGAACTACGGCTGCCAGGCACCCATCATCCCGCTTGTGGCTGACATCATCACCGTACCACAACCGATGCAATGCGGCGGGACCCTGCCTATACAGGCCGTGGCCACAGGCAATATCAGCAACATGTTCTGGAGCGGTGGCACAGGCACTTTCGGAACGCCAACGGTCACTTCAACCACCTACACGCTGGGAGCAGGCGATTCGGGAGGTACTGTGCTCTCCTTCTGTGTTGTGAGCGCATGCGGCGACACGATCTGTGACCAGGTGCAAGTGCCCGTTGTTGCCGCTCCGGTCCCTTCGATAACCACCGACCCCGCTCCCATTCCCTGCGGAGGATCCGTGGACTTCGCTGGCTCCGTGAACGGAACCGCAACAAGCATCTATTGGTCCGGTGGCACGGGTACGTTCACCCCTTCGACCGGCACGAGCACGACCTACACCCCGGGCGCCACTGAATCGGGAATGATCCAATTGTCGTTTTGTGCGGTGAGCAGTTGCGGAGATACAATTTGTGATCCGGTCCTCTTGGAGGTCAGCGGCCTTCCCATACCCACGATCGAAGCCAACGGCCCAATTACGATCTGCGAAGGCAGTTCGGTGCAGCTCACCGCGGCCGGAGCGATCAGCTATGTCTGGAACACCGGCGAGACCACAGCCACCATCACGGTCTCCGCAGCTGGGACTTACTCCGTCACGGCCAGCAATGCCTGTGGCGATGGCAGTGCCGAGATCACGATCGCTGTGACCGCTGCCCCTGTGGCATCGCTCACTGGTCCGGCAACGGCCTGCCCCAATGAGAACTTCACACTGGAGGCTAGCGGCGGCGACACGTATTCGTGGAGCACGGGGGCTACCGGGAACATCATCACCGCCACCGGTCCTGGCACCTACACAGTGACCGCCATTTCAAGCTGTGGCTCCGATGAAGCGAACTGGACCGTTGCGCCCGGTGAGGCATTTGCGCCACAATTCACCGTTGATACACCCATTGGCTGTGCACCGCTCTGCGTAACGATGAACGCCAGCGACCTTGGCGAAGCGGACTACCTCTGGAGGGCCGATGGCGTTGTGATCGGCACCGGGCCTACCCTTGTGCACTGCTTCGAGGCCGGCACACCCGATATTTCGTTGACCGTTGATGCCAATGGTTATGGCGAACTGTGCCCCGGAACATTCACTGCCGTGGACGCCATTGAAGTGTTGCCGATACCCGAAGCACGGTTCGTCGCGTCCCCTCCAATAACCACCATCGAGTCACCTACGGTCACCTTCTTGGACCAGAGCACAGGCGCCACGCTGCGTACATGGGAGTTCGGCGCCGGCGAGATGAGCAACGAAGCATTGGTCACCTATACCTACGACTCGGTGGCCTGTTACACCGTACAGTTGACCGTGGCCAACGACCTGGGCTGCAGCGACAGCAGCACTATGCAGGTGTGCATCGAGGACCCCTTCGTGCTGTGGGCACCGAACGCCTTCACCCCCAATTCCGACGTGATCAACGACGGTTTCCTGGTAGTGACCAGCGTTACCGACCCCTCCCTCTTCGAGCTGTCGATCTACGACCGCTGGGGCGCGATCATCTTCACCACCACCAACCTGCGCGAGGCCTGGAACGGCAACGGCGTGCCAATTGGCGTGTATATCTGGAAGGTGCGGATGAAGGACACCACGGGGCAGGAGCGACAAGCCACTGGCCATGTGACCCTGGTGCGCTAGGCGCGTCGATCACTCCCGCACCACCTGCAACCGATGTCCTGACCGGGTGAGGAAAATGGTGTATACACCGGCAGGCAACTGGCTGATGTCCAGCAAGGACCGGGCGCGAAGCGTTCCGCCACCTACGAGCAGGCCTTTCGTATCAAGAAGCAGGTAGGGTTCATCGGTCAACAGTTCGGGTTCAATGCGCAACTGGCCTTGGGTCGGATTGGGTACCGCACGAAGTAGAGCCGCCCTGCGCAATTCGGCCAATGCGGTGGAGCAGTCTAGCTCATGCAGGACCACGGTATTGCTACCGCTGTTGGGAATACAGACGCGGTTGTTCACGTGGTCGAAATCGATATCCGCTGGATTGTTGAGACCGGGCACACCGAGATCGGTACCGGCAGCAGTAAAGGTTGGCTCGTAGCGGGTGATCCGATCGGGCGACCAGGACGCCACGAGGAAATTGCCCAGACAATCGATGGTAACCCCATCGATACTGCCCAATCCGGTATTGGCCACAAGGGTGGTGGCGGCGCCCGTATTCCGGTCGAAGGCCTTGATGGGCGCGTTGCTTCCCCAGAAAACCACCACCAGCCGATCCCCAATGGGGTCCCACACTATGCCGTTGGGCTGTCCGCCGGTATTGGTTACCAAGGTGGTGTGGCTGTTGTTGGCCACATCCACCTTGTAGATCCGCTGCGCTGCGGTCGGGAAATCAGTAACGTACAGGTACTGTCCGTCCGTAGTGATCCCGTTGCAGAAAGACCCGCCCAAGTTCCGGTTGAACACCTGTGCACCATCGGACAACCGATAGCCCTTCACGCTACCACCGCTGCAGGCGAACAGGGTATCGCCCATGATCTCAAGACCGTAAGGCGCAGGGCTCACGGTAGCAAAGTCGGTGACCACACCGGCCTGATCGCGCACCTTGATGGCGCCGCTGCTGGTATTGCTCACGAAGTAGCGATCGCCCACGGGATCGTACTCCACGCTCTCGGGGCCGCTGTATTGCGCTTGTGCGGACATGAAAAGAACGCCAGTAGCGAAAAGGGACATGGCCCGGGGCAAGGTCATCATGTTGCAAGGGTAGCCCCCACCGCTTGGGCCTCAAAGTTGTGAGCACCACAAGTTGTTAACAGACTGTTCGTTAACCAATGCTACTACGCCACCTGTCCACGGAACTATCTTGCGCATCCGGAACCATGGGAACAGCTACCACCAATGGGATCTTGATATCGGCGGAAAGCCGGTTCGAGGGTGCACATAGCGACCCCAAGGCGGGGCGTTTCCTCTTCAGCTACCGCATCCGTATCGCCAACCACAGCAGCGAGACCGTACAGCTCTTGCGTAGGCACTGGATCATTAAGGACAGCTTAGCCCCGGTACGCGAGGTGGAAGGTCCCGGGGTGGTGGGCGAATTGCCTGTTCTCGCCCCCGGGGAGGAGTTCAGTTATAGCAGTGCTTGTGATCTGCGTAGTGGTCTTGGCCGAATGGATGGGACTTATTTGATGCAGCGCGCCAATTCGAAAGAACGGTTCAGGGTGACCATCCCAACAGTTCATTTGATCTATCCATTGGCGGCCAATTGACCCCCGGATCCCACAAGGCCATCATTCAAGGGCTATTCTACCTTTACCTCGCTCATGTTCACGACCCCTGAACAGCGCTTTCGGCGTCCTTTTGCGCTGAGGCTATCAGCGTTAATGCTGGTAGCAATGCTGTGGGTGATACCCCGGTTGATGAACACCTCGTATAGTGTTGCGACCTTCGAAGAGCATGGAGCGCTTTCTGCACCGGCCAACGAGTTGTCAGAAGTACACCAGAAGAGCATTGGTCCGTGGGGAATCACCTATGCTTTGACCGCTGATATGGCGTTGAGAACACTTCGGCCCGGCACCAAAGACGAAAAGCGTGCCCCGCCTGTTCGCGAGGTGCCACATCACCCCCCCTGGTCCGGGGCTTGTTGAGGTCAATTGCCCGCCTTGTTCATGTTTAACGTATTCGCTGCACCATCCAGCTTGGCATGGCATATCCGTACATCCATTCCTCCAACCCAGCATGACCCCATACCGTTTATTGACGTATTGGAAACAGGACCTACCGGCATCGGTGGTGGTGTTCCTTGTAGCCCTGCCCCTTTGTTTGGGTATTGCCGTGGCCTCAGGTGCCCCACCCTTTGCGGGCATCATTGCAGGTGTGGTCGGCGGCATTGTTGTGGGTGCATTGAGCGGTTCGCCGCTCGGCGTTTCAGGACCTGCCGCTGGGCTTACCGGGGTGGTGCTCGCGGGTATCAGCGACCTGGGCAGCTTTCAGGTCTTTTGTGCTGCCGTGGTGGTGGCCGGAATCTTACAAATCGTGCTCGGATTCGTTCGCGCGGGGATCATCGCCTATTACTTCCCAAGCTCAGTGATCAAGGGCATGCTGGCCGGTATTGGCATCATCATCATGCTGAAGCAACTGCCCCACGCGCTCGGTTATGACCGCGACCCCATGGGCGACGAGAGCTTCGACCAAGTGGACAAGGAGAACACTTTTACCGAGATACTCAACGCCGTTCAGGATCCCAGTTGGGGCGCTGTGCTCGTGACCCTGGCCTGCATTGGCCTGATGCTGCTGTGGGATCGTCCGGCCATTCAACGCAATGCCTGGCTGAAGTACCTTCCCGGACCCTTGCTCGCCGTGGTAGCAGGCATGGTGCTGGCAAGGCTTTTCAGTGGTTCGGCCACCTTGGCCATCGGAACAGCACACTTTGTGGACCTACCCGACCTGAACAATGGCAGCCTGTTGCAATTGCCTGACTTCAGCGGTCTCACCTCTCCTGCTTTCTGGACCTTGGCCTTTACCATGGCGATTGTTGCCAGTATCGAAACGCTTTTGTGTGTGGAGGCGACGGATAAATTGGACCCTTGGAAGCGATTGACACCCGCGAATCGCGAACTGCGTGCACAAGGCGTAGGCAACATGGTGAGCGGTTTGCTCGGAGGGCTTCCCCTTACCCAAGTGGTGGTGCGCAGTTCGGCGAACATCCAATCGGGCGGACGCACCAAGCTCTCCACGATCCTGCATGGAGTTCTCATCCTGGTGGCTGTGATCACCATCGGGGGCCTGCTCAGCACCATTCCGTTCGCAAGCCTTGCCGCTGTATTGTTGTTGGTCGGATACAAGCTGGCCAAACCTTCCCTGTTCGTTCGCATGTGGCGTTCGGGGCCCATGCAGTTCATTCCCTTTATTGTTACAGTAGGCTTCATGGCCGTGACCAACGACCTGCTGAGCGGCGTGGCTCTGGGCCTGTGCATCGCTCTGCTCCATATCCTCTGGAAGAACTACAAAGTCCCCTTCCATTTCGACCCAAGGCGCTACAAGCCGGGCATGCCGATCTACATGGAACTTAGTGAGGACGTGACCTTTTTGAACAAGGCGGGCATCAAACGCACATTGAACGAACTCCCGGACAACGCCCGCCTTGTGATCGATGCGACGCGATGCATGGACCTTGACCCTGACGTATTGGAGATCATAGATGACCACCTGGCCGTGGCACACGAGCGAGGCATACGAACCGAACTGATCGGCTTTAACAGGGACTGGCATGGTGCCACACTGCACCACCTTGACCCGAAGCACAATGCAGGCCCGACCGCACAATGAACTGAACCGGACCATACACCGAACTCATGGAATCGTACAAGCGACTACTGATCAACAACAAGGCCTGGGCCGAAGACACCGTACAACGCGACCCGGAGTTCTTCCATCGATTGGAGAAAGTGCAACGCCCGGAATTCCTCTGGATCGGGTGCAGCGACAGCCGCGTGCCCGCGAACGAGATCACCGGCACGAACCCTGGCGAGATCTTCGTACACCGCAACATCGCCAACATGGTGGTGCACACCGACCTAAACCTGCTGAGCGTGCTGCAGTATGCCGTTGAGTATCTGAAAGTGAAACACGTGATCGTTTGCGGGCACTACGGTTGCGGCGGCGTGCAGGCGGCCATGAGCCATCAATCGCTTGGCATCATCAACAAGTGGCTCAGGAACATCAAGGACGTGTATCGCATCCACCAGAAGGAAGTGGATGCTTTATCCACCGAGCAGGAGCGCTTCGACCGCATGGTGGAGCTGAACGTGCAGGAACAGGTGTTCGACCTTGCAAAAACGAGCATTATTCAACAAGCATGGACCGATCGCGGCGGTCCTCATTTGCATGGATGGGTTTACCGCTTGAACGATGGCCTGATCCATACCGTCTGCGAAATGGAAGCAGGTACCGAGCTGGACCCCATCTATCGCTTTGACAACCTGCGCGACAGGAAGGACTGAGCAACCGGTGAACAAGACCAAGGCATAAGGGCCGGTCTACACCCTTGGCACCAATAGCGAGCTATTCGCGACGAAGGTCACCAACGCGCATCCCTGGCCGGGATATCTTCGCGGCCACCAACGCCGAACGCGATGACCGACGCCATCTTCCACAGTCCCGCCCCCGTCAACGAACCCGTACTGAGCCATGCGCCCGGTACCAAGGAACGAGAGCTCCTGCTCGCCGAGTACGACCGCATGGCCAAGCAGAAGCGCGAACTGCCCATGTGGATCGGAGGTAAAGCAGTGACCACCAACGATCGTCGCCCGGTGCGCCCGCCACACGAGTTGAAGCGCATTATCGGCTACAGCCACCACGGTACCCAGGCCCATGTGAAGGCCGCCATCAGCGCCGCACTCAAGGCGAAGAAGGATTGGGAGGGCATGCGCTGGGAGGACCGCGCCGCCATTTTCCTGAAGGCCGCCGACCTGATCGCTGGTCCTTACCGTGCAAGCATCAATGCCGCCAGCATGTTGGCACAGAGCAAGAACGCATTCCAAGCTGAGATCGATGCGGCCTGCGAGTTCGCGGACTTCCTGCGGTTCAATGTGCACTTCATGCAACAGATCTACCGCGACCAGCCATACAGCCCCGCGCAGACCTGGAACCGTGTGGAATACCGTCCGCTTGAAGGTTTCGTGTTCGCCCTAACACCCTTCAACTTCACCAGCATTGCCGGCAACCTGCCCAGCGCCCCTGCTCTTATGGGCAATGTGGCCGTGTGGAAATGCGCCGACAGCCAGATCTACAGCGCCCAGGTGATCATGGATATCTTCCGTGCTGCGGGACTGCCCGATGGTGTGATCAACCTGATCCATGTGAGCGGCCGTGATGCCGGTGAGGTGATCTTCGCACACCCCGATTTCGCGGGCATCCACTTCACGGGCAGCACCAGCGTGTTCCAGACCATCTGGGGCACCATTGGCGCCAACATCCATAAGTACAAGAGCTATCCGCGCATTGTGGGCGAGACCGGTGGCAAGGACTTCGTGATCGCGCACCCCAGCGCCGATCCAGTGCAGGTGGCCACCGCCTTGAGCCGAGGTGCGTTCGAGTTCCAAGGCCAGAAATGCAGCGCCGCCAGCCGGGCCTACATCCCCGCCAACCTGTGGCCCACGGTGAAGAAAGAGCTCCTGGCCGATGTGAACAGCTTCCGCATGGGTGACCCACGCGACATGCGCAACTTCGTGAACGCCGTGATCGATGAGAAGGCCTTCGACAAGATCGCGGCATACATCGATGGGCTGAAGAAGGACAAGAAGAACGTGCAGGTGATCGCCGGTGGCACCTACGACAAGAAAGAAGGCTACTTCATTGCGCCTACCGTGGCGGTGACCAAGGACCCCAAGAGCACCACCATGTGCGAGGAGATCTTTGGTCCCGTGCTCACCATATACGTGTACCCCGAGAACGAGTGGGCCAAGACGCTGAAGCTGGTGGACAGCACCAGCCCGTATGCCCTCACCGGCGCCGTGTTCAGCCAGAACCGCAAGGCCATTGTGGAAGCCACCGATGCACTGCGCAACGCGGCGGGCAACTTCTACATCAACGACAAGCCCACCGGGGCCGTGGTAGGCCAGCAGCCCTTCGGCGGCGCCCGTGGCAGCGGCACCAACGACAAGGCCGGCAGCTACCTGAACCTGCTGCGCTGGGTGAACGCACGCACCATCAAGGAGAATTTCGTGCCGCCAACGGACCACAAGTATCCGTTCCTGGCCTGACCGGGTCGCGGGACTTCCGCGAACCTTGAACACATCTTCACCGTAGGAACGTCCGCCGCGACCAGCGCGCGGACGTTCCTCGTTTTGAAGGCCACCGATCATCGCATCACCCGCAACGTCCTGTTGGCCGTGTATGGCACGCTGTTGCTGTTGTGCACCGGCATCATCGTGGCCGTGCACATCAACGAGCGGCGCGATCAACGGCGGGAGGCCTTGGAACGCCTCAGCCTCACCACGTCCACGTTGGCGGCACAGGTGAATGCCAACCATTTGGAACAACTGCTCCGCCATTACGATGGCCGGGGCATGATCTTCAAGAACACCCAGGACGCCCGCTACTATGTGCTGCACGAACTTCTGCGCCGCACACAGGAACGCACCGAGGCCGCGCTGCCTGTTCGTATTGTTGTGTACGACAGCCTCAAACAGGAACTTCAAGTGGTGGTCACCGGGGAGCAAAGCCCCAGTTTCCGCCATGTGATCGAGAACGATGCGACCTACATCCGCTCGCACTATGGCCGGCCGGCCCGCAACACCGAGCGCAATGCCCGGTTGCTCGCCATGGACCCCATTGTGAACGATGAAGGACGGGTCATGGGCATGGTGCTGGCCACACTCCCTGCCTCGGAGGCCCATGCCAAGGCGAACGCAGCCTTGTGGCGCAACATCAGCATCGTGCTGGCGCTCTTCCTGGTCGCCGGGTTCTTCCTCAAACGCTCGGTGGGGCGCTGGGTGGATCGCGACGCACAGGCCCACTCGGAGCTCCAGCTGAGGCACACCGATGTGACGGACAGCATTGCATACGCCAGCAAGATCCAGCGCGCATTGGTCCCCCGGCCCGAAGTATATAACGAGATGTTCGACGCCAGCTTCGTGATCGATCGACCGAAGGACACGCTGAGCGGCGATTTCCATTGGGCGCAACGCCTTTACCCGCAGATCAACCTGGTGGCGGCTGCGGATTGCACAGGCCACGGGCTCCCGGGTGCCATGATCGGGGCCATGGCCTGTTCGTTGCTGAACGAGATCGCGACCACTTCGCCCGACCTGGATCCCGCCCAAATGCTGGGCCTGCTCAACACCCGGTTGGTCACAAGCCTTCATCAGCAAGGCCAACAATGCGGAGGTGGCGACGGGCTGGACATTGCGCTGTGCCGCGTGGACCGCGAAGCACGCGAGATACTTTTTGCAGGGGCCATGCGGCCGCTCTACTGGCTGCACCAAGGCCAGCTAAGCGTTATCAATGGCGACCGCAAGCCCGTGGGCGGGGCACACCACGAACTGGAACGCAAGTACACAGTGCACCGCATCGCCTACTCCCCCGGCGACCGCATATACCTGTTCAGCGATGGATATGTGGACCAGTTCGGCGGTGCTGATGGGCGCCGTTTCATGGCCAGCCGCCTGCAGGAACTGATCGGCACGCACGGCCATTTGGCCATGGACCAGCAAGCCCGGGTGCTGGAGCAGGCCTTTCTGGAATGGAAAGGCGGCCGCGAGCAAATGGACGACGTCTGCATGCTCGGTCTGGCCGTGTAACATTCGCTTTACAAGCGCTAACGGGCATCCCCCTATCTTTGGCAAGTGCACTGCACCATGGCAGTGCGAGGACTATCGCGCATGGCAACGAAAGCAGAGCTGATCATTCGGCTCGAGGAACTTACCGCACAGGAGGACATCGAACAGGCCTCGGAAGCGGTCGAAGGTGTGAAGGAAGCGTATGAGGCCTTGGTGGCCGCAGCGCAACAGGAACAACCTGTGGTCGCCATGGAACCTGTGGCCGAAGGCGGTGAGCCCGAAGCCACAGTGGCCGCCGAGCAGGCCCCTATCGCCATTGAATCCGCACCGCTCCTCGATGAAGAGGACAAGCGTTTCAAGCAATTACTGGATGCCTTCAACCAGCGGGTGAACGACATCCGCCGCAAGAAGGCAAAGGAGGAGGCAGATAACCTGGCCGCCAAGAAAGCGGTGATGGAAGAACTGCGTGCCCTGGTCACCAGCGAGGAGAACATCGGCACGGCCTTCCAGCGCTTCAAGGACCTTCAGGAAAAGTGGAAGGCCATCGGCAACGTGCCGCAGCAGGCCTACCGCGATCTGCAGAGCGATTATTCGCACCTGCTCGATGAGTTCTTCTACCACATCCGCATCTACAAAGAGCTTCGCGACCACGACCTGCGCAAGAACACGGCCCTCAAACAGGCCTTGATCAGCGACCTGCAGAGCCTGGGCAAGAAGGACAACATCCGTGAACTGGAACAGCAGGTGCGCGAGTACCAGGAGAAGTGGAACCAAGTGGGCCCGGTGCTGAAAGAGGAATGGGAGGCCATTCGCGATGGGTTCTGGAACGCCACCCGCGTGGTGTACGACAAGATCCACGAGCACTACAAGGCGCGCCGTGCCGAGCATGAGGTGAACCTGCAGGCCAAGCAGGCCTTGGTGGAAAAAGTGACCACCCTCACCGCCGATCTGGGCAATCCCTCGGCCAAGGAATGGAAGATCCTCACCGATCAGGTGTTGGAGCTTCAGAACGCGTGGAAGAGCATCGGCTTTGCCACCAAGAAGGACAACGAGCGTGTGTGGAAGGAGTTCCGCAATGCGTGCAACGCCTTCTTCGACAGCAAGAAGGCCTACTTCGACAAGCTGAAGGACCAGTTCAAGGAGGCCCGCGAGAAGAAGCAGGCCCTGCTGGAAGAAGCCCTGAAACTGAAGGACAGCACCGAATGGCGCCAGACCGCCGACAAGCTGAAGGTGCTTCAACAGCGCTGGAAAGAGGCCGGCAGTGCAGGCCCGCGGGATGAGAACCGCCTGTGGACCCGCTTCCGCGAAGCGTGCGACACCTTCTTCCAGAACAGGAAGGCCACCTTCGAGAAGATGGATGCCGAGCAAGCCGTACATGCCCAGGAGAAGGAGGCCCTGTTGGCCGAGATCGAAGGTTACCAGCTCAGCGGCGACCGCAACAAGGACATCGAGGCGCTGAAGACCTTCTCGCAGCGGTGGATGAACTCAGGCCGCGTTTCGCCCAAACTGTACGATGCCATGAGCGAACGCTACCGCGCAGCCTTGGACAAGCAGTACGGCCTCCTGAAAATGGAAGGCGAGGAAAGGCGACGAATGCAGTTCCAGGACCACATGGACAGCCTGAAGAGCAGTCCAGATGGCAAGGACCGTATTGAACGCGAGAGCCGTTTCATTAAGCGCAAGATCGAAGAGTTGGAGAACGAAATGCGCCAAATGGAACGAAACATGGGCATGTTCAACTTCAAGAGCTCCAGTGGCGAGGCCATGCGGAAGGACATGGAGAAGAAGATCGAACGGTTGGCCCGCGATGTAGAGCGCCTGAAAGGCCAGCATCGCGAACTGCTGAAGGAACTGCGTTGATCGAACGACCGGCACATTTTCCGGTACGACTGGAGATCCCCATCGCATGGGGCGAACAGGATGCCTTCGGACACCTGAACAACGTGGCCTACCTGCGCTACTTTGAGAGCGTGCGCATGCATTTCCTGGACCGGGTGGGCATCCTTCGCTCCCATGCAGAACAGGGCATTGGCGTTATACTCGCCAGCACCACTTGCAACTTCCTTCGGCCGGTCCATTGGCCTGCAACGCTAGCTGTGGCCACCACCTGCACCCAAGTTGGCAATACCAGCTTCACCATGGCCTACCGTATTACCGACGGAACAGGCGCTCTGGTAGCCGATGGCACCAGTGTACAAGTGATGTTCGACTACAATGCCGCCACCAAGGTGAGGGTCCCCGATGCAGTACGCATGGCCATTGCCGAATTGTGCGCATTGTAATTTCAGGCCATGAAGTGGTGGCTTGTTGCTCCGTCATTGATTCTGGCCGTTGGCTGCGGGCAGGCTGTTGAACGTGCCTCTACAGACACGACTGAGCGGGACCAACTGGTCCACGGGCACTTGGAGAACCTGGTCGGCAAGTGGACCGCACCAGAAGAGGACACCCTGCACGTGTTCCATGAGGAATGGGCATCGGCCGGGAGTGATTCTCTGATCGGCACCGGCTTCGTGCTCTCAGGAAATGACACGGTGTTCATTGAACACCTTGGACTGCACCGTTCCGCAGAGCGTTGGATCTACACTGCTCGTATCCCATCACAGAACGATGGCCGTACCATTTCGTTCAAGCTGACCCATGTGGACAAGGATTCGATGTGCTTTGAGGACCCTTCACACGACTTCCCAGAACGGATCACGTATTTCCAATCATCCGATCAGGGCTGGCGCGTTTCTCTGAGCGGACGAACGGCCAAAGGACCACAGCATTCCGCGATCCACCTACGATCCTCGAAACCTTCCCGGCTGTGAACCGCCTGCGCGCATTCCTGGAGCGCTCGCTTCCCCGTCTGCTGCGCGCGAGCCAGGCGCTCATTGCACTGGTGCTGATCTTCCTTGTATTCTCCCTTGGCGTTGTGCTTGAGCGATCGGGCTTTGTGCGTGATGTATTGGACCCCGGGCTCAAACGTATTTCACGCCCGGTACTGAACGCTTTCCGCGGCCGACCTCCCGAAGTACCGCTGATCACCGTGGCATTCGACGCCACTGAGCTTGACAGCTTGGAACAGTTGAAGCGCCGTGCCGATGAAGGAGGCTGGACAAGCGTTGAACTGACCACCCGGTTCGCAATTGAACTGACCCACGGCGGGCGACGTATCCCCGGTGTGATCGGGCTTCTGGAAGGTGCTGTGGGCAGCACTGGTGAATGGTCATACCATGTTCGTTTACTGCCCGGAGATACGCTGTTCGGTATGCGGACGTTCGAGGCCGTTCCGGTTGTTGACGGAAGTGGTCTAAGAGCGTGGAGCTTGGACTTTCTGCTCCGCGAAATGGGACACCCCACCTCCGGCGCCGCCCTGGTGGAATTGGAATTGGGCAAAGGCCACCCTCAGCTCTACCTCCTTCGTGGCGACCTGGAGACCACCCGCATCAATTCCTGGGGTATGGGCAACGGGCCCGTGCTACGGTTCGACGATGAACTGGCGATCAACGCCACGAAGGATATGGCCGCTGCGGAGCGATCATTTCCTCCCCTGCCCCAATCCGATTGGATGGCCGCCCCCGTTAAGCTCGGTCGTCCCGAACTGCTGCGCACAGCAAGCCCGTTCAGCAAGCGCGCGGCCAAGGCCGTGGACGCTTTGGAATTGTTCCGATCGGGCGAACTCCGCGCATCCGAGGTCTTCGATGTGCATAGTACAGCACATATGCTCGCGTTGGCCGATCTGCTGGGCGCCCAGGATGCCATGCGGTGGCCCAATCTGCGCTTCATGGTGGATAGCCTTACGGGAAGCATGCATCTTTTCCCCCACCGAGGCGAAGCCTTTCTACCTATCAGCGACCTGATCGTTCTTCGTGACCGATCGCCATCTTCCGGGTCCCCCACCCTCGTATCCCGGATACTGGCCGATCCGGTGATGTTCAGTGCCTACATCGCCTGCCTCGACAATATGAGCAACGACGGAGCCTGGCAGCAGCAGTTGGCTTCTTTGATACCGAAGATCGAGGTACAGGAGCGCATTGTGGTCGCTGAGTACCCCGGGGCACAGCTGGACCGCATGCTGCTGACTTACAATCAGGCCCTGGTCCGTAGGATGCTGTCGCCAGCGGACCTCGCACTGGCCTATGCCAAGAGCGTACGTCCCGATGGCATCGACCTCGCCTTGGCCAACGTGCATGCGCTACCCATCGAGGTGATCGGTCTTGTTACGGGTACCGATACCCTGCCATCCTTGGGCGAGGTCATGCTCCAGCCACGCGACCCTGACAAGCCCTTACGCTACACGATCGTCCGCTTTAGGGGTAACATCACCGATAAGAACGGACCACAATTGCTCGTGAGGATACCCGGCACCACAGCACCACGAAATGTGAAGGTGCGCTCCTGGAACATACTGGATGCGCAATAGGCTTGCGGAATGGTGCTGTTTTGTTTTCTTTGGCTCAACAACAACAAAACCACACGGCCATGGGTATGATGAAAGAGTTCAAGGACTTCGCAATGCGCGGCAATCTCATCGACATGGCGGTCGGTGTGGTGATGGCTGGCGCTTTCGGAAAAGTGGTGAACGCATTTACCGAAGGCATGGTGATGCCCTTGGTGAGCATGCTTACCGGCGGTGTCAACTTCGATAGCTGGAAACTGACCTTGAAAGACGAAGTGAAGGATGCTGCAGGAGCGGTCACCTCACCTGAGGTGGCCATCAAGTTCGGGACTTTCGTCACCTTCACCATCGACTTCATTATTGTTGCCTTCGCTGTTTTCATGGTGATCAAAGCGATCAACGCATCGAAGAAGAAAGAGGAAGCCGCACCTGCTCCCCCTCCCGGCCCCACCAACGAGGAGAAGCTCTTGATGGAAATACGCGACGCACTGCGCAAGTAAGACCGGTCCGCACTCCGATCAAAAGCCCTGCTCGCCACCATGCGGGCAGGGCTTTTTCATTCCACAGGCCACCACACGTTGATCACGGAACGGTACTTGCTGGGTAATTTCGACCTTCCAATGCGCTTCCTACCCGCCCTGCTCATCCTGTTGCTGATCACGGCCTGTGCCAGTGGCCGCAAGCAATTGGAGCGCGCTTCCACCTACGAACGAGCCGGCATGATGCAGGAGGCCTTCAATGGGTACTCCGATCTGCATGACCGAAAGCCCCGGAACGTGGAGGCCCATGTAGGCATGAAACGCACAGCGCAGGCCATGTTCGACCGCATGCAACAGGAAGCATCGGCCTTGTACATGGCGAACGACCTGGCACGTGGCGAACAAGCCCGTGCTGAAGCACTGAACTACAAGTCCCGGATGGACCGCAAGGGACTGGACCTGCAAGTGGACGCGATGCTGGAGATGCGTCGGCGCGAAGCACAGCAGTTGGAAGCGGAAAAGCTCTACAATGCCGCCGATGCCGCTTTTCGCGCGGATCGTTATGCAGAAGCAGAGGATCTCGCGGAGAAGAGCCTGAAACTGATGCCTGACCGCAAGGAAACGGCCTACCTCTTGAAGATGGCTCAGCTGGAGCCGCGCTATCGCGAAGGACAGAGGGCCGTGGAACTGGGCCTTTGGCGCGATGCCTACCAGCGGTACAAATGGGTCACCGACCGCGATGCGTCGTACAAGGATGCTTGGGCACAACAATCGATGGTGCGCGAGAAAGCCGCATACACGCTTGGCTATGTGCCCATTTACAATGGCGCCATCTATGCGAACGACATCGGGCTGGTGTTCGTGAACGGCGCGGTGGAAGCGCAATTGGCCGCCAGCATTAAATCGGCCATCCTTGACCTGCACGACCCCTTCCTGGTGCTGGTGGACCGCGACAATACCGATGAACTACTGGCCGAGCAACGGCGCCAGATGAGCGGTGCCTATGACGACCGCCACAGCGCCGAGGCCGGTCGACTGCTTGGCGCACGTTATGTGCTAACGGCCAAATTGCTCCGATTCGACGATGTGCTGTTCAAGCAGTGCGAAGTGCAGATGCAACTCATTGACACCGAGACCGGCCGCATCCATGCGTCGGAGATCATCCGGGTGAACAAACAGGAGATCGGCAAGGGCGCACCACGGGCGCAACTTCTTGAGAAAGCGGCCAAACGGATCGCGGCCCGCGTGGGAGCCTTTGATCCGGCGAAACGCTGAGACAAACGCTCGGGAGCAAGTTCGTTGCTGCCATTGACCAGCGGTTGATAGTGTGGCTGCCTTGTTGCGGAACGAGCGCTGCGTTATTTTCCCGTCCTGAAATTCGACCATGGAGAACATCGTCTACCGCCTCAGCAGTGAAAAGTGGAAACGCCTTTTGATCGCGAACGGCCATGTGCTCGTCAGCTCCAAAGGCCATGACTCAGCACTTAGTTTCCTTGAGTCGGCCGAAAAGAAAGGCCTGCTGGAGAGCCTGAAAAAGATCCCCGTGACCGGTATCACGCAATTGAGCCTGATCCCTGCTGATGACGACCTGAAGCTCAGCTGGATCGGCGATAAGGGAAAAGAGCAGCACTTCACGGTGGAGTTCGATGATGCGAAGGACGCGCAACTGGTGGCCGAAGCGATAGCCGGTGCGCGCAACATGACCATGCACGAACGCGCATCGGACAAGCTCCAGGCCATCAAGACACCGGGCATCGGGTTGCTGGTTAGCCTGGCGCTAACGGCCATGACCTTCTTCCTTGCCCAGGAAATGGCCGCAGGTGCCGATGTATCCCCTACCGGTCGCCGTGCCTGGCTGAAGTTGATCCTGATCGCTGTTGCCGAAGTGTTGGGTACCACCGGCACACTGCTGGTCGGTGGGGCCATTTGCCTGGCCTTCGGCTTTTGGGTGTTCAAGCGACTGCAATCGCCGCCAGTGGAGATGGTTTGGCGGTAGGTGAAGATGAGCCAGGTACGTTGTACGCGTCGAGCCAGAAGTGTCCTACCTCGTTAGCGATGGGCTCAGCTCGCACCGATCGCGGACGAACGGGCCGGTGGAAGCTGATCTTGGTCGATAGAGAGTTCGTGAGGTGATCGAACTCATCGCCTATGCCACTTCCGAACTTCGTGGCTCAAGATGGCCGAATCGGCATCCATGAAAAGTACGAGGTTACTGACCTCGTTGGTATCTCCATTCATGACCTTCACCGCCACCAAGTACCACATTTCATCCCGATCGTACCCGCTTGGTGCTCCAAGCAATTCCAAGATCTCCGCTTGCGATGCACCATCCAATCGATGGTTATCCAGCAGGTCATCCAACATCCTTTCCCTGTTCACGTGTTGCCCGAGGTCTCCGCGTTCCTTCCATCCTTCGCGGTTAAAACGAAGGTCTGACCCGCAGGCGAACAACAGCGCTACCAGAAGTAGTAGGAATGTATGGCGCGTACGCTTCATCACATCCTCCTATACCACCCCTTGATCCGCTCGCGGTCCAGCACCTGTTGCCAGTCAGGCCCGAAGGCGTGGTCCCACATGTGCGGCAGGTTGTAGGCCACTTCGGCCATGGCGCTGATGGTGTCCTCGCTCCAATCCTTGGCGAGGCCTTGTGGGATGTTGACCTTATTGTGCTTCACCATGCCCTTGAACTCCTGCACGTAGTCGCCATAGACATCGTCCAACTTGTCGAACGCGATGCAATTGGCGATGCAGTGGTGGATCTCCAGCACCTTGCCTAAGCCGTAGCTCAGCGCATGGCACACGCCCACCTCGCTGTAGGTGAGGCTGAGGCCGCCCATGTAGCTGGCCACCATCAGGGATTCATCGCTCTTCGGGTTGCTGCGGTCCATGCGCAGGAAGACCTCGCGGCACATCTCCAGGCTCTTCTCGCTGTACGCCTCCGCGAAGGTGTTCTTCTTGGTGCCGGTGATGGCCTCCACGCTGTGGATGTACGTGTCCATGCCGGTGTAGAACCACTGGTCGGTGGGCACGGTGGCGATCAGGTCCGGGTCGAGCACGATCTGGTCGAAGACGGTCCAGTCGCACTTGAGGCCGAGCTTCTTCACCGGGCCGGTGAGCACGGCGGTCATGCTCACCTCCGCGCCAGTGCCGCTGATGGTGGGCACGCCGCAGTGATAGATGCCGGGCTTCTTGATCAGGTTGAGGCCCTGGTACTGCACGCTGCTGCCCTCGTTGGTGAACATGAGCGAGAGCGCCTTCGCCACGTCCATCACGTTGCCGCCGCCGATGCCGATCACGCCGGCGGGCAGGCCGCGCCGCGCGAGGATGTCGTCCCGCAGGCCGTCGATCTGCTCTGTGCTGGGCTCCTTCGCCGTGCTGCAGAAGATCAACTCATCTTCCGCCTGCTTGGGGATGCGCGCGATGAAATCGGCCCTGCCCTGGAAATAATGGTCGACGAGGAAGACGAAGAAGCGCTGGTGCTGGTCGCGGTGCGGCTCCAGGATCTCGCCGAGCTTGCCGAAGCTGCCACGGCCGTAGCAGGTCTTGGTGACGGACTTGAAGTTGCGGAAGAGGTTCATACGATGGGTCGTGGGCCGCAAAGGAAACCGTGAGGCGCGAAACGGATGTTGGAACACCTGTGGCCGGAACGAGCACCCTCGAAGACCTGGCTTGTCCGTCGTTCTAGTTCGGCCTTACTAGTACACGCAGCCGATCTCGATCGGCCCGCTCCCAAGAACGTCGAACCCCGCGTTCGCGGGGTCCTTTGGCGGAGAGGGAGGGATCGCGCGATGACGCGCTTTCCCGATGGGGAGGGCTTCAAAGGACCGCTCGCTCCGCGAGCTGGTTCGCCGTTCCATCTCGCGCAAAAGATCTGTGGTCGGGATTGGCCTCCCTTCGGTCGGCCTTTCCCATAAGGGAGGGCTTCAAAGGACCGCTCGCTCCGCGAGCTGGTTCGCCGTTCCATCTCGCGTAGACGATCGAGATCGTCCCGCTCGTTGGAACGTCGAACCCCGCGTTCGCGGGGTCCTTTGGCGGAGAGGGAGGGATTCGAACCCCCGTTACCCGTGAGGGTAAAGCGGTTTTCAAGACCGCCGCATTCGACCGCTCTGCCACCTCTCCGGTTCTGAGCGCGCGCGAAAATAGGATCGCTTCGGCGGGCAGCGGCGCTTCCCACCGGACCATCGGTCAGCCATGGCTGCCTGATGGAACTAGCTTTGGCCTTGCCATGCGCACCACCATCACCTTGATCGCCGCGTTGCTCCTTGCCCAACCAAGCTTGTCCGCTGTGGGCATCGTGGTGGAATCCAAGATCTACCACATGCCGGGTCAGGGCCCGCGCGTGGAAGTGAACATGGCCTTCCTGGCCGGGACCATGACCACCGTGCCCAACACCGCCGGCTTCATGCAGGCGCGGGTCGAAGCCATCACCATCGTGGAACAAGCCGGGGCGATCAAGGCCTTCGCCAAGACCGAGGTGCTGGGTCCTGAGCGCTTGGATTCGCTGCAGCAGGACTTGATCCATCAAGAGAGCTTCCAGCTGGCGCCGGGCACTTACGAGCTCGTGATCGAGGCGCGCGACCTCAACAGTCAGGACACCACCGTGACCCGGTACCGCGTGCCATTGGCCGTGGGCGCGCAAGCACCTGGAGTGAGCATCAGCGACTTGATGCTGGCGGAGCGCATCGAGCCCGCCAGCGCCGACCGCCCACGCGCAACGGGATTCTGGCCGGTGCCTTTGCTGACCGACTACCTGCCTGCGGCGATTTCCTCCCTCGGCTTCTACGCGGAGATATACGGTTCTGATGCCGCCATCGGCACTGACAGCCTCTTCCTCCTCTCCTGCCAGATCGAGGACTTCGAGCACAAGCGGATCCAGGGCGCCTTCAAGCATATTCAACGTGCGAAAGGCGGAGCCGTGGTGCCTCTGGCGGTGGAGATGCCGATCGCCGAGCTCGGCAGCGGCAACTACCTCGCGGTGGTGGAGGCGCATGATCGGAAGGGCACCCTGCTCGCCCGCCGAGAGCTCTTCTTCCAGCGCAACAACAGCATCCGCCGTCAGTACGACCTCGAATCCATGGGTACGATCGACCTCAGCAACACCTTCGCTGGGGCCATCACCGACCGCGACACGCTGGCTGAGCACCTGGCCAGCATGCGACCCATCGCCGATCAATTGGAGCAGAAGATCATCGACGACCGTTGGAAGGACCGCGACATGGACCTGATGCGGCGCTTCTTCTACTCGTTCTGGGCCAACCGGGGCACGGACCCTGAGGCGGCGTGGAGAGCCTATGCCGCGGAGGTGGTGAAAGTGAACAAGCTCTTCGGGTGCCGCGTGCAGAAAGGCTACCAGACCGACCGCGGCATGGTTTACCTGAAGTACGGCCCGCCCAATACCATGATGGACCGGATGAATGAGATGGATGCCTACCCGTACACCATCTGGCACTATTACCGCGCCGGCCGATTCACGAACCGGCGCTTCGTCTTCTACCAGCCCGACCTGATCAGCCAGTGCCTCGTGCTGTTGCACAGCGAGGTCCCCGGAGAGATCCAGAATCCCCGATGGAACCAGGTGCTGCACAGCCGCAACGTGGCCGCGCCGAATGTCGACCCCATGAAGGTGGATACCCAGAGCGGCGAGCGCGCCAACGAGTTCTTCCAGATGCCGCGCTAGGCGAAGGTCCAGGCGCCACCTTTGCGGCCCATGGCGCGCACCGCGGTCGTCATCCTGAATTACAACGGCAGGCATTTGCTCGAGCGATTCCTGCCCGGCGTGCTGGCTCATAGCCCAGGCGCAGAATTGATCGTCGCGGATAACGGGAGCAGCGACGGTTCGCTGGAATGGGTGCACAGTGCGCATCCGACGGTTCGCCGATTGGACCTGAAGAAGAACCTGGGCTTCGCAGGGGGCTACAATGCGGCGCTCGCGCAGGTGGAGGCCGATCGCTTCGTGTTGCTGAACAGCGACGTGGAGGTGACGGCGGGCTGGCTGGAAGCGCTGGGTGCCCGTCTCGACGCCGATCCGCGCATGGCGGCCTGCCAGCCCAAGGTGCTCGCGCATGCCGACCCCGGCCGATTCGAGCACGCAGGCGCTGCCGGAGGCTGCATCGACCGGAACGGTTACCCGTTCTGCCGAGGCCGCATCTTCGAGATCACCGAGCCCGATTCCGGCCAGTACGACGACGACACGGAGGTCTTCTGGGCCACGGGCGCCTGCCTGATGATCCGCGCGGAAGCCTTCCACGAGGTCGGCGGGTTCGACGAGGCGCTCTTCGCGCACATGGAGGAGATCGATCTATGCTGGCGCTTGCGGCGCCGCGGCTGGCGCATCGGCTACACGAGCGCAGCGCGCGTGCTGCACGTGGGCGGAGGGGCGCTCGGATACGGAAGCCCGTTCAAGACCTATCTGAACTTCCGCAACAGCTTGATCGTCCTCACCAAGAACCTGCGCTCGCGCGCCCTCTTCCTGCGACTCTTGAGACGCCTGGTGCTCGATGGCTTCGCAGCGCTGAAATTCCTGCTCGAGGGCCACCCAGCGCACGCCGGTCAAGTGGTGCGCGCGCACTGGTCCTACTTCGCGGCCCTGCCCCGCATCATGCGGCAGCGGCGCACGCTCCTCGCCGAGGAGCGCGCGCCTGACCTCACCGGCCTCTACCACCGCAGCATCGCGTACGACCGCTTCATCCTGGGCTGGAAGAAGTTCAGCGAGCTCGACAAGCGCGCCTTCGATCAGCGGCGATGAAGCAGGTGCTCGACCGCCAGGCGGTAGCCATCGAGGCCCAAGCCCATGATGCTGCCCATGCACACCGCGCCGGTCAACGATTCATGGCGGAAAGGCTCGCGTGCGAGCAGGTTGCTGATGTGCACCTCGATCACCGGCACGCGCACCGCAGCGATGGCATCTCGAATGACAACTGACGTGTGGGTGTAGCCTCCGGCGTTCAGCACCACTCCATCCGTCGTTCCATCGGCCTGCTGGATCGCCGTGACCAGCTCCCCTTCCAGGTTCGATTGGAGATGCTCGATGCGCGCCTGCGGGAACGACTCCCGGAGCTCAGCCAGGTACTCCTCGAACGAACGCCCCCCGTACACCGCAGGCTCACGCGATGCGAGCAGATTGAGATTGGGGCCATTGAGGATGAGGAGATGCTTGATCTGGGCCATGATCCCGGGGATCCCGTGAATGGAGGACGGGCGAAGTTCGGATGAACACGCTTGAGTTGGCATCGTGCGTTCATGCAAGCGATAGGCGCGGTCAACGACGACCACCTTCGCATCCATGGACTGGGACAAGGCCTTGCGCGGCTTCCGCATGTACCTGAAGCTGCAGCGCTCATTGAGCGACCGCACGCTCTCGGCCTACCTCACCGACCTTGCCAAGCTCCGCCGCTTCTCCGCGGAACGATCGCCATCCATCGCCCCCGGCGAGCTCGCCTTGGAAGACCTGCAGGAGTTCATCCGGGGCGCGTCGCGCGACGGGGCGGCAGCCACGAGCCAAGCGCGCCTGCTCAGCGCCGTCCGCATGTTCCACCGGCACCTGCGGCTGGAGAAAGTGCGCGAGGACGATCCCTCGAAGCTCCTGCAGAGCCCGCGCTTGGCCCGCAAGCTCCCGGTATTCCTGACCCTTGACGAGGTGAACCGCCTCAGTGATGCCGTGGACCTGAGCCGTCCGCGCGCGCATCGGGACAAGGCCATTGTGGAGACGCTCTACGGCTGCGGATTGCGCGTGAGCGAGCTCTGCGGTCTGCGCTGTTCGCGCATCAGCGCCACCGAGGGCTTCGTGCGCGTGGTGGGCAAGGGAGACAAGGAACGACTGGTGCCCATCGGGTCGGAAGCGCTGCAATGGATCGACCTGTACGCCCGGCACGAGCGCGTTCATCTGCCCGTGCGCAAAGGCGCCGAGGACCTCCTCTTCCTCAACGCGCGGGGCGGCCCATTGTCGCGCATGTCCGTCTTCAACATCGTTCGCGCCTTGGCGATGAAGGCCGGCATACGTAAGGTCATCGGGCCCCACACCTTCCGCCATTCGTTCGCCACGCACCTCGTGGAAGGCGGCGCGGACCTGCGCGCCGTGCAGGAAATGCTCGGCCACGCCAGCATCACCACCACGGAGATCTACACCCACCTCGACCGCGAGTACCTGCGAAGCGCCATCATGCAGTTCCATCCTCGGGCGCGTGCGGCGCGCTGAACCGATCCGGTCCCCTCGCGAAGGATGTGCTCCGTTCCGCGAGGAAGATCATCTTTGGGCTCCCTTACCGGCCCCGATGCGCCTCCATTCCGCGATCCTTGAATCGGCAACCCCGCCCCTCGCCCCGGCGTATGAGGGCGCCATGCAAGGGCAACGGTTCGCGGTGATCGATGTGGAGGTCACCGAGGGCGACCCCTCGAGGGGGCGCGTGATGGAGGTAGCGGTGATCGCCTTGGATGGCGCCACGGAGCGCGTGCGCTGGGACAGCCTGGTGCATCCGCGCCAACGCGTGCCTTGGTTCACACGGAAGCTCACCGGGATCGAGGACGGCATGCTCGTCGATGCGCCCTTTTTTCACGAGGTGGCGCGGACCATCGCGACACTCACCCAGGACCGGATCGTGGTGGCGCACAACGTTCGCTTCGACATGACGGCCCTGGCGCACGAATTCGCGCGGACCGGACTGGCCTTCAGTCCGGCCACGCTATGCACGGAGCGCTTGGGTCGCCGCTTGATGCCGCACCTGGAGCATTTCAATCTGGGCAGCTTGTGCCGGAGCCTGGGCATCCCATTCCCGATCGCCCATCGCGCCCTGGCCGATGCGGAGGCCACCGCAGCGCTGCTGAAGCATTTCCTCCAAGACCACGGTGCTGAGCGTGTCCTGCAGGATGCGGTGCACGCGCCACGCGCCTTGCGCGCCTAGGTCAGCAGAAGATTGCTCGCCCAAAGCGCCCACATCACGAGAGCGCAGATCATGCCGGCGATCCCCAATCGCATCCCGGTGCGCGCTCGCTTCACGCTGCGCGCGGTATAGCGGAGCAGGTGCCTTGCGGCCCGTCGTTGCCCCCACCATCCGAACGCGATGGCGTAGGCCCCGAGCACCACCGCCAACGAGCACAGATGCGCGACGAAGGCGAGCGGAATGCTCAGCGCGCCGAACACCCATGCGACCGTGGAAAGCGGCAATCCTTCCTCCTCCTGCTTCATGTCGCGGCTTCGAGCAATTCAGCGT
>JAEUSY010000019.1 GCA_016788295.1 Flavobacteriales bacterium
CTCTTCGGCCCGCGCTTCGATCCACAACTGGCTAACAACGATCAACACGTTATCAGTCTCCCCCAGACCCCCTCGTTGAAAACCCAACAACATCAACAGCATCAGCAATAATGGTGATGACACACTTTATCTAACAGACCCCCATCGGGACCTGCTCCATTTTACTACCGCACTGCTCGTCCCATGCTGTCTGGCGGCGTACAACGGTATGCGCAACTGAACCGTCACCCTGCCATGCGTGTCCACCTGTCCTTTTCCTGTGCCCTGTTGCTGACAGCCCTTCAGCCCACCGCCACCCACGCCCAATGCGACCTGCGCATACCGCAAGGCGCCCCACTGCCTAATGGCCGCACGGCCCCTGAACAGGCCCGCGGTGGAGGCTCGCTCCTTGTGGTGCCCACGGTGGTGCACGTGCACTACGGTGGCGGCCTTGCCCCACTGGGACCCCAGCACATACAAGCAATGCTGGCCGAATGCAATGCCGACCTGCGCGCCACACACCCCGATATTGGCGAAGTGGTGCCCGCCTTCCAGGATGTGGTGGGCGACATGGGCTTCGAGCTGCGGCTGGCCACACGCGATGAGCAGGGCAACTGCATGAGCGGCATCCGCTACCACCTCTACGACCCCGTTACCTCAGCGCCAGAGCACCTCGCCGTTACGCTGAACACGCGCGGCTACCTCAACGTCCATATCGGCGCCAACCAGAGCTTCGCCACGCTGCCCGCGCCCATCACCTCGCCCTATGACCCCACCGATGTGATCATGCTCAACATCGGCCAGGCCGCGCCGGGCACGCACACACTGGCCCACGAGGTGGGGCACTGGGCGGGACTGCTGCACGTGTGGGGCCTCAGCAACACAACAGGTACCTGTGGCGACGACTACATCGCCGATACGCCCATCACCCTGGGCAGCCAATTGGATTGCATTGTGGACCAGGCGGAGTGCAGCCCCGGCGTGGTGGAGAACGTGCAGAACTACATGGACTACAGCAACTGCCGTCTGATGTTCACCCAAGGACAGGCCGCCTACGCCCAAAGCGTGCTGAACAACCCCGGCCTGGTGCGCAACAACGTGGTGCTGCCCACCAATCTCCTCGCCACCGGCATTACCGACCCCAGCAGCTGCGCCATCACCGCCAGCATTTACCAGTACGCCTTCGTGAGCTGCACCGGCACCACGGTGCGCTTCCGTGCCATGGCCGAGCATGCCCTGGTGGATAGCGTGCGCTGGACCTTCACAGGTGGCAACATCGCCACCAGCACCAACGAACACATCGAGGTGCTCTATGCAGCAGCAGGCAGCTACCCCGTGCAACTGCGCGCCTATGGCGGTGGCACCAGTACCTTGGTGAACGCCACCGTGCAGGTGGAAGTGCCCACGACCACTTCCAACGGCCTGGCCATGGTAACGGAGCTCCCCTTCACCGAAGGGTTCGAAGGTGACCTTGTACTGCCCACGGCGAACATGGCGGTGGTGCCCAACGGCAGCCCCACCTGGCAGGTGTTCGCCAATGCGGGCCATGCCAGCGAACGTTCGCTCTACCTGCCAGCCGGTGCCGTGGATGTTACCGACACCAACGACCTTGTGCTCGGCAACTTCGACCTCACGGCGCTAAACGTGCCCACCGTGCAGGTGAAAGTGGCCTCCAGCATGTATGGCACAGCGGGCTGGAGCAGCCTCCACCTGCTGTTCCGCGACCAATGCAGCAACATCTTCGTGGGCGAGCAATGGGGCCTTTGGCAGCTGAACGAGTACGGCGCTGACCATGGCAGCAACTACATACCCAGCGCCGACGGGCAATGGGTAACGCTGCAGGCCAGCTTCCCCGCGTGGAACATGGCCACCAGCGCCGAACTAGTGCTGCGCGTGGTACGCCCTGCCTATCCTGCCAGCTTTACCGCAGAGCCCTTCTACTTGGACGATGTGTATGTGGGCGAACTACCCCTTGTCACTGGCATGGCCAACGCCGCAGCAGCAGCCCCGCTACGATTGGCGCCCAACCCATCGGCCACCTACTTCACCGTGCAGGTGGATGGGGCCGCAATGCTATTGGTGACCGATGCACTGGGGCGTGTGGTATTGCAGCAGCCCCTCCTCGCTGGGCCCACTACGGTGGCACACACCTTGCCGCCCGGCCCTTACCTGGTGCGCGTGGGCAACGCCACGCAACGCTTGGTGGTACAGTAGAGGAGCGAAGGCTGCGCGTGCTGGGCATGCCAGCAAGCGCAGCACAGGCCTCAACCGGTTCTGCCGTATCCCTGCCTCCGCGCAGAACGACCCGGGGACGTGGTGGATCATTGGCCGACGAAGTGATCGCAGAGAAGGGGCTCCTTCGAAAGACCCTGCGGTGGCTTCGTTTCTCCTTGATCTACAAAGAAGCAGGTGAACCTCTTTCCGGGGAATGCCTTGACCAGCAATGAACGGGAATGGATAGACCATCATGTCCGCATTCATTCACGTGCATGCACGTCCATTCACGGTTTCTCTTTGATGTACGAATGAGCACGTGAACCTGCTTGACGCGAAATACCTGAACCGGGAATGAACGGCGATGAACGCGAATGGAAAGACCATCCAAGCCCGCATTCATTCACGTGCATAAACGTCCATTCACGGTTCGCTTCCACACGCACCCCCACGCACCCGAACAAGGCCATTCGCCCAGCGTTCTTTCCCGGAGCCGCAACGCACGCGCGCTTCAGCCACCATGACCGACGACCAAGCCACCTGCGAGTATAGCGGGCTGCGCTCCCTGGCCAGCCTCTTGCAAGAACAGGAAGAGCGCGAAGCACAGCGTACGCAAGCCGCGCCAACCTTCAGCGCCGAGGACCGCGACCGCATCATTCAAATGGCGTGGGAGGACCGCACACCCTTCGAGGCCATCGCCCATCAATATCGGCTACGGGAGAAGGACGTGATCGCCTTCATGCGTGCGCACCTCCTGCCCTGCAGCTTCCGCCGCTGGCGCCGCCGCATGAACGCGCGCACCACCAAACATGCGGCACTGCGCGTGGCCACCGGGTTCCGGTTCCGGAGCAAGGGGCAGCGGGGGTAATTGGGTAGTGCGGTGCGTGGCCGGCAGCTCAAAGCGCAAGGGACAGTCAATACTTAGCTTTAACAGAGACCCCCACGGCATGTTGGGTATCTGCGGAGATCTGGGCGAAGACAGGCTCGCCCCCACATCAGTCCACTACCGCACCACCGCCACGCGCATCGTCCTGCGCTCTTCACCCCGGGTAAGCGTTACCAACACCATGCCTGCGGCAAGCGCATCGGGCACGGCCATGGGGGCGCGTGTGCTTCCGGTGGACAAGCGTTTTCCCAACGCATCGGTCAGTTCCACATGCCAGGGCTCTCCCTCGAAACCGGCGAAGTACAGCTGATGCTGCGCCACATCGTAGTACATGGTCCCCTGCCCTTCGGTTGCGCGCGCTGGCTCGGCGGTGGTGAGGTCCGCATCCAGGCGACCCACCCACAGGTCGGGCGTGCCAACACCGGTAAGCGCATGCGTGCCCAGTTGCATGTCGGCGCCGTGCACACCCGCCACAAAGAGCGCACCCGCTGTGTTGTAGCCAATGCCATAGCCGCGGTCGCCACCAGCGCCGCCGCCGCCCAGTGCGCTCAGCACCTGGCCGGTCGTGTTGTACTCCAGCACATACAGGTCGTTCAGTACGGGCGCGGGCAGCGCAAAGCCCCCGATCACCGGTGTGTTGAACGAGTAGCTCCCCGTAAGCGCAAGGCGCTCGCCCGCCGGGTCCATGGCCATGGCATACACTTCCATGTAGGCGATGGAGGCCATCTGCGTGGCCCAGACCCATTGGCCATTACCATCCAGTTTGGCCAACCAACCGTCGTTGTTGCTGCCGGTGGCCGTTAGTGCGGTGGTACCGAAAGTGGCGGTGTTGCGGAAGGTGCCCGCCACGTACACATCGCCCACGGCATCGGCGCACAACGCGAAGCCTTTGTCCCAATGGCTGCCGCCGGCCTGCGCCACCCATTGCCATACGCCCGCGCTGGAAAGCCTGGCCACATATGCATCGTAGTAAATGCCGCTCACGGTAATGCTCTGCGCGCCGAAGGTGCCCGTGCCATAGCAGCGCCCCGTGATCACCAGGTCGCCGTTAGGCAGCACGTCCATGCCATAGAGGTCCACCGAACTGCCAGTGGTGGTGGCCACGGCCTGCCAGCTCTGTTGGCCCTGCCCGGTAAGGCGATACACCGCCAGACCAGTGCCATAGCGACAGCCCAGCAGCACGTTGTCGTTCGCATCCACTTCCACATGATAGCCATAGGTGCTCACTGCGCCCGCAATGCCACTTACCCAGTTCCATTGCCCACTGGCCGAAACACCGGCCACAAAGGCCTGCGTGCCGAACTCCTGCCCCGCCAGCGTATGCGTACCGAACTGCACGGCGCCACCGTTGTGCTCCACGGTGCCGCACACCACCAGTTCGCCGGTGCTGCGGTAGGCCACATCATACACATACACGTTGCCGGTGTGGTGCGCCATGGCCGTCCAAAGCACGCTGCCGTCCGCCGGGTCCAGCTCCTGCACAAAGCCATCGGCCTGCCCGCTGCTGGTCAGCTCGGCTCCGTTCGCGTCCACGGTGCCCGAGAAGCTCCCGTACGCATGCACGTTACCGCTGGGTGCCACGGCCACATAGGCCTCTTCATACCCCGCACTGCCCGCGCCCCAGGCCCAGGTCCACGTGCGGGTCTGTGCAAGAAGCGCGGTGCTGCAAAGCGCTGCACCCAGGGTAAGTGTTCGTAGCATGTGCGGCAGATGGTGTCGGATAGACGGTGAAAGTAGGACGTGGTTGCGCACCCCTTTCGTGCGAGGGGGAACATATAGTTGCCTTTTCCGGCACCGATCCTGGAATACCGACCTAACTTCACACCATGCCTGGCACCGCTTCCAGGCTTCGGAAGATCCGCTCGTGGTCTTCAAAGGCGAAACACGGACGAAAGTCCTTCGCTGCTCACCTGCGATCTCCGATCGTCATTCCATAGCGGCATTCGATCGCGGGTAAACGATGCTCCCCGGTCCCTTGAAGTGATCCATGTTCATGCAGCTGTCCCGGGCCCGGGAACACCTGCATGTCCACACCCCGCTCCACGAGCGGGGACCCCGTGATCGCCCACAGGAACCGGCCAGCCAAGCGGCCCAAGCCGGCACACGCCGGATGATCGCCTGTCGCGTTCCAATTCCATGACCATGCGCCTACTGAACACCAACCCTACCGCAGCACCTGCTGCCATTGCTTACACGCACCACGTTCGCCCCACCGGCTGGGGGCTGCTGCTGCCACTGGCACCACACAGCACTTGGCCTGCCCCGGCGCGTACCGCACGCCGTCCACGCATCAGGCCCACACCCGTGGCCTTCGTGCTTGTGCTGCTCTGCAGCGCGCTCTCGGGCACGGCACAGACCTTTCACCTTTCGGGCGGCTACAGCGCCTCCAACGTGCAGGATGCCGGCGACGAAGAGTGGGTGGGCCGCGGCGGCTACCAGTTCGGTGCCGATGTGCTCATTGGCCGCCGGGCCTTCTTCAAGCCGGGCCTGCACTTCGTGGTGCGCAACCTGTACTACACCCTGGGCAACACCAGCGACCTGACCACGCAGGAGTACCGCTATACGAGCAACATGCTCAGTGTGCCCCTGCTGGTGGGTGTGAACCTGCTGGACCCCGTTGAGCGCAACGCCTTCAATGCCTACCTCATGGGCGGCCCCACGGCCCTCATCCAGCTCGCCACCGATATGGCGAACGACCAGATCAGCGTGACCACGCGCGGCACACAATGGTATGTGGGCACTGCCGGTGGCCTGGGCTACGGCCCCGTGTTCGTGGAGGCCGGCTACCACTGGGCCATGAGCAACGTGTTCAAGGGCGAGGAGTTCAGCACCAACCCCAAGGTGAACTACGCCTACATCATTGCCGGTGTGCGGCTGCGCTTCGCAGGCAGTAAGTAGAGTCCATCTGCACCCATCAGCAACGCCGCCCCCACCAAGGCGGCGTTGCTGCATGCACCCACCGCGCTCGGCACGCACAGCCCCTTTCGTGCTTGATACCACATTTAGTTGTGAACTATCGCACCGATCCTGGAATGCCGACCTAGCTTGTCCTCGGTTCGGCACCGCTTCCGAACTTCCGAAGACCTGTAGGTGGTCCTCAACCGAAGGCGAAACACTGACCTAAGTCCTTCGCTGCTCATCTACGATCTCAGATCGTCATTCGTCAGGCGGCTTTCGATCGCGGGTAAACGATGCTCCCCGGTCCCTTGAAGTGATCCACGTTCATGCAGCTGTCCCGGGCCCGGGAACACCTGCACGTCCCCACCCCGCTCCACGAGCGGGGACCCCGCGATCGCCCACCAGGTACCGGCCGGTTAAGCGGCCCGACACCCTCGAAAGCCACAACACAAAATACCATGGATACCGTAAAGACCGCAGCCGCTGCCACACCTTTCGCCATTGCCGATAACACGTGGAGCGCCACCAAGACCAAGCTCAAGGGTAAGTTCACCCAGCTTACCGACACCGACCTCCACTTTGTGGCCGGTAAGGAAAGCGAGCTGGTGGCACGCTTGCAGACCAAGCTCCACAAGAGCGAGGCCGAAGTGCAGAAACTGATCAGTACGATCTAAGCCTGCTCCACCCCGGTGGGCCGAACGCCCGCCGAACCGAAGACCGGGGGCCTTGCTGGCACAGTGCTGGCAGGGCTCCCGATCCGGCAGGGGGAACGCCCCTCACCACGTCCACGAATACCAGCGCCATGCCCAACACCACCCACCGCAAACCCACGCAACAAACCACCGACCGGCAGCTTGCCGACAATGCCCGGCGCTGCGTTACCGATAACCTGGTGGTGCATGTGGATACCATGAACGCCGAGGGCACCGTGGCCCTCTGCTCGGTGGAGCAGCACAGCCACGGCCTCTTTCGCCGCCACTACCCCGTGAACGAACTGGTGTGGCGTGCCGAGCAGGCGCTCAGCCCCCTCATCGGCATGGGCATTCTGCCTTTGATCAGTGTGCGCCACCAGGACCTGCACAACACCACCGCCCCGCCCCCGCCCACCACACGCTACCTGCCCTACCTGCTGCAGCTGCTGCGCACAAGGCTGGGCTTTCCGCAGGCCCACCACGCCGCCGGCTCCGCCACCGAGGTGGCCGATCCCTTCGGCTGGCACCAGGCACAGCACAAGGCCACCCAGCCCTGAGGCGAAGGGGTCGCATATGAACGTGGGGCCATGGTCGCACGCAGCAGCATGCACGGCCCAAGCGATCAGGCACCTTCGCGCCATCGGCGCACGCCACGCTCTACCGCACCGCCATCCGCTGCACCACCACTTTCCCTTCCGTGTCCGTGATGTGCACCAGGTAGGTGCCTGCTGCCAGCCCCTGCACGTTCACGTCCGCGCGTTGGCCTGTTAGCACGTGTTGCCGCACCTCGCGGCCGTCCAACGCCACCAGCCGCAGCTGGTGCAACGCTGCGCCCGTGGTGCTCACCGTGAACAGTTCGCGCGCCGGGTTCGGGAAGAGCGCGATGCCCGCTTCCCTTGCTTCCGAGAGGCCGGTGGGGATGCTTGCCACCAGTTCGCTGGTGTTGGTGCGAATGGGCAGGTTGAAGTCGAAGAAGATGTCCGCTGCGTTGCTCAGCACGGTGCCGGGCAGCACGGGCTGCACGGGCCTGATGCGGAAGGCCACGGCGCCGTGGCTCAGGGCCTCGTTGGTATTGCTGTCCGGCAGCAGGATGTTCGCGAAGCGCCACTCCACCACGCGGTCGGGCTTGAAGCTCACGGTGAACGGATGGCTCGCTGCGCCCTGCGCGTAGGTGGCCATGTCCAGGTCGGCCTCCAGCGTATCGGTGATCACCACCGTGAAGGCCGTGTCGGTGCCCGTGTTCTGGAAACGGATCACGTAGTCGATCCATTCATCCTGCGTGATCAGGTATTCCGTGGCGCTCTGGCCACTGCTGGTGAAAGCGGTCTTGTCGTTGGGGTCGTAGCTGCCGGTAACGGTGCGGGTGGCCATGTATGCGTTGTTGCCGGTGTTTGCTTCGGCACCGTTGTTCACGGCGATGAAGGTGGCGCTCACCACCTGGCCCAGCATCGCTTGCAGGCTTACCTGCGTCACCACCTGCACGTTCACCACTTCGAAGGCGTTCAGGGTGGGCAGGTCCCAGGTCACCGTGGTGCCGCTCACCGTGGTGGGTGCGGGGGTTGCGCTTACGTAGCTCAGCCAGGGGTGCAGTTCGCAGGTAAGCTGCACGGTGCCACTGGGCGCGGCGCCCATGTTCGTTACCTGTGCCCACACCGTGTGCGCAAAGCCCGGTCGCGCGGCGTTGCTCACGGCCGTTACCGCCAGGTCCAAGGGGCTGGTGCTGCTGGCGCCGATGGTCAACGTGGCCAGGCTGCCGCTTACGTTGAAGGGGATGGGTTGCGCTTGCGGACACACCGGCGTTACCGTGGGGTCCAGCACCGTAAGGGTGTAGGCGCCATCGGCCAGGCCACCGGCAAAGGTACCATCACTGTTGGTGATCAGCAGCTGCGCTCCGGGGTCCACCTGCAGGGTGCGGTACGGGATGCCCGGCTCGCCGACATCCGGCACGCAATCGGCATCGCCATCCACGAAGAGGGTGCCTTCCACGCTGCCACAACCCGGCCCCGCTTCAGTGACCGTGAAGGTGAGCGCTGTGCTGCACGCCGTGTTGTTGTAATTGAAGGCCGCCGTGTAAGCCCCGGCCGCAAGGCCTTGCAGCATGTAGTTCAATCCGCTCAGGTTCTCCGTGGCCACCACGGCACCGGTGCTACTGGTCACCACCATGTCCGCTGGCCATAGCTCCTGCTGCCCCAGCACCACGCTCCCATCGCTATTGCCGCACGTGGCCGGTGTCACCAAGCCCACGTACCAGTGGGCCGCTTCGGTGAGCACCGGCGGTGTAAAGCTGAAACTGGTGCCCGTGCAGCCGAACTGGTCGTACACCATGTAGCTGTAGTTCTGTCCCGCACAAAAGCCGAAGAACACCGGGTCGCCCTGTGGGGTGGTGCTCAGGAAGCTGATGCTTGGATCGTTCCAACTGAAGTTGTACGGCGGTGTGCCGGGGTACATCTCGGCCGGCATGGCCATGGCCCCGTTGCATTCGCCCTCGCACGGCACGCCGAAACCCGTGAACGCATGCGCGCCTGCATAGGTGCCGTCGCCCACCCATGGCATCACCAGGGTGCTCGGCACCACCACGTTGAAGGTGGCCTCCAGCCCCTCGGAATCCATCACCGTTAGATCATAGCTGCCTGCAAATGCACTGCCCAGCGACGGCTGTCCCTGCCCATTGAATGGCTCTGGCGCCCACAGGTAGGTGTAGGGCGGCACGCCCCCGGTCACCATGGCCAGCACTGTGCCGTCCGGTAACGAGCAGGTGGCCGGGGTCACCTGGAAGGTGCAGTCCAATTGGGCGTTGGCCCCAAGGGCCGTGGCGAGCAACAGTGCGAGCGACAGGGTGCGCATGGCGGGGACGAATGTGGTGGCGGCTACTACGAAGGTGCGGATTCCATCCGGTAATGTTCGCAGGTGCATTGCCTTAGCGGCCATACGCCCTACCGCACCTGGTGCGCACCCTGTGGGCGGCCTGCCCGAAAGACGCGCCGCCCCGAAAGGGTTGCCGCAGGATGGCGCGCGCACGAACGCTGTTCGATTCCAAGCGCGGCTGATCGTGGAGCGGTGATACCCCCTGCGCATGGCGCAACACCACTACTGTACGGTTCGTGCATTGTTCCGGGCCAAGGCACCAGGCATCAAGCGCAACAGTTTCGCTGGTTGCACCTCAGCTCCTCGTTCCGTTCCGCGCCATCAACTCCGCACGCACTTCTTTCACCAGGCGGTGTAAGCGGGGGGCGGTCAGGTCTATCACCGGTATGGCCTTGGTGGCGCCACCGTCGAACTCCGCATCGAAGTGGTCCAGCTCCGGCTCGTAGAGCATGGCCACCAGGATCAGTTGCGGGTACCTGGCGCGCAGGGTCCGGAGCAACTGCATTTCGCCTTGGTCTTTTGGCGTTACCAGCACGAACACCACATCCACCTGCAGGCCCTTGTCCAACGCGGCCAACAGGTCGTTACCCTGGGTCGTGGCCAGCACAAAGTCAGCGCCAGGCACCTTCATCAAGAGGACGTTCAAGCCATTCGAGTACATCTCGATGGACGCCATGGATGCTATGCGCACTGGATATATGGGTGCTTCTTCGGCCATGGTGCAAAGCGGTGCTTGGTATGGCCAAGGTAGCTCCATCCACCCTGCGCCAGTGTTGCAGAGTAAGGAACGCTTCTGCCAGCAAGCAATTGCATCAACGTCCATTCACGGCCCTTCCTTGCGAATGCCTTAACCGGGAATGAACGGGGATGAACGAAAATGGAAACTCCATCCTGGCCCGCATTCATTCACGTGCATCAACGTCCATTCACGGTCCTTCCTTTCAAATGCCTTTACCGGGAATGAACGGGGATGAACGAAAATGGAAACTCCATCCTGGCCGGCCAAAGTGATCCTTGGCCCCGCGGGGCCAAGGATCACTTCACCTCCAGTAATGAGTGGCCGAACTTTGGGGAAGCTTACAGCTTTAGTCAAACTCTTCCGCGCACACGGCATCACCGTTTGGCGCCGCCACTATGCCATAGAAGGCAAACCGGATTTTGCCTTTCCCAAGCAAAAGCTGGTCTTGTTCGTGGATGGCTGCTTCTGGCATGGATGCCCGAAGCATGCAACACAACCCAAGGGCAATGCTGTTTTCTGGTCCACCAAGCTCGCAGCAAACAAGGCGCGTGACCGAAAGGTGAACCGCGAGCTTCGTTCCAAGAGTTGAAGTGTATTGCGCATCTGGGAGCACGACCTGAAGGCCGTGCAGCACGGCTACACCTTGCGGCGCGTTCTACGGGCTCTTGAATGAGCGCCACTGGTTCAATGGCGTAACGGCTAATTCAAGCCTGCTGCCAAAGTGTTCACACTCCCCTACCCCACCACGATCGCATAATACAGCGGCATGCCGAGCGTGATGTTCATGGGGAAGGTGACGCCGAGGGCCATGGGGATGTAGAGGCCGGGATCGGCCTTGGGGGCGGCGAGGCGCATGGCGGCGGGCACGGCGATGTAGCTTGCGCTGGCGGCAAGGATGGCGAACATGAAGCGATCGCCCACGCCGGGGGTGATGTGGCCGCTGAGCCAGGCAACGGCACAGCCGTTGGCCAGCGGCAGCAGCAGGGCCACCAGCGAAACGAAGCCGCCGTATTTGCGGAAGGCGCCGAAGCGCGCGGCGGTGACCATGCCCATTTCCAGCAGGAACACGGCGAGGAAGCCCTTGAAGATGTCGGTGGTGAAGGGCTTGATGCCTTCGGCCTGCTTGGTATCGGCCACCAGCCCGATGAGCAGGCTGCCGATGAGCATGAGCACGCTGCCGTTGGTGAGGCTGTGGTGCAGCATGTGGCGCAGGCTGGGGCGTGTGGTGCTCTCCTTGTCGTAACGCATCAGCAGCACCATGCCCACGATGATGGCGGGGCTTTCCATAAGGGCCATGATGGCCACCATGTGGCCGCTGAAGGGCAGCTCCTTGGCCTCCAGGTAGCCGCTGGCGGCCACGAAGGTGACAGCGCTAACCGAGCCGTAGGCGGCGGCAATGGCGCCGGCGTTCTGCACGCCCAGCCGCTTGCGCAGCAGGAAGAAGGTGTAGAGCGGAATGGCGCTGGCGATGGCCATGCCGAAGAGCAGCTCGGCGGTGAACTGGGCGTTGAGGTGCTCGTGGGCCAGTTCCTGCCCGCCCTTGAAGCCGATGGCGAAGAGCAGGTAGAGGCTGATGAACTTGATGGTGCTGGGGGGGATCTCCAGATCGCTCTTCACCAGGAAGGCCACAATGCCCAGCGCGAAGAAGAGCAGCGTGGGGTTGGTGAGGTTGGCGATGAGGAGCTGGGTGTCCATGGGGGCGCGGGGTTCAGGCGGAGGGGCGCTGAAGGATGGTGAAGGGGCTCTTGAGCAGCACGGCGTTGGGCACGGAAACGGTGCCACCGGTGGCGGTGCGGATGAAGACGAAGAAGTAGGTGATGTCCACCAGTTCGCCCTCCATCTCCTGCTCCTCGAACTGCACGCGGATGTGGTCGCCGATCTTCACAGGGTGGTGGAAGAAGAGCACCACGCACGCGGTGATGTTGGAGAGGATGGACATTTCGGCGAAGAAGGCCACGCCGAGCACGGTGATGACGGAGGTGGCGAACACGAGGATCTCGCTCTGCTCCATGCCCCAGATGGCGGTGAGGGTAACGGCGAGCAGGCCCACGAAAAGGAGGTCCAGCAGGCGCAGGATGCCTTTCTCCTCGCTGCTCTTGTACGATGAGCGCAGCACGGCACTGCGCACAATGAGGCGGGTGGAGCGGCGCAGCACCAGGTAGCCGAGCAGGCACACGGCGCTCTCCACCAGTTGCGGCGCGTGGTCCAGGAAGGGTTGGTCCAGGGGCATGGGTGGTGCGTTGTTGGCGGTGTGCCCTTAGAACGTGCAGAAGTAAGTGAGCATCTCCGCCGCTTCGCGCGAGCCGAAGTTGGCGGCCTGCCGCAGATCATCACAGCCTTGCTGGGGGCGATAGGTCATGTGGTAGGCCAGGCCGCGGTTGTACAGCGCTTGGGCGTGGGTGGCCGAGAGGCTGATGGCCCTGTTGTAGTGGGCAATGGCCTCGGTGTGTTCGCCGAAGAGCAGGTGCAGGTTGCCCTTCATGGTCCAGGCCTCGGGATCGTCCGGGGCCAGTGCCAGGGTGCGTTCCACATCGGCCAGGGCGCCGGCGTGGTCGCCCAGGTGCTTGCGCACGAAGGCGCGGTTGTACTGGGCCTCCAGGTAATCGGGCGCCAGTTCCAAGGCGCGGTCGTAGTCGAGCTCGGCGCCCGCAAGGTCGCCATCGCGCTTGCGCACCAGTGCACGTTGGAAGAAGATGTGCGCCTTGTCGCGGCCCAGGGTAAGGGCGTGGTCCATGTCCGTGCGGGCCTTGGCATCGTTGCCCAATTGCAGGTGTACGAGGCCGCGGTTGTAGTAGGCCAGGTCCAGCGCGGGGTCCAGTTGCACGGCCTTGTTCAAGGCCTCCAGCGCATCGTTCCAGCGGCCCAGTTTCATCAGGGCCACGCCGCGCAGGTCGTGTACCAGGGCCAGGCGCGGGGCCGCGGTGTGCGCCCGATCGAACCATTGCAAGGCGGTGGGCGCGTTGCCCAGTTGCAGTTCCACCGCGCCGCGTTTCATCAGCAGCACGGGGTCGTGGGGTTGGTGCTGCACGAGGGAATCAAGTTCGGCCTGCGCACGCACCACTTCGCCCATGCTCAATAAGGCATCCGCGCGGTGTTCGCGCAACAGGTCGTCGTAGGGGTGCAGTTGAATGGCCATGGCCCAATCGTCCTCGGCGCCCTTCACATCGTTGGCCAGCAGGCGGATCTTGGCGCGGCGGTCGTGTATCCACTCGCTGTAGGGGTTCAGTTGCAGGGCGCGGTCCATGTCCTGCAGGGCTTGTGTGTATTGGCCCAGGCGGCTCAGCAGCGCAGCGCGTTTCATGTAGGCATCGGCAAAGCCCATGTCCATCTGAATGGCGTTGGTGTAGTGCAGCAGGGCCTGTTCGCTGTTGCCCAGGCGCAGCGCGATGTCGCCATCCTGTATGGCACGCACGGCGTCCAGGCGGTTGTTCAACTGCGCTGTGGCGGCGAGGCCGAGCAGCAGTGCGAGGGCGATGGACAGGGTGCGTTGCATGGGCCTTACACTTTGGCGGTCTGTTCCAACAGCTGGCGTTGGGCCTCGGGGTCCATGTTGGTGATGGGCGTGGCGTGCATGCGCACGAGGTCGGTGCCGAGCAGGTCCATGGCCACGCGTTCCAGCTCGCGGTACAGCAGGGCCTTGCTCATGCCCTGCAGCAGCAGTTGGCTGGTGCGCGTGAGCTTCCCATCGGCCCAGATCAGTTCCTCGTGGTCGGTGTCCATGGTGGGAAAGAGCAGCAGGTGGCGCTCCATCAGCTGGGCGGCGAGGCGTTCGGCGGCTTCCACGGTGCGGGTCTGAAAGGTGACGTGTATCATGGTGCTCGTGGGTTAGCGTTGCCAGGCGTTCCAAAGGGTGCCGGCCTCGTGGTCCAGCGCGAACCAGGCCTTGCGCAGGCGGGCATCGAGCTCCACCTGACGGATGCGCGCATCGATGAGCGGCACTTCGCGTGCGTTCACCAGAAAGAGGGAGCTCTCGCCGGCCTGGAAGCGTTGCGTTTCGCCGGCCAGCAGACGTTCGTTGTTCACCACCATGCTGGCGCCGAGCTGCACCTGGTCGCCGATGACGGTGATGTCGTTGATGCGTGCGAGGATGCGGTTGCGGATGCGCAGGCGGTCGCGCTCCAGACCGAGACCGGCATCGGCCACGCGCAGTTTCGCCAGGGTGAGCTCGCCCCGTTCGCGCCGCAGGAGGATGGGCATCTTGAAGCCCGCGCCGAACTGGTGGCCCTCGCCGAGCAGGGTGCTGCCGTTCTCGGTGCGCACGGCGCCGGCATCGCCCAGCCATTGGTACTTGAGGTCGAGCGTTGGTTTCAGGAACTCGCCGCGCAGCCTGCGGTCCACATCCAGTTGGTCCACGCGGGCGGTGGCCTGCACCAGCAGCGGATGCGTGGCAATGGCGTTCTCGATGGCGGTATCGGGCAGGGCGGTGTAGGGCGGCGAGAGCAGGTCGGCCAGCTCGGGCACCACGTTGGCCTGCAGCTCCAGCGGACGTTGGGCGCTGTCCCACAGGTGGTCGCTGAGGCGCAGCCCCGCGTTGCGGAAGGCGAGTGATGCCTGTGCCTGCCGCATCAGGCGGTCCTGGTATTGCAGGTAGGCCTCCAGCGTATCGATGGCGGCACGGTCGCCCCCACGCCAGCTGCCGCGAATGGCCTCCAAGCGGATGTTGGCGAGCTCCACGGCGTTGTCGCTCACTTGCAGCGTGCGGTAGGCGGCCACCCAGTCGGTGTGGTCGCTCAGTGCCTGCAACAGCAGTTCGTTGAGGAGTTGCTGACGTTCGGCCTCGGTGGCGCGCAGGTAGATGAGCGACTTGCGCAAGGTGGCGCGGCGCTGATCGATGAAGAGGCCCTGACCAACGCTCACCTGGCCGCCCACTTTCACCAGACCATCGGCGGGTGTGGAGGCCTGCGGGTCCAGCAGGTCGCCACTGTTCTCCTGGAAACCGGCGAAGAGTTCAACGCCGTACCACGTGGGCACTTTCAAGCCGGCATCGAAGAGCTGGAAGTAGGTCTTGTCGTCGTAGAGTTTCTCGTCGTACGCGGCCATGGCCACGGGGTCGAAACCACCGCGCGCACTGCGCACGCTGGCCTCACCGAACTGCGGACGCAGCGCGGCTTGGCGGGCCACCGGGTGGTTCTCCAACACAATGCGTACGAAGGCTTCGCGCGTAAGCACTTGCGGCACTTGCGCGTTGGCGGCGCACACCGCGAACACCAGCAGCACGGTGGCGAAGGACCGGATCATTTCTTGTCCTTCTTTTCGTTGGTGGCTGTCAGGGCCTCGGTGTAGAGGTCGGGCGGGAAACCGTTGATCTGCCGCCACAGTTCGTACCAGATGGGCACATCGCTCATGAGCGCAAAGCCCACGGCACCGCCACCCACGCGCAAGGCGGTGGGCCAGGCATCATCGGCCTTGTCGGGGCCCACCAATATGCGGTAGCGCCCATTGGGACTGATGAAGTTGTCGATGGCCACCACCTCGCCACCGAAGGTGCCGTAGCTGCTGTTGGGCCAACCGCTGAAGACAATGCTGGGCCAGCCATCGAACATGAAGCGCACCTTCTGGCCCTTGGTGATGAGGGGCATGTCCATGGGGCGCACGTAGAGCTCCACGGCGAGCGAGGCACTGGTGGGCATCACGCTCACGAGCGGGTCGCCCTCCTTCACCGTTTCGCCCAGACCGGTGACCACGGCCTTGGTGATGTAGCCCTGCTGAGGTGCGGTAACGAAGTAGTTGCCGGCGCGCACGGTGTAGTTGGCCAGGTCCACCTGCATCTTGCTCACCTCGCCCTCGGTGGTGTACATCTGGCTCATGCTGGCGAACTTCTCGCTCTCGGCCTTGCTCAGCTTGTCGCGGTAGTCGTTGCGGATGCCGTTCACCTCCAGCTGGGCGTTGAGGAGTTCGTTGCGCGCGTCAAGCAGTTTGTTGCGCGCGTCGATCAGGGTGGCATTGGCGCGTTGTTGCGCCACTTGGCGTCGTTCCAGTTCCACCTTGCTGATGAGCCCTTCCTTGAACTGCTGCTCGCCGCGCTCGTACTGGTCGTCGGCCACCTTGATCTCGGTGGTGGCGGCCACCACGCGGATGCTATCGCTCTGCAGTTTCAAGCGGGCCTGCATGATCTTGTTCTGCGCCTGTTCCAGCTTGATGCGCAGGCCGGCGTTGAGCGCATCGATCTGGGCGTCGAGGGCGTGTACTTTCTCCTCGTAGCTGCGGCCGGTGAGCTCCTTGGCAGTGATCTGCTGCTGGGTGCGCTCCAACAGTTGCGGGTCGAAGTACTCGGGCTTCACTTCGCTGAGGCGCAGGATGGTGTCGCCCTTCTGCACGAACTGGCCTTCCTGCACGAACCACTCCTCCACCCTGCCGGGAATGATGGCGTGGATGGTCTGCGGGCGCTGGTCGGGCGAGAGGCTGGTGAGCGTGCCGCGTGCGCGGATGTTCTGTGTCCACGGCAGGAAAAGGCCGAGCACCACGAGCGCACAGATGGCAATAAGCCACTTGGCGAAGAGCGCGTTGGCCCGTGCCACGCCAATGGCGCGGAAGCAACCGAACGTGCTGCGGTTGAGCACGTGTACCGGATTATTGGGGCTCAGGTCAAGCATGGATCAATTGTTCTCGAGGCGACCGTTGCGCAGGTGAAGGGTGCGCGTGCAACGCTGCTGCACCCAGGGATCGTTACTTACAATGAGGAGGGTCCACGGCCGTTCGGACGCGGTGAGGTAGCCCAGCAGCTGTTCGCGCTCGTGTACCTCCCAGTCCTGCAGGCTGTCCTCCAGCAGTACCATGCGCGGTTTACCGGCAATGGCGCGTGCCTGCACGATGCGTTTCACCAGGCTCTTGGGCAGGCGTGCGCCCTGCGGGTCCAATTTGGTGAGCAGGCCTTCGGGCAGCATGGCCAAGCGCTCCATGAGCCCGGTGACCTTGCATGCTTCGATCACTTCGCTCTCGCTGATCCACGAACGGCCCACGGCGATGTTGTCCATCACGGTGCCGGTGAACACGTCCTCGTCGCTGAGGCTGTCGCCGATGATGGAACGCAGGTGCTCCAGGTCGAGGCTGGTGGCCGGGTGGCCATCGAAGCGCACGCTGCCCTCTGTGGGCGCCATGCCGCCGCCCATCAGGCGCAGCAGCGTGGTCTTGCCCGAACCGTTGGTGCCGCTCAGGCATACTTTCTCGCCGGCCTTCAGGTGCAGATCGATGTCCGCGAGCACCGGCTTCTCATTCCACTTGCTCTGGAAGCCGAGGGCTTCCACGCGCACCTCCAGGCCCTGCGAACCATCGGTGCTCAGCACTTTCAGTCCGCCGCTGCGCTCCAGTTCAATGTCCGTTACCTGTCCGATCTTCTCCAAAGCGGTAAGCACATCGAACACCGAGGAGATGGCGAGGATGATCTTCTCCACCGCGTTGATGAGCAACAGGATCACGATCTCGGCCGCCACGAACTGGCCCAGGTTCATGCCCTCGTTGATCACCAGCAGGCCGCCCAGTGCCAGCAGGCCCAGGGTGATGACCACCTTGAAGACCACCAGCGCGGAGTATTGCCCCACCAGCACTTTGAAGTGCGCCTGGCGGGCCTTCACATAGCTGGACACCAACGCATCGGTGCGCTGGATCGGCAGGTCGGTGCTGCCCACCATCTTGAAGGTATCCTGGTTTCGGCCAAGCTCCTCCAGCCAATAGGCCACCTTGTATTTGTAACTGCTCTCCTCCAAGCTGGTGGAAAGACCACGTTGGCCGGTGAAGCGGAAGATGAGCACCAGCAACAGCAGCAGCAACAGGCCGAACACGATGAAGAAGGGATGGTACACGGCCAGCAGGATGAGGCAGAGCACGATCTGCAACAGGGCGAGGGGCAGATCGAGCAGCAGCTTGGCCAGGCCCTTTTGCACCGAGATGGTATCGAAGAAGCGGTTCACCAGTTCGGGCAGGTAACGACCACCGGCCGCTTCGTAGCGGATACGCGGCAGGCGGTAGGCGAACTCCAAGGCACTGCGTGCGAAGAGGCGCTGCTGGATGTTCTCGGCCAAGGCCAATTGCATTACCTGCAGGCCGCCCGCGAAGCCCACGCCCACTGTAACAAAGGCCACGAGCACGCCCCAACTGGTGGCCACCTGACCACCGCTGATGAGGTTGATGATGGCCTGCACGCCCAGCGGCAGGCTGAGGCTGATGGCGCCGCCCACGAGCGCATACAAGTAGATGTGGCCGATCTCGCGCTTATCGACCTTGAGCAGGCGCGTGAGCCGTTGCCAGGGGGTTATCGGGTTCATTGCGGGGACAAAGTTAGTAAAACATTCAACGGTGTTAAGTATTACTATATTTGTACCCCGATCATGAGCACCCACGTCCACTTACGCCCCGACCCGAACCTGTCCCTGAAGGACCCCGAGGCCACCGAGCTGGGGCGGTCCATATTGAGCGAGGGCCTGACGCTGATGAACACGCTGGGGCTGGAATCGTTCACCTTCAAGAAGCTGGCAGAGCACATTGGTTGCACGGAGGTGAGCCTGTACAAGTACTTCCCGAACAAGCAAAGGCTGTTGCAATACTACTACCAGCTTTATTGGCTGTGGTTGCGCCAGATGTGCGGCCGCCATGTGGAAAAGGCGCACACGCCACGCGAGGCACTGGAACATGTGGTGGAGGCCATCTGTGGCGTGTGGCCCAAGGAATTGCCCGAACTCCAGTTGGATGCCCACGAGCTGCGGCTGCTGGTGATCAATGAGGGCATGAAGAGCTACCTGCACAAGAACGTGGACGACGACAATGCGCGGAAACTCTTCACCCCCTACAAGGAACTGAGCGCCTTCGTATCAGAGCGCCTGGTGGCCTGCCGCGCCGATGTGCCCATGCCGCGCTCCTTCGCCACCACGGTGATCGAGATGGCGCACTCGCTCCCCTTCGCCATGGAGCATCTGCCTTCGCTTACGGAGCTGAGCAGCCGCAAGGACCTGAAACCCCTGGCGCGGCACCTGCTGCACCGCACCATCACCTACCTGGAACACGCACAACCCCAAAAACGGAAATGAGCCACACCATCACAGTAGCACAGGGCGACGGCATAGGGCCCGAGATCACCGAGGCCGTGCTGCGCATTCTCGATGCCGCCCAGTGCGGCCTCACCTACGACCGCATTGACGTGGGTGAGAAGGTGTACCTGCAAGGCAACAGCAGTGGCATTCCCGCCGAGGCATGGGACACGCTGCGCCGCAATCCCGTGTTCCTCAAAGGGCCCATCACCACGCCACAGGGCAGCGGGTACAAGAGCCTCAACGTCACCATCCGCAAGACGCTCGGCCTCTATGCCAACGTGCGCCCCTGCCGCAGCTTCCATCCGTATGTGAAGACCATGCACCCCAACATGGACGTGGTGGTGGTGCGCGAGAACGAGGAGGACCTGTACGCCGGCATTGAGCACCGCCAGACCACCGACGTGTACCAGTGCCTGAAGGTGCTGAGCATCCCCGGCACCGAGAAGATCATCCGCTATGCCTTCGAGTACGCGCACCGCAACGGACGTAAAAAGGTGACCTGCCTGGTGAAGGACAACATCATGAAGGTGACCGACGGCATGTTCGCCGACATGTTCCGCCGTGTGGGCAAGGAATACCCCGGCCTGCAGCAGGAAGTGCAGATCATCGACATCGGCACCGCGCGCGTGGCCACCCAGCCCGACCGCTACGATGTGATCGTGACGCTGAACCTCTACGGCGACATCATCAGCGATGTAACGGCAGAGCTTACCGGCAGTGTGGGCATGGCGGGCAGCGCCAACATCGGCGACCGCATCAGCATGTTCGAGGCCATCCACGGCAGTGCGCCGGACATCTCTGGTATGAACATCGCGAACCCCAGTGCCATGCTCAATGCAGCGGGCATGATGCTCGTTCACCTCGGCATGCCCGAGAAGGCCGAGCTGATCCAGAACGCGTGGCTCTGCACCCTGGAGGATGGCATCCATCCGGCGGACATCTACCGCGAGGGCGTATCGAAGGTGAAGGCCGGCACCAAGGAGTTCGCCGATGCGGTGATCGAGCGCCTGGGCAAACTGCCCAAGGTGCTGGAGCCCGTACACGCCAAGGGAGGCGAGATGCCCGCTTATGTGTACGAACGCCCCGTGGTGAAGCGCCAGCTCTGCGGCATTGACCTGTTCGTGTGCGACCCCGATTCCACACCGAACGAACTGGCCGAGAAACTGCTGAAGGCATCACACGGCATGCTGAAGCTGAAGCTCATCACCAACCGCGGTGTGAAGGTGTGGCCCGACGGTTTCCCCGAGACCTTCTGCACCGACCACTGGCGCTGCCGATTCGTAGGCCCCGAGGTGGAGGTGGACATGGACAAGGCCACCTACCAGGCCGTGGGCACAAAGCAGGTGATCCAGTTGATGCAGCTGCTGGAGAAAGCGCACATCGAGGTGGTGAAGACCGAGAACCTCTACCTCTTCGACGGGGTCCGTGGGTTCTCACTGGGTCAGGGCGAATAAGGCCATGGCGCGCTCCCTTGAGGAATTGTTCGGTGGCCGCACGCTCGGTGTGGCCACCCTGCATGGCAAGGAGCGCGCCATTGGCCCCGCCTTGATGAAGGTGCTCCCGCTTGGCGGATACCAGGCCATCGCCGATGTGGACACCGATCGCTTCGGTGCGTTCAGTGGCGAAGTGCAGCGTACCACCGATCCGCTGACCGCGTGCATCGCCAAGGCCCGCCATGGTGCGGAGGTCAGTGGCATGGACCTGGTGATCGCGAGCGAAGGTTCGTTCGGCCCCTACCCGCCCGCACCCTTCATTACCTGCAACGAGGAGTGGCTCGTGCTGCTCGATGTGCGCAGTGATGCGGTCTATCATTACCGGCATGTTTCGCTGAACGCGGTAGCGGGTGGAGAGCAGTGCGACACGCTCGCTGCCGTGAACGCCTTCGCGCAACGCCAGCGCTTTCCGGAGCACCAGCTCGTTCTGCGCCCACAAGAGAAGTGGTCCACCGGTAACCCGGTCATCAAGGGCATTGCGGATGCCGAACAGCTCCGAAGCGCAGCGGAGCAACTGATCGCAGCGCATGGTTCCTGTTGGGTGGAAACGGACCTCCGCGCCATGGCGAATCCCACGCGCATGGGCGTGATCGCTGAATGTGCTGAACGCTTCGCCAAAGAGCTCGCCACCCTGTGCCCTGCGTGCAACGCGCCTTGGTTCCGCATAACCGAAGCAGTGCCCGGCCTGCCCTGCCTGGGCTGTGGCTGGCCCACACAGAGCGTGCGTGCGTTCCGTCGTTCATGCAATTCCTGTGGCCATACCGTTGATGCGCCGCGCGAGGATGGAAAGACCGGCGAGGACCCGGGTGCATGTGGGGTATGTAATCCGTAAGGCTCGCCCAAGTGGTTGCGCACCTGCCCTGCTCATCCGGAGGCCGCAAACAGTAGCTTCGTGTTCATGCGCCCATCGATCCATTTCCGCACGGCTGCCATCCTGTGGTTCACTACCTTGTTGTTGACCAGTGCGTGCAATAAGTCGGACGATGGGCCCAACACACCATCGTCCACCAGTGGCTGTGGTACCGTTAGCGGCATTGTGCAACGCGACAATATGGGTGCACCGATGGGCCCCACCGATGCCAACGACTGGCGCTTCGAGGAACCGTGGTGCCCGGCTGTGGATGCCTTGTTCGCCGATCTGCCACCGGTGACCTACGTGACGAACACAGGAGATTCCCTGTGGGCGGGTGCATGGCCGAACCCCACGTCCAACCAGTTCATGCTCGGTTTCTGGCGCGCTGATACGGGCCATGTGGATGTGCGCTTCGTGAACAGCCAACATGCACTGCTCGGCGGAAGGGATACCATCCGGTCGCAGACCATCCTCTTCCGTGCCGATACGCTCGGCATCACCACGCCACAGACCATTCGCGCGTATTACCGCGTGGTGCATCCCGATGGCACCGCACACCGTGGGTACGGGGATATCCAACTGCAGTAGGTCTTACAGAATTGGCTGAAGGCACCGGGCAAAAGCACAGCGGGCCGCCCCAAGGACGGCCCGCTGGCAAACCAAAGCAAATGTCCACTACTCGCATCCCATGGTACCGAAGCCCGGCACCACGCTGAAGTCGGCATCATCCTCGTCCTCATCATCGAAGAAGCCAACGCCCTCGATGGCGTAGTAGTTGCCATTGAAGCCAATGGAACCACCGTTCACGCTAAGAGCGCCGTCCTTGGAGAGGTAGATACCGCCCTCGTTCTGGAAGCTCACCACGAACGAGAAACCGAAGTCCTCCAGGTCCTCTTCGGGCTGGTCCAGGTCCTCCACCCAGTTCAACACCTCGTAGTCGGTGTTGGCGAGCTGATCGGCATACACCAGGTAGTAAGCGAAGCCGTGGAAGTACTCGAACAGGTCGTCGCCCTCGGAGAACTCATTGTTCATGAGCGCCTCGAAATCGCCGGCGATACCAATGACACCGGCCACTTCGCCAACGCCCGTATCGAACAGGTCCATGCCGATGGCCTCCTCATCGAAGGTGAAGCACACGGCCAGACCGATGTCCAACGAGGCATTGCCTGCCACCACGGTACCACCACCGGCACCAATGCCGGACGATGGCTGGGTGAGGATCATGAGGCCTTCGCTCTCGGACCAGGTCCATTGGCCACCATTGCTGCTGGCGAAATTGATGCCCGTGCCCGGAGGATCAACGAAGGTGAAGCTGCGGCTTCCGTCGGAATGATGACGGAACACGATCACCTTGTCCATCCGGCGGTTGTAGATGCCGATACCCGGCAACTGTGCCGCCTTGTCCAACAAGCGCTGCTGAAGGGCCGGATCGGTGATCCGATCCACTGGTGCCGGAGGGTTCACCACCTCCTTGGAGCAGCCCGCGAGCAGGCTGGTGCCAAGTATGGCAGCAATACCCAGCGCCTTCATTGCGCCTTTGATATGCATGCTTTCCCCTTTCATGAGCGGTAAGCGTTATTGATCAGAACACCCAGCCCAAGCGGATCTGTCCGATCAGGTTGGGACCGATGTTGAACTTGGACTGGTTGTCCACGTTCGACTCGCTGTCCTCAGCACCTTCGATGTTGTCGTTGGTGATCTTCTTGGTGAGGTCCTTGCTCAGGGCGAAACCGAAGCCGAGCTCGGTACCCAAGTACAGCTTGCTGGCGATGTAGTAATCGAAACCGGCCAGTGCGTTCAGACCGAAACCGAGCGTGCCGCCCTTGGTGGTAACGGTGCCCACTTCCTGGTCAGCTACCTGCTGCTGCTCCTTCTCGGTGGTGGTGCCGTAGTTGATGGCCAGCACAGCGCCGATGTAGGGCGAAATGCGTTCCGTTCCGGCGAAGTGCTTCTCGATGCCGGGCTGCAGGCTGATGTCGAAGTTCGACTCCGTGTCCTTCAGTTCCACCAGGTCCAGTTCACTGTCCTCGTCCTGTGTAACGGTGCCCGTGCTGCCATAGCCCAGGAAGAGGGAGAGGCGGAGCGCGGTGGTCTCGGACTTGAACGTACGGTAGCGGATGCCGCCCATGGTGAGCGGGGTGCCGCCCAGCGGTGCGAAGTTCACCTCCAACGTGCGTTCACCGGCCTCGGGCTTGTACTGCGCATCGGCGGCAACGGCGGTAAGGGTTACTGCTGCGGCTAGAAATAGTGCTCGTTTCATTTGTTAATGAGGTTTGGTGCGGCAAAACTGGAAGCTCGGAACAAGCGTGTCCAGGGGCTTTACGTAGTGATCTTCCACGATCGCGGTGCACAACTCGCCGATCAATACGGTGATCACCGTATTGATTCAAAAGCAACCTGAACAGGTCGGCCAATGGCCCCGTGCCACCCGGTGCTGCTCACCGCCCGTCACGCAGTTCGTACCTTCAGGCAGCGATCCAACGCCTCCACAACGTCAACAGCGCATGAAACGGACACTACCCCTCTTCCTTTTCCTACTAACCGCACTGGCGAACCAAGCGCAGACCCATTTCTACCTGGACCAGATCGTGGTGCAACCCGCCAACCCCACCACGGCCGATGACGTGAGCCTTTCGCTGATCGGCAACCTGAGCGATGGTGGTGCTTACATCCAAACGGCATTGGCCGATGTGAGCGACGGAACGGTGAACATCACCCTGGTGGCCCTGAGCAATGGTGGCATCACGGTGCTGGTGCCGCACACGGAAGTGATCGAGCTGGGCCAACTGCCCGCCGGCACCTATACCATTGACTTCACCGATGCCAGTACGGGCCTCCTCGATGGCGCACCACCCGCACAACACACCTTCACCGTGAGCGGCCCACAGTTCCCCTGCGAGGACCTGACCATTGATGTGCAGTGGGCCTACTTCAGCGATACGGCGGTGGTGGTGCATGTGCAGCACCAGACCGTGGAGCAGTTCGACTATCCGAACTTCATCCTCTTCGACGCGCAGGGCGACACGCTGGCCAAGGAGACCGTGAGCTACTTTGCCATTGCACAGGACAGCTGGCACACACTGCGACTGATGGACGGCGTTGAAGCACCCGTGGGGCCGTTTGCCGGGCGCTTGGAACTGTGGACCGGCTTCACCTCCACGCTGGCCTGCGCGTGGGAACAGACCTTCGCGCTCTGTCCATCCACCAGCTGCGTTACGGTGTATCCGTCCATCGGCAACTTCGGCGGTGCATTGCCCATTGGCAGCTACGACTGGACCATCTACAATGATGGCATTGTGGCCAGTGGCCTGTTCGTATTGACAGCGGAATCGGAAATGGACATGGATACGATCTGTCTTCCTCCGGGCAATTATGCAATGTCCGTTGGACCGAATTCGCCTCCCACAGGCGGTGCGCCCATGTACTACATGGCCGGTCCGGGACTCATGTCCACCGAGCTTTGGCCCGTGGTGTGGTCGCTGCCCGTTGACCTTGAATTCGTGCTGCTCCCCTATTGTGTGGAAACACCGCAAGGCATTACCGATGGAAGTACACCGGGCCTGCGCACCGCCACTGTGCCGGGCGGTTTGTGGGTATACACCGTGGATGCACGTCCGTTGGGCGCTTTACAATTGTGGGACGCGCAAGGCCGACTGGTGCTGGCGACCACGAGCAACACCGACCGCCACTTCATCCCTGTGACCACACCGGGTGTATACGTACTACGCGCAGGCGAGCACACGGTGAAAGTGGCCGCGGGCATGGAGTAAGCTTACCGCAAGGTGAAGGCCTTCGTCCACTGTACGGCACCATCCGCGAAACGCACACCCATCCGGTAGCGGCCGGGCATCACCGCCAACCCTTCGCGACCGTGACGCTGCATCCACTCAACCACCGTAATGCGCAGTTCGTGGTCCTTCCACGCGGTGGTGGAGAGGCCGCAGTCCATCTGTGCATCCATGGTGGACGCCAGCTGGAGCCAATTGTCGTGCGTGACGTTCACCTCCACGGCCATCATGGGTCTGTTGCTCGCGCAGCCGCCATCGAGCATCACTTCACCAGTGACCCGCAGCACCAACGTATCGCCACGCTGCTCAACCAAGCGAATGCTGCCACTGTGTTGTGCGGGAACTTGCGAACGTTCTTCCTGTGGCGCTGCTGCGATCGTCCGGGCAGGCATCGGTAGCGATGGCGCAGCACGCACCATGGGTTCCTTCCTGGCATCCTTCACTAACCTGTCGGCGATGCGCTGCTCCACATCCTGTAGCTCGCTCTCCTGTGCCAATGCCATGTAGCTGAAGCGCCCGGGCCGAAAGCGGATCACTACCGGTGAAGGAACAGTACCACTGCGCCTTGCCATCTGCTGTACCATTTGGTCGCGTGTATTTTCATCATTGGGCATGTCCACACGCATGGACTCGCCGTCTTGCATTACGAGCAGGTACTGATCGACGCACCAACAGTCCAGAACGGTGAAGCGCAAGTGACGTTGCCTGCCCACACGCACCGTATCCGGGCTCAGCGGCCACGACTGATGGCGACCGATCTCGTAGGTGCTGTACGGGTAGTCCTTGCTCACGGTGAAGTGCATCTCCACGGTCCATGCGGGTTTACCTGGCCTGCTTCTCCATGCTTGTTCCGCCACCGTTGACGCATAGGCACCGGACATCGGCCTGCCTACAACATCGCGCACAACGACCACGGACAGATCAACCCCTGCCAAAGCACTCGAACACATGCACAACAGGAACAGGAACAAGAGGAAGGAAGGACGCATCGCGGACGCTGTACACCTTGCACCAGAAAGCGTTCGACGCCGTTCGGACAGGATCGAACTTACAATCCACATCCGCCTGAACGCACCCTGACCGCCGATCGCTACTTTCGGGACCAAGGCAGCAGAACCAACGCTCGCCTCGTCTCACGACCATGTTGCAACGTTTTTATTGGAGCGGCTTACTGTCCCTTCTGCTTTGTGTAACGGCCCTGGCCCAGTCGTGGCAACCGCCACAGGAGATCCCCGACCACCGTGGTACCGGCGGTGCCATCGGCCTGTGGAACAGCATGGTCATCGTCAACGGTCATCCGGCGATCGCTACCGTGGACGTGGGACATAACATGATCCGCTATGTGCGCGCCAACGACCCGCAGGGCGCCTCCTGGGGCACGCCCGTGTTCGTGAACACACCGGCCGTGGATGGCACGCACCTCTCGCTCTGCGTGGTGAACGGCCGCCCCGCGATCGCCTACCAGCGTGTGTTCGGGCTGGACCTGATGTACGTGCGCGCCAACGATGCGAACGGCGACACCTGGGGCACGCCGGTGCTGGTGGATGAGGCCGGCGATGTGGGCAAGGCGGCCAGCCTCGCGGTAGTGAACGGCCGACCAGCCATCAGCTATTACGACGGTGCCATCCAGCGCCTACGCTATGTGCGGGCCAACGATGCCGATGGCACCAGCTGGGGCACTCCGGTGAACCCGGAGCTCATCATCGGACAGATCAACAGCACCACGCTGGTGGTGGTGAACGGCAACCCGGCCATCGGCTTCGGACGCAACGGCAACACGCGTTACATGCGCGCCACGGATGCTGATGGTGCCACCTGGAACAGCGGCACCACCATAGTCACCGGACTCAGCAACGGCACCTTCACCTCGCTCGCGGTAGTGGCCGGGCTTCCGTGTATGGCGTACTACAAGTCCGAGAATGAGCGGGTCGCCTTCCGGCGCGCCTCCGATGCCAACGGTGACAACTGGGGTGCAGAGGTCACCGTGCACTTCGTGAGCGGACAAGTGATCGGTGCCTACGCCAGGGTCCTGGAGGTGGACGGCTTCCCGGCCGTGGCCTATCAGCAGGTGACCAGTGCGGACGTGTACTATGTGCGATCGGCCAATGCAACGGGTACCAGCTGGCTGAACCCGGTGGTCGTGGATGCGGGTGGGAACGTTGGTCGCGACATCACCGTTCACCTGGTCGACGGCCGACCGGCCATCGCGTACTACGACCTCACCAACGATGACCTGCGCTTTGTGCGTGCCACCAACACCACCGGCATGGGTGCGGGGTCGTGGGGAACGCCGCTCGTCATCGATACCCATCCGCGCATCGGCAAGTACATCAGTCAGGCCATCGTACAGGGCCATCCTGCATTGGCCTATTACGACGAGGACAATCAGGACCTCCGCTACATCAGGGCACTGGACAGCACCGGCACCACCTGGGGCACGTCCATCACGGTGGATTCCATCGGTGCATGCGGAGCGTTCTGCAGCCTGGCCATCGTGAACGGTCGGCCGGCCATTTCCTATTTCCACGAGCAGAACAACGTGCGGTATGTGCGTGCCAACGATGCCCTGGGCACGAGCTGGGGCGCGTCGGTGGGCATGGACAACAGCCAGAGCGGACCGCGCGGCCAGGGCACTTCGTTGGCGGTGATCGGCGGACGGCCGGCGATCGCCTATCAGAACAACACCAACAGCAACATCCGCTACGTGCGCGCCAACGATGCCGACGGCACCAGCTGGCCCATGAACGGGACCACCATCGGCTTCAGTGGCGCCACCGACGTGCACCTCGACCTCGAAGAAGTGGGCGGTCTCCCCGCCGTGGCCTACCACCGTTCGCAGCTGTACGATCTCTATTACGAGCGGGGTGGCAATGTGGATTGGAACGGTGGCACCGCCATTGAAGTGGTGGTGGCCTCCGCCGGAAGCACCGGTTGGTACGCGCAGCTCGAAGTGGTGAACGGCAACCCTGCCATCGCCTTCCAGGATGTCACCAACACGGACCTCACCTTCGTTCGCGCCACCACAGCATCAGGCTCTTCTTGGGGAAGCCCTGTTGTAGTGGATGCGGTCGGTGGCAACTTCGGCAGTCTTGCGGTGATCGATGGCAGACCCGCCATGTCCTATTCACGCTCCCTGAACACGCTGCATTACGTTCGAGCCGACGAACCGAACGGCAGCACGTGGGGCACACCGGTGGCCCTGACAAGCGGACCGATCCCGGCCAATTTCTCCAGCCTCGTGCAGAACGGGCCTCATGTCGGCGTGGCCTTCCACAACATGCGACGCTCCATGCCCTGGTTCGTGGGTGGCGGTGATTGTGTGCCACCCGATGCACCGGTGAGCAACACTCCGCCGGGCAACCTCGACCTGTGCGGTGCGGGAAACACCACCCTCAGTGCGACCGGCACCGACCTGACCTGGTTCGATCTTCCCGTTGGTGGGAACGCCTTGGGCTCGGGCAACGCCTTCGCCACAGGCACCTTGAACGCGGGCACCACCTACTACGTGCAGGACAGCACCTGTGCAGCGAGCACCCGCACGGCCATCACGGTCAATGTGACGGTCATTGATACGGATGTGAGCGCGGACGGCAGCACGCTGACGGCCGCTGCATCGGGACTCTCCTACCTATGGCTCGATTGCAACGCAGGCTTCGCGCCGGTCAATGGCGAGAACGGCCAGAGCTTCCAGGCGAGCACGGGGCTTTGGGCCGTGCAGCTCACCGATGGGGTGTGCGTGGATACCAGCGCGTGCGTGCAGGTGGTGAGTACCGGTGCCGATGAGCGCGAGGCCAGGCTCACCGTGCTCGGCCCGAACCCCACGGACGGGCTCGTCAGGCTCGTGTGCGTGTCCTGCATGCGCGGTGATGGTCCGCTCATCCTTTACGATGCCGCAGGCCGCCCGGTGCTCGAGGTGCGTGGCGCCTCCTCGCCCTCGATCACGCTCGACCTGTCCACGCTGGCAGCGGGTGTTTATGTGCTTCGCGGCGCGGATGTGGCCCCGATACGCCTGGTGCGCCAATGAGATCGACCATGGCCAGCATCATCCGAACGCTGCTGCTGTGCGCAGTGATGGGCCTGGGAGCGCTTCCGCTCCATGCCCAACGCCAATGGGGCCTCAGCGACAGCACATCGTATGCGGTGGGCGGTGACACCACCCTGATCGCGGCGCGCCACATCCTGTACCGCGCGCTACCCGGCGACACCACGGTGCTCTGGGACTTCACCGATGCGCAGGAGCCCGATCACTTCATCCGCGATGTGGACCATTGGTCTTCCAGCGAATTCTACGTGCTCGTGGGTAGTCGCTACATCGGCGGCAACACCACGCTCTTCCATAGCACGGATGCCGGCGCCACCTGGCAGGTGGACAGCAGCTTCTACGACGCGGCCGATGAGCCGCCCAGCCTCAACCAAATGAGCATCGTGGGCGATACGGCCTACCTGTTCAATGGCTACTACATCTCGGAGGTGTTGCGCTCCTTCGACCGGGGCGCCACCTGGCAGAACTGGTTCGGCAGCCTCATCGCACATTACTACGGCATCATTCCTTGCGGAGAGGATGCGTTCATTTTCGGCATGGTGGGTGATGCGTTCCCGCCCAGCATGTGGCAGGTGCCTGATACGCTGTGGACGCAACAGGGCATCCAATTCTGGAGCGGTTGCCACAATGGTGGTCAACCGCAGTGTCATTATTCGCTGAACAACCAATACGCAGCCGTGGTCAGCCACTTCGATTCCATTGCAACTTCATTGTGCGCGCTGGGTCTTGGCTTCAGTGAGCCCGATGCAATGAGCGGCGTCCGTGTGGTCCCCAACCCGACAAGCGAACACATCCAACTACCAGGCGTAGCTGCTTATGCCGAACTCTGGATCGTGGATGCGCTGGGTCGCGTACAGGAAACTCCCTACGCTGACCGGGTCTTCGATGTGTCCGGTCTTTCCGCCGGGGTGTACTTCGTCATCATCGGCTCCGGTGCGGAGCGTACGGTGCTCAGGTTCGTGAAGGAGTAGAGCGGTGCTAGATGTGTGATCGGCATGTCTACCACCCGAACGTCAGCAGGAACACGCTCTCCAGATCGCCCCACCGCAGATAGCCCGTGTAGCGGCCACCGGGCAGATCGGTCACGTCCACCCACTTGCTCGTCTCTCCATCAGCGGGCATGTCCACACGCAGGGTCACCGTATCACTCGGCACACCGGTGCTGTCCTGCAGGTACAGCTCGAACCGCGTACCCGGTCCGCTGGCCGGGAACTCCAGCTGGTGGTGCGTGTAGTTGGGATCGCGATCGATGGCGATGGTGGTAGGACCGGTACGCAAACCGTCCGTCTCGAGCGTGAAGCTGTGGTGCTTGGTGTGGTACAGTCCACGCAACTCCTCGCCTTCAGCACTCCAGAGCGCGTCGAAGCGTTCCGTGAGCGCCATCGTGTTCGGCTCCAGCACCAGGTCGATGTTGGTGAACCAGCCCTTGCGGAACGGAAGCAGCACGGGTGGGCGCGGAGGAACACCGAGCTTGGCGGTCCGCTCCAACATGCGCGTTTCCATGCGCCCATCCTGGTTCAGGTCCACGATCATGGTGTCGGCCCCACGCACCACGCGCAGCTTGTTGTCCGGGAAGCCGAAGAGCGGGCCCATTTCAACCACCATCAACGGCGCGCCGTTCACCTGGATGCAGGGTGTCAAGCTGCGGGGCTGACCGGGGTGGTTCACCGGCCAGCGCGGATCAGCGTAGCTCCAGTATTGACCACGCCCGATATACTCCACGCGGTAGGCGCCTTTCAACGGCATGAGCGTGGGGCTGTCCTCGATGAAGGCGCAGTTGTGGCGGAAGGAGAACCGGTCGTACTGCGCAGCGCCGTGCAGGAAGCCTGTGGCAAGGAGGATGGAGAGCAGGGGGCGCATCAGGCTTCGGTACACGGACTTGGGAGATCAGGTTCAGTGGTCCATGTTACTCCAAGAAAAGTCGTCCGCTCAATTCCATTGACATGCTACGCGCAAGCACCTGGTAAGCTCCCCGGCTCCATGCGCTGGCATCAACGCTCACCGTTCCACTTGCGGATGCAATGCGATGAACGATGCGTCCGGCCCCGTCGTGGAATGTGAGTTCCCAGCCGCCGGTGGTGGCGGGCAGCGTGATCTGGACCGGACCGTGCGATGGTATGGGCGCTATCATCATCGCCTCAAGCACGGTAGCTTCTTCGATGCCAACGTGCGTGCAGGGGAGGATCCACGGCTCACGGCCATGTATGGCATCATCCGCGCTGAAGAACAGGGCATCGCCCATGTCTACGAGTTGGATGGGGCCGCTTGATTGAAAGCCCGGACGAATATCGGCCACCATTGAAGTACCGGTGGCAGTGCCATCGGTATACCACAACTCCTCACCGCTGACCCCATTGGTAGCGCTGAACAGCACACCACCACAGGCTGCGGTCATTCCGCTTATGGAAGATGCGTCCATGCCCGGGGCCAAGTCCTTCACAAGGACGAGACTGGTCCCATCGCTCGCATACAACTCGAAGCCTACAGCGGTCGGTTCGGTACGCCCATAGAACCAGTAGCGGCCGTTCGCACTGAGCACGGATTGGATCGTCGTGCTTTCCGGACCGGGGCTCAAGTCGCTGATGAGCTGTGTTCCCACTTCAGTGCCATCGCTCACCCAAAGCTCCACTCCCGTATCCTCTGTTCGTGCACTGAAGATCAGCTGATCGTCGACCACTTCGATATTGCTGATGGCCGAGGGTGCGATCCCAGGATCGATGTCCTTCACCATCCAGATACCTGCTTCGGTACCATCGCTACGCCAGAGTTCGCTACTGTGCGTAGTGTCGGCCGCAACGAAATAGACAACACCATCCATTTCGTGGATGGAGCCGAACGAGCCATCCAAGGCGCCGGGGGCGATGTCCTTGACCATCACGGTGCCCGCTTCGGTGCCATCGCTGCGCCACAACTCCCGACCGAACTGGCCATCATCGGCCGTGAAGAAGAGCTGCCCGCCCGTAGCCATCAGGTAACTGATGTTACTGTTCGCGCTACCTGGGCGAATGTCCTTCACCATCCATGTGCCTGCTTCCGTGCCATCCGTGCGCCAAAGTTCAGTTCCCGTATTGCTCTCTCCCGCTACAAAATAAACGGTGCCATTGAACGCTGTCATCTGGCTGACCGCCGCTGAGGCCGAGCCTGGTGCAATATCCTTCACCATGACGGTGCCCGCCTCCGTACCATCCGACCTCCATAGTTCCGCACCGTTCACGCCGTCGTTGGCACTGAAGTAAAGGACACCATCGATGGGATGTAGCAGGCTCACACCGGAGCTTATCGCTCCCGGGCGAATGTCCTTCACCAATTGCGTTCCTACAACTGTTCCATCCGTCTTCCAGAGCTCGCCTGGTGTGTCGGCCGTTCCACCAATGAAGAAGACCTGATCGCCCATCGCTACGGCCCGCATGGGCATTGATCCGCCGCTACCCGGAACGATATCCGCGATCAATTGTGGGGTCTGTGCAGGTGCACTAAGAACTGCAAAAAGGGACCATAGGGTAAGTAGGGACTTTCCATGTGCGCTCATTGGTCTCCATTGGTTTGGTGGGGTGCGCAAAGAACGAGAGACGAGAATCCATATTGCCCGCGTCCGATATACTCCACGCGGTAGGTGCCCTTCAACGGTGTGAGCGTGGGCCCGTCCTCGATGAACGCGTAGTTGTAGCGGAAGGAGAAGCGGTCGTACTGCGCAGCGCCGTGCAGGAAGCCGATGGCGAGGAGGATGGCGAGCAGGGGGCGCATCAGGCTTCGGTACACGGCGTGGCGGATCAGGTTCAGTTGGTCCGGTGGTTAGGAGTGCTTGGTGAAGCTACAGTTCGAACTCCCGCGTCGCCTTGCGCTTCCCACCACTTCCCATGAACACCAGGCGATACATACCTGGCGCCAGCACGTGATCCGTGGTGCCCCGACCATACAACACCTCCTCCTTCAAGGGGATCAGCACCTCACGCTTGCGCCAGCGCCACGAACCCGGTCCGCAGAGATGCTGCGCGCCTGGGAAGGGCACCCGTTCGACCCAGCCGCTATCCGTGCGTAGTTCCAAGGCCCAAAGCGGGCGATCGCCAGAGCAACCGCCATCGAGCATCACCGTGCCAGTGATCCGCACACGCACCGAGTCCATGCACGCGCTCACCAGTTCCACCTTGCGGAGGTTGCG
>JAEUSY010000051.1 GCA_016788295.1 Flavobacteriales bacterium
CTTGTGCTTCTTGAGGATCTCCTCGATGCTCTCGGTGGTGAGGGGCTTGAGGTAGACGTTGTCGGCCGTGACCGGGTCGGTCATGATGGTGGCCGGGTTGCTGTTGATCAGCGTGACCTCGATGCCTTCGTTGCGGAGGGACTTGGCGGCCTGACTACCGCTGTAGTCGAATTCACAGGCTTGACCGATGACGATCGGCCCACTACCGATCAACAAAACGGACTTGATGCTCGTATCCTTAGGCATGCGAGCGAGATGTTAAGGTGAAGGCTGCCGGAGTAATCGAACCTGCCTGCCGGCAGGCAGGCTCACAAGCTTGTCCGATGACGATGGGGCCGCTGCCGATGAGCAGGACCGACTTGATCGAGGTGTCTTTGGGCATGTCCGGAGGGTATCCGGGCCGTAAAGGTAACCCCCCCACCCTGCTCTGGGCCGGATCGTGGATAAGGTGAGGGGATCGTGGAGAAGAAATGCACATGCGAGCATGTGCTCATGTGACCATGTGCTCATGAAATGCCCGGACCTAGCGATGGTGTGCAAGTCGCGAGGGCATTCCTGTTTGTGAGGTCGCTATGGAACGCAAGCCTACCGGAACCACAGACCTCGCTCGAAGCGCCCCATGGGCACATGAGCACATGCCCACATGAGCAATTGATGTTTCCCAACTTCGCCCCGTGACACAACCCTCGTATTTCACCCACGGCCCCACCCTCGCCTACCGCACCTACGGACACGGGCCAGTGCCGGTGCTGGCGTTCCACGGGTTCGGGCGCACAGGGGCCGACTTCCACATTCTGGAAGGGCCGTTGGGGGACCTGTGCACCATCCACGCGTTCGACCTGCACTTCCACGGGCAGAGCCCCGGCTATCCGCATCGCGCCGATGAGCCCTTCACCCCACAGGAACTGGCCACCTTTTTCGCCGCTTTTGCCGATGAGCTGGGCCATGACAAGGTGACCCTGCTGGGCTACAGCCTTGGTGGTCGCTTTGTGTTGAACCTGCTGCAACAATTGCCCCATCGCTTCGACAGGGCCTTCCTGGTGGCCCCTGATGGGCTGAGGACGCGGCCGTGGTACCGCGGCCTGGCGGCTTCGAAGTTGGGGCGATGGGCCTACAAACGTTTCGTGGAGCACCCCGGCCGCATCCACCTGCTCATCGACGGACTGCGCGCCACGCGGCTGATGAACGAACGCATGCACCGTTTCCTGAAAGGCCAGACCGACAGCCGGGCCAAGCGCCAATTGGTGCACGATGTATGGCTGAGCTACCGCCTGATCGAACCCGACCTGGCCCGCGTGGCCGCGAACGCCCGCCAGTATGGCATTCCCGTTCATCTCGTCTTCGGCACCTTCGATTCGGTGATCAAGCCGGCCTATGGTTCGGCCCTGCAACAGCACGCCCCGGAGACCATCAGCCACCACGAACTACCCTTCGGGCATGTGCTGCTGACACGTGAACTTGGCGAGGCGATGAGGCCGCTCGTGGGCGGGAACGCAGGCCGCTGATGGACCGACCGACCGGGAACAAGAAAGGGCCGCCACATGGGCAGCCCTTCCGGGAGTTCACTGTTCGCAGACGCTTACTTGTGCGAAGGCTCGTCGCTCGTGGTGAGCTTGTGACGGCCTTGGCGGCGACGGCTGGCGAGCACGGCACGACCGGCTACGGAACTCATCCGCTTGCGGAAACCATGCTTGTTGGTGCGCTTGCGCTTGCTGGGCTGGTACGTACGTTTCATCGCCTCGTGTCTTTCGTAAGGGACGGCAAAAGTAGACCTTTTCCCGAAATGAACAACACCTTGTTCACCGGGCCGCAAATCGGAGGCGGTCCAGGCCGTAGGCGCCCACTCTTCCGTCCTCCAGTTCCACCACCAGCCGGCCCAGGGGATCAACATCCATGGGCCGCGCCAGCACTGGCTCTCCGTCCAGGAACATGTCCGCCCAACGCCCTCGGGACCACAATCGCTCCGAATAGGTGGCCTCCCACGCGTTACCGGCGCCGCACCAGTCGTCCCAATACAGTTTGAACCGGGCCAGCAGGTCGTCCAGCACCACCTGCAGGTCCGCATGGCCGCCCGCCTCCAAGGCCAGGCTGGTGGCTGCCAGCGACTCGTCGAACACGCTGCTGTTCACGTTGATGCCAATGCCGATGATGGACCAGGCCACCCGGTCGCCCGCCAGATCGTTCTGGATAAGGATGCCGGCCACTTTGCGGCGCTCCACCAGCACATCATTGGGCCATTTGATCCGCACATCGCCCGGAATATGGGCCCGCACTGTATCGTACACAGCCAGCGCGGCCAGTTTGGAGAGCACGAACTGCGCGTCGGCACGGAGCCGGGGTGGCGCCACCACGATGCTTAATGTAAGGTCCAGCCCGGGGACAGATGTCCAGGTGCGGCCGCGCTGTCCACGCCCTTCCGTCTGCTCATGGGCCAGAATGACAGCCCCATGTCGCAACTTCGACAGGCCCAGCAGTTCGGCCGCCGTTTTGTTGGTGCTGGCCGCCGTTGCCAGTTCGATGAACGGACCGCCCAGTGCCGATATGCGCCCTTCGTGATGCATGGATAGCCTGCCGGTAGCGGCGATGGTAACTTTGTACCTTTGAACGGACCAAGATAGACCGGATGAAGAACGCACAGGGCGCAAGCGCCGCCCGCTTAGTGGATGCCATTGTGAAAGGCATCCAGGAGGTCAAGGGGAAAGAGATCGTTCACCTGGACCTGCGGGGCGTACCGAACACCGTGTGCGACCATTTCGTTATCTGCCACGGCGATTCGGTCACCCAGGTGGGCGCCATCCACGATTCCGTGGAGAAGTTCACCAAGGACCTGGTCGGCGAAACGCCCTGGCACACCGAGGGGCAGCGCAATGCGGAATGGGTACTGATGGACTACGTTGACGTGGTGGTGCACATTTTCCACCGTGACAAGAGGGGGCACTATGCCTTGGAGGACCTGTGGGGCGACGCCGCCCGCAAGACGTACGAGAACGTGGCGTGAACGACGAACTGAGGAACAGCAACGTGGAGAACACCGAACGCAACGAGAACAACGGCAAGGAGCGCCCCAAACGTTCCTTCAACTTCTATTGGATCTATGGCATCATCATCCTGGTGATCCTGTCCATCAACCTGTTCAACTACACCGGCGGTGTGGTGCCCATCGACCCCACCGAGTACCAGAAGATGCTGGAAGCCGGTGATGTGGAACGCATTGTGGTGGTGAACGAACAGCAGGTACGGGTATTCATCAAGAAGGACCGTCTGGCACAGCCGCCCCACAAGGACAAGATCAAGGATTCTTTTTCCGGTCCGAACACGGTTGGGCCGCACTACGTGTTCAACATCGGTTCCTCCAATTTCGAAAAAGACCGCCTGGTCGAGGGTGCTGAATCCCATGGCGTGGGATATCGGTATGAGAAACAGGACAATTTCGGCCGCGAGATCCTCCAGTGGGTGCTGTTCATCGGGATCATGATCGCCATCTGGATGTTCGTGATGCGCCGCATTGGTGGTGGCGGAGGCCCGGGCGGACAGATCTTCAACATCGGCAAGAGCCGTGCGCAGGTGTTCGAGGGTGGCAAGAGCACCAACGTCACCTTCAACGATGTGGCCGGCCTGGCCGAGGCCAAGGAGGAACTGCAGGAGATCGTGGATTTCCTGAAGAACCCCAAGCGCTATACCGACATGGGCGCGAAGATCCCCAAGGGCGCGCTGCTCGTGGGCCCTCCGGGCACGGGTAAGACCCTGCTCGCCAAGGCCATTGCCGGCGAGGCCAACGTACCCTTCTTCAGCCTCAGCGGATCGGACTTCGTGGAGATGTTCGTGGGCGTGGGTGCCAGCCGTGTGCGCGACCTCTTCAAGCAGGCCAAGGAAAAGGCCCCTGCCATCATCTTCATCGACGAGATCGATGCGATCGGTCGGGCACGTGGACGTAGCGTGAGCATGGGCGCCAACGACGAGCGCGAGAACACGCTGAACCAGTTGCTTACCGAAATGGACGGCTTTGGCACCAACAGCGGTGTGATACTGCTTGGCGCTACCAACCGCGCCGACGTACTTGACCGCGCACTGCTGCGTCCGGGACGATTCGACCGCCAGATCTTCGTGGACATGCCCGACCTGAACGAACGGGCCGATATCCTGAAGGTGCACCTGAAGCCCCTCAAGTTGGACCTCACCGTGGATGTGGAATTCCTCGCCCGCCAAACTCCCGGCTTCAGCGGCGCCGACCTGGCCAACATCTGCAACGAGGCCGCACTGATCGCCGTGCGCAAAAAGAAGAGCACGGTGGACAAGCAGGATTTTCTGGATGCCGTGGACCGCGTGATCGGAGGACTGGAGAAGAAGAACAAGATCATCACCACCGAGGAGAAGCGTGCCATTGCCTTCCATGAGGCGGGCCATGCCACGGTGAGCTGGTTGGTGGAGCACGCCTCACCGCTGGTGAAGGTGACCATCGTTCCCCGCGGACGCTCGCTGGGCGCGGCCTGGTACCTGCCCGATGAGCGCCACCTGACCACCGCCGAACAGATGATGGACGAGATGTGCGCTGCCTTGGGCGGGCGTGCAGCAGAGGACGTGATGTACGGCAAGGTGAGCACCGGCGCCCTGAGCGATCTGGAGAAGGTGACCAAACAGGCCTACGCCATGGTGACCATGTACGGCCTGAACGAGCGCGTGGGCAACATCAGCTATTACGACAGCTCGGGACAGAGCGAGTACTCCTTCGGCAAGCCGTACAGCGAGCACACCGCACAGACCATTGACGAGGAGGTGAGCAAATTGGTGGAAGGCCAATACCAGCGCGCCAAGCACATCCTGAGCGAGAACAAGGACAAGCTGACCGCCCTGGCCACCCAGCTGCTGGAGAAGGAAGTGATCTTCAAGGAGGACCTGGAGAAAATCTTTGGCGACCGTCCGTTCCAGAAGCGCGAAGATGCGCCCGCCACCAACGGCCATCACAAGGCCCCGGAAGTGGACTCCACACCTGCCAGCACCGCTGGTACCACGACCGAGTAGGCCCCTGTTCGACCACACCATTAGAAGGCCCGGTGCGCGTAAGCCACCGGGCCTTTACCTTGCGGCACCACCCACACGAACGCTCCCTTGAACGAACTCGCCCTACGCTCCATCACCGGGGCCGTGTATGTTGCCGTAACGCTGCTTGCCGCTTGGGCCGGACCGTTCACCACCATGCTGCTGTTCCTGCCGGTGTGCGTGCTCGCCGCCCGCGAAATGCGCCGCCTGGTATTGGAGACGGAGGACGATACCGTGGACATGTGGGGCATGTTGCTGGCCGCCACGGTGTATGTGGGCATTTCCATGATCGCCTTCACCGACCAATGGGGCTGGCTGGAAGTGATGGGGCTGGTGTTCCTGCTGTTGCTGGTGTCCAGCATCTGGCTCCTGTTCCGCGGTACCACCCGTCCCGAACAGGTGGTGGGCACCTACTTCACGCAGTTGCTGCTGGTGGGCGTACCCTTCGGCACCCTCACCCACTTGTTCTCCAATGGCAGCAGCCAGTTCGTGGCCTTCATGGTGATGCTGTGGACCAACGACACCGGTGCCTACCTGGTGGGCCGCGCCATTGGCCGCAACAAATTGCTGCCTGCCGTTAGCCCGAAGAAGACCGTGGAGGGCTTCCTCGGGGGTGTGCTCTTCGCCGTGGGCGTTGGCTGGCTGGTGGCACGCTGGCTGCCCTACCTCACACCCATGGAGTGGATGGGCGCCGGTGCGTTGGTGGCGGTCACAGGAACACTGGGCGATCTGCTTGAATCATCTTTCAAACGTGCCCGTGGCGTGAAGGACTCGGGGCACTTGCTGCCTGGCCATGGCGGCCTGCTCGACCGGTTCGATGGCCTGCTCATCGCCGCACCGGCCATGGTGCTCTACCTGCACCTCATCGGCAAGGGCTGAGGACCTGCGGCTATATTTGGCAACGTTCAACCTTGGACATGCACCTGCACCGCGAAGGCACCCCCACCCTCTTATTGAGCACGGCCGTTGTTTTCGGCCTCCTCTTCTGCCTTTGGAACTGGCCTGTTCTGCCGCAGGCGCTCATCATCCTGCTCTCCGCTGCGCTGCTGGTGGTGTTCGCCATCATCATCTGGTTCTTCCGTGTACCGGCACGCAGCTCACAGGCCTCCAGCGCACAGATCGTGGCGCCTGCCGATGGCAAAGTGGTGGCCATTGAGGAAGTGCATGAGCCCGAATATTTCAACGACCGTCGCATTCAGGTGAGCATCTTCATGAGCCCGCTGAACGTGCACGTGAACTGGTACCCCATCGGTGGCACCACCAGCTACTACAAATACCACCCCGGAAAATACCTGGTGGCCTGGCACCCCAAGAGCAGCACCGAGAACGAGCGCAGCACGGTGGTGGTGAAGCACCCTGCACATGGCGAAGTGCTCTTCCGCCAGATCGCGGGTGCTCTGGCCCGCCGCATCTGCACCTACAGTCGCGAGGGAAGCCCGGCCCAGCAAGGCACCGAGTTCGGCTTCATCAAGTTCGGTTCCCGCGTGGATGTCTTCCTGCCCCTCTCCGCCAAGGTCGATGTGAGCATCGGTCAGAAGGTGACGGGCTGCAGCACCATCATTGGTCATTTTGAACACTGATCCCATGTCGCGTTCCATTAAGACCGTGCTCGTTGTTGTCATCGCCGCGCTGTCGGTGTTGCTCCTGTTGCGCGAATTGCACCTGATGCCAACAGGCCAAGCACCGGCAACGACCGTTCCTGGAACTCCGGCCGGACCTTTCGCAGGCATTCCCTTGCGTTTCGATGGCCACTACCGAACAGAGAGCGGCGACGTGATCCGGTTGATGCGCTACTTCCCGGAAGGACGCGTGGTGGTGATCAACGGCACGCGTGAAATGGAGGCCGACCTGCCCAAGTTCCTGATCCGCGAGACCAAGGGCGATCCCGCCATGGGCCTGCATAATGTGCCCGTGACCGTGAAAGGCGACAGCCTCCTGTTCACCGTGCACCCCGAAAAGGGCGACATCGATTTCCGGGGAAAACCATCCAGCGGTTCGTCCCTGCTATTCGAGCGGTACAGCCACATCAATGGCCACCGCGAGAAGATGGAATACTTCTTCCAGCCGGACTCACTTCCTTCCTAGGAGCAGGGCACCAAGCTCATCAAAGTGCGTGATGCGGTAGGTGGACTCCGCATCGGGCGTGGTCTCTGCGGCATAGTGCACGTGGTCCCAGCCGGCCTGGCGCGCACCGAACATGTCTGCCTCGTGGTTATCGCCAACCATCAGGCTTGATGCGGCCTCTGCACCGGCCAGCTTCAGGGCCTTCCCGAAAATGCGCGGATCGGGCTTTCGGGCCCCTGCCCGTTCGCTGCTCAGCACAACATCGAAATACCGGCCCAGGTCGCTGCTCTCCAGCTTCACGCGCTGCACCGAATCGAACCCGTTGGTGATGATGTGCAGGCGGTAGTGCCCATGCAGCGCGTCCAACAACGCACGCGCACCGGGCATCAGTTGCGGCTTGGTGGGGCACCGTTCCAAATAGGCTTCTCCGATCCGCTCGGCAAGGCCATTGGTGCGCACGCCGAAATGCAACAGCGTATTTCGGAAACGCAGCACACGCAGCACATCCTTGTGCAGGCGACCGGCCTCGTAGCGCGCCCACAAGACCTGGTTCACTTCCTCATAGACCTCAATGAACGCCTGCGCATCGGGCACACCCTGGTCGGCGAGACGTTCATCGGCATGTAGCTCGGCCAGCGTGGCGCGCGAGTTGGTGCGGAAGTCCCACAGCGTGTGGTCCAGATCGAAGAAAATGTGGGCGTACTTCCGCATGATCACTAGCCGGTGAACTGGCCCATGAACCCGGTGAGCACAGCAGTGACACCCAGCGCCTGCACCACCACCGACAACAACAACGCTGGTATGGCTCGGCGCTCATGGTGAAAGAAGCGCGCGGCCAGAATACCGCCCAGTGGGATGGTGAGCACCAATGGCGTGAGGGCGGCAATGCCCCAATAGCCGCTGGTGCGCTTTATGCGAATGATGCGACGGTTCAGTTTGGTGAAGATGGGCGCCACCTTGCCTTCACCCTTCGCAATGGCCAGGTTCCTTTTGCGAAGCCAACGCAAACGCGCACGCTCGGTTAGCCGCTCACTGAGCCCGTAAAAGACCAGCACGCCCAAGCAACCACCGACCGCTGTGCAGATGAAGTTCTGCAGGAAGCCGAACCCTAGCCCTGCGCCCAGGCCGGCGGCCACCAGCATTTTCAGCATGCCCCAAGCCACCACTGACAATATCTCGGCCAGCGGATGCACGACGATCAGAGCTTGTTGCCGTAGGCGAGATCACCCGCATCACCTAATCCGGGAACGATGTAGGCCTGTGCGGTCATCTCCTCATCGATGGCCCCGATCCAGAAGCGCGTACCCGGCGGCAGGTGCAGCTTGGCGTACTCCAGCCCTTCGGCACTGGCAATGGCCGATGCGACATGCAGGGCTTTGGGGCGCCCCAGACGGAGCAGCGCCTTGTACACCAGCACCATGCTCTGTCCGGTGGCAAGCATGGGGTCGCACAGGATCACCACACGGTCCTCCAGGGATGGACTGGACAGGTACTCCACTTGGATCTCGAATGAATCCTCGCCCTTGCGATGCTTGCGATAGGCGCTCACGAACGCACTGTCCGCGCGGTCGAAGTAGTTGAGCATGCCTTGGTGCAGCGGAAGGCCCGCACGCAGGATGGTGGCCAGAACGGGTTGTTCCTTCAGCAGGTCCACATGCGCCACGCCCAAGGGTGTGGTCACATCGCGCTGCTCGTACTCTAAGGTGCGGCTCAGTTCGAGGGCGATGACCTCGCCAACACGCTCCAGGTTGCGACGGAACCGCATGGGGTCCTTCTGCACGTTCACATCGCGCATCTCAGCGAGGAAATGCCCGACCACGCTCCGTTGTTTCACCAGTTCCAACACCATGGGACCATCATCGTTTAAGCCAACGCAACGGCACGGGAAGTGCGTTCCTCAGCAGGTGTAAATATACCGTTGACCGCGCACCGAAGCCCGCATTGAAGCGCGCCACGGAAGGTGTGTTCGAGCCAGCGAAGTCCAAGAGCCGGATATCGGACTTGGCGGTGGCAAGGTACTCGTCGATGAGGAGGAACATGGCATGCAGTTCCTGTCCACGTGCAGTGCTGGCCGACTTGAGCAGTATGGCCCGCCCGTCCCATTCCGCAAAGCAGGCGGCCGCTTGAAACACTCCGTGCTCCTTTATGCCGAGCATCCGCACATCACCCCGCGCTATACCGGCGGCGATAATGTGGTGCATCATCACGAGGCTCCGCTCCGGAACTCCGTAGCGTGCGGCCGTGGTGCTGCGGAAAAGTGCGGTGAAGCTCGATGCTTCAATTTCCCATGTGAGCAGTTCCCTTGCAGCCTCAGCCTTGCGCAGATTGCGTCGATGTCCTTGCGAATAGCCTGCACGCTGGGCCTCCGCATCGTGCAGCACATCCAGCACCTGCTGTGTGCAAGGCTCCGTGCGTCCGATGGCAATGTCGGTCATTGCCTCATGGAGGTAGATGTCCCAATAACGATACTGCGCCGGCACCGCGGAAAGCATGTCATTGTCCAGATCCCGGTCACGCATTGGTGCGAACACGCCGAGCTGCTGCAGTCCGAACGGTTGGTGCAGGTAATGGATGCCCAAACGCGTGCGCCACGTGAGCGGCATCAATGCACCTCGCTCACGGTCCACCATGGCATTCCATCCGGGTGATGCGATATCGAGCACCCAGCTCTGCGCGTACCACGTGGGATCAACGCAACGCGAAAGCTGCGCATCCCACCACGCCTTGTCGATACCGCTATGTTCAAGATGCTCGATCATGAGCGTGCATGGGCGACCACGGTGTTCAATGCTTCAGGCCAACCACGCCAAGCCGCATATCCGCTAAGGAAGCGATCGTGCCACACGCTGACGAAGGTGCCCTTCACTGCGCGCACCGCATCGCTGACCGCGCACATGGTTCGGGCAGCGTCCTCGGGGCCCATACCCATGCGGTCGTGCAGCGCACTGTCCATCACGGCAAAGGGCCATAGCATCAGGTCGGTCTCGCGTTCGTGCTCCAGGTCGTACCACGGGAACGGCGTGCAGGTGCCTGCCCGGAATCCGGGGCGATCACTGAAACCCAGCGTATGGTCCTCGGTGAACGCCTGATCGTTCAAGTAGGCCAATGTACCGGGGAAGCGCCAACGCAGGAAATGCTGGCGATTGATGCGCACCGGATGCTTCACGATGCCTTCCAAACGCGCGCGATCTTCCTTTGCAATGGCGTGGTCCGCGCTGCTGGCGTAAGAAGGGTGAAGCCCCACATCGAAGGCTTCGTCCATCTCGACGACCCGCTTTCGCATCAGTGCATGCCGATGATCGGATGCGTGGTCGAAGGCACCTTCACCACGCATCAACAAAAAGGCGATCAACCGATCAACCTGGCCCGACCTTGTCAGTTGCACCAACCTGTCGTAGCGATCGAAGGGGTCAGGCGCTCGGCCGGACAGCACCCGAACACGAGTGCTCACCTCGGCGAGATCACCTTTGATGAGCCCGCGAACGATGGTGCCCGCCTGCTTCCAACCCGGCCTGCCGAGGACCATTGTCCCGTTGTCCACATCAACGGTCATTACGTGGCGGTAGGTAGTGGTCGGCTCCGGCAGCTCCGGAAAACGTGCGCGCAATGCACCGACCAGTCGCCACATCCAATGATCGATCACCGGTAGTTGCTCGAACCCATGGCGTACCGCGAAATGCGCGTCCGAAGGCAAACGCCCATGCACATCGTGATGCGTAGCAAGGAACTCCTCACACCGCGAAAGCAGGTAAAAGGTGCCGGCCACGGGATCATCGCCGGCAGAGGAGGGATACAGTATCGGAATGCCTGCCTCCATGCCTAATGAAGGTTCTTCGAGCACATTGCCCGTGGGTGCCAGTGCGCCCGATGCGTGCAACACCAATGCTGGATCGTTCGCATCTGCACGAGCACCATAGCGCAACTTGGGCAGCGTGGTGCTCCTGAACTCCTCTTCGGAAGTCGCGAACTCCATGGACCAACCCGTCATGCGGCCCAGCAGGTGCTTCAGTGCGTACTGCGCACGAGGTGAGGGATCATCGACCCTGATGAGCAGCATGGGGCAACAGGGACTTGGCAGAGCGCGAAGCCCCGCGTGATCGAAGGAGAGGTCTCAGCGTATCGCGCAACCACAGGTCGAGGCTGAAGTGATGGATACTTCGTGCCCGGTTGTTCCGGATATCGTTGGCCACTGCGGCATGCGCTCCGTCCAGATCGATCATCAATGCAGCTGTGCCGTCAACATCCAGTTGACGCATCACGTCCGCACTGACCAACAAGGGTTCCAGATCGTGCAACACGTTGCTGTGCCCATGGCGTTTGGCGAAGCGCTTGAATTCCTTGGCGACCGATGGTCCCGACCCATCGCTCACATGCAACACCAACCGCTCCCAACGGCGATAATTCACGTGCTCCATCTCCTCCACATGGTGCACATAGGTAAAGGAATCGTTCAACGAAAGATCGATCGCGACCTGCACGGCCTTATGTTCTCGAAGCAACGCGAATACGGAGCGTGGACCGAAGCTGCTCACATCATCCGCCTGAACGAACTCGTTCACCAAAGCACCGGATACAGCGAACGAATGCAACGGGTGTGAGGTCCTGCGGAATGCCGGATGGGCCATTGCCGCAATGCCAAGAGCGCCGGTGATGGGTGGGGTCCGAAGCGGGTCATACGCTTCACCGGAACGAAGATCAAAGTTGTAAGTAGGCACCAGCACCGTGCCCTGTGGTCCCACTACATCAGCGAACGCATCGAGCAGTCCGGCAGCGCTGAACGCATGGCCTGACCTGCGGGCACGCCATGCCATTCGGGTGAGATCGGCCATGAGCACCACCACCATGCCTGGCCTTAGGCCACACGTACGGGGTAGTTCCTTCAGGTCCATGAGATCACCCGTTGCGCATTTGAAGAAGCTCCACCGCGAATCCCATGGAACGCCAGAACCGCAGGCCTTCATCGTTGCCCACAACGACCTGAAGCTCGATGGAAGAGACCTCCTTGGCCGTGAACCACGAACGCAGCTCAGCCACCATCTCCTTCCCCAGCCCTTGCCCACGCAATGCGGGATCCACAAAGACATGCGTAATGTGACCCAAGCGCACGCCACCAAGATGCTCGGGTGCGAGCTTCACCGCGCCGTGAGCGAATCCGACCACTGTACCATCGCGTTCCGCCACCACCAAGCGCCCAAAGCGCTCAGCGTTCCTTGCGGCATCCTCCACCCATTTCGACGCACCTCCGGGAACCAGTTTTAACTGCATGCCTTGGGCCTCCATGCCGTGATGCATGACTTCGAAAAGAACAGGCAGTTGAAGCAGCGCGGGATCATCGCTCGACCGGATACAACGGATATTGGCGCGTTCCATGCTTCAGGTGAAGAGGTCCAACAAGCCGCCGATGGTGCTCGCCTTGCGGTCCTCCAAGGCGTTCTCCAGGTCTAGTTCCTTGCCCGTTGCATCCATCAGGCCGGCCATCAGGTCAACGAAGGAGAGCGAATCAAGCACACCCGATCGCAAAAGGTCCAGATCATCGGTCAACTCGGCATTGGTGAGCCCGAGCGCGCTCGAGCGACCTTCGATCCGCTTGCACAAGAGGGCTCGCAATTCCTTTCTATCCATTCTGGGCAAGTGTGATAAGCGCCTTCCGGTCGAGCTTACCATGCGGACCGTAGGGGAAGGCTTCGACCTGTATGATGCGCGCTGGGACCATGTGCTCTGGTAGTCGTGACCTTAACGCGGCGAACATCGGTTCGGTATCCGCAGGCACGTCGATAAAAGTAACCAGCCTCAACCCGCCTTCAAGTTCCACGGCCACCGTGGCAGTGTTGCCGCCGTTCAGCAAGGGCTGCAGCACGGCATCCACCTCACCGGGTTCCACGCGGTGCCCGTTCAGTTTCACCTGATCATCCATCCGGCCTGTGAAATGCATCACGCCATCGGCATCCATGCGCACACGGTCGCCTGTGCGGTACCAGCGCACCTCATCAGGTCCGAGCGAATGGAAGCAACGTTCAGTGGCCGCTTCATCATTCAAGTAGCCTGCGTTCACCTGGGGCCCGGCCAGCACCAGCTCCCCTTCCCCCACAAGGGATGGCATATCGTCATTCAGGACCTGTGCGTGATGGCCGGGGAACACCCTGCCCAATGGCACCACTTCGTCCGTTCCATCCAGCACAGCAGATGTGAGCGGTTGAACAGCAATGGCGATGGTGGTCTCCGTTGGACCATACAAGTTGTAGGAGGCCGCCGATGGCACTGCATGGCACCAACTACGCGCGACCACTGTTGAAAGGGCTTCGCCACAGAAGAACGCCAGCCGCAGACCAGGCATACACCCCGGCACCAGACTGCGCATGCGTCGCATCAACGCGACCTGCGAGGGCACCGAGAACCAGACCGATATCCGCTGCTCACGTACGTAGGAAACTGCGCGTAACACCGCGTCCGAGGGTGGCACGCACAAACACGCGCCCGCTCCCCAGCAGACGAACAGATCGTGCACGCTCAGATCGAACGAAAGCGCGAAGAACTGCGTGAACCGGTCCGTGTTCGTGAATGGGAAAGCACGCGCGACATGACCGAGATAGGCTGCCAATTGCGCGCGACCCACCGGTACACCCTTGGGAACACCTGTGCTCCCCGATGTGAACATGAGGTAGGCCTCAGGACCAACATGCACTTCGACAATTGGCGCCAGGGCTTGGAACGCATGTTCATCAACCACCTTGAACGAGGGCGGCAATGAAACGGAGGAAGCGTGTTCCGATGTACAGAGCACCGTGCGCACCGCTGCCCTATCAAGCATGGTGCACCAACGCTGCGGAGGATGCTCCGGATGCAATGGAACGTAGGACCTGCCCGAGCGGAGTATGCCGAGGATGGCCGCATAGGCCCATACAGTTCTGGCACCATGCACAGCAATGCGATCCTGACCGGAGCAATGTGCGTTGCACCAAGCCGCCACCTGAGCAGCAAGCCTGTCGAGCTCTGCGTATGACCACTCCGTGTTGCCTATGGAAAGCGCAGGACGATCAGGAACCGCATGCACGGAACGAAGGAACTCTGCGATCGGATCGAACGTGCGGTCAACCACCATTCGGCTCAATAACGGGGCATGCTGCCCTCGGCGCAAAGTAGGGCATCGGCCAGGTACTTCTGCGCCCAGTTCGGGCAGGCGAACTTTTCATAGCGCCCCCATAGCGGGAACGAACCAGTGACAGCACCATGCATATCCATCGGCCCCTTGCACGAAAGTGCCTGCACGGCCAACAGCCAACGCACCATACGGACACAGCCCTGCTGCCAGGCAACATCGCCGGTCAGTGCATGTAACCGGGCCCATGCGATGGCCAATTGCGCACAACCGGTGTTGATGGCCGCTTCGCTGCCAATCCAATGTGCATCGTACCTGCCGTTCAGAACACCATGCTGCATGAACCTTTCGAGCAGCACACGCGCTGGTCGTTCGGCCGCTTTCAAGTACGAAGCGTCGCCGGTGTGTACGTGACACTCGATAGCTCCATCGATGGTATAAGCGATCGTATGGGTGATGGGACGGTCGTTGTGCTTGCGTGTATTGTCCGCATCGGCGAACCACCCGTTCGCGGCCTGCCTGGAAAGCACCCACTCCAGATTGCGCAGTGCTGCAATACGATAGGTCTCATTCCCCGTCCGCTTGGCCATGTGAAGGAGCGGTGCGCTCACGTAGGTATCGTACACGCGTCGCTCGCCAAGGAAATTGTGGCGTGCCCAAGAACCATCAGGTTCCTGTACCTCCACGATCCAGTCGCACGCACGGATGGCTGCATCGCGGTAACGCTTGTTTCCCGTTGCGTCCTCGGCGGCCATCATTCCTCGTACCACTTGGGCCGTATTGAACACCACCGCCGGTCGCTCCTCTCCTACACGACCACCCTGCCAGCCACCCTCCTTGCGTTGGATCCCAACAAGCCAATCCGCTGCTTCAAGCGCTCGCGAACGAAGGTCATCACGTCCCGTACGTTCGGCTGCCGCGAGCATGGTCGGTATGATATAGCCCGTGGTCTCCGGATAGGAAGCGCCCCAGCCATGCACAAGGTGGTAACTGCCCATGCCCCGATCGACGCCACTATCCTGGGCACGCGCCAAGTGGTCCATCACCTCGATCAATGCCATGGGCAATGCTTCGTCCAACGGACCTTCAAACGAGTGTGATCCGCGCGCATGCGTAACAACAAGCTTCCGGACATCGCTATCCATCAGTCCGGTCGCGAACAACCGTGCATATTGGACCAATGAGCGTATCACCTGCGTGAAGTACTGTTCAAAAGCTCGGCACAAATGCGTTCAGCCGCATGGCCATCGCCGAACAATGGCTTCACTGCGGGCATGCCACTCGCAAGGAAATGGCGCCCAGCTTCAGCAATGCGCATGGGGTCCGCATCGGCCAAACGCGCCTGGCCATTAGCGACCAGTTCCACCCACTCCGTTTCCGGGCGAAGAATGACACAAGGCACTCCGAAGAAGTAGGCCTCCTTCTGTACACCGCCGGAATCGGTCATCACCAAACGGGCATGTTTCTCCAAGGCGATCATGTCCAGGAAACCGGCCGGCGGTACCACGTGAAATCCGGTCGCTCGTTCGATACGGGCGGACAATTCAGGTGCAAGCAAGGCATTCATGCGTTGCCGGGTGCGCGGGTGCAACGGCAGGATCACATCCAGACCATGCTCCTCGTGGGCATGCAGCAGGGCGCCCATTACGGCATTGAGGCGCGCGGGATCGTCCGTGGTATTGTCGCGATGGACCGTGGCAAGGATGTAACCTCCCTTGCGCACCCCGAGCTCTGCAAGTATGGCGCTCCGCTGCTCCGCTATGGAAGCGAAGTGCATGCTGTTATCATACATCACATCGCCGGACAGAAGCACATGCGGTCGGTCCGCTGTGGGAGCATGTTCCGTTGACAGATCGAACCCTTCGTTACGGAGGTTGTCCACTGCGGTCTGCGTGGGACAGAAGAGCCATGTGCTGCAGTGGTCGCAGACGATGCGATTGACCTCTTCGGGCATGGCCTTGTTGAAGGACCGGAGTCCGGCCTCGACATGCGCCACAGGTATCCGCAGTTTGGCGGCGGCCACGGCACCGGCCAATGTGCTGTTGGTATCGCCATAGAGCAGGACCGCATCAGGCTTATGCTCCAGAAGAGCGGCCTCCACCCCTTCGATCATACGCGCGGTCTGCACGCCATGGCTGCCGGAGCCAACGCCCAACGCGATATCGGGCCGTGGAATGCCCAGTTCATCAAAGAAGACCTGCGACATGTTGGCATCGTAGTGCTGCCCGGTGTGCAGGATGGTCTCGCGTATGGGTGATCCTGGTAGTGAGGCGATGGCGCGGCTCATGGCCGCGGCCTTGATGATCTGGGGACGCGCCCCGATAATGGTGAGCAGGTGCATTCCTCTCTACGATCAAAGCATGCCGTTGTCGGCGAAACTGTAATAGCCCGTACCTGCTACGATCAGGTGATCATGCACGGCAATGTCAAGCAGCCGCCCACCCTCCACCAGTTTGCGGGTCAAACGAATATCCTCTTCACTGGGGCGTAGCTGGCCGCTGGGATGGTTGTGGCAAAGCACCACGCTGCTGGCGCGATGATCGAGCGCTTCGCGGAAGATGAGCTTCGGATCGGCCACGGTGCCATGCATGCCGCCTTGGCTCACCTTGCAACGGCGCAACAGGCGGTTGCCTCGATCCAGCAGGATCAACCAGAACTCTTCATAGGGCAGGTCCTCCAAAACATCGCGCACCAGCTCGTAGGCCGACGCGCTCGTGGCGACGGTGCTCCGTTCGCGGGGCTCCACATCACGGCGTCTCCTGCCCAGTTCCAACGCGGCCACTATGGTGATGGCCTTGGTCTCACCAAGGCCGCTCACCTTCATGCGGCGCAGGTCCGATACGCCCAAGCGACCCAGCTTGTGCAGGTCGTTCTCCGCATGCTTCAGAATGGCACGGGCCACTTCAATGGCATTGTTGGTGGTGCTGCCACTGCGAATGAGGATGGCAATGAGCTCGGCGTCGCTTAGGGCAGCCACCCCCTTGCTCAGGAGCTTTTCACGCGGACGATCGTCCTCGGCCCATTGGGCGATGCTCGGCTTTCGCGGTCCTACGGTCTCCATGTGGTGGAAAAAGAACAGGTCCCCGTTCGGAGGACCTGTCCAAGATAGCGTTCGGAGCGGCTTACTTGAGGCCGTTCACATGCTTCTTGATGGAGCTCTTCAAGTTGGCTGCCTTGTTCTTGTGGATCACGTTGGTCTTCGCCAACTTGTCCAGCATGGAGGTCACTTCAGGGAGCAGCTTCTCTGCCTCCTTCTTATCGCTGGTCGTACGCAGCTTGCGCACCGCATTGCGGGTGGTCTTGTGCTGGTAACGGTTGCGCTCGTTGCGGGTCTCGGTCTGGCGGACGCGCTTCAGGGCGGACTTATGATTGGCCATGTCGTTCGTATTCCTTTTCCCGAAAGGGACGGCAAATATAGGGTTCTTTCCACATCAACAAGCAATCGTGAAAAGAAAAGGCCGGGACGGTCCCGGCCTTTCCATGCGGAAGTGCTTGTTCAATAGGCATTGGGATCCTTGCCGAACATGTTGGTCACGGTCTTCACCACAATGCGCAGATCGAGCCAGAACGACCAGTTCTCCAAGTACCACACGTCCAGTTCCACACGACGCTCCATCAATTCGGGGGTCTGCGTTTCACCCCGGAAACCGTTCACCTGTGCCCATCCAGTGATGCCCGGACGAACGAAGTGACGCACCATGTACTTGTCGATGATATCGCGGTACTGGTCGTTGAGGCGCAGCGGGTGCGGACGGGGACCCACCACGCTCATGTGCCCGAAGAGCACGTTGAGGAACTGCGGCATCTCATCCAAGTTGCTCTTGCGAAGGAAGCGCCCAACAGCTGTGACCCGTGGGTCGTTCTTGGTGGCCTGCTTCACATCGCTCTCCTTGTTCATGCGCATGCTGCGGAACTTCCAGCACACGAATTCCTTGTTGTCCTTGCCCAAGCGCATCTGCTTGAAGAACACTGGACCCCGACTGGAAAGCTTCACCAGGATGGCAAGCAAGGGGAACAGCCAACTGAAGATGAACACGATGACACCGAGCGAGAACACGATGTCGAACGCGCGCTTCATGCGGCGGTTCATGGTGCGGTCCAGCGGCTCGCGACGCAGCTTGCTCACGGGCACGGCGCCATGGAACTCCAGATCGGTGGTCTTCACCACGGGGATGAAGCTCTCGGCACTGGGTATGACTCGGAAGCGGATGGTGTTCCGCTCGCAGAACTCCATCAACTCCGTGATGTCCTGGCGGCGTGTACCGGGCAGTGCGCAGTAAACGATGTCGATGCGGTTCTGGATGGCGTAAGCCTTGGCAGCCTCCACATCACCCACACGACGGGCACCCAACGCACCATTTACAGGCGCGTCATTGAACAGGCCGCAGAAACGATATCCGCGTACGGTCTGGTCCTCGCAGTATTGGAAGATCTCCTCAGCAGCAGGGCCATCACCAACAATAATGAGGTCTTTGACCGTGGTCAACGGCTCGAGGGTGAGCACCCTGTTGATCCCGGTCTGCACGTTCTGAATGGATAAGCGGCTTGAGCGCAGCAATGTACTGAGTTCCGCACCAAGCTCGGCCGACCCTGCTCCCCCTACTATCGCTCCATCCTTCGCGGTAATGGTCTTCTCCATGTTCCTGTGCGTTGATCCCCATCTTCCGTCCGGGGAGTCCAAATGTATCGTGGTCGTCGAAGAAAAGTCAAGTTCGTCGAAATTATTTAACCATTCGTCGACATGCTACAGCTTTCAAATTCGCCTTTTCGGCCGCATGGACCCGTATTCCGGACCCTTCTTTTCAACTGACCGCCAGCGAGTTATAACACCCTTGCACCCAACGAAGCACCTCACCATCACCTATGCCACGTCGGACGTTCGTCGAAGCATTGCCTTCAAAACGAGGAACAAGAAGATCGTATTGGTGACGAGGTAACGCTTCCAGAGCCTCCGGGGCTCCAACCAAAGTCGGTAGAGCCACTCCAGCGATAGGTCGCGCATCCATTTGGGAGCACGCGTATCCATGCCAGCGTAGAGCAGGAACGCCCCGCCGAGGCCGAGCATCACGGCATTCACCCTGCCCTTCATGGCCGCCATCCAGCGCTCCTGCTTGGGGCAGCCCAATGAGACCATGACAATATGGGCACCTGTTCCGTTGATGCGAGCGGCCTCCGCATCCATGTCCAAGGCCTCCAACGGGCCAAAAGGTGGCGCGTAGGTCCCGGCGAAACGAATTCCCGGTATCTCTTTGACCGCGCGTTCCACCATGCGCTGTTGCACCTCGGCTGATGCACCGTACAAGTAGACCAATAGTCCCTCGCGGGCGGCTTTCTCAAGGAGGGCTGGCAGGATATCGTTCCCGGCCACACGTTCTTGACCCACCTTGTGGAATGCGTTCAGCACTTTCACCACCGGCATGCCGTCCGCGGTGGCAAGGTCCGCTTGGTTGACCACCTTCGCGAAGGCTTCATCACGTGCTTCCACGGTCATGTGGGCATTCACGCAGCACACATACGATGACCGGTGAGCAGCGCCGAGGTCGGCCATGGTATTGATCTGGTCCTGGAACGACCCCAATGTGATGTCGGCCGTCAATACCCTGCGCTTGGGCGGATGAACCGGAATGTCCATTACCGGTCGGCGTTCTTTTGGCGTACATCCTTCAGCACCGGCGCTACGATGCGCTCACTACCGTTATCGTACCAGCGCACCATGGCCTTCACTCCTTCCTGCATCGTCCATGGCGCCTCACCCACCACCTGAATGGTCTTGTCCATGGGCGTTACATAGTCGCTGGTCATGCTTCGGAAGCGACCACTGGAAATGGGGAACGGGATACGCACAGCCTTGAGGACATCGCCTCCCAAGGCCAATAACCGGATAAGTCCTGTGGGGATGTACCGCACCGGCTTGCCCGTGAGCTCCTTTGAAACGACCTCCACCCATTCCTTCAGATCGAAGGGACGATCGCCCACATAAAGGACCTGACGATCCACCAAGGCACGGGGCAAGGTCAGCATGCGATCGATCTGCCAGACCACATTACCTACATATCCATAGCTGCGGATCACGCGGCCCTTTCCAGGATGGAAGTACAGCCCTTTGCGCATCACTTTGAACATGACATCGCGGTATCGCAATGACCACGGCCCCCAAATAGTCGTGGGCCTGATGATGGTCCACGCGCAGTTCAGCTTGGCCTCACGCGTCACCATCTCCGTCCTCCGCTTCGATTCGCCATACACGGTGAACGGCTTGAAATCGAGGTCGTGCGCGGGTTGGTAGCCGGCCTCGCAAACGAACTGTGTGCTGGTGACAATGATGCGTTCGATGCCGGGGTGTTGCTTCACCACCTCCAACAGTATCCGTGTGCCCTCATGGTTCTGGCGGTAGGCATCCACATCCACCAGCTCGTCCGTATCGGTGCGGGCCGCAAGGTGAATGACGTGCGTGGGCCCGAAGTCCTTGAAGGCCTTCTCCACAGCGGCCTGGTCCATGATGTCCAGCTCACGCCAGTAGGGCCGTTGGTCCGGATCGAGTGGAGGGTTCCAGTCGATGTTCATCAGCTGAACACCGCGCTCCCGATAGAACGCCACGAGATTGGTGCCGATAAAACCGGACCCGCCGGTAACGAGAATGCGCATGGTTCTAATTACTGCTCAAACAGTGCCATCAGTTCACGTTCCATGGCACGGTGAAAGGCGTTCAACGTAAATCGTTCCTGAAAGATGCGTCGTCCGGCCTCGCCCATGGTAATTCGCAACGCAGGGTCGCCCGCCAGCTGGACCAATCGATCGGCAACGGCGTCCGGGGCCTGGATGGGGACCAGGTATCCGTTGACACCGTCCGACACGACAGAAGGAATTCCGCGCCATTGGGTGGAGACCACTGGTTTGGCGAACTGCATGGCCTCGGCCAACACAAGGCCAAAGCTCTCCGCCTCGAAATAGGAGGGGAAACAAAAGATGTCGCAGGCAGCGAAACAGGCGAACTTCTCCAGGTCCCGTTTCACACCGAGGAATTCCACACGGGCCTCGAGGCCATGTTCCGTAACAAAGCCGCGCACTTCCGCCTCGAAACCTGCATCGCCCCACTTTCCCATGAGCTGTAGTCGTGCATCAACACCGCTTGAGACGACCGTATGGAAAGCCTGCAACAGCACGCGCACACCCTTGCTGGGAATGAGCACCCCTGTGAACAGTATGACCAATGGCTCTCCGGGGCCGGCCCTGCGCTCAGGGACCCGACCACGCACGTCCTCAATACCGTTCGGCACCACCACGTTCCTGGCCGCCCCCAAGGCCAACCCATCGTCCGGATTCTGTGGTGCGGTTCGAATGGCCAGTGCGGGCCTGCCATAGGCATAGCGGAACAGTGGACGTAACGCACTGGGCAAGGCGGGCGCGAACGTGGACACCCCGCCTGCATGGAAGTGGAACACCACTTTGCGGAACAACCAGCGTGTGGCGCAAAGAAGTACGATATCGCGCAGCACGGGCACCTTGTTGGGGCCACTGGGCGGATAATAAAGCACAGGCGTGCGCCACCGGAAACGGGCCCACCAGATGTGCAGGATGGTGGTGAACAGTACCCACACCTTGCGGAAGGCGAACTTGCCCACGCTCTCCATGTCCTCCGAGAACGCCATACGCACATGGAACAGGAGTATGTGTTCGAACCGACCCAGCAGGAGCTTTTCGATCATTACGGCCTGCCCCCCGAACGGAGGTGGGGTCTGGCCCACCACGAGGATACGGTACCGGTGCGTGTGCATGAACGGCAAAACTACCCGGCGCCCATCTCAGCGCTCCGCTGCACGCCCCAGCTCCATCAACAGCCAGCCGTTGAGCATTCGTCGACAAAATCGCAGATACGTCGAAAAAGAGAGCCTTTCTGTCGGCTTCTAGTAACACAAAATGGGCATGTCGGGTTGAACGACCCCAAAGCAACGGACCCATGCGGAATCCCATACTCGCCCACCTGCTCCTGATCATCGGCCTTCTGGCGGGAAAGTGCGCCATGGCGACCATCTACTATGTGTCGCCCAACGGTAGCGATAGCAACAATGGAACCTCGGCCGCAACGGCGTGGCAGAACATATCACGGGTGAACCAGATCAGCTCCTCGCTTCAACCCGGCGATAAGGTGCTGTTCCAACGCGGAGGAACCTACCGTGGTAAGCTCACCATTTCCTCCAACGGTACGGCCGCTGCGAAGATCGAGGTGGGAGCCTATGGAACAGGTGCACGTCCCATCATCAAAGGCAGCGTGGCCGTTGCGAACTGGACCAACCACTCCGGTAATATCTGGCGCGCCCCGATCAGCCAATCCGTGAAGCATGTTTACGTGAATGGCCAGTTGATGACCATTGCGCGCTACCCGAACACCGGTTGGCTGCGCGTGGACCAAGGCACCAGCACCAGTACCACCGATAGCGAACTGACACAGGCCAACGGCTACTGGAACGGAGCCACCGCTGTTATCCGCACCACCAACTGGAGCTACGACACCGCGCGTGTGACCGCATTCACCGGCAACACGCTGACGCATACTGCAACAGGCAACAACCTGTACAGCCAGAACTGGGGCTACTTCCTGCGCAACAAGCTAAGCGAACTTGACATGCCCGGCGAATGGTTCTTTGATAGCGCTGCGGGTCAACTGTACCTGTGGTGCCCCGCGAACGCCAACCCGAACCATGTACTTGTGGAGGCCAGCGTTGTGGACAACGGGATATTCGTGAGCTGGCAACGTCAGCACATCAAGATCACGGAGATCGCCATGCAACACCAGTTCGATGCCGCCCTGCGTCTCAGTGGAAGCACCCAACTGGAAGCCTCCAACTGTTCATTCTCCGAGGTCTTCCAGGCCATCAAGAGCACGGGCAACAACCAGAACTTCCACCACCTGGACATCGAGCGCACCTACGGCACGGCGGTCCATCTGATGGATAGCTACAGCAGTCTTACACACAGCACGTTCAATAACGTGTGCGTGGAGCCTGGCCTTGGAGAGAACAACTGGGGGTACTTCGGTATCCGTGCCACTGGTGCCGGGTTGGTGATCACCGACAACGTTCTTGAGGACATCGGCTACATCGGCATCGGTGCCGATGGTAATGCGCTGATCGAACGGAACGTGGTGCGCAGGGCATTGCTCATACTCAATGATGGTGGTGGCATCGCCATTGACAATGCCGACGGCCTGATCATCCGGAACAACATCGTATCGGACATCAGCGGCAATATTGAAAGCACTGCGCCCAACTTCCAGGCCTACCATCCCATCTGCCATGGCATCTACTTCGGCAACATCAGCATCAAGAACACGCTGGTGAAGAGCAACACAGTGGCCAATTGCCTGGGTAGCGGCGTGCACGTGGACCATACCATGGTAAGTCAGGGCAACCGCATCGAGGACAACGTGCTGTTCAACAACACCGTGCAGCTGAGCATCTCCGACTTCAGCAACTACAACGGCCCCGGGGCAACAGCTCCCTACCACGTGCCCGCATTCAATGATGTTTACACGGGCAACGTGCTCTACAGCCTCACGAAGGACCAACTGTGCATGCAGCAATTGCACATGTACTCCAACAACTGGGTGGACTACGGGACCTTTGAGAACAACTACTACTTCAACCCCTACAACGACCGTAGCATCCGCCTGTTCAACACCTTCGGCGGGTTCGAGCGCTATTTCACCCTAGAACGTTGGCAGGCCGAACGAGGCAAGGACCTGACCTCGAGCCGCAGTCCGCTTTACCTGGCTGACCAAGCGGTCACCGAGTTCTTTGGGGCCGACCTGGTACCCAATGGGGCCTTCGGCAGCAACATCAACGGCTGGAGCGGATGGCCCACACAGGCACAGCTCACGCACGACCAGAACAACCTGGACAACGGCAGCCTGCGTGTGAGCTTCACCAACAACGCGAGCTACAATACCTTCAGCCTGAAGCACAATACACTGGTGCCCATCCAAAGCGGCAACTGGTACCGATTACGATTCAGTATCGTCAGCCCAATGCATGGCGAAGTGCTGGTGGGATTCAAGGGCCAGACCCAACTGAGCGGACCGAACATGGAGGGCAAGCGTACCATTCCCTTCAGCACACAGCGCAGGGATGTGACCATCTTCTTCCAGAGCACCATCACGGACCAGGGTTACTGCTCGTTCACCAACAGCTACCTGGAGGGCATCTACAACGTGGATAACATCCAATTGCATCGTGTCAGCGTAACACCGCTCGATCCCTTGGAGAAGCAACAGTTGTTCGTGAACGATGGACCCACTGCCCAGACCGTGAACCTGACCGGATGTTGGCGCGATGTACAGGGCGAACTACACACCGGTTCGTTCGTGCTGCCTGCTTACAGTTCAGCGGTACTGGTGAAGGAGGATGACGCCACGTGCATCAGCACCGATGTAAATGAAGATGCCCCAAGCTCCGCTCACGACAGCTTCGCCTACCCCAATCCTGCGACCGCAGGAACAAGCCTGCAGATGAGCACCAACATCAACTCCCCTTGGAGCCTAACGGCCTTCAACATGGAGGGCAAGTTGGTGTGGAGCTTGAACGGAGCGGCCGGAGACCGAACGATCACTGTTCCTGAAGCGCTGGACCCAGGCACCTACCTCCTGGTAGTGCGGAGCGCTGAAGGGACGCTGAGACAGCGACTGATGGTGCTTTAGGGACATGAGCAAGAATGAACACCCTCCCCAGACCGGGGAGGGTGTTCGCGTTCATGGCCTTATGTGTCAGGTCACTTGCAGAGGCAGGTCCGGTGCTCGCGGTTTGAGACACAGCGGGGCCAACATGCAGAATAGAATAGAGTGCCCGATATCCACGCCATAGCAGAATATGTCGATCTGCCAGATGAAAAGAATATAGACCAGGCCGGCGAACATCGGGGCGTACCGGGTCCCTTGGAGGTACTCTTGACGGTAGTACTTGAAGGCACGCCAGAGGATCACATATAAAAGCACCACACCGAACACCCCCTGGGCAGTGAGCACTTCGGTGAACGTACTATGCGAATGCAGGTTGTACGCGTGCGGCTCGCCCCAAAGCACAGCGACGAAATCGAGCAGATGCAACTTGTAATGACCCTTGTATCCATTGCCGAACAAGAGCCCTGTGCGATCATAGAAGGCCCAATCGGCAACAGCGTTCCAGATGTAGCTGCGACCATTGAAGGTGGTGACGTCCTCCTTGGACACGCGCTGGAGGATGCTCACGAAGAACGGCGTGCTGAGCACTTGGTAGACCAAGAGCGAAAAGCTCAGGAGCAAAGGCATGGTGAACAACGATATCGTGTAGAGCCCCTTCGCGAGCTTGACGGCACGGGTGAGGAACAACACGGCCAGCAAAAGGAAGATCATGAAGGAAAGACGGCTGTTGATCTTCACCATGAAATACAGCCCGATGCCCAAAGCGGCCAGAACAAGCGCATAGGCCACCGGCCTTCCCCGCACTGAACCCAGCTGATACAAGCCCATCAGGCTGATCACAGAAAGCACATGGGCACCGGTGTAGATACCGCGCATGAAGGGAAAATTGGCTCTTCCTTCGAAACTGTGCCCGTAAGCCTGCACGCCGCCGAAATAGCCCAGGATATTGATGCCCACCAGGAGCATGAGGCTCTTCAGCAACAACCCGGCGAAATTGAATTCAGGATCGTCGCGGTTGTAGAAGTTCACGATAACGGCGGACAGGAACGGCATGAGGAAGACCATGCAAGACAACAGGACGTTACCCGGATTCAGACCCGGGATACCGTTTCGAAGTCCCACGAACATGGACACCACGAGGGTGGCGATGTAGAGCATGCAGAGCCACCAGGTGCGCGTCAACAAGTTGCCCACGCGTTTGCGATAAAGCGCATCCACGAGATAGATCAGCACGATCGCCAGAAAGGGCGTCGAGGTAACGATCATGCCCTTGGATATACCCTGCTTGAGTCCGATATAGCTACCTATACCGAACAAGGGGAAGCCCACAAGGAAGAGGGCATTGACCAGTTGGTTCTTGCGGATCACAGGTTCGGCGAACGGGCAGGTGGCCCCGCTCTCAGGAGCCGAACTTACGCTTGACCTGCGATATGCCCTTCATGAGCGCCCCCTGGGACCCACCCGGCAGCAATTCCTTGACCCGTTGCTTCAAGCGTTCCTTGGGCGTTGAGCCGATGTACTTCTCGAAATACAGCTTGTCCCGGCGGGCATCGAGCATGATGAACCGAGGATGCACCACTGGAAAGGTCATTTCGGTAGCCGTGCGCTTGTTGCGCGGATCGCTCAGGCTAACGGTATGTGTGCCATCATCACCGAACCCCACATTGTCAATGAGATTGGTGTTGGGTAGGATGTTCAACCCGTGGTTCATGATCCGCGTAATGTCCAATTGATAGGACCACGAGTTCATTCGCCCTTCATGCACGCGATCGAACATGGCATGCACATCGCGCTCCTCGCCCTCGCTCAGGAAGAAGTCCTTGAGGAACGGGCTTGCCTTGAGCGCGGGCCATTGCTTCATATCCACATCGTAGTACTTCCATACCCGGCGCCAGCTGGCCCACCCCCAGGGCGCACCGTAACCGTGCGATGAGAAGTAGTACGATCCGTCCTTTTCACCGGGCCAATCCTCCATCAGGTTGTTGCCCATGACCACCCAGATCCGCTCATCGTTGCGGTAGTGCTCCAACATCTCCTGGGCGAACCGGAAAAAGCTTGGCACGGGCAGCGTATCGTCCTCCAGCACAATGCCTTCCTCAACATTCTCAAAGAACCAAGCAATGGCCGAGCTGACGCCTTTGCGCAAGCCAAGGTTCCGCTCGTTGAAGCGCGTGTGGAGCTCACAGGGCCAGTCCACTTCCCGGGCAAGGGCCCTCACCTCCTCACAACGCGCCCGCTCCCCTTCGTTCCGTGGCCCATCGCAGGCGAAGTAGAGCTTGGTGGGTCGTGCTGCACGGATCGCCTCAAAAACCTGACGAAGCGGCCCTATGCGATTGAAGCCGATCAACAGGACAGGCGTGGTCAACTGAAAGGAAGTTCCATTGCCCATGGTGGACATCAGTAGATATTGATCCGGTTATTGCGGTAAAAGACCGCGTAATCGTTGAACATGGAGACCGCATGGCGGGCCACAGCGGAAGGTGAAGCGAACTCATCCACGAAGCGATACAGGAAGACCTGCATGACGTCCGTCCAACGCGTGGTGACGTCCTGGGCCAGATTGCGGTACCGGTCGTGCGGCAGGATCTCGATGCAGCCCGCAGCGAATGCCGTTGGCAGCAACATGTTGGACCCATGGACACCTACTACGAACTGGCTCTTTGCATAGGCGGCGCACCAGGCAAGCTCCGTTTCCACGGTCATCTTTCGCGTACGCAGGTCCACGACCCCATGGGGCAACGGACGAGCATCGCCCAACCCCACCACTGTTGCCTCAACACCAGGACAGGACGTACGGACCTTTTGCAGTGCGCTCATGGCCAATCGTTGTTGATCGGCCAAAAGGAACCCTCGGAACACGTTCTTCAACCCGACCTTCCCGGCCACGCGGTCCAATAGCTTGTGCAGCGGTGTCCGGTACCACAAGCGGTCTTCTCGCAATACGAACGTAATGTGGCGTGGCGCAGTAGCATAGTGCTCCAGTTGGAAGGCCTGAACACCGGTGTAGCGCTCGATATCCACCTTGGACTTGTCCGGATGCGCGTAACCCTTGCCGAGATACACTTCATCATAGTCCGTAAGGAACGCGTTCACTTGTCGGTCAATGGACCGATACCATCCATGGGCCTTGCCCAAACGCTGGTCCACCGCCCAGACCTCGGCGGTACCGCGGGGCACCATCCACTCAAAGGACTTCGGGATGATGACGACAAGCCCGAGTTCCGGATGCGCTTCCAGATAATGCTGGGCATTCCAGAGCTTCAGCAGCACATGGCCGTAGAGGAAGTCGAGCGTGTTCAACACCACCACACGCTTGCCGGGGCGCAGCACGCGGCGCTCGATCACGACCTCCTCGTCCGAAGGCGACCTGAACCCCGTCATCAGCGGTGCAGTGACCCATGGCTCCGCACCGTGGGCATCATGCATCTCACCATCATCAATACCAATAGCCACGTCGTGGTCCACGGCGAAACCAACGGGCAGGTCGTGCAGGAACCGGTAGCTGCAGGAAGCGCATTGGTAACTGCCCAGCACATGCACTCCAGGGAACACCACCCCGACTGGCGTTGGAGAACCTGCGCCACACTTCGGGCAGGAGCGTTCGGCGAACAGCTCGGGTCGTACAGGAACTAGGTGGCGGTCCTTCAACATGCTCAAGTCGCGCGGTGGAACTTCCAAAAGGTGAGAATGCCACGGACCATCAATCGCAGGTTCTCACGCGTGCGGGCCAGCAGGAGGTCCAGCAGGAAGATGCTCACGAGGAACGAACCGATGGTGGCCCAGATGGCGCCGATGGACTTGTACGTGGGAATGAGCAGATAGTTGATGCCAATGTTCAATGAGGCGCCCACGATGGCCGTGAAGAGCGAATACTTGAACAGGCTCTCATTGGTAATGAAGCTCGATTTACCCGTACCCATGTTCGTGAAGAAGAGACGGATGGCGAAGAGCGAGAGCAGGAAACCTGCCGGCCTGAATTCCTCACCATAGAGCATGACAATGATCGGCTCGGCCATGAAATACAGCGGCACTGCGGTGACCAGAAAGAGCAGGAACATCAGCCGATACTGGTTCAAGAGCCGATCCGCATACAAGGCTTGGTCCTGCACCTTGGCTCGCGTAATGGCCGGTGCGAGCGACTTCTGCACAATGACCGGCAGGAACCCGAGCGACTCGATCATCTTGAGGGCTACGGAATACTGGCCCACCTCGGCATAGGCCGAAGCATCCCCTTCTTTACTGCCCAGCAGGTCCTTGATCATCACCTGATCGATCCGCGCCTGGATGTACAGCGCCATACCATAGATGAGCATGGGCCACGATTGGTGCAGTAGGTGGCCCGACATGGCCCGTGTTACGCGCCAGCTCCTCCACGAGCCACCATGTCGTTGGTATATGACCAGGTATCCAATACTGATCACGGTGTTCTCCACCACGTACACCCATGCGAACCAGATCAACGCATCCTCGGCAGAGAGCACATCGTTGGCGATCGCGGCCACCAGCCCCAGCTTCACGGCCGCGCTGGCGAACACCTGCACCATCTGCACCTTCACCGCTTCGCCCGCCTTCACCTGCGACATGAACCAATGGTCGATCACACTGAACGGCCTTAGAAGTTCGGCACTGGCGATCACAATCACCAGCGAAGCGGTCAAACCGTCCATATCCTTAAGTACGGAACCAATAACCGCAAGCAGTACCATCACCACCGTACCGGCCAACTTGATGAACGCGCCTGTGCCCAAAAGCTCGTCGCGTTGTTCCGGGTGCTTCACCAGGTCGCGCACCAGGATATCGTCGATACCCATGGCACCGAGGGCGAAAAAGAGACCCACGAAGCCCGTGGCATAGTTCAGATGGCCGAAAAGGGTATCGCCCAGATAACGCGCAACATAAATGCCCGTTACGAGCACGACCAAAAGGCGGATGATCCGCTCTGCGAAAAGCCAGGAAAAGTTCTTCAGGTACTTCCTGGAGCCTTCGGACCGGATCATGCTCTGGTACGACCGTTACTTGGTGTAGTAACCGTAGCCATCACCATATCCATCGCCCGGCTTCACATCGTTCAGCAGGAGATCCACATTGGTGATCTTCCCCTGCTGCACCATTTCGTTCACCGTGCGCAATGCTCCACGACGCGTGTAGCCCCTGCGAACAACATACAGCGTGATGTCGATGTAGCGCGTAAGTATCACGAACTCACTTACGAGACCCATGGGTGAAGCATCGACAATGATCTGGTCATATCGCCCGCGCAACGTTTGGAACAGATCGGCGAAACGTGGCGACTCAACAAGTTCCAACGGATTGGGGGGCACCGGGCCAGCGGCGATCACATCCAAACCCGCCACGTCCGTGCTCCGAACGATCTTGTCCAGAGAGGTTTCGCCGATCAAGTAAGTGGAAAGTCCCTGGCCATCCTGAAGACCGAGCAATTCCGCCACCCTCGGCCTGCGCATATCCGCATCGATCAGCAGCGTGCGCTTGCCGCTGATGGCCATCACTGTTGCCATATTGAGCGCACAGAACGACTTACCCTCACCGCTGGTGGAGGACGTGAACCCGATAACCTGTCTGTGTGCGCCCATGTTCAGGTACTGCAGGTTGATACGTGCTGTCCGGAACGATTCAGCGAGCATTGACTTGGGCTCATCGGGCGTGACACGCTTGCGTTTGCTCGTAGGGATCATGGCCAGGACCTGTATCGGGCTCAACCGTTTGAGCTCGTCGATGTCCGCGATCTTGTCATTGAAGAAATCGCGCAGGAGGATGACGACCAAAGGCAGCAACAGGCCGATCAACAGCGCACCACCCAGCACCATCTTCTTATCGGGCGAAATGGGACTGCGGGAGTTGGCGAGCGGCTCATCCACAACGAACTTATCCAGCTGATCGGCGGCGATGGCAATGCCTGCCTCGGCCCGCTTCTCCATCAGATAGTTGTACAGGTTGTCGCTCAGTTTGAACTTCCGCTCGATGTTCACCAGGCGACGTTCGTTCTCAGGCAACTGACTGAACTGGTAGTTGATACCGCCCAATCGACGGTTCACTTCGGACAGACTGATATCCGCTTGCTCCACCAGGCTTTCGGCGGTCTGTGCCAGGGAGGAGGTCAGGTTCTTGATCCTGCGTTCCATGGCAATGACCGTGGGATTGGACTTGGCACCGGTGCTCAGGTTCTGCGCGGCCAGGTCGGCGTACAAGCGGGTGATCTCAATGACCAGGTTGTTCAGTACGGGATCATCAATTCCCGATGAGGATGGAGCTGGCACGTTCCGTAGATCACTCGAGGTCCGGATCTTTTCCAGTACCGAGGCACAATAACTACGCCGACGGATAATGGTCGAACGCTCATCCTCCAGTCGGCTCCGCTCCTGGAAGAGCGCATCGGATGTCCGGCCCACATCCACCAAGCTGCTCGATTGGCTGCGGAAGCTCTCCATGGAGCTTTCCACCCTGCGCAATGAATCGGAAACGTTCCCGATCTGATCATCAATAAAATTGATGGTCTTATAGCCCTTCTGCTGCTGTTTGTAAAGTTCGGACTCGCGATAGGTGTCCATCAGTTTCGACAGGAACGCCATTTCCTTCGAAGGCACCTGACCCACGATGGCGAGGTCCACGATATGGCCATCCTTCTCTGGAGGCGCAACGGTCAAGCGGCTCCGGTAGTTCTCCAACAGCCCTTCCATGCTGTTGATCTTGAAGAAGTACTTCGAGCCTTCGCGATACTTGCGGTCCTCCGGGAAATCAATGGAGAAACTGAGGTGCTCGGCAATGAACGGCTTGCCGATGGGCACGGTCTGATCGATCTTGTACTTCGGCAGGAACTCGTCCATGATCTCCTGCTTCTTCACGTTGTACAACATCACGTTCTTCCCTTCCGCCTTCACGTGATAGGTGCCCGCCGCCTTGTCAACCGCCACATAAATGGGAATTCCGGTCACCTGCAGTGACATACTGTCAAGCTTGATGATAAAGGGCGGGTAATCGTATCGCTCCTGCGTAAGGAAATTATGGGTCTCATAACAGCTCACGGCCAGGTCCATCCTGTTCAAGGTCTTCAGGATGTTGGTGCGGGAGGTCAACAAAGCGATGTCATCCTCGAGCTGCGAATTCCCCCGCATCAAGGACATGCCTTTCAAGAAATCCTCCTTCTGTCCCATGCCCGGTTTCGAGCTTTCGCCCATGAACATCTTGGCATGAACGAGATAGGTCTTCGGAGTGGTCTTCAGGTAAGCCACACCCAATGCACCCGAAATGGTGCAGGTGATGAGGAACCACCACCAATGGGACAGGAGCTTCCGGAAGATCGCTCGCAGATCAATGATATCGCTGGGGCGTGCCTCGGCCATGGTTCAATTATTCGAGTTCTGGATCACGTTGAACACCAAGGCGATGGTGCTGACCGTAGTAAGCAGGATCATGTAGATCTCCAGGTTCAAACGACCGGACCGCGCGCGCATTGCCGGCACGTACACCACATCGTTCGGTAGCAGGTAATAATACTCGGAGCTCAGGAGCGCCGTGTTCGAAACGTCCACGTAAAGCGCCTGCACACCACGGTCGCTTTGGCGGAGCAGGGTCACATGAGACTTATCCGCCAGCTCAAGTGGACCGCCCGCAGTGGCCAACGCGTCCATGAGGGTGAGCTGGTTGTTGTAAACCATGTAAGTGCCCGGACGCGAAACGGCACCCAGCACGCTCACCCGCCAGTTCACCATCTTCAGGATGACCGTGGCCGTGGTGAAATACTCATTGATCTTACGCTGAAGAAGGTCCTGCGCCTCGCCCACGGTCAAGCCCTGCAGTTTCACCTTACCGACCTGCGGCAATTGCACCTGACCGTTCTTGTCCACCGAGAATCCATTCACGTACATGGCCGCATCGCTCATGGCCGCCATGGCATTCTGCGTTTCCACATTGAAGTAGCGATGGGTCTGTTCGTCCAGACCAAGTACCCGGATCGACAGCACATCGTTCACCTGGATGCGGTACTCGAACTTTCGGTTCTCGAACAGCTTGCTGCTACCAACGCTGAGAGAGGGGTCGTTCAGGTAGTTGATGTTCTTTCGCCCTACACAGGAGCCCAAAAGGAGCAACATCAGGGGCAGATAGAACAGTTGACGCTTGGTCATGCGGCGATGTGGTTCGGGTTTGTTCAGGGCCGGACAATGTGCTTGTCAACCCTGCTGGTACAAGGCCAAAGATACGTGCCGCGCTCACCCAAGGTTTCATGGACCGTAGCTGAAGATGACCACTTATCGACTTGGGGCTCAACGGTGAAGGCAGGTTTGATCGGCATGGCGACGACCGCCCACGAATGGACGATGAACATTTGGCCCTGCGCTACCTTTCCGCTCAATAACCCGTTACGCTATGCGCTCATTACTCTTCGCACTGATCCTCCCCTTCTCGTTCGTGACCCATGCGCAGCTGCGCGTTCCAGCGACAACGGTAGCAGCCATGGCCGAACTCAAGGGTCTCGCGAAAGCCCATGCTGATGCCGCATCTCTGACGGCTGCGACACAAGGCTATTACCCTACTGCATTGGTAAAGGGGCGATGCATGGTGGGGTTCCTTTGTCTCACGAACGACACGTTCGACCCTGAAGCCACGCAGAATGAGGCCGTGCGCTTCGGGGCCAGGATCGGCCAAGTGTTGTCCCTGAGGATCGATGCCGCTCAACTGGATGTGCTGTACACGATCCCTGGCCTGACCTACGCCGAGCTGGCCGGGAAAGTGGCCCCCGACCTTGACAAAGTGCTGCGTGCCACCCGGGTGGATAGCGTACATGCAGGCATCAACCTGCCGCAAGGCTATGCCGGGAACAACGTGTTGATCGGCATTACGGACTGGGGATTCGACTACACCCACCCGATGTTCTACGATACGGCGCAGACCGCCACACGCATCCGTGCCGCATGGGACCAGTATCGCCAGGCCGGACCAGCACCCGCAGGATTCAACTACGGTACGGAATTGAGCACCGTGGCGGACCTCATGCAGGCCGGAAGCGACACGGCGAACATTTACAGTTACCATACGCACGGCACCCATGTGGCCGGAATAACCGGAGGCAGTGGCGCAGGTACGAACTACCGTGGCATTGCCTTTCAAAGCCAGTTCCTGTTCACTTCCTTTCTCGTAGATGCCGCCGCAGTGCTGGACGCGTTCGCGTGGATGCGTTCCATTGCCGAACAGGACCAGAAGCGCCTTGTGGTGAACATGAGCTGGGGCCTCTACCATATGGGCACACTGGATGGCACCTCGCTGATCAGCCAGGCCATCGACCAGCTTTCCGACGAAGGTGTGGTGTTCGTTACCTCTGGAGGCAACAATGGAAGCGTGAACTTCCACATCCGCAAGGACTTCGCAGGCGACACGCTGCGCTCCCGCATCCAATTCTATTCCTACAGCGCCAACCCGAACATGTGGGGCCAGAGCATCAGCATGTGGGGCCAACCGGGCCAGGCCTTCTCGGCAGGGTTCGATGTGACCAACGCATCCAACCAAGTCTTGCAGACCACGCCGTGGTACCACACGGCCACCCAACCGGCCTACCTGGACTCCTTCGTTGTGCAGGGGAACGACACGGTGTTCTTCAACCTAACGGCCGATGCCGCGCATCCGCTGAACGGGCGCCCCCACTACCGCCTGCGTGTGAAGAACACGAGCAGCCAGCTCTTTGTGGCGTTGAAAGCGACCGCGCCGAACGGCACCGTGCACTTCTGGAACGTAACGGAGCTGACCAACGATGTAGGGAACTGGGGACAGGCCTTTCAGGCACCGGTCTTCGGATGGACCGTGGGCAATGCGCTCTACGGCATCGGCGAACCCGCATGTACGGAAAGCGCCATCAGCGTTGCGGCCTATTCCTCCGAGACCTACCTGTCCAATGGCAATGTTAGCGGCGGGGCTATTGCCAGCTTTTCATCCACCGGACCAACGCTCGATGAGCGCGTGAAACCGGACATCGCGGCACCCGGGGTCAATGTGGCCTCGTCCATCAGTTCGTTCACCGATGCCTCTTACACGGCGACAACGACAATCAGCTTCCAAGGCCGCACCTATCCGTTCGCTCGCTTCTCGGGAACCAGCATGTCCTCACCGGCCGTGGCGGGGATCGCGGCCCTGTGTCTCGAGGCCGACCCCGAAATGACACCTGCTGAACTGAAGGCGTTATTGATGTCCACGGCACGGACCGACAACCAGACAGGCACCATCCCGGTCGGAGGTAGCACACGCTGGGGCAGCGGTAAGGTGAACGCCTATCGGGCCATTCTTGAGGCCCTCGGCGTGGTGGGCGTTACCGGTTACGCGAATGAACAGCTGCTCGTATGGCCGGTCCCAACAGATGACCTGGTGCATGTCCGCCTGCCTGATCTCATGCCCCAAGTACATCTCACCATGACGGACATTACCGGTCGCGTGGTGCGTACCCTGAACTATATGACCACAGAGCAGATCACTGTTCCGATGCAGGACCTTGGACCAGGTGCTTACTTGCTGCGACTGGATTATAACGGCACCAGCCAGATCGTAAGGGTTGTGCGCCACTAAGAAGGATGGCCGGAAAACAAAACCGCCGCGATTTCTTGCACTGCAAGTATCGCGGCGGTCGTTCCGTAGCCCGTAGGGGAATCGAACCCCTGTTTCATCCGTGAAAGGGACGCGTCCTAACCCCTAGACGAACGGGCCATCATGTCAATCCCCCGGAGGGGTCCCCGTTAAGGGACGGCAAATGTAAACACTCCTGATCGAACCGTGCAAATGTGATCAACCAATGTCGTCGACATCGGCCTGGAAGCGGAATCCAAGTCGCTTGCCGGTGCTCAGCTGAATGCCCGCATTGAGCTCATTCATCTCACTCACGGTCACTTGGTTCACTTGGTCGTAGGGCGGTGCAAGGAGATCGAACTCAAGCACGTAAAGGATCACTGAATACAGCACTTCCTTGAGTTTGGCCCGGTCGAGTACGCCGCCAGCAAGGTCGTTGTAGAGGAAACCCAGCTGTCGCTTACCCTGCACGAAGAAGTGACCATCCTTGTTCATGAAAAGGCGGGACACGAGATAGCCCAGGTCACGTTCGCGGTTGAACTTGAACGAGTCGCTGAGGAAATTGTACATGTTCACCACCCCGAAATAGCCGCGCATTTCGTCCTCGGCCAGGTATTCGGTGCGCCAAAGGCTATGCTCCTGATCGAGCCGGAACACGTTGGTGTGCATGTGGAAGATGATCACATCACCGGCCACTTTCAGCTCGCACGATGTGCCTCCTCTGTCGGTGAAACCCACGGTGAGCCTGCGGTCGTGGTCCATGACCTGTTGCTCCAGGTCAATGGCGATCTCCTGCAGGACCTCCTTCAACTGTGCAAATAGAGCGATAGTGCGGTGGTACACGTCCTGCTTCATGCACGACTTGGTGCGCAAGGTGTCCAGGATCAGGTCCCGCGGACCTTTGGTGGCGTTCGGCTTCTTGCTCATCAGTAGGCACGTGCAAAGATCACCCGGCGTGCACTGGGCTTCCCGGTCACCATACAAACGCCGGGTGTGGCATCTCCGTTCAATGGGATGCACCGGATCGTTGCTTTGGTCTCGTCCTTCACCTTTTCCTCGGTCTCGGCGGTGCCGTCCCAGTGGGCCAGAATGAAGCCGCCTTCCTCAATGGCGGCCTTGAACTCATCGTAGGTATCCACCGCACGGGTGCTGGCCTCGCGCATGGCCAGGGCCTTTTGGTAAAGGTTGTCCTGGATATGGCCGAGCAAGTGCTCCACCTTGTCCGCCAGGTCGGCGACCTGCATCACCTGCTTTTCCATGGTATCGCGGCGGGCCACTTCAACCGTACCGTTCTCCATATCGCGCGGTCCTATCGCAATGCGCACTGGGCACCCTTTGAACTCGTACTCTGCGAACTTCCATCCCGGCTTCTTGGTGTCGTCATCATCGAACTTCACCGTGATGCCCTTGGCGCGTAGTTCCTTGATAACGGGTCCGATGTAGTCGCGGATGGCCGACAACTGTTCCTCGTTGCGGGCAATGGGCACCACTGCGACTTGGATGGGTGCCATTTTCGGCGGAAGCACCAGGCCGTGGTCATCACTATGGGTCATGATAAGGGCGCCCATCAGGCGTGTGCTCACCCCCCAACTGGTGGCCCAAACGTGCTCCTGTTTATTCTCTTTGGTGGTGTACAGCACATCGAACGCCTTGGCGAAATTCTGACCAAGGAAGTGGGAGGTGCCTGCTTGTAGCGCCTTCCCGTCCTGCATCATGGCCTCAATACAATAGGTCTCTTCCGCCCCGGCAAAACGCTCACTGGCGGTCTTTATGCCTTTGATGACGGGAATGGCCAGCCATTCCTCTGCGAACCTGCGGTACACCTCCAGCATGCGTTCGGTCTCCTCAATGGCCTCTTCGCGGGTGGCGTGTGCGGTATGGCCCTCCTGCCAAAGGAACTCGGCGGTGCGCAGGAACAGGCGCGTACGCATCTCCCAGCGCACCACGTTGGCCCATTGGTTGATCAGCAAAGGCAGGTCGCGGTAGCTCTTGATCCAACCCCGGTAGGTGTTCCAGATGATGGTCTCGCTGGTGGGGCGCACAATGAGCTCCTCTTCCAGCTTGGCCTCGGGATCCACCACCACTCCATGGACCGGATCGCTCTTCAAACGGTAGTGCGTCACCACGGCGCATTCCTTGGCGAAGCCCTCCACATGGCTGGCCTCCTTGGCCAGGTAGCTCTTGGGGATGAAAAGTGGGAAGTAGGCGTTCACGTGGCCGGTCTCCTTGAACATGCCGTCCAAGGCGTGCTGCATCTTCTCCCAGATCGCGCAGCCGTGCGGTTTGATCACCATGCAACCGCGCACATCGCTGTGCTCTGCCAGATCGGCCTTGAGCACCAGGTCGTTGTACCATTGTGCATAGTCTTCGTTGCGCTTGGTCAGCATGTCCGCCATGGCCCTTTTGTGGTATTATTTTTGTTCCGGTTCGGAAGGCGACGAAAGTACAAACCATGAGGGGCGCTCAGGCGTTCTTCAACAAAAGGGAACAGCCATGCGGTCCATCCTCTCAACAACAGTGCTTCTCGCAGTGATCGGTCTGCTGGCAACGGGATGCGGCTCGTTGCAACAGACCACTGCGGTCCGGGACGATGTTTATTTCAGCCCGGGCAGCGAGCCGATGGCAGCAGCCACCCCGATTCAGGCGGAAGAGCCCGCAGTTGCGGAAGCCACAGATGATTACTACTCCGCACAGGAAGCGCCGGCTGTAGGCTCCAGTGGGTTTTATGACATTGCGTACAACGACCCCTATTATTACAACTACGACCGCTTCGGTTTCGGCCAAAGTCCTTTCATGCAGGGTGGTATGTACATGGGCGGATTCGGCGTGCCGGGCGGCTACGGTGGTTGGAACAGCCGGTACATCGGCTTCGGAATGAGCTTCGGCATGGGTTGGCCATATCAAAATGGTATGACCGGCCCGCTCGCATGGTACGCCCCTTGGAGCTGGTACGACCCGATGACGAGCAATCCTTGGGGATGGAGCTCGGGGATGGGATGGGGATACGGTTTAGGTCATGGGATGGGATGGGGATACGGCATGGGCTATGGTCCGTATTACGGTCCTTGGGGAGCCTGCATGACCTGCTACTGCCCTGTGGTGGTCGGCGGTGGAGGCAATGTGGTCTATGGCCCACGACCGGGCACCGGAGGCGCCGGCCGAACCGTACCGAACGCATCCGGCATGCGCACCCGAGACCCGATCAGCCTGACGCGCACGATGCCGCGCACCTCCAAAGCCTCTGAAGGCGCGCGGCCCACCTTGAGCGAAGGCCGGCAGCTTTCCGGAACAAGGCCTGCGACCGGTGTCAATGAACGTTCGACCAGCCCACAAGCAAGGCCGGCCCAGAATGACCGAGCAAGGACACCGAGCACTACTTATGGTCGCCCGGCCACCTCTCCTGGCCGTAGTGGTGGTGCTGAGCGTGGCACCGAAATGCGCTCTTCACCCGGTGGAGGCGGTGGTGTTGGTCGTCCTTCAGTTCCAGGCCGCCCGCGTTAATGAAGGCCTGTGGATCGCACAACCCGTCGAGGTCGTGGACGCTGCTGTTGGCAGCCGTTTTATTCGGCGCAGTAGCACAAGCGCAGAACGAAGAGGATGCATTGCGCATCAGTAGCTACCAGCTTGGCGGCACTGCGCGCAGCACCGGACTGGCGAACGCGTTCGGTGCATTGGGGGCTGATGGTGCGGCCATCGGCATCAACCCGGCCGGCATGGGCCTCTACAGGGTCACCGAGCTTTCCATCACCCCATCCTTCGAGGTGAACACGGCGAAAAGCACTTACTATGGGAGCGCCGCCACGGATACCCGAACGAACTTCCACATCAACAACTTCACGCTGGCCATTCACAACCCGAGCGAGAAGAACGGTCCGTGGCGCAGTAGTACCTACGGCATCGCCTTCGACCGGCAGGCCAGCTACCAATGGGACAGCAGGGCCTTGGGCACGAACATCCCCAGCACGGTGCTGCAAGGTTTCGTGAATGAAGCCGAGGGTACACGTTCCGCCGATCTCAGCACGGCATTCCCCTTCTCCGCCGGCCTGGCGTGGGACACTTACGCCATCGACCCCTTGGACACGGTGGCCAACACCTACATCAGTGCCATCCCCTTCGGAAGCCTGACCACACAGGAACAGACCATCAAGGCGAAGGGAGCCTCGTCCAGCACATCGTTCTTCTACTCGGGCAGCTACTTGGACAAGGTCTATTTCGGTGCTTCCGTGGGTTTCACCAGCGACCGGTACGAGCGGCTCCGCACCCACACGGAGACCACATTGGACCAGGGCCTCGATCTGCGTGAACTGAGCTATACCGAGGAACTGAACACCACCGGCACCGGGGTCGACCTGAAGCTCGGCATCATCGCCCGGCTATCGGACAGGCTCCGGATGGGTGCGGCCTACCACAGCCCCAAGGGCATGGACATGACGGACGCGTACATCTACCGGATGACCACCTATTTCAGGACACCGGATGCATTGGGCAGGACCATCTACAACGCCGACTCACCCGATGGGCTCTTCACCTACAGGGTGCGCAGCCCTTGGCGCTTGGTATTGAGCGGGGCGTACGTGGCAGGTCAGAACGGTCTGGTGAGCGTGGACTACACGTACACCGACCCGCGCAAAATGGAATTGCGGGCACAGGATGCCAGTGTATACGACTTCGCGACCGAGAACATGGCGATCGCATCGAGCTTTCAGCCGGTGCATAGTGTTCGGGTGGGCACCGAATGGCGCCATGGTGCGTGGTACTACCGTGTGGGATGGGGCTTCGTGGGAGACCCTTACCGCGACAGCGACCCGCGCCACGGCCAGGCACAACGCACCTATGCCGGAGGCCTTGGCTACCGCACGGACCACATCGGCATTGACCTCGGCCTGAACATGGTGACCAGCTCGAACAGCTATTACCAGTACGACCCTGAGCTTGTTGAGCCCACCGCGGAACAGCGGAACAGCTTCAGGACCATGCTGACCGTGAGCCTGCGACCGTAGCCCACAGCACCCAGCCCAACGAAAAAGCCCCCGGAGATCCGAGGGCTTTTCTATTTCGAATGGTCGATCGGACTTACTGGGCGCCGCGCACGCGGTCCACCACGTACTCATCCACCAGAATGCGACCGCAGTGCTCGCAGACGATGATCTTCTTGTGGCTGCTGATGTCCAGTTGACGCTGGGGCGGGATGCTGTTGAAGCAACCACCGCAGCTGCCACGCTCCACAGGCACCACGGACAGGCCGTTGCGCGCATTGCTGCGGATACGGTGGTAGGCGTTCAGCAAACGCTCTTCGATGTGCTTGGCGGCGGCATCGCTCTGCTTCTGCAGCTCCTTCTCTTCCTTCTCGGTCTCGGCAACGATATCGTCGAGCTCTTTCTTCTTCACATCAAGGTCCTTGCGACGCTCGTCGTGCTTGGCCTTGCTCTCCTCCACCACGGACTTCTTGGCATCGATCTGGGCCTTGGCCTCCTTGATGCGCTTCTCGGCCAGCTGGATCTCCAGGTTCTGGAACTCGATCTCCTTGCTCAGGCTGTCGTACTCGCGGTTGTTCCGCACTTTGGCCTGCTGGCCTTCGTACTTCTTGATCTGGGCCTTGGCATCCTTGATCAGGTTCTGCTTGTCGCTCACCTGTCCTTCGATCTCGGCCAGTTCGTCCTGCAGCTTCTTCAGGCGGGTCTCCAGACCGGCCACTTCATCCTCCAGGTCCTGCACTTCCAAAGGAAGTTCACCACGCTGAACGCGGATCCGATCGATCTGCGAGTCGACGTGCTGGAGGCGGTACAGTTCGACGAGCTTCTCGGCAACCGTGACATCAGCCTTTGATGCGGCACTGCTCTTGGTTGGCTTCACTTCCTTCTCCGGAGCCTTCACGTCGCTCTTCGCCATGGGTCAGTAATGGTATATGGGGTCCGTGACCTTTTCCGTCAAACGGACGGCAAATGTAGGGAAAAGTTCCCCTAACCTGCGCTGGATCAGGTGCATGGTGAACTGCTCGCTGCCATAGTGCCCGATATCGGCCAGCAACAGCCGCCCGTCCGCATCGAAGAACTCGTGGTATTTCACATCGCCCGTCAGGTAGGCATCGGCCCCTGCGGCCTTGGCCTTGCCGATGAGGAAAGCCCCTGATCCTCCGCACAATGCGACCCTTTGAACGGGCCTGTCCAGCAACCGCGTATGGCGCACCACCTTCAGCCCGAACACCTCCTTCAGACGCCCCAGGAAGGCCTGCTCATCCATGGGACCTGGCAGGGTGCCGATCAGCCCCGAGCCGATGCTTCGGTCTTGGTTGGCCAGGGGCAGCAGGTCGTAGGCCACCTCCTCGTAGGGGTGCGCGGCCCGCATGGCGGCAAGGATGGCGCCTTCCTGTGGCACGCGGTAAATGAACTCCAGTCGGAACTCGGCCACTTGCTCGCGCACTCCCGCTTCGCCCAAGTGGGGGTTGGTGCCTTGGCCGGGCCGGAAGGTGCCCATGCCGCCCACCGTGAAACTGCATTCGTCGTAATTGCCCACGTGGCCACCACCGGCCTGGAAGATGGCGTTGCGCACGGCATCGGCATGGTCCATGGGCACGTACACCACCAGCTTGCGCAGCTGCCCGCCCTTGGGGGCCAGCACCTGCACGTTGGTAAGCCCGAGGCGCGCGGCGATCTCGCCATTGACCCCCGCCAGCACATTGTCCAGGTTGGTATGGATGGCGTACAACGCGATGTTGTGCCGGATGGCCGCGAGCACGGTACGCTCCACATAGCCCTTGCCAGCCAGGCTCTTCAGCCCGCGGAAGATGACCGGGTGATGGCTGATGACAAGGCCACAGCCCAGCCGGGCGGCCTCTTCCACCACTTCCTCGGTGCAGTCCAGGCAGACCAAGGCCGAAACCACCTCGGCATCGGGGTCGCCCACCTGCAGGCCGCTGTTGTCGTAATCCTCCTGCAGGGAACGGGGTGCCCAGGCCTCGAGGGCGGCGGCGAAGTCCTTGATCTTCATGGTGGGCTGGCGGTAGCGATTACGCAAAGGAAACCAAGTGCCGGGCAGCTCGGCCTTACTCGCGAACCATCACATACCTGAACCGCAGGTCCATCTCCCTGCCATCGAGCGTGTCCAGCATGGCGGGCGTAACGCGCAGCGGGTGGAGCGTGGCGCCATCGGGACCTTGCATAATGCGCAGCCACTCCTCCCAGGCGATGCCCTTGGGCTGGTTGGCGCGCAGCACGGCAAGGGTAACCGCATTGAGCGGTTCATGCGGCGCTGGTATCCGGGGCGATTGAGGCGGTGTTTGCGCAACCGCAAGAAACGGCAGCAGCAGTGATAGTACGAGTATGGTTGCGCGCGTGCTCATGGCTCGGTGATGATGATGCGCGTGCTCGCCCGCTGATTACCCCAGCGCAATCGCGCGTGGTACATGCCCGGTGGCGCCTGCAAGTGCACGTTATGCACTGTGCTCCATGCGGGCAGGTGCGCGCGCAGCACCACTTGCCCTGCGGCGTTGTACAGGGCCAACTCGCCGGCCTGCGCTTGCGCGGCATAGCCCAAGCTGAACACGCCGCTGCTGGGATTGGGATAAACACGCAAGGCAGCAGCCATCTCTTCCTCCCTCACATGGCTGTCGATGCCCAGGCTGTCACACACGCTGCCATCCACCGGCCCCAAGTGGTAGTTGGGGTGGTTGGGCAGGGAGTTCATGAAATAGCGGGGCAGCTCCACGCCGTGCTGCACCATGCCGCAGTTGAAGCCCGGCAAATCGGGCTCGTTGATCACATGCAAGTGCAAGGTGCCGTTACCGGTGGCTATGTAGATTTTGCCATCCGGCGCCAGTTGCGCGATGTCGAACATGGTGGCGAAGGGCGGGCTGGGGGAGTAGAAGCCATCCCATACGGCGATGGTGACTCGGGAGCTCGCGATGTCCGAGGCCCAGGTGTCGAACTGATAAACATGTTCTACAGAGGACACGTATAGATAGCGGCCGTTCGGCGAAAAGGCCAAGCCGCCTGCGATGTTGGCATCGTTGATGACTATCCGAAGCGGATTCGAGAGCAGCCCCGTGCAGCGGTCGAAGTCGAAGATATCCAGGTCGTCACCTTGATTGCCACGGTAACATGCAAAGCGGTCACCTTGCGGGGAGAAGCACGCCTGACCGCCGCTATATTGCCGCTGCTCGCCAATGGACTGCTGTTGAGCCTCTGAAATACCTGCGGGGGTTACAAGAAGTCGATGGTAAACATTGCTTGCCAACTGCTGGCAAAGCACCCACCAGTCACGGCCATTGGCATGTCGCACCGCAGTAATCCTCCCAGCGGCCAAGGTGTCAGTGAGGAGAACGAGATTCTTGCTCACCGCGACCCCAAGACCATTGTTCTGGTTCATGTCAACCGTGGTCAGATAGAGACGTTGAGCCGGGGACCCTGGTGTATAAAGGTCAACTGTGTTGTGAATGAGGAAGTAAATTCCGGGAGCTTCTGGCTTTGGCAGTATCAGGCATGCTTGTGAGATGTGCAATCCCTCCGGGTAATTGCTAGTGTAGTTGCTGGGATTGAGCCCCGTTCCATTCAGCAGCGTATCGCCCAGCGCATTGCCCAGGAAGGCTCCGTTGGTGCTGAACTGCAGATTGCCCTCGCTGTCGGTGATGTTGGCGTTCGTGCGGAAGAAGTCGATGACCCGCGTGGCTGGAGCTACCGAGAGGCTCTCGCTCGTGAAACCGAGATCCACGCCGCCCCAAGGCGGAGGCGATTGGTCCTCGAAGCCGCCGAGCCACAGGTTGCTGCGGGATTGCGCCACCGCCTGCGGCGCGGAAAGGGTAGTGAAGGCCAAGAGCGCCGCATGAAGAGTTCGGGGAGTGTTCATGCGGCGCATCATGGCAGAATCGTGGTTAGCGGACAATGGTCAGCTTGCCGCTGCAAAGGTTGCCAGAAGGCCCGCGCACCTGATAGTGATAGAGCGCTGGCGCCAAACCGCTTGTGCTGAATGCGAAGCGGGTTGCGCCACCGGGCACGGTCAGGCTCATCACCTCAGCTCCAAGCGCGTCGAAGACCACGAAGGCTATGCTCTCTTTCTGCTCTTCGCTTAGCATCAAGGTGGCTTCATCCACTGCGGGGTTGGGCACCACCAGGCCGCTCACCGTGGCTTGGGTTGCTCTGCTCTTGATCACATAGCCATCCTGCAAGCAGAGCGTGGCATCGTCGTAGGCCGCGGTGGCGTCGATCAGCTGGTAGAGGGCCCTTGCCTTGAACACGGCATTGCCGCCGCTGAGCGGGCATTGGTTCGCGATCTCGTGGAGCGTGGCGGCTTGGGCTGCGATGAAGCGGTCCACATCCTTGCCGATGGTGGCCAGGTGGATCTCGGTAACGGCCTTCTCGTTCGCTTCGATCAACGCGCTGGTGCCAATGGCGGCGTTGGCCTGCTTCACGTTCTCGGCGGTGAGCGCTTTGGTGGTGCTGGCCAGGGTGAGGGCCGTAGTCTGGTAGGCCGTGAGCGCGGCAAGCGATTGCCGGTAGCCAGCGATGCTGCTCAGCAAGGCCGTACGCTGCCCAGGGGTGAGCGCAGGATCGGCCAATTGCTCCAAGGCATCGCGCATCAGCTCGAGGGTGGCCTCGGCCTGCACGCGGTTGGCTTGCAGCTGATCGGCCACCGTGTTGTCCAAGTCGTAGAGCCCCAGTTGCTCATCGGCCACCTCCTTCAGCGCTGCGATGGTGCTTCCGGCCAGCGCGTCGTAGAAATCCTGCAGGTCGGCTTCCCCGGCGAGCAGTTCCGGATGGTCGTGCAGCTTGGCGTACAACTCGCCCTTCAATATCCAACGGCTCTCCGGGGTGTAGGGGTTGTTCTCGATCGCCCCGCTCCGCACGCGCTCATCCAATTCCGTGAGGCAGCCCTCGCAGCGCTCCGCGTAGAACTGGTTGCAGTAGTTCGCTTCACCGTCGGGCTCGCATTCGTAGTTGCTTCCGCTCGTGGTTGGCTGGAACCACAGCTGTGGCGACCACGACGGCGGTTGCGTATTGCCACCGCCGATGATGGCCGGGTTGTAGGTGAAGGGGTCGAACTCGGCTAAGGGATGCTGGTTCAACGCCCCCAGGCCATTGGCACCCACGGGCTGGTCATGCCAGAGGTTGCCCTTAAGCGCTTGCGGATCGATGATGGCGGTTGGCCCCAGGTGCAGGCCCCAGCGGTGCTTGCGCATGCGGTTGCCGCGCACATCGGTGTCGCTGGCAACGCCGTTGAAGAGCAGGCCGTTGGTGGTCCAGTTCATGTCGTTACAGCTGATCAGCGGCCTGCTGCCCATGAAATTGCGGATCGCGGCCTGCCTGTCGTTGATCAGGTTGTGGTCCGTGCTGGAGATGGTGTTGCAGCTCACCTCGGTTTTGTTGCAGCCATCGAGCTGCACGCCGTACTGGTTGAAGATGTTATTCACCATGTTCAACTGATTGTCGGCAACCAGCCAGTAATCGGACGCCAGCAGATTGAAACCCGTACGAGAGGAAGCCAACGGCAGGTAGTGGATGTAATTGTTGCGTATCACCGAGCTGGGGTTGTTGTAATTGCCCTCGGCTACGTTGATGCCGATATAGCCTGGGCAGTTGTTCGCGCAGGGGTCATCGCCAAAGGTGATGCTGTTGTATTGGATCAGGATGTGATCAGCGCCGTCGTTGGCCAGGAGATCGATGCCATTGAGCTTGGTGCGCACCTTGTTGTTCAGTACTTCAACGCCGCGATAGCCGCTACGCATGATGCGGTGTGCCGTACCCATCTCTGCCATGTGATTATCGCGCGATAGCACGTTCATGAAGGCGGTGTGAACACCCCAGCGGCACCGCTCGAAGTTGGGTGCGGCCATCATTCCAGGCCCAACCTGCTTCAGGGTGTACCATCCCTTACCGCCATAGGCGTTGATGGCGGCGCCATTGCCGTCCAGTTCATCGTAGGCGGCATCGGGTTGGATGTCTGAGAAGTGGCAGTCCGTCACTTTGAGGTCGCATTGGTTGGCCACGATGCCGTTGCTCAGGTCGCGGATGGTGTTTCCGCCGCTGAAGTCGAGGTACATGTCGTTGAGGTCGAGCGCAGCATAGCCTTGCGCGCCCAGCACGCTCTGCTGGTTGGCATAAGGCTGTGCCAGCGGTCCCTCAGCGTGGAACTCGGTGCTGCTCACGGCGATGCTCACGCCGTTGAACTGGCCTTGCTCGGGCACGCAGATGCCCACGCGGTTGTTGGTGAACTCGGAGCTGCTGACCGAGAGGATGGCACTGTTCAGGGCCATCAGCGCATGCTCCGCATCAGCGATGCTCGAATTGTCCATGACCACGATGCAGCCATCGTCTGCGGTGATGCCCTTCCAAAAGACACCGTTGCACGCTGCGAAGGAACTGTTCACGATGCGCAGGTAGCGTCCGGGCTCCATCACCACATGAGCGCCAGGCGCCACAGTCACCTCCGCGCTCGCGAAGGTCACGTCCTGGTCGAGGGTGAAATCGCCCTGGATGGCCACCGGGCCGCTGAAGAACGAGCCTACAACACTTGCGGCGCTGCCCGCCGGAATGATAGTGGCGGCCTCGCAGCAGGGGTAAATGTTCACTTGCTGGGTGCTGGTGTTGGCCACGCCGTTGAGGATCACGGTGTGCGTGATGGTGTAGGTGCCGGGCGGGGCTGGCGGAACGGGCTGCGGCAAGGGCCAGCCGGTGTTCTCGGTGATGGCGGCGAAGTAGTCGTAGGTGTAGCTCAGGGCTCCATTGATGGGCGTGGTGCGCTCATCGCCCCAAGTCCAGATGTGGATGGCGGCGGGGTCTTGCAGGGCGCCTTCAACGTGTACGGTGCCGGTGCAGGGGTCAACCACGGCAGTGAACTCGGCATCGGGGTATTCGATATCAGGGCAGTTGGTGAGGGTGATGTTGGCGGCCTGGGTCAAGAAGCCCGGATAATCCACCTCATTGCCTTGGCCGTCGAACACTGTGGTGAAGTTCAGCAGCCCCGCGTTGCCAATGGTGCCGGTGTAGAACACGTTCATGTCGGCGGGAGGCGCGCTGGTAAAGGTGAAGGGGAGGCAGGCCACCACGCCATAGCCGTAAAACTGCACAGGATTCAGGAACTCGATGTACACGGGCACCATGCTCAATCCGTATGGGAAGCCTTGGGATAGCCAACTGGGCGCGGAGATAGGCGTGCCGATGGAACTCGTGACGGTGTTGATCGCATAGGTGCTCGAAAGGCCGCTCAGGTCGCTTGGTGGGCTCAGGAAGCTTGGGTAGATCCAGTAGTACTGCACAGCGCCCACATCGGGTACCACACTGTGGTAGCCGAGGCAGAGCGTCACGGGGCCTTCCGTGCAATCGCCGGCCCCCGCCACCACCAAGGGGCAACCTTCAAGGATCTCCACGATGGCATTGTCCCATGGGTCGTCGTTGCCCGGGCCATCCACATGCACCTCATTCAAGTAGGTGCCCAGGTTGGTGAAGAAGCCCATGTAGGTGTAGCTCACGCAGCCCGGTGCCAGGTCGATGGTGACGCCGCTGCCCGCCAACGGGTTGGTGTAGCCCGGCCATAGCTGGAAGTACTGCGGGTTGCCGAAGACGATGGCGTCGGTGATGGTGACGCCGGCGATAGTGCTACTGGTGTTGTTGCACACCGTAATGGTGTAGGCGACGGGCGAGCCTGCGTAGGTCTGCGCGGTGGAGACGGTCTTCTCGACGGTAAGGGGCGGGAGTGGATCCACCGGGGGCTGGCAGAATTGGGCAATGAAGCCGTCGTTGCTCACATTGATGGCGAGTCCCGGATTGCCGAATGTGTCATCGTAGTAGGCAGGTGAGCCAGGGTTAGCATAGGGGAACGATGCTGTTGCGGTGGCCTTGCTGTGTGTGCCGAGGATGGTGGTGTTCTCAACGGTGCCGTCGGTGAGCACAACGTCCATGATGCTCGCGGCTTCCGTGCTTTCCTGTCCGCCGAAATAGGTGGACCAGTTGATGTTGTTCATGGAGTTAAACTCCATCAAGAGGCCGTCACCGAACCAATTGTTCGTGGTTACATCCGGCGCGATGGCGTTCTGCAGGTACCATCCCGGTGGTGCGCTCATCGGGTGCCCTGGGTAGTAGGTTCGGCCACCCAAGATGCAGCCACCTACTAGAGTGCTCGTGACGGCATTCGCTCTCACTGGAGCGTGCGTTGAGCCCCCGTTGCCACTGGGCGGCATCGGGCTGCCGGAAACCTGTGTGGCCCAGAGCAGCGATCGGTTAACTCCCGAAAAGCGAGCGATGGTTCCCACCTCCGAAGTGGATCCGATAGGATCCGTGTATCCAGAGCCGACTATTGGAAACGTTGGTGGACCACCTGCAACTGGCAATGTGTAACCCGCCAAGTACACATCGCCCGTGACAGGATTGACATCAAGACCGTTATCGCCAAGCCGATCTTGCGCGATGCCTCCGAGATAGCTGGACCAGATGCCGAGGCCGTTCACAGAGAACTCGGCCACGAAGAGATCAGACCCGCCTGCGTTTGCTTGCGAATAGGCGGCGCCCCCACCAAGATTGAACACGGGTAACACTGGGCTCGCGGCATTACCGGCCAGCACGATCTTGTTCGCGATGGCCTTCACCTCAATGCCATTGTCAGCGCCGCTGCCACCGAAATAGGTGCTCCACACAAGATCCAATTGCTGATCGAACATGGCGATGAACGCATCGAAGCCACCGCCGTATGGCAGAACCGAGGCGCCGGGGAGTTGGGCTGCCGGCTGTGGCAAGGTATTGCCTGTGCTGCCGCACGCGACTAGCCTGTACTGTGCGTCGATGGCCAGGCCTTGCACGGAATTGACACCATCGCCGAAGAAGGTGGCCCAGGTGCATGCGCCAGTGGCAGGGTCCAACCGGGTGATGAAGCCTTTCTGCAGGTTGCTGCCAGCCACATCCACGTAGGCCGGCACGGGTGGCTGGCCAGCGATGATGCTGAAGCTGGTCCAGTTCGTCTCACCTCCCATGAACACCTGGAAGCCAGATGTGACGATAGCGAACCCTTTTGTTGAAGGAGTGCCGCCGGTGGACGTAAGGCCCCCGATATATGTGAGCCACTGCAGGCTTCGGTCGGCTCCGAAGCCTGCTGCATAGGCCCTTTGCGCGCCACCGCCATAGGCTGCTGTCGTGGTGCCTATTTGTGTTGGAATGGCATTGACGGAATTCGTTGTGCCAGTGATGAGCAGAGCGCCCGCTCCATCCGTAGCGCCTTGATTGATCACGTCGGGTCCATTGCCTCCGAAGGTCGTGCCCCAGCACAACCCATTGCCGCCACCGCCTCCTGGCATTCCCTGGCTTTGTACGGGTGCCAAGAGCAAGGGCAGCAGCGGATCATAGGTTCCGGCGATCGGCGCAGCCGTGTTGCCGTTGACATTGAACCCGGCCTGCCAGCCCAGGCTTTGCATGATCCCGTTGCCGTCCGGCTGATAGGCGAGATTCTGGTGGATGACCAGGGTGTGCCCCACCAAGCCGACGGTGAGGTTGCCTCCCAAGCCACTGGTGACGGTGGTGGCGCCTTGGAATTGCAGTTGCACCTGTTCCGGATCCGTGCCGGCCTGCACGAGGAAGGTGATGTTCAATCCATCCGCTTCGGAGGCGATGCTCACGTCGACCCCGGCGAACATTCCGGGGTACCGCAACGTGCCATAGCTTCTCAGCCCAACGCAACCGGTCCCACAGGCCTCCGAATAACGGTTGGTCAAGTACGGCAGCTGATCAACGCCTGTGGGGTTCGACGTTTGCGCGAGCGGGCCCACGGCGACGATATCCATGCGATGGAAGACGTCGTTCGTCAGCGGGTCGTCGTCGATCTCCTCGTACACAAGCGCGATGCGCGAAGCATCCATCGCGTAGACCTGCCAGCTGCCCGCGGCACCTGCGAAACGCACCGATGGCAATGCGGTGCCATTCAAATCAGTTACCCAAGAAGTATTCTCCGTAAATCCCCCCCCCCCCCCCCCCAACTTGGGCGTTGGAGCAAAGGGCGGCGCCGGCAAGGAGGGCAGCAAGATGGTGGCGCATGTGTTCAAGGTTTTGGATGGTCAGGGTATAGCGAAGCTAATCTTCACTTCGGAGATCCCAAGCAATCCCTGTACATTTAACAATCAATCCCTATTGCCATGCGCCCACTCCTCGCTGCCATCCTATTCTCCTCAAGTCTGGGCGCAGCAGCCCAGAACACCAACACCGTATGCGGCATCCAGGAGTTCTGCTTCTGCTGGGATGATCCCGGGCTGGTGTCCTTCACCTTCCTGCCTTGCCCGGATAGCGTGGTCACCGATGTGCACCTCCTGTTCTGCGTTGGACAGATGGCCTTAGTGGATACCCCTGTCATACGTGGCTTCAACGGCGTTGACAACACGGCTGAACCAATGCTTGCGCTGACAGGGCTATACCTAAACCTATCCAATGTCAGCGGTACCGGTTCAACAGCGATCCATCTGGAGGTCGAATTCCCTGATACCGTTCAGTTGGTCTGCCAAGCAGGGGACACACCGCCCTGGCGATGGCTGGTGTGGACCGGCTACCCGGCCACATGGCCCGTGGTGGGCGATTGTGCCAGCACGGCCCCCTACTGCCTTACCACGGGCATGGCCGCACATCACCCGACACCCAACATCACTGTGCGCGACCGGGAGTTGTTGCTGCCCACATGGCTAAGCAGCGCAGCACGCATCGATCTTTTCGACACCAGTGGACGAAGCGTGGGGAGTATTCTTGCCCAAGGCCGAACCACCATAGCGCTACCTGTATCCCTTGGTCCGGGCATCTATGTCGCGGTCCTGGAGAATGGTGGTGTTCGCAGTAGCACGCGCTTCGTACTGGGCGAACAGCGGTGAATGCGTTGCTTTGACGTGCGCTGCATTAACGCCGCTCATTCTTTGCGCACGCTGCTCACACCCTTCGCTTGGACATATGGTGCCCTATTGCGGGTGCGCCATGCGCTATACAACGCAAGCGTGCTCCGCTCCACACGCCCCACCGTCCCCACCATCGCCATTGGCAACCTGGCCTTGGGCGGCACGGGCAAAACGCCCATGCTGGAACTGGTGCTGCGGGTGTTGGAAAGCGTGCGCCCCATTGCCACGCTGAGCAGGGGATATGGCCGCAAAAGCACCGACATCCATGAGGTGCAGGCCACCGACAGCGCGGCGCACAGTGGCGACGAGCCCGTTCAGGTGAAGCGCAACTTTCCGGCGGCCCGTGTGTTCGTGGGCGCTGACCGGGTGAAGGCCGTGGACGTGATCCAGCAACAGGTGCCCGGGGTGAGGGCGGTGGTATTGGACGATGCCCTGCAGCATCGCGCCCTGGATGCCGGACTGAAGATCCTGCTGACCACGGCGCAACGGCCTTATTGCGACGACGCGCTGCTGCCTGCGGGCACCCTGCGCGACCTGCGCTCCCGGGCCCTGGGCGCACAACTCGTGGTGGTCACCAAATGCGTGGATGTACCCACCGCGGCCGAGCAGCAACAGTGGCGCCAGCGCTTGGGACTACGCCAGGAGCAGCACTTGTTCTTTGCCGGCATGGCCTATGGCGAGCCCCGTTGGATGGACGGAACGGAGGTGCCCGCATTCCCCGGACAGGAAACCAGCGCTCTGGTGTTCACCGGCATTGTGCAACCTGAGCCGTTCGTGATGCATGTGCGCTCCCTTTGCGGACATGTGGAGCACATCGCCTTCGCGGACCACCATGACTTCACCACCCCGGAACTGCAACGGCTGGCGGACGTTTTTGATAGCTTCGCGGCCGGTCCGAAAATGCTGATCACCACGGAGAAGGATGCCGCCCGGCTACGGTCCGTGATCGCAGGCAGCCCGCTGGACGGGTTACCCTTGGCAACGATCGGTGTGCGGACCATCATCCTGAACGAACCGGAACGCTTCGCCGACCTCATCCAACGCCATGTTGCAACGCATCAAGCGCATCGCTGACCACCTGAAACAGGCTACAAACGGCTTTGTACCCGAGACCGGGATCATCCTTGGCACGGGGCTCAGCGGCCTTGGCAAGGAGATCGAGGTGAAGTATGCCATCCCTTACGGCGATATCCCCGAGTTCCCGGTGAGCACTGTGCAGGGCCACCCGGGCAAGCTGCTCTTCGGCATGCTCGGCGGAAAACCCGTGGTGGCCATGCAAGGCCGTTTCCACTTCTACGAAGGGTGGACCATGGGCGAAGTGGTGCTGCCCGTGCGCGTGATGAAATACCTGGGGATCCAGCGCCTGTTCGTGAGCAACGCCTGCGGTGGTGTGAACCCCGCCTTCGAGACCGGCGACCTGATGATCCTCGACGACCACATCTGTCTTTTCCCCAATCCGCTGATCGGCCCCAACATCGATGAACTGGGACCGCGTTTCCCGGACATGAGCGAGCCCTATGACAAGGCGCTGATCGCAAAGGCCATGTCCATTGCAGAGGCGCATGGCATCGGCCTGCAACAGGGCTGCTACGTGGGCCTTACGGGACCCACGTTGGAGACCCCGGCCGAATACCATTACGTGCGGGTGATCGGTGGCGATGCGGTGGGCATGAGCACCGTACCCGAAGTGATCGCCGCCCGCCAGATGGGCATCCCCTGCTTCGCCATGAGCGTGATCACCGACATGGGTGTAAAGGGCCGCATTGAAAAGACCACGCACGAAATGGTGCAGCGTGTGGCCGAGAAGGCCGAGCCGAAGCTCACGCTGATCATGAAGGAACTGATCGCCAGCTGCTGAGATGAGCACCACGAAGGAAGCCGTGACCGGCACCGGAGCGCCCCATTGGAGCGCGAAGTATGAACTGGTGGTGGGCCTCGAGGTGCACGCCCAGCTGATCACCGCGAGCAAGGCGTACAGCAGCGACCCCAACGCCTATGGCGACCACCCGAACACCAATGTAAGCGCACTGACCCTTGGCCACCCCGGCACCTTGCCCGTGGCCAACAAGAAGGTGGTGGAACTGGCCGTGCGCATGGGCCTGGCGACGGATTGCACCATCGCCCCGTGGATGCATTACGCCCGCAAGAACTACTTCTACCCCGACCTGCCCAAGGGCTACCAGATCACGCAGGACCACACGCCCATCTGCACAAAAGGCCATGTGATCATTCCCGTTGAAGGCGGCGAGAAGCGGATCGGCATCACGCGCATCCACATGGAGGAGGATGCCGGCAAGAGCATCCACGATGTGGACCCCTTCAACACGCTGGTGGACCTGAACCGCGCCGGTGTCCCGCTGATCGAGATCGTGAGCGAACCCGATATCCGCAGCGGACAGGAGGCCTACGATTACCTGGTGGAGATCCGTCGCCTGGTGCGCTACCTCGACATCTGCGACGGCAACATGGAGGAAGGCAGTTTGCGCTGTGATGCCAATATCAGTCTGCGTCCCATCGGTTCCGAGAAGTTCGGCACGCGCTGCGAGGTGAAGAACATGAACAGCTTCCGCAACGTGATGCGCGCCATTGAATACGAGGCGCAGCGCCAGAGCGAGATCCTGGACGCGGGCGGTGTGATCCACATGGAGACACGCACCTTCGATGCCGGCAAGGGCAGTACCGTGGGCATGCGCAGCAAAGAGCTGGCGCACGACTACCGCTACTTCCCCGAGCCCGATCTGCAGCCCATTACGGTGAGCGAGGCCGCCAAAGAGGCCATCCGCAAGGAGATGCCGCCGCTACCCCGCGAGCTGCGCGCCAAGTACACGCAGCAGCTCGGCCTCAGCGACTACGATGCGGGCATCCTTACGGACGACAAGGCCACCGCGCTCTACTACGAGGCCGTGATCGCCGGCACCAACAACTACAAGGGAGCGGCCAACTGGGTGATGGGCGATGTGCGCAGCTGGATGAACGAGCGCGGCCTGCCCATGGAGCAGTTCCCCATTTCCGCTGAACGCCTCGCGGGCTTGGTGCAACTGATCGACGCGGGAAAGGTGAGCCATACCATCGCCAGCCAAAAGTTGTTCCCACTGATGCTCGAACACGCATCGGGAACAGCGGAAGAACTTGCCGTGACACACGACCTGGTGCAGCGTACCAACGAGGACGAGATCACGGCCATCATGCAACAGGCCATGGCCCAATACCCGGACAAGGTGGAGGCCTATCGCAAAGGCAACAAGGGGCTGCTCGGCCTGTTCATGGGCGAGGTGATGAAAGGCACCAAGGGCAAGGCCGACCCGAAAAGGGCGAACGAAGTGGTACGCCGACTGTTGGAAGCATAGAAACCGTTCCGATCATGACCCGTTCGATCATTGCGCTCATCGCCACATCACTGACACTCGCCTCCTGCGAGAGCGGTCCCGCTAAACGGGCCATCACACTGTCCGTGGAAGGCGGCGGCGGAAAGACAGTCTATTTTGACCGTTTCGAGAACAACATGCCCTACCATGTTGATTCCGTGAAACTGGACGCGCAGGGCAAGGGGGTTCTGAAGACCATTGGCTTGCCGCTGGACTTCTACCGCATCGGACTGGACAACGAACAACTCATCGTTGCCCTGGACAGCGCGGAAGAGCTCACCATCGAGGCCAAGGCCGGCTCGCTCGCACAACCCATCAAGGCCAGCGGATCCGTCCACACCGATGCGCTGTTGCAGTTCTACAGCGATGCACGCGCGTATGACGCCCAACGCGAAGCACTGCGCGCCAAGATCAGCGCAACGCCCGGTGACACGGCCTCCATCAAGGCCTTCAATGCCATGAACGCCGCGTTCCACGAGCAATGCAAGCAGTTCGTGCTGCAGCACAGCAACACGCCCGCTGCCCTCACTGCCGTGAACAAGCTCAGCATCCAGGACGAGTTCGAGCTGTTCAAGAAGGTGCGCAACGACCTGCGTCCGGTGATGGGCCGTTCGAGCTTCTTCGCCATGTTCCGCGACCAGGTGGACCGCATCGAGCAGCAGGAGGTCCAGATGAAGATGCAGGAAGAGGAAATGAAACGCCTCAGCAACCTGCTGCCCATTGGTGGTGAAGCGCCGGAGATCCGCCAGAACACGCCCGAGGGAGGCAGCTACGCATTGAGCGACCTGCGCGGCAAGATCGTCCTGATCGATTTCTGGGCCAGCTGGTGCCGTCCCTGCCGCATGGAGAACCCCAATGTGAAACGCGTGTACGAGCGGTTCAACAAGAAAGGCTTCGAGATACTCGGCGTATCGCTGGACCGCGACCATGCGGCATGGGTGAAAGCCATCCAGGACGACGGGCTGCCCTGGAAACACGTGAGCGACCTCGGTTTCTGGAACAATGCCGCAGCGCAGGAGTACGGGGTCACGGGCATACCATACACCGTGCTGGTGGACCGCGAGGGCAAGATCCTGGACAAGGGCCTGCGCGGCGAACAGCTGGAGCAAAAGCTCGCCGAGCTGCTGGGCAAGTGATCCTGTAACCCATGTGGCACCAGGGCCGTCACATGAACACCCTTCGCCACATGTTCCGCTACCCGACCCTCGTCGCCGGTCTGCTGCCGGCATCGCTGTCCTTCGCACAGAACGATGGACGCGCCACCTACTTCCAACAGCGGGTGGACCACACCATTGAGGTGAGGCTGGATGATGGCGGGCACTACCTGCATGCCAAGGAGACCTTCACATACACCAACAACAGCCCGACCACGCTCGACACGATCTGGATCCATTTGTGGCCGAACGCCTACCGCGACAAACACACGGCGCTGAGCAAGCAGTTGGCCGCGTCCGGTGACCTGGACCTTCACTTTGCGAAGGAGGAAGAGCGCGGCTGGATCGACAGCCTGGACTTCACAACGAACGGATCGCGCCTAAGCTGGGGCTACCACCCGGAACACGGCGACATCGGCTGGATCAAGCTGAACACACCACTGACCACAGGCGCTACGGTGGCCATCAGCACACCCTTCCGCGTGAAGGTGCCCGACAGTAAGTTCTCCCGGCTCGGGCACACGGGCCAGGCCTACCACATCACCCAGTGGTTCCCCAAGCCTGCGGTGTTCGACCAGGACGGCTGGCACGCCATGCCCTACCTCACACAAGGTGAGTTCTACAGCGAGTTCGGCAGTTACGATGTGACCATTACACTGCCTGACAACTACGTGGTCGGCGCTACGGGCCTGCTCCAGAACGCCGAGGAATTGGAGCGCATGGAACGCATGGCCTCGCCGGAATGGAAGTATCCGGAACCCATTACCGACCTGAACACAGGCAAGCCGCTCTACAACAAGTTCCCGGCCTCTTCAACCCAGATGAAGACCCTGCGCTACGTGCAGGACAACGTGCATGACTTCGCGTGGTTCGCCGACAAGCGCTTTGTGGTGCGCAAAGGGAAAGTGGTGCTGCCAAGAAGCGGCCGCACGGTGACCACCTGGGCCCTCTTCACCCCGAAGAACGCGGAGGAATGGGAAGCCATCGGCATTGAGTCGCTCAACCAGAGCGTGCTGCGCTACAGCGAGTGGGTGGGTGAATACCCCTACGCCGTCTGCACCGCGGTGGATGGCACCATCAGCGCGGGTGGTGGCATGGAATACCCGATGATCACCATCATCGGCAACATGGGCAGCACCGAGAGCCTGGACAACGTGATCGCGCACGAAGTGGGCCACAACTGGTTCTATGGCATCCTGGCCAGCAACGAGCGCGACCACCCCTGGATGGACGAAGGCATGAACAGCTTCGTGGAACTGCGGTACATGAGGCTCCGCTACCCCAACAGCGAACCCGGCGTCGGACTACCCGGTGAACAGAAGCTCTTCGGCCATGTGAAGGACGGGCACCGCTTCCGCAGCGAGGCCACGTACCGCCTGAACGCCCGGCGCAACCTGGACCAGCCCATTGAACAGTGCGCGCATGACTACACGCAGATCAACTACGGCGGTATCGTATACAGCAAGACCGCACTGGTGTTCGACCATCTGTTCGCCTACCTCGGCGATACGCTTTTCGATCGCTGCATGCACGCCTACTTCGACGAGTGGAAGTTCAGGCATCCGCGGCCGGAAGATGTGCGACGCGTGTTCGAGCGCGAGAGCGGCAAGGACCTTTCATGGATGTTCGATGAACTGATCGGCACGGATCGGAAGCTTGACATTTCGGCCAAGCAGTTGACCGGTTCGAATCTTACGCTGAAGTCCCGGGGAGTCAAACATCACGCCCCGCTACCGGTCACTGCATGGAATGGCACTGACTCACTCGGAATGATATGGATAGAGCCGGACACCATTCGATTCGACGAGCGCTCCGCAGCACGAGCGAAAGTCATCTTGGATGCTCATCCATCGAACAGTGTCTGGATAAGGACCGAGACCTTGCCCTGGCCTAACGCCGACCGCATCCGCATCGACGCCGGTGCCCGCACCCTCGACATCGACCGTCGCAACAACGAAGTGCGCAGCCATGGGCTTTTCTGTCGTTGGGCCAGACCCGAACTGAAGTGGTTCGGGGGCATCGAGAAGGACGACCGCAGAAGTGTGTACTGGACACCTGTAGCCGCTTGGAACGGACACGATGGTTTCCAATTGGGACTTGCCGCCTACAACACCCTCTTCCCCAGCCAGCGCACCGAATGGGTGGTGGCACCGCTCTACAGCTTCGCCAGTCAGCGGATCGGTGGTGCAGCGCGCATCGAACGCCACTTCGACCGGCTGGAGAGCTCCCTGTTCCAGAACATCCACCTGGGCATCAACCTGCGCAGCTCGTCCATCTACCAGGACCATGGCAACGTGGCCGCCTATGAGAAGGTGGCCCCGCACATCATGTTCGACCTGAAACGCGATCCGCTCAGTCGTCCGTGGCAGCATAGCATCGGACTTCGTGGCATCTACATCAATGCCTACGAGGCCATCCTCAGCGACCTCGACCACCAATTCCCGTCGAGCCTGCCGCTGTTCGAGCAATACAACGCAGAGCTGCAATACACGGCACGCAACGACCGCAAGCTCGGACCCACGTGGATCCAACTGACCCTGTTGGCGCAGGACACTCCAGGAGAAGGCAACTTCATGCGCGCCTCCATTGAGATCAAGCGTGCCTTCACCTACAATGCCGATGGCAAACAGCTGCGCTTGCGGGCATTCGGTGGCAGCTTCCTTGGCGATCCTGGATTGCGAAGCACACTTCAAGCATGGGGATTGACCTGGGGCCCGGAGGACCTGCTTTACGACCACGCCTATCTGGAGCGCGGTGCAAGCACTGGTTTCACTGGACAGCAGTTCAACAAGCAGCAGGGAGGCTTCAAGACACCGTTCTTACAAGGCGGCAGCGACTCATGGATCGCCTCATTGAACGCCGAGCTCGACTTCCCGTTCAAACTTCCCATCGCCGCGTTCGCCAGTGCGGGCTGGGTGCCCATGACCACCATCACCGAAGCAGGCAGTAGCACCAGCACAGCGACCTATATCGAAGCCGGACTGGGCGTTCCCGTGATCCGCGATGTGCTTGAGGTGTGGTTCCCGCTGTACGTGTCCGATCGGATCCGCAAGGAAGAAGAGACCGCCGGTCGTGAAATCGGCGACCGCATCCGTTTCGTATTCGCCATCGAACGCTTGGACCCAACGAAGGCACTGCGCAAGTTGAAGCCCTGAGCAAGCCTCCGCACGTGCGGGATGCCTGTGCCACCTTATGCCGATCTTCGCGCCACATGCAGCCCGGCCAGAAGATCCATTTCCTCAGCGACTTCCACCTCGGCGTGCCCGATGCCGAGAGCAGCCTGGCCCGGGAGAAACGCATCTGCGCCTTCCTCGATGAAGCGGCGAAGGATGCAGCGGAGATCCACCTGCTCGGCGACCTGTTCGACTTCTGGTTCGAGTGGAAGCGCGCTGTGCCACGCGGCCATGTGCGCCTGCTGGGCAAGCTTGCGGAACTCACCGATCGCGGCATCCCCGTTCACCTCTTCATCGGCAACCACGACATGTGGATCTTCGATTATGTTCCGAAGGAGACGGGCGTTATCGTGCACCGCGAACCCATCGTGCGAAAAATCGCCGGCAAGCGCTTCTACATCGGTCATGGAGATGGCCTCGGCCCCGGCGACCATGGGTACAAGTTCATCAAGGGTGTGTTCCGCAACCCGCTTTGCCAGTGGCTCTTCGCGCGGTTGCACCCCAACTTCGCGCTGTGGCTCGGCGATTTCTTCAGCGGCCGCAGCCGGAAGAAGAGCTATGAGAACGACCGCAGATGGCTCGGCGATGACAAGGAGTGGCTGGTGCAATACTGCCGCGACCTGCTGAAGACCGAGCGCTACGACCACATGATCTTCGGTCATCGGCACCTGCCCATCGACATGGAGATAGCACCCGGATCACGCTATGTGAACCTCGGCGATTGGATCAGCTACTACACTTACGCCACCTTCGATGGTCAGGAGCTGAAGCTGATGAAGCGCACTAGCGATGGCCCCCTGAGCGGGGATGTGAGGATCACAGGAGGACCGGCGGCTTGAAGCTTCCAGTAGGAAGTAGGCAGTCCGCTGTCGGCAGTATGCAGTCGGCAATGCGACATGGCCAATTGCATACTGCCAATTGCATACTGCGGACTGCCTACTTCCCAGTCGCCTCCAGCTTCACCACCAGGTCCACCAAGCGGCTGCTGTACCCATACTCATTGTCGTACCAGCCCATCACCTTCACCATGTTGCCCACCACGCTGGTGAGCTGCGCGTCGAAGATGCAGCTGTGCGGGTCGCCCACGATGTCCACGCTGACGATGGGATCCTCGGTGTAGCGCAGGATGCCTTTCAACTTGCCCTCAGCGAGGGACCTGAAGTAGGCATTGATCTCGTCGGCGCTCTTCAAGTCCTTCACACGGCAGGTGATGTCGGTGATAGAGCCATCAGGCACGGGCACACGGATGCCGCCGCCGCCCAAGCGACCATCCAGTTCGGGGAAGATGCGTGTGATGGCCTTGGCAGCACCGGTTGTGGTGGGAACCATGCTCACCGTGGCCGCACGCGCGCGGCGCAAGTCCTTGTGCGGCGCATCGTGCAGGCGCTGATCGCCGGTGAAGCTGTGCACGGTGGTGATGAAACCGTCCTCGATGTGGCAGAGCTCGTGGATGCCCATGATCATCGGTGCAGCGCAGTTGGTTGTGCAGCTGGCGTTGCTGATGATGGCCTCGTCGCCTTTCAGGATGTGGTCGTTCACACCGAGCACCACGCTGGGGATGTCGGCATCCTTGGCGGGTGCGGAGAGGACCACGCGCTTGGCACCTGCGGTCAAATGCGCCGAAGCTGTTTCGCGCGTGAGGAAGTGGCCCGTGCTCTCGATCACGATGTCGATGCCAAGTTCCTTCCACGGCAGTGATGATGGGTCCTTGGCAGCAAAGGCCTTGACAGTGCGTCCTCCCAGGAACAAGTGTTTCTCATCGTGCCCCACTTCGCCAGTGAACACACCATGCACGCTGTCGTACTTGAACAGGTGCGCGAGGGTGCGCGTATCCGTGAGGTCGTTCACGGCCACGAGTTCCACATCGTTGCGTTGCAATAACAGGCGCGCTGTAACACGTCCGATGCGTCCGAATCCATTGATAGCGATCTTCATGGGCATGGTGCTTCGTGTGGTCGATCGTGCTAGGTTTTCGTTGGGAGCGCGGACAACTCACAACCGTACACGGACAACTGCATCTCAGAACAAGTGCTTTTCCGCATGGTAGCTGCTCCGCACCAGCGGGCCGCTTTCCACGTAACGGAAACCTTTCTCCAGGCCGATGGCCTTGTACTTGGCGAAGGTGTCGGGGTGTACGAACTCCTGCACGGCGAGGTGCTCCTTGGTGGGCTGCAGATACTGACCCAGGGTGAGGATGTCGACGCCCACGCTCAGGAGGTCGTCCATGGTCTCAAGCACCTCTTGCTCGCTTTCGCCAAGGCCGAGCATCACACCGCTCTTGGTGCGCAATCCTGCACGCTTGGAGCGCATCAGCACCTCCAGGCTGCGGTCGTACTTTGCTTGGATGCGCACCTCCTTGGTGAGGCGGCGCACGGTCTCCAGGTTGTGGCTCAGGATCTCGGGCGCGGCATCAAGCACCACTTGCAGGTTCTCCCACTTCCCTTGGAAATCGGGGATCAGGGTCTCCATGGTGGTGCCGGGGCTGCGGCGGCGGATGGCGCGAATGGTCTTGGCCCAGATGTCGCTGCCTCCGTCCTTCAGGTCGTCGCGGTCAACGCTGGTGATCACGCAGTGCTTCACGCCCATGAGCTCCACGCTGCGGGCCACGCGGGCGGGCTCGAAGGGGTCAACGGCCTCGGGCCTGCCGGTGGCCACGGCACAAAAGCCGCAGCTGCGAGTGCACACATTACCAAGGATCATGAAGGTGGCGGTGCCTTCGCCCCAGCATTCGCCCATGTTGGGGCAATTGCCGCTCTGGCAGATGGTGTGCAGCTTGTGCTCGTTCACAATACCTGCCACCTTCCTGAAATTCTCTCCGGTGGGCAGCTTCACCCGCAGCCAATCGGGCTTGCGTTGGCGCTCCTTCACCTCTATCACGCTCTCGCTCATTGTGTGTACTTCTTGCCGAACTGAATGGCGAGGTAGAACTCCCAGAAGAACTGTTTGTTCGTCACCCCTTCCATCTCGGCCATGATAGGAACGACCGTGGGATAAGCATCCAGTGTGCATCCCACTTCAATGGCCTTGATGCCGTCGGCATGGCCTGAATGTTCGAAGTTGAACCCGAAGCGGCCGAAACCGCCGATGTAAGGCCTGATCTCGCCCACACCCGTGAACCAGGAGGCCCGGCCATAAATGTTCTGCACGTCATGGATCGCCGGATCGTAGCGCTCCGTTACGATGTTCTGGTAAGGGATGGCATCCGGTTTTCCGATCTGCAGATAGACCGGCTTGGCCAGTCCGAGGGAAGGACCAATGCCCCACACATAATTCACTTCGACCCCGGACCGACGGATCTTGTCGGTGATCAGGTGCTTGCCACCAATGGTTGGCCGCAGAATGGTGAGCGCATTCAGTTTACCGTAGAAATAGCCCCGCGAATTATCGTAGTACGGATTGAAGCTCTTCACCTCCTTGGGGTGCTTCATACCCACCATTTCAAAGCCGTAAAGGCGCACCACTTTGGCCGTTCGGTGAATGCCCCGGTACACCTGCACCCCCCATCCATCCCCATGGATAATGAGCCCTCCGGACCATTGGCTCCGATAGAGGACCCTCGTTTCATCATAAATGGTCTGCTGCCCCTTCGCGTGGAAGGCAAGCACCATCAGGGCAACAAGGGGAAAATTCCAACGCATGGTCAGAGCGACACACAAAGCTACGGTATGCCAACGTTACCTTGCCGCGATCAGTACACCCACGACCATGGATACGGCACATGTGACCCAACTGGAGGACCTACGCACCGAATGCCTGCACGTGCGCAGCGGCGAGCGATTTCCAACGGATGCCCCGGTGGATAACCAAGGAAAAGGGGCCGCCTTTTCGCCCACCGACCTGCTGGCTACCTCTTTGGCGGCCTGTATGATCACAACAATGGACATCGTTTCCCGCGCCAAAGGCTTTGTGCTTGCTGGGACCGAGGCCCGTGTGGTGAAACACATGGCATCGGACCCGCGGCGTGTACACCGCGTGGAGGTGCATCTGACCATGGATGCCGCATTGACAGCTGAACAGCGCGAACTAATGGAGGCCACGGCCCACGGCTGTCCCGTGGCCCGAAGTGTATCGCCGGACCTTATTCAGGAAGTGACCTTCACCTACCGTTGACCAGGCTACACGATCGTTAACAAACAGGCAAGCCCGAGCCGTCAGGCCCGGGCTTTCAGGAAACAATGGATGACGTGAACGGCCCGGTTCAGGCGCGATGCTCGGCAGGCACCTTGGTGACCTTGCCGTATGCAGGGCAGGAATGGGAACTACCGCAGGAACTGAGCAACACACTCGTGGTCACCACTGCAGCAAGAATCAGGAGCACCTTTTTCATCGTTCGTTCTTTTGTGTTCCGGGGCGGTCTATCGTCGAGGACACTCCCCAAAGTTAGCCCCTGTAACGGACGGCCCCGGAAAAAGTTTCAACAACCTGCGAAGAGCACCTGTGAATTGAAATGAGCGACGATGCCCTACATACCAACGAACGTCGGCTACCGGATATTGGTGAGGGCTGGTATGAACCCTTGGAGGAGGCATTCCGCTCACCATTGAACGCCCAATTGCGGGACTACCTGCTGCGCGAAAAGGCACAATTCCCGGTATACCCCAGGAACAGCGACATCTTCAATGCGTTCAAGCTGACCCCCTTTGGGTCGGTGAAGGTGGTGATCCTGGGCCAGGACCCCTACCACGGCCCAGGGCAGGCCCATGGCCTTTGTTTCTCCGTTCCGGACGGAGTACCGCCACCCCCTTCACTACAGAACATGTTCACGGAGCTGGAGCACGACCTGGGGGTGGCCCGTCCCACCAGTGGGAATCTAAGCCCGTGGGCGCGTCAAGGCGTATTACTGTTGAACGCCACACTGACCGTGAGGGCGAACGAGGCCGGCTCACACCAGGGCCGAGGCTGGGAGCCGTTCACCGATCTGGCCATCCGAAGGCTATCAGAACAGCGATCGGGCCTGGTCTTCCTGCTCTGGGGCCGCCATGCCCAGAACAAGGAGCCGCTGATCGACACGGGTAGGCACCACGTCCTGAAGGCCCCACACCCCTCCCCTCTTTCGGCCTACCGCGGCTTCATTGGCTGCGGTCATTTCAGGCGAACGAACGAATTGCTGGTGCAGCAGGGCTTGGAGCCGATCAACTGGGCGCTTCCATGAAGGGAACTGCGCGCATCAGGACCATGCTGGCGTTCGCGCTGATAATGCTAGCAGCAAGGGCCGTAGCACAGCGGCACAACGTTGTCTTTTTGGCGGACACGGCCCTTCCGGCAAAGTGGATTCGGCCTGTGCAGGTCGGATCAGCGCGGGATGCGCAGAAAGAGGCGCGAAAACTGCTGAACCTTCTGTACAGCAACGGCTACCTCGAAGCCTCCGTCGATAGCTGCAGAACGGATAGCACGACCACCACCTGCCCCTTGCATGTGGGCCAACGGTATCAATGGGCCTTGCTATCGGGCAGTGGCGTGGCGCCAGAGATCGCGAGCGAGGCCCGTTTCCGGGAGAAGCTCTACGCTGGCAGGCCGATCAGTCCGGCACAGGTGACGCGCCTGCTGGAAGACCTGGTGGTACGCTGTGAGAACAACGGACACCCCTTCGCGAAGGCATGGCTCGCAGACCTGCGCCAGGATACCCATGGCGTGTATGCCACAGTGAAGCTCGACATGGGTCGCGCCGTGACGATCGACAGCGTGGTGATAAAGGGTACCGCCCGGACCAACATGCGCTACCTGCAGGCCCACTTCGGCATCAGGCCCGGAGACCCGTACAACGAATCCCTGATCGTCGCGCTGGAACGCCGCATCCGAGAACTTCCCTTTGTGACGCAAAAACAAAGGCCGTACGTGCAGTTCGGCCAGGACCAGACCAAGCTCTACCTCTTCCTCGATGCCAAGAAGGCCAGTTCCATCAATGGCATACTCGGTGTGCAGCCGGACCCGAACACGGGCAAGGTTACCATAACGGGCGACCTGGACCTACGCTTACGAAATGCACTGAAACGAGGCGAGGCCATCAACCTCAACTGGCGGAAGCTCCAGGACCAGACCCAGGACCTACGCTTGGGATTCGCGGTCCCGAACCTGTTCAGTTCGCCCTTCGGCATCGACCTTTCGCTGAAGTTGTTCCGGCGCGACACCACCTTCCTCGAAGTGGCCGCAAAGGCCGGTCTTGATTATCTGATGAGCAGGGGGGACAAGCTGAGCCTGTTCGTGAACAACCGATCATCGAACCGCTTGGGCAACCTCACCACAGCACCGCCAGGCCTGGCCGATGTGGACCTATTGAGCTATGGCCTGGGACTGACCCGTGAGCGGTACGACTACCGGTTCAACCCGAGGAGCGGACACTACCTTACCATGGAAGGATCGGCAGGGCGTAAGCGAACCTCCACCGCCCTAGTGACCCAACCGGAACAAGCACCAACCATAGCCACCGTGCAATACGAGATCGATGGGCAGGCCGTGCTGCACGTGCCCATCAAGCGCCGGAGCACCATACGACTGGCCGCACAAGGTGGATGGATGGTGAACGACAACCTCTATCGCAACGAGCTGTACCGTGTTGGTGGCCTCAAGACCCTTCGCGGCGTGGACGAGGCTTCGATCTATTGCAGCGCCTATGCGGTGGGCACGGTGGAATACCGGTTCATCTACGAGGAGAACGCGAACTTCTTCCTGTTCGTGGACCAAGGCTGGTGGGAGGATGCCTCGCAGGCAACGCTGGTCACTGATGCCCCGCTGGGCTTTGGCGCAGGCACCACCTTCGAGACCAAGGCCGGTCTGTTCAGCCTTACCTATGCCCTCGGCAGGCAATTCGACAACCCGGTGCTGCTGCGCGGCGGAAAGATCCACTTCGGTTTCACCAGCCTCTTCTGATGGCTGTGCCTGACAAAGGCCCGCATTGTGCGTGCAGCCTTCAGGACCAACGATCAATGGTCGATCATTCGGACCAGTGGCCAACATCCTTGGCCGAAATGCGTTCATAGCTTTCGACATGCTAACGGTGCTGCTGATAACGGCGATCTGGTGTGCCACGGCAATACCCTCGTCCATCGCCACGGCAAAACCATCCGGCCAAGGGCTCATCGACCTGTTACTGGACTATATGGAGGCCCGCTATCCGCTCTACGACCGCACTGCGGACCTGCTTTACGTCTCCATACACCGCCAGACCATGTACCATGTGCGCGAAAAAAAACTGGTGCATACCTACACAGTGGCTACGGCAACCAAAGGCCCTGGCTGCGAGCGGGACAGCTATTGCACCCCAACGGGACTGCACCGCATTTGCAGCAAGCACGGTGATGATGTGCCCGAACTGGGTATCCTGCGCGACCGAGAATTCGCTGGCCACCTTGCCGACCCCGACTTCGCTGGCGTTGACAAGGACTGGATCACCTCGCGGATACTTTGGCTCGAAGGCTTGGAACAAGGCGTGAACCTGGGCGGCGATGTGGACAGTCGGGACCGCATGATCTACATCCATGGGACCGCCAATGAAAGATCGCTGGGCACACCAAGCTCCATGGGGTGCATCCGCATGCGCAACAACGACATCATCGCCTTGTATGACCTGGTACCTGTTGGCACCCTTGTGGTTATCCTTGATAATTGAAGGGCACGCCCAGCGTTAACTTCGTGCGGTACATGGACATCCTTTCTATTCTCATTGGACTTGCACTCGGCATTGTGTTGGGCGCCTTCGCGCATGCCATGTGGTCGCGCAACAAAGAGACCGGCCTAGTGAACATGCTCCGTGAACAGCAGGCACGCGAAAAGGCCGACCTGGAACGGCGCATTGCCGAGGCGGCGAACGCCATGGAGGAGCGCACAGGTCGCATCGTTCAACTGAACAGCGAACTGGCCACCGAGCAGGAGCGCGGGCGCGCCTTGGCAACACGACTACAGGAACAAAAAGCGGAGATCGAGCAGTTGCAGGCGCGGATGACCACGGAGTTCGAGAACATCGCCAACAGGCTGCTCACCCAACGCGGCCGGGAGCTGAACGAGCAGCAACAGGAAAAGCTGGGCACCATCTTGAAGCCCCTGCAGGAGCGCATCACCGAGTTCCAACGCCAGGTACAGGAGGCTTACCAGACCGAAGGGAAGGAACGGCACCACCTGAAGATCGAGATCGGCAAGTTGGTGGAGCAGAACCAGCGGCTGAGCCAGGAGGCGAACGACCTGACCAAGGCCTTGAAAGGTGACACCCAGGCACAGGGTGCGTGGGGGGAGATGATCCTGGAGAAATTGCTGGACAGCTCGGGCCTGATCAAGGGGCAGGAATACAGCATGCAGGAAAGCACCACACAGGCCGATGGAACGCGATTGCGCCCGGATGCCGTGATCTTACTGCCTGACGACAAGCACCTGATCATTGACAGCAAGGTCTCACTGGTGAACTATGAGCGCTTCACGGCCGCCTCGGACCAGGTTGAGAAAGAGCGCGCTCTTAAGCTCCACGTGGAAAGCCTGCGGGCACATGCCAAGGGCCTTTCCGAAAAGGACTACACCAAGATCTACGGTGTGCGCAGCGTTGATTTCGTGTTGATGTTCGTGCCCATCGAACCGGCCTTCCTGCTTGCACTGAAGGAGCGTCCGGAGATCTTCCAGGAGGCGTATGACAGGCAGGTGGTGATGGTAACGCATAGCACGCTCATGGCCACGCTCCGCACCATTCACGGTATCTGGAAGCACGAACGCATTGCCAAGAACCACTTGGCCATCGCGGAACGCGCCGGTGCGTTGTATGAGAAATTCGTGGGTTTCACCGAGGACCTGGGCCGGATCGGCAAGCATGTGAACGATGCCAAGGACAGCTACGAGAAAGCCCTTGGCAAACTGAGCGAAGGCCCGGGCAATCTGGTGCGGCAGGTGGAGATGCTGAAGGAATTGGGCGCCAAGACCAACAAGGGCCTGCACGACAAGTTGCTTCAACGCGCCTTCGAAGGCGAAGATGCCAGCACAACATGATGAGGCACCGTCAACACCTCTTCATCCTTGCAGCACTGCTTGTGCTCCTTTCCGCATGTGGGTCCTCCACCAGCGTGACGCGTGACAACGTGGCCTACATGTATGGCAAGGGTGCGGATCAACTGCGGTTGGAAGCACGGATCTATCACCATGCACCCGAACGCTCAACGCTCTATTACAAACTACCCACGCGCGACCTGCTGTACAAGAGCGACGGCGGCGGCGGGCCATACAAAGCAGTACTACGCATCACCTACGAAGCCTTCCCCGAGTGGGGTTCTAAGGTCCTGCTGGACAGTGCCAGCACATTGGTGCACGACAAGAGTGATGACCCTGGCATTGAAAAGGAACTGATCGGCAGCATCGATCTGCGCAGGAACGAGCATAAGTCCTTCGTGCTACGCGTGACGGCGCGTGACCTGAACCGCGAGACACAGGCCACCACCTTCATCCGCGTTGACAGGCGAGAAACAGCGATCCGGCAATACTTCATGCCCGTGGACCCGCGCAACGGCCTCCCCTATTTCACCGACCATTTCAGGCCAGGAACTACCGTGAAAGTGCGCTGTGATGCGTTCGCCAACGCCACCCTGCAGGTGGTCCATGTACCTGCTGAATCTACACTGCCGGCCCCTGTGTTCAGTAATTCCACGAAGAAGACCGAACGCGCTCCGGACACTTCATTCGTGCAGAACGTGGATGCCGACGGCACCTTCCTGCTGAGCGACCTGAAGACAGGTGCACTTCGGTTCCAATTGGACTCCGTTGATGCGCGGGGTTATTCACTGTTCACGTTCGCCGACTGCTATCCATACGCCGCATCACCGCAGGACATGCTGAAGCCGTTGCGCTATATCACCAGCATGCAGGAATATGAACGGATCACCAAGCAGGATGACCTGCGTAAGGCGATCGAGAAGTTCTGGATGGACTGCACCGGTGATCGTGAAAAAGCCCGAGATGCCATTCGCACCTATTACGGCCGCGTGGAAAGCGCCAACAGACACTTCACCTCCTCGGTGGAAGGATGGCGCACCGACAGGGGCCTTGTGCTGATCATCTTCGGCACGCCCACCTCCATACACAAGGCCGAGAACGGAGAGACCTGGGTGTATGGGGAAGAGAACAACCTGATGAGCTCTTCCTTCACCTTCGTGAAACGGACGGACCAGTTGAGCGACAACGACCTGGTCCTTGAGCGCGACCCCTTGTTGAAAGGAGCTTGGTACCGCAACGTGGAAAGTTGGCGCAATGGGAGAGTCTACTCGAACTGACCCCCTCAGAAAATTCACAGGCGCGTTCCTTCATCGCTCGCAAAGGCCCCACCTTTGAGGCCGACCGGAACACCAGCATAACGAACATGGCGGACAAGGACCTGATCTGTGGCGTATGGCCTGTTATTGAAGCCCTGCGCGCGGGCAAGAACGTTGAGCGCTTGTTGGTGCGCCGTGATGCCGGAGGGGAAGGGATCCGCGAGATCAGGCAGCTGGCCGTGGAGCGTGGTGTGCCCTGGCAGCCAGTGCCCTCCGAAAAGCTGGATCGCCTGACACGCGCCGAGCACCAAGGCGTGGTGGCCTTTCTGAGCCAGGTGGATGAACAGGACCTGGACGAAGTGATCACCATGGCCTATGAACGGGGCCTTACCCCGCTTATCATGGCCCTTGATGGCGTTACCGATGTGCGTAACATGGGCGCCATTGCCCGTAGCGCCGAGTGTTTCGGTGCACATGCTTTGCTGGTGCCCAAGACCGGTACGGCCCGCCTTGGACCCGATGCGGTCAAGAGCTCGGCGGGTGCTCTGCTCCGCAATCCGGTCTGCAGGGTGACCCGCTTGACCGATGGCCTGAACAGGGCACGGGAACATGGCGCTCGCATCATTGCATGCACCGAGAAAGCGACGACCACCTTGGACCAGGCCGACCTCTCCGGTCCGCTGGTGGTTGTGATGGGCGCCGAGGACGAAGGCATTTCTGACGCTGTTCTGCGCATGGCTGATGAACTGGTGCGGATACCCATGGCTGGGAATATCGGATCACTGAACGTGAGCGTGGCCGCCGGTATAGCACTGCACGCGGTCCTCCTGCAGCGGAAAGCCCGCGAAGCCTAGCGCAAGACCGGAACCTTTTGGTCCGGATGCCAGTAAAACGGTCCACCTGAACGTGGCCCTGCAGTTCCGCATGGTGCATGTTCATGGAATAGACCGTATCGCATGCTATTCGACCAACAGATCTCGGCATCCAAGTCGACCTGGCGTTCACTTACGCTTGTCATCTGCGCGACCAATGCGCTAATCCTGAGCGCCGCACCTTCCTTGGTGACCGAACGTTCACCGTTCGATGGCGGTGGATCTCTGGAAGTGGTCATCGACAACGTGACCTCTGTTGCCTGCCACAGCGACCAGAGCGGAAGTGCTGAAGCCGTGGTGAATGGCGGCGTTCCGCCCTATTCCTACACATGGAGCACCGTTCCGGCACAGAATGGCGCACAACTGGTGGGTGTAGGGATCGGCATATACACCGTTATCGTTGAGGATTCGCAGGGCAGCACGGCATCGGCATCGGTCTCCATCACCGGTCCTTCCGAACCACTCGAGGCTGATATCACCTCATTCACCAACGTACTGTGTAACACCACCTCCACAGGAATCGCGACCGTGAGCGTTACCGGGGGCACTCCACCCTACACCTATCAATGGAACACCTCGCCGGTCCAGACGGACGCGACCGCGACGGGGCTGGGTATCGGAACCTTCACGGTGGAAGTGACGGATGCGAACGGATGTATGACCAGTTCGAACGTAACGATAAGCGACAGTAGCGAGCCGATCCTTGCCTTGGTAGAGGACTATTCGCACGTGAGCTGCTTTGGCTTCAATGATGGCTTCATCAACCTAACGCTGAGCGGGGCCAGCAACTCGTTCACGGTTACCTGGAACACGAACCCGCCGGTCACGGGTCCGCTGATCACCGGACTTTCTCCGGGGCTTTATCAGGCGGAGATCATCGACAACAACGGTTGCGATACGCCCAAGTACATCTCCTTCGGCATCCTTGGACCCACGGCACCTCTTGCGGTAACACTTGATGTCACCAATGCCAGCTGCCACAACACGTTCAACGGCAGCGTGGACCTGACCATCACAGGGGGCAACGCTCCATACTTCCAAACTTGGTACGATCTCGCCTCAGGCCAAAGCACGAACATCCAGGATCTTTCAGGACTGGATCCCGGCACCTATCTCCTGAGCGTAGTGGACGCCTTTGGTTGTGGGATCGACACATCCGTGGTGATCACGGCTCCAACTCCCCTAACGGTGCAGACCACCATCGCCAGCGCATCATGTGCTCCCGGTAGTCTGGCATCGATCACTTCTGCGGTATCCGGCGGCACTGCTCCTTACTCCTATGCATGGACGGGGCCTGATGGATTCAGCGCCAACACACCAACCATAGAAGACCTGACCAGCGGTAACTATGATCTCACGGTAACCGATCAGAACGGCTGTACTAACAGTGCGTCGGTCACCATTTCCGACCCGACACCACCAAGCCTATCGATCACGACGTCGATCTGGCCATCGGGCACAGAGCTGCCATGTGCCGGGGCCACCAACGGGACCATTGACCTGGCGATCAGCGGAGGCGCTGCGCCTTTCGCCATCAACTGGACCGATGGCCTTGGCCTCAACTCGACGGATGAGGACCTCACTGGACTCGGAGCAGGCACTTACCAGGTCTCCGTTACCGATGCCAACGGCTGCCTCACAACGGCCTCCGTCACGCTCTCAGCCCCTCCCAGCATTCAACTCTCCAGCAGCACCACCTCGATCGGGGCGTTCAACACCAGTTGCGCGCTCTCTGCGGACGGCAACATCGACCTGACCGTTGATGGCGGTTCTGCTCCTTACACCTATAGCTGGAGCAACGGGGCCGATCTGGAAGATCTGACCAACATTGCTGCAGGTAGCTACACTGTTGTTGTGACAGATGCGAACGGCTGCACCGAACAAAGCACGTTCAGCCTTACAGCGCCGCCTGCGATAAATGTGGAACTCATCGCTTCCACTTATCCCAATGGAGGCTCTGTTAGCTGCGCTGAGAATGCGGATGGTTCCATTACTGCAACGATCAGCGGCGGCACGCCCGGTTACCAACTGCAATGGAGCGGTCCCGATGGGTTCGCGTCCACCGCTGCCTTCATTGATGGACTCGCGCCGGGGCCGTACACCCTCGTTGTGACCGATGATAACCAGTGTGTACAGGAGACGTCGACCACGCTGGTGCCACCGCCACCCTTTGCGATCACGCTTGCCAGCACCATTCTTCCAAGTGGTGCCAACATCGCATGCGCCGGCGCGAACACTGGCGCTATCAGCAGCGTCGTAAATGGGGGTACACCTGCCTACGCGTACAGTTGGAGCGGCCCTGACGGTTACGCCTCCAACGATGTACAGCCGACCAACCTCGTCGCAGGAACCTACTCCGTAATCGTGACGGATGCGAACGGTTGCATCGCCACAAGTTCCATTGAACTGACAGAACCCGACTCCCTTGAAGCCACTGTAGTGACAAGCGATATCGGCGGGTATGGCACCAGTTGCACGGCGGTCGACGGCACCTTGTCCACTACGATCACAGGCGGAGCCGCACCCTACAGCATCACATGGAACGGACCGAACGGATTCTCCTCAACAGCGCCCGATCTCACCGACCTTATTGCGGGCACCTACACCATCACCATCCTGGATGTGAACGGCTGCACCGTACAGCAGACCGTCTCGTTGGTACCTGCGCCTCCGGTCTTCGTAACGCTTGACCCGCAGGCTGGTCCTTGCCCGAACGATGACCAAGGAAGCATCACTGTCAGCTTGACCGGTGGCACCGCACCATTCACAACTACATGGAGCGGTCCGCAAGGATTCACATCCAACGACCTCGACATCCAGCAACTTATCGATGGCAGCTACACGCTGACCCTTATCGATGCGCTCGGCTGCACCGCCCAAGCAATTGCGACCATTGCAGGTCCAGAGCCTATCAGCACCGATGCCAACTTGTCCTTCTATGGGCTGCACAACATCCAATGCCTTGGCGATAGCAGCGGCACCATTCAATTAAACCCGGAAGGTGGAACCACGCCATACGCCATCGATATCACAGGTCCCAATGGATACAGCGGTACGGGTAATACATTGGAGCAATTGGTGGCAGGCAATTACACCATCACCATCACCGATGCGAACGGCTGTACTGCGGATACCTCGATCACGCTGACGAGCCCAACAAGCCTACCTGACCTGGAGCTCTCGGCATCACTGCAACCCAGCGGCACGAACATCAGCTGCTTTGGCGGAAGTGATGGCGAGATAAATGCAACTATCGACGGCGGCTCCGCTCCTTATAGCTACCAATGGCAAGGGCCCAGCGGACCATTGAGCGGCACGACCACGTTGAGCGGAGCATTCGCCGGAACATATTCTTTGACAATTACGGATGCCAATGCCTGCGCTATAACCAGCACGATCACCTTGGTGCAACCCGATGAGGCTTTGACCTCTTCGGCAGAGATCAGCGAATTCGGCGAGCACAACATCACCTGCGCAGGAGCTACGGATGGTTCAATTGCGCTGACCATTACCGGAGGAAGCGGTGGTTACACGGTCGCATGGACGGGGCCGAACGGATTCGTTTCCTCTGATGCGAGCATCACCGCCCTTGCCGCTGGCGTCTACACGGCCTCGGTCACTGACCTGAACGGCTGCACACTGCAACAGAACTACACATTGACAGCACCGCTGCCCTTGGAAGCAGGCACATTGGTCAACCTTCAACCCGGTGGTACCGCCATCAGTTGTCAAGGCGCCAACGATGGAAGCATTTCGGCCCTGGCCAACGGAGGCGCCCCCATTTACACTTACGCCTGGACCGGCCCGAACGGTGCCATGGGCGGGCAACAAACACTGGTGGACCTGGGCCCTGGGAACTACTGCGTGCTGGTGACCGATGCACAAGGCTGCACGGCACAGGCCTGCACGACCATCAGCGAGCCTGATGCACTGGCGGCCATAGCCTCCAGTACGGATGCCAATTGCGGCACGGCCAATGGCGCGATCGACCTGAACATCAACGGAGGCACCGGACCGTTCGCAACGATCTGGAGCAATGGCCAGACCACCGAGGACCTTCCTGCTGTAGCTGCGGGCGACTACACGGTAACGATCACCGATACCAATGGATGTAACACCTCCCTCAGCGCGACCATTACCGGCACTCCTGCCACGTTGATCAATGCCACCATCACCGATGAACAATGCGCCGGGGCCAATGCCGGGGCCATCGACCTGAACATCACGAGCGGCACCGCACCGTTCCAGATCAACTGGAGCACGGGAGCCACCACCGAGGACCTGTCGAGCTTGAGCGCAGGCAGCTACATCGTAACCGTTTCAGATGCCAACGGTTGCACCGCACAAGGAAGCTATAGCGTGAACGCACCTCCAAGCCTCGCGATCGACACGACCCTATCGGTCTACCAAGGCGGATACAACGTGAGCAGCTGGCAAGGGCAGGACGGCAGCATTGATGTGACCGTCTCTGGTGGAGAAGCGCCCTACAGATTTGCATGGAGCAATGGCGGCAACTCGGAAGATCTGGCAGGGCTCGGTGCTGGTACTTACGTTCTGACGATCACCGACGCGAACGGCTGCTCCAATACGATAGAGATCGTACTAACGCAACCCAGCGACCTGGCCATGCCTACGGGCTTCACTCCCAACGGCGACGGCGCGAATGACACCTTCTTCATTCGCGGGCTCGATGCCTACCCGACCAACCAGCTCATCATCATGAACCGCTGGGGGAACAAGGTGTTCGAGCGGATCAACTACCGCAATGACTGGACCGGCGAAAGCCTCAACGGAGGAGAGCTGCCGAACGGCACCTACTTCGCCATTCTTTCCGTGAACAATGGCCAACGAACACTGCAGGGTTATGTCGACCTCCGTCGCTGATCCACACCAAGGCAAAACGACCATGCTGCACCATCGCTATATCGCCATGCTCTGCCTGACCTTGGCCACATGCGCCAGGCTCAGCGCCCAACAGGAGGTCATGATCAGCCAGTACATGTTCAATGGCCTGTTGATCAATCCGGCCTATGCCGGCACACACGGCTACATCAGCAGCAGTCTGCTGCACCGATCACAATGGGTGCAGGTGGCTGGCGCACCACGCACCAGTGTTCTCGCTGTTGACGGCCCCGTGATGAACGAGCGAATGGGCCTTGGCTTCAGCATCGTTCACGACCGCATCGGTATCAGCCGCGACCTCGACATGTCTGCGCACTACGCATATCACCTGAAGTTGGGTGAACGCAGCAAGCTCTCGCTGGGATTGCGCGCCGGTCTTTCACTCTACTCAGCACAGCTCAGCGACCTGGTCTACTGGGACAACAACGACCAGGTATACCAAGGCAACATCAACAACGCGCGGGTAGGTCGATTCGGCTTTGGTGCATACTGGTACAATGCCACCTCATTCGTCGGGTTGTCCATACCCACGATCGTTGCCGCTGATGGCAAGATCAGACCTGCGGTGGGCAATGCACTTGACCATTACTACACCCAACACTACTACCTGCATGCCGGCAAGGTCTTCCCACTAAGCGAGTCGTTCGACATCAAACCGAGCACGCTCATCAAGTACCTGCCCGATGCGCCTGTTCAGGCAGACATCAACTGCAACCTGCTGTATCGCGAACGCGTGTGGTTCGGCCTGGGGTATCGCACGGGCGACGCCTTCGTTGGCATGATAGAATTTCAAGTAACGCCCCAGATCAGGGCCGGGTATGCTTATGACATGAGCACCTCCAAGCTTCGCACCTACACCAGTGGAAGCCACGAAGTGATGCTGGGCATCGACTTCGGACGCGACCTGATCAAGATCAAGACCCCTCGTTACTTCTGACCCCTCTCACCGATGAAGTACACCACGTATTCGATCATGCTGGCCACACTATTAACGGGATGTGCCCAGCAGCATTTGACCAAGGCGGACAAGGCCTATGAGCGCATGGCCTATGCTGATGCTGTACGCAGTTACGAGAAAGCCTTCAAGACGTTGGATGACAGGGATGCGGCATTACGCACGGCCAATGCCTACGTGCAACTCGGTGATGCCCAGCGGGCCGCCAGCTGGTATGCCTATGCCGACCGTACCACACCACTTGCCGGAGATCAGGCATTGGCCTATGGCCGTGTTCTTCAGAGCTTGGGTCAGAAAGGGGAAGCCTCCCGCCAGATCGAAAAGGTCTTGACTGAACGCCCTGACGACCCGGTGGTACGCGAATTGGCCCATGGCATTGCCGCAAATGACAGTTTCTATGCGGACACTACCCTGTACACCGTGCGCCCACTGAACATACCAGGCGCTTCCAGCATGTTCAGCGCCCAACCGTTCCAAGGCGGGCTGCTGTTGACCGCTGAACGGTCGGGCACTGGCCGCAATACGAACCCCTGGAACGGAGCCTCATTCCTTGACATGTACACCACCAAGCAGGATGCGAGCGGGAACTGGAGCGAAGTGAGACCATTGGACGGCGATGTGAACGGGCTCTATCATGATGGTCCTGCCGTTTGCTCAACCAGCGGCAACGAGATCTACTTCACCAGGAGCGACTACTACAAGCACCGGATCAACAAGGATGATCGGGCCATCAGCCACTTGATGATCTTCAAGGCCGAACGCATTGCCGATGGTAGCTGGCAGAACATCAAGTCCTTCGCCTACAACGGAGCGGACTTCTCTGCAGGGCATCCCGCTCTTTCCGCGGATGGTCGCACACTGTACTACATCAGTGACATGCCCGGTGGTTTCGGAGGAACGGACATTTACCGCTGCGACCTGCAGGCAGATGGTACGTGGGGATACCCACGCAACCTGGGGCCCACCATCAATACGGCGGCCAATGAAATGTTCCCCACGCTTGATGGCGACACGCTCTACTTCTCCTCCAATGGCCACCGTAACCTGGGCGGTCTGGACATCTTCCGGACCGTGTTTGCGGACGATGAATGGTCGTTACCGGAGAACTTGAACTATCCGATCAACTCATTGCAGGATGACTTCGCATTCGTTCCCTTGAACGGCGGGAGCTCAGGATACTTGAGCAGCAACCGAACGGGTATCGATCGCATCCATTCCTTTCTGGCACACGATCCCACTTTCCTAGTGAAGGGTCGATTCACATCATCCACCTCTGGCCAGCCTATGAGCAATGTGGAAGTCACCCTGATCAACCTTACCACTGGCGAACGGACGATGGTTACCACCGGACCCGATGGCTCCTACGCGTTCCCGCTTACCAAAGGACAGGAATACCGCGTACAAGGCAGCAAGGACGGCATGTTCACGGAAAGCCGTGATATACGTACCGCAGGCTTGCGAACCAGCCAAACATGGAATGAGGACTTCCAATTGGACGAGGTGATACTGAACAAACCGATCGTTATTGAGAATATCTACTACGATTACGACCGTTGGGACATACGTGCTGATGCTGCCCTTGAGCTGGATAAGGTCGCACGATTGTTCATGGACAATCCGACCCTTTCCTTCGAGCTCAGTTCGCATACCGACAGCAGGGCATCGGACACCTACAACCTGGTGCTCAGCGATGCACGGGCGAACAGCGCTGTGGACTACCTGATCCGCAAAGGGGTTGAAGCTTCAAGGCTGAAGGCCAAAGGCTACGGTGAGAGCCGTCCGGTGAACCGCTGTGTTGATGGTGTGGAATGCACCGAAGAGGAGCACCAGGCGAACCGACGCACCGAATTCAAAGTGACCGCTGTGGCGAAACCACTGCCTTGAGCACGCACACTACTTCGCCTTCCCTTTTGCGCGCACCACATCGCTGAACGGCACACCCTGTTCATTGCTTTCCACCCAGGCCATCACGTTGAAGTACTTCAGTACGAGGCCTTCGTTGGGGTCCTTCAGCAAGGGTGTCAGTTCGTGGTGCAACGAGCGGAATAGTTCGCGCTTGGTGGCTGGATCCTGCGCACGGGCCAGTTTCTTGATGTGCTCGATCAATGTGACCTCCACCTGGTAGGCGCGTTGGCGCTTGCTGAGGAAACGCTGGGTGGAACGCACAATGTACTCCAGCAGATCAAAGTTGCCCAGTTCGTAGTGCACCACCAGATTAAACAATCGTGCATAGGTGAAGATGTCCTGGCGCAGCGTCGGCTCGTTCTCATTCAACACCTTGTTCAGCCAGAACAAGGCCTTGTTCACCTGACCAGCACCGAAGTGGATCAAGGCCAGTGCATAATGGAACTCGATCTCGTTCTCCTTGTGCAGGCGATCGCCCATTTCCTCCATCCCCTCCAACACAGCGGGCACCAACTCCAGCGCTTTGGCATGCTCACCGGCCCGTTCAAGTAAGCGCAATTCGCTCAGAAAGCTGGCGACGAACACTTGCGACTCGATGTTGATGCCGATGAACCCGTCCTTGCCGGGCAATGAACGCATGAGCCGGATGTTCTCTGCAGCGCTCTTAAGATCGAACAGTTCGATCTGTGCGTTGATGATGTAGTGTAGCGTACGGATGTAACGCTTCGGCAGATCGGACTTGATCGGCTCGTTCTCATCGAGGATCTGTTTCACCCGCTGGAACTTCTCCAAGCTGATGCGCCAATCGCGCTTCGCCCAACCACAGAAACCCTGTGTGTAGTAGCAGATGGTGGCAGCCCTGCGTGAAAGCGCCGTGTTCTTGCCCTTGATCAACGGATGCTCGCTGATCTCCTCCACCATGGCATGCTCCTCGTCCGTACGAACGTATCCGCCGCTCCGGAACACATAGTTGATCTTGGAGTAGAGGATATGGTAGGCTGCCAGGTTGCGGAGCTTCTCGATCACTTCACGCTCCTCTTCGATCAGAGCATCCAGGTCCTTCGTGAACTCACCGGACTCGTATGCCTCTTCCAACAACATCTTCTCCCAGTTCAAGAGCTCGAACCAGTAATAGAACCGCTCGTTCTCCCGGGCAATGCGCTTGGCCCGGTGAAGCAGCTTGTTACACTCCACATACAAGGCCTTCTGATACAGGATCTCGATGTTCTTGATCTCCTGTTTCAGGATGCCGCTCACCGAGCTCTCTGCATGGTAAGCGCGCAGTGCTTTAAGGATCAACTTGTACAGGTGGTTCTTCTCCGAAGGAAGGTGACGGATGAAGGTCTCCTTGGCGAACTGTTTCTTGATGGCCTCCTCATCGTATACCTTCTGCTTGTCGATCGCATCGAACAGGCGCAGGTAGTTCTTGTCACCCGACTGTAGTGCCGAATGCAATTTGAAGAAGCGCTTCTCCGACTTGGTCAGTGACTTGATGAGGTCGTGCAGTTCGGTGCTGGGCTTCATGGCGTTTGGTGGGATCCCAAGACCCCAGATCAAAGTTAGGGATCCCTACCAGCAAGAACACCGCAACCTAACACACGGTTCATTGTATGGTTACTCCCCACCTTTGCACAATGCTCCGTAATTCCTTTAACAGCGCACTGCTGGTCGCGACCTTCATGCTCCTGTTCGGTCCCGTTCATGCGCAGCACGATTGCAAGTCCAGCAAACATCACGCGCATACCGGCATTGTCAAGGACGGCCCACTGGCTCAATGGCCATGGGACATTCTTCACCAGCGCATTGCGCTTGACCTCACGCTGGGCGATAACATCGCTGGTATTTGCACGATCATGGCAAGCCCCAGACAGGCCGGCCTAACGCAATTGGACCTGCATCTGAAGGCGCTGACCATCGATTCGATCACCTCTCAAACAGGCGCTCTGTCCCATACCCACATCGGAGACCTGGTTCATGTGGAATTGCCCCAGCCTTATTCCCCGGATGACACGCTTACGTTCAGTGTCCATTACCGCGGCGACCCTGTGACCGACCCGAGCGGCTTCGGCGGTTTCTACACCTCGCCAGTACTGACCTATAACCTCGGTGTGGCTTTCCAGTACACCCCGCACTCCTTCGGCAGGGCCTGGTTCCCCTGCGTGGACAACTTCACAGAGCGCTGTTCCTTCGACTTCGAGATCAAGACCAATGGAGGTCGTGGCAGCTGGTGCAACGGTGAGCGGACGGCCATCATCCAGCTCGGCGGGGACACCATCGTGACCCATTGGTCCATTGCTGAACCCATTCCTTCCTATCTGGCCTCAGTGGCCGCTGTGAACTATCGCGAGGTACATGATTCGTTCCAAAGTACCACCGGAGCGGAAATACCCGTACTGCTCGTGGCCGCTTCGGGAGACACTACAGCCATGAAGAACTCCTTCCAGCACTTATCAAACGCATTTGATCGATTCGAGCGTTGGTTCGGACCCTACCGTTGGAACAAGGTCGGCTACGTGCTCACCACCCAAGGTGCCATGGAACACAGTACAAGCATTCATTATCCAAGAAGTATCGCCAACGGTACACTGGCCTATGAGAACATCATGGCGCATGAGCTTGCCCACCAGTGGTTCGGGGACCTGATCACCTGCGAACGTGCGGAGGAGATGTACCTCAATGAAGGCTTCGCCGAATACCTGAGCTATCTCTTCATCGAGGAGGTTTACGGCCGCGAGGGCTATATGAGCGATGTACGCACCAACCACCGCCAAATGGTGCAACAGGCACATTTGCTGGACCAAGGCTGGTGGGCTTTGGCCGATGTGCCACAACAATGGACATATGGCGAACATAGCTACAACAAGGGCGCCGATGTGCTGCATACCCTGCGCAGTTACCTCGGCGACAGCCTCTTCATTGCGGGCATGACCAGCTTCCTGCAGTACAATGCGTTCCGGGCCGTGAACAGCACCATGCTGCGCGACCATTTGACCGCATTCACGCTTATGCCAATGAACGACTTCTTCAACGACTGGATATTCCAACCGGGCTGGGCCGCGTTCGAGGTCGATTCGTTCAGCGTGAACACGACCCAGGCACCAGACGGCACTTACCCCACACAGATAACCATCAGCCAGAAGCAACGCGGACCGTCATCTCCATACAACAATGTGCCGATGTCGATCACCTGTATTGATGCCTCTGGGAATGAGTGGACCAGCCCGGCACCCATTCTTCTGGGTGGCATATTGTGTACGGCCAACGTTGCACCTCCCTTTATTTCCAAGTGGGTCGTTCTGAACGCGGACGAACGCATCAGCCAGGCAGTTACCTACGACCGCGATACGCTTACCGGCCCTGGCACGGAGATCTACTACCACACTGACCTGCGGTTGACCGTTGTGCAGACCCCGGAGCCCTTCACGGTTCACTTGGAAGAGGCTTGGGTAGCGGCCGATGATGACACGGATGCTCCGTACGCATACGTGGTCTCTCCTGACCGTTACTGGAGGATCAGCGGTGCCATTCCACAGACCGCACAGCTCAATGCACGTTTCAGCTATGATGGGCGCGCCAATGTCACGGCCGCCTTGGATGCTGGGCTCATGGAGAACGTGGAAGGGGTGGTCTTCAACGAGGACAGCCTAGTGCTCCTTTATCGCCCCGATGCCTCCTGGGCTTGGAGCCGTTTCCCGCAGCAGACCTTGAGCGTGCTGGGCAACCCAACGGACAAGATCGGGCGCATTGACATTTCCGGCGCGAAGGCAGGTGAATATGTGCTTGCGTGGCGCAAAAGTGCCGTTGGTACGCCCGAGCAGGTCATCGCTGACGGTCATTGGACCATTGCCCCGAACCCTGCACATGGTTCGACGCTCCTGCAGTTCGATGGCCTTGTGCGGACAGGGAACGTTGAATTGACGGATGCCCGCGGACGTGTGGTGAGTTGGCAACCACTGCAAGGCCCCTCACTTCAATTCGACCTGAGCGGTGTTGCTCCAGGCCACTACCAACTTCGCTTTGTCGATGGTACCGGAAGCCATTCCAAGATCGGCAAGTTGGTCGTGCGCTAACGAACGCTCTCCCTCGAATGAAAAAGGGGCATTTCGGCCCCTTTTTCAATGCTGCTCATACAGCCAAGCTACTATCGTACATACCGAAGGCTTCGTCCGGGATAGCGAGCAGCATGGCCCAATTGCTCCTCAATGCGGAGCAATTGGTTGTATTTGGCGATCCTATCACTGCGGCTGGCACTGCCGGTCTTGATCATGCCGCAGTTCAGCGCCACGGCCAGGTCGGCTATGGTACTATCCTCGGTCTCTCCGCTGCGGTGGCTCATGATGCTGGTATAGCCCGCTCGGTGGGCCATTTCAACCGCCTCGATCGTTTCTGTAAGGGTACCGATCTGGTTCACCTTCACGAGTATGCTGTTGGCAATACCCTTGCCGATCCCCTGGCCCAAACGCTCGGTATTGGTCACGAACAGGTCGTCACCAACTAGCTGCACCTTGGCACCAATGGTCTCCGTGAGCTTCTTCCATCCGGCCCAATCATCCTCCGCCATTCCATCCTCAATGCTCACGATCGGATAGCGCTTCGCCCAATCGGCCCACATGGCCACCATCTCATCGCTCGTAAGCACATCACCTGTGCTTTCCAATTTGTAGCGCTTCTTCTTGGCGTCGTAGAACTCCGTGCTCGCGCAGTCCAGAGCAAGCACAATATCCTGACCGGGCTTGTAGCCCGCCGCTTCAATGGCCTGCATCACCAGCTTCAATGCATCTTCATTGCTGGCCAGATCGGGAGCAAAGCCGCCCTCATCGCCAACGTTGGTGCTCAGGCCTTTTTTCTTCAGTACGGCCTTCAGTGCGTGGAACACCTCGGCGCCCATGCGCAAGCCCTCGGCAAAATGCCGTGCCCCCACGGGCATGATCATGAACTCCTGCACATCCACCTTGTTATCGGCATGTGCACCACCATTAAGGATGTTCATCAATGGCACAGGGAGGGTTGAAGCGTTCACCCCACCCACGTAGCGGTACAGGGGCAGGCCAGCCTCGCCGGCAGCGGCCTTTGCCACGGCCAAGCTCACTCCTAGAATGGCATTCGCCCCAAGATTGCTCTTGTTCGGAGTGCCGTCCAACGCGATCATGGCCTTATCGATCATGGACTGCTCGGTCACCAGAGCGCCGTGCAGTTCATTGTTCAAGGTGTTGTTCACGTTCTCCACTGCCTTACGAACACCCTTGCCCAAATAGCGCTTCTTCTCACCATCGCGCAATTCCATGGCCTCGTGGGCACCGGTGCTGGCCCCACTGGGCACGGCAGCGCGTCCCATGTGTCCGGTATCGGTCCAAACATCCACCTCAATGGTGGGGTTGCCGCGCGAATCGAGCACTTCGCGGGCCTGGATCTTGGCGATCAAGCTCATGTGTAAGGAATTAAGCGTTCTGGGTGCTTTTGTGGCGTTCTTCGGCAGCGATGCGCATCTGCGTCACGAAACGGTCGAACAGGTAGCGGCTATCGTAAGGACCTGGACCCGCTTCAGGATGGTATTGCACACTGAACACCGGCCTTCCCTTCAGCCTGATGCCGGCGACACTGCCATCATTGAGATGCACATGGGTGATCTCCACAGCGGCATTCGCTTCCGCGTCGCTACGCTTCACCACGAATCCGTGGTTCTGTGAGGTGACCTCATCATGGCCGGTGGTCAGGTCCTTGATCGGATGATTGATGCCCCGATGACCATGGTGCATCTTCTCCGTACGCATGCCCATGCTCTCGGCCAGCAGTTGATGCCCCAAACAGATGCCGAAGACCGGAAGTCCGCTGGCTACCAATGCCTTCACCTGTTCCACAGAGTCGGGCATGGCACCGGGATCGCCAGGGCCATTGCTCAGCATGATGCCGTCCGGAGCCCATGCCAACACTTCAGCCACGGTGCTGCTCATGGGGAACACCCGCACATGGCAGTCGCGCTCCACCAAACAGCGTTCAATATTTCGTTTCACTCCGAAGTCCAGCAAGGCAACACGGTAAGCTGCTTGCTTCTCACCGACCTCGTATGCTTCCTTGGTCGACACAGTACTGGATAGTTCCATCCCCTCCATGCTGGGCACCCCGGCCAATCGCGCCTTCAGCACTTCCAGGTCCATCTCAGTACTGCTGATGATGGCGTTCTGTGCGCCGTGGTCCCTGATGTGGCGCACAAGCCTGCGGGTATCAACGTCGCTGATGCCCACCACGCCAGCCGCTCGCAGCATATCATCCAAGGATGACGTACCACCTGGGCGGCTCCAAACATGGCTGAACTTCTTCACCACCAGACCTGCAATGGAGACCTTGGAGCTTTCCTCCTCGCCGTTCTTCACACCGTAGTTCCCGATGTGCGGCGAAGCCATGGTCATGATCTGGCCCGTGTAGCTGGGGTCCGTGAAGATCTCCTGGTAACCGGTCATGCCGGTATTGAAGCAGATCTCTCCGGTGGAGACCCCGATATGCCCGATCGCCCTACCCCTGAAAAGCGTTCCATCTTTCAACAAAAGGACTGCTTCGGGGCGCTGGCTTACAAGCATGTTCGGGGATATGCTTCGGTTCTGGCCGCGAAGATACCCCGAGCGAGCGACGATTTCCGAACGGATCATCCACACCTGTTCATAATCCGATCGCGCATCTGCCCGAACGACAAAGGGCGCCTTTCAAGGCGCCCTTTGCAGATGGTTTTGACCGATGCTTATTCAGCAGCTGTCTCAGCGCTTGCACTGGCAGCTTCGTCGGTCTTCTTCGCTCCGCTGGATTTGCGAGTGCGACGGGTCTTCTTAGCGGCGGTACCGGCCTTTTCCTTGGTGTAGGTGGTGTTGAAGTCCACCAGCTCGATCATGGCCATTTCGGCTGCATCGCCCAAGCGGTTGCCCAACTTGATGATGCGCACATAACCACCGGGACGGCTGGCCACCTTGGGGGCCACATCGCGGAACAGGACCGCCGTGGCCTCCTTGCTCTGCAGCTCGCTGAACACTACGCGACGGCTGTGGGTGGTGTCCTCCTTGCTCTTGGTGATCAAGGGCTCCACGTAGCGGCGAAGTGCACGGGCCTTGGCCAGGGTCGTTTCAATGCGCTTGTGCTCGATCAACGAGATGGCCAGGTTGCTCATCAGGGCGTCGCGGTGCGCCTTCTTGCGACCCAGGGCGTTGTTCTTATTTCCGTGTCTCATGACTATTCGGTTGTCAGTTGTCGGTTGTCAGTGGGCTGGCTTGCGGGCTTGCGCTCGCCAACTGCCAACTGGCAACTGGCTTACTCCTTGTCCAGTTTGTACTTGCTCACGTTCATGCCGAAGTTCAGGCCCTTGTTCTCCACCAGGTCCTCCAGTTCGGTAAGGCTCTTCTTGCCGAAGTTGCGGAACTTCAACAGATCGTTCTTGTTGTAGCTCACCAGATCGCCAAGGGTCTCAATATCGGCCGCCTTGAGGCAATTGAGCGCACGCACGCTGAGGTCCATGTCGACCAGCTTGGTCTTCAGGAGCTGGCGCATGTGCAGGCTCGTCTCATCGAACTCCTCGCTATCGCTGCTGCTGGTGCTTCCACGCTCTTCCACCTCCAGGCTGATGCGCTCATCGCTGAACAGCATGAAGTGATGGATGAGGATCTTGGCGGCTTCCTGCAAGGAGTTCTTCGGAGTGATGCTCCCGTCGGTGGTCACCTCGATGGTCAGCTTCTCGTAGTCGGTCTTCTCCTCCACGCGGGTGTTCTCCACGGTGTACTTCACGTTCTTAATGGGCGTGAAGATGGCATCGATGAAGATGGTGCCGATGGGCGCACCCTCCACCTTGTTCTCGTCGGCAGGCACGTAGCCACGTCCCTTGCTGATGAACAGCTCAACGTGCAACTTCACGCTGGGCTCCATATTCGCAATGACAAGCTCGGGGTTCAGCACTTGGAATCCGGTGGTATGGCGTCCGATATCGCCGGCGGTGAAGCTGTCCTTGCCGGTGATGGTGAACGAGACCTTCTCGGTGCTCACATCCTCCAGTTGGCGGCGGAAGCGCACCTGCTTGAGGTTGAGCACGATCTCGGTCATGTCCTCGATCACACCCTTGATGGTGCTGAACTCGTGATCGACACCATCGATACGCACCTGGGTGATGGCATGGCCCTCCAGGCTGGAGAGCAGGATGCGGCGCAGGGCATTGCCTATGGTGATGCCGTAGCCGGGCTCAAGCGGACGGAACTCGAAAGAGCCGCGCTTGTCATCGGATTCGATCATCGTGACCTTGTCGGGCCGCTGGAATTCAAGGATGGGCATGGGTGGTCTGCTTGGATCGGGTTCTTACTTGGAGTACAATTCCACGATGAGCTGCTCGCGGATGTTCTCCGGGATCTGGGCGCGCTCGGGCATGTTGATGAACTTGCCGGACATGCTCGTCGGATTCCAATCGAGCCAGTCGAAACGCTTGCTGTTCACGGCGAGACTGTTCGTGATGGACTCCACCGAACGGCTCTTCTCACGAACGGCCACTACTTGACCGGGGCGAAGGGAATAGCTGGCCACGTTGACCACCTGGCCATCAACGGTAATGTGACCATGGCTCACCAACTGGCGGGCTGCGCGACGGGTGGGGGCAACACCGAGGCGGAACACCGTGTTGTCCAAACGGGCCTCGCAAAGCTGAAGCAGCACCTCACCGGTGATGCCCTTCTTGCTGGCGGCCGTGTGGAACATCTTCTCGAACTGGCGCTCGAGGATGCCATAGGTGTACTTGGCCTTTTGCTTTTCCTGCAACTGGACAGCGTATTCGCTCTCTTTTTTGCGGCGCTTGGTGGGGCCGTGCTGACCGGGTGAATGAGGCTTGCGCTCCATCCATTTGTCCGGTCCGAGGATCGCCTCCTTGAACTTGCGGGCGATGCGGGTCTTGGGTCCTGTGTAACGTGCCATTGTTCTAGTGCTCTTGGTTCGGCTTACACGCGACGCTTCTTGGGCGGGCGGCAGCCGTTGTGCGGCATGGGGGTGATGTCAACGATCTCTGTGACCTCCACCCCGCAGTTGTGCAGGGCACGGATGGCGCTCTCGCGTCCACCTCCGGGGCCTTTAACGAACACCTTCACCTTGCGCAGGCCAAGGTCGTGTGCCTCGCGGGCTGCCTCTTCGGCGCTCACCTGGCCAGCGTAAGGGGTGTTCTTTTTACTGCCGCGGAAGCCCTGCTTTCCGGAGGACGACCAGCTGATCACCTCGCCCTTGTTGTTCGTCAGGGAGATGATGAGGTTGTTGAACGTGGCCTGGATGTGGGCTTGCCCGTAGGCCTCCACAACCACGTTCTTCTTCTTCTTCTTGCCTCCCGCTTTCTGATCTTGCTTTGCCATGGTGCTCAGGGCTTACTTGGTCGCTTTCTTCTTGTTCGCAACGGTCTTGCGCTTACCCTTGCGGGTACGTGCATTGGTGCGCGTGCGCTGACCACGCAGCGGCAGACCAGCCCGGTGGCGAAGGCCACGGTAGCTGCCGATGTCCATCAGGCGCTTGATGCTCAACTGCACCTCACTGCGCAGGGCACCCTCCACCTTGACGTGCTCGTTGATGAATTGGCGGATGCGCGCTTGCTCATCATCGGTCCACTCTTCCACCACGGTGTCGGGGTCAACCTCGGCCTTCTGGAGGATCTCCAGGGCCGTGCTGCGTCCGATGCCATAGATGTAGGTGAGGCCGATGCAGCCCCGCTTGCTCTTGGGTAGGTCTATGCCTGCGATACGTGCCATGCTCGTTCGATTATCAGCCTTGACGCTGTTTGAACTTGGGGTTCTTCTTGTTGATGATGTACAGACGCCCTTTGCGGCGGACGATCTTGCAGTCCGCGGAGCGTGGTTTGAGGGAGGCCCTGACCTTCATGGTTTCCTGGGTTCTTAGCTCTTGTATCGGAAGGTGATGCGTCCTTTGCTCAGGTCATACGGGCTCATCTCCACCTTCACCTTGTCACCAGGCAGGATCCGGATGTAGTGCATCCGCATCTTGCCCGAAATGTGGGCGATGATCACGTGACCGTTCTCCAGCTCAACGCGGAACATGGCATTGCTCAGCGCCTCCTTGATGACGCCGTCCTGCTCTATCGTTCCTGTCTTGCTCATTCCTTCCTGTTCTCTTTTCTCGTCTATCCTGACCGGTCCGTTCCTACGGCCGGCTTAATTCACCAATTCACCTTTTGCCTTCAGCACATCCTCGATGTAGCTGAACGTTGAGAGGACCTCCGATCTACCTGCACGCACGGCGATGTTGTGTTCGAAGTGTGCGCTGGGTTTGCCGTCACGCGTCACTATCGTCCATCCATCACCCAACTGCTTCACTTCCTTCGTTCCCATGTTGATCATGGGTTCAATGGCGAGCACCATTCCGTTGCGCAATTTGGCACCCTGCCCACGGCGCCCATAATTGGGCACTTCAGGCGGTTCATGCAGCTTGCGCCCAACGCCGTGCCCAACAAGCTCGCGAACCACACCATAGCCGTTCTTTTCGGCATGTTGCTGGATCGCGTGTCCGATATCTCCCGTGCGGTTGTTCTCCACCGCTTGTTCAATACCGAGCTGCAGACATTCCTGGGTGACACGGAGCAACTGTTTCACGGGTCCGGCCACTTCGCCCACCATGAAGGTGTATGCACTGTCGCCATAGAATCCGTTCATCAGTACGCCGCAATCCACGCTCGCAACGTCGCCGTCACGCAGGGTCCGGTCGCCGGGCAGGCCATGCACCACCTGGTCATTGACACTGATCAGCAGGGTGCTTGGGCAGCCGTACAAGCCTTTGAAACCAGGTATCGCACCGTTGTCACGGATGAACTCTTCCGCCATGCGGTCAAGCTCGCCCGTGGTGACACCGGGTGCAATGTGCCTGGCCACTTCGGCCAAGGTCCTTCCAACAAGCAAAGAACTCTCCTTCAACAGTGCGATGTCGTCATCGCTGAGCAGGTCCACGGTCCGGGCCATGTCCTATCCAGCCATTCCGTACGCCGCTCCTCCGCTCCTTCCCTTGATACGGCCCGATTTCATCAGACCGTCGTAATGCCTCATCAACAGGTGGCTCTCGATCTGCTGAAGGGTATCCAGCAGCACGCCCACCATGATCAACAACGATGTTCCTCCGAAGAACTGAGCGAAACCCTGCTTGATCCCCATCATACCAGCGAAAGCCGGCAAGATGGCCACGATACCGAGGAAAATGGCACCGGGCAGGGTGATGCGAGAAAGCAGTTCATCAATGTGGCCAGCCGTGGCTTTGCCGGGCTTCACACCGGGGATGAACCCACCGTTCCGCTTCATATCATCGGCCAATTGGTTCGGGTTCACGGTGATGGCCGTGTAGAAATAGGTGAACAACACCACCATCATGAACAACGTGAAGTTGTAGAAGAACCCCTGGCTGTTGGCCACGCTGATCAGCCACTGGGGCGGGTTGTCAAACGCTTGTGCCACGTACATCGGGATCAGCACGATGGCCTGAGCGAAGATGATCGGCATTACACCAGCAGCGTTCACCTTAAGGGGAATGTAGTTCCGAACGCCACCGTATTGTTTGTTGCCCTGCACGCGCTTGGCGAACTGCACCGGAATGCGGCGCGTGCCCTGAACCAACAGGATGCAACCAGCAATGATGAGCACCCAAAGCACCACCTCAACGAGCAGCAGCACAAGTCCACCACCACCTGGACCCATGCGGCCCACCACTTCCTGAGCAAAGCTCTGAGGGAACTGGGCCAGGATACCGATCATGATGATCAAGGAGATACCATTGCCGAGGCCACGCTCCGTGATACGCTCACCCAACCACATCACGAACAGCGTTGATGCCGTAAGGATGATCATGCTGGTGATGAGCCAGAACTGGCTGTCCAACGGCGCTGCGCCGGGGTCGATCGTGCTGAAGATGTATCCAGGGGCCTGGAACATGCAGATGACGATGGTGAGGTAGCGTGTCCACTGGTTGATCTTGCGACGACCGCTTTCTTCTCGCTGCATCTTCTGCACGCTCGGCACAGCAATGCCCATCAACTGCATGATGATGGAGGCAGAGATGTACGGCATGATGCCCAGCGCGAAGATCGAAGCACGGGTAAAGGCACCACCTGTGAAGATCGAAAGGATCTCCACGATGCCACCTCCACCGCTTGAAGCCGCGGCCATGCGCGCGCTGTCCACGCCCGGAAGCACGATGAAGCTCCCGATGCGGTACACCAGTAACAGACCCAGCGTGATGAGGATGCGGCTACGCAGTTCCTCGATGCGCCAGATGTTCTTGATCGTGTCGATCAGGTTCTTCATTCCTTAGGCCTTGGGGGCAATGGTGGCGATGGTCTCTGCCTTGCCGCCTTTGGCCTCGATGGCGGCCTTGGCGGTGGCGCTGAAAGCGTGTGCGGTCACGGACAATGCGCTCTTCAGCTCACCCCGGCCCAACACTTTCAGTTTGTCATTCTTGGCGATCAATCCGTTCTCATACAAGACGGCGGGATCGATCGTAGAGAGGTTCTTGGATTCGGCCAGGGTCTGGAGGGTGTCCAGGTTGATCCCCTTGTACTCCACGCGAGTGGGGTTGGTGAATCCGAACTTGGGCACGCGACGCACCAAGGGCATCTGACCACCCTCGAAGCCACGCTTGCGGTTGTAGCCCGAGATGGCCTTCTGGCCCTTGTGGCCCTTTGTGGAAGTGCCTCCGCGTCCGCTGCCTTGGCCGCGACCGATACGCTTCTCCTTCTTGGTGGCCCCTTCGGCCGGTTTGAGTCTGCTCAGGTCCATGGTTCTTTCGCTGCTATCGGTTTCAGGCCTTCTCCACGCTCACCAGGTGGTGGACTTTCTCCACCATGCCCGCGATCTGCGCGTTCTCCTCCACAACGGCGCGTTTGCCGATGCGTCCGAGGCCCAGGGCCTTCAAGGTGTCCTTCTGACGCTTCGGGCACTTAATCTGGCTGCGCGTCTGGGTGATGATGATCTTGCTCATGGGTCGTCCACCGAAGCCTCGGTGGAGGCGGTTATTATCCGTTGAACACTTGTTCGAGTTTCACACCACGCTGGCGGGCCACTTGATTGGCGTCGCGCATGCTGGTCAGGGCCTCGATGGTGGCCTTTACCACGTTGTGGGGGTTGCTACTGCCTTTGCTCTTGGCGAGCACGTCGGTAACACCAACGCTCTCGAGCACAGCACGCATGGCACCACCGGCAATAACCCCGGTACCGTGCGCTGCGGGCTTCAGGAACACCTGAGCACCGGCGAACTTGCCCTCTTGCGAGTGGGGGATGGTCCCCTTCAGCACTGGCACTTTCACCAGGTTCTTCTTGGCGTCATCGATGCCTTTGGCGATGGCCTCCTGCACTTCCTTGGCCTTGCCCAGACCATGGCCTACCACACCGTTCTCGTTCCCCACCACCACAATGGCGGCGAAGGTGAAGGTGCGACCGCCCTTGGTCACCTTGGTCACACGGTTCAAGGCAACGAGCTTGTCCTTCAGCTCCAGATCGCTGCTCTTGACCTTCTTGCTATTCGTATCAGACATGGGAGTGATGATCAGAAATTGAGACCGGCTTCACGGGCGGCTTCGGCCAGGGCTTTCACCCGGCCATGGTACAGGTAACCGTTGCGGTCGAACACCACCAGCTCGATGCCAGCGGCCTTCGCCTTCTCGGCGATGGCGGCACCAACGACCTTGGCCTGCTCGATCCTGGGGATGCCGTTCGCTTTGGGATCCTTCAGCGAAGAAGCGCTCACGAGCGTGCGACCCGTCTGGTCGTCAATGATCTGGGCGTACATGCCCGTGTTGCTGCGGTAGACTGAAAGACGGGGGCGCTCAGGCGTGCCGTGCACGTTCTTGCGTACCCGTTGCTTGATCTTCAGTCGGCGTGCGATCCTATCGAATGCCATGATGTTGCTTATTTACCGGCTGCTTTGCCTGCCTTACGACGCACCAGCTCACCCACGAAGCGTACACCCTTGCCTTTGTACGGCTCAGGTTTGCGCAGGGAACGAAGCTTGGCAGCCACTTGACCGATGAGTTGCTTGTCCGCACTTTCCAGGCGGATGATGGGGTTCTTACCCTTTTCCTGGGCCGCGCTCACCTTGATCTGGGCGGGAAGCTCCAAGGTCACAGTGTGCGAGAAGCCGAGCGCCAACTGCAGTTGCTGGCCTTTTACGGTGGCGCGGTAACCCACACCAACCAGTTCCTGCTCGATCACGAAGCCCTCGCTTACGCCCTTCACCATATTGGCGATGAGGGAACGATAGAGGCCGTGCTTGGCGCGGTGCGGTTTGGCATCGCTGGGACGCTCCACCGTGATCACCGCTCCATCCTGCTTCAGGCTCAGATCGGGGTCCACGGACTGCTCCAGGCTGCCCTTGGGACCCTTCACGGTCACCAGGTTCTTGTCGCTGATGCTGACCTGCACCCCGCTGGGCACATTGATCGGCGCTTTTCCAATGCGTGACATGGTTCTCGGTCTTAGCTCACGTAGCACAATACCTCACCGCCCACGTTCAGGGTGCGGGCCTCCTTATCGGTGACCACACCTTTGCTGGTGCTGATGATGGCCACGCCGAGGCCGTTGAGCACGCGGGGCAGGTCCTCCACGTGGGCGTATTTGCGCAGGCCAGGGCTGCTCACACGGGTCAGTTCCGTGATGGCATTGCGGCGCGAACGCGGGTCGTATTTCAGGGCGATCTTTATGAGGCCCTGCTTGCCGTCATCTTCGGTCTTCCAGGAGAGGATGTAGCCCTTATCGTAAAGGATGCGCGTGATGTCCTTCTTAAGGTTGCTCGCGGGCACCTCCACGATCTTCTTGCGCGCCTGGATGGCGTTGCGCAAGCGGGTCAGGTAATCGGCGATTGGATCGGTCGTCATGGTCGTATCGTCGTTGCTTACCAGCTGCTCTTGGTCACACCCGGGATCTTGCCCTCGAGCGCCATGAGGCGGAACGTGTTGCGTGAAATGCCGAACAGGCGCATGTACCCGCGGGGGCGGCCGGTGAGCTGGCAGCGGTTGTGCTTGCGCACGGCACTGCCATTGGCGGGCAGCTTCTGCAGCGCCTCCCAATCGCCGGCGGCTTTCAGCGTGGCACGCTTGGCGGCGTACTTCTCCACCATTTTCGCGCGCTTACGCTCGCGGGCTTTCATGGATTCCTTGGCCATGGTTGTCTGGTCTGTGCGTTATTTCTTGTCCTTGTCAGCGAAGGGGAAGCCCATCTCGCGCAACAGCGCCTTGGCCTCCGCATCGGTCTTGGCGGTGGTCACTACAGTGATGTCCATGCCTTGGATCTTGCTCACCTTGTCGATGTCGATCTCCGGGAAGATGATCTGCTCCTTCACACCGAAGGTGAAGTTGCCACGGCCGTCGAAACCGCTGGCCTTCACACCGCGGAAGTCACGGGTACGGGGCAGGCTCACCGCGATCAGGCGATCGAGGAACTCGAACATGCGGTCGCCACGGAGGGTGACACGGGCGCCGATCGGCATGCCCTTGCGCAGTTTGAAATTGCTGATGTCCTTCTTGGACACGGTGGCCACGGCCTTTTGACCGGCAATACTGGTCATCTCCGTCACCGCGTTCTCCACGATCTTCTTGTCGCCCACGGCGCTTCCCAAACCCTGGTTCAGGCTGATCTTGATCAGGCGGGGCACCTGCATGGGGCTCTTGTACCCGAACTCCTTCTGGAGATTGGGGGCCACCTCGTTGTGGTATTTGGCACGAAGCCTGGGTACGTAGCTCATCACTTGGCCGCGGTTTTCTTGGTCTTCACGTAACGCTCCAGCTTGCCATCCTTGTCGGCCTTGCGACCTACGCGACCCGGCGTACCGGTCTTCGCGTCGATCAGCATGAGGTTGCTGATGTGGATGGGGCCCTCCTTCTCCACGATACCACCCTGAGGGTTGGCCGTGGTGGGCTTGCTGTGCTTTTTGTTGAGGTTGAGGCCCTCCACGAACGCGACGTTGCGGTCGCGGTCCACTTCGAGCACACGACCCTGTTTGGTCCGGTCCTCACCGGCGAGCACCTTCACCAGGTCGCCTTTCTTGATATGCGTCTTCTTCTGCATGGCTCGCGGGATATCAGAGCACCTCGGGTGCGAGGGAGATGATCTTCATGAACTTCTTGTCGCGCAGTTCCTTGGCCACGGGGCCGAAGATGCGGGTGCCCTTCATTTCGCCAGCGGCATCAAGGATCACCACGGCATTGTCGTCAAAGCGGATGTAGCTTCCGTCCTTGCGGCGCATTTCCTTCTTGGTACGCACCACCACTGCCTTGTGAACAGTGCCTTTCTTGGCGCTGCCGTTGGGCATGGCGTGCTTCACGCTCACCACGATCGTATCACCGATGCGGGCGTAGCGGCGGGCCGTGCCTCCGAGCACTCGGATGCAAAGCACTTCCTTGGCACCACTGTTGTCGGCCACGTTCAGCCGGGATTCCTGTTGGATCATCGCTCAGTCGGTATTACTTGGCTCGTTCCATGATCTCCACCACACGCCAGCGCTTCTGCTTGCTCATCGGGCGGGTCTCGCTGATGCGGACCGTGTCGCCGATGTGGGCTTCGCCTTTCTCATCGTGGGCCATGAACTTGCTCGAACGCTTCACGAACTTGCCGTACTTCGGGTGCATCACCCGGCGCTCGACCATCACCACCACGCTCTTGTCCATCTTGTCGCTGGTGACAACGCCGATCCGCTCCTTGCGCAGGTTGCGCTCCACTGTGGTCGTGTTGGTGCTCATTTCGTCTTCGTATTGACGAGCTCGCGCATGCGGAGCTCAGTGAGGATGCGTGCCACGTCCTTGCGCTTCACACGCAGCATCACGGGGCTTTCAACGGGACTCACGGTGTGGTTGAACCGGAGCTTCGTGAGCGAGTTACGCTCCTCCTGCAGTTTGTCCTGCAGCTCCTGTACCGTGAGGTCCTTCAATTCGGTTCCTTTCTTCTTCATGGCTCGCCTGGCTTATTGACCATCGTAATCCTCCCGTACCACGAACTTGGTGGGAATGGGCAGCTTCTGGGCCGCCAACCGCAGGGCCTCCTTGGCCGTTGCAGTAGGAACACCATCGATCTCGAAGATGATCCTGCCGGCGTGGCACACGGCCACCCAGTGGTCCAATGAACCCTTACCCTTACCCATACGTACTTCAGCGGGCTTACTGGTCACGGGCTTATCAGGGAACACCTTGATCCACACCTGACCTTCACGCTTCATGTAACGGGTGAGCGCCACACGGGAAGCTTCGATCTGGCGGCTGGTGAGCCATACGCTCTCCATGGCCTTTAGGCCAAAGGACCCGAGGGTCACACGATGTCCGCGCTGGGCCTGCCCTTTCATGCGGCCCTTGTGCATATTGCGGCGCTTGCTACGCTTCGGTTGCAGCATGGCTCTTAGTTGTTGCTACGGTTTCCACCGCGATTTCCTCCACGACGATCTCCTCCTGGACCACGGCGCTCGCCACGGTCGCCACCGGGACCACGACGGTCACCTCCGCGGCGCTCCGGACGATCGCCGCCCATGCGGCCACCACCCTGCACCTTGGCCTGACCCTGGTTGGGGCTGAGGTCCTTCTTTCCATACACTTCGCCACGCATGATCCAGCACTTCACGCCGATGCGACCCATTTTGGTGTGCGCTTCGGTGATGGCGAAGTCGATGTCGGCACGCAGGGTGTGCAGGGGCACACGGCCTTCACGATAGCTCTCGGTGCGGGCGATCTCGGCTCCGTTCAAACGACCGCTAACGGTCAGCTTGATGCCTTCCGCACCCATGCGCATGCTGCTGGCCACGGCCATCTTCATGGCGCGACGGAAGCTGATGCGGCCTTCGAGCTGGCGGGCAATGCTGTCGGCCACCAAGCGGGCATCCAGTTCAGGACGCTTGATCTCGAAGATGTTGATCTGGACGTCCTTGCCCGTGAGCTTCTTCAGCTCCTCGCGCAGCTTGTCCACCTCGGCGCCACCCTTGCCGATGATCACGCCCGGACGGGCCGTGTTGATCGTTACGGTGACGAGCTTCAAGGTGCGCTCGATGACGATCTTGCTAACGCTCGCCTTCTTCAGGCGGGCCATCAGGTATTGGCGGATCTGCTCGTCCTCCACCAACTTGTCGGTGTAGTTGTTACCACCGTACCAGTTGCTGTCCCAGCCCTTGATAAAGCCGAGGCGCGTGCCGATCGGATGTGCTTTCTGTCCCATGGTAATTGCTCTCTCGGCGCTTAGTTGGTGGAATCAACGATCAGGCTCACGTGGTTGCTCCGCTTCTTCATGCGGTAGGCGCGACCCTGGGGGGCGGGCAGCATGCGCTTCAGGCCACGGGCCTCGTTCACCTGCACGCTCTTCACCACCAGTCCAGCCTCATCGGCCTTGCGGCCTTCATTCTTGGCCTGCCAGTTCGCTACGGCGCTCATCAGGAGTTTCTCCAGATCGCGGCTGCTGTGGCGGGTGCTGAAGCGAAGGATGCCCAACGCCTGGTCCACTTCCTTGCCACGGATCAGGTCGGCCACCTGGCGCATGCGGCGCGGCGAGGTCGGCACGTTACGCAGGTGCGCGATGGCCACGGTCTTCATGGCCTCCTTGCGTGCGTCAGCTGCTAGTTTCTTACGCTGTCCCATGGTGGTGATCAGTTCTTCTTGTTACCGGAGTGACCGCGGTAGGTACGTGTGGGTGAGAACTCGCCCAGTTTGTGGCCCACCATGTTCTCGGTCACATAGACCGGGATGAACTTGTTGCCATTGTGCACGGCGATGGTCAGACCGACGAATTCGGGGCTGATGGTGGAAGCACGCGACCAGGTCTTGATCACATTCTTCTTGCCCGAGGATTGGGCCTCCATCACACGCTTCGCGAGCTTGTAGTGGATGAAAGGCGGTTTCTTGAGTGAACGGCTCATGAGCTATGCGTGGTTCAGGCGCCCTTCTTGGCGTTGATACGTTCCAGGATGAACTTATTGGTCGGGTTCTTCGGACGACGGGTCTTCTTACCCTTCGCCAGCAGACCCTTACGGCTGCGCGGGTGTCCACCAGAAGCACGGCCCTCGCCACCACCCATTGGGTGATCGACCGGGTTCATGGCCACCGCACGGGTGCGGGGACGACGACCCTGCCAGCGGCTGCGACCGGCCTTACCGCTCTTCTGCAGCATGTGCTCGCTGTTACCAACGGTACCCACGGTGGCCATGCAGGTCACCAGTACCATGCGGAGCTCGCCGCTCGGCATTTTCAGCGTGGCATAGCGGCCTTCGCGGGCGCTCAACTGGGCGAAGGTGCCAGCACTGCGTGCAATGGCGCCACCCTTGCCGGGCTGCATTTCGATGTTGTGCACGACCGTACCGACCGGGATCTCGCTCAGCGGAAGCGTGTTACCCACTTCAGGGGCCACTCCCGTCTTGCCGCTCACCAATGTCTGTCCGACCTGGAGACCATTGGGGGCCAGGATGTAACGCTTCTCACCATCAGCATAGAACAGCAGGGCGATGCGGGCGCTACGGTTCGGATCGTACTCGATGGTCTTCACCACCGCAGGGATGCCGTACTTCTCACGCTTCATGTCCACCTCGCGGTAGCGCTGCTTGTGACCACCGCCGATGTAGCGCATGGTCATCTTGCCTTGGTTGTTACGGCCACCGCTCTTGTTGGTGCCGCTGGTCAACGCCTTCTGCGGAACACGCGTGGTGATGCCGTCGAAGTCGGTGATCACCCGGTGACGGGTGCCGGGGGTTACCGGATTGAGTTTACGAATGCCCATGGCTTCTTATGCTACCGGGATCAGATGCTGCTGTAGAGATCGATGGCCTCGCCGCCCTTCACCGTCACGATGGCTTTCTTATAGCTCGCCGTGCGGCCCTTCAGGATGAGGCTCTTTGTGTAACGCGTGCGGTTCTTGCCGCGGCAGATCATGGTGCGCACACCCGTCACAGTGACGTTGTACTCCTTCTCCACCGCCTGCTTGATCTGCACCTTGTTGCTGGTCTTGGCCACCACGAAACCGTAACGGTTCTCCGTTTCGCCCTGGGCGGTCATCTTCTCGGTAACGATCGGTCGGATGATGATCTGGCTCATGGCTTACTTGGTAAGGATGGTTTCCAGCGGTGCAATGGCATCCTTGAGGATGATCAGGCCGTTGGCGTTCATGATATCGTAGGTGTTCAGCTCGCTGGCCACCACCACTCGGGTGCCCTGGATGTTGCGTGCGCTCAACAGCACGTTCTCATCCTTGGCGGGCACCACCAATACGCTCTTGCGCGTGTTCAACTGGAAGGCTTTCAGCAGATCGGCGAAAGCGCTGGTCTTGGGAGCCGTGAGGCCCGTGGTGTCCAACACCTTCACGGCACCGTCCTTGACCTTGTAGGTAAGGGCGCTGCGGCGAGCCAGGTCCTTTACCTTCTTGTTCAGCTTGAAGTCGTAGTCGCGGGGCTGGGGGCCGAACACGCGGGCTCCACCCTTGAACAACGGGCTCTTGATGGAACCCTTGCGGGATCCGCCCGTGCCCTTCTGGCGGTGCAACTTCTTGGTGCTGCCGCTCACCTCGCTCTTCTCCAGCGTCTTGGCAGTGCCTTGGCGCTTGTTCGCAAGGTGCTGCTTAACGTCCAGCCAAATGGCGTGGTCGTTGGGCTTCTCGATCGCGAATACCGCGTCGTTCAGCTTGGCTTTCTTGCCGGTGGACTTGCCGTCCTTGCCGTAGATCTCGAGTTCCATCTTACTTCCAGATGATCACGTAGCTGCCCTTGGGACCGGGAACGGTACCCTTGAGCAACAACAGGTTCTTGCCTGCGTCCACTTTAACGACCTTCAGGTTCTCTGTGGTCACCTTGTTGCCACCCGTGCGACCGGCCATGCGAAGGCCTTTGAACACACGGCTGGGGTACGATGAACCGCCCAATGAACCGGGGGCACGGCTACGGTCATGCTGACCGTGGGTGGCCTCACCCACACCGCTGAAGCCGTGACGCTTCACTACACCCTGGAAGCCCTTGCCCTTGCTGTTACCGGTCACCGTTACGAAGCTGCCTTCCTCGAAGAGGTCGACGCCGATAGTGTCACCGAGCTTCAGCTCGTTCTCGAACTCCTTGAACTCGTGAGCCTTCACCTTGGGGGTGGTGCCGGCCTTCTTGTAGTGGCCCATTGCAGGGGCCGGGGTGTTCTTCTCGCGACGCTCGCCGGCGGCCAACTGCACCGCAGTGTAACCGTCCTTCTCAAGGGTCTTCACATGGGTGACCACGTTGGGGCTTGCCTCGATCACCGTGCAGGCCACCAAGCTACCGTCCGTATCGAACAGGCTGGTCATTCCGATCTTCTTTCCGATCAATCCGCTCATGGCTGTGTCGTGTTATCGGTCAGACTTTGATCTCCACGTCCACGCCGCTGGGGAGTTCCAGCTTCATCAGGGCATCGATCGTCTTGGAGGACGAACTGTAGATGTCCATCATGCGCTTGTAGCTGCAGAGCTGGAATTGCTCGCGGGCCTTCTTGTTCACGTGCGGAGAGCGGAGCACGGTGAAAATGCGCTTGTGAGTGGGCAGGGGAATGGGTCCACTCACCACGGCGCCCGTGCTCTTCACCGTCTTTACGATCTTCTCGGCGCTCTTGTCGACGAGGTTGTAATCGTAGGACCGCAGTTTGATGCGGATCTTCTGGGTCATCGCTGTTGGCGTTAGGCTGAAACTTTACCGCGCACCTTGGCCAGAACGGCTTCGGTCACGTTATTGGGTGCAGGGTCGTAATGGCTGAACTCCATCGTGCTGCTGGCACGGCCGGAGCTCATGGTACGCAGGGAGGTCACGTAGCCGAACATCTCGCTCAAGGGAACGGAACCCTTGATCGCTTTGGCTCCGGAGCGGTCCTCCATGCCTTGGATGGTACCGCGGCGACGGTTCAGGTCACCAACGATGTCACCCATGTTCTCTTCAGGTGTGATCACCTCGATCTTCATGATCGGCTCCAGCAGCACCGGCTTGCACTTGGGCAGTGCAGCACGGAAGGCCGACTTGGCGCAGATCTCGAAGCTCAGTGCGTCGGAGTCCACGTTGTGGAAGCTTCCGTCGTACAAGGTCACCTTCAGGCTTTCCATGGGGAAGCCGGCAAGCACACCGTTCTTCAAGGAAGCCTCGAAGCCTTTGGCCACCGGCTGGATGAATTCCTTCGGAATAACACCACCCTTGATCTCGTCGATGAACTCCAATCCGATCTTTTCGGGATCCGTCTGAGGCTCGATGCGAACGTGGATGTCAGCGAACTTACCACGGCCACCGGTCTGCTTCTTGTAAAGCTCACGGTGCTCGACAGTGCCAGTGATGGCCTCCTTGTACTTCACCTGTGGCGCACCTTGGTTGCACTCCACCTTGAACTCGCGCTTCATGCGGTCCACCAGGATCTCCAGGTGCAATTCACCCATACCGCTGATCACGGTTTGGCCGGTCTCTTCATCGGTGTGGACCTTGAAGGTGGGGTCCTCCTCGGCCAGCTTGGCCAGTGCATTACCCATCTTGTCCAGATCGGCCTGGGTCTTGGGCTCCACAGCAATACCGATCACCGGCTCGGGGAAGCTCATGCTCTCCAGAATGATCGGATGCTCCTCGGCACACAGGGTGTCGCCGGTGCGGATGTCCTTGAAGCCCACGGCGGCACCAATGTCACCAGCCTCGATGCGCTCCACAGGGTTCTGCTTATTGGAGTGCATCTGGAAGATGCGGCTGATGCGCTCCTTCTTGTCGCTACGGGTGTTGAGCACATAGCTGCCGGCCTCCAGCACACCGCTGTAGGCACGGAAGAAGGCCAGACGACCTACGAACGGATCGGTCGCGATCTTGAAGGCCAGACCAGCGAATGGTTCGGTGGGATCAGGCCGGCGAGTTACCTCTGCGTCCGTGCGGGGATCAATACCCACCACGGCCTCAATGTCGTTGGGGCTGGGCAGGTAGGCCATCACCGCATCGAGCATGGTCTGCACACCCTTGTTCTTGAAGGCGCTACCACACAGGATCGGCGTGATGCTCATGTTGATCGCGCTCTTGCGGATCGCGTTCATGATCTCCGCCTCGGTCAGGCTATCGGGGTCGCTGAAGTATTTCTCCATCAAGGTGTCGTCGCTTTCAGCAACGGCCTCGATGAGCTTGCCACGCCACTCCTCCACGGTGTCCTTCAGGTCCTCGGGGATGGGAACCTCGCTCCAGGTCATGCCCTGGTCGGCTTCGTTCCACACCATGCCGCGGTTGTTGATCAGGTCCACCACACCTTTGAAGTCCGCCTCGGCACCGATAGGTACTTGCAGGGGAACAGGGTTGGCACCAAGGCGCTCGCGGATCTGCTTCACCACATTGAAGAAGTCAGCACCACTGCGGTCCATCTTGTTGACGAAGCCGATGCGGGGCACCTTGTACTTGTTGGCTTGGCGCCACACGGTCTCGCTCTGGGGCTCCACACCACCCACGGCGCAGAACAGGGCCACAGCACCGTCGAGCACGCGCAGGCTACGCTCCACCTCCACGGTGAAGTCCACGTGGCCCGGGGTATCGATCAGGTTGATCTTGTACTTGTCGCCACGGTAATTCCAGCTGGTGGTGGTGGCGGCGCTGGTGATCGTGATCCCACGCTCCTGCTCCTGCTCCATCCAGTCCATGGTGGCCGCACCGTCGTGTACCTCACCGATCTTATGAACAAGACCCGTGTAGTAAAGGATGCGCTCGGAAGTGGTGGTCTTCCCGGCATCAATGTGCGCCATGATGCCGATGTTGCGCGTATATGTAAGGTCCCTCTTGGCCATTGTTCTGTTCGCTTACCGTCGTTATCAGAAACGGAAGTGGCTGAACGCCTTGTTAGCCTCTGCCATCTTGTGCACTTCCTCCTTCTTCTTGAAGGCGGCACCTTCCTCCTTCGAGGCGGCAAGGATCTCGTTGGCCAGTTTCATGGCCATGCTGCGCTCGTTGCGACCGCGGGCATAACCGATCAACCATTTCATGGCCAGGCTCTTCTTGCGCTCCTCACGCACGGCCTGGGGGATCTGGAAGTTGGCACCACCCACACGGCGGCTACGAACCTCCACCTGAGGCGTAACATTCGTGAGGGCCTTGCGGAACACCTCGAGACCGTCCTCGCCGCTCTTTTCAGCAACGATGTCGATGGCGTTGTAGAAGATGTCGAATGACTTGCTCTTCTTACCGTCGTACATCAGGTTGTTCACGAACTTGGTCACCTGCTGATCACCGAACTTGGGGTCGGGCAGGGTCGTGTGCTTGACTGCTTTCTTGCGCATGGCTCGTTAACGCTATCCGTGAACGCTTACTTCTTCTTCTTGGCAGGCGCCTGTCCGGGCTTCGGACGCTTGGTGCCGTACTTGGAACGACGCTGGTTACGACCCTCCACACCGGAGGTATCGAGCACACCGCGCACGATGTGGTATTTCACACCGGGTAGATCCTTTACACGACCACCGCGCACTAGCACGATGCTGTGCTCTTGGAGGTTGTGACCTTCACCACCGATGTAGGCGATGACCTCGTAACCATTCACCAGGCGCACTTTGGCCACCTTTCGAAGAGCCGAGTTCGGCTTCTTCGGGGTGGTCGTGTACACTTTGGTGCATACGCCGCGGCGCTGAGGGCAGCGGGTCAGTGCGACCGACTTGCTCTTGTACTCAGGGTTCTCGCGGCCCTTGCGGATCAGCTGTTGGATCGTTGGCATGTGCTCCTTTCGTCTTGGCTGTCAGGCGTTTCCGCGCATTCCTTGGCGAAAACGGGCTGCGAAGGTACGTAGATCCCCCTTTTCCAACACCCAATGGTGAATGAAAAAGTACACGCGCTGCACGACCACATGGTCTACCGCACGATCAAACAGGCGTATACAGAACCACATTAAGCACTCTTTATCAGCCATTTACACACACCGCTAACCCACCTGTCCCACCAATACCATTGGCAGCATTACACTCACAACCTGGCGGAACGATACTCCATCTATGTATCTTTGTTCAGATCATATGATCTTATAAATGGACCTCGGGAGCATCACTTACTACTCCATCGACCCACGGATGCTCAATCTGCTGGCTACCATCCACCACCGGTTGGGCGAAGTACACGCACGACACCTGCATCGCTGTCCGCCCGAACTGGAGAAGGCCTACCGGGTGAGCAGCGTACATGCCACCCTTGCCATAGAGGGGAGTTCGGTGGACATGCTCCCCGTTGCCGAACTGGTGGCACGCCCTGCCTCGGTGAGCGGTCCCGCCGATCTGGAAGTGGTGAATACACACAGGGTCTTGGAGATCCTCCCTGATCTCGACCCTTTCTTCGCCAACGACCTTAGGCAGGCACATGGAGTGCTCATGCACGGCCTCGCCATGGACGCAGGGCATTTCCGCACGGGGCCCATGGACGTGCTCTACGGCGACCCCCAGCCCTTGCGCACCGCCAGTGCCCACGACCTGCCCGCTGCCGTACAGGACATATTGCGATTTGCTGAGGAGGACGACTTCCCTCCCCTGCTCACCAGTTGTGTGCTCCATTTCGGCCTGGTCTACCTGCGTCCGTTCGCGGCCGGCAATGGGCGCCTGGCCCGCCTCTGGCAAAAACGACTGCTCATGCGGCACTGGGACGTGTTCGCTTACCTGCCCATGGACGCCTTCATCCTGAAGGCCGAACCAGCCTATCATGCCTCCTTGGAGTATGCCGATCGCCGAGGCGATTGTGGCGGCTTCATCGTCTACATGCTCGAACGCATGGATGAGGCCCTCGCCGAACTCCTCGCCGAACCCGACCCCGTGCGCAAAGCACCCGACCGCATGGCCACCTTCCTTCAGCAACGGGGCGGCCGATCGTTCCGTCGCAAGGACTATCTATCGTTCTTCCCGGCACTGAGCACCGCAACGGCAACGCGCGACCTGCGCGAGGCTGTAGCTGACCGAAAACTGAACATGACCGGTCTTGCGCGTGCCGCCGTTTACAAGCAGGTGGAATAACGACAGGACCATAGGGTGATGGTCACCTGCCAAAAGGTGCTTCCCCTTGTACACCGGGACCCGCTCCGCCATCGCTGCGGATGTTGATATCCCTCGCCATTCCCCACCATTACCCCGGCTACCTTTGTAGCTTCCCATGAATTACTTGGAAGGACTGAACCCCGCACAGCGCGCGGCGGTGGAGAATACCGACGGCCCCACGATGGTGATCGCAGGTGCCGGTAGTGGTAAAACACGCGTGCTTACCGTGCGCATTGCCCACCTCATGGCCGCCAAGGGCGTGGACCCCTTCCGGATCCTTGCCCTCACCTTCACCAACAAGGCAGCGAAGGAGATGAAGGAGCGCATCGGCAAGATCCTTGGCGGGCAGGGCAATACCGATGCACGCAACCTCTGGATGGGCACCTTCCACAGTGTGTTCGCCCGCATTCTCCGCGCCGAGGCCGACAAGTTGGGTTACCCCAAGGATTTCACCATCTACGACAGCGACGACAGCCGGAGCGTGATCAAGGGGATTCTGAAGGAGTGGCAGTTGGACGACAAGTTGTACAAACCCAACCAAGTTCACGGTCGTATCAGCATTGCCAAGAACAACCTGATCGGTCCGCTGGATTATCTGGCCAATGCCGAACTGATGGCCGGCGATGCCGCAGTGGGCCGCGAGCGCATTGGCGAACTGTACAAGGCATACGCCGACAAGTGCTTCCGCGCCGGTGCCATGGACTTCGACGACCTGCTGTACAACACATCGCTATTGTTCCGCGACCATCCGGAGGCGATGTTGAAGTACCAGAACCGCTTCCAGTACATCCTGGTGGATGAGTACCAGGACACCAACTTAGTGCAGTACAACATCGTGCGCACGTTGGCCGCGCGACATGAGAACCTGACCGTGGTGGGCGACGACAGCCAGAGCATCTACGCCTTTCGCGGGGCCAACATCCAGAACATTCTCAACTTCCGCAGCGACTACCCGGACCACCAGCTCTTCAAACTGGAACAGAACTACCGCAGCACCAAGACCATCGTCGGCGCGGCCAATTCGCTGATCGAGAAGAACAGGGACCAGATCAAGAAGACGATCTGGACGGACAATGTGGAGGGTGATCGGATACGCGTACACCGCGCATTGAGCGACAATGAGGAGGGCGCTTTCGTGGCGCACAGCATCTTCGAGACACGCATGCAGCAGCAGGTGCCGAACAAGGGCTTCGCCATTCTCTACCGCACCAATGCCCAGAGCCGCAGCATGGAGGAAGCCCTGCGCAAGCTCAACATCCCCTACCGCATTTATGGCGGCCTGAGCTTCTACCAACGCAAGGAGATCAAGGACCTCATCGCCTACTTCCGGCTGGTGTGCAACCCGCGTGATGAGGAAGCGCTGAAGCGTGTGATCAACTATCCCACACGCGGCATTGGACAGACCACCGTGGACAAGCTCCTGGTGACCAGCGCGGCACAGTCGACCTCCATTTGGGACCTGCTGACCGAACAAGCCCAGTTGGTGGACGTGCACGGCGGCACCCGCAAAGCTCTGGCCGAGTTCGTGTTGATGATCCAGGGCTTTCAGGCACAATTACCCACGAACAGCGCTGCGATCCTGGGTGAGGAGATCGCGCGCCGCACTGGCATCCTCAAGGACCTGTTCACCGACAAGACGCCCGAAGGCATCAGTCGTTACGAGAACATACAGGAACTGCTCGCCGGCATGAAGGAATTCAGCGACCGCGATGCCGAGACCAGTGATGTACCGCGCACGCTGAGCGACTTCCTGATCGATGTGGCCTTGTTGACCGACGCGGACAACGAGGACCCGAACGATACGGACCGCGTGAGCCTGATGACCATCCACGCGGCCAAGGGACTGGAGTTCCCCCACGTGCATGTGGTGGGTCTGGAGGAGGACCTCTTCCCGAACCTGATGGCCGTGCAGACCAGGGCCGATCTGGAAGAAGAGCGCCGCCTGTTCTACGTGGCGCTCACGCGCGCTGAGAAACGCTGCACACTGAGCTACGCCATGAGCCGGTACAAATGGGGCAACCTCACCACCAGTGAGCCCAGCCGGTTCATCGAGGAGATCGATGAGAGGTTCTTGGAAATGCCGCGCACCAGCGAGCGTGCAGCCTTCGGTGGAAGCACCAGCACGACGCCACCTTGGGCACGCAACAGCCCTGGCCAGGACCGCGGTCATGGTGATGAACGCTCTTCAAAACCCATCTACGGGCGCGAGCGTTCTGCACCAGGTGTGCAGCGTCCTGCAGGGCGGACCACTGCTCCAGCACCGGCAACGCCTCCCGTGCAAGCACCCGGCAAGAACCTGAAGCGCATCAGCACAAGCGGAACCCCATTGGAAGCGACCAGTACCCTAGGCGGAGCAGCCCCGCCGATCAGTGAGGGTATGACCGTAGAGCATGAACGCTTCGGCAAGGGCAAGGTGTTGAAGGTTGAAGGCAATGCCCCCGACCTGAAAGCCACGGTGTTCTTCCCAAGCGCAGGACAGAAGCAACTCCTGTTGCGATTCGCGAAACTGACTGTCGTGGAGGGCTGAGCCGGAACGACTGGACCTTCTGCACGAGTTACATTAGAGGAATTCCGCCTTGCTTTCGGCCTTGTTTGACCGAGGCCGGATCAGAACACGATCTTCTGACGACGGATGCGTGCGCGGTACTTCTTGGAACCGCTTCGGTACTTGTACAGCTTGTAATGTACCTGCGCTTTAAAGAACAGGTAGGCATCCAGATCCGTGGGGTCGCCGCGTTGTTGTCCTACGTTGGTCTGGCCAGGGATAAGACCAAGGCTGGGATCCGCGAGATAAGCGGCCTCGGGGCCACGTGAAGCGAGAAGTGCCGATGGATCGTAATACGACCCACTTACGTCATCAATATAATCAGTAAAGGTCTTGGTATACTGTACCTCGATACCCGCGCTGATGGATTTACTGAACGCTTTGCGTATTCCGAAACCCATGGGAATACACAGGCCGTAGTTGTTGTATTCCTCGGCGCCACCTGGTAAGCCCTGCCCCTCAGTGCTCAACGGCTTCAACCGGACCCAGCTGTTGTTGAACTGGGTGCGGGGGTCGAAATAGAATCCGCCAACACCAGCGAACGCATACAGTCCTACTCGTGAAGACTTTGTTCCTTTCACTCCACGGAGATCATACACATGCCCCAATTCCTCCCGATAGAAGTGCAGCTCGATCACGAGCGAACCCTCGAACACATCGGACTTGAAGTTCAGGTTGCGGTTCTGGCGGAAAGGCTCTTCCGTGAGGTTGTCGTTACCTGCCAGCACACCATAAGTCAAGCGACCACGTAAAGCCACCTTCTGGGCCAGGTAATAACGATAACCCAAACTAACGGCCGGACGCGTCTTGCTCAATTCAAGGTCCCACAGGAAAGGCGAACCGATCTGGTTCCGGCCTCCGAGCTCACCGAGAAAATTGGAGATCCCGAAACCGAACTCCACCTCCTTTCGATGGGTCTTCCAGTAGCTGGACTGCCGAAAATACTGTGCTGCCACCGGCCCCCAACCCAATACTCCGAGGAGCAGGATGAGGACTATGGAGCGATACCTGTTCTGTGACATGGAAGCGTTTCCGGGGCAGCCAAATATAGAAGGATTCCTTTCCACCAACAGTCGCGTAGTTACGTCCACACCTATTCCAAGGACGATGTATCACGCCAAGGTTGCCTTTTAAACGGTACCGATGCGCATGGGTTACAAGGGCTTTACGCGACCGGCCCACCACAGTATCACGCCTGCGCATACCGATACGTTCAGCGAGTGTTTGCTGCCGTGCTGCGGAATGACCACACACCCATCACACACTTGGATGACCGCATCGGATACCCCCTCCACTTCGTTACCCAGTACCAAGGCCAGAGGTCGGTCATCCTTTGGGATCCGATCGATCGGAACGGCCTCAACGGTCTGTTCAACGGCCAAGACCCGATAGCCTTCGGCCTGTAGGGTACGCACGGCCTCGGCGGCGTCCGGCGCGTGCTCCCATGGCACGCTCTGCGTGGCACCCAACGCGGTCTTTTCGATCTCGCGGTGCGGCGGTAAAGGCGTGAACCCGCACAACACGATCCGCGATGCCCCGAACCCATCCGCCGTGCGGAAAATGGAGCCCACATTGTGGCGGCTGCGCACATCATCCAGAACGACCACCACCGAACGCCCGTCCAAACCACGATAATCCTCTGCGGACACTCGTCCGAGTTCGTCCATGGTAAGCTTGCGGTCCGTGGCTGGCATGTTGGGAAGATGTGTAGAACGCGGGTGGTTGACAGCGGAAGCGCCCGTAGGTAGACCGTAAATTGGCGGCCCGCGAAAATAGGCGCACAACTCCCGTCATGAGCAAGTCCGGCGCATCCGAAACGCCCTTGATGCAGCAGTATTCCCGAATCAAGGGACAACATCCCGATGCGCTGCTGCTCTTCCGCGTTGGTGACTTTTATGAGACCTTCGGAAGCGATGCGGTGAAGGCCTCCAAAGTGCTTGGCATCACGCTCACCAAGCGCAACAACGGCGGAAGCGTGGAAATGGAACTCGCCGGCTTCCCGCATCATTCCCTCGACACCTATTTACCTCGCTTGGTGCGTGCCGGTCTGCGTGTGGCCATATGCGACCAATTGGAGGACCCCAAGCAGGCCAAAGGGGTCGTGAAGCGGGGCATTACCGAGGTGGTCACGCCCGGTGTCTCGTTCAATGACCAGGTGATCGAACAACGCGAGAACCATTGGCTGGCCGCGCTCACCGTGCAAGGCGATCGCTGCGGTCTGGCGCTATTGGACGTTACCACTGGTGAGTTCATGGTTGCGGAAGAGGAGGACGAACAGGTGCTGAAATTGCTGGACAGCCACGGGCCCAAGGAACTCCTGGTGCCGCGCGGACGTCTTGACCCGGTCATCGCCACGTGCATCGAACGGTTCCACACGCATGTACTGGACGAATGGGCCTTCACGGATGACATTGCCCGAGAGCGACTATTGCGACAGTTCTCCACGCTTTCGCTCAAGGGCTTCGGCATAGAGGAGCTGACCCTCGGTCAGCGCGCAGCCGGGGCGGTGTTGCACTACCTCGGCGAAACGCGCCATGACCGCCTGGCGCACATCACGCAGATCCGGTGGTTGCGGCCTTCCACACATGTGGCGCTCGATCGGTTCACCGTGCGGAACCTTGAACTGGTAAGCCCGGTGAACGAAGGCGGCCGGACCTTGCTGCAAGCGCTTGACCGATGCACCACGCCCATGGGCTCCCGTTCGTTGCGCCGTTGGTTGTTGTTCCCCCTGCTCGACGTGCAGGAGATCTCACAGCGACAGAACGTGGTGCAAGCCCTGTATGATGAAGTTGGTCCTGCCGAGCTTTTGGGCGAACAGCTCGATCACATTGGCGACCTGGAACGATTGGCCGGAAAAGCAGCCGCAGGACGGATCAATCCCAGGGAGTTGTTGCAGTTGCACCATGCGCTGGAGGCTTCTTCGCGTATCGCCACAGGACTCGCTTCAGCGGCACCAGCACTGCGTGAAATGGCAGCCACCGTGGTGCCGCCCATGGAGCTCTCGGCCCGTATTGCCGCCACCATCGAGCCAACAACGCCGGTGAACATCCAAAAAGGGGGTGTGGTGCGCACGGGGGTGAGCCCTGAACTGGATGAGCTGCGCCACCTATCGGCACATGCCAAGGACCTGCTACTGAACGTGCAGCAACGCGAAAGCGAACGCACGGGTATCAGCTCGTTGAAAGTGGGTTACAACAACGTGTTCGGCTACTACCTGGAAGTTAGGAACACGCACAAGGACAAAGTGCCCGAAGAGTGGGTGCGCAAGCAGACCCTGGTGAACGCCGAGCGCTACATCACCGATGAGCTGAAGACCCTGGAGGAACGCATACTCGGTGCAGAGGAGCGCATACTCGCCCTGGAAGCCGAACTGGTGCAGACCTTGGTGGAGGCCACCGTGCAGGAGATAGGCCCGGTACAACGCACTGCAGCGGCCTTGGCGGCCATGGATGTACTGCTGGGATTCGCTCGTGCCGCAAAGGCGCATGGCTATTGCAGACCGGTGATCGAAAGTGGGCGCGTTCTGGATATCCAGGACGGGCGCCACCCGGTGATCGAGCAACAACTACCTCCCGATGCGCCTTACGTGGCCAACGATCTGTTGCTTGACCCGGACGACCGCCAGCTGGTGGTGATCACCGGCCCGAACATGAGCGGTAAATCGGCCCTGCTCCGCCAAACGGCGCTGATCGTGCTGATGGCACAGACCGGGAGTTATGTGCCCTGCCGGGCTGCGACCATCGGATTGGTGGACCGCGTGTTCACCCGGGTGGGCGCATCGGATAATCTGGCCTCCGGCGAAAGCACGTTCATGGTTGAAATGAACGAGACCGCCAGCATCCTGAACAACCTTACCGAACGCAGTCTGGTGATCCTGGACGAGATCGGTCGCGGAACAAGCACCTACGATGGGATCTCCATCGCCTGGGCCATTGCCGAATACCTGCACGAACATCCCGCCCGCCCCAAGACCCTGTTCGCCACGCACTATCACGAACTGAACGAAATGGCGGCCTCGTTCCCCCGGATCCGTAATGCGAACGTGGCCGTGCGCGAGGCCGATGGCCGGGTGCTTTTCCTACGCAAACTGGTGCCTGGCGGCAGTGATCGGAGTTTCGGGATACACGTGGCACAGATGGCGGGTATGCCACAGCGCGTTATCCAGCGTGCGAACAAGGTACTGGCCCACTTGGAGCAAAGCCATGGGGGCGACCTTGGCGAGGCACCCTCTGAAGGAGGTCCATCGCATGTTCGCAGTGGCTTGACCGAAGACCTCGGTCGCGAACTGCAGTTGAGCATTTTCCAGCTTGACGACCCGGCCTTGGAGCGTATCCGGGACGAGATCAAGGCCCTCGACATAGACACGCTGACCCCGGTGGAGGCCTTGCTGAAGCTGAACGAGATCAAGCGGTTGGTGACCCCGGCGAAACAGCGAACGAATAAAGTGTAGGTCGAAGTTTTGGAATTGAAGTCGGTTCATATATTTGCGCCCCGAACGCGAGAGTAGCTCAGTTGGTAGAGCACGACCTTGCCAAGGTCGGGGTCGCGGGTTCGAGTCCCGTTTCTCGCTCCAGTGAAGCCTCCCACCAGGGAGGCTTCACTATTTTTCCGCCGTCCGCATCTGAACGAAAGCGGTGGACGCCCGGGTGGTGAAATGGTAGACACGAGGGACTTAAAATCCCTTGGTCCGCAAGGGCCGTGTGGGTTCAAGTCCCACCCCGGGCACCCCGAACGCAGGTAGTTGCCGTGCCGCGTACACGCATAGCCCCCACCCCAAGTGGTTACCTGCATGCCGGCAATGCGGTCAATTTCCTGTTGACAAAGCTGTTGGCCACAGCCGACGAAAGCGATGTACTGCTCCGCATGGACGACCTGGACCAGGAGCGCGTGCGTCCCGAATACGTGGAGGACATTTTCATCCAGCTCGATCGGCTGAGCATCCACTGGGACAGGGGACCACGCAACAGCGACGAACTCTACGCCTGTTGGTCGCAACAGTTCAGGCTGCCTCTCTACCACGGGCTCATTGCCGAACTAAGGACCGCAAAGGCCTTGTTCGCTTGTACCTGCAGCCGAGCGAACATGGAACAATGTGCGTGCGCAACAAAAGGGACCGATCTGGATGAGCCCGAGGTGACCTGGCGCTTGCACATTCCCAGTACGTGCCCGGTAACCTTCGACGACCATTCCGGACCACGTACCGTGGACCTTTCCGAACTGATGTGTCCACCCGTGATCCGCCAGCGGAACGGCCGCCCGGCCTACCAGGTGGCCTCGTTGGTAGATGATCTGCATTTCGGCATCGACCTGATCGTCCGTGGCGAGGACCTGCTGCCCTCCACCGCCTGTCAAGTGTATATGGCACACATGCTCGGATACACCGCTTTCTGCAAAGCCCGGTTCATTCACCACCGCTTGCTGACGGATGCGGCCGGTAACAAGCTCTCGAAATCCGCCGGGGCCGCAGCGCTAGCGCTCCATCGGTCGGAACAGACCGCTGTGGACGCCTTGACAATGAACGCAACGACGCTATTGGCCGAGCTGCGATAGCTCAAACAAAACCGACCACGGCCGTGACGATGGCCGTTGCGATGGAGGCCATGACCGCAATGACCAAAGCCGCGACAGCGAAACCCTTGCCCCGTTCGTCGCGCCAGCGGATCTGCTTGATGGAAATGGCTGAGAACACGAAGGCCACGATCAATGCCGCGATCACCGCTATGGTACTGGTGGTGAACAAGGCCAGCGCCACCGCGCCTAACGCCACCACGAATGCAGGCACGGCCCACTTGTTCCATCGTCGTTCGGGCGTGATATCGGTCTGCATTTCCAACGGAATGACCGGTCTGGTAACAGATGGCTCCAACGCTGGCGACCGCTGCACGCGCAATGTACCGTTGGTGTGGTGTGGCGGAATATCGTTGATGATCTTCGACGGTACCACAGCAACCGCGACCGGCACAAGCGATGGCAATTCAACATGCATTGCACCCATATCCGGCATACGAACGGCCATGGGTTCCGATCGCTCAATTGGCAGTTGTTGCCTGCACGGTCGAAGACCAAGGTCCACGTGCCAACCGGGCTGGTGACGTCGCTTTTGAAATGCCCCTTCATGCACCGTTCGTCGTTCGGTGGAGCAGCCGGTAAGGAGCACCCCCAACAACGGCCAGATGAATGCGAACCGGATGCTCATGTGCCAGACGTGATGAGTTCGAACGCATCGCCATCGAACAATCCCTTGTCGCTCAACTTTACATGCGGTATCACCAACAAGGCCATGAAGCTGAGGGTCATGAACGGAGCACGCAACGTGCTCCCGAGGGCCTTCGCAGCACCATCCAATGCCGCATAAGCAGCGGCCACTTCGTACGCATCGGCCGTGGACATGATGCCCGCTACCGGAAGTGGCAGTGCCTGCACAACGCCTGCATCGCAAACGCTGATACCGCCCCGCTGGGCGATCACTGCGTTGATGGCCTCACAGAGATCCGCATCGTTGGCACCAACGGCCACGATATTGTGGCTGTCGTGGGCCACACAACTGGCAATGGCACCGCGCTTCAACCCGATATTGCGTATCCAGCCCAAAGCAACGGGTGCCGTGGCATAGCGGTTCACCACGGCGATCTTCAACAGATCGCGATCCACATCGGCCACCAATTCACCATTACGGACTGTGCCATGGAGGTATTTCTTATGCGTGATCAGCTGTCCGTCCAACGCCTCGATGGCCAAGATCTGATCATCCTTGGCGGGTACCCGTAATTGTGCTTCGGCGATCTCCGCGCAATTGAACTTGTTCGGAGTACCAGCCGGAACAGAACGGATTAGACTTCGCCCCTTTTCAGCGACCAGTTGACCGCGCACCCAGGTACGAAGCACCTTGAAGTCCATGAGGTTCTCGAGCAGGACCATGTCGGCCGGATCGCCCACATGCAGATGGCCCACAGGCAGCTTGTAATGCGCTATGGGGTTCAGGCAAGCGGCACGCAGCACATCGAACACATCGACCCCTGCGGTCACAGCCCGTTTACAAAGCGAGTTGATGTGGCCTAATACGAGGCTGTCCGGATGGGTGTCATCGCAGCAGAGCATCACCTTCTCGGGGTGGCTCAGGAGCAGTGGCATAAGCGCATCCAGATTGCGGGCCGCACTGCCTTCACGGATGCTGATGTGCATACCGTGTTGCACCTTGTCCAAGGCTTCTTCCAACGTGAAGCATTCATGGTCCGTGGAAATGACCACGCCTCCATGTTCGTCCCCGCCCCTGATATAGCGTGCGGCACCCTCTCCACGCAGACCCGGCGCGTGACCATCCACGACTTTCCCGGTGCGGTGCGCGTGCGCGATCTTGCGCATGACCTCGGGATCGCCATTGATCACGCCGGGGAAGTCCATCACCTCACTGAGGTACAAGACCTCCGGCCGATCCAGCAAGCGGCCCACAGCTGCGGCATCAAGCTCTGCACCGGCGGTCTCGAACCGGGTGGCCGGTACGCAACTGGGAGCGCCGAAGAAGAAATGGAACGGTACCTGCGCGCCGTTCTCGATCATGTACTCCACCCCTTCCTCACCGAGCACATTGGCGATCTCGTGCGGATCGCTGATGGTGGCCACCGTTCCGTGCACCACGGCAAGGCGGGCGAACTCGCTTGGCACGAGCATGGAGCTTTCCACATGCACGTGGGCATCAATGAAACCGGGTATGAGGTAGCCCTCCACGGGGCCACCCACCTCGCGGACCGCGTGGATCCGCCCATTGCGCACCTCCACTTCTGCGGGCATGATGCGACGGGCCTCAATGTCGACAAGGTTCGCAAAAAGGTTGAATGCATCCATGTGGGCGAAAGGTAACCGGGTCGGCCTGCATTAATGCTTCGGGCCTGACCATGGTCATGTCAACGACCGACCGGTGGGGATAGCTTCATGCCCAAACGCCGAACACCATGCCCACCGCCCATTTCAAATTGAAGCTCGACAAGGCAGGAGAACAACGTTTCGATCTGGTGGCACCCAATGGCCAAGTGATACTCAGCAGCGAGGGCTACTCACGAAAGGCCAATTGCCTGAAGGGTATCGAAAGCGTACGACGACATAGTGCTGAGGACCGCCATTTCGAGCGCGTGATCGGCAGAAAGGGACACTATCACTTCAACCTGAAAGCCTCCAACGGCCAGGTGATCGGTACGAGCGAACGTTATGACACCGCGCAGTCCATGGAGAACGGCATTCGGTCCGTGAGGCTGCATGCTCCCGGTGCGGGAGTGGTTCAGAGCAGCTGAGCGACCGAGCCGATATCAGGCTTGCGTTGCTGGCGGTTCTCCCTCTTTCTTCCTCCCCTTGAAGAAGCGCATGAGGCCAGCACCAGCCGCCGCCAGTGCGATGAACACCAATTTGATGTTCTTGAGGAGCAACGCCAAGATCCCGGCCTTCGCCAGCACCTTACCGGCCACCAGTCCACCAACGGTCCAAGCGGCCACCTCGTCCACGTTGCTGTCGAACTCCTCATAGGTGTGACCGGCGTTGAACGATGCCATGGACAGCACCGCAGGGATGTTCTGCTTCACTTCTTCCAGTGCTTCCATACCTGCGACCGCGTTCAGTATCAACACGCCTTTACGGCCCAGCACACGCACATTGTAGTTCAACGTGTTGCCGTCCGCTTCCTCGGCATGCAGTTCCTTGGCCCAGTGAAGCACTTTGCGCTCCTTATCGTAAAAGGGTGGGGCGGCCCAGCCAACAAGGTCCAATGCGCCATAACCTGCCTCCTTACGTTGACGGTTTTCCTCGACATCGTCCTTCTTCATCTCCGTCATCATCTCCTCATAGTCGATGTCATCGGCATCCTCGTCGCTCACGTAGCCCATGGCATCGTACTCCACCACGAACGCATAAGGATGATCGGTGACCGTGGTACCAGCGGGAATGATCATACCCAGCACACCCTCTGCCGCACCGGGCGGATTCTCCCACAGGTCCACGATCACTTCGCGGCTCTGCGAGGCGTCCAGGAACATAAAGCCCTCTGGGATGTTCAGCGAGGCAACGCCATCAGCCAGGTCCACCTTGCCAGTGGTAAAGGTGTAACGGGCATTGATGGAATCGGTGTAAGCCCGGACCAAGGAATCCAGCTGGGCGGGATCCATCTCCGCCTCCTCGCCATCGGTGGCCGTGTCTTGAGGAATAGCGAACAGAGGCATGCAGAAGAGCAGTGCCACGAACATGGGGAAGGTCCGGAGGGTCATTCGGTCGTGTTTGGACGGACAATATAATCGTCCGCCCGTGACCGCACACATCTGGCGTGAACGTCCCGGAAAGTGTCAGTTGCTGAACATCTCCTTGACCCGCTCGAAGAAGCCCTTGTCCTTGGCCGTGGGCCGAGGCTGGAAACCCGGACTGCCGCGCAGTTTTTCCAAGGCCGCTTTTTCGTCCTTGGTCAGGTCTGTGGGCGTCCACACGGCAACGTGCACGAACAGATCACCATGACCGTGGTGGTTCACACTGGGCAGGCCCTTTCCTTTCAACCGGAGCACATGGTTGGTCTGTGTGCCGGGCTCGATCTTCACTTTGGCCTTGCCGGTAACGAGCGGCACTTCCACTTGCGCACCGAGCGCGGCGTCCACCATGCTCACGAACACCTCGTGGTGCAGGTTGCGTCCATCGCGCCGCAATTCGGGATGTGTTTCCTCTTCGATGACGACCAATAGATCGCCGGGTACACCACCTGCGGGGGCTTCGTTGCCCATGCCGCTGATGTTGAGCTGCATGCCTTCTTCCACGCCGGCCGGAATGCGAATGGGTACCACCACTTCTTCGCGCACCAGGCCATGCTCATCGCTGCCGGGTGCGCGCTTGCTCACGGTCTGTCCGATGCCGCCACATGCCGGACAGGTGGTAACGGTCTGCATCTGGCCCAGGAAGGTGCTTTGGACCCGACGGACCTGACCAGCACCACCACATGTAGTGCATTTTCCGTACTCGCTGCCCTTTCCGCGGACCAGTTTGGTCACCTTGATCTTCTTCTCGGCACCGTGTGCGATCTCCTCCAAGGTCATCTTCAACCGCACGCGCAGGTTGCTGCCTTTCACAACACGGCCGCGCCCCTGCTGACCACCGAAGCCCCCCCCGAACGCACCGCCACCGAAGGCACCGCCGAAAATGTCGCCGAACTGGGAGAAGATGTCCTCCATGTTCATGCCACCACCTTGGAAACCGCCACCCATGCCCGGACCGGCGTGGCCGAACTGGTCGTAGCGCGCCTTCTTCTCGGGATCGCTCAGGATCTCGTAAGCGCTGGCCGCCTCCTTGAACTTCTCCTCAGCTGCGTGGTCGCCGGGGTTCTTGTCCGGGTGGAATTTGATGGCCAGTTTACGGTAGGCCTTCTTGATCTCGTCGGCACTGGCGTTCCGCGCCACACCAAGGACTTCATATGGGTCTCGCTTGCTCATGGCTCGCGGTCAAGGGTCAATTCGAATGGGCTGATCATCAGTTCTACTGAATGGCAGAAATGGCTTCGCATTATTCGCCCACCACCACCTTGGCATAGCGGATCACCTTGTCGTGCAGGGTGTATCCGTTCTCCAGCACGTCGATCACCTTGCCTTTGAGGTCATCGCTGGGTGCAGGAGCCTTGGTGATCGCCTCGTGGCGATCGGTGTCGAATGGTTGACCCTTTGCATCGGCCATGGGTTTCACGCCTTGGCTTCCGAGAATGTGGAGCAGTTTGCTGTGCACCAAATGAAACCCTTCACGCACCACAGCGATATCGTCCACACGGACGTTATTGGAAATGGCGCGCTCCATATCGTCAAGTACGGGGAGGATGTTCTTCACGGTGTTCTCACCCGCGAACAGGAGCATATCCGCCTTTTCCTTGGCCGTGCGCTTGCGATAATTATCGAACTCGGCATTGGCCCGCAGCCATTTGTCCTTCAGATCAGCGGCATCCGCCTTTGCGGCTGCAAGCTGTGCCGCCAGTTCGGCCACATCCTCCCGCGCTTCGGTATTGCCATCGGCGGTCACGTGCTCGGCAGCTGCTTCACTGGCAGCAGTAAGGGCGTCCTTCATCTGTTCATCCTGGCCTTCGGTTGGCAATGCATGGTCCGTCGCTTTGGCAGCAGTTTCAGCTTCCGCACTGACGTTGGGTCGATCCGACATGGTCTTTTGGCGCTTTTTGAAGATCATCGTGCTAGGGTCAAGGACGGTGCCAAGACGATTTTAGGACATTGGGGCGCAAAGGTCGGGGACTTTTTGGCAGTGCTAGGGGCTGATCCACTCGATCCACACGGTGATGCGCCATGCTTTCGTCGTTCAGTTTCCGCTGTGGAACGAGGGAGCCAGGGCCACCAATGAAACGACCCCGGGATACCGGGGCCGCTTTATGGATCGATAGATCAGTGAACCTCAGAGGCTCTTGATGTACTTGTCGAGCTCTTGGTGGAGCGCCATGCCGCGCAGGTTCTTCGCAATGATGATGCCTTGGGGATCGATCAGGAAGCTCATGGGGATGGAGTTCACACCGTACAGTTGGGCACCCTTGGAGTTCCAGAAGCCCAGATCGCTCACGTGGTACTTCCACTTCAGGCCGTCCGCGGCGATCGCCTGCTTCCATGCATCGCGACTGCGGTCGAGGCTAACACTGAACACCTCGAAGCCCTTGCCGGTCTTGAACTTGGCTTGGTTGTACTTGTCGTAGGCCGCCACCACGTTGGGGTTCTCCATGCGGCAGGGACGGCACCAGCTGGCCCAGAAATCGATGAGCACATACTTGCCGCGCAGTTCGGATAGCTTCAGCACCTTGGTACTATCCGCGTTCATGAACGCCAGTTCGGGAGCCTTGTCGCCTATGCCGGTGCCCACTTTGGCAGAGGACTGCTGGGTGTCACCCTTCCGCTGAAGACGATCGGTGAAGCCGTAGATGGCCAGCAGGGCGACCGCGGAAACGGTGATGATGCGTGCCTTGGACATGATGGTGCTGAATTGCATGGTGCGAATTTAGGTGAGCAACGGACGCGCGCTGGCGCCAACATCATGCCAGACCTATGGATGCTGTGGGAGGTCGGTGACCGATCAGACGCGCTGGATGTTCGCCCCGATGGCGTTCAGGCGCTCGGAAATGCGCTGATAGCCCCGATCGATCTGTTCCACATTGTCGATGGTGCTCGTGCCTTCGGCGCTCATGGCAGCGATCAGTAGCGATACACCCGCCCTGATATCGGGACTGGTCATGCGGATGGCGCGAAGCGGTTTCTCGAAGTCCTTGCCAATGACCAGCGCGCGGTGGGGATCGCACAATGTGATCTGTGCCCCCATCTCGATCAGCTTATCCACGAAGAAGAGGCGGCTCTCGAACATCTTCTGGTGAATGAGCACGTGGCCACTGGCCTGGGTGGCCGTTACCAGCACGATACTGAGCAGGTCAGGGGTGAAGCCGGGCCAAGGATGATCACTGATCACGCGGTTGGACCCATCGAGGAAGGGCTCGATAGTGTAGTGCTCGTGGCGAGGCACATGGATATCATCACCCCGGCGCTCAACCGTAATGCCCAGTTTGCGGAAAACGTCCGGGATGATGCCCAAGTGATCGTAACCGGTATCCTTGATGGTGATCTCGCTACGCGTCATGGCCGCAAGGCCGATGAAGGAGCCGATCTCGATCATGTCCGGCAGCATGCGGTGCTCGGTACCCCCCAGTTCCTTCACACCATCGATGTGCAATAGGTTACTGCCGATACCGCTGATGCGCGCGCCCATGCGCACCAGCATGTTGCATAGCTGCTGCAAGTAGGGTTCGCAGGCGGCGTTGAAAATGGTGGTGCGTCCTTCGGCCAGCGTGGCAGCCATAACGATGTTGGCCGTGCCCGTTACACTGGCCTCATCCAGCAGCATGTAGCAACCTTTCAATTGCTTGGCCTCCGCTCGGTAGAAGCCATCGTTCTCATCGTATTTGATATCGGCACCCAGCCTCTCAAAGCCGGTGAAGTGGGTATCCATGCGGCGGCGGCCGATCTTATCGCCACCCGGACTGGGTATGTACCCCCGACCGAATCGGGCGAGCGCAGGACCGGCCACCATGACACTACCACGTAGGCTACCCCCCATCCGTTTGTACTCGGGGTCCAGAAAGAATTCGAGGTTCACGGCCTTGGCCTGGAAACGGTAGCTGCCCGGACCGAGCATGTCCACCTCCACGCCCATGGCCTTCAGCAGGTCTATGAGCTTGTTCACGTCCACGATATCGGGAACGTTGTGGATGGTGACCGGCTCGGCGGTCAACAGTACCGCGCACAGGATCTGAAGCGCCTCGTTCTTGGCACCCTGAGGCACCAGTTCCCCCTTCAATCGTCGACCTCCTTCAATACGAAAGCTTCCCATGGGCATGCACCGGGCGGATTGGCCGATACCGGTGGTCCAAAGCAACACCGACACCGGGTTCGTAACGGACCTCGTGAAAGCGCGGTACTAACAACTGGCTGTTGCCGGAACACTGTTACAGGCCGGCCCATGATAAGAACAGCCCATCACACGCATTAAATGAGAGCAGACCTCATATAGGTCCGCACAATGAACGAGCGCGTGAACCGTGTGTTAGTAGCGGTTCTTCTTCCGGTTGCGGTGGCGCTTCTTGCCGCCTCCTCCGCCGGATCGCCTGCGCAGGTCAACCTCGTTGCGGGGGCCGCCCTGCTGGGTGCGCAACAGGTCCGCCGTGTGCGCCAGTTGCATGTCCTCCTTTACACGGATACGGCCTTTGCTCAGTTCGGCCAGGTCCTTGAAGATCACCGAATCGGGCACGGTATCGCGGTTCCAAATGAGGAACTGGCGCTTCATGAGGTTGGCGATCACCTGGGTGTAGGCCTCGCGCTCCGCTCCCGCTTCCATGGCGGCACATTGCACGATCATGCGCTCCACGAGCTTGCCATAGTGGCCATAACGGATGTCGGACCGTGGATAGGGTACCGGCACAGGCTTGCTTACGAGTTCCTCTGGCGTTGGCGGCGGGAAAGGCGCATCCACATCCAGCTTGAAATGGCTCATGATGTGGAGATGGTCCCACAACGTGCGCTCAAAATTGTCGCTGTTCCGGAGCTGGGGGTTTAACCGGCCAATGACCTGGATGATGGCCTTCGCTTGACGTGTCCTTTGCTCCCGGTCCTCAATGGCCATTACATGGTCCACCATGCGCTGTACCAGCCGCCCGTATTCAGGAATGGGCAGTTGCGCACGCTGGGTGTTGTAGTCAAGAACGGTCGCGTTCATTGGATAAGGCACTTACAGTGAGGAGTGGCATGGTGCACGCCGCGAAGGGGCACTACGAACGCCAATGGTGGCCGAAATGTAGGCAAAGCGCGCCGATGATCAACGATGGTCCAAAAACACGAAGCCCCTTCGCCAGTTGGCGAAGGGGCTTCAATAACTCAGGAGGGACGGGATCAGAGACCCAGTTGACCCTTGAAGTTGCGGAACTCGAGGTCCTTCATGGCCTTATCACGAAGGCTACCGTCCTTTTGCACGGCCAGGGCCAAGTGATTGCGGACCATGTCGCCATTGCTCTGACGGGCACCGATGATGGCCATCAGGTAGTGGCCCATGGCGCTGTCCTTGTCGGTGCTCTGCTCGAGGATACGCTGAGCACCGGCTGCATCACCACCCAGCATTTTGGCCAAGGCGGCATTGAAGGTATTGTTGCCGCTCATGTTGCCATTGGCAGCGCCGTAGTCACCGTTCTGGATATCGATGATACCCATGTTGTACTTCACTTCGGGACCGGCTGCAGTAGCCTTGCGGTAGAGCTCCATGGCTTTCTTGCGATCACCCTTCAGGCGGGCCACCACGCCAAGGTTATTGGTGCTTACAGGGTTGTCCTTGATGCTATTGGCACGCTGGAACTGGGCTTCAGCATCGGCCAGCTTGTTCTGCAGCATGTAGATGTAACCAACGTTGTTGGCACCGCGGTAGTCGTTGGGGTAGATACGCTCCACTTCCTTGTAGATACGGAGCTTCTCGTTCAGGTCGTTCGTGAGGGTGGCGGCGAAAAGCAGTTCTTCAACGGTAAGGCTGTCGGGCATGCTCTTGCTCATGGCCGTTAGTTGCTCGTCGGTCTTGCCAATGATCTGGTAGTTCAGCTTGACCTCGCTGCGACGCAGGGCGGGCAGAATGTGCTCACGGATCTCCGTGTAAGTAGCTGCCATGTTCTTGATCTCCTGCTCACGCTTGCTCAGGTCAGGGTACATCTCCAGAACGCGGATCACCAGTTCCTTATCGGGAACCTCCGTGGTGGACATCATCGCCTTTTTGAAACCGTCCCAGTCCTCACCGCGGGGGTTCAGGGTGTAAAAGGTCATGGCTGAATCAGCCATGACCTTGTTTCGGCGCATCTCGCTCTTGGCCCACTTGGCAGCGCTCTCGGCACGCTCGGTGGCCAGATTCTCATTAAGGCTCAGTTCGCCTTCTGGGCTGGCCCATGCATCCACCATCAAGCCACGCAGGTTGATGTTACCCTTGGCAGCGAAGCCCTTAATGAAATCGGCCAGGGCCTTCACATCGGCATCCTTCAGTTCTCCAGGGCGAACAACGCTGGAATTCACCAAGTAGTTGATGACGGCATCCTGCGAGTGGTCGGTGATGCGAACAAAGGCGTCCTTCGCGATCAGGACCTTGTCGTCGCTCATGACCAGCAGCGGGGTGGTGATGACCCCGTCAGCGATCTTGATAGCGTCGAAAGGGAGCTCCTTCTTACCCTGCTTACCCAGGATCTTCACCATCAACTCGCTCTCAGCCATGGCAGGCGTGTAGGCCACCTTGCCGGTGTAGCTGAACGATTTGCCGGTCTCATAAGGGATCACGGTATAGTTACCCACGGCCTTGTCGCCCTGGAAGCCCACCATTTTATAGGGGGTCTCTCCGCCGGTGTAGGTCAATGTGGGGGTCAATTCCACTTGGGCCTTGCGGTAGAAGTACTTACCGGGGAAGTTTCCGTTGATGGTGACCGCCACCGAATCACCCTGAACGATCAGGGGCGAGGGATCAACCGTGTACTTGATGTTCTCAACGTACTTGTTCATTTTTCCCAAGCCGCCACAACCGCTGAGCACCAGCGCTGCAACAGTCGTCAGGGCCATGCCCTTGAGGTGACGCTTTTCCATGAATACGGTGCGATTTACTTGTTTGCGGGTGCAAGTATAATCACTTGCCTCCCAGCAACGTTTGACATCGCTCAGGGTAGTTGTCCACAGTGCCTGGTGTGGATCATAGCTCCGCAAAGCGAAAACCCTCGGGCACATCCGCCTGCATCAGCTCCATGAGCCGTTCATAAGCCAGTGGGTCATGGAGCAGGTCCTTTTCGCCCAGGTCCACTACCAGCACCCGGGAACCACTGCTTTTCTGGAGGTGGTCCAAGTACCTTTCCTGCAGTTGCATGAGGTAATCCACACCGATCTGCTGTTCGTAGCTCCTCCCCCTGGTCCGGATCCGTTCACGCACGCGCTCCATGCCCAAATGGAGGTACACGATAAGCTCCGGCCTTGGCAGATCGGAATACATGATCCCATAAAGATCCAGGAACAGGGCATATTCGTCCGGCGGTAGGGTTACACTTGCGAACACCAGCGATTTACCCAGCGAATAATCTGCAATGGTGCATGCGCTGAAAAGATCCTGCTCGGTGACGCGCTTCAGTTGATGGTATCGCTGGGCAAGGAACGAAAGTTCGACCGCGAAAGAATAGCGCTCGGGCTCCTCGTAAAAGCGGGGCAGAAAGGGATTGTCATCGAACTCCTCCAACACCAAGCGGCCCTGCATTTTGTTGGCCAGTCGGCGCGCCAAGGTGGTCTTGCCAGCACCGATAAGCCCCTCGACAGCGATGTATGAATAGCGCATCACGCGGCGGCAGTATCGTGCCGGAGGGCGTTCAACAATTGAAGCACGGTCAGCCCCTGGACCGGATGCACCCAGCCAGGCACAATGTCCGCGGCAGGGGCCAACGCGAACGAACGTTCATGGAAACGCGGGTGTGGCACTTGGAGGGTCGATGATCCAATGACCTGCCCGCCCACGAGCAGGATGTCGATATCCACCGTTCGGGAACCGTAGCGGCCTTTATCCGTCCTGTCGCGACCCAGCTCGGTCTCAATGGCCAGAAAAACATCCATTAGTACCACTGGAGGCAACGATGTCCTCAATAGCAAGGCCCGGTTCAGGAACAATGCATCGCCTTTGAAACCCCATGGCTCGGTCCAATGGTCGCGGCTACGTGCAAGCACCTTCCCCGCACGCTCGCCGATCAACCGCTCGGCACCGGCGAGGTTGATCACTTGATCACCGAGATCACCGCCCAACAGCACAAGTACCTCCAACGCATCCATGAGGCCGGCAAAGCTATTCGAGCCTTCCATCCACAAGCGGTCCCGTTCATGTGATCCAGCACTTGGCCTATTTCCACAGCCGGTAGTTTCGGGCCCTCAACCTACCTGACCCATGCGCCAGTTCCTCAAGTTCATGTTCGCCTCCATGCTGGGCACCCTGCTGGTGGGCGTACTGCTCATCTTCCTGTTCATCGGCATGATCGCCGCTATTGGTGCCGGCATCGCCTCTTCGGACAAACCCACCCGGGTCGAAAAGAACAGTGTGCTGCACCTCACGCTGGACAAAGAGATCGTGGACCGTTCATCCAAGGACCAACTGGACCTGGACCTAGGCCCCTTCACCAGCACCTCTGCCATTGGGCTGAACAGCCTGCTGGCCAGTATCGAGCACGCGAAGACCGACGATCATATCAAAGGGATCTTCCTTGACCTGGGCATGGTGGATGGCGGGTTCGCGACCCTGCGCGAGATCCGGAACAAACTGGAGGAGTTCAAGACCGAGAGCGGAAAGCCCGTGGTCGCCTTCAGTGAATTCTACACCCAGGGATCGTACTACATCGCCACGGCGGCCAACGCCATTTACCTGCAGCCCAAGGGCGACCTCGACTACCGCGGTCTGCGCAGCGAATACATGTTCTACAAGGGACTGTTCGAGAAACTGGATATTGAAGTGCAGTTCATCCGAGGCAGCAACAACGACTTCAAGAGCTTCGGCGAGGTGTACACCGAAGACCACATGAGCCCCGCCAACCGTGCACAGATCCGCCAGTTGCTGAACGGCCTTTGGGACGAGCACCTGAGCGCGGTGGCCGGAAGCCGGAAACTGGAACCCGCCCGCCTGAACACCATTGCCGACAGCCTGCTGATCCGCAACGCCGATCTGGCCATGAATTTCGGTCTGGTGGACGGTGTGAAGTACCGCGATGAGGTAATGGCCGAACTGAAGACCCGCATGGAACTGGACGCCACCAAGGATGTGGAACTGGTGGAGCTGGGCAAGTACGCCCGTTCGTTCAAGGGTGGCATGAAAGGGAGCAAACGTGATGGCAAGGACAAGTTGGCCATTATCTACGCCCAAGGCGGCATCTCCAGCGGCAAGAGCAGCGATGGCACCATTGGCAGCGAGACACTGGCCGAGGCGATCCGCGAGGCACGCGAGGACAGCAGCATCAAGGCCATTGTGCTCCGGGTGAATTCGCCGGGCGGCAGTGGCCTTGCCAGCGAAGTGATCTGGCGCGAAGTGAAACTGGCCACCGGCGTAAAACCCGTGGTGGTGAGCATGGGCGATGTGGCCGCATCAGGTGGCTACTACATCGCCGCCCCTGCCAACAAGATCTTCGCAGAGCCCACGACCATCACCGGCTCCATCGGCGTGTTCGGCATCATACCGAACATGAAAGGCTTCTTCAACAACAAGCTCGGGCTCACCTTCGACGTGGAAAAGACCCACACCTATGCCGACATGCTCACTGTGAGCCGTCCGCTGACCCCGGCCGAAAAACAGATCTTCCAGCAAATGGTGGACGAGTTCTACGATGGGTTCAAGGAGCGCGTGGCCGAGGGGCGCAAGCTGACACTGGCCCAAGTGGACAGCGTGGGCCGAGGCCGCGTATGGACCGGCACCGACGCCAAGAAGATCGGCCTGGTGGATGAGCTCGGGGGCCTAGAGGATGCCGTGAAAGCCGCTGCCGACATGGCCGGTCTGGTGGACTACAAAGCCGTGGAGCTACCGGAGCAAAAAGACCTGTTCCAGCAGCTCATGGAAGACCTGAACAGCCAGGCCCGTGCCTGGGTGACCACCCAATGGCTCGGCGAGGACGCCCAGCTCCTGGAGCAATACCGCCTCATCCGCGAGGTGAAGGGACAGGTCGGGATACAGGCCCGCATGCCCTTCGACCTGATGGTGCAGTAAGGGAACGGATCACCAAGAACCACAAAGGGCCCCGGATCTCTCCGGGGCCCTTCGCTTGCCCTAACGATCAGTTCACTGACCAAAACCTGCCCTTGGTACGGGGCGGTCATGGCCAGGGTTACGCTGACCCAAAAAAAGATCATTCCACCTCCACGTGGACGCCGCTCTGGTTGCGCACATTCAGCACACGGCCATCCTCCCAGATCAGGTATTGGCCCTTGATGCCCATGAGCCGTCCGGAGACCTCGGGCGACTTCTCGAACGAAACACTGGTGACCTTGGGCGGATAGGCCAGTACCGGGAAATCAAGGACCTGGGCCTGCTCATCGCGCAGTAGATGCTCCGCCAGGTCGTCGCGCAAGGTGGTGAGCGCAAGCGTGCGTGCAGTGTAGAGCGCATCCACATCAGGTTGAACGTGTTTCAGCATGGCCCGCCAATTGGTCTTATCAGCGAACAGCCGCTTGAGGTCCACCTCGATGAGGCCGGCCAACTGCCTGTACGGAACCCGCGCAATGACCAAAGCTGCCACCGCCCCCTGATCGATCCAGCGCACCGGAACCTGCGTACTTCGCGTAACGCCCACCTTCACATTGCCCGTGTAGCTCAGGTACACCACATGTTCCGTAAAGTGGTGTGCACGCTCCCACTCCGGATCGCGGCCTTCACCCAAATGGGCCCTGCACAATTCGGGGCGCACGATACACTCGGCGGCTTCCGGGGCGTTCTGCAAACAAGGGTAGCAGAACCCTTGGCCGAACAGCTTCTTCACGCGCCTTCCACAGCTTACACAGCTGAGCACACCTGTGGCCCGCATGGAAAACGGACCACCGATATATGGCGCTAGGTCCAATGGTCCTTCGGCCAAGGGCAACGCATAACGCACCTGCTCAACCTCCCCATGGGCTTCGAGGCCCACCAACATCTTCCGCAGAGGTGATCCGTCGCTCATGAATGGCTGTGCGTATATTTTGGGCTGAAGATAGCCGGCCCCATCTTCGCGGTCCCACACCATGCCCGTCAACGCGCTCTTCTCCTTCCTGATCAAAAAGCGGCTACAGCAGATCGACCTGTTCCGCGACAACCCGGGCATGGCGCAGCTGGAGGTGTTCCATTCGCTCATCCAATCGGCACGCTACACAGAATGGGGGCGCAAGCACGGCTACGAGACCATACAGGACCCCGATGCGTTCCGAGCCCGCGTGCCGCTGCAGGACTATGAGGATGTGAAACACTACGTGGCCCGCCTGCGCAAAGGGGAACAGAACCTTCTATGGCCCACGGACATCCGTTGGTTCGCCAAGAGCAGCGGCACCACCAGCGATCGCAGCAAGTTCATCCCCGTTAGCCGCGAAGCGCTCGAAAGCTGCCATTACAAAGGTGGCAAGGACCTCATCGCGCTGCATTACCAGCAGTACCCCGAAAGCAAGTTGTACCAAGGCATGAGCCTGGTGGTGGGTGGCAGCAGCAATATCGAGCACCTGCGCAGCGATGCCTACAGTGGTGACCTCTCGGCCATCATCATCCGCAACCTGCCCATTTGGGTGGAAGTGCGCCGCACGCCCGTGATCGAAACGGCCCTGTTGGACAACTGGGAAGTGAAGATCGAGAAGATGGCGCGCGAGACCATGCGCGAGGATGTACGCTGTATAGCCGGTGTGCCCTCCTGGACCTTGGTCCTGTTGAAGCGGATCCTGGAGATCACCGGCAAGCGGAACATCCTTGAAGTATGGCCCAACCTTGAACTGTTCATGCACGGTGGCGTGAGCTTCAGGCCGTACCGCGCACAGTTCGAGGCGCTCATCCCTTCGCCCACCATGAACTACCTGGAGAGCTACAATGCCTCTGAAGGGTTCTTCGCAGTGCAGGATCGTCGCAATGCCGAAGACATGCTGTTGATGCTGGACTATGGCATCTTCTACGAATTCATACCACTGGACGAACTGGGCAAACCCACGCCGCGCACGCTGCTGCTGCACGAGGTGGAAAAGGACCAACAGTACGCGCTGGTGATCAGCACGAACGGGGGGCTCTGGCGATACATGCCGGGCGACACGGTGCGTTTCACCAGTGTAAAACCCTACCGCGTGCAGGTGAGCGGACGAACGAAGAGCTTCATCAATGCTTTCGGCGAGGAACTGATCGTGGACAATGCCGACCGCGGCATGGAGGCTGCCTGCCGGGAGACCGGTGCCCTGGTGAGCGAGTATACCGCCGCACCGATCTACATGGATGAACACGCGCTGGGTGGTCACGAGTGGGTGGTGGAGTTCGAACGGCAACCGAACGACATGGCCCGGTTCGTGCAGGTGTTGGACAACACCATGCGCCAGCTGAACTCCGATTACGATGCCAAACGCCGCGGCGACATGGCCTTGCGCGCGCCCTTGGTGCATGTGGTGGAGAAAGGCACCTTCCACAATTGGCTGAAGGGAAGAGGCAAGCTGGGCGGACAGAACAAGGTGCCACGCCTGTGCAACGACAGGACCTTCGTGGAATCGCTATTGCAAACAGAGAACGCATGAGGTCAGCGGCCCTGATAGCGACGCTTCTATTGGCACACAGTGTATGGGCACAGGAACCACTTACACAGCATGTGATATCGGTGGCTTCGGACCTGTTCACCACCGATGACCTGGGCAACGTTTACGTGCTGAAGGGCGATGTACTGGAGTTGTACGACCAACACGGGAATCGAGGGCTTGCCAACAGCACCAAGACCTTCGGCCGCATAGCCAGCATTGATGCGTTCTACTCGTTGAAGCCGATGGTCTTCTCGCGGGAACAGGGCGTGCTCGCCTTGCTGGACAATACCCTGAGCCTGCAAGGAAGCATCATAGAACTTCCACGTCAGGGCTACCCGCAGGTCACGGTGGTGTGCATGAGCGTGCAGAACAGCTTCTGGTTCTTCGACGAACGCGAACTGGCCTTGATCCGCACGGACCGCCAACTGCGGCCATTGGCCAACACCGGGAGACTCGACCAACTATTGGGCCTCACACCGAAGCCCACCGCCATGCAGGAGCACGACAGCCGCCTGTATGTGAATGACCCGCAGAACGGCATCCTGGTGTTCGACCTCTTCGGCACCTACATGAAAACGATCCCCATTAAGAATGCCGAGAGCTTCGAGGTACGTGGACGTGCCTTGTTCTTCTTTGCCGGAGGTCGGTTGCAGCTCTACGACATGCGCTCCTTCGAAGTCCTCGACGTGCCGCTACCCTTTGTTCCTGAAGGGACCGTGCTCGATGCGCGCGTGGAGCGTGGCCACATCTACCTGCGACTGCAGGACCGCATCATCATCCAGGAACTGGCGAAGCCCTGATCCGGGCACGACTTATCCACATCATTCCACGCGTGGCGGGGTGCGGATATCTTCGCGGTCCGCGTACAGACAACGTTCCCATCATGCACATCGCGATCGCAGGCAATATCGGCTCCGGAAAGACCACCCTAACCCAGCTTCTGGCCAAACATTACAAGTGGGACCAATTGCAGGAGGCAGTGGACAACAACCCCTACTTGTTCGACTTCTACAAGGACATGCAGCGGTGGAGCTTCAACCTGCAGATCTTCTTCCTCAACTCGCGCTTCGAGCAATTGCTGGAGATCCGCTCGAGCGGCCGCAATGTGATCCAGGACCGCACCATCTACGAGGACGCCTTCATCTTCGCCCCCAACCTGCACGCCATGGGGCTGATGACCACGCGTGATTTCGAGAACTACTTCCGCTTGTTCCAGAACATGGACAATGCGATCACCCCACCCGATCTTCTGATCTACCTACAAGCGCCGGTGGACAAGCTGGTGAAGCAGATCAGCGAACGCGGGCGTGAGTACGAGAACTCCATCAGCATCGATTACCTCAAGCGGCTGAACGAGCGCTACGAGGCGTGGATCCAGACCTATGACAAGGGCAAGCTGCTGGTGATCGACGTGGAGGACAACCGCTTCCACACCGATCCCGAGGACCTGGGCCGCATCATCTCGAAGATCGACGCCGAGATCCATGGCCTGTTCCCCATGGAACCCGCGCACAAGCCCGCCGTTAAGGCCGCACCCAAGGTCCCTGCGAAGCCTGCGGCCAAGGAAGCGCCGAAGAAGGCGGCTGCAAAGAGCGCGGCGAAGAAGCGCTGAACATGCCGCTCGGCGAAGCGATACTGGAGTTCGTTGCCGAGATCTTCGCGCAAGGCTTTATTGAAGGAATTGTTGGACTGGTCCGACGCTTGGGTGCGTTGGTACGAAGTCTTGTTACGCCTCGACTTTCTTACCGTTCCGCTCTCCGAGGATCGGGGAATGTGGTACTCGGCATGCTTGTGCTGGGTGCGTTCGTGCTCTTGATCGTTGTCCTCAGCTAACGTCCCGCGTATCGATGAAACGAAGAACGCCGCGCTGGTAAGCCGCGGCGTTCTTCGTTCGAGAACGATCTGCTCAGAACCGATCGCTCACATCCAGCGTGCTGGTGGCCACCACTTCGGTGGATTCCACCTGCTGCTCCACAGAACCATGGGCAGGCGCTGCTGCATGATCAGCGTTCTCGTTGATGTGCGGCGCGATGATCAATGCCACGATGGAGGTCAGCTTGATGAGGATGTTCATCGAGGGGCCCGAGGTGTCCTTGAAGGGATCGCCCACGGTGTCACCTGTAACGGCCGCCTTGTGGGGTTCGCTGCCCTTCTTGTACTCCTTGCCATCGATCATCACACCCTTCTCGAAGCTCTTCTTGGCGTTGTCCCATGCGCCACCGGCGTTGTTCTGGAACATGCCCATGAGCACACCGCTCACGGTAATGCCGGCGAGCAGGCCACCCAACGCCTCGGGACCGGCCACGAACCCAACGACGATAGGCGACAGCAGCGCCAAGGCACCGGGAGCGATCATCTCACGGATGGACGCCTGCGTACTGATGGCCACGCACTTCTCGTACTCCGGCTTGCCTTTGCCCTCCATGATGCCCGGGATCTCGCGGAACTGCCGGCGCACCTCCTTCACCATGTCCATAGCGGCCTTGCCCACAGCACTGATGGCCAGCGAGCTGAAGAAGAAGGGGATCATGCCGCCCACGAACAACATGGCGAGCACGTCGGCCTTGTAGATATCGATGCCGGTGATGCCCGACATGCCCACGTAAGCAGCGAAGAGCGCGAGGGCGGTGAGCGCTGCGGAAGCGATGGCGAAGCCTTTGCCCGTGGCGGCAGTGGTGTTCCCTACGGCATCCAAGTTGTCGGTGCGTTCACGTACCTCCTTGGGCAGACCGCTCATCTCGGCGATGCCACCGGCGTTGTCCGCGATGGGACCGAAGGCGTCAATGGCCAGCTGCATGGCCGTTGTGGCCATCATGCCAGCGGCCGCAATGGCCACACCGTACATGCCGGCCAAGGTGAACGAACCCCAGATGCCCGCTGCGAGGATGATGATGGGGAGCACCGTGCTCTCCATGCCCATGGCCAGACCGCCGATCACGTTGGTGCCGTGGCCCGTGCCGCTCTTCTGCACGATACTGTCCACCGGGCGACGCCCCATGCTGGTGTAGTACTCGGTCACCAGGCTCATCAGCGTACCAACGACGAGGCCGAGCAGAATGGCCCAGTAGACGTTCATGCTGGTCACATCCGTGGATTCACCATTGCGGACGAATTGCATCGTCTCGGGCAGCATCCACTGGACCAGGAAGTAGCTGGAGATGGCGACCAGGACCATGGAGCCCATGTTGCCCTTGTTCAAGGCGGCCATGACGCTGTCCGTGTCCTTGTTGATCTTCACGAAGAAGGTACCCACGATGCTGAAGAGCACGCCCAGACCGGCGATCACCATGGGGAGCAGGATCGGGGCCATGCCACCGAAGTTGTCGGCGCTCACGACCTCGCGACCCAACACCATGGTAGCGAGCATGGTGGCCACATAGCTACCGAACAGGTCGGCGCCCATACCGGCCACGTCGCCCACGTTGTCGCCCACGTTGTCGGCGATGGTGGCGGGATTGCGGGCATCATCCTCGGGGATACCGGCCTCCACCTTACCCACGAGATCGGCACCCACATCGGCCGCCTTGGTGTAGATGCCACCGCCCACACGGGCAAAGAGCGCGATGGACTCGGCTCCGAGCGAGAACCCGGCGAGCACTTCGAGGCACTTCATCATCTCCTCGCCATTGGCACCCGCGTCACCCACGTACATCCGCAGGAACACGATGAAGAGCGTGCTGAGACCCACCACGGCCAGACCGGCCACACCGAGGCCCATCACTGTACCGCCGGTGAAGCTGACCTTAAGGCCCTGGGCCAGGCTGGTACGTGCGGCCTGCGTGGTGCGCACGTTGGCCTTGGTGGCGATGCTCATGCCGATCCAACCGGCGAAAGCGCTGAAGAATGCACCGATGAGGAAGGCGATGGCAATGACCCAGTCGCTATGCGCAACGAGCGTACCGCTCCAGGCCAGCAACACGGCAGCGATAACAGCGAACACGCCGAGCACTTTCCACTCGGCCTTCAGGAAGGCGCTTGCGCCGCGGGCGATAAAGCCGGCCAGTTCCTGCATGTTGGCATCGCCAGCATCCTGTTTGTTCACCCACATGGCCTTGGCCACCATCACCAACAGGCCCACAAGGCCCATCAGGGGGATGTAGTACATCAGTTCACTTCCCATATCAGTTCGATCTTTCGTTCGTTAACGTCCTGTTTTTCAGCGAAAAAACAATGCCCATTGCATTGCAGGGGCGCAAAAATAGGCGAATGGGTGAAAGTGCGTGTATCCAGCCCCGTTATCCGTGCAAGTTCGCCTCCACGTTCAAGGCTGAACAACACCCAGCACATGGGTGAAGCCCAGATCGCCGCGCCCCAACAGGAAGTCAACACTATCGCGACCCGAAAGCGCCTCCCGGTCCTTGCCGCGCAACTGGATGCGGAAGGTGGATGAGGCCTGGCCGGGGTGGAACACATGCACATACCTGGAGCCCGACCTGTCCCTGGCACCGTCCTCCAATGCACAACGCACCACCGTTATGTGAGCTTGGGCGCTTGAGCGATCGATCCACGCAGTGCCCAACAGGACAAGGACCACCACGCTGAAGAACAGACCCAGCACAGCACCACCACGCGCCTCCGAATTGCGCTGGTAATAACCGGGCACCATGCACTTGATCAACCACAGCACAAAGGCTGCGACAAGCACACCCACCCCTCCCATCAGCAACACGAACCGACCCTCTTCAACCATGTTCTCCACATTGCTGCTAAAGGGCACCATAACAGCCATGGTAACGAAGAGCACCGCGTAGGAGGCTCTTTGCACGAAACGCTCCGAACCTTCCTGGAACTCGAGCGGTGTGGTGTCCTCGGGGCCGTGGCGGTATCTGTAGTGTGCGTTCACCAGCACCGAGATCGCGCCCAAGTTGGCCAGTATCAACCATGCACCGATAAGCAATAACGGCAAGCCCCACCACTTGGATGGCAAGGGCAGCACGGCCATCAAGGCAAGCACACCCACACCGGCAAGCACACGCAGGCCGAAATGCACGTACAGTTTACGGAAGCCTCGTTCGGCAGTAACTGGATCGAGCGCAGGTCCGTGCTTCTCGCGCTCCTGCTCCAGCATCGCTCTTACTTCACCAGATACATCACCTCCTTTACGGCACGCACCACGCGGGGCACGCTTGGCAGCGCAGCGTCGATGAGCGTGGGGGTGAATGGCAACGGCGTGTCGGCCTGGTTGATGCGCAGCACAGGGGCGTCCAGGAAGTCGAAGGCGTCCTTCTGCACGCGGTAGGCCACTTCGCTGCTGATGCTGGCCACTGGCCAGTTCTCATCAACCACCACAAGTCGGTTGGTCTTGCGCACGCTGTTGAGGATGGTGGCGTGATCAAGCGGGCGAATGGTGCGCAGGTCGACCACCTCGGCATCAATGCCTTCCTTGGCCAGTTCCTCGGCGGCTGCCAGGGCCACTTTCATCATCTTGCCGAAACTGACAATGGTGACATCCTTGCCTTCGCGCTTGATATCGGCCTTGCCAATGGGCAGCAGGTACTCGCCATCGGGGATCTCGCCCTTGTCGCCGTACATACGTTCGCTTTCCATGAAGAGCACCGGATCATTGTCGCGGATGGCGGCCTTCAGGAGACCCTTTGCATCGTAGGGGTTGCTCGGAGTGATGACCTTGAGGCCAGGGATATTGGCGTACATGGCCTCGAAGCTCTGGCTGTGCGTGGCAGCGAGCTGGCCTGCGCTGCCATTGCCCCCGCGGAACACGATGGGCACGTGGAACTGACCACCGCTCATCTGCAGCATTTTGGCCGCATGATTGATGATCTGGTCGGCCGCGAGGATGGCGAAGTTCCAGGTCATGTACTCCACGATGGGACGCAGGCCGTTCATGGCCGCACCCACACCAATGGCACTGAAGCCCAGCTCGGCAATGGGCGTATCGATCACGCGCTTCGCACCGAACTCCGCCAGCATGCCCTTGCTCACCTTGTAGGCCCCATCGTACTCGGCCACTTCCTCGCCCATGAGGAACACGTTGGGGTCGCGGCGCATCTCTTCGCTCATGGCCTCGCAAAGGGCCTCACGGAACTGCACAGTACGCATGATCGGTCTTTTCTGAATGGGGGCCAAAGGTAGCGGGCGCGATCGGATGCCCTGCGCCACTGGAAAGCCCATGGTCCGTCCTATCCGTTCAAGGCCTTAGGAACCGCACCGTATGCTGAATACCATCAACGTTCAGCACCACCAAATGCGCACCCGTGTTCAGCGAGGCCATTGGCCAGGACGCTCGGCTACCGGCCGGGAACCGCGATCGCAGGACATTGCGCCCCAAGGCATCGAGCACCACGGCATCAACAGGGGTACCGACCTCCGTAAGGTCCAGCACCAAGGCATCGGCCCGCTCATCATACCAGGCCTGCAGGCTGGGACTGGCGGCCTCATCGATACCCACCGTGGTAACGGCCAGGCAGATGGAGGTATCGGCACAACCCGATTGCTGCACGATCACCGCATAATTGCCGTTCGCGGTGGCAGCGTAGGTCTGTTGCACGGCACCTGGAATGATCGCATAGCCGTTGTCACAGTTCACCCATTGCCAACTTGCCCCGTTCGCTTGCGAGATCAGGGTGAAGTTGTTCTGCGCCACGCCCACGTTCACCGGGGTCACTGAAAGGTTGAGCATCACCACCGAATCGCAACCACCCGCCGTGGGGAACGCTTCGGAATAGATGCCCGGCGCGGTGAGCACTTGGCTGCCCAGCGTGTAGGACTGTCCGGAACAGATGGTGATGGCATTCGTGCCCAGCACCGGAGCGCCAGCCACCCAATTGCTGGATGTACCCGTGAGCGCCATGCCCGAGGCCACGCCGTTCTGGTGACCGGTGGCATCGATCACGTTGGTGAGGCCGGTGTTCGTGCCTTCGGTAATGCCTTGGTCCAAGCGGTAGTACAGCTTCAGGTCAGTATCCGCAGGATCGGCGTTGTAGTTCATGATGCAGGCCACCTCGGCAGCGGTCAACCCCCGTGACCACAGGGTCACCTCATCCACCTTGCCGTCGAGGAAGATCTCCGTGGAACCGGGGATGGGCATATTGCCGATGCGGAACATCCCCGTGGTGGTGGTGATGAGCCCGTTCGCCGGGATGGAGCCCACGGCCACCCCATTGTGGTACATGGAAAGCTGGCTTCCATCGTAGGTCAGCGCAACATGCTGCCAGGTATTCAAGGTCAATAGCCCCACCGAATCCAACGTAAAGACCGTATTGGCACTGTTCCTGAGGCGACCTTCCATGGTGGTGCCATAGGTCTGGAGCAGATAGAAATCGCATGTCACATTATCCCTGAACCCGGCAAAGGCCTCCATGTTGGGCCAATTGGCGTTCTGGGTGGGGTATACCCAGCAGGTCATGCTGAAACCCGTCGCGTTGGCGATCTGTGCCGAGGCATTGGCCACGGTCACCTCATCGTTCACACCGTCGAAGTCCAGGGCGTTCTGTATCTGGGCAGAGGCCGTTAGGCACAAGGCGGAAAGGCAGAGCAGGGTAAACTTCCGGATCATGGGTTCTGGTTTGAAGGAGGTGAAGCTAAGCACTGCCGCACAACACCCTCGCCTGTACTGCGACCAATGCCTGTTGGCATGCCGTCCGTAAGTTTGCGCCCCCAAGAACAACGCTGCGGCGTACAACGTTCCTTCCGCAATGAAGATCCTCGTCCTTTTGAGCCAGGTGCCCGACACCACCTCGCGCATCGCTTTCACGAACAACAACACCCAGTACGATGCTTCCGGCGTCACCTTCATTGTGAACCCCTACGATGAATGGTACGCCTTGGTGCGTGCGCTTGAACTGAAGGAGGCCGCTGGAACGGGCACCGTCACCACCATTACCGTGGGTGGCGCCGATACCGAAGCCACCATCCGCAAAGGCCTGGCCATTGGTGCCGACGAGGCCGTGCGCGTGGATGCCCAGCCCACGGATGCCATGCAGGTGGCCGAGCAGGTCGCTGCTTACGCCAAGGACAAAGGCTTCGACCTGGTGCTGGCCGGCAAGGAGACCATTGACCACAACGGTGGACAGGTAGGCGCCATGGTGGCTGAACTGCTCGACCTGCCATACGTGCCCCTGGCCAGCAAACTGGACATTGCAGGCACCACCGCCACCGTTGAACGCGATGTGCCCGGCGGCGTGGAAGTGCTGGAAGTCTCGCTGCCCCTGGCCATCGGCGCCAGCAAGGGCATGGCCGAACAGCGCATCCCCAACATGCGCGGCATCATGGCCGCACGCACCAAGCCCCTTACCGTGGTGCCCGCCGCTGCGGTATCCGAGGTGGCCCGCACCGTGCAGTTCGAATTACCACCCGGCAAGGGCGCGGTGAAGATGATCCCCGCCGAAGACGCCGGGAAATTGATCGAGCTGTTGCACACTGAAGCCAAGGTCATTTAGATCCACCAGTAGCATCGACCCTTTGGGTCGACCTACACAGATACAGAACAGACCCTTCGGCCCACCACGGCCCTACAAGTTCCGACCTACATGAGCACCATCGTATTCATCGACACACGCGGCGACAAGCTCCCCAAGGCCGCCCAAGAGGCCGTTACCTATGCCAGCCAACTGGCCGGCGGACCCGTTACCGCAGTGACCTTCGGCAACGCAAGTAACCTGGAAAGCCTGGGCGCACAAGGCGCCTCGAAAGTGATCGTGGCCCGCGGTGTGAGCACCGTGGATGGCCAGCAGCTGACCAAGTTGGTGGCCGATGTGGCCGCCCAACTGAACGCCACCACCATTGTTTGCGTGCATGATGCAACGGGCAAGGCCGTGGCTCCCCGCTTGGCGGCGCGCCTCAAGGCAGGCCATGTGGCAGCGGCTCTCGGTCTTCCGGTGGACAGCCGGTTCAAGCGCAACGTGTTCAGCGGCAAGGCGCAGGCCTGGGTGGAAGTGACCAGCCCCGTGAAAGTGATCAGTTTGATGCCGAACTCGGTGGCCATTGCCAATGGCGGCGGCACCGCAACGGTGGAAGACTATGCCGGAGACCTCGGCCCGGCACGTATTGCCGTGAAGGAGGTCCGCAAGGCGGGTACCGGCATCCCCCTCCCTGAGGCCGAACTGGTGGTGAGCGCCGGACGTGGCATGAAAGGACCCGAGCATTGGGCACCCGTGGAGGAACTGGCCACCTTGCTGGGAGCCGCTACCGCGTGCAGTCGTCCCGTCGCAGATATGCACTGGCGTCCGCACCACGAGCATGTGGGACAGACCGGCGTGGCCATCCGCCCCAACCTGTACATCGCCATTGGTATCAGTGGCGCCATTCAGCACCTGGCCGGTGTGAACCAGAGCAAGGTGATCTGCGTGATCAACAAGGACCCCGAGGCCCCCTTCTTCAAAGCTGCGGACTACGGCATCGTGGGCGACGCCTTCGAGGTACTGCCCAAACTGATCGAAGCAGCAAAGAAGCTCAACGCCGAGCGCTGATAGGAAATAGCACGTTTGCGAACGCCCCGTTCCATTCCGGATCGGGGCGTTCGCCTATCTTCACGGCCCGTTCGCGAACTGCATGGAGAAGGTCGAGCTGCGCTTCCTGAGGATCACGTACAGCCATACCCATGCGGGGGCCTATGCCCTCATTCTCTCCGAGGTGCATGGCGATCGCCGGCTTCCCATCATCATCGGCGGCGTTGAGGCACAGGCCATCGCCATCCAGGTGGAGAACATCAAACCTGCCCGGCCGCTCACGCACGACCTGTTCAAGCATGTGAGCGACACCTTGGGGTTCACCCTGAAGGAGGTCATCATCAACGACCTGGTGGAAGGCATCTTCCACGCCAAGCTGGTGGTAGAGCAGAACGGCCTTGAAGTGGAGATCGACGCCCGCAGCAGCGATGCCATTGCGCTGGCCCTGCGCTTCGCCTGTCCCATTTATACCTATGAGTTCATCCTGGGCGCCGCCGGACTGAAGGTGGAGGAAAGCGAGGAGGAACCCACCGAGGCCGAACAGAAAGGCAAGGTGGAAAAGAAGTCGGGCGCGGCCACCATCGAAGAGCTGCGCTCCATGCTCGAAGAGGCCTTGGACAACGAGGACTACGAACGCGCCTCGAAGCTGCGCGACGAGATCAAGCGGCGCGAAGGCACCAACTAAGCGGTGCCTCCTGTTGTGCGGGTCACTGGCAAACAGCAACTTCGCCATCCTCATCCCCCGAACCTGATGCGAGCGTATTCCCGTGCGGCCCTGCTGCTGCCCACCCTGCTACCACTCGAAGCACTGGCCCAAGGCACACCGGCACCGCTCACCGGCGCCTCGCTCGATAGTGTCCTGCGCGGTGTGTTGGGCATGGCGACGATCGTTGGCATCGCTTGGTTGTTCAGCGCCAAGCGCCGGCAGGTCGATTGGAAAGTGGTGGGCATCGGCCTCGCCTTCCAATTGGTCATGGCCCTGCTTATCCTGTACGTACCTCCGGTGCAGGTCGCGTTCGAATTCGTGGGGAAGCTGTTCGTTAAAGTACTCGACTTCACCCGCATCGGCAGCGAGTTCCTCTTCCGCGATCTGATGAACGTGAAGAGCATGGGCTTCATCTTCGCCCTGCAGATCCTTCCCACCATCATCTTCTTCAGCGCGCTCACCAGCGTGCTCTTCTACCTCGGCATCATCCAGAAAGTGGTGTACGCGCTGGCCTGGGCCCTCAACAAGACCATGAAGCTCAGCGGTGCCGAAAGCCTCAGCACGGCAGGCAACATCTTCCTGGGGCAGACCGAGGCCCCGCTGATGGTGAAGGCTTACCTGGACAAGATGAACCGCTCGGAGATCTTCCTGGTGATGACCGCCGGCATGGCCACCGTGGCAGGTGGAGTGCTCGCGGCCTACGTGGGCTTCCTGGGTGGCGATGATCCGGCCATGCGGCTCTTCTTCGCCAAACACCTGCTCACGGCCAGTGTGATGGCCGCACCCGGCGCCGTGGTGGTGGCCAAGATCCTGTTCCCCCAGACCGAACCGGTTGAGCAGAAGATGGAGGTCAGCATGGAACAGGTGGGCAGCAACTTCCTGGATGCCATGAGCAATGGTACCACCGAAGGCCTGAAGCTCGCGGCGAACGTGGGCGCCATGTTGCTGGTGTTCTTCGCCTTCATCGCCATGTTCAACTACGCCTTCCTGAAGCTCGGCGATGTCATAGGCGTCAATGCGTGGGTGGCCACGGTGTCCCATGGCCGCTTCTCGGGCCTTTCACTTGAATTCATCCTCGGCTACCTCTTCGCCCCGGTCATGTGGCTCATCGGCGTGGCCAGTCAGGACATCACCCTTACCGGACAGCTCGTGGGGCAAAAGATCATCGCCAGCGAGTTCGTGGGCTACGAAAGCCTTTCGCGGATGAAGAGCGAAGGGGTGTTCACCTTCCAACGGAGCATTGTGATGGCCACCTACATGCTCTGCGGCTTCGCCAACTTCGCCAGCATCGGGATCCAGATCGGTGGCATCGGCTCGCTGGCTCCAAGCAAACGGCAATGGCTCAGCGAATTCGGTTTCCGCGCGCTGTTGGGTGGCACGCTGGCATCCCTGCTGAGCGCCACCATCGTGGGCATGTTGGTCTAATGCCCTCCACAGGCCGGAAAGAACGACCGATGCGACGGCCTCTTCTCATCGCGTTCGTCCTGCTCCTTGGCGCGGCCACGGCTTGGTGGCTTTGGGCCGATCGTTACCTGAATTGCGGTGGGCCACCCACTCGCATCGCGCTGCGACCCGGCGCGCCACTCGACAGCCTTCACGGCGTGATCGTGTACCACAACGGCAGCATGAGCAACGTGAGCGGCCGCAACGTGGTGGACGGCTACAACGTGGGCCTACGCTACCAGTGCGTGGAATTCGTGAAGCGTTACTACCTGGAGCGGTATGGACACCGCATGCCCAACAGCTACGGCCACGCGAAGGACCTGTTCAACCCTGCCGTGAAGGATGGCGAACTGAACAGCGACCGCGGGTTGCGGCAATACACCAACCCGAGCGCTGAAGCACCTGAGGTGGGGGACCTGGTGGTGTTCGATGGCTGGCGTGGCAACCCCTACGGGCACGTGGCCATTGTGAGCGCCGTTGAACACGGCGAGGTGGAAGTGGTGCAACAGAACACAGGCAGCACGCGCGCCACTTACGACCTTGACCTGGTGGACGGACGCTGGCGCGTGGACGAGCGCCGCATACTGGGCTGGCTGCGGAAACGCTGATCCCCGTTGTTGATCACTTTGCCCGCCGTGGCCCAAAGCCGCACGGACAGGGACCTATTTTCGCCCGCGCAGATGACGGACAAGTGGCGACTTCCCTTTGCCGACAAGGCACAACGACTGCTCTCCAGCCTGCTGGAGCGCATCCGGCAGTTCGCCGTGAACAGTCGCGCCAAAGACTTTGTACTGCTGGCCCTGCCCTACCAGGTGAGCGCCGTGCTTACCGCACTGGTGGCCGTGGGCTACGCCAAGCTGTTCCACTACATGGAGCAGTGGAACGGGCGCCTGCTCGCCATTGACCCACGCCTCATCTTCCTCTCGGCGCCCATCAGCTTCATCCTGTCGTGGTGGTTGGTGTTCCGTTTTGCGCCCATGGCCGGTGGCAGCGGCATCCCCCAGTTGATGGCCGCTGTGGAAGTGGCCACCGAAAAAAAGTCGGACCGTTCGTGGCGCTTCCTCAACGTGCGCATCATCATCGTAAAGGTGCTCAGCAGCCTTTCGCTGGTGCTGGGCGGTGGTGCAGTGGGGCGCGAAGGGCCCACCCTACAGATCGCGGGCAGCATCTACCGCACCGTACACAAACTGCTTCCGCCCTTCTGGCCCAAGGTGAGCCGTCAGATCATGATGATCACCGGGGGCGCCGCAGGTCTTAGTGCCGCCTTCAACACACCACTGGGCGGTATCGTGTTCGCGGTGGAAGAGCTCACCAAAACACACATCGCGCAGTTCCGAACCGCCGTGCTCACCGCAGTGATCCTCAGCGGCATGACCGCCCAATGGCTGCTGGGCCCCTACCTGATGCTCGGCTACCCCAAGCTGGACCAGGCCACCGTTTCGTTCATGTACAAGATCCTGGCGCTGTCCCTGGTGGCTGGCTCCATGGGCGCGCTCTTCTGCAAGGGCCTCATCGCCTTCGACAAGCTGCGAAGGAGCCTCACGGGTGCATGGGCGCAGGCCGGTTTCGCGCTGGGCTGCTCGCTGCTCTTCGCCAGTGCCGTGTACCTGCTGGGTCCACATACCTTGGGTTCGGGGCACTTGTTGTTGGAGGAATACCTATTCGCCCCGCAGGTGGATGCCACGGCCGGCAATGTGGGCGCCCGTTTCTTCGGCTCCATGTTCTCGTTCTCTGCGGGCGGCGCCGGTGGCATCTTCGCTCCTTCGCTGGCCAGCGGTGCGGCCGTGGGTGGCTGGATCGCCGAGTGGTTCAACCCCACGCGCGGACAATTCAACCTGCTGGTGCTGGCGGGCATGACGGCCTTCCTCACCGGCGTGACCCGCTCGCCCTTCACCAGCGCCATCCTGGTGCTGGAGATGACCGACCGCCATAGCGCCATCTTCCAGCTCATGTATGCCGCCATGGTGGGCTACCTCATCTCCTTCACCATCGATCGCAAGAGCTACTATGAGCGCATGAAGGAGCGCCTGCTGAAGGCCCTGCCGGATTGGCCACCAAAGCCGGAAAAGCCTGCACGGAACGGGTTGCGCAGCGGGGGCGATAGCGTCACCACGGAGTAGGTCGCGAACACCTCCCCGCTATTCACACCCGTTAGCAAGTCCACATGCCCAGCGCCGTAGGGCCACGATACCTTCGCACCGCGATGAAGCAGTACCACGACCTCCTCCGCCGCATCCTCGACGAAGGCGTGCAGAAGCACGACCGCACAGGCACGGGCACCATCAGTTGCTTCGGCCACCAGATGCGCTTCGACCTCAGCGAAGGCTTCCCCTTGGTGACCACCAAGAAGCTGCATGTGAAGAGCATCATCCACGAGCTGCTCTGGTTCCTGGCCGGCGACACGAACATCAAGTACCTCCAGGACAATGGCGTGCGCATCTGGGATGAATGGGCCGATGCCAACGGCGACCTCGGCCCGGTCTACGGCTACCAGTGGCGCAGCTGGCACACCCCCGATGGCCGCGTGATCGACCAGATCACCAACCTGGTGGAGATGATCAAGAAGAACCCGGACAGTCGCCGCTTGATCGTTACCGCATGGAACCCCGCCGATGTGGACCGCATGGCCCTGCCGCCGTGCCACACCATGTTCCAGTTCTATGTGGCGGAGGGCAAGCTCAGCTGCCAGCTCTACCAGCGCAGCGCCGACACCTTCCTGGGCGTGCCCTTCAACATCGCGAGCTATGCCCTGCTGACCATGATGGTAGCCCAGGTATGTGGCCTGAAACCCGGCGAGTTCGTGCACACCTTCGGCGATGTGCATCTGTACAACAACCACCTGGAGCAAGCGCGACTGCAGCTCACACGCGAGCCTCGCCCATTGCCGAAGATGGAGATCGATCCCACGGTGACGGACCTCTTTGCCTTCCGCTACGAGCATTTCACGCTGAAGGACTACGACCCGCATCCGCACATCAAGGCCGACGTAGCGGTATGATGAGCCGCATTGAATTCAACCGTGAATGGACGGGGATGAACGGCAATGAATGCCTTGGGGCATTCCATCCAGCATTAACATCCAAGCACATCCATTCCCGTTCCATGAACGCTTCTGTTCCCCACGCTCCCGCTACCTGCACGTTGCGAATTCCCCGATGATCGTCTCTGCCATCGCAGCCGTGGCGGACAACGGCACCATTGGGCGCGACAGCGACCTGCCCTGGCACCTGCCCGATGACCTGAAGTACTTCCAGCGTGTGACCCGTGGCCACCACGTGATCACCGGGCGGAAGAACTACGAGACCATTCCGGCCAAGTACCGTCCGCTGAAGGACCGTGTGAACATGGTGGTGACCCGCAACGCAGCCTACGAGGCCCCGGGTGCCGTGGTGCTGGGTTCGCTGGAAGAGGCGCTGGAACAAGCCGCTGCCAATGGCGAGATCGAGGCCTTTGTGATCGGTGGCGGGCAGATCTACCGCGAGGCCTTGCAGAAAGGCCTGGTGGACCGGCTCTACCTGACGCTGGTACACGCCAACGTGGAAGGCGATACCCACTTCCCCCTGCTGGACCCCACCGACTGGACCGAACAAAGCCGCGAACATCACCCGGCCGACGAACGCCATGCCCACGCGTTCAGCTTCGTGGTGTTGCAACGCCGCCATTGAACCAACGGCAGGGTTGTTGCGTCAAAGGGGCATCACACGCACCAAGCACCATGAAACAGTCCCTGCTCCTCACACTGATCGCGCTCACGGTAGTGGCCTGCCGCAAGGAATCGGATACGCCCGTTGACCGCGACTACACCGCTGCGGTGGACAACGACCGCGCCGAGGTGTTCTTCACCGATGCGTTGAAAATGAGCGATGCCGCCTACAGGGACGGCGACCTCCCCTGTGCCGTGGCCGTCACCATTGACACGGTGGCCGTGCCGCACACCATGCTCATCGACTTCGGCACCACCAACTGCACAGCTGCCGATGGCCGCACACGCCGCGGTCGCCTCAACGTGACCTTCACCGGCCGCTACCGCGACCCAGGCACCGTGATCACCATCACCCCTGAGGACTACTACGTGAACGACCACCGCTTGCAAGGCGTGAAGACCGTAACGAATGCGGGGCTGAACGGCCAAGGCCAGCCTTTCTTCAGCGTGACCGTGACCGGCACTGTTACCGCGCCCGATGGCAGCTGGACCAGCACGCACAACTACCAGCGCACCCGTACTTGGATCGAAGGCGCTTCCACCCTCAACTGGCTGGACGATGTTTATCTGATCTCGGGCGGCGGCAGTGGCGTCAACCGCAACGGCGTGCCCTTCACGGTGGCCATCACCGCACCCCTGCGCGTGGAACTGGACTGCCCGTGGATCGTTAGCGGTGTGCTGCAGATCGTGCCCAGCAACCTGGCCGTGCGCACCGTGGACTATGGCAGTGGCACCTGCGACGCCCAGGTTTCCGTAACGGTGAACGGCACCACCTACACCTTCGGCGGCTGAACCCGTCCATCACCGATCAGCACCCAAAGGCCTCACCCAACAGTGGGGCCTTTTCGTTGCGCAACGCGGCCCACTCGTCATGTGACGAACCGTTCATCCCGAGCATTACCGTTCATCACGTTCCCGAAAGCCTCCGTTGGGCACGGGTCTAGTTTCGTCGCGTCACGGATCCGCCGCGCGGAAGACCGTGGTGGCCGATGACCTATTTCCAACGCACACCCATCCGATTCCGCACCATCCTGATCACGGCCGGGGTGTTGGCCACGCTTTTCCTGTTCCAAGCATACACGCGGCACGTGGTGTACCAGGACATGGAGGACAACGGGGCGTTCAACTGGTGGCGCGAAGTTCCTGTGCCCTACCTCAACTTCCTGTTCTGGGCGCTGCTCTCGCCACTGGTGTACAGCCTCATGCAGCGCTGGCCCTTAGAGAAGCGTCCATTGCTCCGCACCATCGCCATGCATATGGGTGTGGGCCTGCTCATCGCCACTGTGCACGAAGTGGTGACCTCCACGCTCTACTACGCCATCCTGCAGACCACCGACGATTTCGACTTCGGTGATCCGCAATACCGCAGTTGGGCCTACCACGCCCTGGTGCCGGCCATCTTCACGCGGGCCATGGAGTACGGCGTGCTCATGGGCGTGCTGGCCGCCTTGGAGAACGCGCGTTTGCGGCGTGAAGAGCATGAACAACTGCTGGACCTGCGCAACGAACTGCAGGTGACGCAACTGAACGCCCTGAAGAAGCAACTGCAGCCGCACTTCCTGTTCAATACACTGAACACCGTGAGCGCGCTGATGGACGAGAACATCAACGATGCGCGCAAGGTGCTAAGCCGGTTGGGACAGTTGTTGCGCATCACACTGGAAAAAACACAACGCGATAAGGTGCCCTTGGAACGCGAGCTGGACCACGTGGCACATTACTTGGGGATCGAGGCCATGCGTTTCCGCGACCGGCTGAAAGTGGTCTATCAGATGCCCCCCGAACTGGACCACCACCTGGTGCCCAGCATGCTGCTGCAACCCTTGGTGGAGAACGCCATCAAGCACGGCCTCGACAACACCACCGGCAGCGTGACCATTACCGTGAGCGCCCGCGAAGCACAGGACCGCCTTTTTATCCATGTCTCGGACAACGGAAAAGGCACTTCCGATGTCTACCATGCCATGGAGAACGGTGGCATAGGACTGCGCAACGTACGCGAACGGCTGCGCCTGCTCTATGGCGGTGCGGCCACCTTCCAGATCACCTCCACCCCCGGCACAGGGTTCACCGTAGAGCTCTCGATGCCCATTGAACGCCATTGACACGATGAAACAGATCCGGACCATCATCGTTGACGACGAACCCGCAGCACGCGCACGCATTGCGCGCCTATTGGCACAGGACCCCGCCATTGAAGTGGTGAGCGAATGCCGCAATGGACAGGAAGCCCTAAACTGCATTGCCAAGTGCCGACCCGACCTGCTGTTCCTTGATGTGCAGATGCCCGGCATGAGCGGGTTCGAGGTGATGGAGAACGTGCGCGCGCACAATGGCCACGTGCCTGTTCCCTTCGTTGTCTTCGTTACCGCCCACGACCAGTATGCCCTGAAGGCCTTCGATGTGAACGCCGTGGACTACCTGCTGAAGCCCTTTGACGACGACCGCTTCCGCCTCTCCTTGGAAAAGGCCAAGCGCTTCATCGAGATGCGCATGAGCGACCGCCTCACAGGCAAACTGATGGACCTGGTGCGCGAGCACATGCAGGCCAATGGCACCTACACCGAGCACTTCACCATCAAGGACAAGGGACGCGAGCACAAGGTGAAGACCGAGGACATCATCTTCCTGCGCGCCGAGGGCAACTACCTCTTCCTGCAACTGAAGGAACGCGGCTTCCTGTACCGCATGACGATGAACGCTGTGGAAAGCGAGCTGGACCCCGCACGGTTCCTGCGCATACACCGCAGCTACATTGTGAACCGCGCCCATGTGCGCAATGCACGCTACAGCGGCAACAACGAGTTCATCTTCAGCATGGCCAATGACGAACGGATCATCAGCGGCCGTAGCTACAAGGACAGTATTGCGAAGATGCTGACGGAGCAGGTGGTGTGAATGCTGGCTGGCTGCTGGCTGCTAGCCATTGGCTGCTGGCTGCTGGCTTGAAGGGGCGGCGCCACTTTCAGGCGCCAAGAACACCCATGAACGCCCCGATCTTCTTTTGTACCAGCACGATCTTCTCCAGGACAGGGTCCATCGTGCTGTCCGCCACCCATTTGCGACGCTTTACGATCAACAATCGGGTTTGAAGCTCGAACGCTGATCCCAGCGCGAACTCGAAGAAGCGGAATTTCTCCTTCTCACTGCGGCGTGAGCTGCCCTCGGCGATGTTCGATGGTATAGAACAAGCGGCGTCGGTGGCCTGATCCCTCAGTTTGAAACCTGCCTGTGTGGGCGGAATGTTCTCCCAAAGGTCCAGTACCTCATCGGCGATCTCCATTCCGATCTGCCACATCTCCAGTTTGGTGAAGTCTCTCATGGTCGGTAGTTTTTCCTAAGGTATGATTGCTGCTGGCTACTGGCCGCTGGCTATTGGCTACTGGCTGCTGGCTGTGTGGCGTGCGGGGTCTGGCCCGTAGCCAGCAGCCAAGAGCCAGTAGCGCATTCTACCTTCGTGCCATGCACCTATGCTCGTCCCGGGCACTGCGCCTTTGCGCGGCCGCCCTCCTTCTTCTGTCGACGTTCAACGTTCCACTTTCCGCCCAACGCCCCCCCGCCCAACCCAACGCCGCCGAGATCCTGCACCGCATGCAGAAGCTCAACGTGCTGGGCAGCGTGCTCTACATCGTGGCGCATCCCGATGACGAGAACACCCGCCTGATCGCCTGGCTGGCCAACGGCAAGAAGGTGCGCACCGGCAACCTCAGCCTCACCCGTGGCGACGGTGGACAGAACCTGATCGGCCCCGAGCTGGGCGACGCGCTTGGGATCATCCGCACGCAGGAGCTGCTGGAGGCGCGCCGCATCGATGGCGGGGAGCAGTTCTTCACCCGTGCGGTGGACTTCGGCTACAGCAAGAACGCGGCGGAGAGCTTTGAGAAATGGGGCAAGCAGGAAGTGCTGAGCGATGTGGTGCGCGTGATCCGGATGTTCCGGCCCGATGTGATCATCACCCGCTTCGCGCCCGACCGCAGCGCGGGCCACGGCCACCACGAGGCCAGCGCCATC
>JAEUSY010000002.1 GCA_016788295.1 Flavobacteriales bacterium
CTGCCGGCGCAGCACACGTGGCCTTGGTTGAAGTAGATGCCGTTGATGATGCCTTCGACGGCCTGGTCGATGGCGGCGTCGGCGAAGATGATGTTGGCCGCCTTGCCGCCGAGCTCGAGGGTGAGCTTCTTGCCGCTGCCCGCGGTGGCGCGCTGGATGAGCTTGCCCACGCCGGTGCTGCCGGTGAAGGCGACCTTGTTCACATCGGGGTGGTTGACCACCGCCGCGCCCGTGGCCCCCGCACCGGTGACGATGTTGACGACGCCATCGGGGAGCTCGGCCTCCTGCAGCAGCTCGGCGAGCTTGAGCGCGGTGAGCGGGGTGGTCTCGGCGGGCTTCAGCACCACGGTGTTGCCGCAGGCGAGCGCGGGGGCGAGCTTCCACGCGGCCATGAGCAGCGGGAAGTTCCAGGGGATGACCTGGCCGGCCACGCCAAGCGGCGATACGGTCTTGCCGGGGAAGGCGTAGTGGAGCTTGTCGGCCCAGCCGGCGTAGTAGAAGAAGTGCGCGGCGGCGAGGGGCACGTCCACGTCGCGGCTCTCGCGGATGGCCTTGCCGCCGTCCATGCTTTCGATGACGGCGAACTCGCGGGCCTTCTCCTGCAGCAGCCGCGCGATGCGGTAGATGTACTTGGCGCGTTCGCTCGCAGGCATCTTGCTCCAGACCGTATCGTAGGCCTTGCGGGCGGCCTTCACGGCGGCGTCCACGTCGGCCTCGTTGGCTTCGGCGATGCGCGCGAGGACTTTTTCGTTGGCGGGGTTGATGGTGTCGAAGTACTTACCGGACTTCGGCTTCACCCACTTGCCGTTGATGAAGAGCTCGTATTGCTCGTTGATGCGGACGTGATCGGTGGACTCGGGGGCGGGGGCGAGGGTCCAGTCGAGGGCTTGCTTCTTGGCCATGCGTTGGTCGCCGGAGCTGAGTGAGCGGAGGCGAGGAGCGAAGGTAGATGAGAACCGTGTGCGCTAAGGGGCGTAGTGCTCGATGAGCCTGTCATACAGCACCCGCATCCCTTCCGCAGCCTCATCGCTTTGCACGTTGGCGAAGATTATGTAGGCCCGACCCGCATCCACATGCAGATACACCTTGCTCAGAAAGGTGCCGGGGTTACCCACATGCTCGGCCACGCGGCCGTCGCTCGCATCGGTGTTCCGCCACCAACCCAGCGCGAAGCGTTCGCGACCGAACAAGAGGTCTTCGGCCTCAGCGGCGCTGAGCATGGCTGACCGGCCCGCATGCGCTTTCAGTACTTCCTGCACGAACAGCGCGTGGTCATTGAGCGAGGCGTTCACGTTGCCAGCGGACTCCAACCAGGCCAGCTTGAAGTTGTCCATGGGCGGTTCCGGTAGCAGCCGTGCATCGTGTCCCCAGGTCTGTGTGCTGTCGGCCGTGTTCGGTGCACCGAACTGGTAGTTGGAACCGAGTGCTCTATTCAGGTCCATCACCAACTGTTGATAGCTCCGACCAGTGGCTTTCTCCAACATCAAGCCAGCAGCCACATAGGACAGGTTAGAATAGGTGACGCTTCCCTTGCTCCGCTGTGGAGCGTGTGCGAAGCCCCAAGCCGCCAGTTGCCTGCGCTGCTCCGCTTCGCTGCCGGTGAGGTCCGCGCGCGTGGGCACCGCATCCGTGTAGGTGTACTTGAACAATGGCGCGCGGAAGGTCAACAGGTCGCGCAAGGTCAGCTCGCGGTAGCATCGGCGTGCCTTCCGCTCCATTTCCGGAAAGAGGTCGAAGAAGCGCGTATCCCACGAAAGCTTCCCTTGGTGGACGAGCTGTGCTGCGATGAGCGCAGTGATCGTCTTGGTGTTGGAGCCGATGCGGAAGCGGTCCTGCTCCGCTGCTGGCCAAGCGCGGTCGGCCCGCTTGGTGCCAAGCACATGCAGCTCCAGTACGCTGTCCGCCGACACCACGGCGTAACCGAGCTCGGGAATGTGGCGTGTGATGCGGATACTATCGGCGTATTCGGCATGCACCTGAGCACGAAGCACGCCGACGGAGAGTGATCCGCCCAGCAAGGCACAAACTAGCAACACGTGATGACGCATCACATTCAAGGCAGTAAGGCAACGCTGCCGGTGAAGCTACAGCGCCTTCCCGAACCGGTAGCTGCAGCCCACCAGCAGGCTCACTGCGTTCGTGCGGATGCTGCCATCATCCACCACCGGCAGCGCGCTGATGTTGGTGAGGCCCTTGTCGTAGCGCACCTCGGCGTTCAGCCACAGGTTGCCGCCGAGCGACCAGGCTGCGCCGGCGCTGGCGCTGAAGCCGAAGTCCCACGGCTCCAGGTCGTCGGTGCGTTCGTTGGTGCCACCCTCCAGCCCTTCACCGCTCCATCGCTCCTGAGCCTGCAGCAACATGCCGGCGTAAGGGCCCAGCCCGATGGAGAAGCGGGTCGCCTGGCCGAAGGCATACCGCGCCATCAGCGGGAAGGTGAGGAAGTCCGTGGTGTAGGACACATCGGCGGTACCGGTGGGGGTACCGTTCACATCGGTGAAGAGCACCTCATCGCGCATGCCCTTGCGCTGGTAGCCGGCGCCAAGGCGGATGCCGAACCGCTCCGACAGGTCATACTGCAACGTAAGGCCAGCGGCTGGCGCGAGGAGTGCATCGGTCTGGTCAACGGAACGGTTCCCGCGCAGCGAGGTAAGGCCGGGCCCGACCTGCGCACCGAGCTCGAAGCGGGATTGTTGGGCGCTCACTTGCTGCCCGGCCAACAGGGCCAGAGCGATGAATGGTAGGTTCACGTGCTTCATGGTCATTCGCAACTGGGTTGTGAACGCTGAAGCGGAAGGAAGCGTATGTCCGTTCGCGCAAAGACCGCCCGAACGCTGGATGATCCGGCCGGGCCAATGCGGTGGAGCCCTACCGCTTCACGACGCGCACCGGGGCCACCCTATCGCCTTCCACACGCAGCAGGTAGGCCCCCGCGGCCAGCGCCGACAGGTCCAGGTCCATCTGTGCACCGCCGATACGCCCGCGCAACACCTCCGCCCCGGTGATGTCGACCAGCCGGTAGTCCGAGCCGATCGCGTGCTGCGGCAGGACCACGGTGATCCGGCCCTCGCCCGGGTTCGGGAACACGCGCATGGACGCTGCGTGCCCCTCCTCCACACCCGTTGCGCCACAGCGCCGGTAGATGCCCTGCCCCGGCGAGATCAGGTTGTAGCCGAGGAACACGCAGCCGTTGTTCTCGATGATGCCGCTACCGTTGAGGTCGGCGGCGTTGAGGTTGCCGGTGATGTTCATCCAGCTGGCGCCTTCGTCCGCGCTCAGGTAGAGGCTGTCGCGGATGCCGCCGGCGAAGTGGCGCGTCTCCATGTACAGGTTGTTGCCGAAGCGCTTCACCTCCAGCAGGCCCAGCCCGAACTGCGTCAGGCCGGCCCAGGTGCTCCACGAGGCCCCGCCATCGGTGCTGGTGTACTTGCCGCCACCCTGTGCGGTGTAGAAGAGGGCGCCGCCCATCACCCACAGGTTCTCACCGTTCAGGTCGCCCGGGGCGATGCCGGTGTTGCTGGCGCTCCAACTGGACCCGCCGTCGGTGCTCTTGAGGACCCCGCCACCAATGGTGTTCGCGAAGAGTTCGTTGCCGACCAGCAGCATTCCGATGACGTTCGTGCTGGAAAGACCGGTGTTCACCGTGGTCCAGAAATCGCCCGGCAGCGGCGCGCGGAACACCCCGCCCGTGGAGGTGTACGCGAAGACATGCGTGCTGTTCGCCAGGAAGCCGCGCACAACGGTCGTCTGGGGTGCGTTGCTCACCGGGTTCCACGTGCTGCCATTGTCCGTGGTGTAGTAGATGCAATCGGTGGAGGCGTTCAGCCCTGCGAAATAGCGACCGCCCACGGCGAAGCCGCTTTCCGTAGGGTTCAAGGCCACCGGGTTGGTGGCGACGGTCCAGGTATCACCGTTGTCCGCGCTCCTGTACAAGGTGCTGCCCGCCTTGGCGAAGAGGTGCGTGGGCGAGGCGCCGAGCATGTACGCGCCTTGGGAAAGGTCGGTGATGCCGGTGTTGGACTGAGACCATTGGGCGCTGCTTTCCCTTGGTCCCAACACGATACTGATGACCAACAGGGACAGACTGAAAGGGTTGATGGATCGGTTCATGGTACGTGCAGTTATGGACCATGCGAACGTATGGACCGCGGGTTTACCTGCACTACAGTGAACACCGTAATCGATGAACAATGGTCCAAGAACGATACCCGCTCCAAGGGGGAAGCAAGGGGAACGGGTGCACCACCCTGTGAAAAATACGTGGGTGGCTCCTGTGAAAAGGTACCTGTTGAAGGCGCTAGCGGCAGGGGACCTTTACCACCGCTATGCAGGTTAACATGAGCAAGCACCAGCAAAAGACCGAACGCTGCTGGCGAGGAACGCCGATCTCCACCATCATTTGCTGGGTGGCCCTCATCCTCTGCATGTCTTGCCTGCTGGGGTTGAACACCCTGCTTGACCCATGATCCATGACGGGGTTCGACGATCGCACCGGAGCAACTGCAATTCATCTCCCCCCGTCCCGAGGCCCCGCGGACTGTCAGACCGACCGGGTCTCGAATTTCACGGGCACCAGGAGCTTGCGATCAATCGTTGCTGAAGTAATCCGCGCTCTGGTAATGCCCGTCGGCCTCCTTCTGCAATTGCATCAGGATGTCGTTGGCCAGGCTGCTGGCACCGAAGCGGAACCAGTGCTTGTCCAGTCAATCGGGAACGAGCTGTAAACACTGGCACCCCATCTTCCGCAGCACTGGACATTGGGGCACGATTAAGTGAGACGGCTACCTTCACGTAGGCGAATTGAAAATCATTTATCTCCAACCTATGATGCGTTCAGCCCTTTCCATCCTCTTAGTGATAAGCCATGCGATCGCGCATGCGCAACTCTTCGCCCCCCCGATCGATATCTCGTTAGGTACGTCCGGACCCGCATTTACCCAAGCCGCCGACCTGGACGGTGATGGAGATATGGACGTGCTTTCTGCATCGGATAGAGATGACAAGATCGCTTGGTACGCCAACGATGGATCAGGCACGTTCGGAAACCCAACGCATCATTTCAACCTTAGCGGATGGACCGACCTGTGCCATTACTGCGGACCTCGACGGCGACGGGGATTTGGACGTACTATCAGCCTCCGAGCGGGATGACAAGATCGCTTGGTATGCCAACGACGGGATCGGAGGCTTCGGACCTCAACAAGTGATCTCTACACTGGCGGATATGGCCCAGAGCGTTACAACCGCTGACTTGGACGGTGATGGGGACCTGGACGTGGTTTCAGCCTCCTTCCTCGACAACAAGATAGCCTGGTACGCCAACAACGGCAGTGGGGGATTCGGACCGCAACAGATCATTTCAATTCTAGCGTCCTCAGCACGATGTGTTGCGGCAGCGGATCTGGATGGAGATGGGGACCTTGATGTGCTCTCTGCTTACTCTGGGCAAAACAGGGTAGCGTGGTACGCCAATGATGGTAGCGGCTCTTTCGGACAACAACAGGTCATTTCTTCATTGGCGGAAGGAGCCATTCACGTTGAGGCTGCCGACCTGGACGGGGATGGGGATATGGACGTTTTGTCTGCTTCTTTCTTGGACAATAAGGTCGCGTGGTATGCGAAAAATGGCTCGGGCTCCTTCGGTCCTCAGCAGATCATTTCGACGCTAGCATACGGGACCACCAGCTTGAACGCGGCGGATATGGACGGGGATGGGGACTTGGATGTTCTTGCAACGACCCAAGTTGATATCTATCCATCCCCACTGGTCTGGTACACCAATGATGGGTGGGGGGTATTCGGACCTCAGTTGGTCCTTTCAATGGAAACAATAGCAGCTGAATCTGTTGCGGCAGCCGACCTTGACGGGGATGGCGATATGGATGTTCTCTCCGCTTCGGCGTATGACAACAAGATCGCGTGGTATGCGAATGATGGCCTTGGAGCATTCGGACCACAACAAGTCATCTCAACCTCAATGCGTTGGCCTCGCACCAATATGACCGCCGATATCGATGGCGATGGGGATCTCGACGTGATCGCCGCCTACTTCTTGAGCAATGCCATCGTCTGGTATGCAAATGATGGCGCAGGGACATTTGGACCACAGCGGATCATATCCAATTCAGTGAGTGGATCAGAACACGTTTCATGTGCGGATCTGGATGGGGATGGAGATATGGATGTGCTTTCCGCAGCGCAATATGGAAGCCGGATCTCATGGTTCGAGAACGACGGAACAGGGGCTTTCGGAGCTCAGCAGATCATCCATCAGTTCAGTAGCTACGGAGCTTGGTGGGTCGCATCGGCGGACCTCGATGAGGATGGCGACCTGGATGTGCTTTCAACAAATGACCAAACGGTCTCGTGGTACGCGAACGATGGATCGGGCGCGTTCGGGCCTCAGCAGATCATATCACAGCCATCAGGAGGAACGATGTGCTTTGTTACAACGGACCTCAATGGAGATGGGCACTTGGACGTGATAACCTCCTCCTACGATAGTGACCTGATCGCTTGGTACGCCAACGATGGCACTGGCACATTCGCACCACAACAGATCATCTCCACATTCTCAGATGGAGCTGTTTCGGTAGCATCCGCAGATATGGATGGAGACGGGGACAATGATGTTCTTTCAGCCTCATCCAATGATGACAAGATCGCCTGGTACGCCAACGATGGTTCCGGCAATTTTGGTCCCCAGATGATCATCTCAACTCTAGCGGATGGTGCTTCGAGCATGGCGGTCGCCGATCTGGACGGGGATGGAGACCTTGATGTACTTTCCAGCTCCTATAACGACGACAAGGTCGCATGGTACGCCAACGATGGTACGGGCACTTTTGGGCCACAGCAGATCATCTCAACATCCGCGGATGGAGCCAACTGTGTGGCCATCGCCGATCTGGATGGGGATGGTCATTTGGACGTGCTTTCTACATCCTTGTACGACGACAAAGTGGCGTGGTATGAAAATTTGACCTTGGTTACGGCTGCTCCTGCGGTGGTCGCGGATCAAGTGACCGTATACCCCAACCCAATGAGTACAAGTGCCACAGTGTCACTCGATCAATCCGGAGGCATAGTGCTCTTGGAGATCTTCGACGTTCAAGGCCGCTTGGTGCGCGCACTAACCCGGGCTGTACATGAACACAAGATCCTTGTAACACGCGAGGAGCTCCCTCCCGGCCTCTATCAGTTGCGGATCATAGGCGAAACACGAACGAAGGCGAAGCTCTTCGTGGAGTAACTCATTTCGGCTGCCGCCTTATGAAGGCGAGACAGGGTGCTCTAATCAATGCTGAAGTAATCCGCGCTCTGGTAGTGCCCGTCGGCCTCCTTCTGCAATTGCATCAGGATGTCGTTGGCCAGGCTGCTGGCACCGAAGCGGAACCAGTGCTTGTCAAGCCACTCGGGGCCGAGCTCCTCCTTCACCATCATCAGGTAGTGGAGCGCCTCTTTGCTCTTGCGGATGCCGCCGGCGGGCTTCATGGCGATCATCCGTCCGGTTCGCAGGTAGTGGTCGCGGATGGCGTGCAGCATCACCAAGGTCACTTCCATGGTGGCGGCGGGATTGATCTTGCCGGTGCTGGTCTTGATGAAGTCGGCGCCGGCCGCGATCGCGATGTCGCTGGCGAGCCGCACCTTGTCGTAGGTACCGAGCTCACCGGTCTCTAGGATCACCTTCAACCGGGCATCGCCGCAGGCCTCCTTGATGGCCGCGATCTCGTCGAAGACGTAGGCGTACTCGCCGCTGTGGAACTTGCCGCGGCTGATCACCATGTCGATCTCGTCGGCACCCTCGCTCACGGCGAACTTGGTGTCGGCGATCTTCACGGCTTTGGGCGCTTGGCCGCTGGGGAAGGCGGTGGAGACCGAAGCCACTTTCACGCCGCTATCGCCAAGGGCCTGCTTGGCCACCTTCACCAGGGAAGGATACACGCATACCGCTGCCACCATGGGCAGGCCGGGGAGGCTGTCGTGCGGGTGCATGGCCTTGAAGCACATCTGCCGCACCTTCTGGGGCGTGTCGGCCCCTTCCAGCGTGGTGAGGTCGATCATGCTCAGGGCCAGCTTCATGCCCTGCAGCTTTGTCTCTTTCTTGATGCTGCGCGTCTTGATACGGGCTACACGTTCCTCGATGCCCACCTGATCGATGGTGGGCGTGGTGTGTGGCTGGGGAACAGCGGGGCGGACTGAGGTCTTTACGGCCATGGCAGCAGGAACCGCTGGGCGGAACGTTCCAAAGATATCCCGCAAAGGAAAGGCCCGCACGGGGCGGGCCTTTCAACATTATGAACGTCTTGCGCTTACTTCAGTGTGAAGCGGATGGGCAGGTTGTACTGCACCGTTACCGCCTTGCCACGCTGCTTGCCGGGCTTCCAGGCGGGCATGGCCTTCACCACGCGGATGGCCTCTTCGTCGCAGCCACCACCAATACCACGCAACACCTTGGCATCGCGGATCTTGCCGTCCTTGTCCACCACGAAGGTGACGTAGACCACACCGGAAATGCCGGATTCCTGCGCCATTTGGGGATACTTGATGGCCTTGCCCAGGTACTTGAAGAGCTCGGGTTCGCCACCGGGGAAGCTCGGCATCTCTTCCACAATGGTGAAGATCTGCTCCACTTCCACCTCTTCTTCCTGGCGTTCCACCTTCTCCACCTTGGTGTCCTCTTCCACCTCGTTATCGATCTGCTCCACTTCTTCCACCTTCTGGTCATCCTCCACGATCTCGATCACCGTGGTGGGTGCGGGCGGCGGGGGCGGGGGCGGGGGCGGCGTGGCACTGGGCGGGATCACTTCCTCTTCCAGCAGGTCCAGCTGCAGTTTGCCCATTTCGCTCAATTTCTCCTCGAAGGCGGTCCACTCAAAGGCCACCAGCGTTACGGCCAGCGCGGTGAGCAGACCGATGAGCATGAAGCTTGACTTGCGCCGTTCGAGATCGGCCTCGGGATTCTTCTTGGCTTCCATGGTTCCGTTTTTCTTTCTGTACCCGCTTCGGGCTTCGAGGTTCAAAGCTATGCAACCGGCTCCATTCCGTGGGGCCGTTCCCTGTGCGAACGCCACCGCAGGTAGATCATACCCAGCACCGCACCCACGGTGTTGGCCAGCAGGTCGTTCAGGTCACCGTGCCTTCCAAGGGCTTCCAGCTGTTGCATCCACTCGGTCAACGCACCGTAGGCGATTGTTAGTACAAAGGCCACAAGCACCGGGCGCCTTGGGCGAAAAACCTGTGCGCGGGCCGTTCGGAAGCCCTTCACCAGCAGTACCAGCAGTACGCCGAAAAGAAAGGCGTGCACAGGCTTGTCGATATTGAGCAGGTCGGTCCAATCCCACGAGGGCACAGCCTCGCCGGGCATCAGGCACAACACCAGTATCAGCAGGGCCCAGATCAAAGCCGGGCGCAGGCCGCGCATGTGGCGCACTGGATCAGGCGCCGATCTGGGCGGCGTACTGCTCGGCAGTGAGCAGTTGCTCCACCTCGGCCGGGTCGCTCAACTTCACACGCACCATCCAGCCTTTGCCGTAGGGGTCGCTGTTCACGGCCGCGGGGTCGTCGGCCAGGCCGGGGTTCACCTCCAGCACGGTACCACTAACGGGCATGAACAGGTCGCTCACCGTTTTCACGGCCTCCACCGTACCGAACACGGCCTCGTGGGCCAGGTCCTGTCCTTCTGTGGCAATGTCGACGAACACGATGTCGCCGAGCTCGCTCTGGGCGAAATCGGTGATGCCTACGATGGCCTCATTGCCTTCAACACGGACCCACTCGTGGTCCTTGGTGTAGCGCAGTTCCTGCGGAATGTTCATGGTGGTAAGTGTGCTGGTAGCGGCCAAATGTAGAAGGATCCCGCCGCTTATTGCGTCAACGTGAAGCGGAGGCTGATACCGGCGCTGGTGTTGGCGCTGGGGAAGGAGGTGGAGATCACCGGGGTGTTCACCACGCGTTCGTAGAAGGCACGCACGTTGAGGCGCTGGTTGAGCACGTAGTCCGCGCTGGTCTTGATGGAGAGGATGCGCTGGCCGGCCGTTACCTGGTTCTGCAGTTCCTCCATCTTGCGGATCACCGTCAGGTTGTCGCGCATGGTAAGGTCAATGCGCAGGTTGAGGTCGCTATCGGGCTTTTTACCACCGAACGCGAATGGGAACTTCACCTTCTTGAACCGGTAACCGGTGCCTACCACGTATTCCACCCCGGCGATCTCGGTGACCTGGTAGTTGGTGAGGCTGAGGCTGAGGTTGCGGTCGCGGTTGTACTCGAACTTGGCCAGCAGGCTGTTCTTCAGCGTGGCATCAATGCCCAGCAGCGGTCGCATCACCTCCTGGATGGTGACCACCGTGATCTGGCGCTGCGGAATGAAGTTGCCGGCCGCATCCAGTTCGGCTCCACCCGGCACGTACAGCATGTTGGTCTGGAAGTTCGCGATGTTGAAGGTGGAGCGGTAGCTGTTCTTCAATGTGAACGTGCGGAACCACTTGCCGAAGAGGGGCAGCTTGGTGAGACCGTCGTAGGTGATGTCCCAGTTGGGCGCAGGGGCCTGCTTGAAGGGGTTGAGGCGAACAGAGGCGGCATCGCGACCGGTATAGGCCGCTATGAAGGCCGGGATCACCACGTCCTGGTTGGTGGCGCCATAGCCGGTGTAGTATCCTGTGCCCACATCAAGCACCGAACCATCGGTGGCCGCGCCCAGGCGCTGGCTGATGATGGGGCGGTTGGCCAGTAGTTGCTCAAAGTTGGGGTTGGCATAGCTGCTCCGATCGTTACGCGCGAAGGCCGTGCGCCAGTTGAGCATGGTGATGCTGAAGTTGCCGGTCTCCTGCGGGCTGTCGTTCACATAGTCGCCCAGGTCGTTGTTGAAGCGGAAGAAGGAGCCACTGTTCACCGAGCTGGTGCGGTTGGCGTTGAGGTCCACACGCATGCCGCGGAAAGGTTCCAGCGAAAGACGTGCATTGATGGTCTCGGTGCGGCTGGTGGCGTAGCGGGTGTAGATGGAGGCCGTCTGCACCAACCAGTCGTTGGTGGCGGCATAGTTCGCGAAGTCGCGCACCGGATCGCCACTGAGGTTGTGGTTCTGCTGGCCCAGCACGAACCCGAGCCCCGGCGCACCGAAGTTGTCCATGCCGATGATGTTGGTCTTGCGATCGTAGCCGGGTAGCAGCGTCCCCGAGTTCTGGCTGTAGGTGAAGGTGCCGGTGCGTACCATCATCAGCAACCGCGCTGCGCCTTCAAGCACATTGATCTTGCCCCCCTGCTTGGGGTCGGGGTCCGGTTTGGCGGCAGGGTCCGTGGGCTTGGCGGCACTTTGTGGTTTGGCCGTGGGCCGCGATCGTCCCTTGTCGTTGATCTTCTTCAGGTACTTCGACTTGTTGTAGAGGTTCACGAAGTTCAGCTGGCCATTGAAGCTGATGTTCTGCGAGTTCTGGATAACGGCGCCCAGCGAGTCCTGCGTGAAGGGCGCGCGGTCCCATTGATAGCCTGCCGTGTAGGCCGTGTTGGCGGTGATCCAGTCCGTCAGCGGGAACTTGTCCAGCGGTAGGGTGTAGTTCAGGGTCACCGTGTGGTCGTAGCGGGTCACTTCGCCCCAGTTGCGAATGCTGGAGAGCACGCTGTCCTTCCACAAGGTGTACTCGTCCTGGTATTTGGGATTCACGCGGCCGGGTGTTTCACCGATCACGGCCAGGTTGTTCGCGTTGAAATCGAGCTTCAGCGACTTGGTGATCTCGTAACGGAAGCCGTACTGACTGTTCCAATTGAAGTTCTTGTTGTAGGTGGCCCTGGGCGGCAACGTTTCAATGTCGGGGTTGGGGCGCACCTGGCGTTCCAGGTACATGCGATCAATGGAGGTGCGGATGGACACCTGCTTGAAGCCCACGTTGAAGTTGAAGTCGCGCACGAGCTTCAACCATTTGCTCTTGTCCACGAACCCGATGCCCTTGAAGGGTTCCACCACGATCGGCCGCGGATTGTGGATGTAGCCCAGCGAACCACGGTAGGTGCGGGTGTTCTCGAAAGCGGTGTTCACATCGAAGTACTCCTGGTCCGAATAGGCATAGGTCAGGCTCAGGTTCTCCACGTCCCACAGGTGCTCCTTGCCACTGCTGCCCTGGCCCCTGTCCTTGCGCACGTTGGTGAAGTTCAGACTTCGCCTTCGGGTGTACGTTCGCGATTGTTTCAGACGCTCCCTTCGCTCCGCTGGTGTCAGCGTTCGTGTGGCCTCGTTGAACTCAATGTCGGGGTTCAGCGGATCGAACTGGGGGTTGCTCACCTCTTCGGAGTAGCCCACGTACATGGGTATGCGCACGTTGCTGCTCTCGGGCAGGAACTTGCCCATCTCCAGGTTGGCGGCCACGTCCACGCCGTACTTGGTTTCGCGCTGGCGCTCGCTCACGCGCTTGTCGATGCTGCCCCAGAACGGTGTACTGTAGTTGGCGGCCACGCTTACGCTGCCGAGGTCGGCCAACTGGGCGTTCATGCGCGCCAGGGCCGCCCATCCACCGCTCTGATCGAAGTCCGTTAGACGCAGTTCGTTCACCCACACCTCCAGGCACTTGGCCAGGCCGTTGTCGTTGTTCCAAGGGTTGGCCTCGTCACCATCCTTCTTCGGGTTGCGGATCCCGATCATGATGGTGCGCATCTGGCTCAGGTTGGGACTGCCCTTCACGAACAGGCGCCGGTCGCCCTCGGTGCCCATGTAACGCTGGTTGCGCGCAAAGCCTTCCTGGTCGCGTTTGATCTTCAGGTCGTTCAACTTGGCGAACTCGATCACCATGTTGTTGGCCTCGGGCCACACGCTGTACGGGTCGCGGTTGAAGAAGGTGGAAGGCTGCACGGGCACTTCGTACTCGTAGTAGTTCGCGTCCAGATCGTTGCCCAGGCGAATGAACACCGTGGCATCGCCATAGGCAATGGGCTGCGAGGGGTCCGAGCTTTCGGCGTGGATGAACATGCGCAGCTTCTTGTAGCTGCGGATGTCGAAGCTCACGTTGCGGAAGGCGCCCCTTGCATCGCCATCGCGCAGGTTGCACACCTTCATCTGCAACGATTGCTCGTTCAGGTTGCGCAGGTTGGCGCTGGCCACATCCACTTCCTTGTTGATGTCCGGCGGCAGCACGTAGTTGATGGGTGTACGGTTACCGTTCTCCTCGATGTTCACCGCGGCCACCTCGAACAGCGTGGGGTCGGGGTCGCCACCGGGCACTTCGCCGGGCGTCTCCAGCGTCTGCAGGTATTTGCGCCATTCGCCCCGCACGAACTCCAGGCGTGCGAATCGCAGGGTCACTTCCTGTTGCCACCCGCGCAGGTACATGCGCATGAAGCGGATGCTGCGGAAGTCCTGGATGCCGTTCACCGCACGCTCGGGCATGCGAATGGGCACCTTGAACTGGTACCAGTACACCTCCTTGGCCCCTTCGGGCGTGCTGGCCGTGGCGCGGATGCGGTCGGTGATGAAGTTGCGGCCCACCACCATGTCCTGCGGCAACAGGCTCACCTTGTAGTGGAAGTAGCTCTCGGCCTCGGCCAGGTTCTGGTCCTGGTTGATGTCCTCGCTGCTGGGGATGGTGGTCTGCTGGGTGGGGTAGCTCTCGGGGCTGTCCTCATCGGTAATGGAGTTGCCCTCGGGCGCGTTGAAGCGCTTGTAGCGTTGCAGGATGTCCAATTGCTGGCTGTCGTAGTCGCTGCCGCGGAAGAAGTGGTAGTCGTCGTTACTGGGGTCGTTCTGCCAACGCTGGCGGGCGCTGGGCGGAAGTGCGTTCAGGTAGTCCCCGAAGAAGACCTGTTCGTTGCGCTGCTGGTTGTCGTTCTGCACGCTGGCCAGACCATCGAGACCCACGTCCTGGTAACGATTGCTGTTCTCCTGCGAAAGGGCGAAGGCGTTCACCACGCTCTGTGTGGTGGGCACCACGCCCCAGTTGGTCTCTTCGGTGGGCGATGAGACATCGGTGAGGTTGTTCGGTAGGCCGTTCTCGAAGAACTTTCGTCCGTCGCGCTGGATGTCCTCGCTGATGTTGCCCAGATCGATGTAGAGGTAACCACCGGTGCTGTTCACCGAGTTCTGGTTACTGGCCGGTTCACCGTTGCTGTTGCTGGTGTTGAAGAAGGGGTCCATCAACCAGAACTGCACGATCTCGATGTTGCTGCTCTCGAAGTCGGTGGTGGTGATCCGTCGCGTGATCCCCGCCCAGTTCTCCGTTGGGTCGAAGAGGTCTCCGTTCGGGTCCAGGTCCGGGTTATAGTTGTAGGGGCCGCGCTCGCTCGGGTAGTAGGTGAGGTCGAGCACCGGGATGTTGGCCGGTGTGCCCGCAGGCAGCTGGCGGTTGGGGAACACTTCCTGCTCCAGTACCTCGCGCATGCGGTTGTCGCTGCGCATGGCCGGGTCGTTGGCGATGTGCTGCGGCGTAAGGTTGTTGTTGCGGAAGAAGAGCGGATCGATCACGTACCACGCCAGCTGCGCACGTCGGAAGCCGTTACTGAGGTCGTTGATCCGGTCGCCCTCGGGGAACAGGTCGGGCAGGCCTGTGGGCGTGGCCGCATGGAACCACAGGCTCTGCGTGCGCAGATCGATGGTGCTCACACTGCCCTCGAAGTCATCGATGTAACTGGTCCCGCTCTGGCCGATGGCCTTGCTGTGGCCGGGGATCAGGTAGGCCCCCTCCATACTTGCGGAGAAGTTGCTCTCCTGCTTGGTGGCATAGAAGGGCAGCTTGTCCACCATGTCCGTAAGCCATTGCGAGCGGGTCTGCCAGTTACCGTCAAGCCCGATCACCGTGTTGGAGATCGGCTCCTCCCCCACGTTCACCTTCTGCGTCAGCGGGCGTTCATAGAGGTTCATGATGGTACCGCCCACGACCAGGTCCTTGCTGAAATTGTAATCGAACCGCGCCCCCGCCAAAGTCTTGGTCTGTATGCTGAAGAGCGAGTTGCTCTCCAACGCGATGTTCACCGGCGTGCCGCTCTCCAGGATGCCTTGATTAAGGATCCGCACGCGACCGAGGTTGTAGTCCACCGTGTAGTCCTGGTTCTCAATGAGCCGCACACCTCCCGCCGTCACCGTTACGCTGCCCTGCGGAATGTTCACGCTGTTCAGCGAGATCACATCACTGCTGGCACTGCGGTAACTTCCTTTCAGTTTGAAACGGTTGAGGCCCGGCAGGTTCTGGGCCGCCACTTTCGTACTGTCGTAAAGCGCACTGTACACAATGGTGCGCCGCACCGGTTCGGGCTGTATGGGGTTGTTCGGATCGGGGCCTATGAGCTGTGCGTCCAGGTAACTACCGAACGGTTCCAGCACCGGGAAGAACACACGTCCGTTCTGCGAGTTGATGGTTCCGCCCACGGTGGCGGCACCATCGATGTAATCGAACCAGCCATCGGGGTTGGGCGCGTTGTTGGGGTCCAAGCGGTCCATGCCCAGGGTCTGCAGCAAGGGGATCTGGTCCACCGGTGCGCGGGGGATGTAGTTGATGTCCACACCGCTCACCGGGTTGTTGTAGATCAGTTCCAAGCGGAAGTTCTCGCGGTTCACCTGGAAGGCGCCCAGCGAGTACACGTTCTTCATCATCAGGTCCCACAGCGGTATGCGCGGGTTGGTGATGGAGGCACGAAGCAGTTTCAGCATCAGTGCGGCTGGCGGGGCCACACCATCGGTGGAGAACTCACCCACTTGATAGGTCTGCCCATTGAAGGTGTACTGGTAGGCCACGGCCAGCACCTCGTCGTTGTTCAGCGACTGGTTCAACGAGATGAAACCGAGGATACCGTTAATGGTGTATTCGTTCGGCCCCAGCAATCGAGCGCTCTCCACTTTCTCGAAGTGCCGCGCGGCAACAAGGCCCAAGGCCTGCAAGGCACCGGTGGCCCCCGTGAAGCTCCGGATCCCGGCGTTGTTGCTTACCGTTCCGTACAGGGAGTTCTGGGAGTTCTGCGCTTCAACGCCCGGGCCGTCGACCAGGAAACCCGACGCCACCAGGTCGCTGCTCACATGGCCGGCCGCCACGGACTGCGCACTGGCATCCTCGCCCAGGTCGGTGAAGGCCACGATGTTCCGCGTCTGCTGGAAGTCCTGCCGCATGTTGGTCACCCACACTTCCACGCGGGTGATCTGCACCCCGGAGTTCACCAAGGGCAGTGTGCGCAACGCGTTCTCGTAGTTGTCGCGGAAGAAGTAGCTGAGGAAGTAGTGCTTGTTGGCCTCATACTCATCGGCCTTGATATCGAAGTTGGTGGTCTGCGCCCCGCCCTGTGTCTGCACATTGCGCCGTTGGCCTTTCTCCTGGCTGAAGATGGCCGTCGCCGTCAATCGGCCGAAGCGCAATTGGGTCTTCAATCCGAACAGGCTCTGGCTGCCTTGGATCAGGGTGCCGCGCAGTGGCAGGCTCACGTTACCCGCCTCGAACTTCTGGATGATCTCGTCCTCGTAACCGGTATAGTCCAACTTCACCTGGTTCTCGAAATCGAAGGTGGCCTGCGTGTTATAGTTGGTGTTGATCTTCAGTTTCTCGCCGATGTTACCTACCAGGTTGATCTGGATACGCTGATCGAAGTTGAAGGTGGTGATGCGCCGCTGGTCCACAGGTATGCGCGGGTTCTCCGTCTTGCTCACGTTCACCCCGAAGATCACCTCGGCCGATCCGCGTGGCTTGATGTCGATGGTGTTGCCGCCGAAGATCCGATCGAACATCTCGCCGCGCACCTTGATCGCGGGGATCAGCCGTTTCTGAGCGCTCTCGCTGTCCTGCTCCACACGGTCCAACCAGTAGTTGTCCATGGCCTTCGACATGTCGTAGTTGAGGTATTCCTCCAACGACATGTTCATGGGCGGACGGTAATCAAAGGACCCGCCCACCGTGCTTTGAATGATGTACTGCCCCGATACAGGGTCGTAGATCACGTTGTCCTCAATGTTCTCGGGATCCTCCAGGTTGATGCTTCCTGACGGAGGCGCACCCGGCGTGAGGGGGTCCACCAAGGGATACACCAGTTCGATCTGCGGGCTGTCGACCTGCATGTATTCCAATGCGAACAGGGCTCCGCTGGCCTCTGCCGAGCACACCAGGCCCAGGATCAGTAACGGCCACATACGCAGCATGGCCATGCCGAACCTCGGCAATGCCTGCTGGATCACGTGGAATACCGTCGTCACCGGGGTCACAGGTTCTTGAGGGTGAGACGGATGAGTTCTTCGAGGCGGGGTTGTTGGGCACCATGTTCCTGCATCACGGCATGCAGCGCCCGTTCCGCCTTCATGCGGTCCAGGCCCAGGGAGACCAGTGCCGATAACGCCTCAGCCTTCAGCGTATTGCCCCCCGCGATGGCCGGGCCCGTGGAAGGCAGCGCCGTACCGGCCAACTTGCCTTGCAGATCGGTGATGATGCGCTGCGCCAGTTTGGGCCCGATGCCCTTGATGCCTTTCAGCACCGACTCATCGCCCGTGAGGATGGCCGTGTGGATGTCCTGAGGACTGCGCTGCCCCATGATCACCAGCCCCAGTGTGGCGCTCACACCCTGCACTTCGATCAATTGCCGGAAAAGCCTGCGCTCATCGGCATGCTGAAAACCGAACAGGCGGTGCTCGCTGGAGCCCGATCGCACATCCACCGACACAGAGTAGTGCACCAACAAACGGACCCGGCCTTGCGCAGGCAGTCGTTCAATGGCGCTCTGTGGCAATTGCACCAGATAGCCCACACCGGAACAGTCCACCACTACGTGGTCCTGTCCGCGCTCCAATAGCTCCCCGCTCAGGCTGTCGATCATCCTGTCCCTTTCCGCTGAAATAGTCTGTTCCGAAGGGGGTAAAGTAGCCTTATGGGCGACGGGCTTTTTGCGAAGGGCACGAAAATAAGGGAAGCAACGGAACCGGCACCATGGCCGATCCACCGCCCGACACACCTACTTTGTGGCCATGGAACGCAAGCATTTGGTGGTGCTGAGCGGTGCTGGTGTAAGCGCCGAGAGCGGCCTGCGCACCTTCCGCGACAGCGATGGGCTGTGGGAGGAATACCGGATCGAGGAGGTGGCCACACCGGGCGCTTGGGCACGCGACCCGGGGCTGGTGCTGCATTTCTACGATCTGCGGCGTGCCCAAGTGCTTCATGCACAGCCCAATGCGGCACATGCCGTACTGGCCGATCTGGAGGCCCACTTCCGCGTGGACGTGGTGACCCAGAACATCGATGACCTGCACGAGCGGGCGGGTAGCACCCGGGTGCTGCACCTGCATGGGGAGATCCTGAAGGCCCGGAGCACGGCCGATCCCACGTTGGTGGTCCAACTCAACGGCCCATCACTGCGACCGGGGGATCATTGTCCACTGGGATCCCAACTTCGACCCCACATCGTGTGGTTCGGCGAGGAGGTCCCCCTGATGCCCCTCGCGGTATCCCTCGTCCACCAAGCGGACGTGCTGATCGTGGTGGGCACGTCGCTGCAAGTGTATCCCGCCGCAGGACTGGTGCATGCTGCTCCCGCGCATTGTCCGATCTATCTGGTGGACCCGGCCCCGGTCCGGATCGAAGGCCGACGGGTAACGCACATAATGCGTTCGGCCAGCGAGGGCATACCCTTGCTGGCCGAACACTTGGTAACGGGAAAACCGTTGCCTTAACGACTGATGACCACCCGCTTGGTGGCCACAGCACGACCGCCTTGCACCACGCTGGCGAAGTACACACCAGCAGCGAGACCGTCCAAGGACAATACCACATCGCCTTGGCCATTGCGCAGGCTGCCTTGGCGCTCAATGGCACCCAGGGCGTTGTGCAGCGTCCAGCTTACCTGTCCATTGGCGGGCACACCGTTGAAACGCAGCGTCAGGTTCGAGCCCGTTGCGGGGTTCGGGAACACCTCCAAGCTCGTGCTGGTGGCGGCCAGTTCCTGCTGGCCTACCGCGTTCGCACGCGTATCGAAAATGATGTCCACATAGGCCGTGTCCGACGGGTTGTCCATGGCGAACCACACATAGCGGAACTTGGTCATTTCGGCCGTGCCCGTGGGGTAGTAGTAGGCATGGAAACCGTTGAAGAGCACACCGGGCTGCAAGGTCTCCGACAGGTCTGAAACCCAGGTCGGGCGCGCGTTCGCATCCACGGGCAGGTAGCACTCGCCCCAGCAGAAGGTGTTCTGGGTGCCGGTAACGGGCAGCACCTCATAGCGCTTCACCTTCAACGTGCGCTGTGCGGAACCGTTCAACGTAACGGATAAGCTGGCTTCCAACTCGAACGTGCTTTCCGTGCCCACAATGGCAAGGGTCTGTCCGTTGACCACGTTGTTGCCGTAGTTCAACGTGACCAGATCGACTGCGAATGCCGAGAACATGGCGCCCATGGAGACCGCAAGTAGCGTGTAGCGTTTCATTATCATGTGTAGTCAGCGCCTTGATATGGCTAACTGTACAAATATACATAGTAGTGGCATGAAAAGGGTGTCGCACGCAAACCTCTCATTGGCAGATAGGATCCCAAGCCGGAACGCACAACAACGTTGCATCGAACGGCTATGGCCCTACTTTCGTCAGCGTCGATCACAGGGCTGTACTTGCACTGCATTGTGATCGGCGGATCAGTTGACGCGAAAACAACAAACCCCGATCGAATGAAGAAGTCCTTACTCCTGCCAGTACTCGGCTTGCTGGCCTTGGGCAACACCGCCCTCGCGCAGTGCCCCACTGGCCAAACGCAAGTCACTGTTGCTATAACCACTGACCGTTATGGCGATGAAACCACTTGGTCTCTTACGGGTCCTGGCGGCACACCGGTTCATGCACAAGGCGGGCCTTACACTCTGGCAACAGCAAACGGCGCATATCCCCAAACACCTGTTTCCGTTTGTGTAACCGATGGCTCTGTTTGCATTTTTACAATTAACGATTCCTACGGCGATGGTATGTGCTGCCAATACGGCAATGGTACTTTCTCGGTGACTGCCGGAGGAAATTCTGTTGTAAGTGGTGGAGAATTCACCAATGCCGTGACCACATATTTCCAGACCGGCGCACAAGCGGCCTTGGACATGGCCGGCCTAACGATCAACCTGGCCAATGTGGTGGCCCAGGGCAACCAGACCATCGCAGGGACCATGCGTAACTTTGGTACGACGCCAATCACTTCCCTCACACTGAACTACCGCGTGGACGGTGGTGCCACGGTGTCGCAACCGGTTACTGCCAACGTGGCCGTGGGTGCTACCTACAACTATAGCCACGGCACGCCCTGGAACGCCACCGCAGGTGCACACACCATCGAAGTGTGGGCCAGCAACCTGAATGGCGCCACCGATGGCAACACCGTGAACGACATGGTGACCAAGGCCGTGAACGTGGCCACGCAGAGCGTACAGCGCAAATCGCTGATCGAGGAGTTCACCAGCTCCACCTGCGCCCCCTGCGCCAGCTTCAACGTAACCTTCGACCCCCTGTTGAACTCGCTGAACACGAACGCCAATGGCTCCAATGTGTCTGCCATCAAATACCAAATGAATTGGCCCCCTCCTGGCAACGACCCCAGCTACAACCCCGACGGCAACACGCGTCGTGGCTATTACGGGGTCACCGGAATTCCTGATACCTTTCAGGATGGTGCGCCCTTGGCCGCCGGGACCTCAGCGGCCATTAATGCGGGCGTCGCAGTACCGGCCTTTGTGGACATGAACTTGTCCTACGTGACCAACGGTAATCAAGTGACCGTTACGGTGAACGTCACGCCTTACGCGGACTTCACCGGAACCTACAAGCTGCACATTGCCGCAACGGAGGATTACTACAGCTACCCTGCCTCCACCACCAGCCAGGATGAATTCCACTACGCCATGCGCAAGATGATGCCCAACGGCAATGGCAACAACCTGACCACGCTCACCGCTGGCTCCACCCAGACCATCACCCAGACCTACACCTTCAACCTCGGCAGCCCTGCCCAAGGCAATTACAACATGTGGGGCAACAACATCGATGGCCTCACCCTGGTGGCCTTCGTGCAGAACAGCACCACCAAGGAGGTACTGCAGGCCGCTACGGCAGAGGTAGTGGTAGGCGTGGCCGAGAACGAGCTGGACCGCACCACCCGTGTGTTCCCCAACCCCACCAACGGTATCCTGTACGTTGATTACGAACTGCCAGCTGGTGAGACCGCACAGGTTGAAGTGTTCAACATGGTGGGCGAACGTGTGGTGAACACCACCCGTAGCACCGGCAACGGCCTGCAGCGCGAGACCCTCGACATCAGCAGCCTGAGCGAAGGCATCTACTTCGTGAACATCAGCGCTGGCGGCCTCCGCGCCACCCGCAAGGTGACCCTCACGAAATAAGTCATCGCCCTTTTGATGCCCTGAACGAAAGGTCAGCGATCCGGTGCGATAGTTGCATCGCGATCGCTGACCTTTCGATTTGGCACCTTCCACACTACCTCACATGAAACATTTCACGCTCCTCCTCTCCTTCTTCCTTGTTGCCCAGTTCGCGGTCGCACAGACCCCCACCAAACTGCCCAGTGTGATCGTGCAGACACCCGAGGGCAAGAAGGTGGACACCAAGACATTGAGCAACAACGGCAAGCCCATGATCATCAACTTCTGGGCTACCTGGTGCGCACCGTGCAAAAAGGAGCTGAACGCCATTGCCGAGAAATACGCTGACTGGCAAAAACAGACCGGCGTGAAACTGGTCGCTGTGAGCATTGATGATGCCCGGAGCATGAACCGCGTAAAGCCTTACGTGAGCGGGCAGGACTGGGACTACGAAGTGTACCTGGACCCCAACGGCGACCTGAAGCGCGCCTTGAACGTGAACAACGTGCCGCACACCTTCCTGCTGAACGGCAATGGAGAGATCGTGTGGCAGCACAACAACTATGAGCCCGGCGACGAGAACGAACTGTTCCGCAAGGTGCTCGAGCTCGTGGGCAAGAAGTGATGCAACATCCTACCCTTGGCCGCCTACTGGCCACCTGCCTGTCCGTAGGCGCCACCTTCGCCACACTGCACGCCCAGGACGGCGGTAGCCTGCATGGCAATTTCAGTACGGACGCACAGTATTATCTACAGGACTCCGTGATCGGGGCGGTAATGCCACCTCAGCGCTTCGCCGCCAATGCATGGACCAACCTGATCTATACCAACAAGAACTTCGAGGCCGGTATCCGCTTCGAGAGCTATGAGCCGCCCCTGGCCGGATATCCGGCGGGGCAACCCTACAAGGGCACCGGGCTCGGTTACCGGTACATCAAATACACCATGTCCGATCTGGAGGTCACCTTCGGGAACTTCTTCGATCAGTTCGGCCAAGGCATGGTGTTCAGGGCCTACGAGGAGCGCTATCTGGGCGTGGACAACGCCATGGACGGGTTCCGCGTGCGCTACAAGCCTCACCGCGGGGTTTATCTCAAAGGCGTGGTGGGCCAGCAACGTTTCGGTTTCGACAACGGATTCACCAAAGGTGTGGGCATTGTACGCGGTGCCGATGCGGAAGTGAGCTTCAATGAACTGCTTGACAGTGCATGGACCGGCGCAGGCAACCTGATCCTGGGCGCCAGTTTCGTGAGCAAGTACCAGGCCGACCAGAGCAGCCAGTTGGTGCTGCCCGAGAACGTGGGCACGTGGGCCGCCCGCTTGCACTATACCTCACCCAAGTGGGACTTCTACACGGAGTACGCCTACAAGATCAACGACCCCAACAGTCGCAACGGCTTCATCTACAAGCCCGGACAGGCCATGATGGTGAACGCCACCTATTCCGTGAAAGGCCTTGGGGCCTCGGTGGGCGCACACTCGTTCGACAACATGTTCTACCAGAGCGATCGTACCTCGCCTTCGCCCTTCGACCTCAACATCAACTTCCTTCCGCCGCTCACCAAGCAGCACACCTACAACCTGCCCGCAACGCTCTACCCCTATGCCACCCAGCCCAATGGCGAGGTCTCCGGGCAGGGAGAGCTGTTCTACAAGTTCAAGAAAGGCAGTAAGCTCGGCGGCAAGTACGGCACCAAGGTGGCGGTGAACTACTCGGTGGCCTACGCGTTGGACACCACCGATCTCGGCGTGGCCGACGACACCACGCGACGACTTGGGTATACGAGCAAAATGTTCGTGCCCGGCGACCGCATGTACTTCTCCGACTTCAATTTGGAACTGCGGAAAAAAGTGAGCGAGACCTGGGAACTGGCCCTCACTTACCTCAACCTGGTGTACGATATCGACATTATCCAAGGCAAGCCCGGCAAGCCCAAGGTGTATGCCGACATGGTGATCCTTGAAGGCCTGCACAACTTCAATGACAAGACCTCGTTGCGCTTTGAGGTACAACACCTGCGCACGGCACAGGACCAGGGCAATTGGGCCACGGCTTTGGCCGAGCTCACCTTCAGCCCACACTGGTTCCTGGCCGCCATGGACCAGTTCAACTACGTGACCATGGGCAACGAGTTCCATTACTACGGTGTAGGCGACACCAGCCCTGACCGCCTGCACTATCCCATCGGATCGGTGGGTTATATCCGTGGTGGCAACCGGTTCCAAATGAACTACGGCCGCCAGCGCGCGGGTATCTTCTGCGTGGGTGGTGTATGCCGCCAGGTACCTGCCTCCAACGGTCTCTCCCTCTCCATCACCAGCACGTTCTGATGTCCATGAAACCGCTTTCAATACTGGTGCTCGGCATTGCGGCCCTATTGGCAGGCTGCGACATTGTTGAAGACCCTTATGGCCCCAGCGACAACGGTGGCGGACCTCCTCCCGTGGAAGGTGTTCGCCGCCGGATCCTGTTGGAGGACTTTACCGGCCACCGGTGCATCTATTGCCCCGAAGCCGCCACCATCGCCCAACAGCTCAAGGACGACCCGGCCATTGGCGAGGACCTGGTCGTAGTCGGCTTGCACGTCACCGACTTCTTCGCCGCCCCGGTGCCACCATTGGGTGATGGCTACTACGACAATGACTTCCGCACCACGGCCGGCACCACCTACATCACCCAATGGCCTGTAGGTAGTGGCCTTCCGAAAGGCATGGTGAGCCGCAAACCGTTCAATGGGTCGATCATGCTCGGCCGCGATGCCTGGGAAGCAGCGGTGAACGACCTGCTTGGCCAGGAAGCATTGATGGACCTCTGGTTCTCGCAGCTTGACCACAACACCAGCAATGGGCAGGTGAACGCAAAGGTGAAAGTGAGCGTGGCCAAGGACCTCGCCAACGCCGAACACACCCTGGTGGTCTACCTGGTGGAGGACAGCATTGTCGGCTGGCAGTCCGATGCCAATTCCACCCCCTCGGAGATCGAGAACTATGTACACCGCCACGTGCTCCGCGGCACCATGAACGGCACTTGGGGCGAGCTGGCGCTTGCCGGTACCGAGGCGGTAGGCGACACGCTGGAGTTCACCATGCCGACCTACACGCTGAACAGCGGCTGGAACGCCGATCACATGGTGCTGGTTGCCTACCTGTACAACACGGCCACCTACGAGGTGATGCAGGTGGTGGAGAAGCACCTCCATCCCTGAACCGCACCTTCCATCACACCCGCGTACCGATCCGGTATCGGTGGCGTTTACTTTGGACCTCGGGACTTACCGATCGTGGATAACCTGCACCCGTTCGGCATTGACCAAGGCCAGTAGCGGATATTACCTTCAACCTCTCTTTAGTTGGAACCGTGATGATGGACCAGGGAAGGAAGATGATGGAGCTCAGCAAACAGGTGCTCCAAAAGGTCAGCTTTGACCGTCGACTTTTTACCAAGGAACTGATCAAGGCCCGCCATTGGTTGGGCCAACGCGACCAATTGGTGCTGAAGGCGTGGTGCCTCGCCACCTTCGGTCATGTCTACAAGGACGTGATCATTGAGGTGTTCCAGACCACCATGCGCAGCTGAGGTCACTCCGCTGCCGGCCCGGGCGTTCCCCGAAGGAAGTCCAGGTTGCGCCGAAGACCCGTGTACTTGGTTCGCTTCACAGCACTGCCCTCGAACAAGCGATCGAAGACCACCTCGGTCATCCCGTGCCATTCATCCGCTGAAAGGCCCATCAGCTCCGCCTTCGGCACGAACTCGGGCTCCTGGTGCGGTGTGCTGAACCGGTTCCATGGGCATACCTGCTGGCAGATGTCGCACCCGAAGGTCCACCCGGCCATGCGTTCCGCGAACTCCGGCGGAATGGCCTCCTTCAGTTCGATGGTGAGGTAGCTGATGCAACGGCTCCCATCAACGCCGTACGGGGTGATGGCATCGGTCGGACATGCATCGATGCATCGCCTGCAGGTGCCACAATGGTCCGTGGCAGGCGCATCGGGCTCAAGTTCCAGGTCGGTGATCAGCTCACACAAAAAGAAGAAGGAGCCTGTGCCCTGGCGGATCACGTTGGTGTGCTTCCCTCGCCAACCGATGCCTGCGCGTTCGGCCCAGGCCTTTTCCAGCACCGGCGCGCTGTCCACAAAGGCTCTCATGTCCACCTGGCCGAATTGTTCCTCCATGAAGGCCATCAAGGGCTTCAGGCGCTTTTTCACCACCTTGTGGTAATCACGGCCGTAGGCATAGGTGCTCAGCTTCGGTGCATCGGGATCTGTTTGCAGTGTCGGCGTGAAGTAGTTGTAGGCCAGGCTGATCACGCTCTTGGCACCGGGCACCAGCTTGGTGGGGTCCAATCGCAGATCGAAGTTGCGCTCCATGTAGCCCATGGTGCCCTGCCTCCCTTGGCGCAGCCACTGTTCAAGTCGCGGCGCTTCCTTTTCCAGGAACCCGGCGCGCGCCACGCCACAGGCCAGAAAGCCCAGCTCGTGGGCCTTGGCCTTGATGAGGGCCGCGCGTTGGCGGGGGTCGGACATGGCGGGAAGTTAGGGGCGCGTGATGCTATCATTTGATAGCATCGACCTCCAACTGCAGTGGACCGATCCTTTTACTTGGAACGTTCGAACAGGAAGACAAGCAAGTTCGGGGTGGTTACGAGCAGGCCCAAGATGCTGAAAAACCCCAAAAGGCCTCCGGGTAGTGGCCCAGCGACCAACAGCCAGAGCACAGACTGCCGTAGCGTTCGAGGGTCTTTCTCTCCGCAATGAAACTCCAGATATCGTTCAAGCCGTTCTGTTCCAATTCGGTAGTCCCCTGCTCTGTATCGGGGTGCGTGGCTCAGGCTTGCATGAACGCTTCCATCATCTTGTACCGAGAACAGATAGGGTTTGCCGTGCGTAGGCACCGGTATGGTCCTGACATGTACTCCCTGCTCATTATACACCAGTACCGAAGAGAAATACTCGAGCCCCACATACACGTGCCCTTCGTGACACTGCACACCCTGCACGCCAAACCATGGGAGTTCACCACTCCATGATATCAGTCCAAAAGTCACGGCCCAGCCAACGACCATGTTCAGAACACCGATCACCACGCCGGTACCGAACACGATCTGCAGGGTCCTCTTCATTCCATTGCTCAATTACGACAGAACGGATGCGATCGGCTCACTCGAACAAGCTCCCTGGCTTCACACTGGGTACGCGGCCCAGGTGGCGGTAGGCACGCTCGGTGGCAAGTCGCCCGCGAGGCGTGCGCTGCAGGTAGCCTTCCATGATCAGGAAGGGTTCGTACACCTCCTCGATGGTCCCTGCCTCCTCTCCAACCGCAGTGGCCACGGTGTTCAAGCCAACAGGTCCGCCACTGAACTTGTCAATGATGGCACCGAGGATGCGGTTGTCCATTTCATCGAGCCCATGCGCATCCACGTTCAGGGCTTTCAACGCGTGCTGTGCGATGGGCAGCTGTATGGTGCCATCGCCCTGGATCTGTGCGAAGTCGCGCACACGGCGAAGCAGGGCGTTGGCGATACGCGGTGTGCCCCGGCTGCGGCGCGCGATCTCGTCGGCCGCCTCGTCGATGATGGGCACGTTCAACAGGCCCGCACTTCGCTTGATGATGCCCTTGAGCGTTGCGCTGTCGTAATAGTCGAGGCGACTGTTGATCCCGAAGCGCGCACGCAACGGCGCCGTGAGCAGGCCGCTGCGCGTGGTGGCACCCACCAGTGTGAACGGGTTCAGCGCGATCTGGACCGTGCGCGCGTTGGGTCCCGCATCGATCACCAGGTCGATGCGGTAGTCCTCCATGGCGCTGTAGAGGTACTCCTCGATCACCGGGGTAAGGCGGTGGATCTCGTCGATGAAGAGCACATCGTGCGGCTCCAGGTTGGTGAGCAGGCCGGCCAGGTCGGCGGGTTTATCGAGCACGGGTCCACTGGTGATGCGGATGCCCACGCCCATCTCGGCGGCGATGATGTTGGCCAGCGTGGTCTTGCCCAGTCCGGGCGGGCCATGCAGGAGCACGTGGTCCAGAGCCTCACCACGTTGTTTGGCGGCCTGCACGAACACTTTCAGGTTGTCGGTAACGGCCTTCTGTCCCGTGAACTCGCCGAACTGTTTCGGGCGCAGGGTCTGCTCCAACTCCTTGTCGGAGGCGGAGCGCTGTTCATTGCGGACGTCGAACGCTTCGGCCATGTTCGGTCATTCCGGCCGCGTGGCCGTTCCTGTTCGCTGTAAAAATAGGTCCGCCCGCAGCTATTCTCCCTCGCCTTGCAGATCGCGCCAGATGTCGCCGAGGAATACGCGCAATCCAAAGGCGTAGATGGGTGCGCTCAGGTTCTCGCCTATACGGTCACCGGTCTGCCAGACCAACCGGAAGCCCCAGCCTCCTCCCACCCCGAGATAGCGCCAGAAACGGTACTGAACGTACATGGCCGGCTCGTAGAGCAGCAGGCCCGTGCGCTGGTAATTCACCCGCTCCCCGCCGGCATTCGTGTATGCTGTGGAAGCAGCGCCGATACCGATCTGCACGGGTATGCGTACCTCCCAGCGTCCCCGCCGGTAGAAGGCGTAGTCCACGTATGGCGAGATATAGCCCACGCGCAAACGCAAGGTGGTGGGACCCACGCCTTCCACTACTTCGGTGCGTGAGACGGGCGTATAGAGGAAGGTGTAGCCAATGCCGTATTGGAAACGGCCAGCGTGCTCCATTCCGAGCTTCACGCCCATCAGCCGCACGTTCCGGTTGTCCACGAACGAGCCTCGTATATCGAGCTTGCCCACCAAGCGGGGCCGCTCCTGGGTGAACAGCGTGATGCTGTCCAACAATTGCGCCCGCGTCTGTGCAGCGAAGCAACAGGCAAGGAACAGCAGGAGCAGTGCGCGCTTCACGTGGGCTGAAAAAGGAATGTCCGCACCCAAAGATGCGGACATTCCCAAGTGGGTCTCCAGGATCGGATCAATGCTCCTCCTCGTCGTGCTCCAGCGGAGTGATCTGGCTGACCCAGTCCTCGGCCTTGCCAGGCTTGCTGTAGTCGTATGGCCAGCGGTGCACCACGGGCAGCGGGCCGGGCCAGTTGCCATGGATGTGCTCCACCGGGGTGGTCCACTCCAGCGTGTTGCTCTTCCACGGGTTCTGCACGGCCTTGGGGCCACGCTTGATGCTGTAGAAGAAGTTGTAGGTGAAGATCACCTGCGCCAACGCACCGATGATGGCGAACACCGTTACCAGCACGTTCAGGTCGACCACGCCATTGAACATGGGGAACTCGCTGTAACTGTAGTAGCGACGGGGAGCACCGGCCAGACCGATGAAGTGCATGGGGAAGAACACACCGAAGGCACAAACGAAGGTGATCCAGAAGTGCGCATAGCCCAGCTTCGTGTTCATCATCTTGCCGTACATCTTCGGGAACCAGTGGTAGATACCGGCGAACATGCCGAAGATGGCGCTCATGCCCATCACGATGTGGAAGTGCGCCACCACGAAGTAGGTGTCGTGCACATTGATATCCAGCGCGCTATCGGCGAGGATGATACCCGTGAGACCACCGGCGATGAAGGTGGCCACCAGACCGATGCTGAACAGCATGGCCGGAGTGAAGATGATGTTACCGCGCCACAGCGTGGTGATGTAGTTGAACACCTTTACCGCACTGGGGATGGCGATGAGCAGGGTGGTGAACACGAACACGCTTCCCAGGAAGGGGTTCATGCCGGTAACGAACATGTGGTGACCCCACACGATGAAGCTGAGGAAGCCGATCGCGAGGATGGACCCGATCATGGCGCGGTAGCCGAAGATGGCCTTGCGTGCGTTGGTGGCGATGATCTCCGACGTGATGCCCAGAGCAGGCAACAATACGATGTACACCTCCGGGTGACCGAGGAACCAGAACAAGTGCTGGAAGAGCACGGGGCTTCCGCCGGTCTGTTCCAAGGCCTCACCAGCAATGTGGATGTCGCTCAAGTAGAAGCTGGTGCCCATGCTGCGGTCCATCAGCAACAGCAGCGCTGCGCTGAGCAGTACGGGGAAGCTGAGGATACCCAGCACAGCAGTGATGAAGAGCGCCCACATGGTTAGCGGCAGGCGGGTCATCTTCATACCCTTGGTACGCAGGTTCAGAATGGTGGCCACATAGTTGAGGCCGCCGATCAGCGAACTGGCGATGAAGAGCGTCATGCTCACCAACCAGAGCGTCATACCAGCACCCGATCCAGGGATCGACTGAGGCAGCACGCTCAACGGCGGGTAGATCGTCCAACCAGCGGAAGCAGGACCGCCTTCCACGAAAAGCGAGGCGAGCATGATGACGCTGCTCAGGAAGAAGAACCAGTAGCTCAGCATGTTCAGGAAGCCCGACGCCATGTCGCGGGCACCCACCTGCAAGGGGATGAGCAGGTTGGCGAACGTGCCGGACAGACCACCGGTGAGCACGAAGAACACCATGATGGTGCCGTGGATCGTGACCAACGCCAGGTACATGTTCGGGTCGAGCACACCTCCGGGTGCCCACTTGTCGCCGAGGAAGAAGTTCGTGAACGCAAAGCCCTCACCCGGCCAGGCCAGTTGAAGGCGGAAGATCAGCGACATGATCACAGCGACCCATGCCATCACGATCGCCGTGATCAGGAACTGCTTGCTGATCATCTTGTGATCGTGCGAGAAGATGTACTTCGAGATGAAGCTCTCCTCGTGATGATGATGCGCGGCGTGCGCGTGTCCGTCCGTATGTGCGATGGTGGCACCCATGATCGTGCTTCCTTTCAGTTCAGTTGGTCTTGACAGCGGCCTGAGCGTTGGCGGGCACCGCAGTGGTGCTGTCCGCAGGTACCGTGGCGGCAGGCACTTCGGCCGGTGCGGGAGGTGCCTGGAACGGTTTTTTCATTTGCTCGGCCATCCAGGCGGAATACTCATCGGCAGTGGTCACTGTGAGGGGCATCTGCATGTTGTAGTGGCTGGCGCCGCAGATCTTATTGCACAGCAGCACGAAGTCGAAGGTGTCGTCCATCACCACCGCTGTGCGCATGCTGTCCGTGGTGATCGTGGGCACCATCTTGAAGGTGGTGGTCATGCCCGGCACAGCGTTCATCTGGGCACGAAGGTGCGGGATGTAGGCGCTGTGAATGATGTCGCGCGAACGGATCACCAACTTGACCTCTTTGTGCACCGGCAGGTGGAACTCCTTGGTCACGATATCATCTGCACCGCGCAGGTACACACTGGCCTCGCCCTTCTCCTTGATGTCCTGCTCCATCACCGTACGAAGGTTCACCACACGGGCCTGCTGACGACGGCTGCGCTCCAAGCGGGCCTTCAGCTCAGCGGCTTTTGTATCGGGCAGTACGCTGTGCGCGAGCACGCTGTCCATCTCGGCGATCTCGGCGTCCATCTCCTCCAAGCGGAGCTTCACACTTTCGGGGGTCACGATGCCCAGTGGGTTCGTGCCATTGATCAGTCGGAAGTCGGAAGCACCCAATGCACCGTCGGCGCCTGGGTAACGGGCCGTCCAGTCGAACTGCTTGGCATACAGTTCCACCACCACCGCATCAGGCGAAGCGGGTCCGGTGATGTTGTTCCAGGTATTGAGGCCATAAATGATGATCACCGCAAGCACAGCGGCAGGGATCACGGTCCAGATCAGTTCCAGCTTGTTGTTGTGCGGGTACCACGCCGCGCGACGGTCCTTGCTGAACACGTATTTACCGGCGAAATAGAACAGGAGCACATTCGTTATCACGAAGGCAATGATCAAGATGATCCAGTTGAAGTTCAACAACCAGTCCGTCTCTACGCCATGTTCACTGGCGGCCAGCGGCAACATCTTGTCGCCATATGCGGCCACCAGCCAGATGAAGAAACCGAAGTAGGCCACCGGGAACAGCCACATCAAGAGGGCGTTCATCCGGTTGTCGGCGGCGGAGATATCCTCCTCCCGCTTGCCACGGAGCCGTGCCGTTAGCTCATAGACCCGGGCCAATTGCGCGATGGCCAGGATACCCAGCACCACCACGATCAGGATCAACAACTTCGTCATCGTTCGCTCGATATATCAACCCCCTAAAGGGTGCGGTTGTTCTACGTTCAGATCTGGTGGTGTACGCTTTCCTCCAGGTAAGGGTGGTTCACCGGGGTGAGCGGCGCCTTGGTGAGCGTGCTCAGTACGGTGTAGATGAACAAGCCCAGGAAGGTGACGAACATGCCCACCTCCAACAGACCGATGCCGTGGAAGTGGTGGCCCAGTGCGCCAGGCATCACCATCATGTTCACATCCAACCAGTGACCGATGAAGATCACCGAGCCCACACCGATCAGGAAACGGGGGTTGCGCTTGGCATCGCGGCTCATCAGCAACACCATGGGGATTGCGAAGTTGATGAAGAAGGTGCCCCACAACAGTGCGGGATGCTCATTGATGCGTGATTGGAAGTAGGTGACCTCCTCGGGAATGTTGCTGTACCAGATCAGCATGAACTGGCTGAAGTACAGGTAGCTCCACAGGAAGCTCACGGCGAACACCCACTTGCCCATGTCGTGAATGTGGCTGTTGTTCACCTGGGGCAGGTAGCCTTTGCGCTTCAGGTACAACACCATGATCACGGCGGTGATCATCGCGCTCACCCACATGCCACTGAACACGTACCAGCCATAAAGGGTACTGAACCAGTGTGCATCAATGCTCATCAGCCAGTCCCACGCCAGCGTGCTGCTGAACACCGCGAAGAACACCAGGAAGAGGGCACTGCGGCGGTACGTGAGCAGGTGGCGCGTCACCAGCGAATTGCCGGTCATTTGGTCCATGGCCAGGCTCTGCTTGCGGAACCATGTGGCGAAGAACCAGAACACGGCCAGATAAACCAGCGTACGTGCCCAGAAGAAGCCTTGGTTCAGGAAGGCCTTTTTACCGGCCATGATGCTATCGAAGTTCGGATTGGCCACGGCCCCTTCGGTCATCTCATCCACATACTTGGCCGAATCACCCTCACCGATCATGAACTCATGGTACAGGCTGTGGTCCATCCAATGATAGATGTGGTGGAGATGGAAGGTACCGGCCGCGAGCACGATCACCATCACGATAGCACCAATGGGCAGGAAACCCATGATGCCCTCGAACACACGCTTCACCAACACGCTCCACGCGGTCTCGGTGGCGTTCTGCAGGGAGTAGAAGAACAGGGCTCCCAAGGTGATGCCCAGGAAGAAGAACCCGTTCACGAGCAGGCTGGCCCACGTACGTTGGTGGTGGTCGGTGTGGTCGCCCATGATGCCGACCACTGTGGCCACGGCACCCAACGCCATCACACCCATGAGGATCTTGGGGGCCCGATTGCTGAAGCTGAAATTCATCGCTGCTTTTCCGTTAGCGTCGTGGGATCAAAGTGCGGCCGAAGTGCTGTCCGTGGTCACGGCGGTGGTTGCACCGGTCATCGCGCCGCCGTTCTGCAGGTACTTCACGTAAATGGCCACCAGCCAGCGCTCCTCCTTGTTGAGCTGTGAGGCATGTGAACCCATGGCCACGTTCTTACCATACACCAGGCTGTGGAAGACCTTGCCCTCGGGCAGGTCCTTCAGGGGGCCTGTGTAGCTGGGCGGGGGCGGATAATTGCCGTTGTTCACTACGGGGCCATCGCCTTCGCCCTTCACGCCGTGGCAGTGCTGGCAGAACTTGGTGTAGATCACCTTGCCCTGCTCCACGGTGGCCTCGGTCATGGCAATGGGGTTCTTCAGGTTCAAGCCGGCAGCCTCATAACCTTCCACCGTGTTCGGGTAGGCATAGGGCATGTTGAACTGTGCCTTGGAAGCATCGCTGCTGAAGGGGATCGTCCCTTCGGCCGGCAGGCGGGCGCTCTGGCGCTCGCGTTGGGCCTTGGCCACGTCGGCGCCGTAGTGGTAGGGGTCTTGTCCGAAATCCACATACGCCTCAACGGCCGGGCTGCGGTACATGTCCGGCATGTATTCAACGCCGGGGCTCTGGGGGTCACCACCGCAGGAGGCCAACAGGAGCACCGTGGCGGCGAGGGTGCCGAATGCGGGAGCGGTCTTGTGCATACGCTTGCTCATGGCTCAGTACTGGCGTTCGTTGATCTCGAACACCGGGGTGGTGCGCAACAGGCCGCTGATGGCCTCGGCGCTGTGTCCGTGGTTATCTGCGGTGCGTACCTCGATGATGAACTTATCGTCCGTGCTGCGCGGGTCCGGGTTGCGGGCCGGCATGCCGGGCAGGGTCTTGTTGCGGATCAGGTAGGTGATCGACATGCCATGGGCGGCGCACAACACCGTGAACTCGAAGGTCACGGGGATGAAGGCCGGCAGGTTCTTGTAAAGCGCCTGGCTGGGCTTGCCACCGATGTTCATCGGCCAGTCGAAGATGTTGAAGTACCAGATGCCCAACAGCGCCAGGCAGGTGCCGGTGATGCCGAACATGAAGGCCGCGATGGCCAGGCGGGTGCGCTTCACCCCGATGATGGGGTCGAGGCCGTGCACGGGGAAGGGCGAATACACATCCTTCACTCGAATGCCATTGGACACCAGCTTTCGCGCGCCGTCCTTCAACTGCTCGGGGTCCTCGTAGACCGCGTAAATGACCTTGTTCGCCATGTCGCTCAGTGGTGATGATGATGGGCGGCTTCCTTCTTGTAGCTCTCGCCGCTCACTTTCAGGATGGACTTCACCTCGTTCAAGGCCAGCACCGGGAAGTAGCGGGCGAAGAGCAGGTAAAGCGTGAAGAAGATGCCGATGGTGCCGAGGAACACGCCCACGTCGACCCAGGTGGGGTGGAACATGCTCCAGCTGCTGGGCAGGTAGTCGCGGTGCAGGCTGGTCACAATGATCACGAAGCGCTCGAACCACATACCGATGTTCACGATGATGCTCATGAAGAAGGTGAACGCCAGGTTGGTGCGCAGCTTCTTGAACCAGAACAGCTGCGGGCTGATCACGTTGCAGGTCATCATGCTCCAGTAGGCCCACCAGTAGGGTCCCGTGGCACGGTTGATGAAGGCGTAGCTCTCATATTCCACACCGCTGTACCAGCTGATGAAGAGCTCGGTGATGTAGGCCACGCCCACAATGGAACCCGTGACGATGATCACGATGTTCATGTACTCCACGTGCTTGCGGGTGATGTAGGCCTCCAGGTGCATCACCTTGCGCAGGATCAGCAGCAGGGTCTGCACCATGGCGAAGCCGCTGAACACGGCACCGCTCACGAAGTAGGGCGGGAAAATGGTGGTGTGCCAACCGGGGATCACTGAGGTGGCGAAGTCGAAGCTCACCACGGAGTGAACCGAGAACACCAGCGGGGTGGCGATGCCGGCGAGCACCAGGCTCACTTCCTCGAAACGGGTCCAGGCCTTTGCATTACCGGTCCAGCCGAAGCTGAGGATCCCATACACCTTCTTCATGCCTGGCTTGGCCACTTTGTCGCGGATGGTGGCGAAGTCGGGGATCAGGCCGATGTACCAGAACACCAACGATACGCTGAAGTAGGTACTGATCGCGAACACGTCCCACAACAGGGGCGAGTTGAAGTTCACCCAGAGGCTGCCGAACTGGTTGGGCAGCGGCAGCACCCAGTAGCTCATCCAGATGCGGCCCATGTGGATGCCGGGGAAGGTGGCCGCCATGATCACGGCGAAGATGGTCATCGCCTCGGCCGAACGGTTGATGGCCATGCGCCACTTCTGGCGGAACAGCAACAGTACAGCACTGATCAGAGTGCCGGCATGACCGATGCCCACCCACCACACGAAGTTGGTGATGTCCCAGGCCCAGTCCACGGTCTTGTTGAGGCCCCAGGCGCCGATACCCTTGCTGATCAGGTACAGGATGCAACCGGTGCCGTAGGCGGCGATGAGGCTGGCGATGCCCATGAGGATGTACCATCCCTTGGGGGCCTTGTTCTCGATCGGGCCTACGATATCGTTGGTGATATCGTGGTAGGTCTTGTGACCCAGGATGAGCGGTTCGCGGATCGCTGCTTCTGAATGCATGGGGTCCTGGTCGTTATCCTTTATGCGTGATGGGCGGCCTCCTCTTCAACGTTGCGCACCTTCACGAGGTAATTCACATTGGGCTGCACACCCACCTCCTCGAGCATGTGGTAGCTACGGTCGCTGGTGGCCAACCCGCGCACCTGGCTGTTCTTATCGTTCAGGTCGCCGAAGATGATGGCGCCGTTGCCGCAGGCCGCGCTGCAGGCGGTCTGGATGTCGCCATCCTTCACCGGAGTGCCTGCCTTCTTGGCGGCGAGCTTGCCTGCCTGGATGCTCTGCACGCACATGCTGCACTTCTCGATCACGCCACGGGCGCGAACGGTCACATCCGGGTTCAGCACCATACGGCCCAGGTCATCCCATGCGGGGTTCACCTCGCCGAACTGCTCGGTCACATAGTTGAACCAGTTGAAGCGACGCACCTTGTAAGGGCAGTTGTTCGCGCAATAACGGGTTCCGATGCAACGGTTGTAGGCCATCTGGTTGAGGCCCTCGTTGCTGTGCGTTGTGGCGGCCACCGGACACACCGTTTCGCACGGTGCGTGGTTGCAGTGCTGGCACATCACCGGCATGAACACCACTTTCGGCGACTCGCTGGGCACCTCCATCTTGAGGTACATGTCGATCTTGCCCAGACCGTCGGCCTTTGCGCTCTCCTTGGTGGTGTCCGAGCTGAAGTAGCGGTCCAGACGCAACCAGTGCATTTCGCGGCTGCGGCGCACCTCATCCTTGCCCACCACGGGGATGTTGTTCTCGCTGTTGCAGGCGGTCACGCATGCCCCGCAGCCATTGCAGCTGTTCAGGTCGATGCTGAGGCCCCAACGGTGTCCCACACCTTCCACCGGATGCTCTTCCCAGAGGTCGAACTCCAGCACGCTCTTCTTGTCCTGCGCGTTGATCTTGCCATCGCCGTTCACATCCTCGTGCACGGCCAGCTCGTGGGCATGGTTGTAGGCGCTCTTGTCGCCTGCCTTGTACACGCCCAGCGCTGTCTCCTTCACGACACTGTGGCGGTCCATGTGGGTGAGGTGCGTCTGCGTGATGGCCACGGGATAAGTGGCGCCGGTGGGGGTCACCGTCACGTTCAGCACTTCGAAGCTCATGCTGCCAGCGACCATGGCGGCCAACGGATAGGCGTTGCGACCCACTGGCTTGAACTCGCCATTGTGGTCGGTGATGCAGGCGGCCTTGCCCACCTTCTCACCGTTCTCACCTCGACCGTAGCCCACCGCAATGGCGATGGTACCCGCCTTCTGGCCCGGAGCGGGCACCACCGGCAGGGTGATCTCGCGCTCGCCGGCCTTCACCGTAACGAGGCTGGCCGGAGCTTTCTCGCCCAAGTACATGTTCAGCTTCAGGCGCTCCACGTCCGCGGGGGCCATGCATACGTAGTTATCCCACGTAAGCTTGGTGAGCGGATCGGGCATTTCCTGCAGCCAGGGGTTGTTGGCGTGCTGTCCGTCGCCGATGGCCTCGGTGGTGTACAGCACCAATTCCCATTCGCCAGCACCGGCAGCGGCCTGCTTGGCAGCGGCGGCGGCAGCGTTCACGTCACCGGCAAAGGTCACCGGTGCGGGGGTGGCGGCGTAGGCCTGGTACACGCCATCGTGCACGGCCTGGTTCCACTGGTCAGCGAAGAGGCCCATGACACCTCGGCTGGCCATGTTGGCCTCCCAGGTGCTGCGGATGAAGTCGTGGTAGCTCTGGGTGGAGCCGCTCCATTTCAGGAGGCTCTCCTGCCACTGGCGGGTATTGAAAAGGTTGCGGATGGCGGGCTGTGCCAGCGTGTAGTGACCGACCTTCGGCAGGAAGTCGTTCCAGCTCTCCAGGTAGTGGTTGTCCGGGCAGGTCCACTGGCACAGGCTGGCGGTCTCGTCGGCATAGCCGCTGAAGCTCACCGTGAGGCCCACTTTGCCCAGACCGGCCTTGAACTCGGCGGCGTTGGGCAGGCTGTACGCGGGGTTCACACCGGCGATGAGCAACGCGCCGATGGCACCTGCGTTCATGTCCTTCACCAGTTGTGCCACGGCCGCATCATCACCCTGTTTGAAGTAAGTGTGTCCGGCCAGGTCGATGGTGCTGCCGTAGTTGCCCAGCATGTTGTTGATGCTGTTCACCAGCACCTGCACGCCTTCGTTGTTGCTGCCGGCCATCACCACACAGCGGCCCTTGGCGGCCCACAGTGCTTCGGCAGCCTTGGCGGTGGCGGCATCGATCTCGGCTTTGCTGCCACCCACGGAAGCCGCCCCGGCCTTTTTGGCGATGTGGTCGTGAAGGCTGATCACGGCCAGCGGAAGCTCGCTCTGCTTCATGGGCACACGCACATCGGCGTTGGCGCCTGAAAGGCTCATGCGTGCCTCGAACTGGAAGTGCTTGTTCATGGCACCGTTCGGGTCGCGACGGTTGGCGTACTGCCAGGCGTGCTCGGTGGTGCTGCCCCAGCTGCTGAGGAAGTCAGCGTCCACGCTCACGATCACATCGGCCTTGGTAAGGTCGTAGCTAGGCATCACCCGGCTACCGAAGCTCTTGGCGTTTGCGTTGGTGAGGCCACTATAGCTGACGGTGTCGTATTGCACATGCTCCACCGTGGCATACTTCGCCTTCAGCGCGGCCACAGCGGCCTTGGTGCTGGGGCTGATCACCGTGTTGGTGAGCACCACGATGCGCTTGCCGGCGGTAGCGGCAGCGGCCAGCTTATCACTGATCGCCTTGTCGGCATCCGCCCAGGTGGCATCGGCGCCCTGGTGCATGGGATTCTTCAGGCGCTCGTTATCGTAGAGCGACAGCACCGAGCTGTTGATGCGGGCATTGATGCTGCCCTTGCCCACCTTGGGGTTGTGGTTGATACCGAAGCGGGTGTTGCCCTTCACGTGGATGGGGCGTCCCTCGCGGGTCTTCACCAGCACGCTGGCAAAGTCCTCCCCATCATAGAACGTGCTGGCGTACCAGTTGGCCACGCCCGGGGTGATGTCCTCGGGCTTGTTCACGTAGGGGATCGACTTGATCACCGGGGTCTCGCAAGCGGCCAGTGTGGCGGCGCCCAGTGAGAAGCCCAGGAACTTGAGGAAGTCGCGACGCCCGGTGCTGGCGCCTTGGAAGTTCTGGTCGCCCAACACCTGGTCAATGGCCAGGTCCTGTGGGAACTCGTTCTCCCGTCCCTTGATCGCTTCGGGGTGCTGATGCAGGTCCCCGAGGTCCATCCAGTATCGCTTCGTGCTCGACATGTTCGGCGGCGCGGTTTCGGTCTTAGTAGTGGCACTTGGCGCATTCCCAGCCGCCAAGCTCCTTTACACTGATCTTGTCATCCTCGAGGTACTTCTTCAGCTCGCTGTGGCCGAGATCGGTCTCGTTCAAGCGGGCCATCACCTCATCGTAGTAGCCGTTGCCGGCCATCTTCACTTCCTTCTGGTTGTGGCAGTCGATGCACCAGCCCATGGTGAGGGGCGCCCACTGCTCGGCCACGTCCATCTTCTCGTCGATGGGGCCGTGGCACTCCTGGCATTCCAACTTGCCCACAGCCACGTGCTGAGCGTGGTTGAAGTAGGCGTGGTCGGGCAGGTTGTGCACCTTCACCCACTTCACGGGCTCGGTCTTGCCGGTGTACTGCTTGGTATTGGGGTCCCAGCCCACGGCCGCGTAGATCTTGGCGATCTCCTTGGTACCCTCGGGCGAACGTCCCTCATTCACCGCCGTGTGGCAGTTCATGCAGATGTTGGTGCTGGGGATACCGGCATGCTTGCTCTTCTCCGCGCTGCTGTGGCAGTACTGGCAGTTGATGGCCAGATTACCCGCTTCAGACTTGCCAGCGTGCAACGTGTGGTTGAAGAGGATGGGCTGCTCGGGCTTGTAGTGTTCCACCTCGTCGCCACCGTACACCCCGATCACCCAAGCGGCGTCCCAGAGCTTCAGCACGATGAACACCACGAAGAACAGACCGATGATGCTCGCGAACGCTTTGTTGTTCCAAGCCCACTCGCGGATGCTCTGGCCCATGGTGCGCTCGGGCAGGGGCTGCTTGCCCTCGGCCTCTTGCACGGCATTGGCCAGGCCCTTCTTAACACCGCTGAGGCTGAGGGCCACGACCAGGAACAACAGGGCCAGCACCACCAGCCAAGGCCATGCGGCTCCGGCATCGTTCGGGCCTTGAGGCACGCGTGCACCGCCGCCATCGGCTGTCTTTGGAGCAGGAGGAGCATAGTTGTCAGCATAGTACAGGACCGCGTCGATCTCCTCGTTGGTGAGGGCCTGGGCGGTCATCACGCTCTTGTTCCACTTCGCGAAGAGCTCGTTGGCGTAGGCGTTACCCGTCTTCAGGTAGTCGCTGCTGTTCTTGATCCAGGCGTAGATGTCGCCCTTGCCTTCCCAACGTGCACGGGCACCTTTCAGGGCCGGGCCGGTAAGGTCCTTGTCGGGCTTGTGACAGGCTCCGCAGTTGCCTTTGAAGAGCTTTTCACCCGTGGCATACAACGCCGCATCCGCCGGCTGGGCGTGTACAGCAGTGAAGGAAAGGGTCAGGAAAAGCGCGAGGGTGGCGTAGAGGAGCCCGGTGGAACGTTCTGAAATCCTTGCTACAAGCGGCATTCCGAGCAGTTTTGGAGGAGAAGGGCCCAATGGACCGGCCGCAAAAATAAACGGGGAACCGATCGCGGCACGGCGCAAAGGCCCGGTTGCCATGGGGATGTCACTATTTAGAGCCGGTCTAAATAAGGTGACACTGTTCCACAGCACGTCGCAACCCCGACCAGCGCGGATGCGGCATACTTTTGGCCCTCCCCAACCGCATGCGTAACCTCTTGTTCATCGGCCATTTTTTAGTCGCATCCGCATGGTCCGTGGCCCAGGAGCCAACGCGTGTGTTCGAGCCCTACAAGCCTGTACCGCAATCCGTGGACACCCCGGCCACGGCACCGCCGGGCCAGATCACGGTAACCATCGATCCGCGCATCGACGCCACGGTAACACGCTACACCGAACTGAAGCATCCGCAACGGGGCTACCGTGTGCAGATCTTCCTGGGCGACCGCAAGACCGCCGAGGACCACAAGCGCACCTTCCTACAGAAGTACCCCGATGTGCCGGCCTATATGAGCTTTTTGGCCCCCAACTTCCGCTTGCGTGTGGGCGACCTGCGCACCCGCCTGGAGGCCGAACGGTTGCTACGCGACCTGAAGACGCTGTACCCCGGCAGCTACATCGTGCCGGACGAGATCGAGATGCCGCGCCTGCCGGAGCCGCCGAAGTGATCGGCACACCGACCCACACCAACAAAAAGGCCCCGTTCCCGGGGCCTTTTGCTTTCGTTCAATGTGTTGATCACTCGCCCAGCGTGCGCTTCACCTCTTCGATGGTGAAGGCCTCGACGGTATCGCCCACCTTGATGTCGTTGAAGTTCTTGATGGATAGGCCGCACTCGTAACCGTGGCTCACCTCCTTCACCTCGTCCTTGAAACGCTTCAGCGCATCCAGGTCGCCGGTGTACACAACGATACCATCGCGGATGAGGCGGACCTTGTGCTTGCGCTCGATCTTTCCGTCGAGCACGTAGCAACCGGCCACGGTACCCACTTTGCTGATCTTGAAGACCTCGCGCACCTCGGCCGTACCGGTGACCTTCTCCACCTCCTTCGGTGCCAGCATGCCTTCCATGGCCTGCTTGATCTCCTCGATGGCGTCGTAGATGATGGAGTACATCCGGATGTCGATCTCTTCCGACTCGGCCAGCTTGCGGGCACCCGGGGTGGGACGCACCTGGAAGCCCACGATGATGGCGTTGGACGCGGTGGCGAGCAGCACGTCGCTCTCGGCGATCGGACCCACGGCGCGGTGGATCACGTTCACCTTGATCTGCTCGGTGGTGAGCTTCAACAGCGAATCGGTGAGCGCTTCCACGGAACCGTCCACGTCGCCTTTCACGATCAGGTTCAGCTCCTTGAAGTCGCCAATGGCGAGGCGGCGACCGATCTCGTCCAGCGTGATGTGCTTGTGCGTGCGGATGCCCTGTTCGCGCTGCAGCTGTGTGCGGCGGGTGGCAATGGCGCGTGCATCGCGCTCATCCTCGAACACCTGGAAGGTATCGCCCGCGTTGGGCGCACCGTCGAGACCGAGAATCGATACCGGCGTGGAGGGCGGTGCCTCGGCGACCTGCTGTCCACGCTCATTGAACATGTTGCGGATACGGCCACTGAACTGACCGGCCAGGATGATGTCGCCCTTGCGCAGGGTACCACCGTCCACCAGCAGAGTGGTCACGTAACCGCGACCCTGTTCCAGCGTGCTTTCGATGACCACACCGTGTGCGCGCTTGCCCGGATCGGCCTTCAGGTCCAGCAGATCGGACTCCAACAGCACCTTCTCCAGCAGTTGGTCCACGCCCTGGCCTTTCTTGGCGCTGATCTCCTGCGTTTGGAACTTGCCGCCCCACTCCTCCACCAGGATATTCATCTGGCTGAGCTGTTCGCGGATCTTCTCGGCGTTGGCACCGGGCTTATCGATCTTGTTGAAGGCGAAGACCATGGGTACGCCAGCGGCCTGTGCGTGGTTGATGGCCTCGCGCGTCTGGGGCATCACGCTGTCGTCGGCCGCGATCACGATGATGGCGATGTCGGTGACCTGCGCACCGCGGGCACGCATGGCGGTAAAGGCCTCGTGACCGGGCGTATCGAGGAAGGTGATCTTCTTGCCGTTCTCCAGCTTCACGCTGTAGGCACCAATGTGCTGGGTGATACCACCGGCCTCACCGGCGATCACGTTGGCCTTGCGGATGTAGTCGAGCAATGAGGTCTTACCGTGGTCAACGTGACCCATGACGGTAACGATGGGCGGACGACCGACCACACGCATGGGGTCATCGGCCTCTTCCTGCGTGTCCTGTTGCACGTCGGCACCAACGAACTCCACCTTGAAGCCATACTCCTCGGCGATCACCGAGAGGGTCTCGGCATCGAGGCGCTGGTTGATGCTCACCATCATGCCCAGGCTGAAGCAGGCCTTGATGATGTCCGTTACGGGCACGCTCATCATGGAAGCCAGCTCGCTCGCGGTAACGAACTCGGTGACCTTGAGGGTCTTGCCGGCCAGGTCGCGTGCGGCCTGTTCCTCCTCGAAACGCTGGTAACGCTGGTCGCGCTTGTCGCGGCGGATCTTGGAGCCCTTGCTCTTGCTGCCACCGGTAAGGCGGGCGAGGGTCTCGCTCACCTTGCGCTTCACGGCGTTCTCGTCCAGCTCGCCGGGACGGCCGGGACCGCCAGCGGGGCTGCGTTGTTCCTGTTGTACAGCGCGGTCCACGTTCACGGGACCCGGCTTCACGATGCGCTTGCGGCGACCGCGTTCGTCGGGGCGTTCGGCGGGCTTGCGCTCCTTCTCCACGGGCAGTTCGATCTTGCCCAGGGTCTTCAGGCCGGCCAGTTTCTGCACGTTCACCCGGATGGTCTCGGGCTCGACCGGTGCAGTGGGTGCGGCGGGTTCCGCAGGGGCTTCAGGCACAGCGGGCGGCGCTTCGGCCACCGGTGCTGTGGGTGCGGGTGCCGGAGCGGCGGGCGCAGCGGCAGCGGGTGCTTCCTCCTTGGCCGGAGCGGCCTTGGCGCCCTTGCCTTTGGCGGCCTTGCTGTCCAGGTCGATCTTGCGGACCACCTTCACGCCGGCCTTTTCGGCCTTGGCCTTGATCACTTCGGGCTCCGCGGTGTCGGCCACAGGAGCGGCAGGCACTTCGGCGGGCGGGGGCGGGGGCGGGGGCGGCGCGGGTGCGGCCACAGGCGCTTCGGGTTCAGCCTTGGCCTTGGGCTCGGGCTTCGGTTCCGGCTTGGGTTCGGCCTTGCTGGCGGCGGTGGCCACAGCGATGGTCTCCCGCTCGTGGCGCTGCTGCACCACTTGCTGGCTCTTGGCCTTGATCTCCTTGTCGGTGCCGAACTCGGCCATGAGCAGGTCGTAGAGGTCCCCCGCGATCTTGGTGTTGGGGTTGCTCTCCACCTTGTGGCCCTTCTTCTCCAGGAACTCCACCACGGTATGCACACCGAGGTTGAATTCCCGCGCCACTTTGCTCAATCGTAGTCCCTTATCCGTCGCTTCGCTCATGCAATGCCTGTTGTCCGTTGTGCCTCCGAATCCCTATTGTACCGTGCCATGGCCATGCCTGGCGCTTGTTCCCGATCAGGCCTCCAGTTCCGTCTTGAGGATGCGCAACACCTCGGCGATGGTCTCCTCCTCCAGGTCGGTGCGGCGCACCAGTTCCTCGGCGGAGATATCCAGCACGCTGCGTGCGGTGTCGCATCCGATCGTCTTCAGTTCGTCGATGATCCACTGATCGATCTCGTCGGCGAAATCGTCCAGGGCCACGTCGTCGCTCACCTCATCGGTATCGCGGTAAACGTCGATATCGAAGCCCGTGAGACGACCGGCCAGCTTGATGTTGTGGCCACCCTTGCCAATGGCGAGCGCCACCTGGTCGGGCTTCATGTACACCTCGGCACGCTTGTGCTCCTGGTCCAGCTTGATGTCGCCCACCTTGGCGGGGCTCAGCGCGCGCTGGATCAGCAGTTGTTCGTTGCTGGTGTAGTTGATCACATCGATGTTCTCGTTGCGCAGTTCGCGCACAATGCCGTGGATACGGCTGCCCTTCATGCCCACGCAGGCGCCCACTGGGTCGATGCGGTCGTCGTAGCTCTCCACGGCCACCTTGGCACGCTCACCGGGTTCGCGCACAATGCGCTTGATGGTGATGAGGCCATCGGCCACTTCAGGCACTTCCTGCTCGAACAGCTTGGCGAGGAACTCGGGAGCGGTACGGCTCAGGATCACCTTGGGCGAGTTGTTGTACATCTCCACCTTCCACACCACGGCGCGCACGCTGTCGCCCTTCTTGAAGAAATCGGTCTTGATCTGCTGGTCCTTGGGCAGCACCAGTTCGTTGCCTTCGTCGTCCAGGATCAGCGTTTCGCGCTTCCAGATCTGGTACACCTCGCCGGTAATGATCTCGCCCACGCGGTCGGCGTACTTCTTATAGAGGTGGTCCTTTTCCAACTCCATGATCCGGCTCTGCAGGTTCTGCTTGAGGGCCAGGATGTTGCGGCGGCCGAAGTCCTCGATCTTCACCTCCTGGCTCACCTCTTCGCCCACCTCGTAGTCGGGCTCGATCTTGCGGGCCTCGGCCAGCTCGATCTCCAGGTTGTCATCCTCGCTGAAGCCATCCTCCACGATCACGCGGTTGAGCCAGATCTCCAGGTCACCACGATCGGGGTTGATGATGATGTCCACATTGGCCTCTTCCCCGAAGCGTTTCTTCACCACGCCACGGAAGACATCCTCCAGGATGCCCATCATGGTTACGCGGTCGATGTTCTTGATGTCCTTGAAATCCCCGAAGGATTCGATGAGGTTCACAGTGGCCATGGCCAGGTTCAGTTGAACGTGATGGTTGCTTTGGTCGACTTGATCCCTGCTAAGGGGATGATGGTAATGTCCTCGTCCAGTTTGGGCAGGCGGCCCTTCACCTTGCTGGGGTGCTGTATGCGCAGGCCCAGCTGTTCGGCATCGGCGCTTTCCAGGCGACCCTCCAGTGCGGTACCGTCGGTGAGCAGCACCTGCACAATGCGGCCGGTGTGCTTCTGGTACTGCCGGGCCACTTTGAAGGGGCGGCCCATGCCGGGGCTGCTGAACTGCAGTTCGCAGTCGTCGGCGGCCTCGGCCAGGTCATCGCGCACGGCCTTGTTCAGGTCGGCCAGTTCCTGCAGGGTAATGGCGCGGTCGTTGTCCACCTCCACCACCACCTTGCCGCCGGGGCGCACGTCCACATCCACCAGGAAGTGTGTGGTGCCTTCCAAGTGCCGTTCTACGCTGCGTTTCACCTGCTCTGCCGTGACCATACTGTACTGAACGTCAGGGGTATGGAACAAAAAAGAGGGGCGGTCCCCTCTTCCTCTTCCGCCAACTAACGCGGCAAATGTAGGCATTTCATCCGTGCCCACGGCCGAACACCACGCATATGCTGTTCAGTCGCAGGCCATAATGCATTGGTTCGAACCAAAGTCGTGGTGCGTGTTGCACCAGAGCTACACTCCTACCCGCCTACCTCCGCCCCCCCGGCACTCCCCCACCTTGCGGCTTCTGCGGTGTTGCGGGCGGTGGCGTTTTCTTCACCTGGCCATCCTCGTACTCCACGCTCTTGGTCACCTTGCCGTTGCGGTCGTAGAAGTTCATGGTGCCGTGCAGGCGGCCTTCCTTGTAGGTCATCTCCTGCACCAGGCGGCCACGCTGGTCGTAGACTTTGCAGGGGCCGTGCGGGTCGCCGTTCTGGAAGGACTGTTCGCGCATCTTCACGCCGGCATCATCATAGTAGGTCCACGCGCCGGTGGGCATGCCGTTGCTGAACAGGCCCTCGCTGATCACGTTGCCACCCACGCCGTAGGTGATCCAGCGGCCGCTCTTCTTGCCTGCCGCGTAGAAGCCTTCCTCCCGCACACGCCCACCGATGGGCTTCTCGGGTACTGACTCGAAATAGAATTTCCATGACCCGTCCTTCAGGTCATCCTTGTAGTACCCTTCAAAATCAGGTTGTCCGTCAGGGAAGAAGCCGCGCCATAAGCCTTCCATGCGCCCCTGTTTGAAATGGCCGATGGACTTGTCGGTGCCGTTCTCGAACCAGCTGTGCCACTCGCCGTCCTCCTTCCCGTTCCCATAAGGACCTTCCTGTAGCTTCTGTCCTTTCTCGTACCACGTGGTCCATGTGCCGGTCTTTACGCCTTTCTCGAACTGGCCTTTTTTCCAGAACTGGCCACCCTCGTAGAAATAGACCCACTCCCCCTGTTCCTTGTCCGCCGCGAACGCCCCGGTAGTGCTCAGCTGGCCGTTGGGGTACCAATACTTCCATACCCCTTCGCGCAGCCCGCTCTTGAAGGGGCCTTCCATATCCTTTTTACCTGCGGTGGTGTACCAGGTCCACACGCTGTCCTTTTCGCCACCGCGGAAGGCACCGCTCACGTTCACCTGCCCTGATCGATACCATAAGGTGTAAGGTCCGTGCAGGCGGCCCGCGAGGTGCGTTTCCGTTTTCTCCTGTTTTCCATTCGAGTACCAATAAGACCACTTCCCCGACTGAAGACCGCCTTGGTATTGGCCGCGCGCCTTCTCATTACCGGCGGGATATCGCTCCACATAAGAGCCGCTTTTCACTCCCTTGATGTACTGGCTCTCCTCCTGCACACTGCCGCTGGCGTAGTGGGTGCGCAGGAAGCCATCGCCGTTGGTGATGGTGCGCACACCGGTGGTGTCCCAGGCATCGGTGACAAGCACCAGGGTGTCCTGCCACACCTCGCGCAGCATGGGCACGCTATCGGGGTAGTAGTAGGTCCATGGCCCGGTCTTGCGGCCCTTGTTGTACGCGCCGCGTTCCATGATCTTGCCATCGCGGTAGCGGGTAACGCGCACGCTGTCCTCCACCCCGCGCTTGAACCAGCCATCGTGCTGCACGCCGCCACCGGGGTAATAGATGCGCACATGGCCATCGCGTTCGCCGCCCTTGAACTCGGCCTGTTCGATAAGGCGGCCCTCGCGGTCGTAGAACTTCCATTCGCCCCACTCGCGGCCGTTCACCATAAGGCCCTCGCTGCGCTTGACGGTCTTCTTCGCATCCCAATGGTCCACGAAGGGTTCCACGCTCTGCGCGGAGGCGGAAGCCAAAAGGCCCAGACAGAAAAAGAGGACGAGGGAACGGAGCATGCGACGAAGGTAAACCGACACTGAACGCGGCCAGAGGACCGGAGCACCACCGATGAACAACGTACTGGTGAATGCCGATGGTGCGTGCCAATGGCGCGTTGGGATACCGCGCATGGACGCCACCTGGCGAACACGGCGATGGCCGCACCTGTTACCTTGCGCACACCTGCCGAAGAACACCATGCGCCGTTGGCTATTCCTTACCGCACTGCTGAGCGTGGTGCTCCTGTTCACCGCGTGGAACGAGGCCGTGCGACCGGTAAGCGGACCACACAGCAGTTTTGAGCTGAGGCTGCTGCGGAGCACGGACAGCCTGGCCGTGCAGATCGGCACCTACTTCACCACGGCCGGTCGTTGTGCCGGTTGCCATGGCACCGATCTGCTGGGCATCGCCAGCATCGATGGCCAGGGACGTGATGTGAACGTGGTGGACGACTGGCGCAGCACCATGATGGCCAACAGCGCACGCGACCCCTTCTTCCGGGCCAAGGTGGAGCACGAGGTGTTGGTGAACCCCGCGCACCAAGGCCCCATTGAGAACAAGTGCCTGAGCTGCCATGCACCGCTGGGCATGCACCAGGAACGCATGCTGGGCCATCCACCCTTCACCATGGCCATGCTTGATACCAGCAAAATGGGACTTGACGGTGTGAGCTGCCTCTCGTGCCACATGCAAAGCGAGGCTACGGCGGGCACCTTCTTCAGCGGCGAGCTCGAGTTCGATTCGGCACGCGTGTACGGGCCCTACAGTGATGACCAGATCAACCCGGCAATCATGCAGTTCTTCGTGCGGTTCACGCCGGGTTTTGGCAGCCACATCGTGAACAGTAAGGTGTGCGCGGGTTGCCACACGTTGATCACCGAGACCATCGACCTTGAAGGCAACATCACCGGCGACACCTTCGTGGAACAGGCCACCTACCACGAGTGGCTGAACAGCATCTACAGCGTGAACGGCACACAGTGCAACACCTGCCACATGCCGCGGATCAACGACCCCATACTGCTGGCGGCGGAGTATCCGTTCCTGAACGCGCAGACACCCTACGGCCTGCACCACTTGGTGGGCGGCAACCTGCACATGCTGGAGTTGTTGAAAGCGAACAAAGATGCGCTGGACATTCCTGCGACCGATGTGCAGTTCGACAGCACCATCGCACGGTCCCACCGGCTGCTTACACAGCACACGCTGCTCCTGGACCTGGACCTTGTGGACCGGACCAGCGATACGGCCTACTATGCCGTGCGATTGGAGAATCTTGCCGGGCACCGTTTCCCCAGCGGCTACCCTTCGCGCCGCGCGTTCATCGAGTTCGTAGTGCTGGACGCCACCGGCGATACCGTGTTCAAGAGCGGCCGCCTGAACAGCGAGCTGGAAGTGGAAGGGCACGATGCCACCTACGAGCCGCACTACACCATGATCAACCGCAGCGAACAAGTGCAGATCTACGAACTGGTGATGGGCGATGTGAACGGCGATGTGACCACCGTCCTCGAGCGTGCCAAGGTCCCGATCAAGGACAACCGATTGGTGCCTTACGGGTTCAGCACCGCGCACCCCAGCTACGATACCACGCGCATCGCCGGCAACGCGCTCACCGACCCCGACTTCAACCGCAACACGTTGGGTGAGGAGGGCAGCGGCACCGACATCGTTTACTACCACATACCGGTAAGCAACGCCACGGGAGCCTTGCGCGCGTACGCGCGCGCGTACTATCAACCTGTGCCCCCGGGCTGGAACCGCGAGATGTTCGAGCAGAGCGGTCCGGAGATCGATGCCTTCCGCAGCATGCTCGCCGCCAGTGATGGCACGCCGACCCTGGTGGCCGCGGACTCGCTCCAAGTGGGCCCCGTGGGCATGTTGCTCCGCGACCCCGATCGCCTGGTGGTGTACCCCAACCCCACCACCGATGGGTGGGTGATGATCGATGTGCCCGATGGCGGACGACTGGAACTGAAAGGCGTGCAGACCATTGCGGGAGAGAACGTACCCGTGCGCATCGAACCACGTCGCCAGGGACTGCGTGTGCAACTGCCCAACACCACCGGCACCTATGTGCTGCTCTTCCACATTGACGGCAGGCCGGTGATCAAGCGGGTGGTGCGCCGATGAGCCTGACGCTCGGAGCCATCCACATCCATCCGATCAAATCCGTCGGTGGCTTCGGTGTGAACGAGGCGCGCCTCACCGACCGTGGCCTGGAACATGATCGGCGTTGGATGTTGGTGGACGAGCATGGCAACTTCATTACACAACGCGAAGTGCCTGACTTGGCCTGCCTGCACACCACACCGCACAGCGAAGGATTCCGCGTGACCGATACGCGCGATGGTGCAACGCTCGATCTGCCGTGGACCTTCGATGGCAGGGAGACGAAGATGTGCTCGGTGTGGAGCGACCGTGTGCGCACGATGATCACGGAGAATGCCTGGAGCACGTGGTTCAGTGAACGAATGGGGCGCACGGCACAACTGGTGCACATGCCCGATGCCACCAAGCGCCGCACCGATGGACGCTATGCCAAAGGCCTCACCTCACTGAGCGATGGCTTCCCGTACCTGATCGTTTCACAGGCCTCGCTCGATGACCTCAATGCACGAGGCGCTGCTTACGCACATGAGCAAAAGGGAACGTGGACGCCCATGACCATGGAGCGCTTCCGTGCGAACCTGGTGATCCATGGTGGCGATCCGTTCCAAGAGGACCACTGGCGCGACATCACCATCGGCGCGGCAGGGTTCACGGTGGTGAAGCCCTGTGCGCGTTGCGTCATCATCAACACCGACCAGCACACTGGCTTGCGTGGCAGGGAGCCCTTGCGCACATTGGCCACCTTTCACAGCAAAGGCAACAAGGTGATGTTCGGCATGAACGCGGTGGGCGATGATGCAGGCACCGTGCGCGTTGGCGATCTTGTGGCCGCATGATCCACTCCATCCTCAACGACAAGGCCACGCGCTTATACCTCATCCTCGGTGGCTTCTTCGTGGCCAACGCATTGATCGCGGAGATGATCGGCGTGAAGCTGTTCCAGTTGGAAGCCCTGATCGGCATCACAAAGGCGGACTTCACGTTGTTGGGACAAGAGCACCTGAGCTTCGTGCTGAGCGTAGGTGTGCTGCCCTGGCCCATCGTGTTCATCATGACCGATGTGATCAACGACTACTACGGCGTGCGTGGTGTGCGCTTCCTCACCCTGCTCACTGCCGGGCTCATCGCCTTTGCGTTCCTTGTGCTCTTCGCAGCCATTCACATCGCTCCCGCCGACTTCTGGATCACGAGCAGCAGTGCGCAAGGAGTGCCCGACATGCAGGCCGCCTTCGCTGCGATCTTCGGTCAGGGCATGAACATCATCGTGGGTTCGCTGGCAGCTTTCGTGGTGGGGCAGTTCGTTGATGCGCTCAGCTTCCGCGGCATCAAGCGTATCACCGGCGATAAGCGCATCTGGTTGCGCGCAACGGGAAGCACGCTCATCAGCCAGCTCATCGACAGCGTGGTGGTGACCTACATGGCGTTCTGGGTACTGAAGGACTGGAGCTTCGCCCTTTGCACCGCACTGGTGATCACTGCCTACGGGTACAAACTGGTGGTGGCACTGTTGAGCACACCGCTGGTATACCTCGTGCATGCCGGCGTGGAACGCTATCTTGGTACTGAACGGGCACAGGCCATGCGCAAGGCCGCACTGCTCGGACGGGACGAACAATGAGCGATTCGGTCATCATCGACCCCCTGACGAAGGACGACCATGCGGGCGTGTACCAACTGGTGCATCGCGAACGCTTGCGGCTGGAGCCCTACTTCCCGGTGACCTGTTCGCGCTGCAGCGATCCGCGATCCACGCGTGCCTACATCAAAGAACTGCTCGCACGGCGCAAGAAGCATGAGCTGCACTGCTTCGTAATGCGCGACTATGAAGGCGGCGATCCGATCGGGTTGGTGTTCCTGAAAGAGTTCGACTGGTCGGTGCCCAAATGTGAAACGGCCTACTTCGTTAGCTCCACGTACGAACGGCGTGGGCTCACCACCATGGCACTGATGTGGACGCTCGACTTCGCGTTCGGCACACTGGGCCTCGCCAAGGTGTATGCGCGCGTGGCACCGGACAACATTGCCAGTTGCAAAGTGCTGGAGAACTGCGGCTTCCAACGCGAGGGCCTCCTGCGCCAGGACTTCCGCACGCACGACGGCCGCCTGATCGACCTCTACCTTTATGGTCGATTGAAGTAACGCCGCACAGCAATGGCCAAGGCAGCACCACGCAAGGCCCGCACCGTGACCGATCGGATCGAACGCAGCGTGAAACGCGCCGCGCAGAAAGCAGCGGGCGTCTTCGATGGTCGCTTTCGTCCGCGCGTGGTGAAGAGCCGCAAGACCTACAAGCGCAAACCCAAGCACCCTGACACCGACACGTAAGCACGTGAGCGAACGGTGCACATCCATACCTTGGCATCAACATGTCCAGGAACATCTCATCCCTCTCAGGCCGCGCAGGCAAGGAACTCGATGATGCATTGTGGGAACGCCTTCAACAGGCCGCCGATGGCACAGGCACACCCAGTGATGAGGCACTGACGCGGATCGCCGACGAGTTCCTGGTGGGCGAGGCGATCACCTATGGCACCAGCAGCTTCTACGACTTCCTGAAGAAGGAGAACGAAGGCGTGAAGGCTTACGTGTGCAACGGCAGCACCTGCCTGGTGGCCGGCACACAGGACAAAGTGCACCACGCGCTCGGTCAGCATTTCAAGCCGGAAGAGATCGGCCACATGTGCTGCCTGGGGCGCTGCCACGAGAACAGTGCGTTCAATGTGGGTGGACGCAACTACAGTGGCAACAGCATCGATCAGCTGGACACGATCGTGAAGGGCGGCGCAGCCGATGCAGGGGGCAAGCATTTCGTGGGCACTTCCATGGAGCGGCCGATCCTAACTGCGCCGATGCCCGGTTTGGAAACGTTCTATGCGACCTGGGAAAAGGTGTTGGCCAGCGATGCGAACGACATCCTGAACGAGATCAAGATCGCCACGATCCGTGGTCGCGGTGGTGCTGGCTTCCCGATGGGCTTCAAGTTGCAGGCATGCCGCGATGCGAAGGACGTGAGCGGTGGACCGGGTGAACGCAAGTACATCGTGTGCAATGCGGACGAAGGCGATCCCGCTGCGTTCAGCGACCGCTACCTGTTGGAGCAACGCCCACACCTCGTGCTGCTGGGCATGATGATCGCCGGGTATTGCGTGGGCGCTGATACCGGTGTGCTCTACATCCGTGCGGAATATCCCGAGGCGGTGGAGATCGTGAAGCAGGCCATTGACGACCTCGAAGCGAACGGATGGATCGGCGCCAACATCAAGGGCAGCGGTTTCAACTGGCGCTTCAAGGTGATCAAGGCTGCGGGTGCGTATGTGTGTGGCGAAGAGACCGCGCTGCTCAACAGCATAGAGGGCAAGCGTGGCGAAGTGCGCACACGTCCACCCTACCCTGCGCAACAAGGCTTGTTCAACCGACCCACGGTGGTGAACAACGTGGAGACACTGGCCTGTGTGCCGTGGGTGATCGCGAACGGAGGCGAGGCGTTCGCGAAGCTGGGCAGCGAGAAGAGCAACGGCACCAAGCTCGTGAGCCTGGACAGTGCGTTCAACCGACCTGGTCTTTACGAAGTGGAATGCGGCACACCGCTGCGCACGGTGATCGACGACCTCGGCAAAGGCTTCAGAAAAAAGGTGAAGGCCCTGCACATCGGCGGTCCGCTCGGTGGCATCGTGCCCCTGCACAAGATCGATCTGCTCGGCATCGACTTCGAGAGCTTCCAGAAGGAAGGCTTCCTGCTGGGCCACGCGAGCGTGCTGTGCATACCCGCCGACTTCCCGATGGTGCATTACCTCGAGCACTTGTTCGAGTTCACTGCGGCCGAGAGTTGCGGCAAGTGTTTCCCCTGCCGCATCGGATCGACACGCGGCAAGGAGTTGATCGAAGGCGCGCGTGTGCATGGCCGCAAGATCGACCGCGCCTTGTTCAACGACCTGGTGGAGACGATGGAGATCGGTTCGCTGTGCGCGCTCGGCGGTGGATTGCCGCTCGGTGTTCGCAACGCCTTGCAGTACTTCCGCGAAGAGCTGGACGGCTACTTCGCCTGAGCTGATCACACACGCGATGGCCTATGCGCATCGCTTGTTAGCGATCAGACACTCATACGAACGGTACGACCAGAAACGCCGAAGGGCCTGCTTTCGCAGGCCCTTCGATCGCAGCTGATAGCAGCTTACTTCTTGGGGGCAGCCTTCTTGGCAGCAGCCTTCTTGGGGGCAGCCTTCTTGGTCGCCTTCTTAGGAGCGGCCTTCTTGGCGGTCGCCTTCTTTGCTGCGGCCTTCTTCGGAGCGGCCTTCTTCGTGGCCTTCTTCGGAGCGGCTTTCTTCGTCGCTTTCTTCGGTGCTGCTTTCTTTGCCATTGTGTTTGGAGTTTGAACAAACGTAGGTCGATGCATGGCAATGGTGAACATGTGCATCAAAGATCTTTTCACCATCCATTGTTGAAAGCGTTGATCACGATCAACGATCGCATGCACTGATGGATCGATCCACATGATCGATCATCACATGATCAACGGTGATCACATCCGCACTTCGATCATCGCATCACGCAGCCATCGCATCAACGTTGCTCATCACACGCGACGTTCGCTGTGCTATGCCCAACCCTTACGAACAGCGAGCGCGACCGCTTCATTCACGCTGTGAACACGCAGCTTCACGTACACATTGCTCACATGGCGGTTCACTGTGGCATAGGAGAGATTGAGGTCGGATGCGATCCTCTTGTAGGTATGACCTTTCACCAGTAACGCCAGGATCTCATTCTCCCTTGGCGAGAGTTTGAAGTCCTCATTGTTCTGTTTGGTATCGCGTGCACCATCGACCATGCGTAGCACTCTGCGCGCGACGCTGGGCGACATGGGAGCACCACCTTCCATGGCTTCCCTGATCCCTTGGATGAGGCGCTCGGGATCGGTCTGCTTCAGGAAGTAACCGTCGGCACCAGCGCGAATGGCAGCGAAGATGCGATCGTCATCCTCGATCACGGTAAGCATCACAATGCGCAGATCCTTGAACCGCGCACGGAGAATGGCCACGGCTTTGATCCCATCGACCACTGGCATGTCGATGTCCATGAGCACCAGGTCGGGAGAGCAGGTCTCAACATCCTCCGTGACCTTGTGAGCCGAGTTGTACGCACCCACCACGCCAAGGCCATCGGCCGCATTGAGCACGGCGCTCAGTGCATCGCGCTGCTCCCGGTTATCCTCGAATATGGCGATCTTGATCATGGCCATGGTTGTTTAACGACAGCGCAAAGATCAGTGCGCCGGACCGCGACTTCGCTCACTACATCCACTCATTCATCCTTGGGTGTGAAGTGCAGCACGACCCGGGTTCCCGAGGGTTCCCGCTTTGATACCTGCACCTCGCCGCCGATATCCTGTGCTCTGCGCGCCATGTTGCCGAGGCCATTACCACCGAGCGAAGCGCCTTGGGTGGTCACCTCCACGAGTCCGATACCATCGTCCTCCACCTGAAGTTCCAATACCCCGTTGGTCAGTTCCATAGCGACCGAAATGTGCCGACACTTGCTGTGCCGGACCGCGTTGCTCACGGCTTCCTTGAAGATGAGGTAAAGGTTCTTGCGTTGGTCCATGGCAAGCCTGCGTGTAAGCGGCCTTACATTGACGGAGAAGGTCAACTCCATGCCGGCGGCCTCGCAAAGCGGTTCGGCGTAGGCCCGCATCCGGTCCACGAGATCCTCCATGGAATCGTGGTCGCTGTTCACGCTCCATACGATATCATTCATGCTTTCCATGGCGCGCTTGCTGTTGTCCTTTACGCGTTGGAGCATTTCCGCGGCGAACTCTGGCAGCGAACCCGTGTGCTTGCTCACTGCTGAGCTGAAGAGCACGATACTGCTCAGGTTGCTGCCCACCTCATCATGCAGGTCGGTGGCGATGCGATCGCGCATGCGGATCATGCGGCGGAGCTGCTCTTCGCGGTAGCGCATCAAAGCGAACACGCCGGTGGCGACCACCAGACCGAACAATGCGATGGACCACCATCGCAAATGCAAGGGCCGAACGCGCGTGATCGGCACCTGTACCTCTTCGGTCCACCGACCTTCTGCATCCTGTGCCTTGACGCGGAGAAGATGGTCCCCGTAGGGCAGTGCGGTCAAGCGAAGGGAGGATCCCCGCTGGAGGTTCCAATCGATGTCGATGCCGTCTATGCGCCACGCATAGGTGAGCAATGCGGGGTCCTCGTAACTGAGCAAGGCCACATCAATGGAAATGAAACGGTCCTTGGGCTCCATGCGGACCGGAATACCGGCAAGCAGGTCCGAAGTAAGGTCTTCCAAGCGGTCACCCTCCTCGCGTTGAAGCTTGATGCTCTTGAGAACGAGCGGTGCAGCTATCGAGGTCAAAGGCTCCAGGAGGTCGTCCGGGTGGAAGGCCGTGATGCCGTTGAGACCGCCGAAGTACATGCGCCCATCGGGACCTTGCGCGTAGGCCAGCCGGTTGAACTCATCGAAGCCCAGCCCATCCGCGGTGGTGTACACTTTCACATCCCCCGAGGTGGCATGGTAACGCACCAGCCCATTGTCCGTCGGCATCCATAGGTGTCCCTTGCGGTCGGGCAGTATGGCATGTATACTGGCCGTGGGGAATCCCTCGGCACGACCCACCTTACGCAACAAGCCTGCGTTCGGGTCCCAGCGCAACAAGCCTTGACTGCCCGTGCCCAACCAGAACTGCCCGGAGCTGTCGCGATACGCGAAACGGATGTCGTCCGTCGGCAGGTGATGTTTGTCGGTGACCGGAGCGCCCGACCACCAGCGTTGTTGCATGTGCCCTTGAAGGTCCACCATGAACAGTCCGGCGTTCGTCGAGGCGAGGATCCGGTCCGCATCCACGCGGAACAGATGGGCGATCCAGGCGCGATCCAGATCGGCGCTACCGCTTGCCACGATGGTGGACGTGTCTCCCAGCGTATGGGTGCGCCGTAGGCCCCAGATAAGACCCAGCATGTGCGCCCCGTTCTCCAAGGGCAACGCGGACCAAGTAGCGTAATAACGCGGTAATGTTTCCGCAGCTGTGATCACACGATACCGTTGCCCGCTCGCATCCTGATGGATCAGGCGGTCGAGCTCGCACCGTGCTATTCCACCTGCGCCATCGCCGGTGATATCCCCCCGGAAGCCACCGATCTCTTCGCGATCCAGCACTTCACCGGTACGGGGGTCGATGATCCAATAGCCGCTGGACTCGGTGTTCACGTGAAGGCGTCCGCCCTGCACCTCCATGCCCCGGATGCGATGCTCGCCCATGGTCGTCGTGGAACCGCTCCAGAGAAAGCGATCGAAGCGGTCGGGTCGCATGTTCACTTGGATCAGTCCGAACTCCCCCGCGATCCAAAGGTTCCCGATCCGGTCGCGCAGTGCATCCATCTGCCCCAGGTCGGACGTGCTTGTTACATCCTGCAGATCGAACACGATCGGCATGGTCTCCGGATCATCCCTTTCGTGCATGCGGCGGATGCTCGTACCCACTAGCCAGAGGTCGTCGGTGAGCTTCATGCGGAAGACGTTCCGGGCATCGTTGTAGACCAGCGCCCGGGTGACCGGGGTCGGTAACACGTTCAGAACGGTGTCCGCTGGTACCCACCAGTTGTGCAACGCGGGACCTCCTTTGAGGAGCGCATAAGTCCCCGACGCATGTACGGGTCTTAGCGGATAGTGGTCCGTACCCCGGTCGGTGATGAATGCGACGGTCGCATCCGTGCGCAAGGTCTGGCGAGCTTCGGACGAGGAAGGTCCCGTTCGTAGGTCCAAGCGGATGAGCTCCACCGGCCAGTCCACGCCGGGTTTCAGGTGGCACGAGCACCAGAGCTGGGTGCCAACGTCCATGCGCAGCTGTTCGATCCAACCGCTGCAGTCTATGGGTGCTGAACGGATGCCGTCCTCCTTCTTGCCGTACCAATGGAGGTGTCGGGTGGTGGCGAACACGATGGTCCCATCCTCCATGCGGATAAGGTCGTTCACTTTTCCGGAGCTCGCTGGAGGCGCGCTTCCCAGGTAGGCCGTGAACGATGAGACCTTCAGCGTGATGGGGTCGAGCACCTCCAGCACCCCGTTGGTGTAGCAGAGGATGAGCATGCCGTGGAGGTCGCAGACCACATGGCGTACAGCGTCATTGCCCAATCCTTCACTGGTGGTGAGGGTCATGAACCCATCGCCATCGAAGCGCGCCAGCCCCTGTGGTGTACCGAGCCAGATGAACCCACGTTGGTCCTGTGCGATCGAATTGACCACCCGGTGGGGCAGACCCTCCTTGGTGGTGAAGTGGCGTGCGGTGAAGAGCGGGTCGCGTGCTGAGGTTGCTTCGGCAAGCGGACGGGCTTGTGCTGCGAGTGCGAACGGCAGCGTGTAAAGCAACAGGAGTAAAGGCCAAACAGGCATGCTGCAAGGTATCATCGACTCAGTTCACCCGCACATGCTGGTGCGCGCGATGAGTGGATGTAGCCATGCGCTTGAATGGATCCAACGATTGATGTACAGCGCTTGTCGAACCTGCTTTGCACGGTCAACACCATGGACGAAAAACCCCTTGTACGATGAACCACCGATCACTTCGCCGCTATGGCGCGACCCTGCTCCTCGCAGTAGGGGCTCTGTTCAGCCAAGCGCAGCAATCGGGTTTCCTGAACGGAAGCCCCACACCGGGCGGCACACGCGTGCTTGCCTTCGCCATCACCGAGGCACCCAGCCCCGGATGCACCGGGCCCTTCGGTATGCAGATCACCGACCCGAGCACACCCTGGGGCCAGAACTACGGCGGGGTAAGCTCCTACTTCACCCTACCAGCGGGCAATGGCTCGCAGACTTTCCAAGCGGCGATCAGCCTTACCAACGTGTTCGGCAATGTGTTCCTGAACAACCAGCCCGTTGTTCAGGTATTCGTTGATGGTCAGTTGTGCACCACGTGCAACGCCCAGTTCCAATCGTACAACGGATCCACTTACAACGCCAACGCGGCCATCACCATCACCCACCAAGCGGGCCATGCATGGTCCACCGATGGCATTCGCGAGTTCGGACTGCGCTTCCGTTTTCCGCCGCAGGTGGCACCTACGTTGGATGTGCGTTTCAAGGCGGTCATGGTGGGTACCAGCTTCACGGAGGTGCTCGGTACGTATGATGCGCCCGCCCTTCCCTTGTTCATTCTGCGCGATCCGCCCGGCGGCGATAGCTTCAGCAGCCTATCCATCGGCAGCACCACATGCTATGGGAATTCTCGGTCCATGACGGCCGGTAATGAAGAGGGGGGCTACTTCAAGACCAAGCTCGGTGTCGCAGGCGAGGCAGGCTTCATCGTGACCACTGCCTTCGAGTTCTCCGTGGAGGTCGGAGTCAGCATCAATGCCACCCAAACCACGACCAGCGAGTTCGAATACACCACCTGCATGGAGGTCACGGAGGAATTCACGACTGCGGACAATGGCACTCCGGATGATGTGTTCATCGGCAATGCGGTGCGCTACAAATACGGCATGGCCACGGTGATCGAGCGCCCCACCTGCGGCACGGTGACCAAGGATGCCTACTTCGTTTCCGCACCTGACTCGACCCTGATGGACTACAGCTACACCGAGAGCTACATCCGCGGAACGGTGATCCCCCAACTGAACACGCAGATCGCCCTCTTCACCCCGGGTACGACCGCATACAAGAAGGCAGTGAACCAAAGGGATGTCTGGGTCCGCACGCTCGAATTGAACAATGAGATCAAGGCGACCGCACCGTTGAGCATCATCCGCTCCTTCAATGGAGGAGGCATCGGCGTGGAACACACCCTCACCACGACAACCACTGCATCCGCCGCTATCGATTACGAGGTGACCCTTGAAGGAGGCTTGAGCGTGGACCTTGCCCTCGAGGTCGGCGGTTCCGGGGTGTCTGCCGGCGGCAGCGTGAAGATGCGCAGCGAGTACGGCAATGGGCAGACGAACTCGAACAGTGCCACCAACACCATGTCCTACACCCTCAGGGACCAGGATGTGTTCGACAACTTCTCCGTGGAAGTGCGCAAGGACAACTACTTCGGCACCTACGCGTTCGTGCTCGACTCGGCCAACTCCCGGACCAGCTGCAGATACGAAGGCGGCTACCAGCTGGACCAGCCCAGCCTGTCAGTGGGAACAGCAGGCAACACCTCCATGACCGTGACACAGGCTCCGATCGGTTCCGCGGTCAACTTCCCCCTGATCGTCTGCAACAACAGCGACATCACACGCACCTATTACCTGCGGTTCAGTGCCGCCACCAATGCCCAAGGAGCCATCCTGCAGGCATTCGGCAACACGCTCAACTCCAACGACAATGGCATTCCGCTGGAACTCACGGCCGGTCAGTGCATCAATACCGTGCTCACACTCACACAGCCAAACGCCGCGATCGTCGACTTCTCCAACATCAACCTCTACCTCTACTCACTGTGCGACGAAGAGTACCCCCCGTACATCCGTTCCTATGTTTCCGTATCCGCATTCTTCGGGGCAGGGAACATCGGTAATGTGTGCGCGCCGGTCAGTGGCCTGGGCACCGTTGAAGGCGACTTCATTGATGGCGTTCGGATCGGGAACATCAACAACACCGGCACGGGTGCGCAAGGTGGGCCCGCTTATACCAACTACAGCGCCCAGTTCTCCACGCCGCTCTCCAGGAACGGCCAGTACATGGTCTCGGTGACCTCCGGTGCGTACTTCGAGAACAACTTCGCCGTGTGGATCGACTATGATCGCAATGGCACTTTCTCGCCCACCGAACGTATCGGTTCGTTCACCACGAACACACCCTTCCAAACCGTCAACATCCCGTTCACGGTCCCCTCGGGCGCGTCGCTCGGGACCACGCTCATGCGCGTGCGGGCATCCTACCTGCCCGGGGAGAACCCGGCCAATATGGATGCCTGCTTCGCCTATGACTACGGCGAGACCGAGGACTATGGCATCGTGATCAACGGCAACACACCCGTGGATTGTGCGGGAACACCCGGAGGTAATGCCCATCCCGGTACCGCTTGCAACGACAACAACCCGCTCACCGGCAACGATACCTGGAACGCCAACTGCCTATGTGTAGGCATACCAGTGGATTGCGCGGGGGTGCCCGGTGGCACCAATGGACCCGGCACCGCATGTAACGACGGCAACCCCAACACAGCTGGCGACACCTACAACGCCAACTGCCAGTGCGTGGGCCAGGTGATCGACTGCGCGGGGATCACCGGCGGCAGCGCTCTTCCCGGCACACCCTGTAACGATGGACTGGCATCAACGGGCAACGATACCTGGAACGCCAGCTGCCAGTGCATAGGCCTATTGATCGACTGCGCAGGCACACCGGGCGGCAACGCCCTGCCCGGCACCGCCTGCAACGATGGCAACCCGCTAAGCACGAACGATGTTTACGACAGCAACTGCCAATGTGCAGGCACGCTCCCCGTGGATTGCAACGGCGTGCCCGGTGGCCCGGCACAACCAGGCGCCGCATGCGATGATAACAACCCCGCCACAGGCAACGATACCTACGGCGCCAACTGCCTGTGCGCTGGGCAGCCCTTGGACTGTGTGGGCATTCCCGGTGGAACCCAAGGACCCGGTACACCCTGCAACGATGGCAACCCGCTCACCACGAACGATGCCTTCAACGGCAACTGCGAATGCATCGGCCAACTCACCAACGATTGTGCTGGTGTGCCCGGTGGCAGCGCACAGCCCGGCACCCCTTGCAACGACGGCAACCCCGATACCGGAAACGATACGTGGAACGCTTTCTGCCAGTGCGCCGGTCAGTTGATCGATTGCACCGGAGCGGCTGGCGGCATCAACCTGCCGGGCGCACCGTGCAACGATGGCAACCCCAACACCGGCAATGATGTGTACGGCGCCAACTGTGTGTGTGCCGGACTTCCACTGGATTGCTTGGGCGTCCCTGGAGGTAATGCAACTGTTGGTTCACCCTGCAACGACGGTAACCCGAACACCACCAACGATGTGTACACGACCAACTGCAACTGCGCTGGTACCCTTGCGCTGGACTGCTTGGGTGTACCCGGCGGATCGGCACAGCCCGGCACGCCTTGCAACGATGGCGACCCCAACACAGGCAACGATGTGTATGGTGCCGATTGCAACTGCGCCGGTATCCTCATCGACTGCACTGGTGTTGTGGGCGGCAGCGCCCTGCCCGGCTCACCTTGCAACGATGGCGACCCCTGCACTACGAACGATGCATGGAACAGTACCTGCAACTGCGCTGGAACGCCAGGGACGGTGGGTGCCATCAACACACCTGCCACCGTCGATGCCAACAGTTCCATCACGTTGTACATCAACCCCATCCCCGGCGCCGTGAGCTATGATTGGGTGCTCCCGAACGATTGGACGAGCACCAATACCAGCACCTTCGTTCTTGTGGCCGAAGCGGGATCCATACTCGGCGATCGAGAGGTCTGCATCAATGTGAACACCGCTGGATGCACGCTCTCTGGCTGCGAGACCATCACCGTGACCGGCACTACTGGAGTTGCCGGGAATGATGGGCTTTCTTGGTTCACCGTGCGACCGAACCCCAGCAATGGCCTGTTCGAGCTGGCCCCTGCCGATCTGAACCTGGCCACCACGGACCTGGTGGTCTTTGACGCCATGGGTCGCGAAGTGCGCCGTTCAACCGTGGTGTTCAACGGAGCGCCGCTCGTGCTGGACCTCAGTACCGTGGAGACCGGAACGTACTACCTGGTCGCAAAGCGCCAGAACGAACAGCGGATGATGCCCTTGGTGATCACCCGCTGATAGACCCCCTGCTCTCTATACGAAGCCCCGTCGCATGCGACGGGGCTTCGTGCGTTTGTCGACACATGTGGCATGCCGGCCCCTCCTATATTCGACCATCACCATCCCGACCGCATCCGCTAAGCCACGTTGACCAACGCATACAGACCCCGCCCTTACGTTGGAAACGATCAACACGAATGACCAGTCCAAGGTCTTGTCCAACGCCTTCAAGCAGCGTTCAAGACGTGTTCAATGTCCAGTTCGTTGACCTTCATCTAATTTCCTGGAACAAAACCATATGATGCCAACCCTTGCCCACCTCTGCTGCCTCCTGCTCGGCGTGCTTCCCATGCTTTGTGCAGGACAACAGCAGGCGCACACCTGGTACTTCGGCAACGATGGTGCGGGACTTCATTTCGAAGAGGATTGCAGCGTAACGGTACTTGCCGACGGACCCATCAACGGCTTCGAGGGGTGTGCCACGGTATCCGATGCACTCACTGGCGAGTACCTGTTCTGTACCAACTCCGCACACGTGTGGGACCGCAACGGCCAATTCATGACCACATCCCCCTTGGTCACCAACGGCAACACCATCACCCAGGTCACCATCGTTCAAAAACCAGGTTCCGACCATATCTACTACATCTTCACTTCAGAGGTACAGGCGTCCTCCGGGCAGGGCTATCGTTTCCACGCGGTGGACATGACCTTGAACGACGGCGCTGGTGGCATCGCGTTCAGGGACAGCATGCTCCATCCGAACCCCGTTACAGAGAAGCTCACCGCCATACGCCATGCGAACGGGACGGACATATGGATACTGGGCCACGAATATGGGAGCAATGCCTACCTCGCCTTCCTGGTCACTTCCGCCGGCGTGACCACCGCTCCTGTGGTCTCCTCCATCGGCAAGGTTCATAGTGACCTCGGCTCGTCCGCGTATGATGCTGTCGGTGAATTGAAGGCCTCACCCGACGGATCGAAGGTGGTGGCGGTCACCTTGCACAATCCGGACATCGAGCTCTTCACGTTCAACAATGCAACTGGCACCCTGAGCGACCTGATCACGCTTCCAGAGAACGGCGCCTACAATGGTCTCGGCAATGGGAGCGGCCTGTATGGTGCCTCCTTCTCCGCCAGCGGCAACATGCTCTATGTGGGCCAATGGTTCAGTGCGTCCGCGAACAACGCGCGGCTCCTGCAATACGACCTTTCCTCCAATGATCCATCGGAGATCATCGCCTCCCGATCGGAGTTCCCCACTGCCGGCAATCCGTACAGCTTGAAGCTCGCACCGGATGGCAGGATCTACGTGGCCCATGCGGCCATGAGCACACACCTGGGCGTGGTCCACTATCCCGATAGCGCCGGACAGGCCTGCCAGTATGCGGATGACGGTCTTTACCTACAAGGAGGTCATAGCAGCTGGGGCTTGAACAACATGATGGAGCAGGTCGGTACCTGCGGCCTCCACACATCCCTGGCTGGGTCGCCCGATGACAGCCCCGTGGTCTCCATCCTACCGAACCCCTTCGCGGAACAGTTAAGCATCACCCTGAACACGACCGGATATGCCCGGTTCGCACTCTTCGACATGAGCGGAAGAGCGCTCTTGACAACCCCGTTCCAAAGCACCCTGTCGCTCGATGTGGGCGCTCTTGCCCTGGGCGTGTACCTCTACCACATCACGCTCGGGGACGGACGGACCTTGCAAGGGAAGGTCCTGAAGAATCGATAACGATAGCTGCGGCGCGCTGCGAAGGGGATACGGGCGCATCCCACCCGCACTATCTTCGTGCGTCAACCCGTACGTCCATGACCAGGATGCCTGATGCCCGCGCGAAAGCCGAGGCTACACCGATCACCACCACCGACATCGATGTCGCCTACATCGATGGCAAGGCATACCCCATCAACAAGAACGAGACGATGCTCTCGTTCATGAAGCGCCACATCGGACCCAATCCGGTACCCACGCTTTGCGATGCACCCAACCTGGAGCCCTTCGGCAGCTGTCGTGTCTGTTCCGTGGAGGTGGCTCTTCAAGAGGATGGACCCAGCAAGGTGATGGCCAGCTGCCACACCCCCGTGGGCAAGGGCATGTACATCACGGTGAACAGCCCGCGCATGGAGCGGCTGCGCAAGAACATCGTGGAGCTCGTGCTCACCGACTACGACACCGAGCGACTGAAGACCGAGGACCACGGGAAGAACGAGCTGTACAACGTGGTGCAGCAGATCGGCTTCGACATCGACAGCGTGCGCTACCCCAAGGGCAAGAACCACCTGGACACGCCGATGGACACGAGCCATCCGTACATGGTAAGCGACCTCAGCGCGTGCATCGGCTGCTACCGGTGCGTGCGGGCCTGCGACGAGGTGCAGGGCCAGTTCGTGCTCACCATGGCCGGCCGTGGGTTCGACAACCACATCGTGAAGGGCACCAACGAGAGCTTCTTCGACAGCGATTGCGTGAGCTGCGGCGCCTGCGCGCAGGCCTGCCCCACCAGCGCCATCACCGACGTGTTCAAGGCCAAGGAGACCAAGGCCGATGAGGTGGTGCGCACCGTGTGCACCTACTGCGGCGTGGGCTGCAACCTGGAGGTCAAAGTGAAGGACGGCAAGGTGGCGGGCATCACCGCGCCCTACGATGCCGAGGCGAACCAGGGCCACACCTGCCTCAAGGGCCGCTACGCCTTCCGCTTCTACGATCACCCCGAGCGCCTGCGGACGCCGCTCATCCGCAAGAACGGGGAACTGGTACCAGCCACCTGGGACGAGGCCTACGATTACATCGTCGACGGCTTCATCCGGATCCGCGAGCAGTATGGTCCCGATGCGCTGGGCGGGGTGAGCAGCGCGCGCTGTCCCAACGAGGAGAACTACCTCCTGCAGAAGTTCTTCCGTGCGCAGGTGGGCACCAACAACATCGACAGCTGCGCGCGCGTGTGCCACAGCCCCACGGCCCTCGGCATGCAAAAGACCTTCGGCACCGGCGCGGCCACCAACAGCATCGACGACCTGCGCGACACCCACACCATCATGGTGATCGGCGCCAACCCCACCGACGCGCACCCCGTGACCGGCGCCAAGATCAAGCAGCAGGTGATGAAGGGGAAG
>JAEUSY010000003.1 GCA_016788295.1 Flavobacteriales bacterium
GCAACGGCTTGACTCCCAAATGATGATGCCATCGTGCGCCGTCTGCATGCCGTCCGCATCGATCTTACCCCCAAGATTTGCTTGATCAATATTGCCATTCAGCTCCACATTCCGAACTGCAATGGAATCGCAATGCCGGAATGTGAACATGGTGCCTACTGCGGCGTGACGCAAATTGAGATCAAGAAACGCTGGTAAGTGCCATTGCTCATCGCAGGTGATACAGTTCGAGAGCGTGACCGGCGCAATGATCGTGTCCTGCCCGGTTATCGTCTGCACCCATAAGGTCGTGTCCTGTGCCGCAACTGCGCTCGAAACAGCTCCTGTCTGCACATCGCGAACGAAGGTGCCGTAGTACAAGCAATCCCGGTAGCGCACCCGCGTATTCGCGCCACCCTGTATCGTGAAGTTGAAGCAGTTATCGAGTACGAATCCATTTTGTGATGCGACCATTGAATAACAGAAAGGCGCACTTGGATCTCCTAATGGGTAACGCCAAATATCCCAGTCCAGACCGGGTTGGGGATCGTTCGGGTTCCGGAACTGCTGCACCCCCATGATGTACTCCCCATCTTCCAAGATCAACGTACCATAGCCGTTCCGTGCTTGGAAGTACGCCGCGGCATCAACGAAGGCCTGGTGGTCGTTGATATCATCATTCGGGTAACCACCACCACCCGGAGTGGCGAAGTCGTACAGATGTTTGGTGACCATCGGCGGCGTTTGGGCGCTCGCCGAATGGACGCAGGCCACACCAAAAGCCCACGCGATGAGTTGCTTATTGATGTGCATGCGATAGGCTTTGTAAGGTTGGTCCCGTTAGGTGAAACTAATCCGCCTCCGTGGCAATTCCAAGCAGGGCGGCAAGGGATGTTCGCTACCGGCCGTGTGACATTGCCGGGCATACAGCAGCCAACCTAAGAGAACGGCTTTGAACTCAGGCCTACGCAGGGTATCCGGCCATGACCGGACCTTGGCAGCGGTCTGCCGTAGGCAACCCTGCCTTGGGACCGGACAATGTCCCGTCGCTAACGCGCATGTAGCTGGTTTGCATCTAAGATCCAGCCCTCCCCCCTGCTCCCGCGCGTTCGCAACGCGCGGCCAGCCCTTCGCCCCTACCGCAACAGCACCTCCTCGATCGCCTCCAGCTTCTCCTCGGTGAAGGCGCCCTGGGTGCGGTGCACGATGCGGCCGGTGGCATCGAGCACGAAGATGTAGGGAATGTCCTTGTCGGTCATGCCGAGCTGGGTGCGCAGCATGTCGGCCTCGGCCTTGGCGAAGAGCACAAGGTCCACCACTTCGGGCGTGGCGGTCTTGCGGAACTTCTTGATGCTGGGCTCATAGGCGCTCTTGTTCACCCCAACGAACAGCGGAACGAAGTACACCGCCGCATCATACTGCCCGGCAAAGAGCCCATGACCGCGCACGAAACGCAGGTAGGCCGGTTCGTACCAGCCCTCCAGCAGCGGTTGCGCTTTCTGGCCATAGGCCATGCCCACAATGGTGTACTTCTTCGGCTTCGCGGCCGGTAGTGTTACGCTCGTGCCATCAGCGGTCTCCCCTGCTATGGTGGGGAACTGGCCTTGGGCCATGGCCGCGAACGCGGAAAGGAACAGAAGAGCGAGGAAGGATGTACGCATGGTGGTAGAGCGGTCAAAGATCATACCATCCTCGGGACCGGATACAGGGCCCACGGGGAGCGGAACTCATAGCCGCACAAGCGCCAGGATATTCAATGCAAGCCGCAGATGGCGCAGATGGAATGCCTGTAGCAGCGAACGACAAACGAACACTTTGCATCGCATGCGGTATTATCTGCGCTAGCTGCGACATCTGCGGCCTATATCTACCATGCTGCAATTATTATCCGCAGATGACGCAGATGACACAGATGGAATGCCTGTAAGCGTGAACGACCAACGAGCGCCGCGCATCGCATGCGGTATTATCTGCGCTATCTGCGGCCGTTAACTGCCTGCGATCAAGCAGCCCCTGCGGACTTGGAACCCGCCCCACTAACGGATACCATCCTCGGGGTTCTTCCCTTTATGCGGCCTGAACCAGTCCTTCATGCGCACGATGTCGGCCTCCGGATCGCTGGTGAGCGTGAAGGGGTCCGTGATGATGACCTCCTTGGCCGGATAGTCGAAGGTGCACAGGATGATGGGCACACCGGCCTTGGTGGCCATGTGGTGGAAACCGGTCTTCCAGTGGGGTTGGTACTTGCGCGTGCCCTCCGGCGTGATGGCGATCTTGGTGATCTCGCCGCGCTGGAACATGGCCACCACGGCATCCACCAGGTTGTTGTGCTTGCTGCGGTCCACCGGATAGCCGCCCAAGGCGCGGAAGACCCAACCGATCGGTGGCTTGAAGAGTGACTGCTTGGCGAGGTACTTCGCATCGCCCATGCGCGCCAGGCTGCGCACGGCCAGCCCCACGAAAAAATCCCAATTGCTGGTGTGGGGCGCCACCACCACGATGTAGCGGTCCAGCGGGGTGGTCCGTTCATCGCGGATACGCCAGCCGCACAGGGTCTGGAAGAAGAACCGGTAAATGGGTCGCATCGGTAACGATCACATCTGGGCCAGGAGCCAATCCGCAGCCTCCGCCTCGGTGGCGAAGATCGCTGTAGCGAACGGCGGTTGGTGATGATCGTAGTAGAGATCGGCCAACCGCTTGATCCATTCGTCGGGCGCCACGGTGGCCTCGGCCAGCGTAAGGTGCCGCACACGCTGTGCATGGTCGGTGATGTTCACGCGCACATCGCCGAAGGTGTCGGCACCGAGCACCACCATCACCGGGATCGGCTTTCCGTTGGCCATCTTTGCGCGGTGATCCACCACCTCGTTCACACCATCAAGGTCCAGCACAACGCCGTCCTTGAAGCGGATGCACAGGATGCCGGAGGGCAGGAAAGACAACGTGGCCAATCGTGTTTCGATCTTCCCAGTGTGGACCATGGAGCAGCCTGTTGGTGAACGCAAGATAACCCGGAACCCGTTCCATGGACCACACCTTGGAACAAGTGGACCCGTAACCGCGTATGACGGCGCCATGGAAAGCGTGCGCTTTGCGGTGTTGGATGTGGAGATGACCAGCGGTGACCCCACCGAAGGGCGCATCATGGAGGTGGCGGTGCTCGCCCTCGATGGCAAGAATGAACGCATGCGCTGGGATTCGCTCGTGCAGCCCCGACGTTCCATCCCACCGTTCATCCGGCGCCTTACCGGCATCCACGACGACATGCTGCGCGATGCGCCGGTGTTCGTGGACGTGGTGAGGACCTTGGAGACCCTGACCCAGGACCGGATCGTGGTGGGGCACAACGTGCGCTTCGATATCACGGCCATCGCGCATGAGTTCGCGCGAACGGGCCTGGTCCTTGAACGCGCCACGCTGTGTACCGAGAAGCTCTCACGCCGCCTGGCACCCGGTCTGCCGCACTACAACCTGGGCAGTCTTTGTCGCCATTTCGGCATTCCCTACCAGGCCGCGCACCGCGCCATGAACGACGCCGAGGCCACCGCCCTGCTGTTGGGCCGCCTGCTGGACGTGCATGGTAGCGAAGCCGTGCTGGCAAGCGTCACCTGGGTGCCTACCGCAAAAAGGGCCTGATCGCTCAGCTCACCCTAACAGTACGTTGGTGCGCCAAAGCACCCACATCACAACTGCACAGGCCATACCGGCCATACCCAGACGGGTGCCGCGCTTGGTGCGTTGAACGCTTGTAGGAGTATAACGCAGCAAATGGCGCTCTGCTTGTTGGCCACCCCACAGCCCAAAGGCGATGGACAGCGTGGCCAGCACCACGGCCAGTGAGACCAGGTGGCCCAGAAAGGCCAAGGGAATGCTCAGCGCCCCGAAGAGGAACACCACGCGGCTCAAGGGCAGGTCCTTGGGGGCTTTTTCCGTGGTCATTGGATGGTGCGCAAGGTATTGTGCAAGGCGATCACCTGTGGAATGACGAGACGGGTATCGTCGTTGATGATCACGTGGTCGGCAATGGCCAGGCGTTGTTCTTCAGTGGCCTGGTTGCGCATGCGGGCCAGCACCTCCTGCTCCCCCGCCCCATCGCGCCGCATCACGCGTTGCACGCGAACGCCCTCGGGGGCTGAGACCACCACAATGCGGTCGAAGGCGCTGTGGCCACCGGTCTCGGCGAGGATCGCCGCCTCCATTACCACATACGGTGCTTGCTGCTCCCCGGCCCACGACCGGAACGCCTTGCGTACGGCCGGGTGGATGATGGCGTTCAGATCGGCCAGGGCCTTGGGTTCGTTGAACACGATGTTGGCAATGGCCTTGCGGTCCGGGGTGCCATTGGCAAAGACCGCATCGCCGAAGCGTGCACGCAGGGCCTGATGCACCTCCGGATCGTTGGCCAGGAGCTGGCGCCCGGCCTCATCGGCAGCGAACAAGGGTACGCCCAACAAGCGAAGGATCCGGCCCACGGTGCTCTTTCCGCTGCCGATACCTCCCGTAAGGCCGACCTTCAACATGGGGTGATCGGAATGTTCGCCTAGGTCTGCCGTCCAACGATACCGGTCGGCAGGCCGATCGACGGTCAGGCTTTGCCGCCTTGTGCCTGGGCCAGTTGCTCGGTGTTGTCCATGGCAATGGCGCTCTTCTCGAAACGGAGCTTCACATTGCTGTCCACCTCCAGCAGGATGGTGGTGTCGTTCACCTCCACCACTTTGCCGTGGATGCCACCGATGGTGACCACCTTGGCGCCCTTCTGCAGGTTCTCGCGGAACTTGCGCGCTTCCTTGGCCTTCTTCTGTTGCGGACGGATCATGAAGAAGTAGAAGACCACCATGAGCAGCGCCATCATGATCCAGAAGCTGGCGGGGTTCTGTTGCTGGTCTGCCTGAAGGAGAATGCTGGAAAGGGTCATGGGTCGTTGGGTTCTGGGAAGATGTTCATTCTACGGCCGGTGTGCCGGGCGGCGCGATCACCTGACCGGTTAGCGCCAGCACCGTGCTGGGTGGCGTGGCGTTGGTGACCACGGTAACGGTCTTTTCCTGGCGGCCACTGCGGCCTTCGCTGTCGAAGACCACTTCGATGCTACCACCTTCACCAGGTGCAATGGGCTGTTTGGGCCAGTCCTTGCCCACGGTGCAGCCGCACACGCTGTGCACGTTGGTGATCACCAGCGGGGATCCGCCGGTATTGGTGAACAGGAAACGCTTGGAGACCTTGGCGCCCTGCACGATCATCCCCATGTCGCGACGCAGGGAATCGAAGGTGATCATGGGCAGCTTGTCGGGGTCCACTTGTTCGTGGCCCGACGTGGTGAAGGTGATGTCCTCCGATGATAACTCGTTGGCACCTTCGCTGTGGTCGCTGAGCCGACAAGCACCCAGTAGCAGTAGGGTCACTGCAAGCCCAACGTGAGCCAAGCCATACCGTATGGAGCGCGTACCGTTCATGATCGATCAGCTTTCCAGCAGGCCACGGCCCACCTTGCGGATGCGGCCATCGGCCTTCATCTCGATGAACAGTTTGTCCAGCACGCCGTTGATGAAGCCTTTGCTCTTCGGGGTGCTGTAGGCCTTGGCGATCTCGATGTATTCGTTCATCGTCACCTTCACCGGGATCTGGTCGAAGAAGCGCACCTCGGTGAGGGCCATCTTCATCAGGATCATATCGCTGTAGGCGATGCGGTCGGCCTCCCAGTTGCTGGCCTTGTCGGCAATGGCCTTCTCATGTTCATCGCTGAACTCGATGGAGCGCCGCAGCAAGGTGGTCACGAACTCCTGCTCTTCCTTGGGGTCTTGGGAAAGGTCGGCCAGGAAGCTGTCGCGCTCACTTTTCTCGCTCATCTGTTCCAGCGCGCGCTTCACCAGGGTGGCGGCCAGATCGAGGTCCTCCAGCCAGTAGATGCTGCGTGCATCGAACACCTCCTGCAGCGCTTCGCTGTTGGCGATGTGGTCTGCGAACATGCGGATCAGGTAGGCCTGGTCCTTGCGGAAACCGCCTTCTGCCTCGGCCATGTAGGCCTGGTGCTCCGGGCTGGCCTCCACTTCGCGCCAGAGCTTGGAGAACAGTTCGTGGTTGCCCACCCAGCTGATGCGGCGACGATCGCACTCCAGCCTGAGGCGCTCGCTGTTGGCGAGGTCGAGCAGCAGCGGGTTGTCCACGAAACGCCGGTTGGGGTCCAGGTCCTCGGGCGTGGGCAGGCGCTTCTTCTTCCGCTCTTCGATCCGCAGCTCGGCAATGTGCCGCAGCTCGCCGAACACCATCAGCAGGGAGAGGAACAGGTCGTAGGTCCGGTCGATGCCGGTGAAGAGCTCCTTCTCGATGCGGGCCGCGCTGGCGCTATCGCTCTGCCAATAGGCATAGAGCGATTGGTAGACCTTGATGCGGAGATAACGGCGATTGAGCATTGGCGGGGATCAGAAACGGATACCGGCCGAGCGCATGCTGCTGATGCGGTGCTCGGCGGCCTGGTTGGCGGCCAGGTAGGTGGGAATGCCCAGTTCGGCGCTGGCCTTGAAGATGCGCAGCGCGGTATTGTAGATGTCCGCCGTTTGGTTCAGCGCGGCCTGGCGGTTGTAGCCCTTGCGCTCCCAAGCGCAGTTGATGATGCCGCCGGCGTTGATCAGGAAGTCGGGCGCATACAGGATGCCCTTCTCCATCACGGCCTTGCCATGCACGGTCTCATCGGCCAATTGGTTGTTGGCGGCACCGGCAATGATGCTGCACTTCAACCGCTTCAGGGTGTCGTCGTTCACCGTGGCACCCAATGCGCAGGGCGAGTAGATGTCCATCTCCAGATCGTAGATCTCCTCGGGCTTCACAATGGTGATGGCCGGGAACTCGGCCTTGATGGCCGCCAGCTTGTCGTCGTGGATATCGGTAAGGAACACCGTGGCGCCCTCTTTCACGAGGTGGCCCACCAGCGCCTTGCCCACGTTGCCCGCGCCCTGGATGCCCACCTTGCGGCCCTTCAGGTCGTCGGTGCCATAGGCGGTCTTCGCAGCGGCCTTCATGCCCACGTACACACCATAAGCGGTCACCGGGCTGGGGTCGCCGCTGCCTCCCATTTCCTCAGGCAGGCCGGCCACGTTCTTCGTTTCCTTCTGGATGTTCACCATCTCGGTGGTGCTCATGCCCACGTCCTCGGCCGTGATATAACGCCCGTTGAGGCTTTCAACGAACTGGCCGAAACGGCGGAACATGGCCTCGGTCTTCTGGGTGCGTGCATCGCCGATGATCACGGCCTTGCCACCGCCCAGGTCCAGACCGGCGAGCGAGCTCTTGTAGGTCATGCCGCGGCTCAGGCGGAGCACATCGTGCAGGGCCTCCTGTTCCGAAGCGTAGGGCCACATGCGGGTACCACCCAGCGCAGGGCCGAGCGTGGTATCGTGGATGGCGATGATGGCCTTGAGGCCCGTGGGACGATCAAAACAGAAGAGCACTTCCTCGTGATCGTACTTCTCCATGCGTGAGAGAACGAGCTCTGCACTGGCGGCTTTGGTGCTGGTATTGACCATGGCTTTTTGTTCGGTCAGTGAGTGTTCCGTGAACCTGGATCGAGGGGTGATCGAAGGTGTTCGCTGCCGTACACAAAGGTCATCCGGTCAATGCGCCACATCCGTTCCGCTCCTCGCTCCGCCCCTACCTTTGCAGCACTTCCGAAGCACTTCCTGGAAAAGGGCGGCGCAAAAGTAGGAAGTTCCCTCCCGCCACATGCGTCCGCTGCTCAAGCTCAACCCGTATTTCGCGAAGTACCGCTGGCACATCCTGCTGGGAACGGTCTTCATCGTGCTCAGCAACCTGTTCGCGGTGTATTCCCCCCAGGTGGTGCGCGAGGCCATCGACCTCATCGCCGAGGGTATCAAGCAAATGGCCCTGCCAGTGGACCAGCGCAGCCTGCCCGTGCCGGAAATGCTGCACGTGTGGGTGGGCTGGACCGGTATTGACCTGGCCGGGCGCCTGCAGGACCTGCACGATGACAGCGCGGTAGCGGCCACCGTGGTGTGGATCGCCGGCATCCTGGGCCTGCTCTACCTCGTGTTCGCACTGCTGAAGGGCTTCTTCATGTTCCTCATGCGGCAGACCATCATCGTGGTGAGCCGCCTGATCGAATACGACCTGAAGAACACCGTGTTCGACCACTATCAACGTCTGGACCGCGCATTCTACAAGCGCAACAGCACCGGCGACCTGATGAACCGAATCAGCGAGGATGTGGGCAAGGTGCGCATGTACCTGGGCCCTGCGGTGATGTACACCATCAACCTGGTGGTGCTCTTCGTGATGTGCATCGGCTTCATGCTGCACGTGAACGCCGAACTGACCTTGTGGACGCTGGCGCCGCTACCTGTAATGAGCGTGGTGATCTACTACGTGAGCGACGTGATCAACCGGCGCAGCATGGAAGTGCAGGAACAGCAGAGCAAGCTGAGCACCCTGGCGCAGGAGAGCTTCAGTGGCATCCGCGTGCTGAAGGCCTATGCCAAGGAACCCATGGCCGTGGACCGGTTCGCGGAAACGGCCGCCACCTACCGCGATCGCAGCCTGGCGCAGGCCAAGGTGGATGCGCTGTTCATGCCGGCCATCATGCTGCTGATCGGCCTCAGCACCGTGCTCACCATCTTCATCGGTGGCATGAAGTTGATCCAGGGCGACCCCTCGGTAACGGTGGGCAACATCGCCGAGTTCGTGATCTACGTGAACATGCTCACCTGGCCCTTCGCATCGGTGGGCTGGGTCACCTCGCTGATCCAACAGGCCAGCGCCAGCATGGTGCGGATCAACGAGTTCCTGGACACGCCGCCCGCCATTGTGGACGTGGCCGATGACCTGCGCGAGATCCAAGGCGCCATCGAGTTCCGCAACGTCACCTTCACCTACCCCGATACCGGCATCACCGCGCTGAACAACGTCTCCTTCAAGGTCCCTGCAGGGGGCACGCTGGCCATTGTGGGCCATACCGGCAGCGGCAAGAGCACCATCGCCGAACTGATCGGCCGCATGTTCGATGTGACCAGCGGAACAGTGCTTATTGATGGTGTTCCCATCCAACGCATCAAGTTGGAAACGCTCCGCAGCCGCCTTGGTTTCGTGCCGCAGGACGTGTTCCTGTTCAGCGATACCATCCGCAACAACATCGCCTTCCGCCTGGAAGCTTCCGACGATCTGAACGAGCGTGTGGAGCAGGCGGCACGGGCGGCGCAGGTACACGACAACATCGTGGACTTCCCGAACGGCTACGACACCTTGCTGGGCGAGCGCGGCATCACCCTGAGCGGTGGCCAGAAACAACGCGTAAGCATTGCCCGGGCCATCATCGGCAGGCCGCGGATCCTGCTTTTCGACGATGCGCTGAGCGCCGTTGACACCGCCACAGAAGAGGCCATCCTGCGCGAATTGCGTGGTGTGATGAAAGGCCGCACCACGGTGATCATCAGCCACCGGATCAGTGCCGTGCGCGATGCGGACCACATCATCGTCCTGGACCACGGCCGCTTGGTGGAAGCCGGCACCCACGCCGAACTGCTGAAACGCGGCGGTCCCTACGCCCAACTGCACGAGGAGCAGCTGTTGGAAGAGGCCAAGAGCGCTTAGGGCGCACGGTGCTGCGAACGGCCACATGGCGGTCAAGGTTCACAAGGCTTTACCAAGGCGACCTCCCAACCCTGATACCCAGCGGTTTTGCACATGTCGGGATCCCGTTTATATTTGGATTCGTCACGCACTAAGCGAAGGCCTGAATTCACATGGTGGATGATCGCGAGGATGTTTATTCCAAGGCCGTTCGTGCCGGGAAACGCACCTACTTCTTTGACGTGAAGAGCACCCGTGGGCGGGACCTCTACCTCACCATCACGGAAAGCAAGAAGCACACCCACGAGGACGGCACGGCCACCTACGACAAGCACAAGATCTTCCTGTACAAGGAGGACTTCGACAAGTTCCTGGACGGGCTGCGCGATGCGTTCGACGAGATCGACCGCCTGCGAGCCAATGGCGACTATGGCCGCAACGACGAACAGGCGCCCCGCCAGACCGAAGGCGGAAGTTCACCCTATACGGACGTGAACTTCGAGGACCTGGACCGGAAGGACATCTGATCCTTCGCTGCACCCGGATCTGTTCAAAACTCGCCGACTTATCAACACGACCGAACGGGTGGTGTGCCGGTACTTTGCGCCATCGGCTAAGCGTTGACCCAACGATTAGCGGAACGCACAGAACCCAAACGCCTCCGCCGGGCCAACGGCGAACGAAGCATGGCCAAGATCATATCCATTGTGAACCAGAAAGGCGGTGTGGGCAAGACCACCACGGCCATCAACCTGGCCGCCAGCCTGGGCGTGCTGGAGCGTCGCACCCTGCTGGTGGACGCCGATCCGCAGGCCAACGCCACCAGCGGTGTGGGCTACGACCCGCGCAACGTGAAGGCCAGCATCTACGAGTGCATCATCAACAACACGCCGGCCAGCGATGTGATCCTGGGCACCGACAACCCGAACCTGGACCTCCTTCCTGGCCACATCGACCTGGTGGGCGCCGAGATCGAGATGATCGACATGCGCGAACGCGAGCAGCAGATGAAAGCCGTGCTGGAGCCGCTACGCGAACAGTACGACTTCATTATCATCGACTGCTCCCCTTCCCTCGGCCTGGTCACGGTGAACAGCCTTACGGCCAGCGACAGCGTGATCGTGCCCGTGCAGTGCGAGTACTTCGCCTTGGAAGGTCTGGGCAAACTGCTGAACACCATCAAGATCGTGCAGCAACGCCTCAATCCCGAACTGGTGATCGAGGGCATGCTGCTCACCATGTACGACAGCCGCCTGCGCCTGGCCAACCAGGTGGTGGAGGAAGTGAAGACCCACTTCCAGCAGCTGGTATTCGATACGGTGATCCACCGCAACGTGGCGCTGGGCGAGGCACCGAGCCACGGCCAGACCATCATCATGCACGACGCCAGCAGCAAGGGCGCCACCAACTACCTGAACCTGGCCCGCGAGATCCTGCAGAAGAACAGCCTGACGCGTATCCCCGATAGCGAGCGCACCCTGGCCATCCCCGACGAACAATGACGAAGAAGAAAGGCCTGGGACGCGGCTTGAGCGCCCTGTTGGAAGACCCCACCACGGACATCACCACGCGCAACGAGCCGGTGAGCGCGCCGCGCAGTGCGGGCCCCATCGGCACCATTCCGGTGGCGCAGATCGAACCGAACCCGTTCCAGCCCCGCGTCTACTTCAGCGACGAAGCCCTGGCCGAACTGGCCCAGAGCATCAGTGAACTGGGCATCATTCAGCCCGTTACGGTGCGTAAGGTGGGCTACGACCGCTACCAGCTGATCAGCGGCGAGCGCCGTTTCCGTGCCTCGCAACTGGCCGGGCTCGAAGAGGTGCCCGCCTACATCCGCATCGCCAACGACGAGGCCATGCTGGAGATGGCCCTGGTGGAGAACATCCAGCGCGAGGAACTGGATGCCATCGAGGTGGCCATCAGCTTCCAGCGCCTCATTGACGAGGTGAAGCTGACGCAGGAGCAACTGAGCGAGAAGGTGGGCAAGGACCGCGCTACCGTGGCCAACTACCTGCGCCTGCTGAAGTTGCCGCCCGAGATCCAACTGGGCTTGCGCCAACGCACCATCGGCATGGGCCACGCCCGCGCACTGATCAGCATCAGCGACCCCGTGCGGCAGGTGGAGCTGTACCACAAGATCGTGGAGAGCCAGCTGAGCGTACGGGCCGTGGAGGACCTGGCGCGCACGGCCACGCCCAAGAGCAAGGGCACCGCGGCACCCGGACTACGTCCGAACAAGGACCTTAGCCGCCAGCTCGCCGAACGCTTCGGCAGCAAGGTGAGCGTGAAGCAGAGCGTGGAAGGAAAAGGGCGGATCGAGATCCCCTTCCGAAACGAGGATGAACTGCGGAGGATATTGGCCGTGCTGGGTTGAGCCTGTGCGGCTACAGGCATAGTACCGATCTTTGCGCCATGTCCATGGTGCGCTGTATGGTCGTTGCCCTGCTCGTTGCGAGCGGCCTGGCATCGCGTGCACAGTCCGTCACGGACACTGTTCCATCTGCTTTTCCGGACACCCTGGGCTGGCGCTACCACCATTCCCCCCGCAAGGCCTCCATCCTTTCGGCGGTGCTGCCGGGCGCCGGGCAGATCTACAACCGCAAGTACTGGAAAGCGCCCATCGTTTGGGCCGGACTGGGCACTTGCATCTACTTCATCAGCGAGAACAACAGCGAATACCAGCGCTACAAGACCGCTTACATCGCCCTTGTTGACGGTGACCCCAACACCGTGGATGAGTTCAACGGGGCGTTCAGCGCACAGAGCGTGTTGAACGTGGTGGACACCTACCGCCGTTGGCGCGACCTGAGCTACCTGGCCTTTGCGGCCGTGTACATCTTGAACGTGGTGGATGCCGGCGTGGACGCCAACTTCGTGCGCTTCGATGTGGGGCGCGACCTGAGCTTGGGGATCACACCCACCATGGACCTGGGCGCCATGCGCAGCACCGGGCTCTGCCTCGCACTTACCCTGCGTTGATCGGCCAGCCGTAAGCCCCCATCGCCGTTCAACGTGTTGGGCGCCCGTGCCTCGGGGCGGTCGGTTAACTTCGGCACCGCTTCCGCCGCGTGTACCGCAGTGGAGCACCAACAGGAAGAAGTACCCGCCATGCGCATCGCACTCTACGGCTACGGCAAAATGGGCAAGGCCATTGAACAGGTGGCCCTCTCCCGTGGCCATGAGGTGGTGTTGCGTGTGGCCGCTGAGAACGCCGGTACCCCACCCACCGGGGCCGATGTGGCCATTGAGTTCAGTCGTCCGGAACAGGCCCTGGCCAACATGGCGCTCTGCCTCGCCCACAAGGTGCCGGTGGTGGTGGGCACCACGGGTTGGTACGACCACCTGAACGATGTGCGTGCGCTGGTGCAGCAGCACGATGGCACCCTGCTCTGGGCCAGCAATTTCAGCATCGGCGTCAACCTCTTCTTCCGCATCAACCGCCAATTGGCCGCGCTCATGAACACGCAGCCGCAGTACGGCGTGCGCATCGACGAGATCCACCACGTACACAAGCTGGACGCACCCAGCGGCACGGCCATTACCCTGGCGCGCGACATCGACCTACGGCACAGCGGCTACACCGGTTGGGCCTTGGCGCCCGAGGCCGGTACCACGCCCGCGCCCGTGCCCATCCACAGCGAACGCATCGGCGAAGTGCCCGGCAAACATTCGGTGACCTGGGCCGGTACCGACGACCGCATCACCATTACCCATGAAGCCTTCGGTCGCACTGGTTTCGCCACCGGCGCCGTGGTGGCCGCCGAATGGCTGCGCACACGCAAAGGCCTGTTCACCATGGACGATGTGCTTGACGTGAACCCGTGACCTTCAACCAGTGACACGCACGCTAAAGACACGCGAACGGTGGTAGGTCGACCCGGAGGGTCGACGATACCGGTGCGAACAGAACCATTACCATATAACCTCTCGCCTTGATACCCTACCTCTTCCTCTTCGCCTACTTCGCTGTGGTGATGGCCAGCCTGTGGAAGCTCTTCCAAAAGGCAGGCAAGCCCGCGTGGGCCGGCTTCGTACCCGGTTACAACATCCTGGTGTGGCTGCAGATCACCGGCAAGCCCTGGTGGTGGATCTTCCTCTTCATCGTGCCCGGCGTCAACCTGCTCATGTTCATCATCATGAACGTGAACATCAGTATCGTGCTCGGCGAACGCGAGTTCAAGGACCATGTGCTGATGACCTTCCTGCCCTGGTGGAAAGTGCCGCAGCTCTGCTACTCGGACAAGGCCTACGTGGGTCCCATACCCGTGGCGCAGCGCAAGCGCGGCACCTTGGGCCAATGGGGCGATGCCGTGCTCTTCGCCGTGATCGTGGCCACCGTGTTCCGCACCTACACCTTCGAGGCCTTCACCATTCCCACGCCCTCCATGGAGAAGAGCCTGCTGGTGGGCGACTACCTCTTCGTGAGCAAGCTGAGCTACGGGCCGCGCCTGCCGATGACGCCCATCACCTTCCCCTTCACCCACCACACCCTGCCGCTGAGCAGCAGCACGCCTTCCTTCGTGAATTGGTTCAGCCAGCCCTACCGCCGCCTGCCGGGCTTCGGAACGCCCCAACGCGGCGATGCCGTGGTGTTCAACTTCCCCGAGGGCGATACCGTGGTGGCCAACCTGCAGAACCAGAGCTACTACCAGCTGGCCCGCCAGTACCCGCGCACCAAGCTCGCCAACCCCGAGTTCAGGGTGCGGAGCTACAATGAGACCGGCCGCCCCGTACTGATCCCCACCGGCGGATTGCTGGTGCGTCCGGTGGACAAGCGCGAGAACTACATCAAGCGCTGCGTGGCCGTGGCCGGTGATAGCCTGCGCATCGTGAGCGGCAAAGTGTTCGTGAACGGCGAGGAAAGCCCCCTCTCGAACACGGGCCAGTACAGCTACGAGTTCGTGCTGCGTTCCTCCTTCCGCAAGGACAACCTGAAGAAGCGCTTCGACATCAGTGAGAGCGATGTGCAGGACGACGGGCAGATGGCCATCATCCCCACCTCCACGGCCATTGCCGAGCAGCTGGGCAAGTTCGACAACGTGGTGAGCATGACCCGCCAGGACCACCCCGAGGGCTACTACGACAGCTACGGTGTGTGGCCCATCTTCCCAAACCACCCGGACTTCCACTGGACCGAGGACAACTTCGGCCCCATCTGGGTCCCCAAGGCCGGTGCGCAGATCACCCTCACCCTGCAGAACCTGCCGCTCTACGCCCGCGCCATCCGCGTGTACGAAGGCAACACGCTGGAGGTGAAGGACGGCACCATCCTGATAAACGGCGAGGCCACCAACACCTACACCTTCAAGCAGGACTACTACTGGATGATGGGTGACAACCGGCACCGCTCGCAAGACAGCCGCTTCTGGGGCTTCGTGCCGCAGGACCACATCGTGGGCAAGGCCGTGCTGGTGTGGTTCTCCAAGGACCCTTACACCGGTATCCGCTGGAAGCGCTTGTTCTCGGGCGTGAAGTGAGGACCTGTTGCACGTGCCCGTTACGGCAACGCTCCTGAATTGGTCCAGCGCCCGGTAATGCCCAATTGCACGCGCCCATGAACAAACTACGTGCACTGAAGCAGCACTGGAGCGCCATGAACGACTGGCTGCGCGCCTTCCTGCTGGCCGTGGTGCTGTTGACCTTCATGCACCTGTTCCTGCTGCGCTTCGTGAGCGTGCAGAGCACCAGCATGTTCGCCACGCTATTCCCCGGGGATCTGGTGCTGGTGCAACGGTGGCGCACATGGACCGGCATGGAGCGCAACGACATCGTGGTGTTCCGCGATCCGCTGAAGGACGATGTGCCTGCTGCACGCAGACCACTTCTGGTGAAACGCATCGTAGGCATGCCCGGCGATGTGGTGGAACTGCGCGATGGACGCACCTACGTGAACGGAAACCTGGTCGCCGATGCCCCGGCCACCACGCACAGCTACCTGGTGCGCTTCCGGACAGGAAGCAACGCGGACAGCCTGCTGGGGTCCATCGGACTCCCCCCCACCTACCTGGGCCAGGACAGGCGTGCGGTGGAGGTGCCGCTGAACGAAACGCTCGCGGAACAACTGCGGAAACGCGATGACGTGGTGAGCGTGGAGCGCATGGGGCCGGCCACCGGTGCGCCGCGCCACATCTTCCCCTTCAGTCCGTATTTCCAATGGAACAGCGACGACTACGGACCGATCACCGTGCCGCGCAAGGGCGATACGGTGCGCATCGATGTGAGCAACCTGCCACTGTATGATCGGCTGATCAGTGTCTACGAGGGCCACCGACTGGGCGTGAGCGGCCGCGAGCTCACCATCGACGACCGGCCTTTGACCGACTACGTGTTCGAGCAGGACCACTACTTCGTGCTCGGCGACAGCCGCCACCACAGCGCCGATTCGCGCTACTGGGGCTTCCTGCCCGGCGACCATCTGGTGGGCCGCGCCTCCTTGGTGCTCTTGAGCAAAGGTCCTGCTGGCTTGCGCAGCGGGCGCTGGCTCATCCGGCCATAGGGGGTAATTTCGCCCACCCTCATGCCAGCATTCCGTATTCGTCCCGCATTCGTTGTTCTGCTCAACGCGCTGCTCATCAGCAGCGGTTGTGGTTCACCCAGCGCCACCTGCGCCAATTTCTTCGAGCCCTACCCCGACCTGATCACCGGTCGCGTGCGCACCGCAAAGAACGGCGCGTACCTGGATGCCATGGCGCTATATGGCAAAGGCAACTACGCCGAGGCCGCGCCCCTGCTGCGCACCTACCTGAATGCCCGCGATGCGCACGACGGCGCACACCTCTACCTGGCGTGCTGCCTGCTGGCCACCGGCCAACCCTTCGAGGCGGAGCTTGAGCTGGACCACTTGGAGCGCAGCAACCTGAAGGACTTCCGCGACCAGACCGAGTGGTACACCGTGCTCTGCTGGTTGTGCAGCGACCAGAAGGACCGCGCCCTTGAAGGCGCCCGAGACATTGCCGCCAAGCCCCGCCACACCTACGCCAAGGAGGCCGATGCCCTGGTGAAGGCCCTGCAGTAATGGACAACCTCGCGTTGGACCGGCTCCGTGATGCGCTCCGTGGTCCCCTGCCCGGCCACGACCGTTTCCTGGAACTTTCTGGCTACAAGCGCCCGGACCTTGAGCGTGCCCGCGCGGCCGACCCACCACCGCGTGAAAGCGCTGTGCTGGCGCTGCTTTTCCCGCAGGACGGCCAGTGGCGCACCTTGCTGATGCGCCGCCCCGATTACGAGGGCGTGCACGGCGGACAGATCTCCTTCCCCGGCGGGCGCTGGGAGCCGCAGGACGCCACGTTGGAGCACACCGCCCTCCGCGAGTTCATGGAAGAGACTGGCGCTTTGGACACGCGGATCGAAGTGCTGGGGCAACTGAGCCCCGTGTACATCCCGCCGAGCCGTTCGCTGGTAACACCGTTCGTTGGCATTGCCGAGGCACTTGCGCCCGTGGCCCCCGACCCGCGCGAAGTGGCCGAACTGATCCACCTGCCGCTGTACCTGCTGCTGCGCGACGACATCCTGAAACGCCGCGAGCAGTACATCCAGGTGATGGGCCGCAGCGTGGAGATCCCCTACTTCGATGTGCACGGCCATGTGGTGTGGGGCGCCACGGCCATGATGCTGGCCGAACTACGCGAGCTCCTGCACGGGCTCCGGTAGGCCGCATTCCTTGCGGAAACGGGCATTGGGCACCAGTCCGCGCTCGTCGGCGCTGAACTCCGGCTTGATGCGCTTCACGAAGTACATGTCGATCTTGCCCTTGTTCTTGGCCTCCACCTGGCCGCGGTGCTCGCACACGAAGTGGTCCTTGATCAGCGCGTAGGTGGTGCCGCTCACGTTCACTTCGCCGGGTTCGCCGCTGCTTTCCATGCGGCTGGCGGTGTTCACGGCATCGCCCCAGATATCGTAGGCGAACTTGCGCTTGCCCACCACACCGGCCACCACCGGACCCGAGTGCAGGCCGATACGCAGGATCCATGGTTCCTTGCCACGTGCCTCGTGCTCCTTGCGCCAGCCGTCCATCATCTCGCGCACTTCCAGCGCGGCCATCACCGAGCGGGTGGCGTGCGCGGGATCGCTGGAAGGCACACCGCTGGCGCACATGTAGCTGTCGCCGATGGTCTTGATCTTCTCGATGCCGTAGCGCCCGATGATCTCATCGAACTTGATGAAGCACTCGTCCAGCTCGCTCACCAGCTCTTCCGGGGTCATCTTCTCGGCGGCCTTGGTAAAGCCTTTCATGTCGGTGAACATCACCGTTACGGCATCGTGGCGCCGTGCGGTGGCCTTGCCCTTGTCCTTCAGTTCATCGCTGATCTGTTTGGGCAGGATGTTCAGCAGCAGGTCCTCGATCCGCACTTTCTGGCCTTCGATCTCCTTGCTCTGGGCCACCACTTCGGCAGTACGCTCCTGCACCCTGCGCTCCAGTATCTGGTTGCGCAACCGCAGTTGCCGTTCGCGGAATTTGATCCAGCTGATCACGGTAATGGCGATAACCAGGGTTAGCGCGGTGTAGAACCACCAGCTCTGCCACCAGGGCGGCAGTATAGTGAAGGCCAGTTCAGCGGGCTTCTCGCTCCACAGCCCTGCCCTGTTCATGCTCTTCACCTTGAAGGTGTAGGCGCCCGGCGGCAGTGCCGGGTAGTAGGCATCGGTCTCGGTGGTCAGGGGCTGCCACTCCTTGTCCAGACCGTCCAGTTGGTAGGCGTAGCGCACGGCCCCGGGGTCGCTGAGGCTAACGGTGCCGTAATAGATGCGGATGCTGCGTTCGCTGTGCCCGAGCCGCAGGTCCTGTTCCAGTGCCCGGTCCTCCAGATTGATGTTGAGGCCGCGCAGCGCCACCAGCGGCGGCAGTGCGGCCATGCCCCCTTTCTCGGGCACCACGCGCGTGGCCCCGCGTGCCGTGCCGAACCAGAGGTCGCCCTTGCGGGTAAGGCATGCTGCGCTCGGCTTGGCCTCCACGCCGATAAAGCCCGAACGCTCGGTGTAGGCCAGGAACCCTTCCTGCCCCGGACGCCAGCTGTTGAGGCCGCTCACCGTGCCGATCCAGATGTTGCCATCGGCATCGCGCATCAGCGAACGGATGGTATTGTCCAGCAGGCCATCCTCCTTGGAGAAGATCTGTTCCTGCTTGCCGTTCTTCAGCACGAACACGCCCTGGTTGCGCGAACCCACCCACAGGCGCCCTTCGGTGTCCTGCACAAAGCACGAGGGCGAGAGCGCTCGGTCCAGGTCCACCTTGGTGGCCTTGCCGTTGTCGATACGGGTGATGCCCTTGTCCTTGCTGCCCACCCAAATGGTGCCTTTGTCGTCGCGGAACAGCGCTGTAACGGGTGTGGTGGGCACGCCATCGTCATCGCCGTACACCATGGGCGGCGCACCGGCCGAATAGCGGCGCAGGCCCGTAACGGTGCCGATCCACAGCTCGCCGGGTTGGCCAATGGCCAGTGCGGTCACCTTGCCGCGCGGGATCAGGATGTCGAGGTCGGGGTGCGGGATCGGTTGGAACGCGTTGGGGTCCAGTTCCAGGATGCCGTTGGTCTCCGAACCCACCCACACATTGCCACGCGCATCCTCCACAATGCTGCGCACGCGGCTGGTCTTCACCGTTTGTAGGGTCTTCACCATGCCGGTGCCCTGCACCTTGGGGTCCAGGATGGAAATGCCGCCATCGGTGCCGAACCACAGCCGGCCGCTGCGGTCTTCCATCACGGCCCATACCTGTTGGTCCAGCAGGCCGTCCTGTTCCAGCAGGTTCAGGAACCGTTCGCCCTTGAAGATCTGCAGGCCATAGTCGCCGGTGGCCAGCAGCATGTTGCCTTCACGATCGCGACCAATGGTGCGGATCAGCAGGCTCTCCAGTCCGTTGGCCGGGTAGTAGTGGCGGCGCACACCGTTCAGGCCGATCACAGCGGCACCACCGCCCCAGGTACCCACCCACACCTGGCCTGCGGCATCCTCGCCGAAGCACGATACCAGGTTGCTCGGCAGGCCATTGCCCGTGTTGTAGTTCACCACCTGGCCGGTGCGCGGGTCGCGGCAGAAGGCACCGCTGGAAATGGTGCCCAGCCACAGGCGGCCCTCGCCGTCCTCGAACACCGCGTTCACCCCGAGCACGTCCTGCAGGCCGCTCCACTCCAGCGTGGCGAAGCGTTTGGCCGCAGCGTTCCACTTCTTCAGCGTGCCGCCATCCTCCAGGAAGGCCATGGTGCCATCGCGCAGCCGGCGCACGTCCAGCAGGTGGTCCACCAGGCCTTCGTTGCCGCCGTAGCGCTGCACGGTCAGCAGGCCATCGGGTGCCACGGCGGTAACGTGCAGCACGCCCTGGCCCATGGTGGTTATCCAGTAGCTGCCGTCGGCGTCCTGCTCCAGGCCGGTAATGTCCGCCGTAAGGCTTCCCTCGCCCAGACGCAGGGTGGTGAACCGCTGTCCGGTGCGCAGCGAAAGCCCGCCGCCGGTATGGCCCACCCACAGGCGGCCATCGCTGTCCATCATCAACTTGCGCGCTCCCTTGGGCGCAAGGCCCTCATCGGGACCGAAGGACTGCAGGCCCACGCGGTCGCGGCCGTCGAAGCTCACCAGGCCGTCCTCGGTGCCCAGCCACACCAGGCCGGTGCTGTCCTGCAGCACGGCGTACACGTTGCTGGTGGGCAGGCCGTTCTGCACATCCAGTCGCTCGAAGTAGAAACGTTGGGCCTGCATGCCCAGGGTGAGCAGGCAGGCGCTTAGGTAGGCCGAAAGGCGCAGGTTCATGCAGGAGTTCGGTTCAGCGGGAAAGGTCGTAGAAGCTGGCCTCCGATCCGGCGGCATCGCTCACCACCAGCGCGTTGCTCACGCTCTCGCTGTAGTTCTGGATCAGGTTCTTCAGGGGGCCGTAGTTGTAGAAGGAATAGATGTCGTCCTTCTTCGCGTCCACGGGTATCCAAAAGCTCTTGCCGCCCACGGTGCGCCCGTGCCCGGCGTACCACACCAGCACGGTGTTCACCTTGTTGGTGCGCACCAGGTCGCGCAGTTCGGTGCTGAAGAAGCGCTCCAACTGCTGCTTGGTCAGGTTCTTTTTGGTGATGGTCTTCTGCACGTTGTACTTGGCGAAGGCCTTTTGCATCTTGGCCACATCGCTGCCCGCGCCCGGCAATGCGGGGAAGCTCTTGTAGTCGCTGTTCTCGATGTAGATCACCCAGGTGGTGCCCGAGGTCACCGCCGCACCGGCCATGGGCTTCTCGGCCGGCTTCTCCGCGGGCTTGGGCTCTGTTCCGGTGGGCTCTGCCGGCTTCACCACGGCCACCGCTTCGGCCTTGCGCTGCAGCTGGTACACCACATCGGTGCCGTTGCCGAACTGGTCCTCGGCGCGCACGGTGAACCGGTCCTTGCCGGCGATCACCAGCTTCATGCTGAAATCGGTGCGGTTGGTGTCGGGCACGTAGCTCGCCAAAATGCCGTCCACCGTGATGGAGCGGATGTTGCTCGCATCGCTCACGGTGCCTTCAATGAAGAGGTCCTCGCGCGTGGCGGAGATGTGGATGATGCGGTCGCTGCCGGGATCGGGCGCGGTGAGGGCCACCACCGGCGGCACCCCTTCGTTGCGCTCCACGCGCAGGCTCACGGTGCTCTCGTTGTCGTACACGTCCACGGCGGTCACCACCAGTTCCTTGTCATTGACCCCGATGGGAATGGCCACGAAGAACTCCGGATCACGCTCGTCCCGCGCAAAGTCCGCCTCCATGCCGTTCACGGTGATGCGCTTCAGCTTGTTTCGGTCGCGCACGTGGCCGTCCACCTTCACCCGTGTAAGCACGGAGCTGATCTGGGCCACGCCGCCCCGGTGTACGGGGTCCACAATGGTGATCACCGGCGGATCGCTCTCGCGGTTCATCTCGAACAGCTGGCGGTCCACGCGGTCGCGCTGTTCCTGCACCTTGCGGCGGAAGTCGGCATCGTAGGCCGCATTGCCGTCCATGATCCGCTTGGCCGCGTCCAGGTCGTTGATCGCGCCTTCCAGGTCCAGGTTGGCCTCGCGGCATTCGGCCCTGAACAGCAGCAGCTCCATGTCGCGCGGGTCGGCCAGCAGGGGTTTGTTCAGGTCGTTCACGGCGTTCTGGTGCTGGCCGTAGCCGTGGTAGTAGCGCGCCCGCTGCAGGTACACCGCGCGGTCCGTGCGCCCCAGGGCCATGCACCGGCTCACATCATCAATGGCCTTGGCGTATTCCTTCTGCAGGGCCAGGGCCTTGCTGCGCGAGAACAGGGCATCGGTGCTCTGCGGGTTCAGCTCCAGCGCGCGCGTGCATTTGGCAATGGCTTTCTCCAACGTGCGCATCTGCATGGTAGGGCCGGTGTACTGCTCGTACAGTTTCAACTGCACTTCCGATTGCGCCACATAGGCCGCCTCGTACATGGGGTTCCACTCCACCACCTTGTCCAGGTCGAACTCGGCCGTCTTGTAGTCGCGTGTGGCGGTGCGCACCAGGCCGTGCAGGTAATAGGTGTCGGTGGTGGCCTTCAGCGCCAGGGCCGCATCGGCCGCCGTGCTGGCGCAATCCAGGTCGTTCAGGGCCAGGCACGCGCGCACCTTGGCCTGCAGCGCCTTCATGTGCTTGGCGTTCACGCGCAGGGCACCATCGCACAGGGCAAGCGCTTTCCGGGCGCTGTCCACCTCCAGGTAGGCCATGGCCGCAGCGGCGCCCGCATCGGCATCGCTGGGGTCGGCGGCGTAGGCGGCGGCCAGGTCGGCAGCGCGCTCGGCATTGCGCCCCAGCAGGCCGTACACATCGGCCCGGGCCACATAGGCGGCCACTAGTTTGGGGTCCACCTGTATGGCCAGCGTGTACTTCTCCAGCGCGGGCTCCAACTGCTGCTGGGCGCGCAGCTTCTCGCCCTCCTTAAAGAACGCCTTGCCTGATTGCCCGAAGGCACCGAGCGTGAGGAAGGATACAAGCAGCAGGACGGAACGGAGCGGGTGCATGGCCATGAATGCGCCAATTTAGGAAGCGCGGGCCACCTGCTCATAGCGCGGGGCGGGCGGATCCTTGCCTCCCCGCGCAGATAGTTCGGTTATCTTGGCGGGAGATGAGCGCGTTAGGAGATGATGCTTCGGATCGCAGGGTCTCCTTCGGAAGAACCTGCGGAGGTTGGGATGCTTCGGGGCATAGAGGCTCTTGCGTGAGACCTTGCGTAGGTTGGGGCTTGGGCTGGCTAATGGTTCTTATGCTTGCTTACGGCTGTTCGAGTTCATCCCGGCTGGCAACAAGTTCATGTTATTGCGAACGGGGTGAGAGAATTACCAAACAAAAGTTCCGCCAGTTCTTGCTCACCAACGAGCAAGCGAGCTTGCGCCTGAAGAAGTACACGATAGAAACGGCCACTTGGTGTGAGACACGTCATGTCTTCTGCGTAGTTGTACATGGTCGGGACCATGTTACCAGATACTTTGAACTTTCTGCCGAACTAAAGGTGCTGAATGAGGGCGTTGTAATTGAACCGCTTAATTGACCTATACCGAGCAACCAAGCATGTTGAGTTTTGAAAGCATTTGGGGTGAAGGCATCCATGCCCCCCATGGAACATCGGCAAAGGATGAAGCAGCTTGTGGGATCCACGGAACGCAGATCCGCGGGAGCGGGGAATCTTTAGGAACTCGCGCGGCTGATCAGGGGAGCTTACAGTTCACCCTCGGTCCGGCTCAGTTCTCCTCAGTGGTCTATTCCCCCGCTGACGCGGATCTGTAGCGTTGCCGCTGATCTGCGCTCAGTGGCCCTTAACCCACGCCAGCGCAGAAGTGATGGATCGGAACGGAGATCCCCCTTGCTGACGCGAACCTGTTGCGTGGCCGCTGATCCGTGATCATTTGCCCTAAGCCCACGTCATCGCAGCCCGTGATGGATCGGAACGGAGATCCGCCCCTTCTATCTTGAGTACGCGACTCGTGGTCTATCACCCGCAAGAAGCAACTGCCCAGCAGCCCCCTCAGCTGTTCGCCTTGATATACGCCTCCAGCTTGCCCTCTTTCCGCAGCTTCAGCAGTTTCTCGGCGCCTTTGTTGGGCCCTAGGGCATCGCGGTTCTTCTCGTAGAAATCCAGCACGTGGGTGGTGGCGTATTGGTTGGCCTCCACCACGTTGTTGGTGTTGCGCAGCACATACTTGGCATAGGCACCGAGGTAGATCACCAGGCACTCGGCCTGGTCCATGTAGGGCACGATCTTCTCCTTGATCTCCACCGTTACCAACGAGGTATTGGTGATCCACACGATCAGGTCGGCGTTCACCTTCTTTCGTTTGTCCGGTTCGGTGCCCACGGGTGTGTTGTAGAGCCAATCGAACCACTCCACGGCCTGGGTGGCCTCGTCGCTCTGTTCGCCGGTGGCCGTGGTGGTGCCGGTGGTGGGGGCCGGTGTGCTGAACACGGCCTTGGTAACGTCGGGGTGGATCTTGGCGCCGCGCTCCCGGGCGCGTTGCAGGTAGGTGCGGGCCTCGTCGGTGCGCCCGGCGTAGTAGTGGATAAGGCCCACCATGTGGTAGCCATCGGGCAGGTGAGGGTCATCGGTGCGCTGGTAAATGGCCAGGGCTTTTTCGGCGTTCACCAAGGCCTCGTCGAACTGCTTCTGCTGCATCTGCACATTAGCCAGCCCGAAATACCCTTCGGCACTTTCCGGGTGGTACTTCACCAGGGCCTGGTAGTCCTTCTTGGCGCTGGCCAGATCGCCTTTGATGGAGTGTACCACGGCCAGGTTCATGCGGGCCATTTCGCCCTCGGGATAGAGCTTCAGTGACTTGTTGTAGCACTTGATGGCATCGTCGTACTGCCCGGCCTGGCGGTACACCTGCCCCAGGTTGTCATAGGCCTCAATGAACTTGGGGTCTTCCTTCAGCGCCTTGTTGTAAGAGCGCATGGCCGCTGCGAGATCGCCCCGCTGATGCTCGCGCACGCCCTGCCGGTAATAGGCCATGGCCTGTTCGGAAGCGCTGCCCTCGTACATGCCGGAGGCGCGGCCTGACACACGCATGGCGCTACCGTCCTCGGTGCGCACGGTCTCCACGCTGGTGCCCGATTGTGCCCAAGAGCAGGTGGCGGTCAGTAGGAAGAAGCACAAGGTATGGGCGAGGTGTCGCATGGCGAGTGGTTTTGGAATGTTGAATGTAGTACACGGTCGGCTATTTGTAGGCGCCTACCTTCGTTCGCAACGCCTGGCAGCATGAACAACGCGTGGGCCTTCGGTATCCTGTTCCTGGTGGTGTGGGGCCTGGTGGCCTGGAACCACTACGCACCCTTTGTGCCCATACTGGGCCCCACCACCGAGACCGAGGCCACCATGGTGCGCGAGGGCTGGGAGCACGGACCCAATGGCCAAGGTGCCGTGCAACGCTCGCTGCTGGCCTATCGTGTGGGCGACTCGCTGCTTTACGTGTGGCAGCGCTTGGATGCACGCAAGGGACTGGTGGGCACTGGCACCCGCATGCTGATCCACTATGCCACCAACGACCCGCACGACCTGCGGATAAAGGGCTACACGGACCGCCGCCCACGGTGCACGCCGGTGCGCTATTTCACCGCTGAGGATGGCCACCGCCTGAAGTTGGGCCTGTGCGCGGACATTCTTGCCCTGCACCGCAGCACCTTGCGCGGCCAGGGTGTCGACTCGGTGTACATGCACTACGAGCGACATGGCGATACGCTGAAGGCCTACCCCATTGGCCAACTGCGGGCCATTGCTCCGCGGCACTTCCTTGTGGTGGACGGCCGTCGCGCTTCGGTGACCGACCTGCAGAGCGGGCATACCTACAGCAGATGACCCTACGCAGAGCAATGCAGCGTTAATGCGACCGCACGGCCGTATGCCGGATATCATCCGCCGTGGCGCGGAACACGTGATAGCCACCCACGCGGTTTTGGTTCTTCTCGGTAACGGTGAGGCCGGCCACGTGCTCGCGCACCACATCGGTGCCCACCTCGTCCAGGTAGGTGGCGTAAAGCAGGTAGACCACATCGCGCTGCACCCTGATGTTCAGGGGCCGCACACCGGTGTTCACCTGGCCCCAGGAGGTAAAGTTGAGGTCGGCAGCGAACTCCCCCACCCCTTGGTCGGCCGTAATGGCGAAGAGCCTGCCCGATACATCATCCAATTCAAGGTCCAGTACATCCACCGAAGCGGCCTTCCACGCAATGCTATCGCGCCGCGTGTGGTACATGCGCCTGTTCTGCAGCACCACCAGGTGCTCGCCGAAGATCCGCACCTTGTCGATGTTCCAATTGTCCACGTATTTGCGGCCCTTGCCGTTGAGGTAGTAGGGCTTGTACACCCGCTCGAAGAGGCCTTGGTCCAGTGGCGTGGGTATGCGCTGTGCGGTGGCGAAGCCGTTGGTGGTAATGGCCAGGTGGTTGCTGCGGTTGGTGGCGATGGCCGTGCTGGAATCGGCGAAGTGGAACGAGTAGAGGTCGGGCGCCCGGTAGTAGGCCTCGCGCTCCTTGCCGAAGATGGTGGGCAGCACCTGCCACGTAAGGCCCTGGTCGTTGGTGCGGTAAATGCGGCCGTTGGATGCCGAGATATACCCATGGCCACCGGCAAGCGTCTGTCCGTGGCGCACCCACACATCGTCCTTCCCGAAACGCACCACGAACCAACTGCGGCCACCATCGGTGGTGCGGTGCAGGCAGTTGCGCTCGTAGCTATCGGACGCACACCGGATGTTGCCGTACAGGATGGCCGTGTCGCTGGTGAAGAACAGGATGCGATCGAAACAGGTGGAAAGCCCGGTGTAGTCCGCACCCGGGTTGGTCTGCAGGCCCTTCTGCCAAAGGGAATCCACCGAAGGGCTATAGTAGATGTTGCCCGTTCGCGTGGTGAGCCACAACGAACCATTGGGCGCCACGGAGACCTGCCCCACCTTGCCATACACCACCACCGGCGGCAGGGTCTGTGCCATGCAGGGCACTACGGAAGGGAGAAGGAACAGGCAGGCGAGCGAGCGGACCAGCGTGGCGACCATTGTTCCGAAGGTAAGTGGGGCAGGCTCCACAGAACGCGAAGCCCCTGCAGAACCATCGTCCGCAGGGGCTTTGTGCTTTGGGGCCATGTGGGCCGCTTAGAACACCATCGTGGCTTGGCGCTTGGCGGGGACCAGCTTGCGTTCGCGTGACACGGCCATGCAGCCACCACCCTGATCGAACCCGATGCTGCCAACGGGGCCTTGGTAACGGAAGCCCGCCATGTGGCGCTCCAGTTCCAGGATGACGGCGAAGCGCACGCGGCGCACTCGCTGGCCGGGCACGCCGTCCTGCGCGAAGTGGGTGTCCACCACCACTTCCTTTGTAAGGTGGCCGGGCATCTCGAAGCGCAATACGGCCTCAGTGCCTGCGGGCAGCGTAACGGTAAAGCGGCCGGTCTCGGACACGATGGCCTCGCGGATGGCGCCGTTGACCTTAACGGCCACAGTGGCGCCGCTGAAGCTGTGGTCCTCCACATGCAGCCAGCCGGTGAGCTCCACGGCCTCCTCGGCTGCGACCACGGGGGCCTTGGCCATGGCGGTGGAGCACAGGGTGATCAAGAGGGCCAGCAGGGCGGCCGAGCGGATGGGGAACGTGTGGAGCTTCATGGTGCAGGGGTTTGGGGATGGGAACGGGCATTGGCGACAGGTGTTGCAGAACTTCGGCGGTCAGGTGGCCACCATCGCCCGAACGGCTTCGATGATCGACGGACCGGAGCGGCATTGCGCCCGAACTTCGCGCCCCCATGCGGCCCCGCCTGCGCATACCCCGTACCCGACGCACGGTACACCATGTGGTGCGCCTGCAACAGGGCGATTGGCGCTGGGGCGCGGGCTTGCGGGCGGCTTTGGCCATTGGCACACCGATGGGCCTGTTCACGCTAGCCGGTCACCAGGACCTGGGCCTGCTGGCGGGGTTGGGTGGTTTTACGGCGCTGTACGGCACCGACCGTCCGCTGGCCCAGCAACTACGCTTGTTGCCGGTGGTGGCCATGGGCTTGGTGGCCTGTGCGGCCATTGGCGCAGCCGTGGCCCCCAGCCTGTGGTGGACGGCCGCGGCGCTGGTGGTGGTAACGGCCGTGGCGGCCACATGGTCGTGGGGTACGCGGCTGGGTCCGCCCGGTGCCTTGCTCTTTGTTCTGGTGGCGGCCATTACGGCACACGCACGCCGCGAACTGGACTGGTGGATGGTGCCCGCACTGGTGGCCGGTGGCGCGGTGCTCTCGCTGGTGTGGGTGGCGCTTTCCGCCCGGCTGCCGGGCCGCTGGGCCACAGGCCGGCAGCACCTGCCCCACCGCGCGTTGGACCTGCAGCTGGATGATACCGTGCGCAAGCATGCAGGCCGTGTTACCGCCGGTGTGGCCCTGGCCTGCCTCGCCAGCCTGTGGTTCGATGCGTTCCGCCTGCACTGGGTGGTGGTAACGGCCATGGCCATCCTGCAAGGCGCACACGATCGTTCATTCGCGTTGGTGCGCGTGGTGCAGCGGGTGCTGGGCACGCTTCTGGGCCTGGCGCTCTTCGAGGGCGTGCTGCAACTGCACCCGCATGGTGCCGCGTTGGTGGGCCTGGTGATGGTGCTGCAGTTCGCCGTGGAAGTGGTGATCTTCCGCAACTACATGCTGGGGCTGCTGTTCATCACTCCCTTGGCCCTTACGCTCGCCACCTTCGGGCAGGAGCTTGACCCCACGAGCACCATGAGCGGTCGCCTGCACGATACCTTGCTGGGTGCGGCCGTGGCGCTGGTGGTGCTGGGGTTCCTGGACATGGTGCGTAAGGTGAAGACAAGTAGCACCAGTTAGTGCCAAACACCCACGACCCGCAGCACCTCCTTGGTAATGGCGATGCGATCGTTGCCGAAGGTGGCGTGGGTGGTATCGCTGGTGCTTATGCGGGTGGCAAAGAAGTACGGTGCGCGGTCCTTGGCCTCCACCCAACCCACGTACCAACCGATGCTGCCGTTATCGCCCTCGGCCCAGCCGGTCTTGGCGCGCAGCACATGTCCCAGGGTATCCTCGCGCACCATGATGGCCTTGGTAAGGGCATAGGTGCGTGCACTGAAGGGCAGTTCCCCGGCGTACACCTTGCGCAGGAAGTCGATCTGCTGGCGCGGTGTGATGTGCAGATCGCCACGCACCCAGCATTGGTCGTAGCCACCGGTGGTATCGGCGTTGCCGTAGTTCACGGTATCCAACCAGTGCTTGAACCCTGCAGGACCGATGCGGCGCACCACTTCGCGGTAGTACCAGTACACGCTGACGTTGTAGGCCTGCGTGAGGCTGATGTCGCGGTTGGCGGCGGCACGGCCGTAGTCCTTCCCATCCCATTTGATCACGTGGGCGCTATCGGGCACCACGCCGCTCTCCAGGCCGATCAGGCTGCCCAGTATCTTGAAAGTGCTGGCGGGCAGGGTGGCCACATCGCATTGGGCGCTATCTATGAAAAGCCATTGGTCCTGCTGGGCATCGTAGCCAATGAACGAGCCCTGCACGTGCCGGTCGGCGAAGAGGTGGGCCAGGTCGTCGCGCAGGATGTGGGCGGGCGTAATCGCGGGTGTTGGCTCCGGTGCGGCGGGTCCCGAGCAGGCCACGAGCAGAACGGCGAACAGGGCGCATGCAGGCTTCATGCGACAAAGATGGCCGCGAAAACGTGCAGCATACGCACAGCGTTGGTCGCGTGCTGCTCCGTTAGCTTCGCCGCATGTCCACCCAAGATAAGTTCGCCGCGAACCGCGCCCTTTGGAACGCCCGCGTACCGCACCATCTGTCGTCCCGGATGTACGATGTGGAGGGCTTCGTGGCCGGGCGGAACTCGCTCACGGCGATCGAGTTCCAACTGCTCGGCGATGTCGGGGGCAAGGACATCCTTCACCTGCAATGCCACTTCGGGCAGGACACGCTGAGCCTGGCGCGCATGGGTGCCCGGGTGACCGGCCTTGACATTTCGGATGCCGCTCTGGCCGAGGCCCGCAAGCTGGCCGAACGTTGTGGCTTGGCGGCCAACTGGGTTGAGAGCAACGTGATCGACCACCGCCCGGAACTGGACGGCGGTTCCGACATCGTGTTCACCAGTTACGGCACCATCGGTTGGTTGCCCGACCTGCGGCCTTGGGCCGCGAACATTGCGCGCTATCTGCGTCCGGGCGGTCGGTTGGTCTTTGTGGAGTTCCACCCCGCCGTATGGATGTTCGACAACGACTTCACGCACGTGGCCTACTCCTACTTCAACCGGCAGACCATTGTAGAGGAGGAACAAGGCACTTACGCGGACCGCAACGCTCCCATTCAACTTACCTCCTATGGCTGGAACCACGACCTGGGCGAAGTGCTGACGGCCTTGCTGGACGCGGGCCTGCGCATCGAGCGCTTCACCGAACAGGACGGTTCGCCGCACGACTGTTTCGCGAACACCGTAAAAGGCCCCGACGGCATGTACCGCATCAAGGGCATGGAGGGCAAATTGCCCATGGTGTATGGGTTGGTGGCTACGAAGAAAGAAGTTGATCGGCCATGATCAGATGGTTGACCATAAGTGCCTTGTTACCATTGGTCCTTTCGGGCTGCCATATTCGCACGGCGGACGACCACCTGCGAATAGCGGGAGAACTTGAGACGGCGGGGCAGCGTGATTCGGCTCTGTTCCACTTGAATGAAGCCGTGCGCAAGGACGGCAAGCACCTCTGGGCGCGTATCGAACGAGGTGCGCTCCGCTCCCATCTGGGCGACCATGCCGGTGCCATCGCGGACGACGACACCGTGCTGGCCTTGAACCCCGATAACCAGACGGCACTCTTCAACCGGGCATTGGCGAAGGGCCGCATGGGCGATCATGTGGGCGCCGTGGATGACCTGGAGGCCGTGATGCAGTTGAAGAGCCCGGAATGGGCTGGGAACAATGACGGCAGAATACATGTGTTCCTAAAGTTCACCTTTAGCCCGGGCTGGGGCATTGAATCAGCTGAGTTCGAAGTACCACATGAGCATGTGGCGTTCGAAATGGCCATGAACTATTTGGAATTGGATAGTGCCTCAAGAGCCTATGACTGGCTTAGTGAGAGCATCCATGGAGGATTTGAGGTCGCCAATTGCCTTTACGAACGGGGCATCCTCTTGCTACGCCAAGGGCGCAATCAGGAAGGTTGCACCGACCTTGAACAGGCCGCGATTCAGCGTCACACAGAGGCCCGGAACGCATGGACCCGGCATTGCGCCGGGTCCACACGGTGATGCTTCATTGTACTGGATCCTTATCTGCTCAAGAGCGGCCCAACTCTGGTCGAAGACGATGCCGGTAGGTTAGAACGCGAAACCGATCGTGATGCCACCACGCACGATGGGGAAGACCTTGTTGCGGAAATAGGCCTCAGCGTAATCCGCATAGGCATACGCTTCCGGGTCGGTCAGCACATCACCGAGGATGAAGACCTGCACATCGGCATCGTCCTCATACTTCTCGATATTCTGCTTGATGATGACATAGTCCTCCGGCTCGAGGTTGGGGTCGCTGGTGCGGATGTACGCATCGCCCATGGCCATGCCGTAGCCTGCATTAAGGTCGAGGTAAACACGGGGACCCAGCTCGAACTGCACACCAACGCCCAAGCCACCGCCCATGGCAGAGGCCGTACCGTCGAGGTTGGCGCGAATGGTGCCACCGTTCTTTTCGTAGTCGTAGGGTACCAGGTAGGAGTAATCGAAGTAGCGCAGAAAGGCTTCCACATAGAAACCCTTGAAGGCCTGCTTGGGATAGAATCGGAAATAGGGGTTCAGGTAGAAGCCCTCTGGCTCGATATCGCCCGTATAGGTCTGGTTCTCCCCATCGATGTTGGCAATAGCATCCACATGGACCACAGTAGGCAGCTTGTAACCGCCCAGCAGGCCCACGGTGATCTTGGGACCCACTTTCTGCTCGTAGTTCGCATTGACCGAAAGCCAGGCGTAGCTGGCCACGTTGGTCTTCAGCATGTAACGTGGAGCGAAGACCTCGCTGACCACGGCGGCCGCCTCCTGGGCTTTTGCGGCCGGGAGGCACAGTACCAAGGCGCTGATCGTGAGCCAGTTTTTCATGGTTATGGAAGGTGTTAGGGTCGTACTGATCCGTTGGGCATTGAAAGTTCACGAATAACGCGAGCCGTCCGGTATGACATTTATCAGGTCTAACGAGGAGAACGTCGAGTGATGCTGACCGAGAGAAGCTTCGGCACGGCCTGAAATGGAGAGACCCGGCATTACGCCGGGTCCCCAGAACACTCTACGACCTGATGGACTATTTGCCACCGTTGTTCTCCCCGGCCATCTTCAAGCCTTCCTCGATCATGCCATAGAACTGGTCCAGCTTGGGCAGGATAACGATGCGGATGCGGCGGTTGGTGGAGCGGCCCTCGGCGGTGTCGTTGGTGGCCAATGGCACATACTCGCTACGGCCACCGGCGGTAATGCGAGCGGGATCCACCTTGTAGTCGTTCTGCAGCACCCGCGTAATGGCTACTGCACGTGAGGCGCTGAGGTCCCAGTTGTCCTTGAAGCAATCGCGCTTGATGGGCACGTTATCCGTGTGGCCTTCCACCAGCACTTCCATGTCGGGCTTGTCGTTGAGCACGATGGCCACTTTCGCCAACACCTCGCGGGCGCGGGGCGAGAGCTGCGTGCTGCCACTGCTGAAGAGCATTTTGTCGCTGAGGGAGATGAAGACCACGCTCTTCTCCACGTTCACCACCACATCGGTATCGTTCAGGTTGCCGAGCGAGCTTTTCAGGCTCACCACCAGGGCCAGCGTCACCGAGTCCTTCTTGCTCAGGGCATCGTGCAGGGTGCGGATGCGGAGGTCCTGCTCGCGGATCTGCTCCAGCGACTTCTCCAGGTTGATGGCCTCCTGTTTGGACAGTGTGGCCATCTGCCCCACGTTGTTCAGCAAAGCCGCATTGGTGTTGTTCAGGTCGGCCACCTGTTCCTTCAGGTGCTGGTTGGCGTTCTCCAGACCGGCAATGCGGGCATCCTGCACCGACTTCTCGCCACGGCAGGCCTCCAGCGCGCGGTTGCACTCATCCAGCTTGTTGTGCAGGGTCTCGTTGGAAGCCTTGATGGATAGGTATTTCTTCTTGGAAACACAGGAGGTGCCGAGCGTTGCGAACAGCGCCGCCGCCAGCATGTAGGACGCAATACGTGTCATGAACATGGGTTTTGTAGGTGCGAAGCTAACGCAGGCTCAAAGGCCTTGTTCGGCCAACACGCCGTTACCAAAGTGCCTTTCGGTCATTCCAAGGGAAACAAGCCCGGCCCATGCTCACCACACTGCTCACCACCCTCCCCCTACTGCTTGCACCACCGCCTAATACGCCCTACACCGCCACCAAACAACGCGTGGAAGCACAGCGACTGGCCTTTCAGCGCAGCTACCTGGCAGCGGATAGTGCAGCGCAACTGGCCGTGCTGGACAGCGCACGCAACTACCTCTTCGACCGCATTACCTTGGAAATGCTGCCCGCGTGGTACGGCACACCATGGGACTTCAACGGCATAACGCGGGTGCCCGGGCAGGGCAAGATCGCGTGCGGCTACTTCGTGAACACCGTACTGCTGGACGCGGGTTTCCGGTTGCCGCGCATCAAGTGGTCACAGATGGCGGCGGAACCCATCACCCTGAAACTGGCCGGCACCGTGAAACGCTTCCGCGACCGGCCCGTGAGCGAAGTGGAGGATTGGCTGCTGAAGCGCGGCAATGGTCTGTACAAAGTGGGGCTGGACAACCACGTGGGCTTCATTGTGGTGCGTTGCGGGAAGGCGCGATTCGTACACAGCAGCTATTACCACCCCGAGGTGGGCGTCATGAGCGAACCGCTGGCTGGCAACAATCCGCTGGCCAATTCGCGCTACCGCATTGTGGGCAGCTTGTTGGACGAGGCGATGATGCGTGACTGGGTGTTGGGGCGGGATCTGGACAGGAATTGAATGCGATCACTGCACCATGAACACACCGTACAGGACACTCCGATCATTCGAAACCCTGACAATGTATGGTCCGCCAGCGAGCATCGAGACATCGAGCGTGGCCGACCCATGCGCCCGTGTAGAGAGCACCACCCGGCCAGAAGAATCCATTAGTTCCACCAACCTGTGATCGCTCCAAGATGGCCATTGGATGGTGAGCGGTCCTGCGGTGGGATTTGGAAAGGCAATTAGCTGCTGCGCAGGTTCCTGCAATTCAGGAACCGATACATTGGAACAGTATGTGGTCTCTGTTGTGGAGGAATTCACCACCCAGCTCAATGAACTGGTCACCGGGGATATGGGGTTGAGCGCCGCATACAGGCCATTGACCACATTGAACGCAACGGGTGTTGTGGTAGTGACCGTTTCCTGCTGCTCATTACACAATGCACCGAGGCCATCATCGCCCACTTGGGTGCGGACCAGCAGCACATCGCCGCCTCCCGTGGAAAGCGAACCCACCATGGTGATCCCACCTTCGGCTTCCACCACCGCACTGCGTCCGTTCGCGTTGCCCAGGTCACCCGCATAGCTCCGGGCCTCGACCACCTCTCCCAACCCATCTATCCGCAAGGCCATCATCCGAGGCAATGAAAAGTCGGGGTTACTGGTAGCCCCCACGATCAGATAGCCGTCTTCGCCGAATGAGCCCAACGACACACCACTGATGTACGCCCCCTGTTGATACGCCCTGGACCAAACGACATCGCCCGTATCGTCCAATTTCATCACCTGTAGCCCAGAACTCTGCCCGGTCAGGATGCTCCCCCCATCTGCCGAAGGAATGAGCCGGGTGATGGTGACAGAGCCCTGAAGCGCCTGCCATGTACGTTCCCAAACGAGTCCACCGTCGCCATCCAGTTTGAACAGAAAGGCTTGTTGCGTAGGGAGCGTAGTGCGCGTACCAGCGATCAGAAAACCACCATCAGCTGTAGTCGTGATCGCATTCGGATCATCCTGCCGATCTGAACCGACCAAGGAGCTCCAAAGAACCTCACCCTGTCCATTGATCTTCATCACGAACACGTCCCCATCAGAGCCTCCACCGGTAATAAAGCGGGATCCGGTGATCATGAACTGATCGCCGCCTAACGCCAGGATGTGATCCCCGACCTCATTCTGTTCCGGTGTGCCGATGCGTTTGGTCCAGATCAGTGCACCGGAGGTGGAAATGCGCATCAAGAGCACATCCGAATAGAGTCCGCCGCTGTTGACCGTTGCTCCAACAACGAGCCAACCATCGGTGGTCTCTGCGACCATGTTCAGATAGTCATAGCCGGAACCTCCAGCGGAAATGGACCAGAGCCGTGAACCACTTTCATCCGTACGGAGAATGTACGCATTGGGCGAGGTGTTCGCTGCCGCCTGACCATAGGAGCCTGTCTGGCCAACGAGGATGTGCCCGCCCTGTGCGTCATTCACAGGAAGCACGTGCAGGGCGAACTCCTCGTTCGGTCCGCCGAAGCTCTTCATGTAGGACAGGAACTGCCCAAAGCCTTGCATGGCGACCAACGAGACCGACGCGGCCACAGTGGCACGTACGAAGTATGCACGCACCCATGGTCCGAACGACCCGATGCGGAGGCCCGGTCCGATCACGTTCTTCATCATACGATGAAGATAACGATCTGACCGGGTTCGCAACAGAACAGACACGATGCCCCCTTGTCTTCCACATCACGCTGTTCACCAAGGGTCGTAAGCACCGCATGAACGGTAGGGCATGCTCCCCTTCTTTGCACACATGGCCCTCAGTCGCTTCTGGACCTTCATGCTGATCCTCAGCATCGGCTACGTGCTGGTGATGCTGGGCACCGGCCGGCAGTATTCCCTGGGCATGCTGGTGAACGGCAAGCAGGGCGAGGCACTGGTGGTTGCCGAGCGCGACAGTGCGGCGTACAAAGGCAGCGTGTTCCTGAGCGACCTGCGCGCGTCCGGTGAATCGGGCCTGCAACGTGGCGACACGCTATACACCCTCACCAATACGGGCGTGGTGCGTGCCACGGTGGGCAAACAACCGGCCGACGGCCTCTTCGCCACCTGCCGCAACACCATCACCGACCTGTGGCTGCCGCTCATCGGCTACCTCACCTTCTTCTGCGGCCTGCTGAACCTGCTGATCGATTCGCGGGCCATGGAGAAGGTGGCGCGCGTGCTCTCCCCGGTCTTCCACCGCGTGTTCCCCGAACTGCGGAAGGACCACCCGGCCTACGGCTTCATGACGTTGAACTTCGCGGCCAACTTCCTGGGGCTGGACAGCGCGGCCACGCCCTTCGGCCTGAAGGCCATGGAGAGCATGCAGGAGGACAATCCGCAGAAGGACCGCGCCACCAACAGCCAGATCATGTTCCTGTGCCTGCATGCGGCGGGCCTCACGCTACTGCCCACCAGCATCATCGGCTACCGCGCGGCGCAGGGCGCGGCCAACCCGGCGGACATCATGATCCCCACCATCATCACCAGCTTCGCGGGCACACTGGCGGCGCTGTTCATGGTGGCGGGCAAGCAGCGCATCAACCTCTTCAACTGGCCCGTGATGCTCACCGTGCTCGGCATCAGCGGCGTCATCGGCGGACTGATGGCCTACATCGGCGGGCTGGCGGGCGTGGCCAAGTTCCACTTCACGGACAACCTGAGCAACGGCATGCTGCTCACCATCATCGGGCTCATCGTGGGCTATGCCTTCCTGGTGGAGAAGTACTTCACCGCCAAGGGCACCAACCTCTTCGACAGCTTCGTGCACGGGGCCAAGGACGGCTTCACCACCGGGCTGCGCGTGCTGCCCTACATGCTGGCGATGCTGGCCGCCCTGAGCATCTTCCGCAACAGCGGGCTGATGGGCATCGTGATGGACGGGCTGAGCTGGGCGATGGCGCAGGTGGGCGTGAGCAAGGAGGTGATCGATGCGGTCCCCGTGGCGTTGATGCGCCCGTTCAGTGCCGGCGGTTCGCGCGGCTTCATGCTCGATGCCATGAAGACCTACGGACCCGACAGCCTCACCGGGCAACTGAGCTGCCTGTTCCAAGGCGCGGCCGAGACCACCTTCTATGTGGTGGCGCTCTACTTCGGCAGTGTGAACGTGAAGGACAGCCGCTACACCCTGGGCATCATGCTGCTGGCCGACCTGGTGTGCGTGATCACGGCGGTGTTCGTGGTGCGGTTGTACTTCTAGGAACTGGGCCGCAGAAGGTTGGCGATGCGGGGTAATGCGGCCGCAGACCTGCCGGCCGGTAGGCGGGTGGCGCGGATGAAAACCACTTCGGGGAGGCCCGATCACCTCACCTACCCGAGCAGGAGTTCGGTTATATTGGCGGGAGATGAAACCATTGGGTATAATGCTTCGATGTGCAGGGGCTCCTGGGGAAGACCCTGCAGAGGGGTGGAGTCCAAATGACTGCACGATGAAATACACCTTTGGAATTCTTCTACTACTTGCCCTCTCGCAAACAGCGCATTCTCAGCAAACGCCTCAATTATATGTCGTTGCTGGCGATACTGTTCAGCGTGTAACGGTGTCACTCGACCCAATTCAGACCAACCTGACCAGTTTAGTTGATAGTCTATCGAAGATCCTACCCGATGGTCAATGGTGCATCACTAACAAAGCTGATACGATTCGCTGTCGATGTCGATTTACGCTGGCAGCCGGACATCTTGAGGGGCGATTCACTGAGTTCAATGCTGCGGGTCGTGCCGAAGCTGTTAGGCACTATGAGCGTGGTAAGGCTAACGGACTTCTTGTGTATTGGTCAAGTACAGGCAGTTTGCGGACCCTGGAAACTTTGAAGAATGGCAAGCTCAACGGAACGCGAGTGAGCTTCAATGACAACGGACGTGTCCAGAGTGTATCCTACTGGTATGATGGCACCCCAATAGGATCAAAAACTTATCTCTTTCCTCGTAGGAATAAAATCCCACATCAACTCTTCAGTGCGGAGGAAGTGGCAGGGAAGAACATCCTTCGTCTTGTTGTAAGCCCCTAGAGGTCATATCCCTAGGCCCACGTGGGTGAAAGGCCTTACCCAAACCTCGGCAGTGATCTACCGCCGGTGCCAAAATCTGCAACACGCTCGGCCACCCGCGCACCTGATCAGGCGGAGCTTACACTTCCGCATTCCATCCGCATTTCATCTGCGTTATCTGCGGCCGCATTCACACCTCTTATCGTTTACCGAAGCCCAAGACCATGGCAGGGTGTCCGCCGCACTCGCCATCCACCGATGCCAACTTCCGCCAGGCCTGTCCATTGCATTTGAGCGGTCGATCGTGCATTACAGGGAGCGTTTGGCGTGATCGATCCGACCTTGAGCATATTGTTCAGGCTCGCTGTGTAGTTTCACTTCGTGGAAAACACTGCTCGGGATAGGCTGCTGGCTTTGTCGAGGTCGAAGCTGCATCGGGCGGTATTCATGATGTCAGTGGCCGCTGCTATTGCTGTAGGGCTGGTCTGGCATAGCGCATCCCGATCGCCGCAGATATACTGTGGTGTAGGTGACGGACCGGATGTTCCGGAATTGATTCGAGAACGCTGGAACGCTCAGGATTCGATGCGGTTAGCACCATGGCGGGAGCGCCTTGGCAGGGAACCGGATATTGAGAAAGGTGCCATGGTCTTCAAGATCAACTGTGGGGCCTGCCACAAACCGGACCGGGATATGACCGGGCCTGCGCTTCAAGGTTTGTTGTCTCGTGCCCCACAACCTGCTTTGGGATGGTACCTGGCCTTTATGCAACGACAAGATTCATTGATCAAAGCGGGCGAGCCATACACATTGGATCTCCATGAGCGATGGGGCAACCCACCATGGCTACATCCCAATACGCTCACTCCTGAAGACCTGTTGGATGCCTTGGTCTTTGTGGAGTTGTATGAGTGGAGGCCCGTGCCGTAAGAACAAAACAGTTGTAGCCTTGTGAGCCATAACCATTCGAGCTCTATTCGCATTCCATCCGCCTTTCCATCTGCGTTATCTGCGGCCGCATTCACGCCCCCGCTCGTATGCCGAAGCCAACGCCTTTCTTTGCGCCCGCATTGGACCACCCGTGCCACCACCCATGACCGAGAAGCCACTGAAGATCGTCCGTCGCCGTTCCAAGATCCATGGCAACGGCGTGTTCGCCACAGCCCCCATCCGCAAGGGCGAGCACATTGTGGAGTACAAGGGCCGCTTGATCACGCACGACCAGGCCGACGAGCAATACCACGGCGATGTGGCATCGGGCCACACCTTCCTGTTCACCCTGAACGACCAATGGATATTGGATGCCAATGTGAAGGGCAATGTAGCGCGCTGGATCAACACCAGCTGCGAGCCCAACGCCATTGCCTTTGTACACGAGGAGAAAAAGAAGAACCCCGATCCGAAGAACGACCGGGTGATCATTGAGGCCCTGCGCACCATACAGCCCGGCGAGGAGATCTTCTACGATTATGGGTTCGAGTTCGACCTGCCCTACACCAAGGAGCTGCTGAAGACCTGGGCCTGCCGCTGCGGCTCCAAGAAATGCCGGGGCACCATGCTGAGCGGCAAGAAGTACAAGGCCTTTGTGAAGGCCAACCCCGATTGGAACAAGTGATCCGGCACGCATGCCCGGACGCGGCCAGACATGGCACAGCCTTTGCCAATAGCCCCGGCGTAACTTCGCACCCCATGAAAAAGACCCTGTTCCTGATCGTTGCGCTGCTCGTGGCCAACCTGTCCGCCAATGCCCAGGACGATGCCAAGGGCAAGGCCATTGTGGACAAGCTGATGGCCGCGGCCAAGACGTGGACCAGCTTCGAGGCCGATTTCAGCAGCCGCCTGCAGAGCACCAAGGACAAGCTGGATGTGAAGCAGGAGGGCAATATGAAGGTGAAGGGCAAGAAGTTCCGCCTGCAGCTGGACAAGAACACGGTGATCAACGATGGGACCACCATGTACACTTACAGCAAGGAGACCAACGAGGTGACCCTGAACGACCCCTCGGAAATGGACCAGGAACTGGACCCCACCAAGATCTTCACGCAGTACGAGAAAGGTTTCAAGGTGCAGTTCGTGGAAGAGAAGACCGACGCCACGGGCACGGTGGTGCAGGTGGTGAAACTGTTCCCCACGGAGGCCGGCAAGAAGCCCTACCACACCGTGGTGCTGACCGTGGACAAGGCGAAGAACGAGCCCAAGAGCGTGCAGGTACTGTACAAGGACGGCAACGTGGTGACCTACACGCTGAAGAAGTTCACCGCCAACGCCGTGCTGGCCGATGCGCTCTTCACCTTCGACAAGGCGAAGTACCCCGGCGTGGAAGTGAACGACATGCGCTGATCCATCCAGCTGCGTTGGCAACAGCGCAGCTGCCCAAGGCAAAGGCCACCCCCGCGGTGGCCTTTCGCATTCTACCTTGCTGCCATGCTGCACCTGGCCCTTGCCCTGGCGGTGTTCTACACCCTGCACAGCCTGCTCGCGCTGAACGCCACCAAGCGTTGGGCAGCGGCGCGCTGGGGCCTGCAGCGTTGGTACCGGTTGGCCTACACGGTGGTCTCGCTGGTGCTTTCCGGCTGGGTGCTGTTCGCCTTGGGCACCGCGCGTGGTAGCGTTGTCCTCTACCAGCCCACCTTCATCATGCGGACACTGGGTGTGGTGCTTGTTCTTGGTGGTGGTCTGTTGGCCACGGCGGCAGTGCTGCGCTTTGGCGGGGCCGGTTTTCTCGGCCTTGCTCCCGAACGCACTACGGGCCTTGTGCGCACGGGCATGCATGGCCGCATGCGGCACCCGATCTACACGGGGATCATCCTCGCGGCCTTGGGTTGGCTGCTGCTGGACGGGCAGCCCTCCACGCTGGTGGTAGTGGGCATCACCTTCGTGTACCTGCCCATCGGCATTGCCTTGGAAGAGCGGAAGCTGATCGCCGCCTTCGGGGAGGATTACCTGCGCTACCGGCGCGAGGTGCCGGCATTGATCCCCCGCCTGCATACCACGTAGGGCAGGCGCCACGTTACCCTGCGGCCATTGTGGCATTCCACGTTCATGCGCACCACTACCCTTCTTCTGTTCCTATGCCTGTACACCACCACCTGGGCCAAAGCGCGCGTGGTGCATGTGCTGGTGGCCCTGTGCGACAATGAGCACCAAGGCATTGTGAAAGTGCCCGCAGGCATTGGCAACGGCCAGAAGCCCGGCACCAACCTCTACTGGGGCGCGGGCTACGGCGTGCGCACCCACCTCGATCGGGCGGCCGAATGGGTGCGCGTGCAGGTGCCCTCCCCCGGCCTGCCGCACATACTGGAGCGCGTGGCCTGGAAACACCGCGACAGCGCCGTGTACCTGGTGGCCGATGCCTACGATGGCCGGAACATCCGCGAGGCCACCGAAGACCTGCTGCGGTATGCCAGCGGCGCGGGAAGCACTTCGCTGAACGTGGCCGACCGCACCATAGCCATTGGCGGCGGCGCCGACCTGGTGGCCTACGTGGGCCACGACGGGCTGATGGACTTCGCCCTGGAGGCCAGCTACCCCGCGCAGGACAAGCGGGTGCGCGAGACCATCATCCTGGCCTGCATCAGCAAGCGCTACTATGCCCCGCACCTGCGCACCACCGGCGCCCAGCCCCTGCTGTGGACAACAGGACTGATGGCGCCCGAGGCCTACACGTTGAAGGCCGCGTTGGAAGGCTGGGTGCGCAGGGAGGCCCCAACGGCCGTACAGGAACGCGCTGCACAGGCCTACAACACCTACCAGAAGTGCGGCATCAACGGCGCGCGGCGGCTGCTGGTGACCGGTTGGTGACACGCGGCACACCGCACCCGCGCCAAGAGCGCCCACCTTTGTGCCATGCAACACACCAGCCACCGCAGTGTAACGGCCGTTCTGGAAGGCCTGCCCTACACCACCAAGCTCACCACCCGCGGATTGGACCTTGTGGCCGACGAGCCCTTGGACCACGGCGGCCAGGACCTCGGCTTCCGTCCGCATGAACTGCTGCTGAGCGCACTGGCCTCGTGCACGGCCATCACCCTGCGCATGTACGCCGACCGCAAACAGTGGAACGTGGCCCCCATTGGTGTTACGGTATCCATGGATCGCACCCAGAGCGGGGCAAGCATCGATACGCGCATCCACCTGGAGATCGACCTGCCGCAGCACCTCTCGGAAGAACAGAAGGCCCGCATGCTGCAGATCGCGCGGTCGTGCCCGGTACACCGTACCTTGGAAAGCCCGATCCAGTTGAGCGCGGGCCTCAAGGCATGAGCAAGGAGCACAGCTACACCAACGGTGAGGTCACTATTATCTGGCAGAAGGACCGCTGCATCCACAGCACCCTGTGCTGGAAGGGCCTGCCGGCGGTATTCCAACCCGGCAAACGCCCTTGGATAACGCCCGAGGGCATTGGCACGGAACAGATCGTTGAACAGGTGCGCAAATGCCCGAGCGGGGCGCTAAGCTACCGGATGAACGATGGGTCCGGCCCCATGCCGACGACCAGGGCCTCCGAACGGCTGATCGAGGCCACGCCCAATGGGCCGCTGGTGCTGCAAGGCCCCTGCACGGTGAAGCATGCCGACGGCCGCGAGGAGACCCACGAAGGCAAGGTGGCCCTGTGCCGTTGCGGGGCATCGGCCAACAAGCCTTACTGCGACGGTAGCCACCGGCGCGCGGGCTTCAGCGATCAGTGACATTCGATGGTGGAGAACATGCAGGCATGGCCTGACGTTCTTCATGTACGGGCTTGCCGTACAGGCTACCTTTGCACCCTTCCGAAAAGACAAGGACCACTATGATCGTGCAGGATCCCCATCGCGTTCCGCTGAGCCCGGCCCAAAAGGCCCGTCGCATCAACATGAACGCGGACCTCTACGGCACCTTCGCCGAGATCGGGGCCGGACAGGAAACGGTGCGGCACTTCTTCCGCGCGGGCGGCGCTTCGCAGACCATTGCGAAGGCCATGAGCGCCTACGACAAGGACTTCAGCAACGCCATTTACGGACCCGAGCCCGGCAATCGGTTCGTGTGCGAAAGCCGCCTGAAGAACATGCTCCGCCACGAGTACGGTCTGATCACCGACCGCTTGTCGCGCAAGGACCACCCCACCAAGCGCTTCTTCACGTACGCCAACACGGTGGCGACCAGCACCTTCGAGCGTCCGCACAGCGGCCACGGATGGGTGGGTGTACGTTTCCAGACCGCTCCGGACCAGCCCACCAGCGATGTGATCCTGCACTTCAGGCTGCACGACCCCGACATGAGCCTGCAACAGGAGAGCATCGGCGTGCTGGGCGTGAACCTGATGCACGGCTGCATGTTCAACCATGCCGATCCGCAGGAGATCATGACCGCGCTGTACGACAACGTGAGCCGGCACGTGGTGGAGATCGACATGATCCAAATGAACGGACCGGCGTTCGCACAGGTGGACAACCGCCTGCTGAGCCTGCAACTGGTGAAGCGCGGCTACACCGACGCCGTGCTCTTCGGTCCCGATGGCCAGAACCTACAGGCCAGCGAGATGCTCTACAAGAAGAACATCCTCGCCATCCGCGGCAGCTTCCGCCCGGTGACCAAGGTGAACATCGACATGATCATGAACGGCTACAACATGTTCATCAAGGAACAGCGTGTGGACCGTCAGAACCTGCAGGTGCTCTTCGAGATCACGTTGAACAACCTGAAGAGCGACACCGGTGATGTGGATGAAAAGGACTTCATCGACCGGGCCGACATCCTGTGCTCCCTGGGGCAGACCGTGCTGATCAGCAACTACCAGGAATATTACAAGCTGGTGGAGTACTTCAGCCGGTACACCAAGGCGCGAATGGGCCTGATCATGGGCGTGAACAACCTGGTGGAGGTGTTCGATGAGCGCTACTACCGCGAACTGAACGGAGGCGTGCTGGAAGCCTTCGGCATTCTCTTCCACCGCGACCTGAAGATCTACGTGTACCCGAGCCGGGCCAGCGCCAGCGACCAGATCATGACCACGGTGAACATGCCCGTGCATCCGCGGTTGAAGCCCTTGTACGACTACCTGTTGTTCAACAAGCGCTTGGTGGACATCACCAACTTCGACCCCAATGTGCTGCACATCTTCAGCAAACAGGTGCTGGACATGATCCGCGGCGGCAAAGCGGGTTGGGAGGAACTGGTGCCCCCCTACGTGGACAACATGATCAAGGACAACCGACTGTTCGGCTTTACGCCGGAAAAGGCGTCGGCCCAGGCCTGATCCGTTACCTATTGCCCAGCCGGGCATTCTTTGGGGCATGCGCACTTTCGCCCTGCTGCTACCGCTGCTACTGAACCTTGCCGCAACCCCTGCGAAGGACCGTATCGTGGACCGATTCGCCGTGCCAAGCGGTTTTGCGCGAGTGCCCGTGGCCCCTGCCTCGTTCGGGGCCTATCTGCGCAACCTTCCCCTACTGCCTGTTGGCACCGGGGTGACGCTCTACAATGGCAGCGCCAAAGGCAGGCAGGACGTACATGCGGCCGTGATCGATATCAGCGTTGGCCAAAAGGACCTGCAACAATGCGCCGATGCGGTGATGCGGTTGCGGGCCGAGCACCTCCATGCCAACGGGAAGGACCAGGCCATCACGTTCCGGTTCACCAACGGGTTCGAGGCGCGCTGGGACCGCTGGGCCAAGGGCGAACGCATCCGCGTGAGCGGCAACACCTGCAGTTGGTACGCTGGTGCCGCACCGGACCGATCGCACGACCAATTGCTCCGCTACCTGGACATGGTGTTCACCTATGCGGGCACGCTATCGCTGGCCCGCGAACTGGTGCCCACTACCGATGCCGTGCGGCCGGGCGATGTGTACATACAGGGCGGCAGTCCGGGCCACGCGGTGCTGGTGGTGGACGTGGCCGAACGGCCCGATGGCACCCAATCCATGCTGCTGGCCCAGAGCTACATGCCCGCCCAGCAGATCCACGTACTGAAGGACCTGCGCCATGCCGCCCATGGGGCCTGGTTCGTAGTGGGCGCCGACGACCGCCTGTACACGCCCGAATGGACCTTCAATTGGAGCGACAGGCGGCGTTGGCCCGTGGAATAGCGCCACGCCTGATCATTGCGACCTTCAGCTTTACGGGCCAATGTTATCTTGCCCGTCCGACGGTGCGAAGAGGGCCGTGGCGGAGGATCGATGAGCGCAGGGAACACAGCAGTGAAGCAGCGCGTGCGCGACAGTCGCGTGCAGGCCCTGCCACACCCTTGGTCCGCGTGGCTCACGGTGAGCAGCGACCCGGACAACACGCGCTTTCCCGATTGGCAGGAACTGGACCGGGTGCTCTGGAAGGAACTGGGGCTCCCTTTTTCCGATTCGGCCTTCGTCCGCTCCTACAACGTGCAGCTGCCCGACCAAGTGGACCTGCACGGCCACCCGGAGATCCTGGGCAGCCACCTGCACGACACCATGCACACGTGGGGCGATTTCATGTTCGCCGGCACACGCGGTTTCGATCGCAGCGATGCGGAGGCGCACCTGAAGGTCATGGAGCAACTGCGTTTCAGCCCGCGCGTGTGGGTGGACCACAGCATGTTCATTGGCAACCTGCTGCACACCCACAAGTTCGGGGGCATTCCCGAGTTCAAGGACGCTTCGGGCTACACCTACGCCAACCAGCACTATACGCTTGACCTGATCCGAAAGGCGGGTGTGCGGTACTTCTGGGACGGTACCATCACCTCTGTATTGGGCCAGGACCGGGAGCTCTCCTTGCGGCAGTATCACTTGGAGCGCACCGGTTCAGGAAGGCGCGGTACGTTGGACTGGATGAAGCACAAGGTCGGCGACACCTTCGGGCTGGGCAAGGCGTTCAGGGACCAGTTCCAAGGCAACCAGGCCTACCGCGTGCATCAATTCCTTGATGGCAGCCATGGCTATGTGTTCCCGCGCTACGGACGTTGGGAACTGGCCGACATACAAGGTCTGGGCGTGCTACTGGCCCCCGATAAGATGGAACGCTTGGTGGCACATGGCGGTGTGTGCATCGCGTACACACACCTGGGCAAGCGCAAGGCCGGTCACGAGAACGATCCGGCCCACATCCCTGCGGCGACACGAAGGTCCCTTGAACATGTGGCCGGCCTGCACCGCGAGGGGAAGCTCATGTTATCCTCCCTCGGCCGTCTGCTGGACTACCTCGTTCTGCGCGATCATATCGTGATCAATGGCACTTCGATCACCTTCCAAGCGGATGGACTTGCCTTCAACGCAGTGGGGGCACGTGAACTGGCCGGGCATTCCTTCACCATCAAAGGAACTGTGCCGCAGGGCATTGAGGTCCTGGGCTCCGGTGGACCTGTGTCCCATAACATCCTTCGGCACGGCGATCGCGCGTTCACCCTTCAATTCCCTGAAGCATGAGCCCGCGGATCGTGTTCCTGACCAGCGACCAGCCCGTGGCACGGGTGCTGGCCGATCGGCTGGCGAACACCACGGGAATGGTGCTGATCGTGCAGCAAGTGGACACTGGTGCCCGGCCCTACAGCAAATGGTCCAACCGGGTGCGATCCGTTGTGGGTGACCGAGTGGTTGACCGGCTCGTGCACCGCGTACGACTGACCCCTGAAATGCGGCGACTTCTGGCCTTTGAGGAACGGTTGGCCGCCAAGGCCGAAGGATACTTCCTGGACCGTGTTCCCTCCCTGGGCCTGCGCGCCGAATGGCCTGAAGTGGAACGCATTGAGACCACCGACCTGAATGCCCCGGAGACCATCCAACGGATCCGTGAAGCTCGGCCTGATCTGCTGGTGGTCTATGGCACCAAGATCCTGAAAGCCCCCCTACTGGCAGTGCCCAGCAAAGGGACACTGAACGCACATACCTCCCTGCTTCCTGCCTACCGCGGCACCCGCTCGGAGTTCTGGCAATGCCTCAATGATGATCCATCGAGCGCAGGCATCACCATCCACTTGGTGGATACGGGCGTGGATACCGGCCAGATCCTCTTCCAAAAACCTGTGGAAACGAACTGGCCAACAGACCCCTTCATGTTGCGGGCGCTCAACAACCTGATGGTGATCGAGCACTACCCGTGGGTGATCGACCGCTTTGCACAGGGCGATCTAAAGCCTACGGTGCAACCCAAAGGCGAAGGCCACACCTACCGCCTGAGCGAGCACACACGTGAAAAGCGTTTGGAGCTGATGCGTCGCTTGGAAAAGGAGCTCGGAACGGACTGAACGGAAAGGCACATGGAACGCGCAACGGACCAGTTGGTGCGGGCCACGTTCAGCGGCCATCGCGGGCCTGTGTATGCACTGTTGCCCGAACTGCATGGAAACAGCTTTCTGTCGGGCTCCGGTGATGGGCTGGTGGTACGCTGGGACCGCCAGGCCCCAGAGGCCGGACAGGTGGTGGTGAACGTAGGCCAGGCCGTGTTCAGCCTGCTGCGCACTGGCCATCTCCTGCTCATCGGCACCGAAGGCGGCGACCTCTTCGTGATCGATGCGGAACACGGGCGCGAGCTCCATCGGTTCACCGTGCACCGCAAAGGGATCTTCCGCATGGTGGAGCTCAGCGCGAACCGTGTTGCATGTGCCGGCGGCGATGGTACGCTAAGCATCTGGCGCGTGGGGACAGAACCGGAAACAGCACTGGAACTGCTCCGGCATTTCCCGCTATGCGAAGAGAAACTGCGCGATCTGGCCATGGATGCCACGGGCGAACGGTTGGCCGTGGCCTGTGGCGATGGACTGGTGCGGGTTCTGGACACCACCTACTTCAACGAAACGGCAACGATCAACGCCCATCCGGCAATGCTTGAACAGGTCGGCGGTGCCACGTGCGTTGCCTTCCATCCGCACAAACCCGTGCTGATCAGCGGCGGCAAGGATGGATACCTGCGCACCTGGCTGGCCAACGAACAGTTCAGGCCCTTGCTTGGTCTGCCAGCGCACAAGGGTTCCATTTACCGCGTGGCGTTCAGCCCCGATGGGAAACACTTCTGCACGGTAAGCCGCGACAAGACCGTGAAGCTGTGGGACGCCCATTCGCTTGGACCCGTGCAGCGCCTGGACCGCACCGTGCAAGGGCACACCCACAGTGTGAACGCCGTGCTCTGGACAACAGCGGCACTGCTCACCGCCTCGGACGACCGCACGATCAAGAGCTGGGACCTGCGGCCATGAAGTACATCTGGAGCAGAACGGCATTGGGCCTCATTGGCGTTCTGTTGCTCATCAGCAGCTCCAACATCAATTGGGGCAAGGAACACTGGCGCACGGTGATGCAGGCCGACGCGAAGGGGTACTACGCCTACCTCCCTGCCATCTTCATCTACCACGACCCCAACATCGGCTTCTTCGATCAGATCGAACAGGAGACCTACTACAACCCCGACCTCTTCTACGACTATCGCGCCGCGCACAATGGCCGCACCATACCGAAGTACTTCGTGGGCACGGCCGTGCTGCAAGCGCCGTTCTTCCTTGCGGCCCACGCCTTCACATCGCTGACCGGCGGTGATAGCGACGGCTACTCCAAACCCTATGTGGTGGCCATCAACCTGGCGGCAATAGCGTGGGTGCTGCTGGGTTGCTGGGCATTGCTGAAGCTCCTGGCCAGTTACGGGGTGCGCGACCTGCACATGGCCTTCACCCTATTGGCGTTCACTTTCGGCACCAACCTCTTCTACTATGGCGTGGTGGCACCGGGCATGAGCCATGTGTACAGCTTCGGGCTCATCAGCCTCTTCCTTTGGAAAGGCCGCCAGGTCTGGCTTGGAGATGGCACACGCGAGCTGGTAGTGCTGGCCGTATTGCTCGGGCTTATCGTACTGGTGCGGCCGGTGAACGGCATGGTGGTGTTCGCCTTGGCCGTGCTGATGCCTGAAGGGAACAAAGGCCGCGCACTGGCTGACCTCATCCGAGGCCAACGCTTTTCTGTGCTTGCAGTTGCCGCGCTCATCGCGCTTGCCATTCCGCTCCTTCAACTGGTCTATTACAAATGGGCCACCGGTAGTTGGCTGGTCTATTCCTATGGCGAAGAAGGCTTCAAGTGGACATCGCCCGCCCTGTTCGACTTCCTGTTCAGCTACAAGAAGGGCGCCTTCGTGTACACACCGTTGCTGCTCCTGAGCATGTTCGGGCTCGTCCCCCTGTTCCGCAGCGACAGGCTGGCGGCACTGGCCTGGGGCGTGTTCTTCGTTCTGCTCGTCTACGTGCTCTCCTCGTGGTGGAACTGGTGGTATGGCGGCAGCTTCGGCAGCCGAGTGCTTGTGGAGTTCCTTGGACTGTTCGCGCTGCTGTTCGGGCTGTTGCTCGCACGGAGCAGATCGGTCGTACGGCGAGCGGTCATTACCCTGACCTTGCTGTTGACGGTCCTCTGCCAGGTGCAGACCTACCAAGCGCGGTACTACCAGATCCATTGGGAGGACATGGACCAAGAGCGTTATTGGAAGGTCTTCCTGCGCGTGGACCAACTGGGCTGCCTCAGCCCCAATGCTGCACGTACCAAGGCACGGCCCGTTCAAGGCCGGCCTTCAGGTCGAACTGCGGGGCATAGCCCAAAAGCTCACGTGCTTTGCTGATATCGGCGAGTGAATCGCGGATATCGCCGGCCCGCTCGGCCACGTGCTGGACACCAACACGCCCAATGGCCGGATCGGTCTTGGCCAAAGCGTTCCGCAAGGCATCGATCAGTTCCAGCAGGGTGGTTCGATCGCCATAGGCCACATTGAACACCTGCCCAACGGCCCTGGCATCGGCACTTTCCAAGGCCGCAAGCACGGCCATCACTGCATTGCCCACGTAGGTGAAGTCGCGCGATTGCTGACCATCGCCATGCACCTGCGGGGCCTCGTGCTTCAGGAAGGCCCTGATGAATTTCGGGATGGCCGCTGCATAAGGGCCTTCGGGGTCCTGCCGTTCGCCGAACACATTGAAGAAGCGCAGGCCGATGGTGTTGAGCCCGTGTAGGCGCGTGTACAACTGGGCGTACAGCTCGTTGCCCGCCTTGGTAACGGCATAGGGCGAAAGCGGATCGCCGGTGTTTGGCTCGCGCTTGGGCAGTTCCTTGGAGTTGCCGTAGACGCTGGAGCTGGAAGCGTACACGAAGCGGTCCACCCCTTCGAGGCGTGCGGCATCCAGCACGTTCAGGAAGCCGGTGAGGTTGGTGGCATGCGAGGAGAGCGGATCGGCAATGGACCGCGGCACGGAGCCCAATGCGGCCAGATGCACCACTGCACGCGCGCCGACCATGGCGTTGCGGCATGCCTCGGCATCGCGAATGTCCCCTTCCACCAAAGCAAAGTCGGGCCGGCCTTCCAGATGGGCGATGTTGGAGCGCTTGCTGGTCGCGAAGTTGTCCATGCACCGCACGGCCATGCCAAGCTGCAGCAACGCGTCGCACACATGGCTACCAATGAAACCGGAGCCACCGGTGACCAGAACGGGAAGGGATGCGCGGTCTGACATCGGGTAAAGGACGCGGCCTTGCGCCTTGGGTTGCGAAGGTAGACCGACGCCGGATGCCACTTCGATCGTAGTGCGGGGGCTTTTCCACGATCATACTTTCACCGCCACACCGTACCAGATGGTGCGTTGATTAGCGGGCACCAGTGGACGGATCAGCGCATCCACCCGGGCCAGCAGGTCGCGCTGGCCTTCGCTGCGGCCGAGGTTCGCCAACACGCCGGTGGTGTGGTCGTCCAACCGGGCGAAGGGTGCGAACAGGTCACGGTCCTTCACCGGATCGAGGTAGCGCCAGTAGTGGTCCCAGGCCACGAAGCGTTTGCGCAGCCAGGTGTGCAACGGACTGCCATGCAGGTTCTCTGCGAAGAGCAGCACACCGCCGGGTCGCAGCACACGGTGCATCTCCCGAACGGCCTGGGCTTGCTTCTCCTTGCTACCCAGCGCCCCGATCATGCTCTTGAAGATCACCACATCATAGCTGTTGTCCGCTTTGGGGATGGCCGTAGCGTCAATAGCCTCGTAGGTTATCCATTCGTCCCACCCCAAGGTCCTATGCAGATCCACTGCTCGTTCGGTAGGTCCATGGAGATCGCTGCAGACCGTAATGAAACCATGCTCGGCGAGCATGAGGCTTAGTCCTCCGTCCCGTTCTCCTAACGCCAATGCAAAATGGCGGTCATCGGGCATGGCTTGGAGCGTTCGATGCCAGAGCGGATAGGCCCTAGACCAGGAGCGCACCTCCCATTGGAAATACAGATCAAGGTGGTCTTTCGGCGCGGACATGCGACAAAGAAAGGGGCGACATCGCTGCCGCCCCCACTTTCACCCTTGTTCAATGGCCTTATTTCGCCACAGCCACGGACCGTTTCTCGCGGATCACGGTGATCTTCACCTGTCCGGGATAGGTCATTTCGTTCATGATGCGATCGGCGATCTGCATGCTCAGCTCGTCGCTCTGTGCATCGGTGATCTTCTCGCTCTCCACCATTACGCGCAGCTCGCGACCGGCCTGGATGGCGAAGGCCTTGGTGACTCCGCCGTAGCTCATGGCCAGGCTTTCCAGGTCCTTCAGGCGCTGGATGTAGGCCTCGGTGGCCTCGCGGCGGGCACCCGGGCGGGCACCGCTGATGGCGTCGCAGGCCTGCACGATGGGCGAGAGCAGCGTGGTCATCTCGATCTCGTCGTGGTGGGCGCCGATGGCGTTGCACACATCGGGCTTCTCGCCGTACTTCTCGGCCAGCTTCATGCCCAGGATGGCGTGCGGCAGCTCGGGATCCTCGTCGGGCACTTTGCCAATGTCGTGCAGCAAGCCGGCGCGCTTGGCCACTTTGGGGTTGAGGCCCAGTTCAGCGGCCATGATGGCGCTCAGATTGGCCACCTCACGGCTGTGCTGGAGCAGGTTCTGCCCGTAGGAGCTGCGGTACTTCATGCGGCCCACCATGCGGATCAGCTCGTTGTGCAACCCGTGGATGCCCAGGTCGATGCAGGTGCGCTTGCCCACCTCCATGATCTCCTCCTCAAGGTGTTTGCGGGTCTTGGCCACGATCTCCTCGATACGCGCCGGATGGATACGGCCGTCCTTCACCAGTTGGTGCAGGGAGAGGCGGGCCACTTCGCGACGAACGGCATCGAAGCAGCTGAGGATGATGGCGCCCGGGGTATCGTCCACAATGATCTCCACGCCGGTGGCCTCTTCCAAGGTGCGGATGTTGCGGCCTTCGCGCCCGATGATGCGGCCCTTCACATCGTCGTTCTCGATGTGGAACACGCTGACGCTGTTCTCAATGGCATGCTCGGTGGCCACGCGCTGGATGGTCTGGATCACAATGCGCTTGGCCTCCTTGTTGGCTGTGAGCTTGGCCTCCTCCTGGGCGTCCTTGATGTGGGCCATGGCGGCGGTACGGGCCTCGTCCTTCAGGCTCTCCACCAGTTGCTTGCGGGCCTCCTCGGCGTTCAGGCCGCTGATGTTCTCCAACAGGTTCACCTGCTTGGCGTGCATCTTCTCGGTCTCCTCGCGGCGGCGCTCCAGGCCCTCCAGCTTCTGCTCGAGCTCACCTTTCAGGCGGTCCACGTTCTTCTCCTTGTTGGCCAGGTCCTGCTGCTGGCGGCTGAGTTGCTGTTCACGCTGTTTCGCCTTTTCCTGGGCCTGCTGCACGGCGCGGTCCTTCTCGCGCACCTCTTTCTCATGCTCCTCCTTCATTTGCAGGAAGCGCTCCTTGGCCTGCAGGATCTTCTCCTTCTTCAGGGCTTCGGCCTCTGCTTCGGCCTCTTTGAGGATGCCGGAAGCACGTTTCTTCATCACGCTGTTCAGCGTAACGAACACAATGGCACCACCGACGACAAGGCCGCCGAGCAGTCCCACCAAAATGCTGATCATATCCATGTGTCTCGCTGTGTTTTAGCGGACCATGTTCCCCCGTGGAGCCGACACCCGGTAGAACAAAGGAACCTTAGGGCAGGACCTCGGCGAGCATGCGTTCCATGGCGGACAGTGCCGCCTCGGCGTTGGCCTTGTGCTGGGGCGCGGCGCTGTTCAAAGCGCGCACGGTCACTTCCAGGGAGGCCATGGCCAATAGGTCCTGCTTGTCGGTCAGTGGATACTGGGCCTTCAAGCGGGCGATGCTCTCGTTGATCTCGTCCACGGCTCGGCGTACGTTCTCCTCCTCCGCAGCTTGTATCGTCAGCGGGTAGGCGCGGCCGGCCAGTTCTATGCGTATCGATCGTTCTTCCATGGCGTTCTATCGTGCGGCCTCTGGCGTAAGCAAAGCCAGGCAGCGGTCGATCTCATGGACCAGTTCATCGATGCGTTCCTTCGTTCCCGTGGTGCCCGGCCCGCTTTCGGCGGACCGTGCCTTTCGGAGGACCCCGTTCTCCCGTTCCAGTTCCGTCACGCGTGCCTTCAGCACTTCCGCTGTGCGGCGATGCTCATGGGCCTCCACCTCCAGCTCGTTCGCGCGGGCCTGCAATGCCTTGTGCTCGCCCACCAAGAGGGCGACCTTCTGCTGCATGGCCTGGAGACGTTCGGAGAGGGTGTGCATGTGGTTACTGAACGGAATGGCGTTCAATGGTCCGGCCCCAAAGATAACCGGGCACCCTGCTCCTGCACGGCTTTTGTTTGAACCCCAAGCTGTTGATGGCTTTACAAGTCTCGCGGACACCCTGCCCGGAATGCCATGATAGCTTGCACTACCCTCAGGACCCACACCCAAATGCGCCTTCGCATACACTCGGATCCACTTTCAACCAAGCTGCTTATTGGTCTGTTAATCAGCGTGTTCGTATCTGTTGAATCGGGCGCTCAAACGCCCTCGGGAACACGCAAGTTCATCCCCCCGATGGACATCCCCATGCAGCTCTCGGGCAACTTCATGGAGCCCCGGACGGACCACTTCCATTCGGGCTTGGACATCCGCACTGAGGGGCGTGAGGGCATCCCGGTGAAGGCCGTCGCCGATGGGTGGATCTCGCGGATCAAGATCAGTCCGTGGGGCTATGGCAAGGCGGTGTACATTGAACATGCCGACGGGCACACCTCGGTGTACGGGCACCTCCAGCAACTGAAAGGTCCCGCTGCGGAAGCCTGCCTAAACGCCCAATACGAACGCAAGGACTTCAGTATCGACATCTATCCAACAAAAGGCGAACTGGCTGTAAAACAGGGGGATGTGATCGGCCTGAGCGGCAATACGGGCGGCAGCGGCGGCCCCCACCTGCACTTTGAACTGAGGCGCCCCGGCGACCAGCATGCCGTTGACCCCGAGGCACTTGGCTACGATATTCCGGACCGGACACCCCCGGAGATGATCGGTGTGCGGTTGCATCCACTAACGGACAGCTCGTTGGTGGCTCCCTACCCGGCGAACGCCAAAGGCTACGCCACCCAAGGCGGCGCCGGCAAGTATGCCCTGAAACCGGGCCTGGCACCCATGGCTTATGGCACTGTGGGACTCTCGCTGCACGTGATCGACAGGTACGACAACAGCGGGGCCAAGTTCGGCGTGCGCAAGATCGAGCTGTTCGTGGATAGCATACTGACGTTCAGCACCTTGCTGGACCATGTGGACTTCGATGTGAACCGGTACTGCAATGCCCACATGGACTACGAAGTTTACAAGGGGCAGAAGCTGGAATACCACCGCTGCTACAAGCAGCCCAACAACAAACTGCGGATCTATGGCAAGGAGCCGGCGCAAGGCCGCATCGCCTTGGTTCCCGGTCGCGACCACCGGATCAAACTCGTCGCCACCGATGCCAACGGCAACCGCTCGGAGCTTCGTTTCAACCTGCGCGGGGCCAGCTTCGAGGAAGCCCGTACATGGCCTGTAAAGACACTGGAAGGCAGCCTATTCCGATACGATACCGAGAACATACTTCAAGAGGATGGCGTGCGCCTGACCCTGCCTCCGAACGCCTTGTACGACGATACCTACGTGCGCTACGCCCGCAGGCCGGCACCGGCGAAGGCCCTGGTACCAGTACACGTGCTGCACGACCCACTGACCCCCATCCAAAGCAATAGTTCCCTGCGGATGGACCTGCCCGAACTGCCTGCCGAAAAGCGGAACAAGGCCCTCATTGTGCGGTTGGATGATAGTGGCAAAGTGAGCGCCGTGGGCGGCACCGTGGGCGATGGTGCGGTCACGGCCAACATCAGGGCCTTCGGGGCCTATACGCTGATGCTGGATACCGTGCCACCGGTGATCACCAACGTGGACCTGCGCGCCGACATGAAAGGGCGTAACAGCTTCACCATCAAGATCGCCGACGACCTATCGGGGGTGGGCAGCTGGCGCGGCACGTTGGATGGCAAGTGGATCCTGCTGGAGTACGAACCCAAGAACAAGACCCTCACCCACACCTTCGACAAGCACAGCAAAGGCACTGGCAAGCGCACATTCGTGTTGGAAGTGACCGACGACCGGGGGAACACCGCGCGTTACGAAATGGCCTTCACGCATTGACCATGGTATACGCGGATCACCACCAGCCGCGTTCACGGAACATGCGAAGAAGGACACTCCTACTGGCCGGATCGGTGATCGCGGCCACGGTCATGCTGGCGCTGCAGGCAGATCCCCTCAGTTCGCCGGCCAAGACGAATAACTACCTGGACCTGCTGCGCGAAGGGGACATCGTTTTCCAGCAGACCGGCGGCGAACAAGGACGGGCCGTGCGCCTGGCTACCGGTTCACCGTGGACCCACGTGGGGATCCTGTTCAAGCAGAGTGGCAAGTGGATGGTGTACGAGGCCGTGGGCCCTGTGCAGTTCGCGCCCCTTGCGGAATGGATCGAGCGCGGCACCGACGACCATTGGACCGCCAAGCGATGGAAGGCAGAGGACCGGACCTTGAGCGCTGATGAGCTGGCGCGCCTGAAGAACGCCGGCACCCGCTTCAAGGGCCTGCCCTACGACCTTCAGTTCATCTGGAGCGATGAACGCATCTATTGCTCGGAGCTGGTCTGGAAGATGTACAAGGAAGGACCTGGCATAGAACTGTGCGCCCCACGCCCCATGCGCGAGCACGACCTCGGCACTCCGGCCGTGCAAGAGTTGATGCGCAAACGCTATGGCAGCGCACCGCCATTGGACGAACCCATAATCTCGCCCGGCGCCCTGTTCGACTGCCCCTTGCTTTCCACGGTGGTGGCTCGCTGAACGGGTGGATGGCCCGGGTTGCGTATCTCTGTGGCCGCACCATCATGCTTGCACGTAGCCTGCTCATTCCCTGCCTGGTCGCTCTGGCGTTCGGGCTTGTGGGCTGTTCTCCACCGGATCCAGGAGCCGTGCTGATCATTGGCCATGGTGGCGCGGGTTCCGAAGGCCAGCACCCCATGAATTCGGAGGAAGCCTTGGAGGATGGTCTTGCTCTTGGCTTCAACGGCGTGGAGCTCGATGTTCAGCTCACGGCCGATGATGTGCTGGTGGCCTTCCACCCCGCGCAATTGAACGAACTCACTCCCTGCGCAGGCAAGGTGAACGCCTTACGCTGGGAAGACCTGCTCCGCTGCCCCAATACCGCCGAGGGCGACCGCGCTTACCCTATTGTCCGGCTTGACAGCTTGCTACCGGTCTTGTCCAAGAAATACCCCGGCGCGGACTTCACCTTGGACATCAAGCTCTTTGCTGAAGGGGACTGGCGGCCTTACTTGGACCGCTTCAGCGATGCCATCCAAGCACTGCATGAACACCCTGTGCTTGCTGGACGATTGATCGTGGAATGCCAGAACGACGAATTCCTGCGGATGCTGCACGGCAAAACGCCTTCCCTGCCACTATTCCTCTACGCCACTGATGCCACGAACGGCATTGCCCGCGCAACTTCCTTGGGCTGTGTGGGTGTTACAATGGATAACGCCCGCATGGGCCAAGCGGAAGTGGCGGCCGCCCGTGCCCAAGGCGTGAAGGTCACCTTGTTCGGTGTGGACGGCTGGTGGAGCCATCGGGATGCACTGGCCAAAGGCCCGGACCGAATGCAGACCGACGCCCCGGATCAATTGATACGGAACCGGAAGTGATGAGCGATCAGGCCTTCACGAAGCGAACCGCAGAATGCGATCAGCGGACCCGCACTAGCCGCAGGTCCTCTTGCTTCAGCATCACGGCATACTCGTTCCGGTAGCCGTTCTCCGGGCCGGTGCGGATCATGCGGAAGCCCATGTGCAGCGGTGACTGCGCACTGTTGGCCATACGGTCCATAAGACCTACGGGGCCACCATCGCTCAGTGCCTTCACATAGGCCAAGGTCACATCGAAACCGAGGAGGGCATACTCATCAACATCATTCCGGAAACGTTCCCTGAAGGCGCGCGTGAAGGCCTGCACAGCGGCGTCGTCCGGATCGGCGAAGGATGCCGCAGCGAAATGGAAGCCAAGCAGTTCCAGATCGTTGGTGGCCACGGTCTCCATGTTCTGCCATGTCTCCAACCCCACGAGCATGAACTTGTACTTGGAGGCCAACGGCTTCAGCTTGCTAACCAGGGTGGTCACGTACTCCACATCCTCCCCTGGGGCCAGCAACACGTTCAGGCGGTTGGCGTCCAGCTTTGATACCAGGTCGCCCAGCTCGCGGCGACCGGGCTTGGCCACCAACGCACTATCACGCAACCGAGCCGATTGGCCAGCGAGCGCATCGCGCACGGCCCTGGCCATCTGGTCCTGCATTTCCTTCTCGGCAGGCAGGTCCGGGCACAACAACACGATGTTCTCACGGGCATAGCGTGTTCCCACGAAACGGCCGCTATGCCGCACCAGATCGCTGCGGGTGGGTGTCACCTTGCTCACGGTGGGATTGCCGAGGATCACTTTGTTGCTCTGGGGCACAGGGCATACGATGGGCACACTGGTGGTGCGCGCCAACTGTTCAATGGCCGAACGGTGGAACGGCCCGATGAACAGATCGGTGCCGGTGAGCTCGGACTTCTTCAGGGACGTGTTCCACGTGCGGGCATCATCGCCCATGTCCACCACACGCACCTCGGCATTCACACCCATGCGCTGAAGCGAGTCCAACGCAATGCGGGCACCGGCCCAGAACTGCGTGGCAATGCGGGTGGCCTCGTAGAACCGCGGCTCGTCCTTGGGCAATGCCATCACACTATCGTTACGCGCAATGGAGAAGGGCAACAGGTAGGTGACCGTGATCCGTTCACCTGCATTGGGTATCGCGGGAACCGGGACCACCGGTGCCTTCGCCCCTGGCGGAAGCGGAATGCGCACCACACTGCCAGCCTTCAATCCTTCGGGCAAGCCACCGTTCGCTTTCTGAATGGCCTCCGGGGCCACCCCATAGAGCTGGCCCAGCGCATACAGGGTCTCCCCTTGCTTCACGGTATGCTCAACGATGTTCTCCGGCACAGCAGGACGCGTAACGGCATCGGGCTGGCCCTGCACTTTGCCCGCGACAGGCACTACAATGGCCATTCCCTCGCGCAGCCCCGTCTGGGCCTCGGGGTTGCGTTCCAGCAGCACGTTCACATCCACACCGTAGTTGCGTGCGATACCGAACAGGGTCTCCTTCTTGGCCACGGTGTGGACCAGTTCACCATCCTTGGCCATGGTGGGGGCCGCTTTCACTTCCTTCTTCACCACGGCATCCTTGGGCACCAGTAGTTCCTGGCCGATGCTCAGACCGGCACTGGCGGCGGGGTTGGCGGCCAGCAACGCATCCACCGGAACGGCGTACGTGCGAGCAATGGCATAAAGGGTCTGACCCGCCTCCACGTGGTGCACCGTATAAGTACGCCCATCAACGGTGCGCGTTTCCTGTGCGAAGGAGAACGAGGTCCACAGCAGCAGGGCCAGGACGAAGGAAAAACGGAGGGTCATTCCCATTCGATGGTGGCCGGGGGCTTTGAGCTGATGTCATACACCACACGGTTAACGCCGCGCACCCGGTTGATGATGCTGTTCGATATCCGTGCCAGGAACTCGTAGGGCAGGTGGCACCAGTCGGCGGTCATGCCATCGGTGCTGGTCACGGCGCGCAGGGCCACCGCGTTCTCGTAGGTGCGTTCATCACCCATTACGCCCACGCTGCGCACGGGCAGGAGGATGGCTCCGGCCTGCCACACCTGGTCGTAAAGACCTTCATCGCGCAAGCCTTGGATGAAGATGTGGTCCACCTCCTGGAGCAGGGCCACCTTTTCCGGAGTGATCTCGCCCAGGATGCGGATGGCGAGGCCCGGGCCCGGGAAGGGGTGCCGGCCCAGGATGTTCGGATCGAGGCCCAACTCGCGGCCAACGCGGCGCACTTCGTCCTTGAACAGTAGGCGAAGCGGTTCCACCACCTGCAGCTTCATTCGATCAGGTAGGCCGCCCACGTTGTGGTGGCTCTTGATGGTAACGCTGGGGCCGTTCACGCTCACGCTCTCGATCACATCGGGGTAGATGGTGCCCTGGCCGAGCCACTTCACATCAGTTATCCGGTGCGCCTCGCGGTCGAACACTTCGATGAAGGTGCGGCCGATGGCCTTGCGCTTCGCCTCGGGTTCCTCCAGCCCCTTAAGGGCCGCATAGAACTCCTCCTTGGCATCCACACCGGTGATGTTGAGGCCCAGGTGGCGATAGCTCTCTAGAACGCGGTTGTACTCATCCTTGCGCAGCAGGCCGTTATCCACGAAGATGCAGTGCAGGCGGTCGCCAATGGCGCGGTCCAGCAGCAGGGCGGCCACGGAGCTGTCAACACCGCCGCTCAGGGCCAGCACCACTTGGTCCTGTCCGAGCTGTTGTTGCAGGCGCTCAATGGTGTGCTCAACGAAGGCGTGCGGGGTCCAATCGCCCTCGCAACCACAAATGCCGATCACGAAGTTGTGCAGCAGTTGCAGGCCATCGGTGGTGTGGTACACCTCGGGATGGAACTGCACTGCGAAGGTCATGTGGTCGTTCAGCCGGTAGGCTGCCACAGGAACGTCCTTGGTGCTGGCGATCACGTCCATGGCCTCGCTGGGCGCGGTGATGCTGTCGCCATGGCTCATCCACACCTGGGTGCCGGCCTGGATCCCGTCGAACAGGTGGCTGTCGGTGATGGTGGTGAGGTGGGCGCGGCCATATTCGCTCACTTTGGAGCGTTCCACCGGTGCGCCGGCGCGCTTGGCCAGCAGCTGGGCACCGTAGCATACACCGAGCACTGGCACTCTGCCCAGCATGCCCGTGAGGTCGGTATCGGGCGCGTTGGTGTCGTGCACGCTGCTGGGGCTGCCACTGAGGATGACGCCCTTGATGGTGGGATCGCCAACGAACTGCTGCGCCTTGCTGAAGGGATGGATCTCGCAATACACGTTCAACTCGCGCACGCGCCTGGCGATGAGCTGGGTGTACTGGGAACCATGATCGAGAATAAGGATGGAACCGGCCACGGGTTGGATGCCTCCGGTACAGATGATCCGGCGACGCCTCAAAAGTAGCAGCCCTGCCCGGAGCGGGAATGAAGAAGCGCTCAGGCCTCCTCGAACAGGCTGAAACAGGGCGAAAGCGGATCCAAGTTACCCAGAAGCTCATCCAGGAAACCGACGCCACGCGCGGCCAGCATGGGCAATATGTTTGCCCGGCGCTCCTGCAGGCCACCACCCGGGAAGAGCTCAGCATGGGCACTGCGCATCCGGGCCATCGCGGTATCCTGCTGGCGCTTGGCCGCACGCACCATGCTGCGCTCGATGCGATCCACTCCTTTCAACGCACTGGTGCGGCGCGCTTCAACGGCACCACGCAGGGTGGCATCGGCGGTACTGGCCTTGGCCAACAGATCGTCATAGAAAGCGGAAAGACGCTGACGTTCGGCAGCGAGGTCCGCGCTGAAGGTGGCTCGCGCAGAGGCCACACGGGCCATCAACGGCGACTGATCGGCAAAGAGTTCCTCCGTGGCAAGGTCCAATGCATGCCATTGGCGCAGGCGTTTGGTACTGATGAAGCCTGCGCTGGTGCGGAGGATCAACCTGGGCATGGGTACTTGCAGGGCTTGGAAGAGCCAGCGCAGTTGCAGCCAGTAGGCCAACTCCCCGCCTCCGCCCACATAGGCCACGTTGGGCAGCACCACCTCCTGGTACACCGGACGTAACAACACATTGGGCGAGAAGCGCTCGGGGTGCGTGTCCACCTCGGCCATCAGTTGGTCCAGCGTGAAGGTGGGGCCGCCATCCAGCACCCGGAAGCCATCCCACTCCAGAATGATGCGCGAACGGTGCCCGGGCCGCAAATGGAAGAGATTGATCTCGCGGGCGTGGGCTTGCACAGCAAAATGTTCCGCCAAGCGGGCATTGGCATAGGACACGCTCCTTTCAGCTACCTGGTTGAGCAACTCTTCCTTCACCACGGGTGCGAACAAGCGCTTGAGCTCAGGGTGATCGGCATCAAGGACCAACAGGCCGAAGCGACCGAACAAGGCATGCACGAAACGCCGCGTAGCCTCGGCCAGGGTACGTTCCGGTCGGTAGTGTTCACGCAACAAAGCGGCCATCTCCGCGGCATGGGCACCTTCGCCAAGGTGGGCAATGGCCTCTTCGAGCGCTGATGTGATGCCGTCCAGGGCCATGCGCCCTACTGCACCACCGGCGTGGCCCGGCCATTGCAGTTTGTGGTCGCCGAAGAAGGTGTGGTCGATCTCGGCGCGATCATGGTCCTCGGTGGCCATCCAGAACACCGGCACCACAGGGCGCCCGGTGGCTGCTGCCAATTCACGCGCCACCCGAATGGTGTTCAGCAATTTGAACGGCACGTATAGTGGTCCGCCGAAAAGCACCAACTGATGGCCGGTGGTCACTGTAAAGGCATCGGGACGGGCAAGGTCTCGAAGGCTTTGTTCCACAGCGGCTTCGGCCGGAAGACCTTGATATTGCGACCGAAGCACACGGACAAGCACTTCCCGAGCGGCCGGATCGAACTGTCGTTGAGCAGCTGCCTGCACCAGACCGGCAAGGTCGGAAGGTCCGGCGTGGAATTCCCGTGTGCGCTCACCGCCCGCCAAATAGTCCAGCACCAACGGGCTGAACCGGTGGGTGGCGGCGTAGGGAATACAGAGGGGCTGCATGCGGGGCGCAAAGGTATCCGTCGTTCATCCGCATGGGGCGAAAGGCGAATGCTCCTTCGATCGATTGGGATCGCAATGGGATCAACAAGCCTATATCCGACGGATCTGGTAATTTCCTTGCTTCGCTGATAATCATGAGAACCAATCTGCATCCTTTCCTGACGGTCTTCTGCTTTGTGCTCGGCATTTCCGGCAGCGCTCAGGACACCCTTCGCGTACAGACCCTGACCTTCGACGACATCACCCAACGACGGGGTTGGTTCATTTTCCCGGATAGTACGCACCAGTATCGCAAGGTATTGATGCATCACACGCTGAAGTGCGACCCGGCGACCACGCAGGACCAGTACCAATGCGGTGAGTGGGACTACCTCACCTACAACATGGTCCACGAGCACACCGGAGTAATGGACAGCGCGGCATTGACCCATCCGTTGTTCAAGGTGGGAGCCGTAGCACCGACCAGCGTGGAAAGCATGGCGCTGCCCTCCTACCATACGTGGCTGCTCCCTGTCGCTCGGCGGACCATCACGAGCACAACGAACGAGAATGTCATCACCGTGGGCCAAGGCGGGGCGATGGATACGGGGCTCTTACAGTCCGTGATGGGTAGCAGCCGTTCACAGTATCTGTTCCTTGCCGACGAACTGAGCGCAGCAGGGCTACAAGCCGGTCCACTCCAGCAGTTGAGGTTCACCACCGACGCCCAGGGCAACGGTACTTACAGCCGCCTCACCATTCGGTTGAAACACACCTCTGCCACTGGTCTCACGGCATTTGATGAGACCGGGCTTCAGAACGTGCACGAGGTGGCCCCTGGCAGTTTGGGCACAGTTGCTGGCGAGCAGACCTTTGTATTGACCGAGCCTTTCAATTGGGACGGCACCTCCAACCTGCTCGTTGATATATCGGCGGGACGCCTGAACGGCACCAGCGCGCCTGCTGTGGAGGCCAGTAATGTAGGCGACGGACTGGCGCTGCAAGCCGTGGGGCTTGATGGCTACTTGCAAATGAAAGAAGATGTGGTCGCCGCGGATGCAACACCGATGGCCGAACTGAGCACCGCCATTACCGTGATGTTCCGGGCCAAGGGAGATGCCGCGATCAGTGGGCAGAACACCACCATATTGGAGGCTTTGAACGCTCAAGGACGTCGCGTGCTGAACGTTCACCTGCCATGGAGCAATGGCAGGGTCTACTGGGACGCAGGCAATACGGATGGGACCTATGACCGTATCGACAAGGCCGCCACGACCGGTGATGTGCAGGACCAATGGAACCACTGGGCCTTCGTGAAGAACACGGCAACTGGCCAGATGAAGATCTACCTGAACGGGGTGCTCTGGCACAGTGGCACCGGCATGACCCGGCCCTTGACGGGCATTTCCACGTTCAGGTTGGGAAGCGCTGCAAACGGGAGCGTTCCCTACCCCGGTGCCTTGGATGAGATCAATGTGTTCGGAGCGGAAGTAGATGCGGCCACTATTTTCGCTTGGAAGGACCGGGCCATCAGCGCCGAACATCCTAATGCCGGGGACCTTATCTACTCCTTCCACTGCGACGAACTGCCTGATACGCACGTGTTGGAGAACAGTGCCGACCCGGCTCACCAGGCTCTGGCCATGGGCACCGTGCAGCGCCGCTACCGAGAAGCCCCTGAGACATTCCAAAACGTGCAGCCTATGACTGTCCGGCCCGACCTCTCCTTCGTGCAGGGCAGCTTCGAGAGCGTACTGGATACGGTGGTACTGGAACGGCAGGAGCCCCTGCCCCTGCTCACCGAGGAGTTCTTTGCGGTGGATGGCAACGGGGTGGTACCGGTGGATACCGTGTTCGCTTGGATGGGCGGCATGATCTACACCTATGGCCCAAATGGTGTTCCACTGGATTCCATCCCCGCCGGTGGAACGATCGATATCAACGACACCCTCCACTACTTCGGGGTCCCCTTTGAAGTGGTGCGCGACTGGGAGATCGGCCGCTTCATCACCCCTTACGGGATAGGCCTCACGCTGGGCCCCAATGGGTTCCGCTGGACCTTCGACGTGACCGATTACCAATGGCTGTTGCGTGACAGCGTGGAGCTCAGCGCGGGAAACCAGCAAGAGCTCATTGACCTGGAGTTCGAGCTGATCGAAGGGGTCGCACCTCGTCGTGTGGTGGGCCACCAGCGCCCCTGGGGCGGACTGATGAGCCGCAGCTACGCCGACCTTGACAACGACGTTGCACTGCCGCCGGTCACCGTGGACCTGAGCACCGAAGCGAGCCAGTGGGCGCTTCGCACACGACTCACCGGACATGGCCACAACAGCAACACGGGCGCGTATCCGCATTGTTGTGAATGGAAGGACAACACGCATTACCTCTACCTGAACGGCAACCAAGTGGATGCATGGCACATTTGGCAGGAGAACGACTGTGCGGAGAACCCGGTGTATCCCCAAGGCGGAACCTGGCTCAACAGCCGGGAGGGTTGGTGCCCGGGCGACCTGGTGAAGGACCATGAGGTGCTGCTGCCCGGACTGGTGGCCGGTGGCACGGCCACGCTGGACTACGGGATCACTCCTGTGCCAGCGAACAACCAAGGCATGGGGGGCGGCAACTATGTGATCAACATGGACCTGATGGAATACTCTGCGCCCAGCCACCAGCTGGATGCCGAGATCGTGGAGGTGAAGCGGCCCAGCACCACCGATATGTACCGCCGCGACAACCCCATCTGCTATGCACCATTGATCATCCTTCGCAATGCCGGTTCCACCGACCTCACCAACGTCACATTCTCGTACGGCGTGAGCGGTGGGCAGAATGTGAGCTACACATGGAACGGCCTGCTCCGCCACATGGAACAGGTATCAGTGGAACTGCCAGTGCCCGATGCCGCTTACTGGATGGGCGACGACGACCGCCTCTTCACCGTTGCGATCACCGCGGCCAATGGACAGCCGGACGACCACGCTGCGAACGACAACTACCGCACGAACTTCCAGTTACCCGTGGTCTACAACCATCGCGTGGTGCTCCACTACAAGACCAACAACCGGCCCAACGAGACCTCCGTGGCAGTGCGCGACATACAGGGGAACGCGGTATTCTCCCGGAACAGCCACGCAGCCAATACGCAATACATCGACACCCTGGACCTGAACGAAGGATGCTACACGTTCGAGATGATCGACAGTGGCAACGATGGTCTTAGCTATTGGGCTGACAGTGGCGCCGGATCAGGCTATTGCAGATTGAAGAAGCCGAACGGGGTTATCGTGAAGAACTTCGAGGCCGAATTCGGTCGCACGATCCACTGGCCCTTCACCCACACCGCTGTTGTAGGACTTGAAGAACACGAGGTCCGGGCCCAGCTGCATGCATTTCCCAACCCCACCACAGGAACGGTCACGCTGGAAGTTACCGAGGTCCATGGTCCGGCCAGATTGGAGATCATTGATGGTCGGGGACGCATCGTCCACGAACGGAACGTGGAACTACATGGCAAGGACCGCCTCAACGTCGACCTCAGCGACCTTATGGATGGCATCTACCACGTACGCGTGGTCGGAAAAGATCAACTGGCCATGGTGCGGCTCATGAAAATGTGACCAGTGATGGTCAACACTTGCCGGGCCCCTTCGCTTCGATATGCACGTGCAGGAACTCCACCCCCTGCTCGATCCCAGCGGCGGTCAGTTGCCTGCGGACCATGGTGATGACGTCGGCACGCTCGTTCACCGGGGCCTCGGCAAAACGCAACACCACTACACCGGATGCCACACAGGAGTATTCGATGTTGGCGTTCTTGTCGCGACCGATCTGTTTGGCCAATCGCGCCAACGCAGCATCATAAAGGTCATTAATGTGTAGCACCACCGAGACATCGGAGGTGACCGAAGCCTTGGACAATGCGGGCGCAGCGTTTGCCTGAAAAGGCAGGGCCAATGCGGTAACGAAGGCAAGGAAGAGGTTCATGGCTCACCGGGTTATTGGTCTAAATTAGGTGCGCCCGATCACCCGATCCATGACAAAGGACAGTCCGCCCGAGCGCTTCCGATCGTTGAGGACGTTCTACCCCCATTACCTCCGTGAACACCAGGACCCGACGTGCCGAGTGCTGCACTTCATTGGCACGGGGCTTATTTTGGTGTGGTGCTCAATGGCCTTGATCACACGAAATGCACTCTGGCTGTTGCTGATACCGCTGGCGGGCTATGGCTTCGCCTGGGTAGGTCACTTCTTCTTCGAGCGCAACAAACCGGCCACCTTCCAGTACCCGGCATACAGTCTCGCGAGCGACTTCCTGCTTTTCTGGGACCTGCTCACCGGCAAGGAGCCGTTCAAGCCACGGGGCTGATCCGTTCATGACGTTCATTTTCAACCTGCACAACCACTACTGAACATGGCCATTCGTATGGTACCCGACGATCCCGGTGGAAGCCGAAGAAGCTCCCCCACACCCCGACGCGTGGCCGGTGGAGGCAGCATGGGCGGCGGCTTGGGGCGTTTGCTTCCAATGGTCATCGGCCTATTGATCAAGAAACCCAAGCTCCTGTTCCTGGTGCTGGTACTTGGTGGCCTGTGGTGGTTCTTCGTGGGGCGCAACAGCGGCGGAGGCGACATGCTCTCGCAACTCGCGGGCTTCAGTACCGGTGCCAGTTTCGACCCCGCGCTCTACGACAAGGCCGAGGTGTACGAGCCCCTGGCCGACAACGTGAAGAACCCACTGCCCGAGCGCATCACCTTGGAGCAGTATTGTCCACCCCGCCTTAACCAAGGCCAGCAGGGCAGCTGCGTGGCTTGGGCCAGCGCCTATGCTGCACGCACAATTGTGCAAGCCAAGGCCACCGGCGACGACCCGAAGCGTTCGGCCTTCAGCCCGGCCTTCATGTACAACCAGATCAAGATCGATGGCAGCGACTGCCAGGGGTCGTACATCTACCGCGCCATGGAGCAGATGCTGAAGGGCGGTGCGCTCCCCTTCAGTCAGTTCGCCTACACCGACCAGCGCTGCGATATGCAGCCCAATTCAGACCAACGCCAGCAAGCACTTCCCTTCCGCATCAAGGGATTCCAGCGCCTTACACTGGGGGCCAACGAGCAGCGCACCGACATGCTGGCCATGAAACAGCATTTGGCACAAGGCTCCCCCATCGTCATCGGCATGATGGTTGGCGGCTCCTTCATGCAGGCCATGGAAGGCCGCGATGCCTGGTCGCCCACGGAACAGGACTTCTCCCAACAAGGCTTCGGCGGGCATGCCATGTGCGTGGTGGGCTACGATGACTTCAAGTTCGGCGATACCGGAGGTTTCCTGATCATGAACAGCTGGGGCCCCGAATGGGGAAAGAACGGCATGGCCTGGGTGCCCTACCCGGTGTTCGATCACTTCGCCAAAGAGGCCTACGCTGTATATCCGCAAGGCGAAGGCGTGGACACCAAGCCCACCCGCTTCGATGTCCGCTTCGGGTTCGTGGACAATGCCACCAAAAAAAACATTCCACTGCGGAATACCGGCGACAACGTGTTCCGCAGTACCACCGCAGTAGCGAAAGGCACGAAGTTCAAGATCGAGGTGACCAACAATGCCGAGTGCTACACGTACGTGTTCGGACAGGAGGCGGACGGTCGCACCTATGTGCTCTTCCCCTACACACCCAAACACTCGCCCTATTGCGGCATCACCGGCACCCGCATCTTCCCCAGCGACCATAGCTTGATGGCCGACGACGAAGGGCAGCGCGATGTGATGGCCGTGCTGGTGACCAACCAACCCTTCGACTACCCCAAGCTCAACGAACGCCTGCTTGCCAGCAAGGCCGTTGGCCTGGCCGCAAAGTTGAAGGAAGTGCTTGGTGATGAACTGGCCAGTGATGTGCGGTTCACCGATGGCGAGACCATTGGCGCGAGCAGCCAGGGGGGCAATGTTTTGGCCATTGTGCTGGAATTGGACAAGCGTTGATGGAAGCGACCTAGTGACCACGGGCGAGATGCGCGAACACTGGCCCATACGGAACCTGCTCGACCTGTGCGCCCTGCTGCTGATCGGATCATGTGCCGCTCAGCCCACACTGCTTTTCGACCGTCTGACCACTCCGCAGGGATTGCCAGGTTACGAGATCTATGCCCTCCTGGAGGACCGAGAAGGACGGATATGGGTAGGCACCGAGGCAGGACTGGCACGGATGGAAGGAACCCGCGTGCGCGTTTGGCTACACGATCCACGGGACAGTAATAGCTTGAGCAACCAGCGAGTGAGCGCACTGGCCGAGGACGAGCACGGCCAGATCTGGGTGGCCACCGCACATGGCTTCCAGCTACACCTTCCTCATCACAACAAATTCGAGCGGTACCATGTGCCCCGCAGCGGCCCACAACTTGGCAGCGATCGCATCTACAGCCTGACACCTGACGGTCATGGGGGCCTTTGGCTGGTCACCGATGAGGGCCTTTGGCGCTTCGACACCAAGGCACGGTCCTTCGCGCGGATCCGCGCATCGGAACAGCCCGGCAACGGTCCGTTCTGCGACCGTGTGCTACTGGGGGCCGCCGTGGTGAGCGACCCCGAACGGAACGGACTATGGCTCTGCACAAGGGAAGGCCTGGCCTTCCTTGACCACGCGACCGGTGAATGGTATGGTCCAAGGCACGACCCCAAGAACTGGGGGTGCTTCGAGGCAGGGGATGTAGCGTCGGCCACACTGGACGGCCGGGGTGGCCTCTGGTGGTTCGATGCCGAGCACTTCCAACTGGTGCACTGGCCATCCACCGGGGGACCATCGGTCCGAGTGAACGAGGTGAACGGCCAGCGCATGCATTTCACCCCACAATGGATGCGTGTGACACGGGATGGCGCGCTATGGATGTCCACCTGGACCTACCGCTGCCTGCGTTACGATGCTGTGCGCGACAACTGGCTGGAGGTACTTGAAGGAGCCGAAGATCCCTCGCGACTGGGCACCTCCAACGTAAAGAGCTTCCTCGAGGACCGGCGCGGTGACCTGTGGTTCGGTACTTACAACGGGCTGGACGTGGCGCCCTCTGAACGCCGCAACCTGACGATGCACAACAGCGTGGTGCCTGAGGAAGCAGGCGTGATCACCGCGCAATGGCCGACGGGAGGTGATACCCTGCTGGTCGGCACCCGATCGGGAGCGATCTACGAATGGTCCAGTGCTGGTGCCTCGCCATTCCGGAGCCTTGGCCCCACCGCACCGGCGTATGTGAACCATCTGACCCGGCGCGATGCCCGCAGTGCATGGGTTTCCACCTCGCGCGGCATCTGGATCGCCGATCTACGCGACCGGACCTTGAAGCCTTGGACCACCGTACCCGAGGCCCTGATGCGCTCCGCCGTAATGGCCGTGCACACCGATCGCCGGGGCGACACCTGGGCCGTGACCTGGAACCGTGGCGTCTTCGTGCACCGCACTGCCACCGGCACCTTCGAACATTTCACCGACACGGTCCCTGGCGATCGTCGTTTGCCTTGGCGGGGCGGGCTCTGCGTGATGGAAGCTCCGAACGGCGACATCCTTGTGGGCCTGAACCAGAGCGCCGGGCTATGCCGATTCCCGCAAGGCAGAGGCCCCGTGGTCCGCTACCTGAACGGCGACGATGGCGACCCATCCAGTTGCGGCACCGTGCTGAGCATGACCCATGCTGGCAACGATATGCTCTGGGCCGGCACGCACGAAGGGGGCGTGGCCCGGTTGGACCTCGCGACCGGTAAATTCAGACAGTACACGCACGCTGATGGCCTGCCGAACGATCGGGTGAACGATGTGGTGTTCGACGATCTCGGGCGACCATGGGTCCTAACCGCTCGTGGCGTCGCATGCTTGCCGGTTCAGGGCGAACAGTTCCTGCCACTGCCATTACCATCTGGGCTGGACCCACGGCGGATGGCCGCTTCCATAGTGCGACTTCCCGACGGCCGGCTATGCACTGCCGTGGACCGCACTCTGGTGATGATCGACCCGCTGGGATCCGGTGAGAAACGGCAGGCCCCACGCACCTATATAACGAGGATCAGGGCCGGCGACAATGTGTTCTGGCCTGGTGGCAGCCCTCGTTTAAAGCTCCCGCACGACCAGCGCTCCCTGCAGGTGGAATGGGGCATGGACGATCCGCTACACGCATTCACAGCTTCTTACGTATACCGCCTACTACCCGACACGCACTGGACCAGCGTGGACGATGCTGGTCGGATCGACCTGAGCGGACTGGCCACCGGCACACATCGCTTGGAAGTGCGTGCCACACTCGACGGCCACACTTGGGGCTCACCGGCGGTATCCCCATTGATCACCGTGCGGCCGCCCATGCACCGCACATGGTGGTTCCTGGCACTCTCCACATTGGTGGTTCTGGCTATCATCGGGCTCAGTGTGAGGCTCTACGTGCAGCGAAGGTTGACCGCTCAGCGTCTGGTCTTCGAGCGGGAGCAGGCTTTACTGGCCGAACGTATGCGCATTGCAGGTGATATGCATGATGATCTGGGTGCCGGGCTCAGTGGTCTCAAGCTGCGCACGGAAATGGCAGCCCGCTCCGAGACCGATCCTGTAAAACGTGCTTCCTATGTGGAGATGGCCCGCCAGGCCGGCGAACTGATCGGTAGCATGCGGCAGATCATCTGGGCCATGAATAGCGACCAGGGAAGCCTTGCCGATCTTGTGGCATATGCTACAGGATATGCGCGGAACTACCTGGCCGAGAACGGGCTTAGGGCGCACATCAAGGCCGAAGGTCCATGGCCTGTTCTACAACTCTCAACGGAACAACGCCGGAACCTGTTCCTGGTGATGAAAGAGGCCTTGCACAACGTGGTGAAGCATGCCCACGCACAGAACGTGCACATCATCATTGAATGGAAAGGCGAGGGCGACCATGGTACCATCGGAATAACGGTGGCTGACGATGGTGTTGGGAATGCCAACAGCGAAGTCCTGGCCGGAAACGGCATGCGCAATATGCGGCAACGTACCTCAGCACTTGGAGGAACGTTCGCGGTAAGCTCTGGCAACGGCACCTCGGTTCGGTACACCGTTCCATTGGCACCCACTAACAAAGGTTCTATTGCGAACCGTGTGGAACAAGCTCACCTTCGCACCCATGACAGCAGGGGCATCGATCCGCATCAGTCTGGTCGAGGATGAGGCCACCATCCGTGATGCCCTGACCGGGCTGTTCACCTCCGAGCCGGGTGTAGAACTCGTTCGGGCCTATCGCAATGCCGAGGAGGCCATCGAAGGGCTGCCCGAGGACGCTCCCGATGTGGTGGTGATGGACATCAGTATGCCAGGCATGAGCGGCATTGAATGCGTGAAGCATGTGATAGCGCAATTGCCTGCCACCCAGTTCCTCATGTACACCATGCACGACGATGACCACCAGGTGTTCGAGGCCCTGAAGGCCGGGGCCCACGGCTACCTGCTGAAGAGCAGTACACCCGACCAGATCATTGATGCCGTGCACGAACTGATGAACGGTGGCGCTCCGATGAGCACTGCAGTGGCCCGACGCGTCATCGGCCACTTCCGCCCCATTCAAGAGCGGTCGGATAACAGCAAGGACAAGCTGAGCGAGCGCGAGTACGGTGTGCTACAGCTGCTGGCGGAAGGGCTGCTCTACAAGGAGATCGCCGACCGCCTGGGCCTGACCGTGGGCACGGTGAAGCAGCACATCCACCGCATGTACGCCAAGATGCATGTGCAGAACCGCGTGGAAGCCGTGAACCGCTACTTCGGGCGCTGATCTGTTCGGTCGGCGGACGGAGCGGTGTTGTAATGCACCGGGTTTTTCCTTGGAGCACTGCAGGAAAAGACCGCGATGTTGACAAAGGATGTGGTGCGCACTCTGGTCGCTGGCCCTACCTTCGGACAGTGAGCGTGAACACCATGACACAAGGTGGATCACCTCTGCTTTGATGAACCATTTCCCCATGCGCACACGCCTGACCGATATGCTCAACCTGGAGCACCCACTGATCATGGCCCCCATGTTCCTTGTGAGCAATGTGGCCATGGTGAAGGAAGGCATGCGCTGCGGCGTGGCAGGTTGCATTCCCGCCCTGAACTACCGCACGGAAGAGGAACTTCGGAAAGCCTGTCGTGAACTGAAGGCCGCCAAGACGGAGTGTGGCAAAGGCGCTTATGGCTTCAACCTGATCGTGAACAAGAGCAACCCCAAGGCGGCCAGGCAGCTGGAGGTGCTGTGCGAAGAGGGCTGCGACTTCATCATCACCTCATTGGGCAGTCCAGAGGCCACGATCAACGCGGCGCACAAGGTGGGCATCAAGGTCTTCTGCGACGTTACCGACCTGAAGTTCGCCCAGAAGGTGGAGGCCTTGGGCGCCGATGCGGTGATCGCCGTGAACAACGAGGCAGGCGGCCACCGTGGCGACATCTCACCCAAGGACCTCATCGAACTGTTGAAGAAACACTGCACCATCCCGGTGATCTCGGCCGGTGGCGTAGGCAACAAGGCGGAGATGGGCCGGATGCTGGCCTATGGTGCAGAGGGCGTGTCGGTGGGCAGCCCGTTCATTGCATCGGTTGAAGCCCCCATCACCGAGGACTACAAGCAGGCCTGCGTGCTGTACAATGCACCGGACATCGTGCTCACCGAACGCATCAGCGGCACGCCGTGCACGGTGATCAATACGCCGTATGTGAAGAAGGTCGGCACACGATCGCCCTGGTTGGAGCGTATGCTGAACAAGAACAAGCGCTTGAAGAAGTGGGTGAAGATGTTGCGCTTCTACATCGGCATGAAGGCCACCGAGGTGGCTGCCCAGCAGGTAACCTACAAGACCGTGTGGGTGGCCGGACCGAGCATTCAGCACACCAAGCAGGTGGAGCCGGTAAGGGAGATCGTGAGGCGGTTGGTGGGGTGAGGGATCTCCACCTGTTATGGCCCCGGTTGCAGAAAAATCTGAATGGACGAGAATGGACCTTGATGGACGCCCGCGGTCCATCAAGGTCCATTCTCGTCCATCAGCCTGGCTGAAATGAAAAACGCCCGAGGCAAGCCCCGGGCGTTCGTCGGTCAATTCTTCACTTGGGCAGGTCGGCCCGGTGGGTGGACGTGTTGAGATGATCTGCGATCAGGCCAACACCTCCTTCACCCGGTCCGCAGCCTCTTGCAGGGCCACAGCGCTCAGCACCTTCAGACCGCTGTTGTCGATCAGCTGCTTGGCCTCAACGGCATTAGTGCCTTGCAGGCGCACAATGATGGGCACCTGGATGTCTCCGATATTCTTGTAGGCGTCCACAATGCCCTGTGCCACGCGGTCACAACGCACGATGCCACCGAAGATGTTCACGAGGATGGCCTTCACCGTGGGGTCCTTCAGGATGATACGGAAGGCTTTCTCCACGCGGGCGGCATCGGCTGTACCACCAACATCGAGGAAGTTGGCGGGTTCGCCACCGCTCAGCTTGATGATGTCCATCGTCGCCATCGCCAGTCCGGCACCGTTCACCATGCAGCCCACGTTACCGTCCAGCTTCACATAGTTCAAACCTGCTTCGCCGGCCTCTACTTCAATGGGGTCCTCCTCGGTCTTGTCGCGCATCTCGGCGTAGTCCGGGTGGCGGTACAGGGCGTTGCCGTCCAGGCGCACCTTGGCGTCAACGGCGATCACCTTGTCGTCGCTGGTCTTGAAGACCGGGTTGATCTCGAACATGGCGGCATCGCAGCCCTCGTAGGCTTTGTAGAGCGAAGCGACGAACTTCACCATTTCTTTCTTGGCCGCGCCGGTAACGCCCAGGTTGGTGGCGATCTTGTTGCACTGGAACGGACGCAGGCCCACGCGGGGATCCACCACTTCCTTCAGGATCTTGTCCGGGTGGTGTTCGGCCACCTCCTCGATGTCCATGCCGCCCTCGGTGCTGTAGACGATCACGTTCTTGCCCGTGGCGCGGTCCAGCAGAACGCTCATGTAATACTCCTTGGTCTCGCTGGGGCCGGGGTAATACACATCCTCAGCAATGAGGACCTTGTGCACTTTCTTGCCCTGCGGCGGGGTCTGCGGGCTCTTCAGCATCATGCCGATGATGGCATCCGCCTTCTCGCGCACCTCGTCGTAGTTCTTGGCCACCTTCACACCTCCACCCTTGCCACGGCCACCGGCGTGGATCTGGGCTTTCACCACGAAGAACTTGGTACCGGTCTCAGCGGCCAGTCGCTTGGCCTGATCAACGGCCTCGTCGGCATTAAAGGCCACAAAGCCACGTTGGATACGGACACCGTATTGGGCCAGAATGCTCTTTCCTTGGTACTCGTGAAGGTTCATCGCGGTTCGGCGGTTCGTTGTGGGCGCGAAAGTAACCCCTCCACCGTTACCCCGCGCGTGCTTCCTTTGCGATGATGATCGAGGTAAAGGGTATCCGCAAGCGGTATGGGACATTGGAGGTGCTGAAAGGCGTTGACCTCCGTGTGTCCAAGGGTGAAGTGGTGAGCATTGTAGGCGCCAGCGGTGCGGGCAAGACCACCCTGCTGCAGATCCTGGGGACCCTGGAACGGGCCGATAGCGGGTCCCTGTCCATCAACGGCGAGGAGGTGACCAAGCTGGGCAGCAAGGCCTTGAGCGCCTTCCGCAACCGCCACATCGGCTTCGTGTTCCAGTTCCACCACCTGCTGCCAGAGTTCACGGCCCTGGAGAACGCCATGATGCCGGGGCTCATCGCCGGACGGAGCATGGCCGAGTGCGAACCACGAGCCCGGCAGTTGCTGGAACGCCTGAACATCAGTGCCCGGGCCACCCACAAACCCGGCCAGATGAGCGGTGGCGAACAGCAGCGGGTGGCAGTGGCCCGTGCCCTCTTCAACAGTCCCAGCGTGGTGCTGGCCGACGAACCCAGCGGCAACCTGGATTCAGCCCACGCCAAGGAACTGCACCAGCTCTTCTTCGACCTGCGGAAGGAGCTCGGCCAGACCTTCGTGATCGTGACCCACAACGAGGAATTGGCGGAGATGGCGGATCGGAGGTTGGTGATGAAGGATGGGGTGATCTGAGGGGTCGGATGATCAGACCATCCGCTGATCGGAGAATGGCATGAGCGCTAACCGAGGTGTACCGATCGATCGGCCTGATAGTTGCCTATAGCGCGTGCCGATCTCCGAACTTCGTTGCATGCGCCTAGCTGTCTTCATTCTCGCACTGCTTTGTGCGGTCCTGGGCCTGCATGGGCAAGAAATGAAGCTCCCCACGTGGATGCTGAGCGCGATGACCCGTGAACGTTCAGCTGCGGAGGACAGCTTGCTGGACGCCAGGATCTACGCATCATTCGGGGTGGAGAAGGTGAAGCCGAACACGTTCATCGGATCGTTCAGCATGACCGTGGAAGTGCGCGGAAAGGAGGCACCGATGCGGATCATGGTAGAACACTGGTCCGACACGCTGAAGGCGATGGTCCGTTTCATCATGCCCAAGGAAAGCGGCTCGCTTCTCTACCTGGCCGACCTGAAGGCGAACACCGCGATCCTGGCCACGGAAGGAAAAGGCCGGAAGGAAGCCGTGATCTACGACCTGCGGGACCTGGTGCTGCTGAACGGCATCGCGCTTCAGAACGCCGAGAAGCTCGTGCCCGTTCGGGGGCAGCGAAAGGAACGGATCGCCGGTCGCGTGTGCACCGAGCACACAGCGCAATGGGACAACGAAGAGGTACGCCTGTGGCTCTCCGACGTTCATGCTTCGCCTTTCGTGGACGCAAGCCATTGGCTACCCTTCACCCAAGGCCTCTTCGCTCTTTATGCAGCGCCCTCCATGCACGGTGAACCGATGCCCCTTCGCTGGACAAGCGACCCGTTGAGCTACGAGGTCACCACCCTCCAGCTCGGCCGTGTGACACCCCCTTCGTTCGACCTGGCGACCTTTTCGGTGAAGGACGAACGCAAGCGCAAAGGCGCCGGGACCGCAAGTTCCACCCCCGCCCCCAAGTCGAGGGCCAAAGTTCCTGAACCAGCATACTATCAAGCCTTGCGCGAACGGACGCGGAACGCCTTCCAGGGCAGCGTCCGGTGGCAATGGGTATACAAAAAGTACGGCGAAGTGCTCTTCAAGGTGCCCGAGGCGACCTGCTACACCGTGGTCTCCACACCGGACAGCCTCCTCATGATGTCCGAACACCATAACATGCCGGTATCGAGCGCCACGCTTTGCGAACGCAGCACCCGTCGGCTCACCGAGTTCTCCCGCTCGAAGACACCGCACCCCTATACCTATACCCCCTACGTGGTGGACAAGGTCCCCTTCGATGCACCCGTGCCACAACCCACCGGCCGCACGGAGCAGCAGCAGGTGGCCCTGCCACTGCCTGCCGGCACCAAGCGCGTGGATGAAGGACGACCGAGCGCGACCGTTACGCTCACCGCGCACGAGTACCGCAGTGTCACGGCCGAAGGCGACACGCTGATCGCCTGGATCGTTCCGGAGATCCCCTCGCCGTTCCACGACCTCTATGCCGCGGGCAATATGTTCTACGGGATCACCACATGGACCGCGGGCGTGTTGCCGGTGGATGGACTGCCCCTGCGCATACAACGTACCGACAGCAAGGGCTCAAGCGTGTTTTCCGTGATCGAACTGGGCACGGGACCGGTGAGCCACCTGCTGGATGCCTTCGCGCGCGACACCCTGGATACGGACCTGGGGCACGCGATACCGGACCGGCCTGCGATCTACGAGGAGGCGGTACGGCGCAGGGAGAACCGTTTCACCGGACATGTGCACTTGGTTCACGGTAAGAAGTTCCACCCCGACAGCGCGGAGGCACGCAAGAAGTCCCCTGCGATCTTCGGTGGTAAGTTCCATCCGGAAAGCGTGGAGGCTCGTTCAAGGACCGATTTGGACTGGTACGCTACGGAAGATAGGATACTCCTGGTGGAGAAAAGCCAGTGGAAGCGCCGGGCCTGGACGATCGATCGCAGGACGCATGAAGTGGTCGAGTACGTCTTGAAAGGGGACGAGGTGATCCAGCGTCCTCCAATGCTCGGTCGCACGCACCCGCCCGATTACCGCGCCCGTGATACCTTGCTGACCATGGGCAGGGACACCACCATGCTAGGCCTGCCGTGTGCGGTGTACCGGGATCCACATAGTGGTGCGCGCATCGTGGTGACCACGGACATACCCTCCCCCTGGCAGGACCTGTACGGCTTCGATCCGAGATACCTGAGGCTTGCCGGGATCGACACTCCGTGGTTACAGCCGGTCGAAGGCCTCGTGCTGCACATCTCCTACCCCGCCTCTATGTGGATAAGCGAAGTCCTCGAAGTGGACCGATCGCCTGTGGATAAACGCGTGTTCACCATCACGAAGGACACCTGGCGGCCGTGAAGCGATGGTGCTGCGCAGCGATCGAAACGTTGAACGAAAGTCGCTCACTGGCTGGATAAACAGGGTTTTCGACCACTCCCTCAGCGAACTTCGCAGCATGCATTCCGCAGGCACCTTGATCGCGATGCTTTGCTTTGTCCTGAACACCCGGTCCCAAGAATTGGCATTGAACCACTGCAGCTGCACCGAAGGCGGCATCCCCAGCGACAGCACCTTCACGTTCCGGGGCCGCATGAGCGCTTGGAACGGCAATCCCACCTTCAGGATCTGGCGGGTTGGCACGAACAGGATGCTCGGGATACGCGGCGTTTGTCTGGACAGTCTTGAACTGGGCAAATACAACCCTTACTTCGGGCTGGAGCTTTGGGCCGACTTCACGGTAAGCGCAGTAACGCCGCAAAAGCCCGGTGTGATGCAGTTCGTTTGTGTCCGATCGATCGAGGCACCATTCTTGCGCAAGCGGCCCGCGCCATAACCACCATGCTCCGACATCTCCTTCTTGGACTGCTCTTTGTGCGGTCCTCCCTCCTGCTCGCCCAGCCCCATCATATCGCCAAGGCAAGCGACCTCCCCGCCTGGATGGCCGAGCTGGTCACCGGCGAAGCACCCAAGGCTGCATTAAAGCCGAGCGGCAAGCCGGTCCATACCAACGCCTTCGTGGGCACCTGGATCATCCGTGCCACGGGCGGGAAGCGGCTGTTGTACTGGGGCGATGAGCACCGCATGATCGTTCAGGAGGTGGAAGGCATGGACACGCCGGTGCGCACGACCCTGGCAGACCTGCATGCGAACGTGTCGATGGTACTGTACCCCGACAGGAACGGATACAGCGGCCGTGTGCGCGACCTGTACCATCCGCAGCAGGGCTACTTCCTGGAGATCTGGAGCGACAGTGTGGTGGCGACCGGGCAGCGCGATACGCTGATGAACGAGCCAGTGAACGCCTACGTGGGCACCAACAGCAATGGCGGCAGTGTGACCTACTGGCGCACCGCTGCACATGCCAAGATGTTCGCCGATCTGCAGGTGTGGGGGCCGTGGCTGCGCGAAGGGGAACTGCAGTACCTGAGCGCCTTGAACCACAAGCGTTCCGGGCCAGCCATTCGCGTGAGCTGGGATGGCAAGCAGTACACACCCACCCAAGGCGAGGTGACCTTCCACAAGGTGACGCCCGGCAAACAACCCATGCCAACGCTGGACCTGAAGGGCGCGGCATTGGCGGAAGAGCGCTTGCAGTGGGTGAACGCCACACAACTGGGACGCCTGCCGCTGTGGATGCGCGAACGCTTGAACCGACTTCCACCCGACAGTCTGCCGCTGGCCTACACACCACCCGCCGTGGACCGCGGCATTCCGGACAATCGGTTCGTTGGCACGCTTACCGCACAGACCCATTCACGCTGGACGGACGAGGACGGCACCAAGGACCAGTTCGGCACCTTCACGTATTGGGCCGATGCACGCCGCGCCATCCTTACGGTGGATGCGCCGCACGAGAAGGGCAAGTGGACCTACATGGTGGACCTGGACCACGATGTGGCCATCGTATCGCGCAACGAAGGGCACAGCCACGTGATCCCGAAAGTGGAGATCAGCACCCTGCAGGATGCGGGATTGGTGGAATTCGGTGCGGGTGTGGACCTACCCTTCACCCCTACCGGCACCACGCGCAAGATCCTGGGCCGCACCTGCGAGCTGCACACCACCGCGGAGCGCTACCTCTCGCACTACTGGTTCTCCGATGTCACCACACCGAACCCCATCCACGATATGGCGCGCTGGATGGAGCCCAAACCCTCGCAAGCGTTCAAGGACCTGATGTTCTTCGGGGTGAAGGACCGGCCGATGCCCTTCGCGGTGATGGCCACGGAGCTCACGAGCTTCAAGCCCGGCAAGGTGCCGCCTCCCGCGCTGGATTTGAGCGACCACTGGATCAAAGACCATCGTTTAGATAGTCACAAGCGGGCATCGTACTATGGGTCACCTTCCAGTGGAGGATCCTACAGCGGATCGGGTACCGAGAGCCCCTCCAGGGAACGGAGCTACGAAGTGGTCGCTGAGCCCATGGAAATGACAGAAGTGGAAGCTGCCCCGGAAGTGGCGGTCTCGCCGCAGGAGGTTGCCGGGCGCAACCGGGGCACGGAAGCACCTGACCCGAACGCGGTGGCGAAACGCCTGCTGAACGAACGGCTGGACCGGGTCTGGAACGATTACCGGGGCAAGGCACGGCTGAAGTACACCCTGATCAACAAGCGCGATACGACGGAATGGATCGTGGACTATGCCAGCACGCATGAACGTATGGTGCTGGTGCGCACGATGATCAAGGCGAAAGGCGCCCCTGCCGACATTCTCGCCCCTACTGCGCTGCTCATTGACCGCAAGGCAGGCACCGAGACCCGCTACACCTTGGACAGCGCGACCGACAAAGTCACCGCGAAGGAACCTGCGCCTTTGCGCACCGAACATCCGCCGTTCACCATCAGTCCGCTGATCGTGTACGATCGCATCGGCGAGCCGGTCAAGCTGCTCCGTCGCGATTGCGAGCCCCTGCAGCATAGGTCCGATCTGGGGCTCCGCACCATCTGGCAGACCCAAGCACCTGCCTCCTTGTTCCGCGACTTGTGCAGTGCGCGCAAAGGCTGGGATGGCACGAACGAATACGTCATGGGCGGGCTCTTCGGACTGTTGACCTACGATGGGGACGGCATGGTGCTGAAGGCCGAATGGAACGATGGACGGCAAAGCAAAGGGACCATGGAAGTGATCTCCCTGGAACCCGGCGCGGTGGACCCCAGCGTGTTCCGGATCACGAAGGACAGTTGGAAATGAACCAATGGAACAAAGGACAGTGGGCAGTGGCGCAGACCTGGCCACGAAGCACATGTAGCGCCTGCCTGGCCGGTAGGCAGGTCGATCCCATCGGGTCGACCTACCGGTGCGTTAAGTGAAGTGATGCGGATGGACCAGCGGAACGATTGGATAATGCAGCAAACGATCAACGTTCGGATCATTTTCGTGTTGGTGCTAACATTTATCACGTGGAGCACCGCCTACGCCCAGAACCTGCGCAGCGATCTCCGGGAACTGCCGGGCTGGATCCACGCCGCGATCACGGGCGGTCCGGAGCCTAAAGCCGCCAAGAGCAACCTCAATCCACTACACACCAACGCCTTCATCGGTACCTGGACGCTGCGCGATCGGTATGGCCGGCGCATCCACTACTGGGGCGACCAGCACCGCATGATCTTCCGCGAGATGCGGGACACCGTGACCACCACACGCATCACCGTAGTGGACCTGCATGCCAACGTGAAGGTGAAGATGAGCCCAAGCAAGGAGATCACCCACATTACACTGGACGATCTGAAACTGGCGCAGGTCGGGTACTTCTACAAGCTCTTCAACGATACGGTGATCGCTACGGGCCGCACGGAGAAGGTGATGGGCCAGACCTGCGAAGTGCTCAAGGGCGGCAACAGCAACAAGGACACCGCCACCTACTACCGCACCAACATTCACCCCAAGCTTTTCGCCGACCTGAAGGCATGGGCCGTATACCTGTGCCGCGAGGGCAACCTGGAGATCCTCAGCGCCTTCAGCGACAAGCGAGCAGGCTCGTCGTTACGCGTGAAGTGGAAGGACGTGGGCTACTCCAACACCGACGGCGATTGGTGGTTCGAGCGGATCACGCCCGGTAAACAGCCGATGCCCGTGCTGCCGTGGCGCCCGAACCGCGTGATCGAAGAGCGCTTCCTCTTCACCAACAACGCGCGGTTGGGGCGATTGCCGCAGTGGATGCGCGAACGGATCAATCGGCTCACCCCTATCCCCGAGCTGGTGAACAGCACACCACCCGTGGTGGACCGCGGCTTTTCGCACAACCGCTTCGTGGGCACCTTCACCTTGCAGACCAAAAGCCGTTACGTGAATGAAAAGCGGGACACCATCGAGCAATTCGGCAACTACACCTACTGGGCTGATGAGCGCCGTGCGGTGATCACTGCCGATGTGCCGCACGAGAAAGGCATCACCCTTTACATGGTGGACCTGGACCACGATGTGGCCGTGGCGGCCTACAACGAAGGCCACAGCTACGTTGTGCCGCGCTTGTACATCGGTACCCTGGCGGAAGTGGGCATGCCGGATCTGATCGGCGGCATCGAGATATCCTTGGAGCCCACCGAGTATTACAAGGACATTGTGGGCCAACGCTGCCGGGTCTACCGCACGCGCGAATTCAATTACGGCGCGCTCTGGATCCCCGCGAACGATGTACCCAACCCCGTACTGGACATGTACCGCTGGATGGAACCGCGCTACATCAATTCGAAGCATCGAAAGCACTTCCAAGAGGTGCTGATGTTCGGCCTGCGCGACCACCCGATGCCCTTCGCCATCATGGGCACCTACATCACCAGCTTCAGGCCAGGCCGGGTGCCGCCGCCCGCGATGGACCTGAGCAACTATCGGGTGATCGACGAACGCTTCCGCGACCTGGAGAAAGAACGGGAGGAGTATGAGCGCGAGAAGGCGCGGCAACAGGTGATCACCATCGAGCACTTGGACGATATGGTGGTGCCGGTGAAAGAACCCGGATTCGAGCCAACGATCGAAGGACCCATTCAACGCGGCGAGGACCCACCGATAGCACCACCGCCACCACCGGCAGTACCCCGATGAAGAACGCATAACAAGCCTGCTATATGAACTCCAGATCACTCCTCACGAGCAGCGCGCTCTTCCTCGCTTTAGTCGGGTTGGCGCTCACCTTCGCTCCTGCCGAAGTGTTGGGGACCACCAATGAACAGTACACTGTCATTGGCCAGCTACTGGGAGCCGCATTGTGCGGTGCCGCATGCATCAACTGGATGGCGCGCAGCGCTCCAATGGGCGGCATCTACGGTCGTCCGCTGGCCAGCGGCAACTTGGTTCACTTTCTGGTGGGTGGACTCGCCTTGGTGAAGGTGGCCCCACACCTCCAACCGGTCTGGCTTTTCCTGCCCCTGGTGGCGTGCTACCTCCTCTTCGCAGCCCTCTTCGCATACTCCGCCTTCTTCACCGCTAGCCCAAGCAATACGCACGGATGATGCGCACAGCCACCCTGCTCCTTGCGCTCGCCATCACCTGTTGCCAACATGCGCACGCACAGGCCGTGGCCGTACCGACATGGATGCGCGGCTACTTCGCTACCGGATCAACGAAGGCCATGCCATCCGCAATGCGTGGCCCGGCTAGAACGAACACCTTCATTGGTAGCTACACCATGAAGCTCACGATCTGGGACGAGGGCATTCCACAGACCCTGTACCTCACCAGCTGGCAGGACAGCACGCGCGGCATGATGATGCTGCAACTGATGCCGGGCATCCCGCACACAACCTTCTTCGCCGACCTCGCGGCCAATACAGCGGTCATTGCCAATGCATTGGAGCGCAAAGCCGTGGTGGGCGACCTCTCGCGCGTGGTGCTGGTGGACCATCTGCGCGAACCCGGAAAGACCGTGCAATTCCCCGAGCTGCCCACCCAGGCAACAGGCAAAACCCGCGAACTGGCCGGCATCACGTGCAAGGAGCTCATTCTTGTGGAGCGCAGCGATACCATGCACATCTGGACCGCTGCCCTGGATCCCTATCCGTTCGCGGATGCGCCCGCTTGGCTACCCATGAACGTGGGGCCCCTGAAGGTGTTCCGCTTCCTGTTCAACATGGGCGCAACACCAGTGATGAAATTCACGCTGCCCGGCATGCTCGACCTGGAAATGACCCAACTGATCCAAGGGGCCACGCCACCACCCGAATTGGATCTTTCATGGTACACGCTCATCGAGGAGCCCACGCTGCAAAACCCGTTGGGCAAACCCTGACCAACTGCCTTAGTTTTGGCATTCAACCAATTCGCGACAATGACACTCCTTCGCCTATTCCCCAGCTTCGTACTCCCCGCTCTGCTCCTCTCCATCGGCACCCAGGCCCAAAGCCTGCAGGACATGATGAACAAGGCGATGCAGAAGCAGGGGCAACAGCCGGCAGGTGAGGCCACGGTGACCATTGAAGAGAACAAAGACCCCTTCGTGCCGCTCACCTTCACCGGTAGCTACCGCATGGAAGTGCACACGTTCAAGAACGGCAAGGAAGAGAAGGACAGCCCGAACAACATCCGCATGGCCTTCAACCCGGACCACATGGCCATGGTTCCTGTTTCCAAGGACCCGAAAGAGGAAATGCGCATGGTGTTCGACCTGCGGAACAAACACACCTACACGCTGATCACCGACAATAAGGGTGAACGCACCGGCATCAAAATGAAAATGATGAAGGTGAATGTGGAAGGTGATGGCAAGACGACGGACAACGACACCAAGGTGGTGCGCACGAACGAAACGAAAGTGATCGAAGGACATACCTGTCGCAAATACACGTACAGCGACAAGGAAGGCAGCGGCGAGGCCTGGATCGCGGAGGACCTGGACTTCGATATGATGGGCGCATTCCGCCAAATGGTGGGTGGCAAGAAAATGGAGGACTGGCAGCGCATGGGCACCACCGGCGTGGTGATGGAGAACACATGGACCAGCGCCGACGGAAAAGAGAAGGTGGTGATGTACACCCGCGACCTGGTGGTGGGCAAGGTGGATGAGGCCATCTTCAGCACCAAGGGCTATGAAGTGCAGGATATGACGGCCTTTCCGATGCCTGGGCAATAAGTGTGGACAGAAGCGCTGCACGCTTAACAGTTGCAACAAATGCGCTTTGTGAGCATCCTTTTGGGGAGTGTTCTGCTGCTTAACCCTCTCAATTCCCCAGCGCAGGATGATCGGCCGCAGAGTTGGTCCTCGGCTTATGCTGAAGTATTTGGTATTGCAGGTTGGTATTTGCTGAACTACGAATACAGGAACAACTGGTGGGCCATGCGGGTAGGAACTTCCGTCTGGAACGGCCAGGAAGGGTACGTTCTAGCATTACCGGTCAGCGCCATGGTGATCATAGACCCAGCATCAGCTCGGACACTGGAGTTCGGTGTTGGCTACGTGCCGTCATGGGGTGAACGCAGCTACGATCGCAACGGTTCTGGGCACGCCCCGGAGAACCTTGAACTGTACAGGTTCGATCATTGGCCAGCCTTTCAGTTCGGTTATCGTTCGCAACCAGGTCCTGGCCGGTTTCTTTTTCGTGCCAACCTGACCGTGCTGAACGTGTCTGATATACGGGAGCTGAGAGGCATTTATCCTTTACCGGATGTCCACCTTTGGTTCGGAGCGAGCATCGGATACACGATCGATAACGATTGAACATTCGTATCGAATACCGTTGAGGACCTTGCAGAAACCATCGCTCTGGCCATGAAAAACGCCAGCAAACCCACCAAGCTCGACAGACTAGAGCGCGTTGAAGTGACGAGCCGAGCGCAACTACGCACGTGGCTGGCCAAGCATCATAGCCGCACCGAAGGCATCTGGTTGGTGCATTGGAAGAAGGCCACGCCGGCGAAGTACATCGGCTACGACGCCATTGTTGAGGAGGCGCTCTGCCAGGGCTGGATCGACAGTCTGCCGCGCAAGCTGGACGAGCTACGCACCATGATCTACCTGAGCCCGCGTAAGCCGAAGAGCGTGTGGAGCAAGGTGAACAAGGAGCGCGTGGAACGGCTGATGGCTGCGGGCTTGATACGGCCTGCAGGGCTGGCGGCCATTGAACGGGCCAAGGCCAATGGTTCGTGGACCGCGATCGATGCTGTAGAGGCCATGGTCATGCCGGACGACCTCGCCAAGGCGTTGGCAGCAGTACCTGCGGCGCAGCGCCACTTCGACGCCTTTCCGCAGAGCGTGCGCAAGGCCGTTCTACAGCGTTTGGCCGGTGTGCGCACCGCTGCCACCCGCAGCAAGCGCATCGCCGAGACCGTTCGCCTCGCTGCGCAGAACCAGCGTCCTGGAGCCTCCTGACCGTGCGTATCCACGAGCTCAAATCCTTGTTGGACGCAGCGTACGAACGCCATGCGCGGCCTGACTTCAGTGCGGACGACCCGATCCAGGTACCACGTTCGTTCAGTGCCCGTGCCGATGCGGAGGTGATCGGCTTCCTTACGGCCACCATCGCATGGGGGCAACGCAAAACCATCATCACCAACGCGTGGAAGCTGGTGCAGTTGATGGATGAAGCACCGCACGACTTCGTGATGAACGCCTCCCCGACCGAACTGCGGCGACTGGAAGGATTCGTACACCGCACCTTCAACAGTGACGATCTGCTTCACTTCGTGAAGGGCCTGCGCCATGTGTACGTGACCTTCGGCGGACTGGAGGACGCCTTTCTGGAAGATGGTCACACAGGACCGATGGACCAGGCCATCCATCGCTTCAAGCAACGCTTCTTCGAGCCTAGACACCAGCAGCGCACCCAGAAGCATGTGGCGGACCCAGCCAAAGGCAGCAACGCCAAACGCATCAATATGTACCTGCGGTGGATGGTGCGCCCCAACGACCGCGGCGTGGACCTGGGGCTATGGAAGCGCATCAAACCTGCCGACCTTATGGTGCCGCTGGACGTGCACACCGGTCGCGTAGGCCGCGAACTGGGCCTGCTCCGCCGCACCCAGGACGACTGGAAGGCCGTGGAGGAATTGACCGCGACACTTCGGCGATTCGACCCTGTGGACCCGGTGAAGTACGACATCGCGTTGTTCGGGATGGGGGTTGAGGCGGGCAAGCGGAACCCGGCCGGTCGGACATAAGCCCCCTGCTATCTTCGCACCCGATGTCCTTCCTACACCCGGCATTCCTGTGGGCGCTCGCAGCCCTGGCGATCCCGGTGCTCATTCACCTCTTCCAGCTGCGCCGCTTCAAGCGGATCGATTTCACCAACGTGCGCCTGCTCGCGGAGGTGTCGCAGCAAACGCGTGCCCGCAAGAAAGTGCAGCACTGGCTGGTGCTGCTGGCCCGCATGCTGGCCCTGGCCTGCTTGGTACTGGCCTTTGCGCAGCCCTACCTGCCACAGGCCGACAGCGCCGTGCGCGCCGGACAACGGGCGGTATCGCTCTACATCGATGACAGCTACAGCCTCGATGGCACGAACCCCGAAGGCCGCCTGCTGGATCAGGCCCGCAAGGGAGCGCAGGACGCCGTGATGGCCTACAGCGCCACCGACCGTTTCCAACTATTGACCGGCCGTTTCGAGGGCAGGCAACAAATGTTGTTGGGCCGCGATCAAGCACTGGAGGCCGCAGCACAGGTGAACGTGGGGCCGTACACACGCCCTCTCTCAAAAGTGCTGGTGCGCCAACGCGAAGCCCTGGCCGCGAGCGATGCGCCCGTGAAGCGCGCCATCCTCTTCACCGACCTGCAGCGCAGCATCACCGACGTTGACACCTGGACCAATGACACCCTGGTGCCCACGCTGATCGTGCCCTTGGAACCTTCCAGTGCGGACAACCTGAGCCTCGATTCCGCCTGGTTCGAGAGCCCGGTGCGCCGCGCCTACCAGAAAGAAGCCCTGCATGTGCGCATCCGTAACCACGGCCAGCAGGAACTGGTGAACGTGCCCTTTCGCGTGGCCATTGATGGGAAACAGCGCGCGCTCGCCACCTTCAGCGTGGCAGGTGGTGCGGTGGTGGATACCGTGCTCCGCTTCGCCGGAGAGCGACCCGGCAGGCACTGGGGCGAAGTATCGCTGAACGACCGACCCGTGACCTTCGATGACCGTTTGTACTTCGGGTTCACAGTGACCGAACACCTGCGCGTACTGCTGGTGAGCGGGAACGATGCCACCACCGACCGGGCCATTGCCGCCGTGTTCAGCGGGGACAGCCTGCATCGCTTCGCGCAGCAGAGCGCCCAAATGCTGGACCTTTCCGCCCTGGCCACGCAGGACCTGGTGGTGCTGAACGCACTGCCCACCCTCGCCAGCGGCACGTTGGATGCCTTGGACACCTTCGTGAAAGCGGGCGGCAGTCTGGCCATCTTCCCGCCCACCAAGGCCGATGTGAGCGCTTACGCACCGCTCTTCCAGCGCTTCGGTGGCACTGCGGCCATCCGCCAGGACACGGCCCGCATGAAGGTTGACCGCATCGATCTGGACCTGCCCTTCTACCGCGATGTGTTCCTGACCATGCCGCGCAACGTGGACCTGCCTTGGAGCCGCGAGCGCTGGAACATGGTACCCAAGGCAGGCAGCGATATACTGCTCCGTCTTCAGGATGGTTCGCCCTACCTGGCGCGCACACAGGCCGAACGTGGCTCGGTGTACCTCTGTGCCACGCCGCTCGCAGCTTCAGCAGGCAACCTCACCCAGCACGCCCTCTTCGCCACATCGCTGCTGCGTATGGCAGAACTGAGCCGACCCATGGGGCCGCTTTACCACGCGATCGGCGCCGAGGCCATGATCCCGATCGACGGCTTGGAACTGACCGGTGAGACCCCGCCCCACCTGCGCGGTCCGGAGGGCATGGACCTGGTACCCGAATTGCGGCGGACACCGGCCGGTGCCCAGTTGGTGCTGCACGACCTGGACATCCCCGCAGGTGCCTATGCCCTTACGGCCGGTGCGGACACCCTGCTGATGTTGGGACTCAATACGCCGCGCAGCGAGAGCGACCTCACCTGCCTGACCCCGGCCGCCCTGAAAGAACAACTGGAGCAACGCGGCCTCGGTTCCTTCACCGTGCTGGAGGATGGGGCCCGCGATCTTTCGCTACGTTTGAACGAACTGGACCAGGGACGAAAGCTGTGGAAGTGGTTCATCCTGCTGGCACTGCTGTTCCTGGCCACCGAGGTCTTCCTGATCCGACACCTGCGATGAACGACCTGATCCTGCGTCAAGTGAAGGTGACCGACCCGGGAGGGCCGCACCACGACAGTGTAGTGGACCTGTTGATCCGCGATGGTCGCATTGTGAAAGTGGGCCAGCGCATTCCCAAGGGCGAGGCCACCGAAGTACGCCATGCCGGCATGCACGCCAGCCCCGGTTGGATCGACCTGCGTGCGCACTTCCGCGACCCGGGCCAGGAATGGAAACAGGGCATCGCGAATGGATTGGACGCTGCGGCCGCTGGCGGTTTCACGGCGGTGTGCATACTGCCCAGCACCGACCCGCCCTTGGACGGCCGTGCCGAGGTGGAATACCTGCTGCGCCGTGCCCAAGGCCATGCCGTGCGCGCACTGCCCATTGGGGCCGTCACCAAGGAACTGAAAGGCCAACAACTGGCCGAGCTGCACGACCTGCGCCAGGCCGGTGCCGTGGCCTACAGCGACGACCAGCACACCATCCGCAACACGCGTTTGATGCTGTTGGCCCTGCAATATGTGCGCGGCCTCCCCGGCACCGGCGCACCCGTTATGGTGTTCCCCAAGGACCCCGACCTGAGCGCCAAGGGCATGATGCACGAAGGCCCCATGAGCACCCGCCTGGGCCTGCGCGGTATTCCCCCGATGGCCGAGACCATCCAGTTGGCGCGCGACATCGCATTGCTCGACTACACCGGTGGGCACCTGCATGCGGCCACCATCTCCACCGCTGGCAGTGTTGAACTGATCCGCCAGGCCAAGGCCCGCAAGCTGCGCGTTACCGCATCCGTGGCCGCCCATAACCTGCTGCTGGATGACGGCTGCCTGCGCGGCTTCGAGACCTGTTACAAGGTGATGCCGCCCCTGCGCGACAGCCATCACATTGATGCCTTGCGCGAAGGCGTGAAGGACGGCACCATAGACGCCATTGTGAGCGACCACCGACCCGAGGACCGCGAGAACAAGGTGCTCGAGTTCGGCCCGGCCGCGTTCGGCATTATCGGCCTGGAGACCAGCTTCGCCGTGGCCAACACCGCCCTGAAAGGTCACATGAGCCTGCGCCGCATCATCGAGCGCTACACCCACGGACCGCGCTCGGTGCTCGGTCTGCCGGTGCTGCACATCGCCGAAGGTGCCGAGGCGGACATCACGCTCTTCGACCCCGAACTGAACTGGACCTGTGAAGTGGCCGATCTGGTGAGTCGTTCGCACAACACACCCTTCTTGGGGCAACGCCTTGCGGGTCGTCCCATGGGCATTGTGTCACAAGGGCAATGGGTGCCCGGCCGTGCGTTGCGCGAAGCAGCCGTGGCCTGAAGAAGGGTCAGTTGGCCTGGGCAGCGTCCACCTTATCCTTTTGCATCTGCTCGAAGCGCTGGATCAGTTCCTCGTCGGTGTACTGGAGGTTCTCGATCATGGCCTTGGCATCCTTGGCAAAGGGGTGGTCCGGGTAGCGGTTGATCACCTCTTGGTAAGCCCGTGCAGCCTCGCCTTTGCGGTCCTGGTCACTGTCAATGGTGAAGGCTTTCAGGTAGAACACATCGGGCAGGCGGTACCAGCTGGGGTAATCGGTGATGATGCGGTCGTAGAGGAAGATGCTCTGTGCCGGATCACGCATCGACTTTGATAGACCGGCCGCACGGAACAGGTACTCCGGAGCCATGCTGTCCAGCGGATGTGTTGCAGCAAAGGCCTTGTAAACGTCCAGCAGGGTCTGGGCCCGGCGCTGATCGTAGCTGGTGGCGTTGAAGAGCGAATCCTCCATGGCCTTGATCCGCCCAGCGAGCTCAGCGCTGGGTGATGTGGCCTTCTCACCTCCTCCGCAGGCGGCCAACAGGGCCACCACAAGTACGAACAGGACCGTTTGTTTCATGGCGTTCATCATTTCAGCACGGGGAATCGCATCTTGTACCGGGCATCGGTGCGCCCTTTGGAGATATCGCGCAACCGGCCTTGCAGCATGCGTTTGCGCAGCGGGTTCAAGTGATCGGTGAAGAGCACTCCGTCCAGGTGATCATGCTCATGCTGGATCACACGGGCCGCGAACCCATCGAACTCCTCCTCGAACTCGTTGAAATGCTCATCCTGGTATTGCAGCACGATCCGTTCGGCGCGATACACTTCCTCCCGTATGCCGGGAATGCTGAGGCAGCCTTCCTCGAAGCCCCACTCCTCGCCCTCTTCCTCCACGATGTAGGGGTTGATGAAGACCTTCTTGAAGTCCTTCAGATGCGCCTCATCAGTGGGTTGGCCGTCCTCATCCTCGGCAAAGGGTGAAGCGTCCACAATGAACATGCGGATGCTCTGCCCGATCTGCGGGGCGGCCAGACCTACGCCACTGGCGGCGTACATGGTCTCGAACATGTCGGCAATGAGCTTATCCAGGCCAGGATGGCCGGGCTCGATGTCCTGTGCCACTTTCTTGAGCACTGGGTCGCCGTAAGCGCGAATGGGAAGGATCATGGGAAAAAGTGCGGCAAATGTACAGCGCCGCCTTCGGGCCGATAGCCGTGCCGCCTAGCCCTTCTGCTCCATCCAGCCTTGCAGGATGATGGTGGCGCTGATGCGGTCCAAGGCCCCTTTGTCTCGCCGGGCCATGCGGCCTTTGCCGCTGTTCATCATCACCTGCTGCGCCATGCGGCTGGTGAAACGCTCGTCCACGGTCTCCACCCATTGCCCGGGGAAGGCCTTCTTCAGGTGCCCGATGAACTCCAGCACATGGGGTGTGGCATCGGTGGGCTTGCCGTCCAGGTGCATGGGCAGGCCCACTACGAACCCGTCCACGGCCTCTTTGGCCACGTAAGCTTTCAGGTAGGCGAAGAGCTCGGCGGTGGGCACCGTGTCCAGTGCGGTGGCGATGATCCGCAGCGGATCGGTAACGGCCAATCCGGTGCGCTTGAGGCCGTGGTCGATGGCAAGAACGCGGGGCATGGGGCGAAGGTCGGTCAACGCGGCCCATCTTTGCGCACCGCCATGGCCGAACGCATTGGCGGCACACCTATGCACGAACTGATCGAAAAGGCCTGGGCCGACCGTTCCATGCTCCGCTATCCGGAGGTGGTGGACGCTGTGGAGAACGTGATCGCCAAACTGGACAAGGGCGAGATCCGCGTGGCCCAACCCGTTGTCGATGCGAACGCGACTCCGGGTCAAGCCCGGAGTGACAATGCATGGACAGTGAACGAATGGGTGAAGAAGGCCGTGCTGATGTACTTCCCCATCAAGCAGATGCACACCTTCGAGGTGGGCCCGCTGGAGTTCCATGACAAGATCCCGCTGAAGAAGCACTATGCCTCGCTGGGCGTCCGCGTGGTGCCGCATGCCATCGCACGCCACGGCAGCTTCCTCGCCCCCGGCGTGATCCTGATGCCCAGCTACGTGAACATCGGCGCCTACGTGGACAGCGACACCATGGTGGACACCTGGGCCACGGTGGGCAGTTGCGCGCAGATCGGCAAGGGCGTGCACCTGAGCGGCGGCGTGGGCATCGGCGGCGTGCTCGAACCCGTGCAGGCCTCGCCCGTGATCATCGAGGACGGCTGCTTCATCGGCTCGCGCGCCATCGTGGTGGAGGGTGTGCGGGTGGGTAAGGAGGCCGTACTCGGCGCCAACGTTGTGCTGACCGCCAGTACCCGCATCATCGATGTCACAGGACCCGAACCAGTAGAGATGAAGGGCTACGTGCCGCCACGCTCCGTGGTGATCCCAGGCACCGTACCGAAACAATTCCCCGCCGGTGAGTACGGTGTGCCCTGCGCGCTCATCATCGGTCAGCGCAAGGAGAGCACAGACAAGAAGACCAGCCTCAACGACGCGCTGCGCGAGCACAACGTGGCGGTGTAGCGGACCAGGTCTCAGAAGGGGCGGTTGATAACTCGTTCAGGTCAAGGCGGGGCACTTGATCGCTTTCGGTAGTTTCAACCTACCGAAAACCGACCCCATGAAACGCTGGCTGCTCTCGTTGTTCATGTTCACATGCGCTGCATCACTTGTAGCGCAGACCAACATCACCATCCTGTTCAGCATCCAGCATGCCACTTGTGGTAACGAAACGGGCAGCATCCTCGCTTCGGTGTTCGGGGGAAGCCCACCCTATTCGATCATGTGGTCACCCACTCCGCCAAGTGGGCAAGGGACTTTTTTCATTTCTGATGCGTTGCCGGGAATCCATACGATCACGGTCTTTGACAGCAACGGCAACGAGGTGAGCGCATCGGCGGAGGTACTGCTGATCCCCGGTCTCTTTCCGGATGTGGTGCCGATCGCACCTGTCTGGTCTTGTGATGCGACCTGCAACGGATCCTTCAACCAGTTCATCCCGATAAATGGTGGCGTAATGCCCTACACCACCACCTTCGACCCGCCTGGGCCGACCGGTGGTGGAAGCCCTAACGGTCTTTACTTCAACGGACTTTGCCCCGGCAATACCTACACGGTGACCATCGCCGACGCGAACGGCTGCACAGGTGTGGTAGGTCCTTTGGAAGTGATCGGCGACATGGCACCGCAACTGCTTTCCACGAACGCCACGGCCAGCTGCGGCAGTGGGAACACGGGCAGCTTGGAACTGCTCTTCGCGAACATGGATTCCGTGATCGTTTCCGGCCCGGGGGGTACGGTCAATGTGGCTTCCAGCAACCCGTGGGTGGCCAACAACCTAACACCCGGCACCTATTCGATCTCTGCTTGGTTCGGCACTGGGATCAGTGATCCGCCGGGCGGAACCGGCCCCAGTTGCAGCGCCAACTTCACGGCCGAAGTACCTCTCTCCACAGACCCATGCGGACCGGTGACCGGTGTTGTCTTCGCCGACCTGAACGGTGATTGCGACCAGGACGCGGCGGACCTTGGCCTCCCTTACCGTGTTGTGCAGATCACCCCCGGCAACAACTACCAGCTCACCGATGCCAACGGACACTATGGCACGGAACTGTTCTACGACGACTATGCGCTGGATGCCAGCATTGCGGGCTACGATGTGCTTTGCCCCACCCTTCCAGCGAATTTCTCCATCAATGCTGGAACGCCTTCCGCCACCATCGATGTCGCCATGTCCCCACAGTTCGGACCGGACGCCAGCGTTCACCTCAGCGCAGGGATCCACCGTCCAGGCTTCCCGGTTTCCTACACCATTACCATCAACAACCAAGGGCCATACACCTTCAGTGACCTCGCGCTGAACCTCAGCTATTCCACCCTCTTTTCGGTGAATGATGATGGAGGTGGAACTCTGGTAGGCCAAGGCCAGATCGAGTGGAACATTCCTTCGTTGGGTGGTTTCTCTTCCCAGACCTACACCGTTTGGCTCCAGATCCCTCCGACCCCAAGCATCACCGGTACTGTGGTGAACGGCATCGCGACCATCTCTGGTGCCGTTGCTGATGCGGACCCTACCAACGACAGCTACACCACCACAAGCACGATCGTGAACGCCTACGACCCGAACGACAAGCTCTTACAAACAAGCTCCGCCTTGAGCGAGAGCATTTACTTCATCGACCAGGACCTCTGGGTGGACTATACCATCCGTTTCCAGAACACTGGCACAGCTGAAGCGGTCAATGTGTACCTATTGGACACCATTACTATCGACTTCGATCTTGCCTCGTTGCAGATCCTGGGCGCTTCACATGCGTTCGAGGCATCGCTAAAACCCGGACGTGTCCTGCGGTTCGACTTCCCCAACATCATGCTCCCGGACAGCACCGCCGACCTTGAAGGCAGCCAAGGCTTCGCGAGTTTCCGCATCCGCACGCAGGGCGCACCTCTGCCTGGAACGCTACTTCGCAATGCTGCGGATATCTTCTTCGACTTCAATGAACCCATCCGTACCAACAACGCGGACCTGATCGCCGAGATGAGCGTTGGCCTCGCTCAGCGTACGAACAACACGGTGATCACGTACCCCAACCCGGTACAGGACCACTTGCGCGTGATGATGCCGCTTGGAATGTGGAACGCGCAGGTGCTCACCATGGATGGACGTTGCGCCTTGATGGTCGGCCAAGTGACCGGCGGCACATCGATCTCGGTGGATCAACTGGCCGGGGGCAGCTACGTACTTCATTTGCATAACGCGAACGGGGAAGTGATGCACACCCGCTTCGTGAAGCAGTGAACAGTAATACTCGCTAAGGCCTGCGATCCATACGGCTAACTTGGCACCGCCGTTGTTCAGGATGGTTATGAACTGGCTTCCACTGCGCATCCTTCGCCCCATCGCCCTGCTCCTGCTGGCCCTGCTGCTCGACGGCTGCACGGTGGGGCGCTTCGTGAAGTGGAATTTCGCCGACCGCCGCGACCACAAGAAGTTCCCAAGCCGGCCACTCCCCGCTTCCACAGAGCCCTTCCAGTACCCCGTGGCGGCGAAGGAGGTCGGTCCGCGCACCGCGAACTACAAGGGGGAACAGATCCCCTTCGACACCTGGCTGGAGAAGCACAAGACCACGGCCTTTCTGGTGATCCGCCGGGACACCATCGTCTATGAACGCTACTTCAAGGGCTACGACGAGGCGCATATACACCCATCGTTCTCCATGGCCAAGTCGGTGGTGAGCATGCTCATCGGCACGGCCATCGCCGACGGGCTGATCCGCGACGTGCAGCAACCGATCACCGACCTCATCCCCGAACTGAAGGCGAACGGCTTCGAGGGGGTCACCATCGAGCACGTGCTGCAGATGACCAGCGGCATCGACTTCAACGAAAGCTATGTGAACCCCTTCGGCACCGTGGCCAAGTTCTACTACGGCCGGCAGTTGGAGAAGTACACGTTGAAGCTGAAGTTGAAGCGGCCGCCCGGCACCCAGTGGGAGTACGTCAGCGGCGACACCCAGCTGCTGGGACTTTTGCTCACCCGAGCCCTGCGCGCCAAAGGTGATCAACGCACCCTTACCGCATACCTCAACGACCGCTTGTGGCAGCCGCTCGGCATGGAGCACGCAAGCTCGTGGAGCATCGACAAGAAGAAGGACGGGATCGAGAAGGCCTTCTGCTGCATCAACGCTCCGGCCCGCGACTTTGCGAAGCTCGGTTCGCTCTACCTGCACAAAGGGCTATGGCGCGGCAAGCAGCTTGTACCGCGTGACTGGGTGGAGACCAGCACCACGGCCAGTACCGCGAACGGAGGCGTCACCCACTACCGCTATCAATGGTGGTTGCCGTTCCCGGACGGCCCGTTCAACGCGGAGGGCATCCTTGGCCAGTTCATCCACGTTGATCCTGCGAACGAACTGGTGATCGTAAGGCTGGGCGGCGGCTACGCCGATGTGCCATGGGAGCGGGTGTTCCGCGAGATCACGCCGGGGTATACGCTGAAGCCTGCACCATGAAGCGCTTCCTCATCATCCAGACCGCCTTCCTGGGCGATGCCGTGCTGGTGACGAGCATCCTGGAGAAGCTCCACGCCCACTACCCGGATGCCGCCATCGACCTGGTAGTGCGCAAGGGGAACGACGGGCTGTTCACGGGCCATCCCTTCCTTCGGAAACTGTTCGTGTGGGACAAGCGCACGGCCAAGAACAAGAACCTCTTCGCGCTCATCAGCGAACTGCGCCGGACCCGATACGACCACATCATCAACTGCCAGCGCTTCCTCAGTACGGGCTTGATGACCGTGCTGGCACGCGGCAAGGAGAAGGTGGGCTACGACAAGAACCCGCTGAGCCTCCTCTTCAGCCGCACGGTGAAGCATGTCATCGGCGATGGGCGGCACGAAGTGGATCGCCTCAATGCGCTGATCGAGCACCTCACGGACGGCCAGCGGCCCATGCCCCGGCTCTACCCCACAGCGGAGGATCGGGCGAAGGTGAACACGCTGCTGGAGATCCACATGAAGGGCCACAGCGGCTACGTGTGCATCGCACCCGCCTCGGTCTGGTTCACCAAGCAATGGCCGGAGCACAAATGGATCGAACTGGTGAAGGCCTTGCCGCGCGACCAGCAGGTCTTCATCATCGGTGCACCGGGCGATACAGCGCTGGCCCAACGCATCATCGCGGCCAGCGGTCGTGGCGTGGACCTCACCCGCGAATTGAAGCTACTGGAGAGTGCGGCGCTGATGGAGGGCGCCACGATGAACTACGTGAACGACAGCGCGCCCCTGCACATCGCGAGCGCCATGTCCGCGCCCGTGACCGCGATCTTCTGTAGCACGGTACCTGGCTTCGGTTTTGGGCCGCTGCGCGCGAACGGACGTGTGGCGGAGACGGCGGAGAAGCTCGATTGCAGGCCGTGCGGATTGCATGGGCACAAGGCGTGCCCGAAGGGGCATTTCAAGTGTGCGGAGGGGATCGATGTCGGTGGCTCTCTACTTTAGGACCCATGTGTCCTGGAAATAGGTCTGGCCTGCTATTCATAGTTCTCATTTTGCTGGTCGCATCTTGTTCCACAGAACATGGTCGACCGATAGAGATCCATCAACGGAATTGGGCTCCGGGATCGGTAACGTGGTTTCAAATTGGAACTACCGATAGTGTGTACACTCCGGATTCCAGCTACCTGAAAAAGAAGACCGACAAAGCCATTCGCTTCAGCATAATTGACACGATCGGAGGAGCGACGATCGAGTGGCTTGAATACCAGCTCCTCGAGCGATCAGATACTGGCTCGACTGTAGGTCCTGCCGAGTGGGTGCCGATGTACCGCATCGTCTATAAATGCGATACGGATGGCAACATCTCATCCGTGGTGAACTACGCAGAGGTGAAAGCCCAGGTGGATACGCTCATCAATGCATACATCTCACATTTAGCCTCCTCAGATGTTCAATTGTCGCAGCGTATCATGGAAGGCTTCATGGATAGTAGCTGGGTCATGACATCCCTGCTTCGCGAAGCTGAATTGATCCATCGACCATTTGGTCTGACATTCACAGATCTTGACACCCTTTCGCTTGTTTCGCTTCAAGAACATTCTGAAGAGTGGCTACTGCCATACTTCATGATCAGGACAAACGACCCCATTTGTCAGGAAGGGAATGTATCGTTCCGGGGCTGGGGTGATGTGGGCACGGTGGACCTGAAGTCATTCCTCAATGAGCGTTTGGGACAATTGGACCAAATCGATACGATAGCCATTCCACAGGCCACGGGGCGGGAAGAAATGACCGTCTGCATCGACACGCTACGCTCACTACCGACCTACCTCAACATGCAGCGGCGAATGATACTCGATGAAGCTGAGCTCAGACAACGGGTGATCATTTATGAAGACCAGCTTATGGGCCGAGAGTAAAGGACTCCTATGACATGGTCCCGCCCTACTTTTGCCGCCCTTCCCGCTCATGCACACCACCACCCGCTATACCGTGGACCCCGCCCGTCTGGACGGTGTGGTGGACGAGCCGCTGTTCCAAGCGGTGGCCGCAGAGGCCGCACAGCAGGGCATTCCCGCCTTTGCCATCGGTGGTTACGTACGCGACCGGCTGATCGGGCGGCCCTGCAAGGACATCGACTTCGTGGTGGAGGGCGATGGTCCTTCGTTCGCCCAAGCGGTGGCCCGCAGGTTGAAGGCCGAGCCCGTGCACGTCTTCAAGAACTTCGGCACCGCCATGTTCACCCTTCGTGACCCGCAGGGTGATGTGCAGGTGGAGTTCGTTGGTGCGCGCAAGGAGAGCTACAGCCGCAACAGCCGTAAGCCCGAGGTGGAGCCCGGCACCATCAAGGACGACCAGGAACGCCGCGACTTCACCATCAACGCACTGGCCATTTCGCTTAACACGGGCAGTCTTGGCGCGTTGGTGGACCCCTTCGGTGGCATCCTGCACCTGGACCAAGGCCTCATCCGCACACCGCTCGATCCGGACATCACTTTCAGCGACGACCCCCTGCGTATGCTGCGCGCCGTGCGTTTCGCCAACCAACTGGGCTTCGTCATCGATCCGGCCACCTTCGATGCCATCAAGCGCAACGCCCAGCGGCTGGAGATCATCAGCGCGGAGCGCATACACACTGAACTGAACAAGATCCTCGCCTGCGCCAAACCCAGCATCGGTTTCAACCTTCTGCGCGACAGCGGTCTGTTGCAGGAGTTCTTCCCCGAATTCGTTGCACTCAGCGGCGCCGAAGAGAAGTACGGCATCGGCCACAAGGACAACTTCCACCACACCTTGCAAGTGCTGGACAATGTCTGCGAGCAGAGCGATGACCTTTGGCTGCGTTGGGGCGCCGTGATGCACGACATTGCCAAGCCGCGCACCAAGCGTTTCGAGCCCGGACACGGCTGGACCTTCCATGGCCACGAGGACAAAGGCGCACGCATGGTGCCGGGCATCTTCCGTCGCCTGAAACTGCCCTTGGACGAGAAGATGAAGTTCGTGCAGAAGCTGGTGGCCCTGCACCTGCGCCCCATCGCGCTCACCAAGGACGAAGTGACCGACAGCGCAGTGCGCAGGTTGCTGTTCGATGCCGGGGACGACATTGATGCGCTGATGATCCTGTGCCGTGCGGACATCACCAGCAAGAACGAGAAAAAGAAGGAACGCTACCTGCGCAACTACGAAGTGGTGCTGCAGAAGTTGAAGGAAGTGGAAGAGAAGGACCGCGTGCGCAACTTCCAACCACCGGTCACCGGGCAGGACATCATGCAGGCCTTCGGTATTCCGCCGAGCAGGCCCATTGGCGACATCAAGACCGCGATCAAGGACGCGATCCTCGATGGCCAGATCCACAACGACCGGGAACAGGCGTGGGGCCTGATGTTGTCCGAGGGCCACAAGCTGGGCCTCACCGTTCTACCCGGATTCGAAGTACCCACCGTTCCCGAAAACTGACATCCGTTGGCCGCGGGACCGGGCGCGTTCGCGACCTTCACCGCCATGCCCGCCAACGCCATCGTCGATCGCGTAACCGATTTTCTGCGGAAGCACCCACCCTTCGACCGCATCGGTGCGGAGCGGCTGGGGAAACTGGCCGAGGGCATCAGCATCCGCTACCTGAAATCAGGTGATACGCTTTTCAAGGAGGGCGAACCCGGTTCCGGGGAGGTGTATGTACTGCGCCAAGGCTCACTTGAATTGCGGCAGCGCGAGGGTGCCAACGACCGGCTGGCCGACCTCTGCGACGAAGGCGAGGTGATCGGTGTACGGGCCTTGCTGGCGGAACAACCCTACCTCACCAGCGCCGCAGCGGCGGAAGAGTGCATCGTGTACAGCATCCCCGGAACGCTGTTGCGGAAGGTGTTGGAGGCTGAACCAGCAGCGGCCACCTTCTTCGCGGCGGGATTCGCAGCGGGCATGCCCGTGGTGCGGCGAAGTATGGAAGGCACGGCCCAGGCGCGCATCGCCTTCCGCCCCTCCCCGCCCGGCCTGCGTTCGGGGCTTTTGGACACCGTGCGCATCAGCGGGGTAAAGCCCGTGGTGACCTGCACACCCGACGAGCAATTGCGCGTGGCCGCTGAGCGCATGACAGCGAACCGCGTCCGTGCCATCGTGGTGGTGGATGCGGCGCACCGGCCGGTGGGCATCATCACCGACACCGACTTCCGGCGGAAGGTGGGCACCGGCTTGGTGAGCGTGGATGCACCGTGCGGCAGCGTGATGAGCAGTCCGGTGATCACCGTGGAGCCCGAGCGCAGCCTGGCAGAGCTCACGCTGAAGATGATCGGCCACCGCGTGCATCACCTGTGCGTGACGGCCGATGGAACCCCGGAGCAGCCGGTGATCGGCATCCTCAGCGAGCACGACCTGGTGGTGCAGGAAGGGAACAGTCCGGGGGTACTGGCGCGCCGATTGAAGACGGCGACCGATGCTAACGAGCTGGCGGCCATCCGCGACAGTGCTGAAGCGCTGATCATGGACTACCTGAAGCAGGAGGCGCGAACATCCTTCCTCAGCGACCTGGTGACCGTACTGAACGACGCGCTGATCGAACGCGCCATCGAACTCGCGCGCAAGGAACTGTTGGAGCAGGGACATGCAGCGCCCGACCTTTCGTGGTGCTGGCTTTCGCTGGGCAGCGAAGGGCGCGGTGAGCAGTTGGTGCGCACCGACCAGGACAACGCCTTGGTCTACGCCGATCCGGAGGAAGCCGAACGAGAGGCCGTGCAGAGCTACTTCGCCCTGCTGGCCGCCCGCGTGAACGCCATGCTGGAAGCGGCCGGCTTCGAGCGTTGTCCGGCGGAAATGATGGCCTGCAACCCGGAATGGTGCCGGCCGCTGAGCGCCTGGAAAGCGCGCTTCAGCCAATGGATCCGTACGCCGGAACCGAAGGCCGTGATGCTGAGCACCATCTTCTTCGACTTCCGCGCGGTGCATGGCGATCGTTCCTTGGGCAGCGAACTGGCCGACCACATCCACGCGGAGATCGCGCAGAGCGCGCTGTTCCTGCCGATGCTCGCGGCCAACGCCCTGCAGAACCCGCCGCCGCTCAGCTTCTTCCGGGGGTTGGTGGTGGAGCGCAGCGGCGAGCACAAGGACCGTTTCGACCTGAAGGCCCGGGGGCTCATGCCCTTGGTGGACGCGGCCCGGGTGCTGGGTCTGCACAAGGGGATCCGCGGCATCAACCACACGGGCGAACGCTTCCGTTGGCTGGCGGCGCAGGAACCCGACCAGGCCGAGCTCTACCATGAAGCCGCGAAAGCCTTCGACATCCTGTTGCGCTTCCGGGCCGAGAGCGGTTTCAAACGGGGCGATAGCGGCCGATACATCGAGCCTGCATCGCTGGACCGCATCCAGCGGCAGATCCTGCGCAATGCCTTCGTGCCCATCGCTGAGGTGCAGGAGGTGGTGAAGGTCCGTTTCCAGGTCGATCAACTCCGGCTCTGATGGCGTGGTGGCCTTTTGCGCGCAAGGACGATACGCCGTTTGAGCAGCTGCGCTTCGCCGTGCTCGATACCGAAAGCACCGGGCTGGATAGTGCGAAGGACCGACTGCTCTCCATCGCAGCCGTGCGGGTGGAAGGCCTGCAGGTGATGCCAGGCGATGCCTTCACCACGCTGGTGCGCAGCAGCGATCCGGGTGCGGCCGTGGCGATCCATGGCATCACCGCCGCAGCCACACAGCAGGGTTTGAACGAAGCCAAGGCCCTGCATGCGTTGGAGGAGTGGCGCGGGGATAGCATCTGGGTGGGGCATCACATCCTGCACGACCTGTCCTTCCTGCAAGCCATTGCGAAGCGCGGCGGTCAGGCATTGCGTGTGGCGAAGCTTTTGGACACACGGGACCTGGCCTTGCGCTTGGAACGGCCCGACCATGTGAAGCCCGATGACTACGGCTTGGATGCGTTGTGCAAGCGGTACCGCATACCGGTGGAAGAGCGGCACACGGCAGCGGGTGATGCCTTGGCCACGGCCTTGTTGCTGGTGGTGTTGTTGCGGGGCTTGCAGGAGCGCGGGGTGCGGACGGCGGGGGAACTGTTCGGATAGGAACACCGGCTGCGACACCCTTCGGGGTCGGAATGCCATCACGCGATGACGCCCTTCAGGCTACATGCTGCGACGCCCTTCGGGGTCGAAATGCCTGGCTGGGACAACGCCCTGCGGGCTATATGCTGCGACGCCCTTCGGGGTCGGAATGCCTGGCTGGGCTGAAATTCCTAATCTCCGCGACCCCGTTGGGGTCGGGAATGCGACCATCCGACCACAGCTCTGGTTATCGAACATCGTATTCAGAATGTTGCTCATTTGATATAGCTTTGCTCATTACATATATCTAACTGAATGGCCTCCCCCACCTCCTGCCCCAAGTGCGATCACGACCAGTTCGTGCGGGCCGGTGTGGTGCAGAAACGCCAGCGGTGGCGCTGCAAGCACTGTGGCTATCACTTCACGGTGAACAAGCTGGGCAAGCGCGTGGACCCGTACTATGTGGTGAAGGCCCTGCAGCTGCACCTGGAGGGCATCAGCCTGCGGGAGATCGAGCGCATCCTGGGCGTGAGCCATACGGCGGTGGCGGGCTGGATCAAGCAGTACCACATCAAGGCGCCGGAGCAGCGCGACTACCGGCCCACCTACAAGGTGCTGGACCACGCGGAACTACAGGCCTACGTGGCCGATCGCAGCCATGTGACCGGCGCGGGCATGATGATCACCGAGCTCGGCGACAAGTTCATGGTGATCCGATGGGAGCGCTTCCGGCATGACCGATAGCGGCATATCGACCACATTCTTACAGAAAACGATCGAGGTTTTGGGGATGGATGTCGTTGCGGGCCTATTTGGCACTCGCTGAACGGCACCAACCACCAACACTTTCGATATGGCTACACGCACCCTACGCAACGCACTGGCGACGCTCGCGCTGGTCCCTGTGCTCGCCTTCGCGCAAGGATCCGAGATCTACGGCCCCGGCTTGAAGCTGAAGCCCAACCCGGAGAAGGACGCCTTTGTCCGCCTGATCTTCTGGAACCAGATCTGGGGGCGCTACATCGAGAACAATCCCGGCACGCTGGTCAATGGCGAAGCGGCCGATCAGACCTTCGACGTGGGCATCCGCCGCTCGCGTTTCCTGGCCTTTGCGCAGGTGCATCCGCGCTACCGCATCGTGTTCCATGCGGGCATCAACAACCAGACCTTCAACACAGGCGGTGTGCCCAACGGCGGCATCACCGGCAACGGCGGCACCTTCACCAGCGGGAAGAAACCCGGCCTGTTCGTACACGATGCCTGGAACGAATACGATGTGATCGCGCCGGGCAAGCGGGAGGACGGCAGTGCGAAGCCCTTCAGCCTGACGCTCGGCACGGGCCTGCACTACTTCAACGGTGTGTCGCGCATGGGCAGCGCCAGCACGCTCAACTTCCTCGCGGTGGATGCGCCGATCTTCAACTGGTACGCCATCGAACTGGGTGATCAGTTCGCCCGCCAGTTCGGCTTCTTCGCCAAAGGCAAGTTGAGCAAGCTCGATTATCGCCTGGCCGTGAACAAGCCCTTCGCAACGGGCAATACCCCGCCACTGTCCGCCGAGGCCGTAGCCGTTGACAACAATGGCAAGAGCAATGCGGCCTACTCAGGTTACCTGATGTGGCAATTCCTGGAGCAGGAAAGCAATGTATTACCCTTCACCGTGGGCACTTACGTAGGCACCAAAAAGGTGTTCAACATCGGTGCGGGCTTCTATAACCAGGCCCAGGGTACACGGAGCCGGGTCATCAACGGCAACGATACCATCACCCAGAAGCATGACATCAACCTCTTCGGCTTCGACGTGTACGCGGACATTCCCTTCGGTGGCGAGAAGAACATGGCCGTGACCGCCTACAGCGTGTACTACCTGCACGACTGGGGCCCGAACTACTACCGCACGGTGGGCATCATGAACGAGGGCACCAACGACCCTGGCTTCCTGGGCCAGCGCTCATCTGCAGGTGCGGGCAATGCACGTCCGCTGCTGGGCACGGGCAATATCTGGTACACCCAGGCAGGTCTGCTGTTGCCGAAAGGGATCAGTGGCAAGATGCGCTTACAGCCCTTCGCGGCCTACACCATGAAGGACCTCGAAGCCTTGGACGAGCCGATGGGCTTCATGGACGCCGGCTTCAACCTCTTCTTCGATGGCCACCACGCCAAGCTCACCCTGCAATACAGCGACCGTCCGGTGGTGGTGGCTGGCAAGAAGGACGGCTCACGCGGCGAGGTCATCCTGCAAGCACAGATCTATTTGTAGTAAGGAGGAAGGGTGAGAAAGTGAAAGGGAGAGAGAGTAAAAGAGTGAAAGAGTGAAAGAGTGAAAGGGTAATTGCGAAGGAGAAAAATGAAAAATACCCGAAGCCGGTGTAACGTCGATCCCATCGGGTCGACCAGCAGCGGCGAAGGCGAAAGAGAAACCCACAACGTACCAAGCAAGCGGCCTGCGCTACCGCAGAACGATCAACGAACCTCGAACAACCATCCCCACCATGTCGAACAAGTCACCCCAGCAGTACTGGAAGCGGAACATCCGCCTGGTGCTCATTCTGATGGCCATCTGGGCCCTCGTCTCCTTCGGATTCGGCATCGTGCTGGCCGAGCCCCTCAACGCGATCAAGATCGGCGGCTTCAAGCTGGGCTTCTGGTTCGCGCAGCAGGGAAGCATTTATGTGTTCGTTGCGCTCATCTTCTACTACGTGGCGCAGATGAACAAGCTGGACAAGGAGTTCAACGTGGACGAACAATGACCCCCAACACCTGAGACCATGGACATCCTGACCTGGACATACATCATCGTGGGGGCCACCTTCGCCCTCTACATCGGCATCGCCATCTGGGCGCGCGCTGGCAGCACGAAGGAATTCTACGTGGCGGGTGGCGGCGTATCGCCCCTGGCCAATGGCATGGCCACGGCGGCCGACTGGATGAGCGCGGCCAGCTTCATCAGCATGGCCGGCCTGATCAGCTTCATGGGCTACGACGGCAGCGTGTACCTGATGGGCTGGACAGGCGGCTATGTGCTCCTCGCGCTGCTGCTCGCACCCTACCTGCGGAAGTTCGGCAAGTTCACCGTGCCCGACTTCGTGGGCGACCGCTACTATTCGCAGACGGCGCGTCTGGTGGCCGTGGTGGCCGCGCTGTTCGTGAGCTTCACCTACGTGGCCGGACAGATGCGCGGCGTGGGCATTGTCTTCAGCCGCTTCCTGGAGGTGGATATCGACACGGGGGTGGTCATCGGTATGATCATCGTGCTGTTCTACTCCGTGTTGGGCGGCATGAAGGGCATCACCTACACCCAGGTGGCGCAGTACTGCGTGCTGATCTTCGCCTACATGGTGCCGGCGATCTTCATTTCGCTGCAGCTCACCGGTAATCCCATCCCGCAACTGGGCTTCGGTGGCACCGTTGCTGATGGCACCCCCTTGCTGGATAAGCTGGACGGCTTGCTCACCGAACTCGGCTTCACGGCCTACACCAGCGGCAGCAAGGGCATGATGGACGTACTCTTCATCACGGCAGCGCTCATGGTGGGCACGGCCGGTCTGCCCCACGTGATCGTACGCTTCTTCACCGTTCCGCGTGTGAAGGATGCCCGCAAGAGCGCCGGCTATGCCCTGATCTTCATCGCCATCCTCTACACCACGGCGCCCGCCATCGGTGCGTTCGGCATCTACAACATGATCAACACGCTCAACGAGAAGCCCGTGGCCGAAATGCCGCAGTGGGTGGAGAACTGGGGCAAGACCAAGTTGATCACCATCGAGGACAAGAACGGCGACGGCCTGGTGCAGTACCGCAAGGATGCGGCCGTGAACGAGGTCACCATCGACAAGGACATCATGGTGCTGGCCAACCCGGAGATCGCGCAACTCCCCAACTGGGTGATCGCGCTGGTGGCTGCCGGTGGATTGGCTGCGGCGCTCAGCACGGCGGCCGGTCTGCTGCTGGTGATCAGCACAGCCATCAGCCGCGACCTGCTGAAGAACGCCCTGATGCCGAAGATCAGCGAGAAGAAGGAACTGATGAGCGCACGCATCGCCGCCGGTGTAGCCGTGGTCATCGCCGGTTACTTCGGCATCAACCCGCCGGGCTTCGTGGCGCAGGTGGTGGCCTTCGCCTTCGGCCTGGCCGCCGCAAGCTTCTTCCCCATCATCATCATGGGCATCTTCAGCAAGCGCATGAACAAGGAAGGCGCCATCACCGGCATGATCGTGGGCCTCGCCTTCACGATGACCTACATCATCTACTACAAGTTCGTGAACCCCACGGCCACAAAGGAGGATTGGTGGTTCGGTATCTCGCCGGAAGGCATCGGTACGCTGGGCATGCTGCTCAACTTCGCGGTGAGCTTCCTGGTGAGCCGGTTCACGCCGCCGCCGCCACAGGATGTGCAGGACCTGGTGGAGGATATCCGGATCCCGCGCGGTGCTGGTGAAGCAACACATCATTGATCACTTGATCATGGTCAGGGTACCGGGTGCTGAGCGCTCGGTACCTTGGCCGTGATGGCACGAACACCCGGCATGAAAGGCCTCACCACGCAACGCTTGATCGCCCTCTTCGGGTTCTTCGCGCTGCTGCTGCAATACCCGCTGCTTCGCTTGAGCGACCGAGCGGAGCGTATGGCGGGGATCCCGGTGCTCTACCTGCACGTGCTGCTGGGCTGGCTGCTCTTGATCGCGCTGGTGGCCATGGTGGTAAATGACAAACAACGTCGCGAACGATCGGAATGAGCACGGCCCTGGTCATCGGCGCCTCCTTCGGCTACCTCGCATTGCTCTTCGGCATTGCGTGGTGGGCCGAGCGTCGTGGCCAGAACAAGCGCAGCCTGGTGGCCAACCCGTGGGCCTATGCGCTGAGCCTGGCCGTGTACTGCACCGCGTGGACCTACTACGGCAGCGTGGGGCGCGCGGCGATGAGCGGCATCGAGTTCGCGGCCATCTACATCGGCCCCACCCTGCTGGCGCCGCTGTGGTACGTGGTGCTGCGCAAGCTCATCCGGATCAGCAAGATGCAGCGCATCAGCAGCATCGCCGATCTGGTGAGCGCCCGCTACGGCCGTAGCAGTTGGCTCGGCGCACTGGTCACGGTGTTCTGCATCGTAGGCATCATTCCCTACATCAGCATCCAGCTGAAGGCCGTGGGCTCCAGTTTTGACCTGATCACCGCCGGTCCCGAACTGGCGCAACGTGCACCGCTGCTCACCGACACCACCTTCTACCTCACACTCGGACTGGCGGCCTTCATCATCCTCTTCGGCACGCGCACGCTGGATGCCACCGAACGCCACGAGGGGCTGGTGGCGGCCATCGCCTTCGAGTCCGTGGTGAAGCTGGTGGCCTTCCTCACCGTGGGCCTCTTCGTCACCTACGGCCTCTTCAACGGCTTCGGCGATCTCTTCGGAAAGGCCGAGCGCATGCCCGAACTGCAGCAGCTCTTCACGCTGCAGGGCGATGGCGGTGCCGTGAGCTGGAGCGCGCTGATCCTGCTGAGCATGATGGCCTTCCTGCTGCTGCCGCGCCAGTTCCAGGTGGCGGTGGTGGAGAACCTCGATGAGCGCCACACGCAGAAGGCCATGTGGATCTTCCCGCTGTACCTGCTGCTGATAAACCTCTTCGTGCTGCCCATCGCCTTCGCCGGCCGGCTGCTGCTGGACCCTGCGGTGGACGCCGACACCTACGTGCTGAGCCTGCCGCTGGCCAATGGCGCCAACGGCCTCGCGCTCCTCACCTACCTCGGTGGCTTCAGCGCGGCCACGGGCATGATCATCGTGGCCACCATTGCCCTGAGCACCATGCTGAGCAACAACCTGTTGATGCCTGCGATGCTGAGCCTGCCCGCCTACAAGGAGCGTGGCCAACAGCCCACGGGTACGCTGCTGCTGGCGGTGCGTCGCGCGGGCATCGTGCTGATCCTGCTCCTCTCCTACGCCTACTTCCGCACGGTGAGCAGCGGCGCTCCCCTGGTGTCAGTGGGACTGGTGAGTTTTGCCGCAGTGGTGCAGTTCGCACCAGCGGTGTTCGGCGGCATCTACTGGAAACGCGCCAATCGACAGGGCGCGGTCATCGGCATCGTCATCGGCTTTGCGGTATGGGCCTACACGCTGGTGGTGCCGGGTCTGATCCGTTCAGGCGCGCTGCCGCTGGAACTCTCGGAACAAGGCCTATTCGGCATTGCAGCACTGAAGCCCCAGCTGCTCTTCGGCGACATGGGCCTTGATCCGCTGACCCACGCCGTGTTCTGGAGCCTCTTGCTGAACGGTGCGGGCTTCGCGCTGGGCTCGTTGATCTCCGTGCAGGACAGCAAGGAGCGCAACCAGGCCGAAGTGTTCGTGGACGTGTTCAAGTACGCGCGGGCCTACGAGAGCAGCATCGTGTGGAAGGGCACGGCCCAGTTGAGCGAATTGCGGCGGCTGCTGGCCAACTTCATCGAACCGGCACGGGCGGAACGTGCGCTGGAGCAGTTCGCGCGGCGCAACAGCATCGACCTCTCGAGCGACAGTGCCGACCCGCGGCTGGTGACCTACGTGGAGCGTGTGCTCAGTGGCATCATCGGTGCGGCGTCCGCTCGGATCATGGTCAGCAACGTGGTGAAGGAGGAGGAGATCCGGCTGGAGGAGGTCTTCGACATCCTGCGCGGATCGCAGCAGCTGATGGCCTTGAACAAGGAATTGCGACGCAAGAGCGAAGAGCTGGACCACCTGACCCAGGAGCTGCGGCGCGTGAACGAGGACCTGCGCAGGAGCGACGAACTGAAGGACGAATTCCTTTACACCGTGACGCACGAATTGCGCACGCCGCTCACCAGCATCCGCGCGCTGAGCGAGATCCTGCACGACAACCCGGACATCGACGAGGCGCAACGCCAGCAGTTCCTGGGCACCATGGTGCGCGAGACGGAGCGACTGAGCCGCCTGATCGAACAGGTGCTGGACCTGGAGAAGCTGGAGAGCGGCAAGCAGAAACTGAACGAAGGCCCCGTGCACCTGCCCACCCTGGTGGAAGAAGCCGTGGACAGCGTGGGCCAGCTGCTGCGCGACAAGGGCATCAGCATCCAGGTGGACGTGCAGCGCAACATGCGCCCCATCCTCGGCGATGGCGACCGCATTGAGCAGGTGATGATCAACCTGCTGGGCAACGCGGTGAAGTTCTGCCCCGAGCAGGGCGGCCGCATCACCGTGAGCTGCTACTACGTGGACGGCGAAGTGAAGGTGCACGTGACCGACAACGGTCCCGGCGTGGAGCCCGCCATCCGCAAGCTCATCTTCGACAAGTTCTTCCAGGCACGCCAGCAACACCAGCGCCGCAACACCAGCGGCAGCGGGCTGGGACTGGCCATTTGCCGCAACATCGTGGTGCTGCACGGCGGCCGCATCTGGGTGGAGAGCAACGGCGAACAAGGCGCCCGCTTCTCTCTCACACTGCCCGCCCTCAGCCCCAAAGACCAACCCGAACAGGCATGAACAAGGTCCTCATCGTCGACGACGACCCCGGAATCCTGATGTCGATCGAATTCCTCGTGAAGAAGGCCGGGCACCAGGCCTTCATTGCCCGCGATGGGCAGGAAGCGCTTACCATCTATGAGCGGGAAAGCCCGCGCGTGGTGCTGCTGGACATCATGATGCCCGGCATGGACGGCTACGAGGTGTGCGAGCGCATCCGCCAGCACGACCGGCAGCCACGGCCCTACATCGTCTTCCTCAGCGCCAAGAACCGCGAGCTCGACATCAAGAAGGGCTTCACCGTGGGCGGCGACCTCTACGTCACCAAGCCCTTCAGCACCCGCCAGCTCGTCGACACCATCAACAAGGCCATCCAGCAGCCATGAGCACCGAGAGCCACCTTCAGGAACACGCCCGCAGCATCGCCGATCCCGTGGCCTTCTGGGGCGAGCAGGCGCAACGCCTCGACTGGCATACCGCGCCCACCCAGGTGCTGGACATGCCCACGCCCGACCGCACGCGCTGGTTCGCGGATGGCGTCCTGAACATGAGCCACCTCTGCCTGGACCACCACGTGGCGAACGGGCGCGGCGACCAGGTGGCGCTGATCTACGACAGTCCGGTGACGGGCGTGGTGGAGACGTTCACTTACCGCGAACTACAGGCGCGGGTGGCACGGTTGGCCGGAGCCATGAAGCGCGCGGGCATCACGCAGGGCGACACGGCCGTGCTCTACATGCCCATGGTGCCCGAGGCCGTGATGGCCATGCTGGCGTGTGCGCGGCTGGGCGTGGTACACAGCGTGGTGTTCGGTGGCTTCGCGCCGCATGAGCTGGCCGTGCGCATCGACGACGCCAAGCCGAAGATCCTCTTCACGGCGGCCTGTGGCATCGAGGTGGACAAGGTGATCCCCTACCAGCCGCTGATCCGCGCGGCGCTGGACGAGAGCGCCCACCAGCCTGCGCACATCGTCACCCTGCAACGGCCGCAACAGCCGGTGGTGCTGGGCGCGCGCGAGACCACCTGGGACCGGTTCGTGGGTGGCGCAGAAGCGGCGGATCCCGTACTGCTGCCGAGCACCCATCCGCTGTACATCCTCTATACCAGCGGCACCACGGGCAAGCCCAAGGGTATCGTGCGCGATACGGGAGGATATGCAACAGCCTTGCGCTACAGTATGGACGCCGTGTACGGTGTAAAAACCGGCGACACCTTCTGGGCTGCGAGCGACGTGGGCTGGGTGATGGGCCACAGCTACATCGTGTACGGTCCGCTGTTGACAGGCTGCACCACCATCCTCTTCGAGGGCAAGCCCGTGCGCACGCCCGATGCGGGCACTTTCTGGCGCGTGATCGAGCAGCACAAGGTGAACGTGCTCTTCACTGCACCCACGGCCATCCGCGCCATCCGCAAGGAAGATCCCGAAGGTGCGCTGGTGAAGCAGTACGACCGCAGCAGCCTCCGCACCCTCTTCCTTGCCGGTGAAAGGTGCGACCCCGCCACCTGGGAATGGAGCGCCGAGCACCTGAACGTACCCGTGGTGGACCATTGGTGGCAGACCGAGAGCGGCTGGCCCATGGTGGCCACACTGATGGGCCGCGAACACCTGCCGAGCAAGGCGGGCAGCGCGGGCCATGCCGTGCCGGGCTACGATGTGCGCATCCTGAGCGAGGACGGTCACGAACTGATCGCCAACCAGGAAGGCTTCATCGCCGTGAAGCTCCCATTGCCGCCGGGCTGCCTGCCCACGCTGTGGAACGACCACGAACGCTACGTACGCGGTTACCTCACCCACTTCCCGGGCCACTATGTAACGGGCGATGGTGGCTACATCGACGAGCAGGGCTATGTGCATGTGATGGGCCGCGTGGATGATGTGATCAACGTGGCCGGTCACCGGCTGAGCACCGGCGAGATGGAGGAACTGCTGGCGGGCCATGCCGCGGTCGCCGAATGCGCCGTGGTGGGCATCGCCGATGACCTGCGTGGACAAGTGCCGGTTGGCCTCGTGGTGCGCAAGGACGGCGCCGCGATCGACGATGCCGGGTTGGAACGCGAGCTGGTGGCGCTGATCCGCGACAAGATCGGTGCGGTGGCCGTGTTCCGCCAAGCCGTGGTGGTGAAGCGCCTGCCGAAGACCCGCAGCGGCAAGATCCTCCGCAAGACGATCCGTAACATCGCGGATGGTGAGCACTACGCCGTGCCCAGCACGATCGAGGACCCCAGCGTATTGACAGAGATCCACGATGGGTTGAAGGCGCGGCGGATCGGGAAGGCGTTCAGTGAAGAAACCGCGTAAGGGATGAGAACCGCAGCATTAGCCATAACGGAAGTTCGCGTGAGCGGGCGGAGCGGCAGCCTGCCGAAGGGGCGGCGCTGGCGGTGCGCGCGCGAGGAGGCTGCGAGGCACGAGCAGACCCCGGAGCCGCAGCAACGCCCGCCGCACCGAGGCAGCTATAGCGGAGCATGCGACCCGTGGGCAGGAAGGCGCGTGGGAAAGGGGCACGCCCCAATGATCGGAGAACACCCGATCGAAGCACGCGTACCGTCGACCCCTTGGGTCGACCTGCCCACCCCACGATCATCCCTTGAACGGGAACAACCAACCATAACCAACCCGCAACGCGAACCACGCCACGCGCCAATACCTTGCAGACCATGGCCCTGAAACGCATCCGCACACAAGCCGAATACGACGCCAACTACGCCGAGAGCGTGAAAGACCCCGTGGGGTTCTGGACCGCGCACGCCGACACCTTCGAGTGGCACCAGAAGTGGAACACCGCGCTGGAATGGGATTTTGAGACGCCCAACGTGAAGTGGTTCGCGGGCGGCAAGCTGAATATCACCGAGAACTGCCTGGACCGCCACCTGAAGAAGCGCGGCAACAAGCTGGCCATCATCTGGGAGCCGAACGACCCGAAGGAGCGCTTCGTGCGCCTCACCTACCGCGAGCTGCACGAGCGCGTGTGCCAGTACGCCAATGTGCTGAAGCGCAACGGTGCGAAGAAGGGCGACCGCATCTGCATCTACATGCCGATGATCCCCGAGCTGGTGATCGCCACGCTGGCCTGTGCGCGCATCGGGGCCATCCACAGCGTGGTGTTCTGCGGCTTCAGCGCGCAGAGCCTGGCGGACCGCATCCAGGATGCCGAGGCCACGATGGTGCTGACCAGCGATGGCCTGAACCGCGGGCACAAGCAGATCCCCGTGAAGCGTGTGGTGGACGAGGCGCTGGAGACCTGTCCCACGGTGCAGAAGGTGATCGTGACCGAGCGGCTGGGCTGGAGCGTGAACATGGTGGAAGGCCGCGATGTGTGGCTGCACGACGAGCTGCTCCACGTGGACAAGAACTGTCCGGCCGAAGTGATGGATGCGGAGGACCCGCTCTTCATCCTCTACACCAGCGGCAGCACCGGCAAACCCAAGGGCGTGGTGCACACCTGCGGTGGCTACATGGTGTACACCGACTACAGCTTCCGCAACGTGTTCCAGTACGAGGAGAGCGACGTGTACTGGTGCACGGCCGATGTGGGTTGGATCACCGGTCACAGCTACATCATCTACGGTCCGCTGCTGAACGGAGCCACCACCTTGGTGTTCGAGGGCGTGCCCACCTTCCCCGATGCGGGCCGCTTCTGGCAGGTGATCGACAAGCACGGGGTGAACATCTTCTACACCGCGCCCACCGCCATCCGCAGCCTGATGGCCGCCGGACTGGACCATGTGCTGGCCTACTCGCTGGACAGCCTGCGGGTGATCGGCAGCGTGGGCGAGCCTATCAACGAGGAGGCCTGGAACTGGTACAAGATCCACGTGGGCAAGGACCGCTGCCCAATTGTGGACACCTGGTGGCAGACGGAGACCGGCGGCATATTGATCAGCACCATGGCCGGCGTGAACGACGAGAAACCCGCGCACGCCGCGTGGCCGCTACCCGGTGTGCAGCCCGTGCTGCTCACGCCCGAGGGGAAGGAGATCACCGAGAACGAAGTGGAAGGCCTGCTGTGCATGAAGTTCCCCTGGCCCAGCATCCTGCGCACCACTTGGGGCGACCATGAGCGCTGCCGCCAGACCTACTTCAGCAGCTACAAAGGCTACTACTTCACCGGCGATGGCGCCAAGCGCGATGCCGACGGCCGCTACCGCATCATCGGTCGGGTGGACGATGTGATCAACGTGAGCGGCCACCGCTTCGGCACGGCCGAGATCGAGAACGCCATCAACCAGGCCAAGGGCGTGGTGGAGAGCGCCGTG
>JAEUSY010000053.1 GCA_016788295.1 Flavobacteriales bacterium
CGGGTTCAGCTCCTGCACTCAGGGCCTTTGCGCTCTAGGCGGCAGTTGGTCTGGCGGTTCTCTTCGATGCGCTGGGCGCGCGTGGCCTTGAGGTCTGGTGGTGCGGGGGTGAAGCCGGGGTTGAGGTAGCGCTCCAAGGGAATGACCCCTTTGAGGGAGCCGTGGGGGCGCACCTCGGTGTAGTCGTGTACTGCGCTGGCTACCACTTGCTCCGTGGCGGTCAAGCTCTGCGGTGCGTGGTTCCGTAGGTAACCTTTCATGATCTTGTTGATCGCCTCGATGGGCGAGTTGGAGAAGCGGATGTCCTTCTGGGCGACCTAGGCCCGCGCAGGGTGTCCTCGTCCGGCCTCCGCAGCGCTCTAGTCTTGCACGGTCGATAAGGCCATACTTCCTTGTCGAGGATAGATCACTGAAAAGAACTGAGCCTTGCAAGCTCCCCCGTCGCCGCACGGACCATCCAATGGGAATGATCATTTCAGGTGTTTGCGAACGAATTCGGCAGGGGTGAGCACCGCTATGCCACGGGCGTTCTTGAAGTGCTTGGTATTGGTAGTGATAATGGCATCAATGGTCTGGCTGTAGCGCTTTGCGGCATAGTACTGGAAACCGTCCTCGGGGTCCTTCCAAAGGTCGGTCATGCCTTCCAGGAATACGCCTTTCGGCTGTTGTATCACCCTAACGAGTTCCAGTAGTTGGGTACCATGGGTTTTTACCACTGCAGGCGGATGCACCCTGCTGAGCCAGATCAGAACGAACAGCACGAGCGATGAGGTCATGTACCCATCGATGTGCCCTTCGCCAATGGCTTCCATAACGGCGGCACTCTCGAGCGCCATCGGCCGATCCGCCAACCAAACGTTGAGCGGTACGTTGGCATCGATGAGCACGCGCATCACAACGCGTGTTTGCGCAGCAAATAGCCCAGGATATCGTCACGCTCGAAATCCTCCTTGGAGAACTTGCCTTTAAGCAACCCAAGATTGGCTTTCACCCAAGCCTTGCCCTTCCCCGGCCCTACCTTCAAGCCATCGTCCCCCGGCAAGTTGTCTTCCAGCAGCTCCTCCACCACTGCGCTCATACTCCGCGACTGTGCGGCACTGGCGCGCTTCAGCCTTTTCTTCAGGGCCATTGGCACGGATGCGCTGATCCTGCTTCGGCTTTTTTTGCTGGAAGTCTCCATAGTTGCGAAGTTAATGGGGCGTTGGCCTGTGTACAACACCCCGCCCTCACCGACGACCCCTCCCACCGCTACAAGCGTATGGACTACACCTACGACCTGATCAGTGGGTTAGCCTGCCCCGGCCATGAGCCGGGGTGCGTCAAGTGGACTACCAGAAAGACCAGCCCGATGCGCTGCACCACCGGTATACCTACGATGCCGACAACCGCATCACCGACGTGGAGACCAGCGCCGATGCCCAGAACTGGCACCACGATGCACGCTACTTCTATTACCCGCATGGTCCGCTGCAACGCGTGGAGCTCGGCGAGCACCTGGTGCAAGGCACCGACTACGCCTACACGCTGCAAGGGTGGCTGAAAGGCATCAACGGCGACCGCCTGAACCCCACCACCGACATGGGCCGCGATGGCGATGCCACCGTGGTGGGCAACCCCAATTTGCTCACCGGCCGCGATGCCTATGCCCTGAGCCTGGGCTACTATGGCGACAACGACTACAAGGCCATTACGCCCAGCTGGAGCACCGTGGCGACCCGTGCCTTTGCGCCGGTGGGGGCCAGCGGCACCATGAACACCGAGCACACCCCGCTCTACAACGGCAATATTGCGCACACCGTGAACACCCTACAGCACTTCGGGCTGTGGGATGCCACCAACGGCGACCAGGGCCAG
>JAEUSY010000008.1 GCA_016788295.1 Flavobacteriales bacterium
CATCTGGCTGCGCTCGTCGGCGCCGTAGCGGTGCTTGAGGGCCTTGGCCCTGTGGGTGCCACGAAGTCCACCGAGCAGCGCCACTGCGGCGGAGCCGCATCCCTTCGGGTGAGCGCCGCTCGCCCGCCCATACTTCGTTGCATCCTCGGTCAGCTACCTATGGGTAGCCTCCCTTCGTCGCGCCTTGTCTGGCCGAACGATCGTCACTCATGGCATCTGCCCGGCGAACTCCGAGGCACCCCGGCGGCGCGCCACGCGGCCCATCACGGCGTACTCGGGGTCCATGCCGTTGCTGAAGAAGAAGCTCAGGTTCGGCGCGAACGCGTTGATGTCCATGCCCCGGCTCAGATAGTACTCCACGTAGGTGAAGCCGTTGGCCAGAGTGAACGCGAGCTGCGAGATGGGATTGGCGCCGGCCTCCGCGATGTGGTAGCCGCTGATGCTGACGCTGTAGAAGTTGCGGACCTTCTTTTCGATGAAGTACTGCTGCACGTCGCCCATCAAGCGCAGCGCGAACTCGGTGCTGAAGATGCAGGTGTTCTGCGCCTGGTGGTTTCGCCCGCCCTGAGCTTGTCGAAGGGTTGGGCGTGCCCCGGCTCAAATCGCCGGGTCGCGTGCTACGCTTTAGCCGGACTTGTCAGGGCCAGCGGCTGCGGCACTGCAGGGTCACTCCTGCGTCGTGCCTCCTCGTTGCTGGCATCCGCAAGGCCCTGCCTGCGCCGGGCTGCCGCTACGCCAGCTGACGCAGCATTCGTTCTAAAGTAAAAGTAGATGACCAAATGCAGGTACGGGTTCAATGGCATGCGTTCGATAGGGCACGTAGAATAAGCCCGGCGGGATCATGCCGATACCTTTGTACCTAATGAAGCTCACTATCCGCAACATGGTCTGTGACCGTTGCAAAACGGCCGTGCAGCGCGTGCTGGAGGCGCAGGGCCTGCCGGTGCAGCGCATCGAGTTGGGGGAGGTGGAACTGCAGCACGCGGTGGCGGACACCGAGCGAGAGGTCTTACGCGTGGCCTTGCAGAAGGAGGGCTTCGACCTGGTGGACGACCGCGAAGCGGTGATCATCGCCCGCATCAAGGTGGCGATCGTGAAGTTGGTGCACCACGATGGTGAGCTGAAGGGACGTGTGAAGTTGGGTGAACACTTGAGCGCGCTACTGCACAAGGAATACTCTGGCCTCTCGGCACTCTTCACACAGGTGGAGGGCATCACCATCGAGCAGTACTTCCTGCTGCAGCGCCTGGAGCGCGTGAAGGAGCTGATCAAGTACGGCGAGCTGACGATGAGCGAGATCGCGGACCGCGCGGGCTTCAGCAGCGTGGCGCACCTGAGCACCCAGTTCAAGAAGCTCACGGGCATGACGCCCACCGCCTTCAAGGAGATCGGTGGTGGCCGGCTGCCCTTGGACCATGTGGGCTGAGGCCGATGTAACGCTTATCGGCGAGGATGTAAGAGCTTCGGTGCTGTGTCGCACGTGCTTTGTACCGTCAAACACGAACGACCATGGACAACACGACCATCACCCTCCCACTGCTGGAAGTGCACAGCCCCCAATGCGCATCACGCGTGGAGAAGGCCATCCGCACCATACCTGTGATCACGGCCGTTGATGTGGACAGCGATGCCCATGTGGCACACCTCACCAGCAGCGAGCCAGCGCAGGCTGTGAAGGAGGCGGTTGCCGCCGTCCGCCAGGCGGGCTACCAAGTGGATACCGACCAGCGCCACTTCAGTACCACGGGCATCACCTGCGGCGGGTGCGCAAAGAGCGTGACCACCGTCCTTAGCGCATTGCCCGGCGTGCTGGCCGTGGACGTGGACGTGCCGAACAACACGGCGACCGTGGAAGTGGTGAAAGGAACTGTGTCTGACGAATCGCTGGCGGCCGCATTGATGCCCACCGGCTATCGCCTGTTGCCCCAGGCCGTTTAGAACACCAACGCCATGAGCACTGAGAAAAGCACCCTGGTACTGCCCGTGGAGAACATGGACAGCGAACACTGCGCGCTGATCGTGGACGAGGCCCTGGGCACCGTTGCCTCGGTGGGCGCGCACCACGTGGAACTCAACAACCGCAGCGCGGTGATCGAGAGCACCACGCCCGTGGAGGCGGTCCGCGATGTGGTGAAGGCCATCCGGGACAACGGGTACGATGTGCCCACCCTGAGGCGCACCTTCCCCGTCACCGGTATGACCTGCGCGAGCTGCGTGAGCAGTGTGGAGAGCATGCTGCTGGCCCAGCCCGGTGTGCTGAACGCCGCCGTGAACCTGGCCACCAATACCGTGCAGGTGGAATACGTACCCGGTGTGATCGATGAGCGCCGCATGCGCGCAGTGGTGCAGAGCATCGGCTACGACCTGCTCATCAGCGAAGAGCACGAGGCCACCGCCGATCTGGAGGAGATCCAGCGCGCACGCATGACAACGCTGAAGCAACGCCTATGGGCCTCCATCGCACTGAGCACACCGCTGGTGGTCATCGGCATGTTCATGATGCACGAGCCCTGGGCCAACTTCGTGATGTGGGCCCTGAGCACGCCGGTGGTGCTGGTCTTCGGCCGCTCCTTCTTCATCAACGCGTGGAAGCAGGCGAAGCACCGCAGCGCCAACATGGACACGCTGGTCGCCCTGAGCACCGGCGTGGCTTACGTCTTCAGCGTCTTCAACACCACCTATCCTTCGTTCTGGACCAGTCGCGGGCTCATGCCCCACGTCTACTTCGAGGCGGCGGCGGTGGTCATCACCTTCATCCTGCTGGGCAAGTTCCTGGAGGAGCGCGCGAAGGCGGGCACCAGCAGCGCCATCAAGAAGCTGATGGGCCTGCGCCCCAGCACCGTGCTGCGCGAAGGGAGCAACGGTCAGACCAGTGAAGTGCCCATCGCCGATGTGAACGTGGACGACATCCTGGTGGTGCGCCCGGGCGAAAGCATCGCGGTGGACGGCGAGGTGATCGGCGGCGAGAGTTATGTGGACGAGAGCATGCTCAGCGGCGAACCGGTGCCGGTTGCAAAGCTCGTGGGCGCACAGGTGCTGGCCGGCACCATCAACCAGAAAGGCAGCTTGCGCATGAAGGCGCAGAAAGTGGGCGCGGCGACCCTGCTGGCGCAGATCGTGCGCACCGTGCAGGACGCGCAGGGCAGCAAGGCACCTGTGCAGAAGCTGGTGGACAAGATCGCGGGCGTGTTCGTTCCCATCGTCATCGGCATAGCCATCGTCAGCGCGATCGTGTGGTGGATCTTCGGTGGCGAACATGCGTTCACTCAGGGGCTCTTGGCCATGGTCACCGTACTGGTGATCGCCTGCCCCTGCGCCCTGGGCCTGGCCACACCCACCGCCATCATGGCCGGCATGGGCAAGGGCGCGGAGAACGGCATCCTGATCAAGGATGCCGAGAGCCTGGAGCGCGCGCGCAACATCACCGCCATCGTGCTGGACAAGACCGGCACCATCACCGAAGGCAAACCATATGTGGTGGAGGAAATAGGCTTGGAAAACCGGATAGTGGCCTTGGCATTACTCTCTATTGAATCACGCTCGGAGCATCCACTTGCGGACGCGGTGGTGCAGCATATCCTGAATATCGTTCCGGATGATCGATTCGGGAAGAATGGCATCGTTGAGAGATTCGAAAGCTTGACGGGCAAGGGCGCCAAGGCGCAGGTGAACGGTATCACCTGGCTCGTCGGCAGCCGCCGCCTGCTTGAGGAGAGTGGTGTGGCCATCACCGGAGAATGGCGTGAACACGAGAAGCGCTGGCAGGAGGCCGCGCACACCGTGATCTGGTTCGCTGATGCCCAGGCCGTGCGGGCTGCCATCGCCATCGCGGACCGCATCAAGCCCTCCGCTGCGGGAGCCATTGCGCGCCTGAAGGATGCCGGTATCAAGGTCTATATGCAGACCGGCGATTCCCGGCGCACCGCCCAGGCCGTGGCCAAGGCCGTGGGCATCGATGACTTCCGCAGTGAGGTGCTGCCCAAGGACAAGGCCGCATTCGTCACTGGCCTGCAGCAGCAAGGGCACGTGGTGGCCATGGTGGGCGACGGCATCAACGACAGCGAGGCGCTGGCCAAGGCCGACGTGAGCATCGCCATGGGCCAGGGCAGCGATATCGCCATGGACGTGGCGCGCATGACGCTCATCAGCACCGACCTAAACACCATCCCGCGGGCCATCACGCTCTCGCGGAAGACCGTGAGCCTCATCCGCCAGAACCTCTTCTGGGCCTTCATCTACAACGTACTCGGCATCCCCATCGCCGCTGGGGTGCTATACCCGATCAACGGTTTCCTGCTCGACCCCATGATCGCCGGTGCGGCCATGGCCCTGAGCAGCGTGAGCGTGGTGAGCAACAGCCTGCGCTTGAAGTGGGCGAAGCTGGAGAACTAGATCGACCAACAAATCCCGATACAACGAACCCATGAAAACCCTCCTGTCCCTCATCGCACTGCCAGCGCTGCTTGCCTTCAGCAGTTGCAGCGCCCAATTGAAGAACGCTCACACTGCCACCGTGCGCATAGACGGCGATTGCCCGATGTGCGAGAAGACGATCGAGAAGGCCGCCTACGTGAAGGGCGAAGCCGAGGCCGACTGGGATGTGGACGCAAAGACCGCACGCATCACCATCGACAGCTCGCGCACCGATATGGACGCCGTGCTACTACGGATCGCCCATGCGGGCTACGACAACGAGCGCTACCTGGCCCCGGATGCGGCTTACTCCGCGCTGCCCGGCTGTTGCCAGTATGAGCGCACGTTCCAGCGGAAGGCCATGACCACACCTGGTGCCACCACGGATCATAGTGCTCATGATTATGGTCACGATGCCCCGGCGACCGCTGCACCCCAGACCGCAGGTGAAGTGATCGGTCCCGTGTTCGATGCCTACTTTGCCCTGAAGGATGCGCTGGTGGCCTCGGATGCGCAGATGGCGGCCGAGCGGTCCACAGCCTTGTCAGCCGTGGTGAAGACCGTGACGATGGAAGGCATGGACGCGAGCCTCCATACGGTTTGGATGCAGGTGATGGAACCGCTCGCGAACATCAGTGCGGGTATCGCTTCGAAGAAGGACATCGAGGCGCAGCGCAAGTCCTTCTCCGAACTGACGGAGCCGATGTATGCGCTGGTGAAGGCCCGGCCCGGTTCCACACCGACCTACCTGGACCATTGCCCCATGTACGAGGGCGGAGCCGACTGGCTCAGCCGCGACAAGGCCATCCGGAATCCCTTCTACGGTGCGCAGATGATGAGCTGCGGCAGCGTGAAGGAGACCATCGTGAAATAGAACATCGGACCGACAGCCACCATGGACCTCCTTCGAATGATCCGCACGCTCGCGATCCTGGCCACGCTCCTGTACCTGGTGCTCACCGGTGGTGTTTTCGCACAGAGCGGCATCCCCGGACATGCGCTGGGGACAAGCACACCGGATGGCAGCTTAACACCGCGCACGACCCGTTACGAGCTCACCGTGCGGGACACCATCGTCAACTACACCGGCAAGGCGCGCAAGGCCTTCACGGTGAACGGGCGGATGCCCATGCCCACGCTCACCTTCACCGAGGGCGACACGGCCGAGATCGTGGTGCACAATGCCATGGAGAAGGAGGAGACCTCCCTGCACTGGCATGGCCTCATCCTTCCTTATGCGCTTGACGGTGTTCCCTACCTCACCACCGCGCCCATCAAGGCCGGTGAAACACAGGTGTACAAGTTCCCATTGGTTCAAAGCGGCACCTATTGGTACCACTCGCACACCAAGCTCCAGGAGCAGAACGGCATGCACGGCGCGCTCATCATCCACAAGCGGAACGAGGAACCGATGCCTGAGCAGGTGCTGATCCTGAGCGAGTGGACGGACATGAAGCCCTTCGAGGTGCATCGCCGCCTGCACAGCGCGAACGACTGGAGCGCCATCAAGAAGCACCGGATCCGTCCGGGCACCGTGCAGAGCTACAGCGACGCCATCAAGGACGGTGCGCTCGGTGTGAAGCTCACCAACGAATGGAAGCGCATGAACGCCATGGACGTGAGCGATGTGTACTACGACCTCCTCTTCGCCAACGGCAAACCCATGGACGAGGCGCCGCAGTTCAAGGCCGGCGAGCGGGTACGGGTACGGCTGATCAACGGGGGCGCGAGCAGCTACTTCTGGATCACCTATGCCGGCGGGAAGATGACCGTGGTGGCCAGCGACGGCATCGATGTGGAACCCGTGGAGGTCGATCGTTTCATCATGGGCATCGCCGAGACCTACGACATCATCGTGACCATCCCGGCGGACAGCACGGCCTATGAACTGGTCGCCACCAGCGAGGACCGCGTACGCTCCACCTCCCTGTGGCTGGGCAGCGGTATCCGGCAACTGGCCGCGCCGCTCCAGCCACTGAAATACTTCGAAGGGATGCAGATGATGAACGACATGATGAAGATGAACGGCGACCTGGATGACATGGGCATGAACATGAGTCTCCAGCAGATGGACATGAACGTGGTGATGTACCCGGAGATCACCGGCGCGAAGGAGAACGCGCACGAGGATCATGGCAATGACCGGTACAACAGCAATGCGTTGTCCGACATCGTCACGCTCAACTACGCCATGTTGCGTTCACCGACCTCCACCGCGCTGCCGCCGGGGCCCGTGAAGGAGATGCGCTTCGAACTCACTGGCAACATGAACCGCTACCTCTGGGCCATCGACAACAAGACCGTTTCGGAGACCGATCGCATCCTCATCCGCAAGGGCGAGAACGTGCGTATCATTCTTTACAACAACAGCATGATGCGCCACCCCATGCACCTGCACGGCCACTTCTTCCGCGTGGTGAATGGCCAGGGCGACCACGCACCGCTGAAGAACGTGCTGGACATCATGCCCATGGAGACCGACACCATCGAGTTCGCCGCCACCGAAACGGGTGACTGGTTCTTCCACTGCCACATCCTCTACCACATGATGAGCGGCATGGGCCGCGTCTTCACCTACGAAGGAACGGCCCCCAACCCGGCACTACCTGATGCGAAGAAGGCCGCACGCATCTTCGCCCGCGACGACAAGGAATGGCACTTCATGGTGCAGAACGACTTCGCCACGAATGGGCTCGATGGCGAGGCCATGTACATGAACAAGCGCTGGAACCTGCAGAGCGAATGGCGCCTGGGCTACATGGCGGAACACGGCCAGGAGGTGGAGACCCACTTCGGACGCTACTTCGGCAAGATGCAATGGCTCTTCGTGAACGCGGGCTTGGACTGGCGCACGCGAGATGCACATGGCGGCGGCGATCTAGAGGACAATCTCTTCGGGCAGACCAACACCAAGAACAGCCGCAGTGTAGGGCACATCGGGTTCCAGTACACCCTGCCGATGCTCTTGGTCTTCGACCTGCGCATCGACACCGATGGCCAGCTCCGCTCCCAGTTGATGCGGGAGGACATCCCCCTGACACCCCGCCTGCGATTGGACCTCATGGGCAACACCGACCTGGAGTACATGGCCGGCTTGCGCTATGTATTCGACAAGACCTGGGCGGTACGCACGCACTACGATAGCGACATGGGCTTCGGGGTGGGTGTAGCGGTTACGTACTGAAGCGCGTGTGCAATGGTGTGCGAGGGATGGCGCATCAAGGAATGCTTCGAGGCCTCCCGCCTCCGGCAAATAGGCACCCACGACCGAACCAAGGACCAAGGCAATGGTACCGATCAATGTGATGAAACCGCAGGTGCGATCCGAAGAAACAACTGGAGCCATGCACTGAAAGAGCAACAAGATCGCACCGCAGATGCAGAACACGATCCATGCGGTCCTTCAAAAGCGCATCACATGTTCCTTCTATACTGCCCTCCGACTTCAAACATCGCAGCAGTCAGTTGACCGAGTGAACAGTACTTGGTCGCTTCCATCAAGACCTCGAACATGTTCTCGTTCCGGATGGCCGCCTGCTGCAGGTCCTTGATCGCCTTCGCCGCTTCCGCGCTGTAGGCCGCGCGCAGGTTCTCCACCGTGGCGATCTGCGCTTCCTTCTCCTCCTCGGTGGCCCGGATCACCTCCTTGGGCAGGATGGTGGGTGAGCCCTTGCTGCTGAGGAAGGTGTTCACGCCGATGATCGGGTATTCGCCGGTGTGCTTCAGCGTCTCGTAGTAGAGGCTTTCCTCCTGGATGCGGCTGCGCTGGTACATGGTCTCCAT
>JAEUSY010000045.1 GCA_016788295.1 Flavobacteriales bacterium
TGTCGCGCGCGCTCGTGAAGTGCTCCAGGGCGATGTTGAAGTGCTTCAATGCGCCGTTCACCTCATTGGCGATCACGAAGGAGACCCCGATCGAGAGGTGAGCCCTGCCGATCAGCGTATCGTTCCCTGTGGGTTCAGCGACCCCCAGGATTCGGACCGCTGTGGACATGCAATCCTCCTGACGATTGAGGTACAGGTACTTCTGCACCAGCCGTGCGAGCAGCGCCACCTTCATGCGCGGATCGTCCGTGGCCTTTTCACGGGCGACCAAGGAATCCACTGGTAAGTCCTTGACCCGATCGCTGAGCGTATCGAGTGGCTGGGAGTAAAGCTGTTCGGAACCGATCAAGGCCATGACCAAGGCCAGCGTTCGGAAATTGAAGACCATGGTGATGGTTCGTTCGTGAAGCGTGCGCACGTTCATGGGCATCAACCGGCATTAGTGTCTGTTGGCCGTGCCTCCAGTTCCTCGATCGTCCTTCTTGCCGCCTCCAAGCGTACACGATTGTTCTTGCTCACGAGCATGTTGGTGATCAGCTTCTCCATGCGGTGGTGCAGCGGGAGCAGCAACCCGGCGATAGCGGCCATGCACAGCAGCAACAGCAGCGGTGAGTGGTGCGTGAGTTCGCCCAAGAACGGATGCACCAGCAGGTTGATGAACTCGAAGAAGAGCAGCAGCGCGATGAGCGAGAGGTTCTTGATGACCTTAGCGCCAACCACAGAGGTCCTGCTGAAGATGAGCAGGAAGATGCCGAGTGTGATCACGATGAGCGCGATGATCCCGAACTGGATGTTGCGGGAGCGCTCCTCCTTGGCTTCCTCCCTCGCCTTCGCCTCCTCGCGGTCCTTCAATTCCTGCGTGAATAACTGGTTCTGCAATTGGCTCCTGTTCTGCAAGGCCGATAGCGAATCGCGCCACGCGTGGGCGAGCTTCGAATACACGAGCGCGCTATCGGTCATGCCGTTCGCTGCAAAAGCATCGGACAAGGCCGTGGTGGACCTGATCATGAGGGCTGGCTGCCGCACTTCGTCGGTGGCCGCGAATCCCTTGCGCGCCCAAGCAAGCGCCTCCGCAGCACGTCCCTGGCCGATGAGCAGCTTCGCGTACCCGGCCGAAGCGCCGATCAGCGCATCCAGCGTTCTGGCTGAATCCGCCACCGCCAATGCCCGCTTATAGTAGGGTTCTGCCACATCGTTCTCACCACGCGCAGCATGCACATTAGCCATGATGAGCTTGTAGGCAGCGTAGCCGTACGGATCCGTGCCCGGCACCTTCATGACATCAGCCAGGCGGGCATAGTAGAGCGCGGAGTCCAGATCGCCGCGATCCATGTGGCACCTTGCCAGGATCGTCATCGAACGCCCGTGGATCCCTTGACCCAAGCCATAGGCCTGTGCCTTCCGCATGTAACGCAAGGTGCCATCGATATCCCCGACCTGCTGGTACACGATCGCGGTCTCCTTGCAGGTGAGGCTCATGCGCAGGCTGTCCCCGATCTGCTGGTAGCCATCGAAGGCGATGCTGAAGTGCCTCAGCGCCCCGTTCACATCGCTGAGCCTGGTGAACGCTACTCCGATACCGAAGTGGGCCAGGGCGAGCAGCGTGTCGTTCCTGGTCGATTCAGCCAACTCAAGTCCACGCATCGCCGCCTTCATGCAGTCCTCCGTGCGACCGAGAAAAGCGTACTGACCGGTAAGCCTGTTGATGGCAACCATCTTCAAACGGGAATCGGTCGCTACCCGCTCGATTGTTTCCAGTGAATCAACCGGCAGGCCGCGCAGCCTGACAAAGAGCGTGTCGATGGGTTGGGCGTGCACGGAGACAACCATGCCGAGCAGAAGCAGGCCAAGCGTGAATAAACGGATGGTACAGAACGGCCGGGAAGGGGTCATGGGTGGATGAAAGCATAAAGATGCGGGTTCGCGGATGAACGCACGAATGCATCCACCAGCGGTAATGAGGGCCGTGCGCCGCAGCCGGACCTTTACGACCATGAAAGCCGCCCTCGCCACCGCCTACGGAGGCCCCGATGTGATCCGCATCGCGGAAGTGCCCACGCCATCGCCGAAGAAGAACGAAGTGCTCATCCGCATCCATGCTTCGGCGGTGAACGCAGCGGATTGGCGGCTGCGGCGCGCCAACCCGTGGTTCGTGCGGCTGATCTTCGGGTTGCTCAAGCCACGCAGGGCGATCCTGGGCGTGGTCTTCGCCGGTGAAGTGGTGGAGACCGGCACGGACGTGACGAAGTACAAGAAGGGCGATCGCCTCTTCGGCTGGACGAGCATTATGGGGTTGGGTGGTCACGCGGAGTACATCGCGCTGAAGGAGAACGGAGCCTTCACCCGGATGCCCGATGCCATGTCGTACACCGATGCTGCCGCCATTCCATTCGGCTTCGGCACGGCGCGGCACTTCCTGGCCAAGGCTAAAGTGACCTCGGGCCAGCGCGTGCTCATATATGGCGCCTCGGGCGCGGTGGGCAGCGCTGCTGTTCAACTGGCGCGGGCGATGGGTGCGGAAGTGACCGGCGTATGCAGCACCCGCAATGTGGAGCTGGTCCGTTCGCTCGGCGCAACCGAAGTGCTGGACTACACCAAGGATGACCTGTCCGCGCACCGGGATCGATACGACATGGTCTTCGAGACCGTGGGCAAGCTCCCGTTCGCTGAATGTGTGAAGCTGGTGAAGCCGAACGGCGTGATCATCACCGGGTCCGAAATGCCTGGACAGATGCTGAAGCGCGCATTCAGTGGCACGGGCGGCAAGAAGGTGGCGGTGATCGGCGGCACGGCGGCCGAAAGCGCAGTGGACATGCAGTACCTCGCGGAAATGTGGCAACAGAAAGCGATCCACACAGTGATCGACAGTACGTTCCCGCTGGCGCGCATCAAGGAGGCACACGTTGTCGCGGAAAGCGGCCGCAAAGTCGGGAGCGTGGTGGTGACGATCTGAACGAACGCGACCGCTTATGGCCGGCAACGCTGTTAGCAACGGCCTGAACGAACATGGTACCGCCCGCTACCTTCGCGCCCCATGCCCTCAGCCACGAACAAACGGATCGACCTCAGCTTTCTCGAAGGCCCGCGCACCCGCTGGCAGGAACTGACCTCGGTGGCGAGCATTGCGAGCGAATTCCTGTACGGTTTCCGTAAGCTGCATTTCGTTGGGCCATGCGTCACCTTCTTCGGCAGCGCGCGGTTCACCGAGGAACATCCGTACTATCAAGTGACGCGTGAAATGGCCCAGCGTGTGGGGCAGATCGGGTTCACCATCATGACCGGCGGTGGACCCGGGATCATGGAGGCCGCCAATCGGGGTGCGAGGGACGTAGGTGCGCGCAGCGTGGGCTGCAACATCGTGCTACCCTTCGAACAGAAGCCCAACCCCTACCTCGATGTCTCACTGAGCTTCGAGCGTTTCTTCGTACGCAAGGTGCTCCTGTTGAAATACAGTGTGGCCTTCGTGGTGATGCCCGGAGGGGCCGGCACATTGGATGAGCTCTTCGAGGCCATCACGCTGATCCAAACAGGCAAGATCAAGAACTTCCCCATACTGCTATACGACAGCACCTACTGGGCACCCATGCTGGAGCAGATCGAACGCATGGTGCAGGAAGGCACGCTGAACCGCAAGGAGCTCGCTTTCGTGCAAGTGGCCGATTCCATTGAGGAGGCCGGCACCTTCCTACAGGACCGTCTGGTGCTGATGTGGCAAGAGGCCCGCGGACGCAAGGACCAGCCCAAATGGTGGTTCCTGGAGGACCGGGTTAACGGAAAGGTAAGATCCGCTTAACGTCGGTAACCCTGCGTTAACATGGTGCCAACAGGCGCGTAATAGGGCCACGGGACCTTTGCAGCGCGAAAGATCACTTAGATCGTTCGCTTCTGCGATGTACCGATCATTCCTTGTTCTTCTTGCCTTTGTTCTGGGTCTTTCCGCTTCGGCGCAAAAGGGTACCGTTACCGGCACCATTACCGCGCCCGAGGCTGGCAAGGTGCAGCCCATGCCCTTCGTGAACGTTGCCCTGAAAGGCACCACCACGGGCGCCACCACCGACCTGGACGGCAAGTTCAGCTTCCAGGCCGAACCCGGTGAATACCTGCTGGTGGTGAGCTTCGTGGGTTACGAGCCCGTGGAACGCCCTGTGACCGTGGTGGCCGACCGCACCGTGAAAGTGGACCTGGAACTGAAGACGCTGGCCATCGAGATCAAGACCTTCGAAGTGGTGACCGAACGCCGCACCGAGACCGAAGCGGCCGTGGTGATGGAGACGCGCCAGAGCGAGCAGGTGGTGAACGGCATGGGCCGCGAGCAGATCGCCAAAGGCCAGGACCGTACCGCAGGTGATGTGGTGAAGCGTATTCCCGGCGTGACCATGGTAGGCGACCGCTTCGTGATGATCCGCGGCCTGGCCGACCGCTACAACACGGTGATGCTGAACGATGTGATCGCCCCGAGCATGGAGAGCGATCGCCGTGCCTTCAGCTTCGACATATTGCCCAGCGGCGCCTTGGACCGCGTAATGATCTACAAGACCGGTGCACCCGAGCTACCGGGCGAGTTCGCTGGTGGTGTGATCAAGCTGTATACCGTGAACGTGCCTTCCGAGAACACCACGCGCGTTGACTATAGCACATCGTTCCGTCCCGGCACCACCTTCGGCGCCTTCAATCAAGGGCAAACGAGCAGCACCGACGCATTGGGCTTTGACAATGGTCTCCGCCAGCTCCCTTCCTCCTTTCCCAGCAACCTCTACAACACCACCCCTGAACGCCTGCAAAGCGCCGGGCGCTCGTTGGCCAACAACTGGACCGCACAGCAGAGCACGGCCATGCCCGACCAGCGCTTCGGCCTGATGCTGGCGCGACGCTTCGGTGGCGAAGGCAGCAAGGTGACCGGCGGCAACATCACCGGCCTGCAGTACACGAACACCCGCCAATCATACACCGCGAAGAACTACAACTACAACGTGTTCGATCCGGTCTCGCAGCGCAGTGACAGCATCTACAACTACAGCGACAACGAGAACTTCCACCAGGTGCGTGTAAGCGCGCTGAGCAACTTCAGCCTGTTGGTGGGCACACGCACCAAGTTGGAGTTCCGCAACCTGTTCACCCAGCAGGGCATCGACCAGACCACCCTGCGTACCGGGAACAACTTCGAGGAGCAGTTCGAGGTAAAGAACTACGCCTTCCGTTACCAGCAGCGCACCATCTACAGCGGTCAGCTGCACGGCAGCCACGACCTGGTGAGCGATGTGAGCAAGATCAGCTGGACCGCAGGCTACGGCCGCACCTGGAGCAAGGAGCCCGACTTCCGCCGCCTGCGTACCGTGCGCGACATCAACGCCACAGATGCGAACACGCCGTTCCAGACCATCATTCCGCCGGGCGCCACCACGTTGGATGCCGGCCGCTTTTTCTCCGACATGAACGAGTCGGTGATGACCGGCAAGGTGGACTATGAACACAAGTTCGCGGGCGAGACCAACACCTTCCGTTTCCGTGCAGGCCTGTTCACCGAACTGAAGGACCGCAGCTTCAGCGCGCGCTGGATGAGCTTCCGTGCATCCAACAGCTCACAGTTGGACCAGAGCCTGCTCTTTGCCCCGTTGGACGAAGTGTTCTCCTCGCCCAACATCAACAATACCACCGGCTTCAAACTGGAAGAGGGCACCAACCCCAGCGACCGTTACTCGGCCTCCAACACCTTGTTCGCAGGTTACGTGGGCGGCACCATCAGCTTGGCATCGCTCACGGTTATCTCGGCCGGTGTGCGTGCCGAGCACAATACGCAACAACTGAACAGCGCCACGTTCGGTGGTCGCCGCGTGAACGTGGACAACCCGATCCTCAGCATCCTGCCCTCGATCAATGCTTCGCGCCAACTGACCGAGCGCTCGCAGGTGCGCGTGGCCTGGGCCACCACGGTGAACCGTCCGGAGTTCCGCGAGCTGGCTCCCTTCTCGTTCTACGACTTCAGCTTCAACAACGTGCTCACGGGTAACGACAGCCTGCAGATCGCAACGATCCAGAACGTGGATGCGCGTTACGAGTTCTACCCGAGCGCTGCCGAAGTGGTGAGCTTCGGTGTGTTCTATAAACACTTCACCAACCCCATCGAGATGTTCTTCATGCCCGGTGCCGGCAGCGGTGGAACACGCAACTTCTCCTACGGCAACGCACAGAACGCCACCAGCATCGGAGCCGAGTTGGAAGTGCGTCGCCAGCTCAGCGGCCTGTTCACCGAGGGCTACCTGAGCCGCGTGGGCGTGATGCTGAACGCAGCATACATCCACACCGAAGTCGTACTGGGTGATGAAGCGCGCGGCCAGGCACAACAGCGCCCCCTGATGGGTCAGTCGCCGTACATCATCAACGCCGGCCTGTACTACCAGGACACCGAGCGCAAGCTGCAGTACAACATCCTCTACAACGTGATCGGTCCCCGCCTATTTGCCGTAGGCACCTATGGCACGCCTGACATCTACGAAATGCCCCGCAATGTGGTGGACCTGACGGTGACCAAAGGGCTCGGCAAGAAGTTCGAGCTGAAGCTGAGCGCGCAGGACATCCTGAACCAGCGCACGCTGTTGATCCAGGACTCCAACGAAAGCGGCGGCATCGACGACCGCGATGAGGAGATCATGAGCTTCCGTCGCGGGGCGTACTTCACCGTGGGGCTTGGCCTGCGGCTGTGAAGGGTTCCTCCCCACGACGATACGACGATACGAAGGCCCGATGAACCGGGCCTTCGGTCATGTAAGGACCTAACAGAAATTTAATGTCGATTGACGATCAGATAATCCTGCACGCAACATCAGGTAACACTGTTGCCGTGCCTTTGTGGGCGTAAAACAATGAGAACCAACATGAGCTTCCTGAAGAACAAAGCGCTTGGCATTCTGATGCTAGGTGCCGTGGCCGTGGCATTGCCCGCCTGCAAGAAAAAGGAGGGTTGCAAAGACCCCGCCGCAACGAACTATGATCCCGATGCGGACAAGGACTGCTGCTGCGAATACGCAACGAACAACGGTAGCACCATCGAGGTGACGGCCAATATCACCACGAACACCACGTGGACCAGCAACAACAAGTACCTGCTGAAAGGCTTCATTTACATTGAGGACGGCGCCACGCTGACCATCCAGCCCGGCACCATCATCAAGGGCGACAAGCCCACGAAAGGCACGCTGATCGTGAAGCGGGGTGGCAAGCTGATCGCCGACGGTACGGCCAGCCAGCCCATCGTGTTCACCAGCAACCAGCCGGCCGGCAGCCGCGACTACGGCGACTGGGGCGGCATCATCATCTGCGGTCGTGCCCCGCACAACCAGCCCAGCGACCCCACCATCGAGGGTGGCGTGGATGCCCAATATGGCGGCACTGACCCCAACGACAATAGCGGCACCCTGCGTTATGTGCGCATTGAGTTCAGCGGCATCCCCTTCCAGCCCAACCAGGAGATCAATGGCCTGACCATGGGTGGCGTGGGTCGCGGCACCATCCTGGAGCATATCCAAGTGAGCTACTGCGGCGATGACAGCTATGAGTGGTTCGGTGGTACGGTGAACGCCAAGTACCTGATCGCACTGCGCGGCTGGGACGACGACTTCGATCAGGACTTCGGCTGGCAGGGAAAGGTGCAGTGGGCCGTGAGCCTGCGCGACCCCAACGTGGCCGACCAAAGCAGCAGCAACGGTTTTGAGTGCGATAACGATGCGGCAGGCAACTCAGCCTCGCCCTACAGCCAGGGCACTTGGAGCAACGTGAGCGTCTTCGGCCCGAAAGCCGACGCCAGCACCACCATCAATGCCCAGTACGCCCGCGCCCTGCACCTGCGTCGCAACACCCAGACCCGCGTGTTCAACAGCGTGTTCGCTGGCTACCCCACGGGCCTGTACATCGATGGCAACACCACGCAGGCCAATGCCACCAACAACGACCTGATGTTCCGCGGCAACGTGCTCTCCGGAATGGGCACCGCACTGAACGTGCCCAGCGGACAGAACTGGGACCAGGCCGCCCTCACCACCTGGTTCAACACGGCCGGTTGGAACAACACCATCTACGCCAACAACAGCGAACTGCAGGTGGCCAACCCCTTCAACCTCACCAACCCGAACTTCCTGCCCAACAGCGGAAGCCCCTTGCTGAGCGGTGCCGACTTCAGCTGGAGCCCGCTCGCGGACAGCTTCTTCACCCCGGTGAGCTACCGTGGCGCCTTTGGCACCGAGAACTGGACCGCCGGCTGGGCCAACTGGGACCCCCAGAACACCGCTTACTGAGCACGGTACATCGCAAATAGCCCGCTCGGTACACGAAAGGCCCCGCTTCGGCGGGGCTTTTCCATTGGTGGCCGGTCAGCCGCGCATCAGCGCCAGCACTACCGCATAACGAAGCGCCTTACCAATGAACATGAGCAAGGCCACCGGCATTGGCCGTACCCTGCCCAGCCCGAGCGCAATGGCCAGCGGATCGCCCACCACCGGCAGCCAGGTAAGAAGGGCCGCCAAGAAGCCATGGCGGTCCACCCAGGCCCGCAGGCGTTCGGCCTTTGCAGGATCGGTGCGCAGCCAACGGGCAATGCGCTGCGGATCGCCCAACCGGCCCAGGCCATATGAGCTCATGCCGCCCAGCCAATTGCCTGCGCTGGCGGCCATCCACAGCGCCACCGTGGACCAGGACCCCAGCGCCATGGCCGCCAGCACCGCCTCGGAGCTGAATGGCAGGATGGTGGCCGCCAGAAAGCTGGCCAGGAACAACCCCGCCAGCCCGAGCTCCGTCCATTGTGGGCCAAGTTCCATGTTCATCGGCCCCGCTTGGTGGGCGGCCAAAGGTACCCGAGCGGCTGCGGCATACTTTTGGGAATGCCGGAAGCCTGAACCCGATAGCCATGCGCCACCTGTTCACCTCCCTTTCCTGCTCCCTGCTGATGCTGCCTGCCCTGGCCCAGGACGATGGCCCCAACAACCAGAACATGGGTCGTCGCGCCACCTTGAGCGGCGGTCTGGAGATCGGCATCCCCATAGGCGCCTTCAGCGATAGCTGGGGCCGCGAGATCGTAGGCCTTAGTGGGAACCTGGCCGTTCCCATGCGCCTGCTCCCGCTGAGCTGGGGCTTCGACTTCGGCTGGGGCCACATGGGCGGCGAACGCGATATCGTGCCCGTGAGCAACCAGTACATCAACGCCACTTCCGGTGAACTGAGCGTTCGCTCCAACCTCTACAGCTACCACGGCCTGCTGCGCTTCCAGCCCTACAACGGCGTGGTAAGCCCCTACGTGGAAGGCATGCTCGGCCTGCGCCACTTCACCACCCGCTCGGAGATCACCGTGGAAGGGCTGAGCGAACCCGTACAGGAACAGCGCCAGCGTAGCGAGTTCGTGGGCAGTACCGGGTGGGCCGTAGGCGTAATGGTGGCCCCAACGCGTGTGCTCTTCTTCGAGGGCCGCGTGGAGCGCCTTACCACGGGCAATGTCACCTTCGTGGACCCCGGTTCCATCTCCATCAGCGATCAGGGAACGGTGAACTACAACACCATCAGCTCGCCCACGCGCATGGTGAACGTTCACCTGGGCATCGGCCTGCGTTTCTGACCCGACCGTACGCCCCGTGGTGCTGTTGGTAACCTTTGCGTAACACCGCTGCGCCCGGCCATGGAAAGGGGCGTTAATGCTGTAAACTTGTGCCCCAATAACGTGCGCCAACCGCGCGGAACAGCACATTGGAAGGGTACAAACGCATCCATAGCGCCCTCATTTCGGTATTCCACAAGGACGGGCTGGAGCCCATTGTCCGCGAGTTGGACCGTTTGGGCGTACACCTTTTTTCCACCGGCGGCACGCAGGAGTTCATTGAAGGGCTCGGCGTGAAGGTCACTCCCGTGGAGGACCTCACCTCCTACCCGAGCATCCTCGGCGGCCGGGTGAAGACCCTGCATCCGAAGGTCTTCGGCGGCATCCTGGGGCGGCGCGACCTGCCCGGCGATGTGGCCCAGTTGGAGGAATACGAGATCCCGCCCATCGACCTGGTGATCGTTGACCTCTACCCCTTCGAGGCCACCGTGGCCAAAGGCGGAAGCGAGGCGGAGATCATTGAGAAGATCGACATCGGGGGCATCAGCCTGATCCGTGCCGGCGCGAAGAACCACGCCGACGTGGTGATCGTGCCCAGCATGGCCCAATATGCCGAACTGCTGCGCCTGCTGCAGGAACAGGAGGGCGGCACCACGCTGGCACAGCGCAAGTCCTTCGCCACCGCCGCCTTTGGCGTAAGCAGCCACTACGACGGTGCCATTTACACGTGGTTCAGCAAAGGCCAGGGCGACCTGCGCCTGAGCGCCGGCCCCACCACCGTGCTGCGTTATGGCGAGAACCCGCACCAATCGGGCGCCTTCCACGGCGATCTGCAGGGCATGTTCGAGCAGTTGAACGGCAAGGAGCTGAGCTACAACAACCTGTTGGACCTCGACGCCGCGGTGGAACTGATCGACGATCTCTCCACCATCCAGGGTGTCCCCTTTGCTATCCTGAAGCACAACAATGCCTGCGGGGCCGCTGTGCGCCCCACCGTGAAAGAGGCCTGGGACGCGGCGCTGGCCGGCGACCCCGTAAGCGCCTTCGGTGGTGTGCTCATCACCACGGCCCGCATCGACAAGGCCACGGCCGAGGCCATCGACACCATCTTCTTCGAGATCATTGCAGCGCCCGACTACGATGCCGATGCGCTGGAAGTGCTGATGAAGAAGAAGAACCGCATGATCCTGAAGCGCAAGCCGGCCACACGCTCGAACGTGAAAGTGCGCACCGCACTGAACGGCGTACTGACCGAGGCTGCGGACCAGGTGGTGGCCAATGCAACAAGCATGCGCACCGCCACCACCAATGCGCCCACTGCGCAGGAGGTGAGCGACATGGTCTTCGCGACCATTCTGGTGAAGCACACCAAGAGCAACGCCATCGTGCTCGCCATGAACGACCAATTGCTGGCCAGCGGCACCGGCCAGACCAGCCGCGTGGACGCGTTGGAACAAGCCATCGCGAAAGCGGGCAAGTTCAACTTCGACCTGCGCGGCGCCGTAATGGCCAGCGACGCCTTCTTCCCTTTCCCTGATTGCGTGGAGATCGCCCACCAGGCGGGCATCACGGCGGTCGTCCACCCGGGCGGCAGCATCCGCGACCAGGACAGCATCGACTTCTGCAACGCACACGGCATGGCCATGTGCATCACCGGTACACGCCACTTCAAACACTGACCCCTCACCGGACCATGAGCTGGTTCAACTTCTTCACCCAGGAGATCGCGATCGACCTCGGCACGGCCAACACGCTGATCATCCACAACGACAAGGTCGTGGTGGACGAGCCGAGCATTGTCGCCATTGACCGCACCACCGGCAAGGTGATCGCCGTAGGCCGCCAGGCACAACAGATGCATGGCAAGACCCACGAGAACATCAAGACCATCCGTCCGCTGCGCGATGGGGTGATCGCCGACTTCAAGGCCGCCGAGGACATGATCAAGGGCATGATCCGCATGATCAAGCCCGGCCGCCAGCTCTTCACCCCCAACCTGCGCATGGTGATCTGCATTCCCAGCGGCATCACTGAGGTGGAGAAGCGCGCCGTAAAGGACAGCAGCGAGCACGCCGGCGCCAAAGAGGTATACCTGATCCACGAGCCCATGGCCGCCGCGATCGGTATCGGAATCGATGTGGAGGAGCCCATGGGCAACATGATCATTGATATCGGTGGTGGTACCAGCGAGATCGCCGTGATCGCCCTGGGCGGTATCGTGTGCGACAAGAACATTCGCGTGGCGGGTGATGAGTTCACCAACGACATCGAGGAATACATGCGCCGCCAGCACAACATCCTGGTGGGCGAACGCACGGCCGAGCAGATCAAGATCGAAGTGGGCGCTGCCATGACCGAGCTGGACAACCCGCCACCCGATTATGCCGTGCGCGGCCGCGACCTCATGACCGGTATCCCCAAGGAGATCACCGTGACCTATAGCGAGATCGCGCAAGCCCTGGACAAGAGCATCAGCAAGATCGAAGAGGCCATCCTCAGCGCACTGGAGGCAACCCCGCCCGAGCTCAGCGCTGACATTTACAAGACCGGCATCTACCTGGCCGGTGGTGGTGCCTTGCTGCGTGGCCTGGACAAGCGCATCAGCATCAAGACCAAACTGCCTGTACATGTGAGCGAGGACCCGCTGCGGGCCGTGGCACGTGGCACCGGCATCGCCCTGAAGAACATCGACCGCTTCCAGTTCCTCATGAGGGAGTAATGAGCGCCGAGTGGTGAGTTGCGAGTGCTCCAATGGCGTGAAGGTGGAGCACTTGCAACTCACCACTCGCTACTCGCCACTCATCGTACAATGCGCGACCTCTTCCGCTTCCTTCAGCGCATCCGGAACATCCTTCTGTTCCTGGGCCTCATGGTCCTTTCGTTCATCCAACTGGCCAATGGCAATGCGCATCACCGGGCCAGGGCCATCAGTTCCAGCAATGCGCTGGTGGGCACCATTTACACGTGGCGCAAGGACATCACCGACTACGCGAACCTGAAGGAGGTGAACCGCCGATTGGCCGAGGAGAACGCCGATTGGCGCAACCGCCACGCCAGTTCCTATGCCCCGGTGGAGGACATCTTCGTACGGATCAACGACACCATTCGCCGCCAACAGTACAGTGTGCTTACCGCCAAAGTGGTGAACAGCACCTGGCACAAGCAGAAGAACTTCCTAACGCTGGACAAGGGCTCAACGGCCGGCCTGCACGATGACATGGGCGTGATCGGCCCATCGGGAATCATCGGTGTGGTGCGTGATGTAAGCCCCCATTTCGCCTCGGTGATCAGCGTATTGAGCCCCGACGTGAAGACCAGTGTACAAATGCGTCGTTCGGGCCACTACGGCCTTTTGTACTGGGACACCAACGACCCCACGACCGCTTCAGTCATCGACATCCCGAAGCATGCACGTGTGGCGGTAGGCGATACGGTGGTGACCCGCGGAGTGGACAACATTTATCCACCTGGCGTGGATGTGGGCGTGGTGATCTCGGTGGAAAGCCCGCCCGGCCGTCAGGACCAGGCCATCACCATCAGGCTGGCAGAGGACATGACCCGCAGCGGCTATGTGTATGTGGTGAAGGACCTGATGCGGGCAGAACGCGATTCGTTGGAAAAAGCCCACGACCAACCATGATCGGGACCGTCCTCCTGAACGTGCTCCGCTTGGCGCTGCTGCTCTTGCTGCAGGTGCTGGTGCTGGACCACTTGGACGTGCTGAACGGCTACATGGTGCCGTACCTCTATGTGCTGTTCCTGTTGATGCTCCCGTTCGAGCTGCCGGAATGGGCGACCCTGCTCATCGGCTGGGCCACGGGCCTGTTGATGGACCTGTTCAGTAGTACGCCGGGCATGCACATGAGCGCCTGCACGGTGATGATGTTCGGACGGATCTACATGCTGCGGCTGCTGGCACCGCGTGAAGGATACGAGTATGGCATGCGGCCCACCGTGCCGCGCATGGGCATCCCTTGGTTCATCACCTATGCAGGCGCGCTCATCCTGCTGCACCACTTGTGGCTGTTCAATGTGGAGGTGTTCCGTTTCGACCGCTTCTTCTCCACCTTCCTGCGAGCGCTCCTCAGCGCACTGTTCACCCTTGCCTTGGCCATTCTGGTCCAGCTCCTCACCACGCGGGCCGAACGCGGACGAGCATGAACTTCGAGTCGCGCAAATACGTGCTCATCGCCTCGGTGCTTTTCATCGCCGTGGTGTTCCTTCTGCGCCTTTTCTGGATACAGGTGGTGGATGACAAGTGGAAGGCCACTGCGGCCAACATGGCCGAACGGAAGATCACGGACTATCCGGCACGGGGGTTCATCTACGATCGTAGTGAACGACTGTTGGTGGCGAACACGCCGGTATACGACCTGATGGCCGTGCCCCGCGAAGTGAAGGCCTTCGACACCGTGGAGTTCGCCAAACTCATCAGCGTAAGCGTGGAGGATCTTCGGATCCGGCTGAAGGACGCCACCTCGTACTCGCGCTACAAGCCCAGCGTGATCGAAAAGCAGATCCCTGCGGACCAGTTCGCGGCCATCAGCGTACACCTGCACAAGTACCCAGGCTTCTATGGGCAAAGCCGCACATTGCGCACCTATCCACCCCGCTCGGCCGCACACATGCTCGGGTACCTGAGCGAAGTGGATGCCCGCAAGGTGGAGCAGGATCCCTACTACAAGGCCGGGGACGTGATCGGTGTGGGCGGCCTTGAACAGTTCTACGAACCCGTGCTACGCGGACGGCGTGGTGTACGCTATGTGCTGGTGGACGTGCACAACAACATCAAGGGCTCGTTCAAGGAGGGCATCTACGATACCCTTGCCGTCGAAGGTCAGGACCTTTTCACCGGTATCGACCTCGATATCCAGCGACTGGGCGAGCAGTTGATGGTGAACAAGAAAGGCAGCATCGCCGCCATTGACCCGCGCACCGGCGAGATCCTCTGTCTGGTGAGCAGTCCCACCTACGATCCCGAACTGCTTGTGGGCCGTGTGCGCAACACCAACTACGGCGTGCTGCAGCGCGACCCGATCAAGCCCCTGTTCGATCGTGCGTTGCAGGCCCAATACCCGCCGGGGTCCATCTTCAAGATCGTGCAATCGCTCATCGCGTTGGACGAGGGCGTCATCACACCCAACACCGGGTTCCCGTGCAACAAGAGCCTGGTCGGCTGCCACAACCACCCCGGTGCCGGCGACATCATCCACGCCATCCAGTACTCCTGTAACCCCTACTTCCACCAGGTGTTCAAGCGCATTGTGGAACAGGACAAGGACAAGAACCGGTTCAAGGACGCGGCACTCGGTCTGGGCGAATGGGAACGCCGCATGCACAGCTTCGGACTGGGGCAGCGGCCAGGTATCGACCTTCCTGCCGTGAAGGGTGGAAATATTCCCGGCCCGGCCTACTACGATCGCAAGTATGGCAAGGAGCGCTGGGCCTTCAGCACCATCTACAGCGTTAGTATCGGCCAGGGCGAAGTGTTGGTGGCCCCGCTGCAAATGGCCAACCTGGCCGCCATTTTCGCCAACAAGGGATGGTATTATGACCCGCACGTGGTGCGCGCCGTGGGCCATCCGGACAGCTTGCAGACCCGTTATCTGGAGAAGCATGTGACCGATGTCGATCCGAAGTGGTACGACTACATCCAGGAAGGCATGCGGCGCGTGGTGGAGGAACCGGGAGGCACTGCGCGTCAGGCACGCATCGAAGGAATAACCGTGTGTGGAAAGACCGGTACTGCCGAGAACCCGCACGGTAAGGACCACGCCGTGTTCGTGGCGTTCGCGCCGATGGACGACCCGCAGATCGCCATTGCCGTGTACGTGGAGAACTCCGGCTTCGGTGGCACCTGGGCCGCGCCCATTGCCAGCCTTCTTATCGAACAATACCTCACCGACAGCATCGCGCGACCCGACCTCATGAAGCGTATGCTGGAGGCCGATCTGATCGCCGCGGAAAAGAACTACGTGAAACCGGTGAAGAAGCCCCGCAGACGATGAGCGCCCGCGAGAACGTGGCCGCCAACTTCGACCGGCCGATCCTATTGATCTACCTCGCCCTGATGTTCATGGGCTGGGCCAACATCTATTCCGCCGCCTACGACCCCGACCACGCCAGCATCTTCGACCAGAGCAAGGAATACGGCAAGCAGGCGGTGTGGATGGCCGTGAGCCTCACGCTGGGCACCGGGATCCTGCTCATTCGCGGAGAGCTGTTCCGCGAAGGGGCTTTCCTTGTGTATGGCTTTGTGCTGCTCCTATTGGCCGCCGTATTGGTGGTGGGCAAAGAGGTGAACGGCGCCAAGGCCTGGTTCGGCGTGGGCAGCTTCGGCATACAACCCGCCGAGTTCGCCAAGTTCGCCACAGCACTGGCCCTCTCCCGTTACCTCTCCGGCCTCAAGGCCCTTATCGACCTACGCTCGCGGGTCATGGCGGGCGCTATCATACTGGCACCCGTGGCCCTCATCATGTTGCAGCCCGATACCGGTACCGCACTGGTCTCCGGGGCCTTCATCCTGGTTCTTTACCGCGAAGGTCTGTCGGGCAACATCCTGCTGCTCGCCATCCTCGCGGCGGTGTTGTCCGTGCTCTCGCTCATTGTGAAGGACTCCACCTTCGGGCTGCCGTTCACCGATGCCGAGCTCAGTGGCGACCAGTTCATGATGGCGCTCATCACCGTGTTCGCCATACTGGGCTGGCTGGTGGTGCGCAACCTGGTGCTGAAGCGCCTCCGCAAACGCTTCTACGGTCTTATCCTGTTCGGTCTGGTGGGGTCGGCTGCATTCATTGGCAGCGTGGACTATGCGTTCGAGAAAGTACTGGCCACCCACCAACGCGACCGCATATTGGTAATGTTGGGCCAAATGGAGGACCCACAGGGCTTGGGCTACAACGTGAAGCAGAGCCAGACCGCCATCGGCAGCGGCGGGTTCAGTGGCAAGGGTTACCTGGACGGCACGCTCACCAAGTTCAAGTACGTGCCCATGCAGAGCACCGATTTCATCTTCTGCACCGTGGGCGAGGAATGGGGCTTTCTCGGCACGGCCTTCCTGGTGCTGCTGTTCACCGTGCTCATTCTGCGCATCATCCAGATCAGCGACCGGCAACGATCCAAGTTCACGCGGATCTACGCCTACTGCGTGGCCAGCATCTTCTTCCTCCACCTGATGATCAACGTGGGCATGACCATCGGCCTGGCGCCGGTGATCGGCATCCCCCTGCCCTTCTTCAGCTACGGCGGAAGCAGCATGATCAGCTTCACCATTCTGCTGGGCATCCTGTTACGATTGGATGCGGAGCGATTGAGCCAGCTGCGATAGCGTCATACTCTTTGTTGCCCTGCGGGGAACGTCTACCGAAGCTATCCCAGTAGTTGCGATCGGTGAGCATTCGGCAACTCGCTTTCGCACCCAGAGCAAGGCTTACTTGCAACTGTTGGGAAGGCTCTGTTCCGGTCATCCCTGCTCGCTTGCTGCACTTCACAGGAATCCGGGAACAAGAACGCCGGCCCAATGGACCGGCGTTCGGAATGATCGGGATCCTTAGGTCAGTAGTACAGGCTGCGGTTGTCCTTCACGCCCACTGCCTCGCGCAGGGCATTGAACACACCGTTCTCGGCGCGAGCCTGCACGCGGCTCAGCAAGCTTTCCTTATCACCGGCCACATCACCACCCTCCGGAGCAGGGGTCAACGTGTTCATGGTCACCACATAGGCGGCATTATCGCCTTTCAACGGCACGCTGGTCTGACCGTTCTGCAGAGCGAAGATCTTGCCGATCACTTCGAACTCGCTGGTGCCACCGGGGATGCTGAAGCCGTTATACACCACCTCGTTCGCGCTCTGCACGGTAACGCCGAGCTCGGTGGCCAGGGCGTTCAGATCGGTCTTACCCTGCATCTTGGCCAGGTAAGCCTCGGCCTTTTTCTCCTTGGCGGCCTCCTTGGTGAAGAGCTCGCGCACGTCCTCCAGTTCGGGAACACCTTCCTCGCGGATGCGGGTAAGGATGGCCACTACATAGTTGTCGCCAGCCTCCAGAGGCTCGCTCACATCACCCTCTTTGGCGCGGTTCACCCAGCCAATGGTAGTGTTGGGCTGCTGCAGACCGGGGATGAAACGTGCATCGGGACGGAACTCTTCGACCGGGGTGAGGGTAAGGCCCATTTCCTCGGCAGCGGCCTTCATGGCCTCCGCGGTCTTGTTACGCAATGAGAAGTCGTTCGCCTTCTTGTACACCTCCTTGAAGGTGGCCGGAGTGGGCTTCACGGTACGTTCGATAGTGATCACGCGACGCTCCTGACGAGTGCGCTGGCCTAGCACTTCCACGATGTGGAAGCCGTAGCTGGTCTTGCAGATCGTGGTCGCACCCACCTTCTGATCGAAGCTGGCCGCGGTGAACTCCGGCACCATGCGGGTCTTGTCGAACCACTCGTACACGCCACCGTTGCCGGTGCTACCTGGGTCATCGCTGAACTTGGTCACCAGGTCGCCGAACTTGCTCTTGTCCTTCTTCACCACGGCGAGCAGGCTGTCGGCACGCTGCTTTTGCTCGTCCTCGCTCTTGCCCTGTTGGGTACTGAGCAGGATGTGGCGAACACGGGCCTCGGGCACGTCGGCCAGCTCCTTCACCTTCACCAACTTCCATAGCTGGCCTTCCAGGTAAGGACCCACCACGCTACCAACAGCGGCGTTCACGATAAGTGAATCGTTCAGCTTGTCGGCCGTGCCTTCGGTGTAGGGCACTTTGGCGTAGGAGCGGTTCTCGCTGTTGGTGATCACGAAGCTCGAATCATCAGCCGTGGTCTCGAAGGCTGCCTTGATACCATCCAGCTCCTTGCGGCCCAGCACTTGGTCGGACTCGCTGGGTGTAACGGCGAACAGAACGTACTCGAACCGGCGTGAAGGCTTCTGCTGATACTTCTTATCGTTCTTATGCTGGTCATAGTAGCGACGCAGGTCCTTGTCGCTCACCGGATACAAGCTATCGGGCTCGCTGTCGTAACGCTTGGCCACGAAGCTGAAGGTGGCACGCGTGCTCTTGGCAGCGAACTCGTCCTTGGCCTGTGCGCTGTTCACGAACACGCTCTTCTTCACCAGCGTGTTGTACTTGGTGTAGAGGCGGTTCTCTTGGATGCGGCGCTTCTGGATCTGGTGGTAAACAGGAGCGTTCACCTGCACATCGCTGAAGTACTGCTTCAGGCGTGCCTTGTCAGGCTGCCCATCAGGTCCCTGGAAGTTGGGCTGGCTGCGGAAATCCGGCATCACGTTGTCGCCGAAGCGGATGTCATCGTATTCACCCGTGCTGAGGCTGAAGCCAGCATCGAGCACCTGGCCCATCATCACCTTCTCCTTCACGATCTCGTTCCAAACGCTATTGCGCACCTGTTCGGTCATCTGCGCGGTAACGGTCTGGCCGAAGTCGTTGCGGTAGCTCTCCACCTCATCGTTCACACGCTGTTCGAAGGCCACGACGCCGATCTCCTCATCACCGACCGTGCCCAAGGCCTGGTCCTTGCGGCCCATGGTACGGTTGCTCAGGAGCTCACCAAGAATGAAGAGCACCAATGCACCACCAACGATGCCGATCAACAGGCCGCTACGTTCGCGGATCTTTCCAATGACTGCCATGACCTTCTTTGAATAGGGGTGCAAATATAGGATCCGGCCTCACACGGCGCAGGGCCTTTTATGCCGTTGATCCTCAGGACCTATTGCAGGTAAGCACCAGCGGGGTCCACCACTTCCAAACGCACCAGGTCGATGCGGCTGCCCTCCACTTGGGCAATGGTGAACCGGAAGGGCGGCAGATCGATCACCTGCCCTTGCTCTGGAAGCTCGCCCGTGGCATGTAGGAGGTAACCCGCCAAGGTGTCGTACTCCTCGCTCTCGGGCAATGCCAGCGCGTGTTTCTCGCGCAGGTAAGTCACTTCCAACCGGGCACTGAACACATACTCCCCGGGGCCCAATTGCTCCTCGACCTCCTCGGGAGTGTCATGCTCGTCCTCAATGTCGCCCACAATGGTCTCAACAATGTCCTCCATGGTGACCATGCCGGCCGTACCACCGAACTCGTCCACCACCACGGCCACATGGTTGCGCTGCTTGATGAAGAGTTGGAGCACGTCGTCCGCAGGCATGGTGCCGGGGATGAAGTTCACCGGGCGCATTACGGCGCGGATGCTCTTGGGGTGGCGGAACAGCTCGTAGCCATGCACATAGCCGATCACATTGTCGATGCTGTCCTTGTAGACCAGCAGCTTGCTGAGGCCTGTTTCCACAAAGCGCTTGTGCAGCATTTCCACCGTCTCCTCCACATCAATGGCCTCCACCTCGGCACGGGGAACCATCAGGTCGCGCACCTTTATACTACTGAGTTCCAGTGTATTACGAAAATACTCCACCTCGGCATCAAGGCTCTTCTCCCGTGGCTGGTTGGTGCTCACCTCTTTCAGGAACTCATCCAGATCGATGCGCCCGAAGACCACCTGGCCCGGCCTGGCCTGTACCCCGAAGATCCGGAGTACCACTTCGCTGATGCCGGTCATCAGCATCATGGGCAGCCAAAGCAACACGTACAGGACCATCAGGGGCAGTGCGAAAACACTGAGGGTGCGATTGGGATCGATCCGGAAGAGGGCCTTGGGGAGGAACTCGGCCACCACCAGGATCAGCAGGGTGCTCATCACGGTCTGGCTTGCCAGAACAGCTGCCTCTCCCAAACCGAGGGTGCGCAACCAAGGCTCCAGCACTTTGGCCATGATGAGGCCATAGACCACCAAGGCGATGTTGTTGCCAACGAGCAAAGCCCCGATCACGCGGCCGGGGCGCTGCAGGAGCGTGCCCACGATCCGCGCCCAGATGGCACCGCGCTTTTTCTCCAGCTCCACATAGAGCTTGTTGCTGGAAACGAACGCGATCTCAAGCCCCGAGCACAGGGCGGAAACGGCGATGGAGACCAGGATCAGGAAAAGGTCTGCAGGGGTAACGGACACAGGGAGCACGCGGTGTGTGCGGGCAGGCGAAGATAGGACCGGCCTGTTCAGCGACCCTTCTGGCGCTCTTCCATCGCCTCCAACTTGGCGCGGGTGAACCGCCGGAACCAGAACATGGCCAATGCCACGGCCGGGAAGATCAGCCACTGCCTGCCCTGTGCGAAGCCCTCGGTGGCAATGACCCAAATGGCAGCGATGGCGGTGCCAATGGCAACGGCCAACCAGAAATGCTCCATGAACCTACCGAGCTTGCGCATCGCGGGCCAAGGTATCATCGGCGGGCAAATAAAGGATGCCCGTGATGTTGCGGATGGTGTAACTGCTGAAATCCTCGGTGGCATCAAGGCCGTTGCCGTGGATGATGTCCTCGCCCCTTCGTATCCGAACGGGCTTGTCTGTGCGCACGCGTGCGCTGTCCTGGTCCCAGGTGATCTGCTCGGTCTCCAAGCGCTCGCCCTTGGCATTCACGAACACCACGTTCTCATAGGCCTCCATGCGCTTCTGCCCCGGTAGGATAAGGCCCCGGCGCGCGGTGAGTGTGCTGCCCGGCATTCCTTGGGCATCGAAGAACACCACTTCCAGGCCCTCCGATATCTCCGTTCGTTTAGGCTCGGCGATCCACTCGGCGATCCGGCCGGCACGCAGACGATTGCGTACGTGACCGGAATCGGTGTAGAGGTACTCGGCCTGCTTGGTCACTCGGTCCGGCGAATCGGCCTCCAGTTCAATGGCGGCCACTTTGTCCAGATCATTGCTGCACGAAACGAACATTCCCGCCACAAGGACGGGAATGCCGAAGAAGATCGCTCGTTGAGCGCGATGCATGCTGGTTATTTACGGGTGCGGACCGTGGTGCTCTCGTTCAGGCCACCGCAAGCCACTTGGTAGGGCTTGCCATCGGTGAGCTGATGGAAGAAGGCTTCGTTCTGGGTGGGGAAACGGGCAGCTGCTGAGGCCATGCGGTCCCCGGCCTTATCAGCCACGCTGGGGTCAAGGCTCTTCGCGCGCTGGTAGTAATCGTAGGCCAGCCAGTAAGCGCCCCACTTATCGGGTTCTTCGCAACCACCGGCCTGCGCGGCCACGGCGTTGCCGATCAGGATCAGGGCCTCCCCGTTCTTGGGCTCCAACTGCAGGATCTGGTTGGCATAGCTGCGGGCCTGGGAGTGGTTACCGCTGGCACTGGCCACTTGACCGGCCTTCAGAAGGTATTTCACCTTATCGCTGCAACCACTGCACAGGTCAACGGCCTCCTTCATGTACTTGAGGGCGCCCGACATATCGTTCTGCTTGGCCAGGTACATGCCCAAGCTGTATGCGCTCTCGCTGGTGGGGTTGGCGCGGTGCACGTCCTCAGCCAGCGTGCGGTACACCTTTTCCTCCGTGCAATCCTTGCCGTTCAGCACCTTCAGCAGGCGCACTTTCATGTCCATGTCGTCGGGCTTGGCGTTGATCATATCCCCCACGATCCGGCCGATATCCCCACACTCGGCTACCTTGAAGAACATGCCGTTCACCTGATCACGGGCCTTCAGGAAATACTCCTTGGTGGACTCTTTCAGTCCTTCAACGGCCAAGTTCGCCTCGATATGGCCCATGATGGTCACGTAGTCCGCTAGCATCTGGTCCTTGGTGGCCACACCCTTGTTGTACAGGCAATTGAGGGCCTGATAGTAACCGCTCAGCGTACCGGCCTCGCTCTTCACTCCGCCCAGTTCCACGCTCTCCTTCAGGATATTGAATGCCTCCTGGCACTTATCCGGGCTGTAAACCATCATGTCCACTCCTTTGCGGCCCAGAACGAAGGCTTTTTCGCCGAAGTGGGTGATGCGCAGGTCATAGACCAGGTAAAGCGAATCGATCAGGCGGGCCTTGCGGGCAGCATCCTTCTCATTATCGATGAAATGGACCATCAACTTCACCCCGTTCTGGTAAAGGCCCTTGCTGGAAGTGGGGCACACGCGCACAGCCTCTTTCCACGGGCTGTAAGCGTCGTTGTAGGCCTCCTTGTTGGTGGCCTCCTGCTTCATGAACTCCTGGTACATGGACAGGTTCTGCACACAGGTAACGCTATCCTCCTTGGTAGCGCCGTATTTGCTCTGGGCCTGCACGCCAGCCACGGCCATGGCGGCCAGGGTGATCGTGAGGGTGCGGGTCAGGGTTTTCATTCGATCCGTCGTTTCTTGAACCATTGTTCTCTTAGGTCCGGTGTAATGCTGATGCCGATGAACACGGCTGCGAATCGTTCGCGTACACTTCCGCCGGTGCCTGTACCCCGTTCGCCAAGTTCCGTGCCGAAGTTGATGCGGGACCGGGTGGTGTTCATCATCACAGGAAGCGAGAAGCCTAAGGACATCCCGAACTCACTGAGCGGTGCACCTGCCACCACGAGGTAATCATCGGTATAACGCAATCCGGCGCGATAGATAATGCGCTCGCCGAACGAACCATTGCCATCGCCGGCCGGTCGGAAGGAAAAGCCCAAGGCCGTGGTGCTGCTGGTGCGCAGGGTGGAACGCTGGTCATAACCCTCAACGTTCACGCGAAGCTGAGACCAATCACGCACGCGGTATTCGGCGGTCATGGTCCAACGCGAGTTGAAGACCGTGAAGCCGATACCAGCCTGCAGCGGCAGGTGAACTTCGCCCACGGAACCGCCAACAATATGGGCCGTGTCCACCGTGGCCTCGGCTCCGGCGTTCGTGTAAACGAAATTGGTGGCTGTAAGGTCATAGTCGGCCCGTAGGTTGGTGGGCAGATCGGCGGTGAATCCGAACCGGAAGCGCCAAGCTTCGGCCTCCGCCTTGGGCATGTTGACCGTTTTGCGCTTGCCGGGGTCCTTTCCTTGATCAAGCCACTCCTGTTCCTTACGCTGATCAACAGCGGCCAAGTGCTTTCGGCGGGCATCGCGTCGTTGCTGCATGCGCGCCTTGCTCAATAGATCACTGGTCCATTGCAGGCCAATGCCGACCATGGGATCGTACACATGAAGTTCTGATACCACGTTCGTATTGTAGTAGCCTGTTCCCCGCGGGTAATAGGCTTTCCGCGCTTCTTCAATGGAACCGAACAGGTAATTGAAGTTCGCGCCGAAGCTCACCTTGGTGCCTTTGCCAAGGGTGTCGTTGCTCTGCCATAACGTTCGGCCCAAGCCTATGAAGCCTCGGTTGAGCCCACCGTTCCCGCTGTATTCATAGGTGACAGCACCTTCGGACACCTGCCCTTGGTCCGTAATACGGTAGCCCACATCGCTCAATGGCGTGATGCCCAATGCCATGCCCCAACGCCCTTGTCCGAAGGGAATGGCCAACGCAAGCCCGAGCAGGTCCATCCGGTTGCCCTTGGCCGTGCGATCATCACTGTCGAACCGCAGGAAACGGATGGCCACAGAGGTCTGCAGATCTGTAAGGGCCAAGGCCGGATAGGATGCCGGGTTTGCCAAGTTGAGCGCGAACGGGTCCGAAAGAGCAACACCCGTTCCACCCATCATGGCCTGCTCCACCTGTGGGGAGTTGATCAGCGTACCGAAGCCATAGGCCGAGTAGGGCGTGCCACTGCCCTGCTGCCCTTGGGCCTGCGCGCGGTGCGGACCGATGGCCCACAAGAGGCAGAGCACACTAATGGCCCTGATGAAGCAATATGGCGTGTAGACCTTCAAGGGTAAGAAAAGGGTGGGCAAAGATGCCACTTTTAAGGGCGCGGGCGAACCGCAGACCATCGCCTCCCGTGAGCACAACGGCCATTCCGGGATATTGGTGTGCCAGATGGTGGATATAGCCTTGGATCTCGTGCACGATACCAAAATGCACCCCCGATGCGAGGGAGGTCTTCGTGTCCACGCCGATCAGGGCCGTATCATCAGCCGGGGCGACCAGTGGCAAACGGGCACTATGGTCGTTCATCGCCCTGGAGCGCATGGTCATACCGGGGGAAATGGCCCCGCCCTGGTACACCCCATCAGCGGAGACCACATCGTAAGTGACACAGGTACCCAGATCGATCGCCAGAACAGGCCGACCCGGGAACATGGCCTTGGCGCCCACGGCATTGGCCAACCGGTCCACACCAAGCGTGAGGGGCGTGGCATAGGTACTGCTCAGGGGCGCACTGGAGCCTCCAGTAAGCAGGAAGGTCGGGGCGATGGTCCGCAGGTGCACCTCCCAATTCGGATCGGGGGCCGCCACCGAACCAAGCGCGATACGATCGGGGCGGTCCCCGCTCATGAACTCCTTTAACGCGCCATCATCACCGGACCGCATAACACCTGCCCGCAAGAGCCGCCGACCCCGAAAAAGGCCGACTTTGGTGCGGGTATTCCCCACATCCAGAACAAGATCCAAAGGAATGGTGTGCATGATCGATCGACTTGTCTATCTTTGCCGCCCGTCCGCCGGTAGGCCAGCACCTTGGTGGACAAAGTTCGGTGCCTTAGCTCAGCTGGTAGAGCAATGGATTGAAAATCCATGTGTCCCCAGTTCGATTCTGGGAGGCACCACGAACGAAAAGCCCTCCAACTCGGAGGGCTTTTTCATTTCAAATTGTCGCTCAACCACTGCTTGAGCTCTGTGAGGTACTGCTGCTTCACCGGCTCTCGCAAGCGCTTGTTGGTCACCGTGAAATAGCTGTGCCGCTCGAGGAAGCGTACCTGCAGCTGGTTCCATTCCAACTCCGTGGCCAGCACACCGAACGTTCGCATCTCAGCGAACAGCAGGTCACCGATAAGCTTGAAATCGGTCCGGCCCAAATAATCGAGGTCGGCATCGCACAGGATCCGCGAGAGCTTGTTCCGTGGTGATTGGGGGATACGGGTGGCCATGATCATATCGCAGATCCGCTGGATCTGTGATGCTGAATAACCGAACCCGGGCAAATGATCACGGACCAGCACACATCCTTGCTGTTCGTGATCAAGACCTTGCACGATGAAGCCAGAATCATGATAGAGCGCTGCGGTCTTCAACAAGGTCAGGTCCTCCTCGTCCACCACCCCTTCCTTTTCGGCGATGTCGATCGCACTGGCATAGACATCCAGCGTGTGTTCGAGGCTATGATACGAGCGCTCTCCGGGAAGCTCGTTCCGCAAGCGTTCAAGTATGTACGTCCTAGCACCGATATGGTCCATGATCAGCGGGGCGGTACAAGATAAGGGATCGGACATACGGCCACCTTCAGAGGCTACCTTTGGGGACATGCGCCAGCGCTCCCATCGCCGCACCTTGGTCCTGTTCGGTATACTGGCCGGTTACATCGTGCTGCAGTTCATCTGGTGGGCCGTGCTTCTGCTCCGCAAGGACCGCGAAGTGGTGGACCTTACCCTTCAATTGCAGGCCTTGGACATGGGACCAAACACGCCTTTGGATGCCGAGCGACGCCTGCGGATGGTGGTGGGCGAAGGGAGCGTGTTATTACTTCTCCTCCTGGGTGTTCTTTTCCTCACGTTCCGGGCCATCCGGCGCGACCTTGCGTTCGCTCGTACACAGCAGAACTTCCTCCTGGCCGTCTCTCATGAACTAAGGACCCCGATCGCGGCCATCAAGCTGCAACTACAAACGCTTGCACGCGAAGGCCTCACTGCCGACCAGCGCGAACAATTGCGCAGCCATGCGTTGGAGGAATCGGACAGGCTGGCCCACCTAACGGAAAAGGTGCTTCTTGCCACACGGGCAGAGGAAGGTGCCTTGGAGTTACATCTTGAAGAGGCCGATGTCATGGACCTACTGCGGGATGCGGTGGGTCGTGCACGGCAACAAATGGCCAAGGACCATGTGGTCTCATTATCCGGGCCGGACAAGCTTCATGCACGCACGGACCAGCAGGCCTTGCGCAGCATCGTGGACAACCTCTTGGAGAATGCCGCGAAATACGCGCCCACAGGCACGCACATCGATGTGGAGGTAGTGGCCGGGCCCGAGGGTTGGCGACTGATCGTGAGCGACGAAGGACCCGGCATCGCTCCGGACGACCAGCAACGCATCTTCGAGAAGTTCCATCGCGGGGGCAGCGAGGAAACACGCAGGGCTAAAGGCACGGGGCTCGGCCTCTATATCGTTCAGCGCTTGGCGCGGCAACTGGGAGGCTCGGTCTCCGTAAGGTCGCGCTCTCCACAGGGGTCTATCTTTGCGGCCTCCTTTCCAACACGCTGATGGCTCCGCACAAAGTGGTCCTGATCATCATGGATGGCTGGGGCATTGGGGCCGGTGACCACACCGACGCCATCGCCAAGGCCGACACTCCGTTCATCAACTACTTGTTGGCCACCGCGCCACATGCCACCCTGCTCACCGATGGGGAGCATGTGGGCCTTCCTCCGGGCCAGATGGGCAACAGCGAAGTGGGCCACTTGAACATCGGCGCAGGCCGTGTGGTGTACCAGGACCTGATGCGTATCGACCGGGCCATTTCCGACGGAAGCCTTGAGCAGGACCCCACGTTGCGCGCTGCATTCGAGGCTGCGCAACGACCCGGTCGTCGGCTGCACCTCATGGGCCTGCTCTCCGATGGTGGCGTGCATGCCATGCGCACCCATGCCGAAGCGCTCTGTCATATGGCCGTGCGCCATGGAGTGCAACAGGTCTTCGTTCATGCGTTCACCGATGGGCGCGATGCGGACCCCCGGAGCGGCAAGGGCTACATGCAACGCTTCCTCGCTGGTGTGAAAGACCTTCCGGTGCAGGTGGCCAGCGTAGTTGGCCGGTACTATGCCATGGACCGCGACAAGCGTTGGGAACGGATCACCAAGGCCTACGAACTGCTCGTGCATGGCAAAGGCACGCCAATAACGGACCCGCTGGAAGCATTTGAACGCAGCTATGCCCTGGACCGTACCGACGAGTTCATCGAACCGTTCGTGGTAACGGGTGCTGATGGTGGCCCATTTGCGACCATACGACCTGATGACGTGGTGATCTGCTTCAACTTCCGCACGGACCGTTGCCGCGAGATCACCCAGGCGCTTACCCAGCAGCCGTTCCCTGAGCACGGCATGCAGCCCCTGCGGCTGCACTATGTCACCATGACCGAGTACGACCCTACGTACACCGGGGTGAAGGTGCTCTTCAGGAAGGATGACCTGCCCATGACCTTGGGTGAGGTGGTGGCGAAGGCGGGCAAGCAGCAGATCCGCATTGCCGAAACGGAGAAGTATCCGCACGTCACCTTCTTCTTCAGCGGAGGCCGTGAACGTCCATTCGAAGGTGAGTCGCGCATCATGCTTCCATCACCCAAGGTGGCCACCTACGACCTGCAGCCAGAAATGAGCGCGCAGGGCATTACGGACGCCATCTGCGCTGAGCTGCAAAAGGGTACGGTGGACTTCGTTGCGCTCAATTTCGCCAACCCCGATATGGTTGGACACACTGGCGTGTTCGATGCCATTGTGAAGGCTGTGGAGACCACCGACCGGTGCACCCGCCAAGTAGTTGAGGTCGGTCGCGCCAGCGGCTATTCCTTCATGATCATTGCCGACCATGGCAACGCGGACAAGGCCCTGAACCCTGACGGCACGCCAAATACCGCGCACAGCACCAATCCTGTCCCGGTCATCGTGCTCGATGACCGTAACTGGACCATGCGCAGCGGTATCCTGGCCGATGTTGCGCCCACCATCCTGCATTTGATGGGCATGGAAAAGCCCGTCGAAATGACGGGCTCTTCACTGCTTTCTTAAGCTTCCTCGGTCTTACCAGCCGTTGCGTAGGATGGTCACGTGGCCCGTATAAGGCTTGCTCTTGCGTTCCACGATCAACTCGTAGTAGTACGTGCCATCAGGCGAATCGCCACCGTTCCAATTGTTGCGGTAGTTCTTGGCCTCATAGACCAATTGGCCCCAGCGGTTGAAGACGCGCAGCGTGTTATTGGCGTAGGCAATGCCATCGATGAACCAAATGTCGTTATGGCCATCGCCGTTCGGCGTGAAGACGTTGGGGATGATCACTTCACAGTCAACGATCACATCCACGGTGGCGGTGGCCTGGCGACCGCAGTCGTCCGTGGCGGTCACCGTGTAGCTACCGCTGGCGAGGATGGGCACATAGGTCAACGCTCCTTCATCTCCCGTGCTCCACACCAGGTCCAATGAACCAACACCGCCCGAGGCCTGCACCGTGAGCGGGATGGAATCGTTGCTGCACTCGGTGAGCACATCGGTCGTGATCAGCGTAATGACGGGCGCATCGTTGATCGTGATCGTCACTGAGGCGCTCACTGAACGGCCACAGGCATCGGTGTAGGTGCCCGTAACGGTCACGTTCTCGGGGCCTTCGGACTGGTTATCCTCCAAGGGTTGGAAGGGCACCAAAATGTTCAACACATCATCCGGGATGGTGACCGTGCCAGGCAACGAAAAATCAGATCCGTTGGTACCTCCTGCGAACGAAAGCACCACATCCACAGGTCCCAATGATCCCTGCGGGCGGATGATGTTGATCGAGGTCTCGTCGCAACCTTCCACCAACGAGTTCGGGCCAAGCACGTTCATGTTCAAAGGCGGCAGGGGTGTCAGTTCAACAAAGAACTGTGAGACCGATGTGGTACCACAATCGTCCGTTACCGTGGCCGTGTAAACCGTGGGCGCCAGTGGCGATACGGTGATCGACGGCCCAACGGCACCTGTTGACCAACTGATCGTATAGGGCGGATAACCACCCAGCACCACCGGTGTCAGGGTGCTACTTCCCAGACAGGGTATCACATCACTACCGCCCGTGATCACCAAAGTGGGTGCACTGATAATGAAGAAAGTGAACTCGTTGGTGATTGTCTGGCCAGCACAGGGGGATTCGGAAGTCAGCGTGAGGATGATCGTCTCCTCACCATCGCTATCAATGGGGCAGTTGAAGGTGAAGGACAGTGAGGTCACACCCGGCAGGAACACCAATGAATCGGGGAAGGCGGGCGTGTAGTCAACACCCGGTGTGGCGGTGCCGCCTACCTCGATGTACACCACGCTGGTGTCGGTGCCGGTGCCAGTGCCCGTGCGCTGGAAGTCGATGGTGACAGGATAGCAACTCTCCTGGATGGTGTTGGTGCCGATAATGCCGGGTCCAGGCGACAATGACGGGATGAACGGCGTGCTGGTGAAGCTACCTGCCTCCAGGAAAACGCCCGAGTCATAGGCCTGGTCAAGGGCATCGCCGATGGCCAATTTGATGTGGTAGGTCTGGCCGCACTCCACTTGTCGTTTGGCTTCCAGCACAACGGTGAATCCGTCATATACCACGGTGGTGCCAGTGCCATTGTCCACGTAATACTGGGGGTTCACGGCGGGGCAGAACGGATCGTTAGGGTTGTTGTTGTCCCCGTTATTCACGTTGTCGATCGTTACCGGCGTTACACCATCGGGCAGCAAGGCAATGTTGATCGCCCCGTTGGTGTAGGGCCCTGTAATACCCGGTCCGCTCAGGAAAAAGCCGAAGGCATCGTTGAACGAGCAAACGAACTCGGGGTATTCCTCGGAGCCGAAGACATAACGGAACTTGATGGAGTCACCTGTGGTAACGAAGTCGAACTCCAGTACCGCGGCATTGTTGATGGTGCCGCCCGAAATGGCCACTAGGTCAGGGTCGCTGATGTTGGGAACGAGCTGGTCACTTTGGAAACCCGTGGCACCCTGCCCCACGTTCTGGGCGAACCCCGTACTGAGGATCACCCCCGCGGAAAGGCCAAGGTTGGAAGCCGTCGTCGTGAAAGCGCCTGTGCCGGCCTGTGGAGTGCCAGGGTTCAGTACGCCATTGTAAGTGACGTTGGAGACCGTAACACCCGAACCCAACAACACATCCTGCACCAATTGCAGCGGGGTCTGGTCCACGGTCACGTTCAACTGGGCCTGAACGCCCATCACTGCTGTGGCTGCCAGCGCCACTCCGATCGCTCTGTACTTGCTCACGTTATCCACGTTGTTGGTTCAATCCTGGGTTCCTTTGATCAGCGTCACATGGCCGATGCCTTCCTGGGGCGGAAAGTAATGACCCTCTGCGCGATACTTGTACACATACACTCCGGTCATGGCCACATCAGAGCCATTCACCTTACCATCCCAGCGAGCAGCGGGGTTTGTGGTGGTGAAGAGCAGCTCGCCCCAGCGGTTGAAGATGTTCATCTCGAACACGCTGATATCGTGACCCACAGGGCCGAAATCGTCATTAATGCCATCGCCATCGGGCGTGAAGGCGTTGGGGAAGTAGATATGCGCCGGGGCACGAAGCAGCACTGAATCGATGCCCGGGCACCCGTTCGGTGTCACGATCTTCAGCGTTACCCAGTGGTCCTCCAGGTCCAGGTAGCTGTGATAGACCTCATGGTCACGGTAGATCGTCTCGGGCTCATCGCCCATTTCCCAGATCCAGTTGCGGGCATAGGGTAGCGTGGCCGCTTGGAGGTACCAATCATCCTGCCCCCTGTTGGTGACCACGATGCTGGTGAACACGTGCTCAACAGCCACCACGATATCGTCCGTGCGTTGGGCACCGCAACGATCCGTGACCGTTACGATGTACTCGGTGTCCTCATCGGGTGACACATACTGAATGGGGTCCGAAAGACTATCGGGGCCATTCCAAAGTATCGTGTAGTAGCCGGAGCCACCTGTGACCTCTGCAAAAAGCTCAGCGGACTCTCCAGCACAGATGATCATGTCATAAGGAACCGATAGCTCGAACGGGGCGTAGTTCGGCAGCAGTGTGTTGACCACGGCAGAACCCACATAACCGCACTGGTCCGCCACGGTGACCGTATAGGCCTGATCCGTTGGCACACCAACCTCCAACGCATCGGTCGTGCTCAGAACGAACCCGCTTTCATTGGCCCATTGATAGGTGTAGACCCCATTCCCGCCAGTCACGGCGACAACTGACACTTCCGTGGTATCGCCCGGGCAGATCACGGTCACATCATCGGAAAGAGTGACCACTATCGGTGGAAGTGGTTCGGTGCCGACCAGCACACTGTCCTGGACCGAAGTGCCACACCCCTCGCCCACTGTTACGATATACCACGTGGGGGGGCCGGCGGGTACGTTGACAATGGCCGTGTTACCGACGAAGGCGCCGTTGGCCGTCCAGTTGTAGGTGAACACATCGTTACCCCCCACAGCACTGGTCACTTCAATGGGTCCGGTGCCGAGACAGGGGATGAGGGTCTCTGGGCTGACCGTGATCTCCAGCGGCGGGTAGATCGGCAACGTGATGGTCATGTTCTCCACCACCTCCGCAACACCGCAAACATCATTCACCGTAACGGAATAGTCTGTGGTAACGCCAGGCGACACGCTGATGGTAGGTGTGGTCTCTCCCGTGCTCCACAAATACGTGTAGTCACCAATGCCACCGGTGACCGTGGGCGACAAAACGTTAACCTGACCACACACGCTGTTGAGGTCGTTCAAGGAAACATCCAAAGGTGGTGGGCTGTCGATGTAGAAGGTGAACAGGGTCTGGATCACCACCCCGGCACATTCCACCAATTGTTCCACTTGAACAAGCAGGGTTTCCTGAACATCAGCGTCCATGGGCACATCAACGAACAAGCTCACGCTCTGTTGATCGGCCGGGAAGATCAGCTCGGTGGGTAACGCAGGCGAATAATCCACACCGGGCGTGGCCGTGCCAGCGATGATGATGCTGACCGTATCCGCTTCACTCACATCACCCAATCGGGTGAACACGATCTCATAAGGACCACATCCCTCAAGCATTGTATCACCGTTGATGCCTACGCCATTGGTAAGGCCGGCCTCGACCTGTCCTGTGCTGGCAAAGCTGCCGGCCTCGAGGAACACACCTGAATCATAACTGGTGTCCAATGCATCGCCCAAGGCAAGCTTGATATGGTAGGTCTGCCCGCACTCCACCAAAGCGAAGGCCGTGAGCACCACGGTGAACCCGTTGTAGGCGATGGTGGTCCCATTACTGTTGTTCACGTAATACTGTGGGTTCACAGCGGGGCACGTGGGGTCGGTGGGCACATTATTGTAGCCGTTGTTCACCGAATTTATCGTGACCGGCGTGGTGCTGTTGGGAATGAGCGCGATGTTGGCTGCATTGCCCGTGAATGGACCAGAGATACCGGGCCCGCTCAGGAAGAAGCCGAACGCATCGTTATAGCTGCACACGAAATTGGGGTACTCCTCCGATGCGAACACATAGCGGAAGCGCAGGGTATCACCGGTGGGGATGAAATCGAACTCCAGTACCGCTCGGTCGTTGATGGTGCCTCCCGAGATGTTCACCAGGTCGGGGTCAGAGCCCGTACCATTCATATCGCCGGAGAAATTCGTGGCCGGACCGACCGCATTGGCAATGGTACCAGTGCTCAGCAATACACCCGATGCCAACCCGAGGTTGGTGCCGTTGGCCGTGAACGAACCACTGCCCACCTGAGGAAGCGGTGGATTGAGCACTCCATTGTACCGCACATTGAACGCGGTGACACCACCTCCCAACAACACGTTCTGCACCAACTGCTGGGCCGTCTGTGTGCCATTCACCACCAACTGTCCGCTGGCACTGGCGCTGCCCAGTAGGGTCACGAGGCAGGGTAAGAGTAGTCGTTTCAGCATCCGATAGGTGGGAAAACGTGTTGAAAAATACGTGTTCAGTTGATACCATGACCCATCGAACAGTGGAAAGGTTGCCTCCCCCCCCTTCCGAGGGCCACCGGTTATCTTCGCACCCTCACCCGTGAATCCCAACACTGTGCAAGCGATCGACACCTACATCGAGTCCAACAAGGACCGCTTCCTGAACGAACTGCTCGACCTGCTCCGCATCCCCAGCGTGAGCGCCGACCCCAAGTACAAGGCTGATGTGGCCCTCTGTGCAGAGGCCGTGAAGCAGCGCATGGTAGAGGCAGGCTTGGACAAGGTGGAGGTATGCCCCACCGCCGGCCACCCCATCGTGTACGGCGAGAAGATCGTGGACCCCAAGCTGCCTACCGTGCTGGTGTACGGTCACTACGATGTACAACCCCCTGACCCTCTGGACCTTTGGCACAGCGGCCCCTTCGACCCCGTGATCAAGGACGGCATGATCTATGCCCGCGGCAGTGCCGACGACAAGGGCCAGTTCTACATGCATGTGAAGGCCGTGGAGACCATGATGAGGACCGGCGGCCTGCCCTGCAATGTGAAGGTGATGATCGAAGGCGAGGAGGAAGTGGGCAGTGACAACCTGGGCCTGTTCGTGGCCAACAACAAACAGAAGCTCGCTGCCGATGTGGTGCTGATCAGCGATACCAGCATGATCGCCAATGATGTGCCCAGCATCAACACCGGACTGCGCGGCCTGAGCTACCTGGAAGTGGAGGTGACCGGCCCCAACCGCGACCTGCACAGCGGTGTCTATGGCGGCGCTGTGGCCAACCCCATCAACGCCCTGTGCGAGATGATCGCCAGCCTGCACGATGCTGACCGTCGCATCACCATCCCCGGTTTCTACGATGCCGTGCAAGAACTGAGCGCCGCCGAGCGCGCAGCCCTTGCCGAAGCCCCCTTCAACGAAGAGGACTACAAGAAAGACCTGCAGATCGACGCCGTGCGCGGCGAGAAAGGCTACACCAGCGAGGAGCGCAGCAGCATCCGCCCCACGTTGGACGTGAACGGCATCTGGGGCGGCTACATCGGTGAAGGCGCCAAGACCGTGCTACCCTCCAAGGCCTACGCCAAGATCAGCATGCGCCTGGTGCCCGATCAGAAGAGCGACACCATCACCAAGCTCTTCCAGGACCACTTCGTGAAGATCGCGCCGCCAGGCGTGAAGGTGGTGGTGAAGCCCCACCACGGTGGTGAAGCGGCCGTAACGCCCATCGACAGCCCCGCCTACCTGGCGGCGGCCAAGGCCATGGAAGAGACCTTCGGCAAGAAGCCCATCCCCACCCGCGGCGGAGGCTCCATCCCCATCGTGGCACTTTTCGAAGCCGAACTGGGCCTGAAGACCGTGCTCTTCGGCTTCGGACTGGACAGCGACAACATCCACAGCCCCAACGAGAAGTACGGCGTGTTCAACTACTTCCAAGGCATCCGCTCCATCCCGCGCTTCTTCCACCACTTCGCAGCCAGCGGCCGCAAGGCTTGAGCCGGGAAGCGGTACGGCGTTTGCCAACCGGTGCACCATGCGTGCTTTCCGATCGAACACCGCTCTTCTGCCCCTTGTCGCCTCGGCGGTCCTGCTGTTGGCGTCCTGCTCCTCCTATGACGAGGTGGAGCTGAAGGACATCACCAACGTGGAAGTGCTTCGAATGGACGGCAAACAAGTGGCTTTGCGGGTCGATGCGCTGGTGAACAACCCCAACGGGTTCAAGATCCATGTGGAGGACCCGGATGTGGACCTTTACCTGAACGACCGTTTTGTTGGAAAGGGCCTGCTCGATTCGGCCCTGGTGCTGGACCGAAAAAGCACCAAGGTCTACCCGGTATACCTGCATGCCGACCTGCAAGGTGGTGCCGTGCTCTTCATGCTGCTGGGCGGGGCACTTTCCGGCGAACTGAAGCTGGGTGCCAAAGGCACTGTGGCCGGACGTTCGGGCATGCTGAAGAAGCGCTTCCCCTTTGAGCTGGAGGAAACCATCGACCTGCGCTCAGGGCGCTGATACGAACGGCTCTTTTTTCACCACCACGGGCACGCCGAACAATCCGTCGGCCGTGCTCACCCGCATGCGGTCGCCCACAATGGGGTACCAGTCGCGGTAAGTGGCTCGGGCAAAGGGGTGTTCAGCGAGGAAGTCGTCGGTGAACCGGTAGTACAGGGTGGTGCCGCCCAGCTCCACCTCGGCCACGCCATGTTCCGTGGTGGTCACGGGGCCGTGGCCTAAAAAATTGAGCCACAGCAACAGGCTGGTGAGCAAAGGTCCAACTGCCAGCAGGTTGAACAGGAACCATTCCAACCGTTCCATGCCCCAGCGGAGGCCACTGGCCCCTGTAGGCCACAGGTTGCCCACGAAACAGAACAGCAGTAACCCGCGGAACAGGTGATCGGGGGCGATCAGCGTCCATGGGGCCACCGTGTACAGGCTGCCCAGTGCCACGAAGATGCCCAGTGCCATCAAGGTACCCGGCCAATAGAGCTCGCGCCCGCCGCCCTTCACTTGCGGCTGTTGATGGTACCGCCCCGACGGCCGTTCGGTCGGGCGCAGGGGGATGTTCCTTTGAGGGTCCATGGCAGCGCACCAAAGTAACGGGCAACCCAACCGGCTCATCCACGAGACCAGCCCATACCTGCTGCAACACGCCCGCAACCCGGTGGACTGGTATCCCTGGGGCGATGTGGCGTTCGCCAAGGCCAAGGCCGAGAACAAGCTTGTGCTGGTGAGCATAGGCTACAGCAGCTGCCACTGGTGCCATGTGATGGAACGCGAGTGCTTCGAGGAACCGACCATGGCAGAGCTGATGAACGCGAACTACGTGTGCATCAAGGTGGACCGGGAAGAGCGCCCGGACGTTGACCATGTGTACATGACCGCCGTGCAGCTCATTACCGGGCGCGGAGGCTGGCCTCTCAACTGCTTCACACTGCCCGATGGCAGGCCGGTCTATGGCGGCACCTACTTTCCACCGGCGCAGTGGAGCCAGGTGCTCACCGACCTGAACGCCACCTGGCAGCGTGAACCACAACGCGTGGTGCAATACGGCGAAAAGCTCAGGCTGGGCCTGGTGGCCACCGATCTGGTGGAGCCATCGGACAACGCCACGCCCTTCGACCGGAACACACTGGATGCCATGGTGACAGCGTGGCAGCCCCACTTCGACCGCACGCACGGCGGAGCTGACCGTGCGCCCAAATTCCCGCTGCCGAACAACTACCAATTCCTGCTGAGGCAAGGTGTGTTGAGCAGGGACAAAGAACTGCTGCAGCATGTGGAGCTCACGTTGGACCGCATGGCCCTGGGCGGGCTCTTCGATCAACTGGGTGGTGGCTTCGCCCGCTACAGCACCGATGTGCTTTGGAAGGTGCCGCACTTCGAGAAGATGCTCTACGACAACGCGCAGCTCGTGAGCCTGTACAGCGAAGCCTTCCTGCATTTCGGCAAGCCCCTCTACCGCGCCACAGTGCAACGGACGCTGGACTTCATTGCCCGCGAAATGACCAGCGCCGAAGGCCTCTTCCACAGCGCACTGGATGCAGATACCGAAGGCGAGGAAGGGCTGTACTACGTATGGACCCGCGATGAACTGCAGCAGCTCCTGGGTGCGGAATACGACCTGGCCGCCGCGTATTACCAAGTGAACGACAAGGGGCATTGGGAACACGGGCGCTACATCCTGATGCGCGCCACGGACGATGCTGCTTTCGCGACCACCTTCGGCATCGACGAGCAGGAGCTCAAGGCACGCATCGCGGCCATCAACACCACGCTCTTCGCCGCCCGCCGGAAGCGCACGCCACCCGGCCTCGACGACAAATGCCTTACGAGCTGGAACGCGCTGATGATCAGCGCCTATCGCGATGCCGCCCTGGCCTTCGCACAGCCCGAGTGGTTGGAACTTGCGTGCACCGCCATGGACAGCCTTCTCCGGCTTTGCCGCAAACCGGACGGTGGCCTCTGGCACAGCACCAAGGCTGGCCGTTCCACCATCAATGGCTACTTGGAGGACTTCAGTTTCACCATGGAAGCCTTGGTAGGGCTTTACGAAGCCACCTTCGAGGAGCGCTGGCTGCAGGAAGCACTATCGCTCGCGGAATATGCCATCCGCCATTTCCATGACCGATCGTCAGGCCTCTTCCATTTCACCAGTGAACTTGACCCGCCTCTGATCACACGCCACCGCGAGATGGTGGATTCGGTGATCCCCGCCTCCAACTCCAGCATGGCCAAGGCCTTGTTCAGACTGGGTCGCCTATACGACGACGCCCGCTACCTGAAGCTGAGCGAGCGGATGCTGGAGGCCATGGGCCAGCAACTGACAGGCAACCCGAGCGGCCACAGCAACTGGGGCCAATTGTTGCAATGGCAGACCCATCCCCTACCGGAGATCGCGATCACAGGTCCCGACGCCCTTGCGCTACGCCGATCGTTCGGACAGCATTACGTGCCCAATGCCTTGTTCCTCGGAGGCACGGATCGCGGTGAACTGCCGTTGCTCCAAGGGAAATTCCTACCGACCAGCACGATCTTTGTATGCGTGAACAAAGCCTGTCAACTGCCCGTCACTTCCGTGAACGAGGCCTTGAAACAGCTTCCATGAACCACCGCTCCCTCCTCCTGCCCCTGCTGTTCGCGCCCCTCCTGCTATCGGCGCAAGCTCTGCTGGTGCTTCCAGGCACGGACGACCCCGGAGCCTTGGTCTTCAACGAGAAGTTCATTGCGCGCAACGGCATCACGGCCATCCAAGGCCAGCGCATGATCAAACGCGACAACGAGCCCATGCGCGAGCAGCGCGAAAAGCATCTGTACCGTTTCGATGCCAGCGGCCGCACCACCTACGCCAACCACAGCTATGGCAACCCGGGCACCGGCCGCGATACGGCATCGGTGCGCTTTACCTACGATGCACAGGGCCACACCACCCGGCGCCTGCGCAACGACCTGGGCGGGCACTTCGCCTATGACATGCAACTGGACGACCAGGGCCGTGTGGTACGCGAGACGTACAGCCGCATTGAGAACCTGGGTACCGACCGCTATGACCTGGTGCCCGGCACGGTGACCGCCATCAGCGACGAGCACTACCGCTACGAAACGGTGAACGACTCCGTGTACAAGCGCATCTACACCAACGACCTGGGCCTGCCCTTCCGCGAACAGGTCTTCAGCAAGGACAAACTGGGTTACCTCCGCTCCATCGAGGACCGCTACCTCATCAGCAACCGACGCTCGCGCATCACCTTCCGCTACGATGACAAAGGCCGTTTGGCCGAGCGCGTGGAGCAACCCGACCTGGCCGAAGCACGCACCACGCGCCGTGTGTGGCGCTACGATGCCGCCGGCAATGTGATCGAAGGCGAGCTCTGGCACGATCAGCGCCAGGTGGAACGCGAGGAATACCTGTACGAGGCCAACACCATGCTGCTGACCGCACGTCTCACCAAGGACCTTTCAACGGGCACCATCCACGTGATCAAGTTCACCACGGAGCGCGGCAACGTGGCACAACGACCATGAGGTTCCCGACCCTGATACTCCTGCTCTGTGCGGCGCTCGGCGTTTCCGCGCAGCGCGGGCTGGTGCGTTGGGCTTACGGCCCCTTCGGCACACCCGGCGATGTGGCCTACGTGGTGGAGAACGGGCGCATCTATCAGGCCTGTGGGCCATTCGGCTCACTGGGTGCCTGCATCTTCGTGGTCAATGGCGACCAGGTGTTCCGCACCAACGATGGAATGGGCAGCCGTGGACCCGGTGCCTACCTCAGCGAGGACAACAAGCTGTACCGTTGCGCAGGTCCCTTCTGCAGCCGTGGCACGGGCGTGCTCTTGATCGAAGGGAACAAGATCTTCAGGTGCATGGGCGCGTTCTGCACCAAGGGCGATGCTGCGTTCGTGCTGGAAGGCAACCTGGTGTTCCTCGCCGAAGGCCCCTTTGCCAATAAGGGCGATGCCATCCTGCAAGTGGAAGGCACTGTGCCGGTGATCGCGCTGTTGGCGATCCTCGCGGGCTTCTAAACCGCTCGTTTCTTCGGTTGCGTCACGTTCGCCGCCTTGCCGTAGTCGGGCACCAGGTAGGCCAGATCATCGAACTGCCCATTGGCCATGCGGCGTTCCGCTTCGGCGAACATGGCGGCAGCAGTGGGGCGAACCCCGTGCAGGTGTATCACGTTCGGCGCGTAGGACCAAAGCTCCGTTGCCTTGTCAGCGCCATCGCCACAAACAAGCACGTGCGCCTCTGCGGCCCATTCCGGTGAGAGGATGAGCGGTGCATGCGGCGCCAGTGCTGAACCGCTTGCATCATGTGGCTGCGCGAACACTTCCATGCGACGTGCATCGACCATGGCCCACACATCGCCCGTGAACAACGGTGCTTCGGCCAATGCTGCACGGGCAATGGTGTGCAACGTGTTGATCCCGATCAGCGGAATGCCCAACACATAGCACAGGCCCTTCGCTGCACTGAGCCCGATCCGCAATCCGGTGTAGCTGCCCGGCCCAATGCCCACCGCCACGGCATCGAGGTCCTTCAGGGAATATCCGGCCTCGGCCATCACCTCGGCAACGAACACGTTCACCTTTTCGGCATGCGCATGTCGTTCGCTGTCCACTTCGCACAGGGCGAGCACCTTCCCATCACGTGCAACGGCGACGCTGCACAGCTTGGTGGCGGTCTCGATGGCCAGGATCAACGGCATGGCGCGAAGGAACCGCAGCCGGACGGGACCACCAAATGGATCACAGCGTAACGGGAATGCCCTGCAGGATGTCCAGGTACTTGCTGGCCATCACATACTGGTACTTCGCGTTGATCTGCTCCGCCTGGTTTCGGTTCAACTGGGCCTTGGCCGCGCTCAGTTCAATGGAGGTGATCACCCCTTGAGCGAACCGCTCCTCGGCATACTCCAGGGCCAGGGTGCCCGCTTCCACGGCCTTGGTGGCCGACTGGAACTGGCGGAAGGCCGCGCGCTGGGCCACCAATGCATCCAGCACGTTCCGTTGCAGGTCGTTGCGAACGGCGAGCATGCGGTTGTGCGACTGCTCAGCACGGATGCGACCCTGGGCGATCTGGTTGCGGTTGGTCATGTTGTTGAAGATCGGCAGGCTCAGCGTGAGGCTCACCGACTGGTTGAAGTTCTGCTCCAGCTGATCGCCGAAAGGCACCGTTTCGAACGTGTTGATCTCGTTGGGCACGAACACCAGTTCGCCGCTGGCCGTGGCCCCCACCGGAATGGGCGCCCCTTGCACCGGCTCGCCCACCGTGCGCTGGGTAAGGCCCGAGTATCCACTACCGGCCGCTGCGTTGAAACTGAGCGAGGGTATCACGCCCGCACGCGCAATGGACAGGGCCTGCTCCGAACTCGCCACGTTCAGCTCGGCACGTTTGTACGCCGGGTTGTTCGCGAGCACGTTCTCCAGCACGCGTTCCGCGGATGCCGTGGGTTCTATAATGGACACGCCCTCAATGGCCGGTGCCACGATATCGAACGTGTAGATGTCCTGCAGATCGAGCTGCATGGCACGACCGAGCGCGAGCTTGCGCTGATCGTGCTGGTTGCGCACATCGGTCACGTTGAACTCCTCCTGTGCCAACTGGGCCTGCAGCGTAAGCAGTTCGGCACGCGCCAATCGTCCACCTTCCACCAAGGCCTCGGTACGGGCGATCTGTTCGCGTGTGTTGGCCACCTGTGCCTCGCTCGCCTTGATGCGTTCGCGCAAGCCCAGCACATCCAGGAACGCCTGCACCAGTTCCACGCGCATGTCGTTCAGCGCCACTTCCACGGCCTTGTCGGCGGCCTCGGAATCCAGCCCGGCCTGACGGATGCGGTACTGTTTACGCAGGCCCTGGAACAGCACCATGGTGCTTTGCAGGTACAGGTTGTTGGTGCGTACCCGGTCGTTCGCGAAGGTGTTGGTGAAGCGGTCCACCGTTTGGCCGTAGTTGTAGCCATGGGTGGCCACACCGTTCAGGTCGGGTGCCAGGTCCCAATAGGCCTGATCGTGGTCGCGGTCCGCGATCTCCGCATCCAACATGGCGTTCACCACGGCGAGGTTGCGCTGCTCGGCCAGCTTCAGGCATTGTTCAAGGGTGAACACCTGTTGGGCCTGGGCAACGAGCACGGTAAAAAACAGCGGCACGAACAAGAGGTAGCGCATGGTTCCGAGGATATGCTCCGGGCGAACGGCCCGGAAGGAACCAAAAGTACCCGGCGCTGTGGGGCCTGAAAGCGCGTTATGACGAGCGGTGAGCTACGGTGGCGGATGGTGACCTCACAGGCCCAACACCTTGATCTCCACCCGGCGGTTAGCCTCGCTCTGCTCCTTGTTCTTGGGCTCGGGATATAACATCTGCGAGTTGCCGAGGCCCACGTAAGAGATTCGCTCGGGCTCGATGTCGTTCACCAGCAGGAAGTCATACACGGTCTTTGCACGCGAGGTGCTCAGATCGATGAACTCCTTCTTGTTCTTGAAGGTGGGACCGTTCACGTGGCCTTCGATCTCGATACGCACCTTCGGGTTCTCCTGCATGAACCGAAGCAGGATCAGCAGCGACGCCTCTGATTGGCGCATCACTTTGTCCTCGTTGCCCACGAAGCGGATATCGTCAAGCACCACGCGCTCGCCGGGTGCAATGGGCACCATCTTCACCTCAACGGTACATACCGGATCAGTACTACCCTTCACACGAACGGTCTGGAACATGTAACCCTTGCGCACGCAACCGATCTTCAGGTTGCGGTACATGTCCATTTCGTAGTTGTAGGTGCTCTTGCCCTTGGCCTCCACCACCTTGTCGAACAGCATGCCGTCAATGGTCAGTGTGGCATCGATCGGTTTTCCGGTCTTGGCATCAACCACGTTGATCACCAGCTGTTGTTTCTGCTTCTTCTCCTCCACGGTCTCCTCCGGCTCGGGCGGTGGTGGTGGCGGGTCGTAATGGAAACGAATGGTGTAGCCGGCCAGCGGACGGTCCTGGTAGTCGATCACCAGGTAGAACAGCTCGCCCTGCTTCACCTCCATGGCCCTGCTGAAACTGCTTCCTACACCGCTTCGCACAAAGTCGTTCGCGGCATCCTTGCGCAGGCCGCAAATGGAACGGTTGCTCTTGTCGTTGCGGCTGATATTACTGCGGATAGGCTGCACCTGCTTGGTGGCGATCTTGTCGCATATGCCCGGAATGGCGCCTTGGAAGACCACGAAGTCAATGTCGTCCTCGATGTTATCGGGAATGATCTCGAAGGTGAGCGTGGTGTTCGCCGGGCTGCGGAACTTGTACCACGTGGAGTGGTGTTCGCGCTCGAACCATTGCAGGTCCTCCTTGGGGTTCTCCTTGATCTCGAGCTTGTTGCCAAAGCCGCGCACCGCCGAGGGCTGGCGGTACACCGAATCGGTAATGACGATGGCCCCGGTGCAGTCACCGTTCTCCTGCGTAAGACCCGCAGGTGATTGTGCCATGAGCATGTTGCCCACGACCAAGGTCAATAGCGAAATGACGTGGCGTTCCATCCGTTCGGGGCCTTCGTACGCAGAAGGCGACCGAAGGGTTCAGTACGCAAGGTTGCTCCCCAGCCACTTCTCCATCCACTCCACGGGCTGCCCCTTGCGCCGCGCCAGGTCCTCCACCTGGTCCTTGGCCACCCGGCCCACGCCGAAGTACTTGGCCTGCGGGTGCGCGAAGTACCAGCCGCTCACCGCCGCCGCCGGGCTCATGGCCAGGCTCTCGGTGAGGGTGATGCCGGTGTGCTTGGTGGCGTCGAGCAGGCGGAAGATCTCGGGCTTCTCGGTGTGGTCGGGGCAGGCGGGGTAGCCCGGCGCCGGACGGATGCCCTGGTACTCCTCCTTGATGAGCTGCTCGTTGGTGAGGCGAACGGTCTCGTAGCCCCAGAGCTCCTGGCGCACCACCTCGTGCAACTTCTCGGCGAAGGCCTCGGCCAAGCGGTCGGCCAGGGCCTTGAGCAGGATGGCGCTGTAGTCGTCGTGCGCGGCCTCGAAGCGCTTCACGCGTTCGTCCACGCCGTGGCCGGCGCTCACCGCGAAGCCGCCGAGGAAATCGGGCGTGCCGGCCGGGGCGATGAAGTCGGCGAGGGCGAGGTAGGGCACGCCGGGCGCCTTCTTGCTCTGCTGGCGGAGGGTGTGCACACGGCCGACCACCTTGGTGCGGGCCGGATCGCCGTAGAGCGCGATGTCGTCGTGATCGATGGTGTTCGCCGGCCAGACGCCTGCGACACCGTGCGCCTGGATCCACTGCTCCTTCACGATGCGGTCGAGCATCTGCTGGGCATCGGCGTAGAGCTGCGTGGCCTGCTTGCCCACCACCTCGTCCTCGAGGATGCGCGGGAACTTGCCGGCCAGCTCCCAGGCCATGAAGAAGGGCGTCCAGTCGATGTAGGACACCAGCTCGGCCAGCGGGTAGTTGCGGTAGGTGAAGATGCCGGTGCTCTTGGGCGTTACGGGCGGCTCGTTGGCAAAGTCGATCATGAACTTCTTCGCGCGCGCCTCTTCCAACGGCACGTACTCCTTCTCGCGCTGGCT
>JAEUSY010000047.1 GCA_016788295.1 Flavobacteriales bacterium
TTCGCCCAGCGCCCCCCCGCACAACCCCACGCCGCCGAGATCCTGCACCGCATGCAGAAGCTCAACGTGCTGGGCAGCGTGCTCTACATCGTGGCCCACCCCGATGACGAGAACACGCGCCTGATCGCCTGGCTGGCCAACGGCAAGAAGGTGCGCACCGGCAACCTGAGCCTCACGCGCGGCGATGGCGGGCAGAACCTCATCGGGCCCGAGCTGGGCGACGCGCTGGGCATCATCCGCACGCAGGAACTGCTGGAGGCGCGGCGCATCGACGGCGGCGAGCAGTTCTTCACCCGCGCCGTGGATTTCGGCTACAGCAAGAGCGCGGCCGAGAGCTTCGAGAAATGGGGCAAACAGGAAGTGCTGAGCGATGTGGTGCGCGTGATCCGGATGTTCCGGCCGGACATCATCATCACCCGCTTCGCGCCCGACCGCAGCGCGGGGCACGGCCACCACGAGGCCAGCGCCATTCTCGCCGAAGAGGCCTTCGACCTGGCCGGTGATCCTAAAGCCTTTCCGGAGCAATTGGAACAAGGGCTGGAGGTGTGGCAGCCGCGCCGCCTCTTCTTCAACGGCAGCGCCTGGTGGAAGAAGGACCTGGCCGAGATCACGAAGAACGACCCTGACTGGTTCAGCGTGGACGTGGGCGGCTACGACCCGCTGTTGGGCCTGAGCTACACCGAGATCGCCGGGCGCAGCCGCAGCATGCACAAGAGCCAGGGCTTCGGCGCAGCGGAAACGCGGGGGGAGCAACTGGAGTACCTGAAGCTGGTGAAGGGCGACCGGCCGAAGACGAAGGACATCTTCGAGGGGATCGATATGACGTGGGGGCGGGTGGACCATGCGGAGGACATCGTCGAGAAGATCGAAGCTGTAAAGAGCTCATTCAGCCCAGCTTATCCAGAACGGTCCATTGATGACCTCACGGGATTGCTCAAGCGGCTCGAAGGACGGAACTATGATGTGCTGGTCCGCAAGCAGGTCTACGTCAAGCAAGATGAGATAAGGTTGTTGCTCGCGGCGTGTTCAGGTGTTGTTGCGGAAGCATTGGGTCAAGCGAAATTCGTCGCGCTGCGAGACAAACCTGTCACCACCGTAACGGCGACAAAGCGCAATGAAACGCATGTCGTGCTTGAGACGATCCAAGTCCCCGCCAGTGAAGGATCTCCATACATACGATTGGACGACACCTTGCTCCTCAATCTTACGGTGTCCAGAGGCAAGACGCTCCCTGTTCCCGATGGGGTGGACGAGCCCTACTGGCTGGTGAAGCCCCATGCAGGGTTGCACCATGTTGAACGGACAGATTTGATCGGACGCGCTATAGGCGAACCACTTCTGCTCACGGTGCCACACATCAGCATGAATGGCGGGACGCAGGTTCATCCGCGTGTTCCTACCACTTACAAATGGGTCGACCGAGTGGCTGGCGAACGCATCCGCCCGGTGTATGTAACGCCAGTAGCCTCAGTGATCCCGGAAGTGGACAACCTCATCGCACGAGGCGGACAGCAGACCATCACCGTGGAGGTGGAAGCGCTTACGGACAGCCTCGTTGGCCAAGTGAGTATGGTGCCGCCCGCAGGTTGGATCGCCAGCCGGGATGCCTGGCCGGTGACCATCAACAAACGCAACGAGCGCCAGTCCTTCACCTTCTCCCTGAAGCCTGAAGGCAACGCACAGGCAGGTCCGGCCAAGTTCACCTTCACCGGCCCCAAGGGCACCGCCGACCGCACGCTGCACGAGATCGACTATCCACACATCATGCCCCAGGTGTACTACACGCCCGCCGAGGTGAAGCTGGTGCCGTTGGATGTGACCACCACCGCCAAGCGCGTGGGCTACGTGAAGGGCGCAGGGGATGAGGTGCCGCAGGCCCTGGAACAGCTCGGGGTGGTGGTAGAGTACATAGACGCTTCGGCGGGCTCAGCGGGACAGTACTCGTTGGAAGAACTGAAGAAGTACGACGCCATCGTCACCGGCATCCGCGCCTACAACGCCACCAAGGGCATGAAGGAGTTGCACCCGCTATTGCTGCAATACGTGGCCGAAGGCGGCACGCTGATCGTACAGTACAACACCACGCCGCGCTTCTCGGTCTCCGGTGTGGAGGACTTTCAGATCGACCCCAGCACGCTCGGCCCCCACCCCTTCAAGATCACCCGCGACCGCGTGACCGTGGAGGAGGCGCCGCCCACCTTCCTGGATCCCAAGCACCCGCTGCTCACCACACCGAACGCGATCACCGCCGCTGACTTCGAAGGCTGGGTGCAGGAACGCGGCCTCTACTTCGCCGGCGAACTCGGCGACAAGTACACGCCGCTCATCGCGTGGAACGATCCCGGCGAACAACCGCTCACCGGAGGCCTCATCACCTGCGATCATGGCAAGGGCCGCTTCATCTACACGGGCATCAGCTTCTTCCGGCAGTTGCCGGCGGGTGTGCCGGGAGCTTATCGGCTGTTCGCGAATTTGCTCTCAAAGAGGGAAACTAAATGAAGCTTCAAACCACTAGGCTCAAGCTTCAAGTAACAAGCGCATGCGTTCCCATATTGAAGCTCTTAGCTTGAGCCTTGCGGCTTGAAGCTTTTCCGGCATGCACCCTCTCGACTGGCTCATCCTCCTCGGCACCCTCGGCTTCATCGTGGGCTATGGCGTGTGGCGGACGCGGCGGGAGACCAGCAGCGAGAGCTACTTGCGCGGCGGCGGCGATGAACGCTGGTGGGCAGTAGGGCTCAGCGTGATGGCCACGCAGGCCAGCGCGATCACCTTCCTCAGCACACCGGGTCAGGGCTACCTCGACGGCCTGGGCTTCGTGCAGTTCTATTTCGGGCTGCCGCTGGCCATGCTGGTCATCAACCGCGTGTTCATCCCGCTCTACTACAAGTGGAAGGTGTACACCGCTTACGAGTTCATCGGCAAGCGCTTCGATGCGCGCACGCGGCTGCTCACGGCGGGGCTCTTCCTCATCCAGCGCGGGCTGGCGGCCGGCATCACCATCTACGCGCCCAGCATCATCCTCAGCAAGGTGCTGCACTGGCCGCTCAGCTGGACCTGCGTGTTCATCGGCACGCTGGTGATCGTCTACACCACCACCGGCGGGGCCAGGGCCGTGGGCGTGACGCACAAGCAGCAGATGGCCGTGATGTTCGGTGGGCTCTTCGTGGCCTTCGGGCTGGTGGTGTGGTACCTGCGCGAGCACATCGGCTTCGTGGAAAGCCTGCAGCTGGCCAGTGCCCTCGGCAAGACCCAAGTGATCGACACCAGCTTCGACCCGAGCAACAAGTACACGCTGTGGAGCGGCCTCATCGGCGGCTTCTTCCTGCAGCTGGCCTACTTCGGCACCGACCAGAGCCAGGTGCAGCGCTACCTCAGCGGACAGAACGTGCAGCAGGCCCAGCGCGGGCTGTGGATGAACGCGCTGCTGAAGATCCCGATGCAGTTCTTCATCTTGCTCACGGGTGTGCTGGTGTTCGTGTTCTACCTGTTCAACCAGGCGCCAGTGCATTGGAATAGCGCGAATGTTGCGGAAATACAGAGCATTGAGGTCGCGGGTCAGCGCGCCGACCCCGTTGGCAGCACCCGTAGCGTCGACCCTGCTTCGACTCCGCTCAGCATGGGTCGACCTCACGAGGTGCTGGAACAACACGCCACGAACGCCGCCACCATCACCACCGCAGCGGAACAATGGGTGACCGCCCACCGCGCCGGGCAGCCCGCCGACGACCAACAACTGACCACTGCCCTGGCCGAGGACACCCGTCTCCGCGAGGCCTACCGCGCCGAGGTGAAGGCCGCACTACCGACAGCGGAATCCAACGACAAGGACTACATCTTCATCACCTTCATCATGGACCACATGCCCATCGGGATCATCGGGCTGCTGCTGGCCATGATCTTCAGTGCGGGCATGAGCAGCACCAGCGCGGAACTGAGCGCCCTGGCCACCACCAGTGTGGTGGACGTTGTGAAGAAGGAACGAACGGACGGTGAGCAGGTGCGCGCCACCAAGTGGGCCACGGTGGGCTTCGGGCTGCTGGCGCTGGCCTTCGCGGCGCTGTTCTCGCTCTTCGAGAACCTCATCCAGGCGGTGAACATCATCGGCTCGCTGTTCTACGGCACCATCCTGGGCATCTTCCTGGTGGCCTTCTTCCTGAAGCGCGTGGGCGGCACGGCGGTGTTCATCGCCGCGCTGGTGGCGCAGGCCATCATCCTGTACATCCACTTCTCCGAGATCCAGATCGCCTTCCTGTGGTACAACCTGATCGCGCCGGCGATCGTGGTGGTGCTCGCGGTCATTTTGCAGCGCTTGATACCTGCCAACCCGAAGCCGTGATGTCGACCAAACACAGCTCTTGATCGACGGATGCGCCACCGAAGGATCGGACATCCAATAATGGTGGATGGATCATCCGACAGGTGGCAAAAGATCGTTCGGCATGCACAAGCTGAATGTTACATTTGTGTTCTCACTTAGAAATCCCAACAAAACCCAACCTGATGAAGAAGACCTTACTCTTCGGACTTTTTGCAGGCGTTGCCACCATGGGCATGGCCCAGAAGAACGTAGGCACCGCCCGCCTGCTGGAACCCATGCGTAACGACGGTAGTCGCGCGATCGACACCGTGTACATGAGCAGCTTGGACACCGGCAGCCCTGCCGTTTATGGCGTGGTAGATAACGGAGGCTACATCCTAGGCACCAACACCTACGGCGACAAGGCCAAGGCCCAGCAATTCCTGCTCGACGGCCCTGCTGGTGCAACCGAGATCCTGTTCTGGTTCGGTGCCAAGGCTGCTAACAGTGGCAGCCCCACCTCAGTGGTCAACTGCAACCTATATGCGCTGGACGGTCCTGGTGAGACCACTTCGGGTGCAAGCAATTTCGCTCCTGGCACTGTGCTGGCCACTGTGCCTTTGAACATCGCCGACATTGACACCAGCAGCACCCTGGTATTCACCTCGGCCCTCTTCCCGAACACTGTTTACGTAGGTACCGAGTTCGCCGCTGGTTTCGATTTCTCGACCCTTGCAACGGAGGATTCCATTGCTCTGGTGAGCACCACCGACGGTGAAGTACAGTTCGGCGAGTTCACTTGGGAAAAGTGGAGCGATGATGATTGGTACACCCTGCCTGCCGCAGGTTGGGGTTCTGGTGCCTTCGACGTGGATTGCTTCATCTTCGTTGTGATCGATGACGAAGCTGTGGGAGTTGGCGAGAATACCTCGATGAACAACAGCCGCCTGAGCTTCCTCAACGGCAACATCAGCAACGGCACCGTGCTCCTTAGCTACGATGTTGTGGAGGCTGGCCGCATGAGCTTGGTGGTACACAATAGCAACGGCCAAGTGGTGGCTGAAGAGGCTTTCGGCGCCCAGGGCGTAGGCAACTACAACTACACCCTCAGCACCGAGGGCTGGGCCGCAGGCAACTACTACGTAACGATCAAGAACAACGGTCGTCCGCTGACCAAGAAGATGAGCGTGCGCTAAGCCGCGATCTTCAACGCTTGGAAAGGGCCGTTCCGCAAGGAGCGGCCCTTTCGCGTTTCAGCCCACTACCTTTCGGACATGGCAAACTGGGACCTGAAGGGAAAAAGAGCACTGGTCACCGGCGGCACCCGGGGTATCGGTGCTGCAACTGTGGAGGAATTACGTGCTTTAGGTGCCGAAGTACTATTGGTTTCACGCAATACACCCGATCGTCCCGATGCCATACGCGCGGACGTGACCATTGCGGCCGACCGCGAACGGATCGGCCATGCCATAGTTGAGCGGTGGGGTGCGTTGGACCTGCTGGTGAACAATGCGGGCATGAACATCCGCAAACCATGGTCGGCGATTGATGCCACGGAGCAGGCCGCGGTGATCGGCACGAACCTATTGGCACCGGCCGAGCTGTTGCGCGTATTGCACCCCTTGTTGAAGAAAGGGTCCCACCCTGCCGTGGTGAACGTGGCGAGCGTGGCCGCGTATGTGGATGTGGGCAGCGGCGCCGCCTACGCCCTGAGCAAAGCGGCCTTGCTCCAACTCACCCGCAGCCTCGCGGTTGAATGGGCGACCGATGGCATCCGTGTGAACGCCGTGGCACCGTGGTACATCCGCACACCGCTTACCGAACCCGTGCTTTCGCAACCCGAACGCATGGAGAAGATCCTTTCGCGCACACCGATGAAGCGCGTGGGCACACCCGAAGAGATCGCAGCAGCCATCGCATTCCTATGCATGGACAAGTCGTCCTTCATCACCGGACAGTGCATTGTGGCCGATGGTGGTTTCCTGTCGCTTGGCATGTAACAGCATGAAGGCACGCTTGCTCCTGCTTTTCACCAAGGCGTGTATCACGATCGCACTGCGCGCGCAAACGCCGGTGCTTGAGCCTGTGCTCTGCAATGCGCCCGACCTCTCCCCTGCGCAATTCGCCTTGTTCGACAAGTACACTAAGGCGATGACCTCGGAGATCGAGCTGAACGCGACCGAACAAGCTTGGTTCGATTCCATGTACTACGCGGTCGGCGAAACACGTGAAAGCCCCTGCCAGGTGATCGGCATGGAATGCAGTTGGTACTGCGGGGGCGGGCCTGACAGCATCTGGGCCACCTCCTCCCTGAACGCCCAAGACCAACATACCTATGACCCGGCAAACGCCCATGACCTGGACTATTGCACGGCTTGGTGCGAAGGCGTTCCGGGGCCTGGGATCGGACAATCACTGACCTACCGGTTCGGGCCAGCGAGCCCGCGGTTGCATACCATCAAGGTCTCCAATGGCCTGGTGACAAGTGAGACCGCCTGGCGCGCGAACAACCGCGTGAAACGATTGCTCGTTCTGGAGAATGATACGATCGTGGCCGAGCTGCACCTGGCCGACTCCATGGAGGATCAGGAATTCACATTACCTCGTCTGTTCGGAAAACGCGCGGACGGACAGCCCATGGACATTACGTTCACCATTATGGAGGTCTATCCCGGCGAGCGCTTCGATGACACGGTGATCACCGAGATCTGGTTCGATGGCACGGACGTGCATTGAGGGAGTTGGCCGAAAATGAAAAACCCTCCTTGCGGGAGGGCTTTTCGATCCGATCCACTTTGTATCACTTCTTCCGCATCCACTCGTCGATGCGCTCCTTGTTCATCTTCACGTAGCTGGCATCCTCCTCCTTGCGGGCGAGCTCCATGCTCTCGTTGGCCGTGGCGATGGCCTCCTTGGTCTTACCGTTCGCGGCCTGGCAAAGTGCAAGCGTGTACAGCGTCCAGTACTTCTTGTCCATGCTCACGGCTTTCTCTGCCCACTCCAGTGCCTCGGGCAACATCAGGCCCTTATCCACGCAATAGCGAGCGCAACGGTGGTATGTGCTCGGCTTAATCTCGGGCTGGGCCATGGCTTCCTTGATATTGGCCAAGGCCTGCTCCGTGGCATCGGCCTCCAACTTCACACGCACCAGGGTGTTCTCCCAACGAAGTTCCAGGAAAGCCTTGTCGTCCTTTACCTCGGCGAAACCGATAGTGAAGGTCTCCGTCATCTCGCACTTTGCCGGACGCACCTTAAACTGGAGCACATCCTCTTCAGGCTTACGGTCGCCCTCGCCCCACAGCTCCGTGTTCTTATTGAGGATCACCACCCACGCCTCGGCATTGGGGATGGTGAACAGCGAGTACCTCCCCGCTTCCACCATCTGACCCTCGAACACAACAGGCGCATCGAACTCGATGGTGGTATTGAGATTGGCACCCGTGCGCCACACTTTACCATAAGCCACCAGATCACCGAAGACCTGACGGCCTCTGGCGCTGGGACGCGAGTACTCCACCTTGACGGTAGTGAGGCCGATGATCTGCTCCTCCTTGCCGATGGGGCTGGGCTGGGGCAATTTCTGGGCGTAAACAATACCACCGGCGAACAGGGTGGCGAGCAGGAGAATGTTCTTGATCATTATCGGGAGGTTTGGACTTCCACGAACACCCGTGTGTGACGGATGGTTCGAGGAGGGCCTAAGTTACCTCGCCGGAACAGATCAGGCCACCTTCAAGCTACTGAGGCGCGAACGATCGAACTTGTCGCGGGCATAGCTCAGCGTAACACGCAGCTCGGCCGGACGCTCAGGCGAGCCCGGCATCTCGTACATGGCGTCGGTCATGATGGCCTCGCAGATGGACCGCAGACCGCGTGCCCCGAGCTTGTAATCGATGGCGCGCTCGACGATGAAATCGAGCACTTTCTTGTCGAAGCTCAGCTTCACCTTGTCCATCTCGAACAGCTTCACGTATTGCTTCACCAATGCGTTCTTCGGTTCGGTAAGGATGCGGCGCAGGCTCTCCTTGTCCAGTGGATCGAGGTAGGTAAGGACCGGGAAGCGACCGATGAGTTCGGGGATGAGCCCGTAGCTGCGGAGGTCCGTGGGGCTCACGTACTGGAGCAGGTGCTCCTCGTTGATGCGGCCAGAGTCCTTGCTGGCACTGTAGCCCACGGCACTGCTCTTCACGCGGCGCGCGATGATCTTCTGAATACCGTCGAACGCCCCACCACAGATGAACAGGATGTTGCGCGTGTCCACTTGGATGAGCTTCTGCTCGGGATGCTTGCGGCCGCCCTGGGGAGGCACGCTCACGGTGGCCCCTTCCAACAACTTCAACAGGGCCTGCTGCACACCTTCGCCGCTAACATCGCGCGTAATGCTCGGGGTGTCGCTCTTGCGGCTGATCTTATCGATCTCATCAATGAACACGATACCGCGTTCGGCCTTGGCCACATCGTAATCGGCGGCTTGCAGCAACCGGCTGAGGATGCTCTCCACATCCTCACCCACATAACCCGCCTCGGTGAGCACCGTGGCATCGGCAATGGCGAACGGCACGTTGAGCATGCGGGCGATGGTCTTCGCGAGCAGCGTTTTGCCGCTTCCGGTCTCGCCCACAAGAATGATGTTGCTCTTCTCGATCTCCACATCGTCCGACGCGGAAGCCGGCTTTTGGAGCAGGCGCTTGTAGTGGTTGTAGACCGCCACGCTCAGCACCTTCTTGGCGTCCTCCTGACCGATCACGTACTCATCCAGGAAGCGCTTGATATCGGCGGGCCGCTGGAGAATGAGGCTACCCTCCATCTCGTTGCGGGTGCGCTGGTTCAGCTCCTCGCTGATGATGTTCTGGGCCTGGGTGATGCAGCTGTCGCAGATGTGCCCGGTGATACCGGCAATGAGCACATTGGTGTCCTGCTTATCGCGGCCACAGAACGAACACTTGATCTCTTTCTTGTCCATGGGAGGGATACCAGCGCCCCGATACGATGCAAGGGGCAAAAGTGTTGCAAGATAAGGCGAAGGCCGAGGGCTTCCGCCCCCGGCCTTCGGTCATTGGGTCGTGTTCCGCTCAAGTAGCGGCCGGATTATGATCCCGCCCTACTTGTGCTTCACCAGCAGCTCGTCGATCATACCGTAGGCCTTGGCCTCCTCGGCGATCATCCAGTAGTCGCGCTCGCTGTCCTTCTCCACCTTCTCAAAGGGCTGACCGCTGTGGCTGCTAATGATCTCGTACAGCTCCTTTTTGAGCTTCAGGATCTCGCGTACGGTGATCTCCATATCGGTGGCCTGGCCTTCGGCACCGCCCAACGGCTGGTGGATCATGACGCGGCTATGCTTGAGGGCACTGCGCTTGCCCTTGGCACCTGCACAAAGCAGCACGGCTCCCATGCTGGCGGCCATACCGGTGCAAATGGTGGCCACATCGCAATTGATGTACTGCATGGTGTCGTAGATACCGAGACCGGCATATACTCCACCACCGGGGCTGTTGAGATAGATCTGGATGTCCTTCTTGGCATCCACGCTCTCCAGGAACAGCAATTGCGCCTGGATGATGTTGGCCACTTGATCGTTGATGCCGGTGCCCAGGAAGATGATGCGGTCCATCATCAATCGGCTGAACACGTCCATCTGGGCCACGTTGAGCTGGCGTTCCTCGATGATGTAGGGGGTCATCGACGAAGTGATGGCCGCCGAGGTGTAGCTGTGCAGCGTATTGCTGCTGATGCCGCGGTGCTTGACCGCGTACTTGAGGAATTCGTCCTTGGGATACATCAATGGTGCGTTTGTGGCGTGAAGTAACAACGACCGGGGAGGTGTTATTACACCGTACGGGCCAAGTTTACGAACGCCTCGTAACTCACTTTGCTCTCCTTGGGGCTCAACAGCGCCTTGAAGTGGGTCATGAGCTTCTGCTCAACAATGCTGTTACGGATGCGGCCCAGTTGTTCGCGATCGCCCAGGATGCGGGCCGCGAACTGCTGCAGCTCCTCTCCCTCGGGGGCAGGCATTCCGTACTGCATGAACTGGTCGGCGATGTAGCGCTTGGCAAAGGCATCGAGCTCTTCGCCCTTGGCCTCCAGTCCGTACTGCTCCACGATCCGGTCTTCCAGCAACTGGCGCTTCAGACCTTCGGAATAGCCCGAGTAGCCTTCCTCCACTTCGTTGGGGGTGATGGGCTTTTCGCTGGTAGCTGCGATCCATCGTTTCAGGAAGGTGTCCGGCAATTCCACTGGGGTCTGCTCCTGAAGCTTACGAACAACAAGGCGCTTGAAGATGCGGTCGCTATCGCGGCGGAACATGGCCTCCAAGCCCTCCTTCACTTTGGCCCTGAACGAAGCTTCGTCGCTCACGGCATCCTTGCCATAAACACGGTCGAACAACTGCTGGTCCACGGGCACTTGCACCATCCGCTTGATCTCAACGATGCGGAACAGGAAGTTGCCTTCCAACTGGTGCACACGATCGTGGTCGATGCCGAGCATACGCGCCAGGTCATCGTGATCGCGGGCCACTTTGTGCGGGTCCACGGTCACTTCATCATTCACCGCCTTGCCGGTAAGCAAAGCACGAGTCCCCTCATCGGCAATGAACTCAAGGCTGATGGTGGCTCGGTGCATGATACCGCCTTCCTTGATGGTCCCATCGGCGTTCAGCTCGATCATATCGCCGAGCAGCATGTCCTTGTCCTCACTTACCTCTGCATCCTCCACACGGCCGAAACGGCGCTGCATATCGGCCACCTCACGCTGCACCAGCTCATCGTTCACATCCACAACAGGATATTCCACCCCAAGCTTCTCGTCCAGCTTCACTTCCAGCGACGGTGCCATGCCCAGCTCGTAGGAGAAGCTCAACTCTCCCGGCTCGTCCCAGTTGTTGGTATCGTTGGCCTCCGGCTTGGGCAGCGGCTGACCCAACACGCGGATGGCGTTCTCCTGCAGGTAGTTCCGCAGGTTCTCGTCGATCAGGCGCTCCACCTCGTTGATGAGCAGCGAACGGCCCACGCGCTTCTTAATGATGGTCATGGGCACCTGGCCCGGACGGAAGCCTGGGAGCACGGCGTTCTTGCGTTGCTCCTTCAGGGCCTTTTCCACCCCGGGGGTGTAGTCGGCCGGGGCCAGTTTCACTTTGAGGGTGGCGGTGAGGGTTCCGGTCTCTTCGCGTTCGATGTTCATGTCGCTGAAATGCGTTGTTCGTACCGGCGGTGCCGGTCGTTTAGTGCGTTCTTGTTATCCGTATGCGGTGGTCGCCGTCGCTATGGCCTCTTACAACGACAGGCCGATTTCGCTAATGCTCTGGCAAGCCCAAGTACGGACGGGGGGACTCGAACCCCCACACCTTGCGGTACCAGATCCTAAGTCTGGCGCGTCTACCAATTCCGCCACGTCCGTGAGAAAGGGCTGCAAAGATAGCCGAGGTGGGGAGTTGGGGAGGTGGGTGTGGAAGAGGGAGTGGGAGGGGAACGACCGGAAATGGTGAATTGAACGAAAGGATGTATGGCCATACATATATCGCGATTGGGTCTGTTAGATAAAGTGTGTCATCACCATTATTGCTGATGCTGTTGATGTTGTTGGGTTTTCAACGAGGGGGTCTGGGGGAGACTGATAACGTGTTGATCGTTGTTAGCCAGTTGTGGATCGAAGCGCGGGCCGAAGAG
>JAEUSY010000038.1 GCA_016788295.1 Flavobacteriales bacterium
ACGCGGATCATCTTTGGCAGCGGACGCACTGCTTTGATGCGTTCCAGCACACGTATCACGCGCAGGGCGGGCAAGGAGGTATCCACCTCGATGGCAAGCACCTCCCGGTTGTAGTCGTCGATCACATTGAGCAAGCGGTACTGTAAGCACCCCCAGTTTAGGCGCAGTGGTATGTAAAGGTACTTCTGAGTGTGGTGGTGTTGTGGATGTCCTGTTGAACTGTGGGGAAGTCCGCGCGTGAGCCTGTGTAGTGGGCAGGGAGTTGTCCACATTTCAACAGGAACGCACGGGGAGACAAACGCAGCAGTGACCCGTGCGGGCGCACATGGTTGTAGCGCCACATCCACTCCTGGGTCATCTGTCTGACCTGCTCCAGAGACTCGAAAATCCAAGCGTCCAGTACTTCGGTCCGGTAAGTCCTGTTGAAGCGCTCGATCAAGCCGTTCTGCATGGGGCGACCGGGCTGGATGTAGATGAACTCTATGCTCTTGGCCGCGGCCCATTCCTTCATCGCCTGCGCGATGAACTCCGGTCCGTTATCCATCCGCAGGCGCTCGGGTTTCCCACGCCATTCGATGAGCTGCTCCAGCTCCCTGATCACCCGGGGGGCGGGCAGGGATGTGTCCACCGCGATGCACAAGGCCTCCCGGTTGAAGTCGTCCATCACATTGAAGGTCCTGTACTTGCGACCCGTCACCAAGGCATCATGCATGAAGTCCATGCTCCAGGTGATGTTCGGCCCGATGGGCAGTACGATCGGGTCTTTCACCCGCTCGGGGACACGGCGCTTGGTGCGCTTACGCTGGGGCAGTTTGCACTCCTTGTAGATCCGATGCAGGCGCTTCTTGTTCGCCCCGCAGCCCTCATTCTCCATGCGGCTTCGTATCAGTGAGAAGCCCCATTGTGGCTCGCTTTCGGCCACGCGCATCATGTGCTCGATCACCTCCGCATCGTTCTTCTCCTTGGGCTCATAGCGGTACACGCTAGCGCTCAAGTTCAACAGCTTGCAGGCCCGGCGTTCGCTGTACTGGCGCTGTTCGACCAGCTGGCGTACGATCGCTCGTTTGTCGTCCGGGCCTACAACTTTCCCTCGATGATCTCCTTGAGCACCTGGCGGTCCATCTGCGACTCGGTGTACATCTTCTCAAGGCGGGCATACTTCGCCTTCAGCTCCTTGAACTCCTTGAGCTGGTTGGCGTCCAGGCCGCTGTACTTGGCCTTCCACTGGTAGAACGTGGGCTGGCTTACTCCGTGCTCCCGGCAAAGGTCCGCCACCTTCTTGCCCGCCTCATGCTCGCGCAGCATCGCTACGATCTGCGTCTCGGTGAATCTGCTCTTCTTCATCCTGATCAAGGTTAGGTGTTTCTACTTTCACCTGCACCTGTTTCAGGGGGTGCTTACACTTCGACTCCTCAGTCGCTGTGCGCCTTGCGTAGTACCGCTCCGCTTATGCTCAGGGCAGGCTACCTGCTCAAGTACATCGACCTCTCCCCGTACACCTGCCTAAAGAACGGATCCTTCAGGTCCTTGATGAAGTAGATCGCCTCGCCCGTGCTCTTCATCTCGGGCCCGAGGCTCTTGTCCACGTTGGGGAATCCGCCGTATGGCGGACTGAAGACGGGCACCTTGACCATTGTAGCGCTACGCCTTGGCTTTGGTCCTGGATGACTTGCGCGCGTGCTTGGCATTGCGCGTTGGAACTCCAGCACGCACGCGTTCGACCGTCTTCGCTGACTTCTGCTTCGCCATCAAAGCACGTAGCAGCTTTAGATCCTCGGCCGTGAGCTTGCCCCCGGCGATCACTAGGTCCAAATCCTTGGGTTCCGCGATGTATCCCATCTCAACGTTCAGCGAAGTAACGTTCCACAAGATAACTCGCAGCCACTGGTCCAGCGCCAGGCCTCGTGCAGGCGGATGCGCCCATCGGGGAGCAGCTCCGGCGTTGATCGGCACGCACGTCATCCCCTCGCCGCGGTCGTTCATCGGGTGATAGCGCATGTCCAGGCTCCCAGCCTCATCCACCAAGGCGAGCAACTGCCCGCTGACAATGCGGCCGCCGGAATAGCGGCACGTCACGATACGGCCCGTTTGCTGGTAGTGGAACACCACTTCGGGCGAGACCTCGCCATTGGCACTGTTTTTCACGGGAATGAAGCGGCGGTCGTGGCAGTCGATAATGGGGTGTGGGCGGGCGGGTGAGGTCCGATAGCGAAGCGATCGATGCCTGCTCACGGCTACAAGTGGCTTGGACAACTTGAGGTCACAAATTGTGACCTCAAGTTCTATTTTGGTCCCATGAGCAAGGCGCTGGTCAAGATACCGGACGAGATGGTCGCGCGCAGGATCTTCTCGATACGCGGCGAGAACGTGATGCTCGATAGCGACCTGGCGCAGCTCTACGGCGTGGAGACCAAGGTGCTCAAGCAGCAGGTGAAGCGCAACATCCAGAGCTTTCCGGAGGACTTCATGCCTGCCTTCCGGTAGGCAGGTTCGAACTCACAGCCGACGAGTTCGAGCACTTGAGGTCACAGATCGTGACCTCAAGACACGGTGGTGCCCGCTACCTCCCGATGGCCTTCACGGACTGCGCCTTCGCGAAGCCTTCGGCGAAGCGAGGGCATGGCGTGCTCATGCCCTCCAGCGTATTGAAGAGCCCGCGTGCCCGTGCCGTGAACATTCAGATCATGCGCCTCTTCGTGAAGATGCGCGAACACCTGGTCACCCACAAGGTCGTGCTCCTGCAACTGGAGAAGCTGCGCGGCACCACGAAGGAGCATGCGGGCAAGATCGCCGTGATCTTCATGTATCCGAAGCAAATGGAACAGCGCCAGCAGCAGACCGAACTGCTGGACGAAATCCGGCGCAGCAAAGTCAAGAACCCCATCGGCTTCAAGGCTGTGACCGAGCGGCGCGGCACGAAGAAGTGACCACGGCTCCGGGCCGCAGGGTCCCCGCCAAATGCGCGGGAGACCGCTCATATGTTCGCACCGTGAACCGTGGGCAAGCACCTGTAAGGAAGGAGCATGAGAGTTTGTGGAGACCCTAAGCAGTTCATTGAACATGCTGATCTGCAGAGAGCGCCTCATGCTTCTCCTTGCTCTTTAGAGCCAGAACAGAATGTAGAGCGTTGGCCTGAAGCTGCCAGCAGCTCGAATACCAAGGATGAGAAAAGTGCGACGGAGAGCAATTCCTTCAGGTTCCTACCGCGGTGCCACATTAAATGATCACATCGATGATGAAGACAGGGACCGTTCGCCAATCCATAGGCATCGATTGCGCAAAGGATGAGTTCGTAGCGGCCTATTGCTGCTCGAATGATCTACGTGGAAGTGAATGCAAGGAGACCCGCGCGTTCAAGAACAGTAAGCAAGGCATTGCCCGGTTCATGACCTGGCAAGGCAAGCTGCGCGCAGAAGGGCTTGCTTTGCCCATGGTGATGGAGGCCACGGGTGTTTATCACGAGCAGCTTGCATGTGCGCTGCATGATGGTGGGCACCAAGTACACGTGGTGTTGCCCAACATGGCCAAGGCCTTCACCAGGTCCATCAACCTTCGCTCGGTGGACGATGGCTCCTCGGCACGCACCTTGGCCCTGATGGGCATGGAGCGCAGACTCGATGCCTGGGAGAAACCCCGAGAGCTCTACAGCCGCATGAAACACCTCACGCGTGAGCGGGAAGACATCCAGCAAACACTGGCCTCGTCGAAGAACCAGTTGCACGCGGAAGAGACCAGCGCCTTCACCAACCCTGGAACGGTCAAGCGCCTTAAAGGCAGGATCCGGTTCCTTACCAAACAGATCCGCGAAATAGAGACCGACCTGCGCTCGCTGATCAATGCGGAGAAGAATGTGAAGGAGCGGATCGAAAGGGTATGTACCGCTCCGGGCATAGGTTGGTTGACCATGGCGGTCCTACTGGCGGAAACCAACGGCTTCCACCATGTGCGGAACCAGCGCCAACTGACCAAGTACGCGGGGCTTGATGTGGAGAAACAGGACTCGGGCACCTCTGTGCACAAGCCTGGAAGACTCTCCAAGAAAGGCAATAGGCACATCCGCAAGGCACTGCACATGCCAGCGCTCTCGCGCATCCGCAGCGAAGCAAAGAGCAAGGAGTTCTTCAAGCGACTCGTATCCAAACATGGGGTGAAGATGAAAGCGGTTGCCGCTGTCCAGCGTAAAACCCTTGTGCTTGCCTATACCCTGTGGAAGAACAACGCCACATACGACCAGCAGTACCAGTCCAGCACAGGTGCCAAAGAAAGAGGGCAGCCCTTGAAGGCTGCCCTGAACGAGCTGGCTTGAAGCCGCTCTCGGAATGAATCCGACCGTAAAAGTAAATCACTCAACCTAACACAGAATCTGCAGAGGTCTGGTGTCAACAGCAAGATGAAAAAACTGATCATCTACTGACCATGCGCGCGATAATCCTCTTATTGGGTTCCAATCTGAGCATGGGGCTGCTTCATGCTCAGTCTACTTTCGAGAAGCTCTATGATGCAGGGTCTTCGTTCAAGTTGAACCTGGTCGAACTTCCCAGCGGTAACTTGCTGACTAGCATAGGGCCCACAAGGGCCATTTCAATCTTGAATCCACATGGAGAGATCATTTATACTCACTGTTATTGGGCGCATCCTGACTTCCGGATCACCGGCCTTGGAGGAATTCGACGCTCTGTGAATGGCGACCTGTTCTTTGCCGCTGGTGTAAGTACGGATAGTTGTTCAATAAATGGTGGACCTCTACTATTCAACTACAGGCCATGTTTGGGCAAAATAGATACACTCGGCAACCTGCTTGCTCTGAAAAGCTATCAGCTCCCCGACGGATGTAGGAACACGGCGGATGACCTCGTACCATTAGCTGATGGCGGAGTTGTTACTTGGGGGTATGAACACGGCTTTTTCCTAATGCGCACTGACAACGACCTGAGCCCCCTTTGGGCACGCCGGTTCCTTCATAGTGGGGGCTTTCAGTTCGTGAAGGAACTTCCGGGAGGAGATCTACTGGCCGGAGCGAACATGGAAACAGCCGGGACCGTGATCGTACGGTTCGACCCGGAGGGCAATGTTGTTTGGAGTAAGTCCTACTTCCGACCGAGCGGCAGACTGCAGGATGCTCTTGTCGAGTCGGACGACTCATTCGTGATCACAGGCTACACGGACAGCACTCTGTACAATTTCACCGAGCCTTTACCCCCGAGCTTCCAACCCAAGCTATTTATGCTTAAGTTGAATGGTGAAGGCGAGATCCAATGGTGCAAAGGATACGATAGTGCACCGTTCTACTGGCACACTCCACTATGGGGACGAATTGCCCGGACACAGGATGGTAATTATGCTGTGACGGCCACCTTGGGCATGCCGGGGTATGCCCTATTCTACAGGCCGTTCCTGATGAAGACCGACTTGAATGGTGATACCCTTTGGACGAGCACGACAGGATACGCAGGCATGGCTCTCGCCGCGTTCGACCTATGCGCACATGCGAGCGGCAACTTCTACCTAAGCGGACTGATATGGGGCAACTTACCAAATGGTAATTCTGGTATGGTCTATGTTTTCAAAGCGGATGAGAACGGCGGATTCTCATGTGGTCAGGAGCATCACACCATAGAAGTACTTGACCTGTTCCCTGCAGATAGTGCGGTCGTCCTGAACTCCTTAGCGGGCATCACCGAAATGCCTGCGCTATTGAACGATACCACGTTCGCACCGGTAACAGAATACAACGGCTGCACATTCGCCACCAAGATGCCCCCCCGCTTGGAGCGCCGCACGCCCATGTTCATCCGCCCCAACCCGAACACCGGCCACTTCACCCTATCCTTCGCCGACCCCCTGATGGCCGAGAGCTACTACAGCGTGTACGATACCGTGGGCAAGTTGCTCTTCCAACGGCCCTTGCCCCAGGGCAAATCCACCGAGGAGGTGGACCTAACGCGCTTTGGGGCGGGCACCTACGTGGTGCGCTTTACCAGCAAGGAGGGGAGCTGCTACGAGCGGGTGCTTTGCTCGCCGTAGCCCCGCGAAGGCGGGGTGGTGGAGTAGCGCAACGCGTGCAAGCGATCATTGCAGCGCATACCCGCCTTAGAGCGGCAGCTATGGCCGTGGGATCACCCGACCCGGATTCCCCACCACCACACTGTTGGGCGGCACGTCCTTGAAGACCACGGCCCCTGCGCCCACCAGCACATCGTGGCCGATGGTGATGGGGCCGATTATGACGGCGTTGGCACCGATGTCCACGCGGTCGCCGAAGCGGGGCGCGCGGCTGTAGGTGCCATCCTTCATGCGCTTGTTGCCGATGGTGGTGCTGTTGCGCACGGTGCAGTGGGCACCGAACACGGTGCCGTCGTTAATGACCAACGCCTGGCCATGGTCCACGCGGAAGCCGGGACCAATGCGTGTTTTCCACGGCAGCTCGATGCAGAGGAACCACTCCACACCGATGCGGTAGATGATGAAGTACCAGAGGAAGAGCAGGAAGGTGAGCTTGCTTTGCCGCAGCAGATGCGCGGTGCGGAACAGCAGCATCACGAGCTTCCCCTTGGGGTTGCCGCGGTTGGCCCGCCAGTCCTGGAAGATGTTCCACACGCTCGCCATTACGACCTGCCGCCAAGCAGTGGCGAAATGTACTGGTTGAACTGGAGCTTGAGGTATTGCGGCACGTAGAGCGCGGTGCGTGTGGCCTGCCCAATGGCGGTGCCCACAGCGCCCAGGCCCAGGTCGTTGCTTACGCGGCGGCCCTCGCTGAGCACGCGTTTCAGGGGAATGGTCATGCTGGCGCCACCGGCCGTGAAGTTGGCCAGCACCACGGGCAGGTACAGGAACTGCTTGGGATCGTGGAGCCAGGCGGCCAGGGTCCACTTGTGGTCGCCGCTCACGCGCAGCCCGGCATCGAAGGGGCGGCCCTGGTAGTAGCTGCGGCGCACGAAGAAGGTGGGGTGGTTCAACACCATCTCCCAGTACTTCAACAGGAAGCCGCTCTGTCGCGCACGTTTCACCTTGCGATGACCATTGGGGTAGTGGATCCAGATGTCGCCGTGTACGATGTTGATGGGAGGTCGGTCCTTCACCGCCTCCACCACACGGGCCACGGTGTCCGGCTCGTACCAATCGTCGGCATTGATCAGCGCCACCCATTCGCCGGTGGCCAGTGCCACGCCCTTGTTCATGGCGTCGTAAATGCCCTTGTCACGCTCGCTCACCCACAGGTCGAGTCGGTCCTCGTATCGACGCACGAGGTCGAGGGTGCCATCCGAACTGCCGCCGTCCACCACGATGTACTCGATGTTGTCGTAGGTCTGCCCCAGCACGCTCTGGATGGTGCGCTCCAGGGTGGCCGCGCCGTTGTACACCACGGTGATGATGCTGACCAGGGGCCGCTGGGCGGTGCCCGACCGCTGTTCCCCCCGTTCGCGACGGCCTCCGCGCTGTTGTGTCATGGTGGTATTCGACATCTGAAGGCCCCTGATACGCGGAGCGGCCGCGAAAGGATCGGGAGGTGCCGACAAAGGAACGAAGCGCCGGCAACGAACGGCTGTAACTTTCCCCTCGGCCAACCGTCCCATGAGCACGGACAACGGTTCCCTCACCGATGACGCCCACCGAATACAACCAAGCCGTGGACCAGCATGCCGATGGCATCTACCGCTTCGCGCTCAAGCATTTGCGCGATGAGGACCTGGCCAAGGACGTGGTGCAGGAGAGCTTCGCCCGGTTGTGGACGAGGCTGGACCAAGTGGAAGGCGCCAAGGCCAAGAGCTACCTCTTCACCACGGCCCACCACGTGATGGTGGACGAGGTGCGCAAAGGTGGCCGCAGCACACGGATGGAGGACCACCACGACAACCTGCGCACCACCAGCCAGTCGCAACCCGACCTGAAGGAAGTGCTGGACGCGGCGTTGGCCACCCTGCCAGCGGTACAGCGGAGCGTGGTGCTGCTGCGCGATCTGGAGGGTTATGCGTACGAGGAGATCGCCGAGCTCACCGGCCTGAACCTGGCCCAGGTGAAAGTGTACATCTACCGTGGCCGCACGGCATTGAAGGAATACATCGGCCAACTCGACCTGGTGCTATGAAGCAGCGCATTGACCATAGCAACTACGAGGCCTGGCTGCTGGACCGGCTGGAGGGCAACCTGAGCCCCGCGCAAGAAAAGGAGCTGGATGCGTTCCTGGCGGCGAACCCCGGACTTGACCCCGGCATGGACGAGCTGCCCACGCTGGGCCAACTCGACGCCAAGCTCACTGCAGCCGACAAGAACGCCCTGAAACGCACCCTGCCACCAACGGGCATGCCTTCCTTGGAGAACGTGGACGACTTCCTGGTGGCGCGCTTGGAAGGCGACCTGAACGCCGAGCAACTGCACGCACTGCGCCACTTCCTGCTGCAGCACCCCGATCTGCTGCGCAGCGCACACTTGTACGACCTGGTGAAGCTGGTGCCCGAGACCATGGCCTTTGTCGCCAAGCAGCACCTGGAGCGCCAATTGCCGCCCGTGGGCAAGCCCGACCGCCATACGCTGGACGACTTCCTGGTGGCCGAACTCGAAGGGGACCTCACCACCGAACAACGCAACGCGTTGGCCGCCTATGTGGCCACCCACCCGGAGGCCGGACATGCCCGCGAATTGATGCAACGCACGCGCATCGCCGCCGAGGCCGTGGTGTATGCAGAGAAAGGTTCGCTGAAACGCGGTGGTCGCGTGATCGCACTGGGCACGTGGGCGGTGCGGTTCGCTGCAGCTGCTTCGGTAGCCCTGCTGTTGGGCATGGGCATTTGGTACCTGGGCCGCAGTGAGGCCCCGGAACAACAGTTGGCCACAGTGCCCGAGGCCAGCACCAACACGAGCACGGAAAACCCGAAAGAAGTTCCTGTTGAAGCTGCTTCAAGCACACCGGAAAGTGCGGCGAACAGTGGCAACCCAGGGTCCGCTGTGCCTGATGTGGAGCAGCGAACGGGAACACCAGCCCCGACAACCGCACCAATGCCACGCTTGGGCCGCGAAGAACCGGTGCAACTGGCCGCTGTTCGTGGAACGGTGCCCGGCCTAGGCTCGGAAGTGCGTCCGGCGCCGCGCACGGTGGCTGTGGAGAACGCCACCTGGCTGCCAGCCGACGAGCCAGTGGCCATGGCAAGCGGTACTTCGGCAACACCTGTGGCCTCCACATTGGGCGGAGCACTGGCCTCCGTGGTGCGCGAACGCGTGCTGGAACAGCCTGCGGGCAACACCGGACCACTGGGACAGGATGATGCGATCGCTGCCGTGGACCGCGGGTTGAAGGTGCTCGGCGGCGAACAGGCCGGGCTTTCGGTGGACCGCACCGAGCGCACGCGGACCTTCAACATCCGCCTGGGCCGCAACCTGACAGTAACGGCCAGCACACAGCGCTGATCGCGCGCCACCACTGCGGCTATCTTTGGCCGGCTGCCCGCAGAAGGCGGCACACTTCGGCCCATGATCACCCTTGCCAAGTCCACCCGCCCCTCCACCACGCGCGATACGCTGGTGGTGCTGAACGACCTTTCGCAACTGCGCCACCTCGACCTGGAGCGCAGCGACCGCCAATACCTGAACGAACAGCTCTTGGCCGACCCCGGACTGGCGGTCTGCGATGTGAGCGGACGACTGGTGCTGGCCCACTTGGTGAAGGAGGGCGATCGCCACCAACAGCTCGAAAAAGCGCGCAGGGCCGGTGATGCCATGGCCGCCCGCCTGAACGGCGCCAAGCGCACCGAGGCACAGGTGATCAGCCTGCAGGACGATGCCGCACTGACCCTGGCGCTTGCCGAAGGCGTGGCGTTGGGCAGCTACGCCTTCCGCAAGTACAAGACCGATGAGAACGGCGCACCCACGCTGGCGAAGCTCTCCCTGGTGGCCAAGGAGGTGACCGCGGCGAACGTGGACGAACTGAGCGATCTGTGCGATGCCGTGTGGACCGCCCGCGACCTGGTGAACGAGCCGGTGAGCTTCCTGAACGCCACACAGCTGGCCGCCGAGATCAAGACCCTAAGCCGCAACAGCGGGTTCAAGGTGCAGGTGCTGGACAAGGCACAGATCGAAGCGCAGGGCATGGGCGGCCTATTGGCAGTGAACAAGGGCAGCCTGGATGCGCCCACCTTCAGCATCCTTGAATGGAAGCCGAAGAACGCCGTGAACAAGAAGCCACTGCTGCTGGTGGGCAAAGGCGTGGTGTACGACACCGGTGGCCTCAGCCTGAAGCCAACGCCCAACAGCATGGACCAGATGAAGTGCGACATGGCCGGTGCTGCCGCCGTGGCCTGCGCCATGGCCGTGGTGGCCAAGCAGGAACTTCCCGTGCACGTGGTGGCGCTGATCCCCGCCACCGACAACCGACCCGGAGGCAATGCCTATGCCCCCGGCGATGTGGTGCGCATGCACAGCGGCCTCACCGTGGAAGTACTGAACACCGACGCTGAAGGCCGCATGATCCTGGCCGATGCACTGAGCTACGGCGAACGCTACAAGCCCGAGCTGGTGATGACCATTGCCACGCTGACCGGGGCTGCCATGCGCGCCATTGGCACCTATGGTACGGCCGTGATGGGCACCGCCCCGGACACCGAGTTCCACCGCTTGGAACAGGTGGGTAACCAAGTGTTCGAGCGCACTGCCCGCCTGCCTTTCTGGGACGAATACGACGACGAGATCAAGAGCGATGTTGCCGACATCAAGAACCTCGGCAGCGACCTGGCCGGTGCACAAACGGCGGGCAAGTTCCTCGCGCGTTTCACCACGCACCCCTACATCCACCTGGACATTGCCGGACCGGCCTTCCTTTCCCGCAAGGACAGCTACCGCACCAAGGGTGGCACCGGTGTGGGTGTGCGCCTGTTCTACGAGTTCATCAAGCAGCGCGCAAAACGCTGAGCCTTCCGGCCTACGAAAACATGAGCGAGACCCGCCCCCCCATCCGCGTTGGCATCAGCTGCGGCGACCTGAACGGTATTGGCCTTGAAGTGGTTCTGAAGTGCTTTGAGGACACCCGCATCCTGCAGGACATCACACCGGTGCTTTACGCCTCGGCGCATACCGTGAGCTTCCATCGCAAGGCCCTGAAGCTGGACGAAGTGCAGTTCCACCGTGTAGCCGACGCCCGCGAAGCACTGCCGCGCAAACTGAACCTGGTGAACGTGTGGGAGGAGGACATCGCCATTGAACTGGGCAGACCCTCCGGGCAGCTGGCCTCCTATGCCATCAAGAGCCTCGAGGCCGCAGCACAGGACCTGGCCAGTGGCAAGGTGGACGTGCTGGTAACGGCGCCCATCGACAAGCACAGCATGCAGCAGGCCGGGTTCGCTTTCCCGGGCCACACGGAATTCCTGCAACACATGGCCGGCAGCGACAGCGATGTGCTGATGGTGCTGGTGGGCGAAGGCCTGCGCGTGGGCACGGTGACCGGTCACATTCCCCTGAAGGATGTGGCCGCTGCGATCACCACCGAACGCATCCTGGCCAAAGCGCGCCTGCTGCACCAGAGCCTGCTGCGCGACATCGGCATCATGGACCCCCGCATCGCCATTCTGGGATTGAACCCCCACGCCGGTGATGGCGGCACGCTGGGCAGCGAGGACAAGGAGCGTATTGCCCCGGCCGTGCGCAAGCTGAACGATGAAGGCATCAAGGCCATGGGCCCCTACCCGGCCGATGGCTTTTTTGGCAGCGGAGGCTACAAACACTTCGATGGTGTGCTGGCCATGTACCACGACCAAGGTCTGGCACCGTTCAAGGCATTGAGCTTCGGCAATGGAGTGAACGTCACCGCCGGCCTGCCGATCGTGCGCACCAGTCCGGACCATGGCACCGGGCTGGACATTGCAGGGCAGGGCGTGGCCGACGAGGGCAGCTTCCGCGCGGCCGTGTGGATGGCCTGCGACATCAAGCGGAACAGGGAACACTACCGCGAGATCACCGCGAACCCTTTGCAGCCGCAGAAGCGCGAGAAAGAGCGTAAAGAAGGCTAAAAGCCCTGTTCAGAACAGGTGCTTTGCAGCGGCCAGCAACTTCGCCTCGGCGAACGGAGCGGCCATGAGCTGGAGGCCAAAAGGCAAGCCGTTGCTGTGCATGCCCGTGGGCAAGCTGATGGCCGGATTACCAGCCAGGTTGGCTTGCACCGTGAAGATGTCCTGCAGGTACATGGCCACGGGGTCCGAGACCGCACCGTGCGCAAAGGCCGTGGTGGGGCAGGTGGGACCGAGCAGGATATCGAACTGAGAACAAGCCTCCAGCGTACGGTCACGCAGGATCCGACGCACGCGTTGCGCTTGGGCGTAGTAGGCATCGTAATACCCCGCGCTGAGCACGAAGGTGCCGAGCAGGATACGGCGCTTCACTTCGGGGCCGAAGCCTTCGGTGCGGCTCAGGCGATAGGTCTCCTCCACCCCTTTGGCGGCCTTGCTTCGGTGGCCATAGTGGATGCCATCGAAACGCGCCAGGTTGCTGCTGGCCTCGGCCGTCGCGAGGATGTAGTACGTAGGCACCTGGTGGTCGAGCAGGGGCACCTCCACGGGTTCCACCACATGACCATCGGCCTTCAGGCGATCGATGTGGGCCTGCAGATGGGCCACCACCTCGGGGTCCATACCGGGACGTTCGAGGCCCTCGCGGAAATAACCGATGCGCAACTTGCCGGGATGGGCGAGCGTGATGGGCTCCACCGGTTTGCGACTGGTGGTGCTGTCACGCTGGTCGCGGCCGGCCATCACGGAGTACAACGTGGCTGCGTCATCCACCGTACGGGTGAAGGGGCCGATCTGGTCGAAACTGCTGGCGAAGGCAATGAGGCCATGGCGGCTTACGCGGCCGTAGGTGGGCTTCAGGCCGACCGTTCCGGTGAAGGAGGCCGGCTGGCGGATGGAACCACCAGTGTCGCTACCCAGCGCTGCGTGAACAATGCCCGCTGCAACACTGGCCGCTGCACCGCCGCTGCTGCCACCGGGCACCATGTTGGTGTTCACCGGGTTCAGCACCTTGCCGAAGGCGCTGTTCTCGTTGCTGCTGCCCATGGCGAACTCGTCGCAATTGGTACGGCCCAGGATCACTGCATCGGCGGCGAGCAGGCGTTCCACCACGGTGGCGCTGTACAGGCTGGTGAACCCTTCGAGGATGCGCGATGAGGCGCTGACCTTGTGGTCCTTGTAGCAGATGTTGTCCTTGATGCTGAGCACCACGCCGGCCAAAGGGCCTGCCTCTCCGGCCTTCACGCGGGCATCCACGCGAGCGGCCTGTTCCAGCGCGCTCTGGTCGAAGAGCTCGAGGAACGCATTGAGGTGTTTGTTCTGATGGGCTGCGGCCAAAGCGGCCTCCGTGGCAGCCGTAACGCTGGCCCCGCCTTCAACTGCGGAACGGGCCTCGCCAAAGGTCTTGGTAGTGCTCACGCCTGCGGTCGGGGCTTACTTGCCCTCTTCCTTTTTCTCCTCGCCCATGCCGTCCTTGGCGTTCTTGAACTCTTTCATGCCCTGGCCCAGGCCACGCATGAGCTCGGGGATCTTCTTGCCCCCGAACAGGAGCAGAAGCACCACCACGATCAGTACGACCTGCCAAGGACCGATAACGCCGAGCAGGATGGACAACGGGTTGGAGAACATGGGGAGTGGATAGGGCGTCAAAGGTAACCGTTCCGGGCGCGTTTCAGCGGAAGATCCACAGGGCGGGGTCCACCTTCACAAGGCCTTCGCTGGTGATCTTCCAGATCTCGATGTGCGCCACCGAGCCATTGTCGTCGGTGAGCACGGTGCCCACCACCTGTTTGGTGTCCACCTTCTGGCCTTTGGCCACGGTCACATCGCGCAGGTTGCTGTACACCGTACGGTAGGCGCCATGGCTGACGATGACCGCCTTTCCGGCACCGGGGATCACGATCACGCTGCTCACCTCTCCCCGGAACACGGCCCTCACGTTTGACCCCTTCTCGGTGGTGATGTCGATGCCGTTGTTGTCGATCTTGATACCGGGCAACACCGGATGAGGTTGTGGTCCGAAGCGGCTGGTGATCACGCCCTTTTCCACCGGCCACGGCAACTTCCCCTTGTTCTTCTCGAAATCGGTGTTGAGCTCCTTGGCCTCGGGGGTGAGGGTGATATCCAACTTGGCAGGGCTGGAGGTCGTTCCGGCCGTACTGCCCTTGGGTTTCGGTTTGGGGTCCTTCGTTATGCTCTCCTCAATGGCTTTCTTGATGGCCGCGTCCAGATCATTGCGCTGCTTTTGCTGCTTGCGCTGGGTCTCTTTCAAACGGCCCTCTTCCTTACGCAGCGTGGCCAAAGCACTTTGTTGTCCGTTGCGGTCAGCGGCCAGTTTCTGTTTCTCGGCCTGTTCCATGGACACTATGCGGTTCTTCTCTTCGCGCTGTTCCTTCAATCCGGCCAAACGGGCCTCAATGGCGGCCTGTGTCTCGGCGATCAGTGCCGCCTGGCGCACCCGCTGCTGGCCGATCTGGCTCAGGTACCGACCGCGCTTGAAGGCCTGTTGGAAACTGCTCGCCGCGAAGAGGTAGCTCATACGGTCGTAGGCGCTGCGATTACGGTAGGCGAACTGCACCATGCGTGCGTACTCCTCTTTCAGGGTCACGAGGTCCTTGCGCAACGACTCCACCAGTTCCTGGTCCTCATTGATCCGCTCATCCACGCGGCGCAGTTCCCCGTTCATGGTGCGGATCAGCTGCTCGCGGGCCTGGATCTGGCTTTCCAGCAACTGCAACTGTTGCTGGGTCACTTTCTGCTCTTTGCGCGCCTGTTCAATGAGGGCAGTGGTGGTGCGGATCTGCTTATCCAAGGCCTCGCGCTTCTTCTCCAGTTCCTTGCGGCTTTGCGCGCTGGCCGCCATGGGTGCCACAGCGATCAACAGCAGACACAGCAATGCAATGAGCACGTTGTGTGCCGCTCGCATCCAAGGCTCAGGGCATGGGCACATACTTCTCGGGGATCTTGAAGTTCAACTGTAGCGGCCCTTCGGTGGTGATGCGTGAGAGCTCCAAGCTGCCTGTGGCCATGCGGCCGGGTTCGCTCAGGGTGATGCGGATGATCGTGGGCAGATACAGGCTCTCGGTACCGCTCCGTTGTTCATAACGCACATCGGCCACCTGGTCGCGTACGAGGTCGGTGATCTGCACGCGCACCACGCGGAAACTGTCCGGCTCCAACCAATACCGGTAGATGATCGCTTCTTTCTCTTCGGCACGCCGCAGGGTGCGCTCCAGTCGGCGTTCACCCATATCACGATCGCGCGCCAAGGTATCACCGGGGCTGATGTCCTCCGCCGCCCGCACGAAGCGCCGCTTCTCTCGGCTAGTGAGCACATAGTGACCATCCTCACGGTCGGAACGGTACTTCTCCTCGGGATCCAGGCCGATGGGTCTTCCGAGCAACGCCTGCTGGAAGAGCGAAAGGCTGGGCTGAAGGCCGAAACGTTTCCTGGCAGCCGCTGTATCGCCCACGAAGTACTGGTCATTCAGTTTGTCCAGCATCTTCACGCTGTCCACGGTAAGCAGGATGCGGGCCACTTCGATACCCAACGCAGGCACCACGCTTACCCAAACCGCGCTGTCCTGCACACTGCGCACCTGCGCCTTGAAGCTCTTGGAATCATCGGGCAACTTCACCTCCACTGCGGCCTTGGCCGAATAGTAGTGCACGGGCCCGGGGTCGCTGGCGATCAAGCGCTCCAACAACTTATCCGCCGAACGGGCAGGCAGGTCGCGGTTGGTGAGCACCAAGGGTCGGCCGCTCTTGCACGCCGCTGCCAGCAACGTGAGGCCAAGGAGCATACCCTTGAACGCCCTCCTCATTCCACGCGTTTTCCTTCGTTGATCTTGCGGCCGATGAGCTCGCTGGCGTCGCCTTTGGCTTGCGCCTGCTTCCATTGTTCCATGGCGCCGGCCTTATCGCCAAGCTCGAACAGGATATCTCCGTAATGCTCCAGCAGCACGCCATCGGGTTCGGCCGTGCCGGCCAAGGCCTTTTCCATCCAGGTCCGGGCATCGGCATAGCGCCCCATTTGGAAGAGCACCCAGGCGTAGGTGTCCTGGTAGGTGGCGCTGCCGGGTTGCAGCTCGTTGGACCGGCGGCTCATGCGCTCGGCCTTTTCCAATTGCTCCTTGCGCAGGCTCAGGTAGTAGGCGTAGTTGTTAAGCGTGCCCGTGTTGTTGGGCTCCATGGCCAATGCCTTGTCATAGGCCTGGTCGCTCTTGCCGAACTGCTTCGCCTCATTGTATGCATCGCCCAAGCTGCTCCAGAACTGGGCCAACAGCGGCGGGTTGTCCACCACCAGATCACGTCCCGTAACCAGCGTCTCAATGGCGGCATCGTGCTGTCCGAGCTGCGAAAGGGCGATGCCGTTGTACAGGTATAGCTCCGGTGAGGTGGGGAACAAGGCGATGGCCGCTTCGGCATCGGTGTGCAAGGCCTGGTGGTCGCCCAGTTGAAGGTCCAGTTGCAGCAATTGCAGGTGTATCGGGAAACGGTCCTGCTCGTTCACCAGGGCCTTGCGGAACTCGGCGCGGGCCTCCTCGTACCGACCATCACGCAGGAGGAAATCGCCGTGGATGGTGTGGGGCTTACCGCTTTCGGGATGGGCCTGCTCCAAGGCATCGATCAACATGTAGGAGCGCCTGATCAGGTCGGTGCGGTCGTTCGGCCCCTCCCCTTCGCGGTTGGTCATCTCGAAGAAACCGATGAGCACCTGCATTTTGGCATCGATGTCCATCTCGGGGTCGCGGAAGGCCTCACCGAGCTCGGTGTATGCCTCTTCCATGCGGCCAGTGCCGTAGTAGTGCTCGGCCAGGGAAATGCGCAACATGCTGTTGCCGGGGTCCATGTCCAGCGCGCGCTTGTAATAGGTCAACGCTTTTTCGTGGTCGCCCTTCTGGTCGTAGAGCTCGGCCAACATGCCCAGGTATTGGGGCTCGTTCGGACGCGCCTTCACTGCACGTTGCACCAGCTGTTCGGCATCATCCACCTTGCCGGCATTCATGAGCATGCCGAACTCGTTGGCGATGAGCTCTTCCGTAAGACCGAAGCGTTTCTCCATATCGGCGTACACCTTCTGCGCTTCGGAAACCTTGTCGCTGCTCGCCAAGGCGTTCGCCAGGTCGAAGTAGACCTCGTAACGCTCGGGCCATTGTTCAATGATGCCGCGGTACACCGTTGCGGCCTCTGCAGGCATGCGGCCTTGCTCATACAGATCGGCCAGCAGGAAACGGTACCAGATGTTGGTCTTGTCGGCGGCTACGGCACGCTTGGCATGGTCCACTGCCGGAACGAACTGCTGCGACTGGTGGAAGAGCTTACTGAGCTCGAAGTGGGCGGCCCCGTTCTGCGGATCGAGCTTGAGGCACTGCTGGTAAAGCTGCACCGCCTTGGGTAGCTGACCGGCCATGCGGGCCTGCGTGGCCTCCATGAACAACGCCATCACCTCGGCCCGGTGGTCAGGGCCTGTGGCCCGCCCTTCGGTGGCTGCGGGCGCCGAGGCGGTCGTGTTGCGCGAACCACCGCAGGCTGCCAGCACGAGCACCAGTGCAATACCGATCAGGGGGCGTGTCATGTTCATGTTCGACCGGGAGGTTCAGCCCACGGTGCTGTCGTCGCTCAGGCTCAGGTCCATCGCCTTGCCCGTAACACTGGCGCGCTCGCCGATCATGCTGTTGTCGATAACGGCATCGGTGATGTGCACAGCAGGGCGCACGATCGAATTCCGTACCACGCTGTTGGTGATGACCGCATCGCGCTCAATGGAGACGTTCGGCCCCACGATACTGTTCACCAGGGTCACGTTCTCGCCGATAAAGCAGGGGCTGATCACCAAGCTGCCGCCCAGGTTGGCTTTAGGGCTCACCAGATCTTTGCTGTCCTTCAGGAAACCGAGCACCTTGGTGTTGGTGTCCACCATGGCGTTCTTGTTGCCGCAGTCCATCCACACATCCACCGCACCGGCCTTGAAGCGCGCACCCTTCTGCTTCATGTTCTCCATGGCGTTGGTGAGCTGGTACTCCCCCTTCTCCTTGATGTCGTTGTCCAGCAGGTACTGCATCTCCTTGCGGAGGCGCTCGCCATCGGCGAAGTAGTAGATGCCGATGATGGCCAGGTCGCTCACGAACTCCACGGGCTTCTCCACGAACTCGGTGATGATGCCATCGCCGTCGAGCTTCACCACGCCGAAGGGCCTGGGGTCATCCACCTTGTTCACCCAGATCACGCCGTCGCAGTCCTTGTCCAGTTTCAGCTGGGCGCGGAAGAGGGTATCGGCGAAGGCCACGATGACGCGGCCGCTGAGGGCGCTTTCGGCGCAGAGGATGGCGTGCGCGGTGCCGAGGGCCACCTCCTGGTAGTGGATGGTGCCTTTGGCGCCTACGCGCTTGGCGATCTCCAGCAGTTCGTTCTCCACCTTCACGCCGAAGGCAGGGTTCACCACGAAGGCGACCTCCTCCACGGGCTCTCCGGCCACGGCGGCCAGGTCCTCCACAAGGCGTTGTACAATGGGCTTGCCCGCGATGGGCAGCAAGGGTTTGGCGGTGGTGTGGGTGTGCGGACGCATCCGCTTGCCCATGCCCGCCATGGGGACAATGATCTTCATTCCAAGTGGTTCTCGCTCAGCGGGTCCCGGTATGCCCGAAGCCGCCCGCTCCTCGTTCAGTTGCGCGAAGGTCCGCACTTTCCTCGAAAGTAACCCTGACATACCGGGCGACCACCAACTGGGCCACCCGTTCGCCGTCGTTCACGGTGAATGGCTGGTCGCCATGGTTGATGAGCAGCACACCCACTTCGCCGCGGTAATCGGCATCGATGGTGCCGGGGCTGTTCAGTACCGTTACCCCGTGTTTGAAGGCCAATCCGCTGCGTGGGCGCACCTGGGCCTCGGTGCCTTCGGGCAGCTCCAGGTAGAGGCCAGTGGGGATCAACGCGCGCTGGCCGGGGGCGAGTAAGATGGGGGCATCCAAGTTGGCCCGCAGGTCAAGGCCTGCACTTTGGTCGGTGGCGTAACCAGGCAGTGGGTGATGGCTCTTGTTGGTGATGCGGACTTCGGTGGGCTGCATGAGGACCTCGTTCAGGAAGGCAAAGGTCGCAGCACGTCCTTCTCGGACCTCCAGGCCACGCCAAGAAAGATCAACAGCACGACCGACCTCAATACATACTTCAACACCCCGTCCAGCATCACCTGTTCACATCCCCACCACAGCACCACCGCCCCCGCCATGTACAGTAGCACACGGGTCACGTTGTACGGGATCGGGTAGTGCTTCTGCCCCCAGGCGTAGCTGATGGCCGCCATGCTGAAGTAACAGATGAAAGTGGCCCACGCCGCGCCCATATAGCCGAGCGCGGGAATGAGCGCGAAGAGCAGCACGATGGTGATGATGGCGCCGATGATGCTGATGGCACTGCCCACGCGCGGCCGGTCGGTGAGCTTGTACCACACGCTCTGGTTGTAATAGATGCCGAGGAACACGTTGGCGAGCATCAGGATCGGCACCACGCGCAGGCCCTCGTGGAAGGCCGGGTTGGGAATGAACCACTTGAAGAGGTCAATGAAAAGCATCACCACAAGGAAGGCGCTCATGCACACCGCCACGAAGATGTTCATGATGCGCGCGAAGGTTTCCCGGCTGTCCTTCTCCTTGGCATGACTGAAGAAGAAGGGCTCAGCGCCCATGCGGAAGGCTTGGATGAAGAGGGTGATGAGCACAGCCAGTTTGTAGCAGGCGCCGTAGATCCCGATCTCGGCATCGGCCACATCGGCTGGCAGCAGGTACTTCAGGATCACACGGTCGGCGGTCTCGTTCACCATGCCGGCCAGGCCCGCGATCATCAGGGGCGCGCCGAAGGCGAGCATGGCGCGCAGCAGGTCCTTCTCGAACCCGCGGAACGCAGGCCACGATGGCAGCAACACCAGCAGCTTCACCGCCGTGCTCACCAGGTTGATGGCGAACACGTAGCCCACACCGAGCGAGGGATCGTACACGGCGTCGATCAGCGCGTTGCTCTGCCCCATATTGTACCGCTTCATGCAGTACAGCAGGAAGAAGAGGCTGAGTGCGATGTTCACACCCACGCTGAGCAGGTTGATGGCGGCGTACTTCCACGGACGGCCTTGTTGCCGCAGCCGCGCCATGGGGATGGCGGTGATGGCATCGATGCCGATGATGAACACGAGCATCAGCACCGAGCTGGAATACGCGCCGTAGTGCAGACCGTCCGCGAGCTGTTCGGAGAAGAGGCCACCGATGAGCATGAAGGCCAGCGCCGGGAAGAACAAGCCCCAGGTCGCTGTGGCGTAGAGCACCCGTCCGCCATCAGGGTTCTGCTTCACGTGGTCCTTGTTGGCGAAGCGGAAGAAGGTGGTCTCCATGCCGAAGGTGAGCACCACGTTGAGCAGGGCCGTCCATGAGTACAGCGCGGTGACCACGCCATACTCCGCTGGCTCAAAGACGAACTTGTTGGTGTACAAGGGCACCAACAGGAAGTTGAGGAAGCGCGCAACGATGCTGCTGAGCCCGTAGATGGCTGTTTGGCCGGCGAGGTTGCGGAGGGCGCTCATGTTAATTCAACCACGGATGGACACGGATGGGATCCGCTTGACCGTCAAATGAAACAGCCTTGCTCACACCATGGACGAAGGTCGGAAGGGGTAGATGACGAACGCCATAGCCATCGACAAGTTGTGAAAGCGGGGTTGGGGATAGGCCGTCGGCGAGTTCGCAGAGGGCGCTCATGTGGAGGTCATTCGACGTATCTCCGCGATGACCGGATTTATCCGACTGTCATGAGAGGCTGGCGGAATTAATAATCGCTGCCCATCTTGGAAATGTAGCATAAGACCAAGCTGCTTGGCATACATGTTCGCACGCCATTCGATCTGGTTCACCTTCTCCATTTGGAATGACCGCACTGGTCGGAGCAAGTAGTAGGACCTGATCAACCGCTTGGGTACATCGAAGACCACTCGTACCGGGACCGATGCGGTCATCCAAACTATCACTGCGAGAAAAGCAAGTGCGCAAAGGAGCACAAGTGCGGCTCTGAGGTCTGCACCGTGGACAACAATGTGTGACAAAGCCACCCACCCACCGGTCAATACAATCCCGGTGAAGCACAGAATATACAACCACACCCACGACTTAGTGCGGAAGACTATGGCTTCAGAATCATTCACACCAAGGTGAAATTCTCCTTCCGTTTATACATGAACGTACCCCCATCAAGATCCGCCATGAATCCAGGCCGCCCCCTTTCTCCAACTCCATATTGATTACTTCCTCGTCGACACCGATAAGTGCTTTGTTAAGAAAATGGATGAGTGCGGGCCCACGGCGCGATGGTCGGGTCGAAGTTACTCGGCGCTGATGAGCCCGTAGATGGCCGTTTGACCGGCGAATTTGCGGAGGGCTCTCACGGTCGATCGTGGCTATCTGGACCGTGTCCAGGAACAAGCTCAACGACTTGGCCCTTCTTGAAAGCACCCTTCATTCCTGTGTCAATGAGATGAAAAGCAAACACATCGAGTCTCTGGTTCCCTTTCTCGTCAGTGACCCGCGGGATTTCTAACCAGTTGTGTATGGCCACTCCACCAAGCATCGAGCCTTGCGGCACATTGAACAGAGCATCTGCATCTAGGAGCCGAGCGAAGACGAACACTCCGCGACCAGTGATGGTAACCGGTGAATCAACTTCGAACCGCACACTCATTCTCATGCCCCTTTGAACTCCGCCTTCCGCTTCTCCATGAACGCCCCTGTCCCTTCCTTGAAATCCGCGGTGCCGAAACACTTGCCGAACTCTTCTATCTCGCGTTGTAGGCCGTCGGCGCCGGGCTCGTAGCCTGCGTTCACGGCGCGGATGGCGGCGCCCAGGGCGGTGGGGCTGTTGCGGGCGATCTTGCTGGCGAGCTCCATGCAGGTGCTGAGCAGTTGGTCAGCAGGTACAACGTGGTTCACCAGCCCCCATTGTTGGGCTTCGGCGGCGGGGATCATGCCGCTGCTGCCGAGCAGGATCATTTCCATGGCCTTGCCCTTGCCCACCAGTTGTGCCAAGCGCTGCGTGCCGCCGTAGCCGGGGATCACGCCCAGGCCCACCTCGGGCAGGCCCAGTTTGGCGGTCTCACTGGCCACGCGGAAGTGGCAGCTCATGGCGAGTTCCAGTCCGCCGCCCAGCGCGAAGCCGTTCACGGCCGCGATCACGGGTTTGTTCAGGCGTTCCACGTGGTTGAAGAGCTTGTCGTGCCCATCGGCGCTCAGGGCCTTGCCCTCTTCCACGCTGAAGTGCGCGAACTCCTTGATGTCGGCACCGGCCACGAAGGCCTTGGCACCGCTACCGGTAAGGACGAGCACGCGTACACTGGGGTCGCCCTCAGCATCGTTCAGCGCGCGGTCCAGCTCGTCGATGGTGGCGCGGTTCAGCGCGTTGAGCTGGTCGGGCCGGTTGATGGTGATGAGGCGGACGGGGCCTTCGTCGGCGATGAGGAGGTTCTGGTAGGACATTGAACTGTTGACTTTAGGCGACTCCGGGTCGAGCCCGGAGTGACATGGCCAAAGGTACCGGCTACTTCCGCAGGGGCAAGGCCACGAAGAAGGTGGTCCCCTCGCCTTCGCGGGTCTCGAACCACACCCTTCCCCCGGCGCTTTCCACGATGCGCTGCACCATGGCGAGTCCCAAGCCCATACCGCTGCTCTTGGTGGTGAAGTTGGGCCTGAAAATGCGCTCGCGGTCGGCAGCTGCAATGCCGCTCCCGTTGTCGTGCACCTCGGCAATGGCCTGTTCGGCGGTCTGTTTGAGCACCACGGTGATCTTCGGCGTTCGGCCTTCGGGGATGGACTGCTCGGCGTTCTTGAGCAGGTTGTTGAACACACGCAGAAGCTGTTCGCGGTCGGCGCGGATGGGCAGCGCACCGGCAGCGATCCGTTCCAACGTGAAGTGCTTCTCGGCCGCACCGATCAGTGCCATGGCCCCTTCGGCCACCTCGGCCAGGTCCAGGTCCTGCTCCTGTGCCCGCGGCATCTGTGCGAAGTTGCTGAACTCGCCGGCGATGTTGCTCAACGCATCGATCTGCTCCACCATGGCCCGGCTGAAGCGCTCCAAGCGTTCGGCGGCATCAGGCGCATCGGGTCGCCACGTGCGCTGGAAGTGCTGGATGCCGAGCTTCATGGGCGTGAGCGGGTTCTTGATCTCGTGCGCCACCTGCCGGGCCATTTCGCGCCATGCGCTCTCGCGCTCGCTGCGGGCCAGCTTCTCGGCGCTCTCGCGCAGCTCGGCCACTTTGCTGTTGTACACTTCCACCAAGCGGCCCACTTCATCGTCGCCCTTGTAGCGGATGGGCTCGTTGGCCCCTTGCAGTGCCACGCGGCCCAAGGCATTGCGCAGGAGGTCCAGCGGACGCGTGGTCCAGTTGCTGATGAACACGGCCACCAGCACACTGAGCGCGAACATGAGCACGAAGAGGTTCACCACGGCCACCAGCACCGATGAGCGTTCCTCTTCCTGCTGCACCTGATCGGCGAAGGAGGGCAACGCGAGGTAGGCCATCACCAACCCGCGCCGATCGCGCAGAGGCATGTACGCCGTACGGAACGATGCATTGCCGATGTGCTCCTGGTGTACGAACGCACTGGTGCCCTTACGCACCAACTCCACGTAGGCCAAGGGGTCCATGCGGCGGCCAAGCAGACCGTTGTTAAAGACCTGCGGACGACTGGTGGCGAGCAGTTCGCCGTGCGTGTTGTACAGCGTGATGTCGGTTCGGAACACGTTGCCCGCACGGGCCAGCAGGCGATCGAGGTACAGGGCATGCCGATCGGTGAGCTCGCCTTCGCCATCCAAACGCTGTTGCAGATCGGCATGTACGGAGCGCATGCGTTCGAGGATGTCCGCCTCGAAGCGCAGGTTGTACTGGCGAGAGAGCAGCCGCTGCGTGCCGATGCCGAAGAAGACCAGTCCGGTGGTGCCGAAGAAGACCAGCGCCAGGCGCACCTTGGTGCCAATGCCCGGCACCCATACCTGTTCGCGCCGAAGCAGGTGGTGCATGAAATAGGCCAGCGACAGTAGCACGCCGAAGAAGGCGAAGAGGTAGCTGAACGATGTGGCCTTGTCCAGCGGACCAGGCATGGGCAGGCCCAGTACGAGCAAGGTGCCCTGTGCATCGCCGCGTGCCAGGAACTCGGATCGCCCTTCCTGGTACCACAGGAAACCATCGCCGGGCATGCTGCGCTGCCAGTGCAACGGATGGAAGACCGGACCCTGCTGTTCCACTAGCTTGCCACGTTCGTAGCGGGCCTTGGTGTAGCGTTCACTGCGGCGCGCAAGCGGATCGTCGCCACTGAGCAACAGCTCCGGGAATCCCGCGCCTTGCGACACCGGACGCAAGTGCAGCTCCACGATCAACTGCCCCGGCGACAGGCTGTCCACAGGCATTACCGCCACACGGGCATGGTAGTAGGTGGTCTGCCCCGGACGCTCTTCCATGATAAGGTCCGGCATATCCGCCACACCGGGACCAATACCGAACGCGCTGGTATCGGACAACATGCTGCTCGGCGGATCCGGGTCGGTGGAGCAGAGCACCTGCCCCGTGGTGTCGAAGGCGAACAGGCGCACATCGTACCGTTCCCAATAGCCACCGAAGTAGGGCTGGCGCACCAAGCGATCAAGGTCGCCCGAACTACAGCTCCGGTTACCCGTGAGCAGACCATACAGCGCTGTGTCCTTGCGGATCAGGGGCGCGGTCTCGCGGAACATGTACTCCACCACGGGATCCTCACGCGAGGCCAATCGCTCGGCCAAGGCCTGTCGTTCACGCTGTTCACGCTGATACGTGTGCCGTGTGAGCAGGTGTGCGGTGGTGCCGGCCAGAACGGCCAGACCGAGCACCACATGCAGGAAACGTGGCCTGTCCAGCGCCACGCGCATCAACACCAACATGGGTATCACCGGCCACAGGAACACGATGGTGTCGCGCACACCGAGCAGGTGATGCACGGCAATGGAAGCGGCCAGTATGACCATGCCCAGGGCCCAGGACCGGAGAAGGCCATTGGCCCGAGCTATGGGCCCCAGTAGCGCGTAGACCACCACGGCCCAGCCACCGAACATGAGCGCCATGCCTGCAACGGCCACCAGACCGTGTACGCCAAGGCCCTGCACATGGTAGAGGTCAAGCTCCACACTACTGTCCGCCACCAGACCGATGATGAGCTGTGTGATCCACGCGGCATGGAGAAGGACCACTGCCCAATACAATACACGCATGGCTCCTCCCGGTGCAGCGCTGTCGCGCACGGATCGCATCAGGAACAGGGCCATGATGAACAGGAAAAGGGCGTTCAGCACCAGATCACCGAGGCTCGGGAACACCACGGAGGTAGCGTACACCGCGGGATCGAACAAGGGGATGCGACTGAACGGTCCTACGGGCATGTACCACAGCATGAAAGCCCTGAGCACGACCGCTCCCACTATGAATGACAACAATGCCGGAACCGAACCGCCATTCGCACGCATGCTCATGCATGCACGCCAGAGCGCTGCCAGTCCAAGAAAAGCGGCCAACAGCACCAGACAGAGCCGGACCCAGATCCACGTACCGAGCTCCTGCGCACCGTCCATCCAATTCACGGTGAACATCGGTGTGCTTTGGCCATCATGTACCGCGATCCCGCTCGGGTCATCATCCACCACCTGCAGGCCCGGTGCTGCTTGAAGCGAAGGATGGAAGCCGCGAACAAGGAAGCGGTTCTCGATGGGCGGAACGTACCACACTTGCCGCACGCCATGAACAGCGAGTTCGCCCACTGTCACAGAAGCATGAAGCCAACTACCATCTCTTAAAGGAAGCAGTCCGACCGTATCACTGGAGAGCGTCGCGAGATCCGCTGGCATATGGCCCGACCAGCCCACCAGACTGTCCTGAAATGCCACGACGAACAAAGTGCCCGTTCGCGCATCCTCCTGCTCCAAGGCCGCAACGCGCGACGCCATCCAGGCATCGGTCCCCAGCTCCGCACAGCGGCGTGCTTCATTGGCCGTGGACTTCTGCAGATCGGCCCGTGCGAGCAGCAGCGCCTTCTCCAACCGGTGCGCTTCGTGCTTGAGCGTAGCGTCCCCATCCGGCTGATCCACTAACAGGGAGAGCCCGAACGCGAGCGTTGCCAGCAGCAGATAGAGAAGGGTGCGGCGCATGGTCACCAATGCCTCAAGGCTCGCGCCAAAGTACGGGTCCCGTGGGTGTGGGTGCGCTCAATGGCCGCTCACCAGCTCCACATCGAACAGGTCCGCGAGCTCCAGCTTCAGCCTGTTCTTCACCTCTTCGATGTCCACCAGCCCACCAAGCTCCTTGGCCATACAGGTCACCCCCTTGTCGGCAATTCCGCAGGGAATGATGTTCTCGAAGTAGCTCAGGTCGGTGTTCACATTGAAAGCGAATCCGTGCATGGTTACCCAGCGGCTGGCGCGGATACCGAAGGCGCAGATCTTGCGCGCTTTGAAGGGGTCGGTCCAGTCGAGCCATACGCCGGTGAGGCCCTCGATACGCCCGGCCTTGATGCCGTATGCTTCCAGCGTACCGATCACCGCTTCCTCCAGCGTGCGCAGGAAACGATGGATGTCCGTGAAGTGATGATCGAGGTCGAAGATGGGATAGCCCACGATCTGCCCCGGCCCGTGGTAGGTGATGTCGCCGCCGCGATCGATGGGGAAGAACTGCACGCCCTTCTCGCGCATCTCCGCCTCGTTCAGCAACAGATGGCTCTGCTTACCGCTCTTGCCGAGGGTGTACACGTGCGGGTGCTCGCAGAAGAGCAGGTGGTCCTCAGTGGGCACCTGCTCACTTTCGGGCAGGTTACGGTTGGCGATCTTCCGGTCGATGGTGGCCTGGAAGAGGCGCGTCTGCAGGTCCCACGCGGTGGCGTAATCGATGAGGCCGAGGTCGCGGTAGTTGATCTGACGCATGTTCACCGCAGAGGCGCGAAGGCGCAAAGTTCGCAGAGTGCTTCGATAGACGAGTTCATTCGACCAATCCATTAACGACCCGGCGCAGGCCTTTTTTGAGAAGTGCTTCATTGAAGTTGATAAGCAGGCCCAACTGGCATCCCGTCAACTTCAAATAGGTCAGCAGTTGGGCGATATGACTATCATGCAAGGCCTCAACGGCCTTTACTTCAACGATGACCATGCCCTCGACGATAATATCCAGCCGCAGCGAGGCACCGAGATCCTTGCCGCGGAATGCGATCGGCACTGGAACCTGCTGCTCGACCCGCAATCCTATGTCCCTAAGCACCTGAACCAAGCACAATTCATAGACGCCCTCCAGCAGGCCAGGGCCCAGTTCGCGATGGACCTCGATAGAAGCCTGAATGACCTGCGAACTGATCTCGTTATGCGTCATTGCCTCGCGCCCTTTGCGTCCCGGCGCCTCTGCGGTGAGCACCCTCACTTCACCTCCGCCAACTTCCCCTTCAGCATATTGATCACCGCTATCTCGGTGGGGTCCACGCCTTTCTTCTCGGCCCAGTAGTAACTCACCCAGTCGCCGAGGTTGATCAGGAACAATTGGCGCGCGAAGGCGGTGTCGCCCTGGCTCCAAACGTCGTGAACGTGGGGCGTGTACTTCTTGAAGACCTCCTTGTTGATCTCCATGCGGATCTGGCTGCGCTCGTGGTCCTCCTTGTGGCGGAAGATCACCACGGCGACGTCGTCCTTGCCACCGGCCCAGCCCACGAGTTCGTTGTGGTTCATTTCCGGGATGGCGTGGTGCCAGCACAGCTCCTTGCTGTTCTCGTTCACTTGCTGGCGGAAGCGGATGCTCACGGCCTCGGTGCTCGCCTCGCTGTAGATCACCAGGCGCTTGCCAACTAGCTTTTCCGTCAGCTCCATGGCGGCCTTCTTGATGTCCTCCTTATCGTGCTCCAGCATGTTGGCGGCGGTCTTGATGGCCCCCTCGAAGCCATCGCCTATGATGCCGAAGTGGTGCAACACGAAGAACTGCTGCACAAGCGAATAGGCCAGCATGGTGCGGGGCGGGTTGCCACCGGGGATCACAATGTGGTCCAGGCCCTTCGCCTTGGCCATTTCCAGCATGGTGCCACCGCTGGTGATCACCACTACGCGCGCCCCCTTGTTCAGGGCCTGCTCCATGGCGGCAAGGGTCTCCTCGGTGTTGCCGCTGTAGCTGCAGGCGATCACCAGGCTCTTGTGGTTCACATAGCCCGGCAGATAGTAGTTGTTGTACACCTCGATGGGGCACTTGGCCTCTTTGTGCACCAGTTGTGCCGCGATGCGCCCACCTATGCCGCTGCCACCCAGACCGGTGACCACCACGTTGCCGTATGGCCCGCCGGGGGCTTTCAACGTGGCCTTGCGGCCGATCTCCAGGGCTTCCTTCAGTTGTTTCGGAAAGGCGTCGATGAGGTTGTACATGGGGTTCGGTTGCTGACGGTGCGAAAATAGACCGCTCCTACGCTCATAGCGCTTCAGGGGTTGCGGGTATCTTCGCGGTCCATTTTCAGAGGTCCTCATGTCGCACACCCTTTCCGACCAGGAGCTGGTACGCCGCGAAGCGCTCCAGAAGCTCCGTTCCCTTGGTATTGACCCCTTTCCTGCGGCAGAGTTCAAGGTGACCCACCATGCCGTGCAGCTCCGGAGCGAGTTCCAGGATGTGGGCCATGCCGTGGAAGGCCAACAGCCCGAGGCCAACGTGGTGCTCGCGGGCCGCATCATGAGCGTGCGCGTCATGGGCAAGGCCAGTTTCGCCGTGCTGCGCGATGCCACCGGCGACCAGCAGATCTACGTGAACCGCGATGAGATCGCCCCGGGCGAGGACAAGACGCTGTACAACGAGGTGTTCAAGAAGCTGCTCCACATGGGCGACTTCATCGGCGTGAAGGGCTTCATGTTCCGCACCCAGACCGGTGAACTGACCCTGCACGTGAAGGAGCTTACCGTGCTGGGCAAGAGCCTGCGCCCGTTGCCCGTGGTGAAGACCGACGACCAGGGCAACGTGCACGACGCCTTCACCGATCCCGAGCAGCGCTATCGCATGCGCTACGTGGACCTGATCGTGAATCCGGGTGTGAAGGAGACCTTCCTGAAGCGGACGCGCATCTTCAATGCGATGCGGGAGGCCTTCCAGCAAGCGGGCTACCTCGAGGTGGACACGCCTGTGATGCAACCGATACCCGGCGGTGCCGCTGCACGTCCGTTCATCACCCACCACAACGCGCTCGATACGCCGTTCTACCTGCGCATCGCCAACGAGCTCTACCTGAAGCGGCTCGTCGTGGGCGGCTTCGAGGGCGTGTTCGAGTTCAGCCGCAACTTCCGCAATGAGGGCATGGACCGGACACACAACCCGGAGTTCACCATTATGGAGCTCTACGTGGCCTACAAGGATTACCGCTGGATGATGGACTTCATCGAGGGCGTTTTCCGCAAGGTGGCCACCGCAGCGAACGGCACCGCCGTAGCGCAGTTCCAAGGCAAGGCGATCGACTTCGGCCAGCCCTTCAAGCGCATTACCATGTGTGGCGCCATTGAAGAGAAGATAGGCCTCAACGTGCTGGACATGGCCGAGGACGATGTCCGCGCCCTGTGCCTGAAACATGGCATTGATGTGGCCCCCAGCATGGGTAAGGGCAAGCTGATCGACGAGCTGTTCAGTGAGCTGGTGCAGCCCGGATTGATCCAGCCCACCTTCGTGATGGACTTCCCGCTGGAGATGAGCCCGCTCTGCAAGAAGCACCGCGATGATGAGCGCCTCACCGAACGCTTCGAGCTTTACGCGGCCGGCTTTGAGGTGGGCAATGCCTACAGCGAGTTGAACGACCCTATCGACCAGCGCGAGCGCTTCGAGGAGCAACTGAAGCTGATGGAACGCGGTGACGACGAGGCCATGTTCATCGACCAGGACTTCCTGCGCGCCCTGGAGTTCGGCATGCCGCCCACCAGCGGCATCGGCATCGGCATGGACCGCCTGGTGATGCTGCTCACGGACAACCCGGCCATCCAGGAGGTACTGCTGTTCCCGCAGATGCGGCCCGAGAAATTTGATTGATACCTAGAACAGCGTCGGGGCGCACTGACCTATGGAGTTGCACCCGAAGCGTCGACCGACCTCGGGCGCTGGAGCATGACGAAGGCGACCGGGTCGACCTACGTGAGTGACGACGTTCCTGAAATGGCAACCATCGAACATCCACTGCTGGTCCTTACACCACGACCGTGGAAATGGCTGGGCGTGCTGGCCATTGGCGTCCTGTTGATGGTCGGTGGTTGGTGGATGGCCCATTATGCCGCAGAGCCGTTCAAACGGACAGTCGGCTGGTTCAGCCTGGTCTTCTTCGGCTTTGTCGCGGTGATGGCGGCGATACAACTTGTTCCAGGGACCTCTCAGGTGGTGGTCACTTCCAACGGCATCTTTGTAAAGACCTTCCTGCGCAGAGTTCAATACGCATGGAGCGAGGTCGAACGGTTCGGAGTGGCCGAATGGACCCAGCGGCACGGGCCGTTCCGGCAGCGGCAGCGGTACATCGGCATCTTGTTCATCACGGGTTCGAAGCACCTGATCAGCAACCGGCGCATGCAAGCTTGGACCACGGCCTTCTGGGGTTATCATGCACTGTTGCCGGACAACTACGGCTACGAACACCAAGAACTAGCTGATCTATTGAACGGCTACCTCAGATCAGCCCGCAAAGGCTGATCGATCCGCACCCGCCACACCATCGCAGGAACACCGCGGTGCACGGTATCCTTCTCGTGCGTCATGCCATTGCGCTTGGCCACGGCCTGGCTCGCGAAGTTCTGGTGATCGATCAGCGAGATGACCGAAGGCACGCACTGATGCTGGCGCGCGAACTCCTTGCACGCAACAGCGGCTTCGATGGCATAGCCGTGACCCCAGGCCGAAGGCACCAAGTGGTACCCGATCTCCAGTTCATCAAGATCATCCACCACTTGCGTCAACAGGCCGATCATGCCCACAGGCCTGCCCGATGCGCGTTCGATCACGGCGTTCAGTCCTGAGCCGTCATGGGCATGCCGTTCCAAAGCCCGTTCAATGAACGCCTTACATTCGGTCTCGCTCCCTACCGTGAACGGCATGAAGCGGATGGCCTCCGCGCTATTGATGTACTCCATCCACCACGACACATCGTTCATGGTGACCGTGCGGAAAAACAGCCGCTCAGTGGAAAGACCGTTCAACGAAGGGATCGGCAGCTTCATCATGTGCGAAGATCCATCGCCTGGCGATACCACGCATGGATGAGGTACTAAACCAATGCACAACTTCGTTCTACACTGCATGCGTTCGCCAGCGTTCGCCCTCACCGTTCTGTTCGGCCTTTGCCAGCAGCTGCTTTGCGGGCAGTATGGCATTGGGGTCCAGGGAGGATCTTTCCACACCACACCTGTATGGGCAGCGAAGCAGGCATTGGGTCGTGTGCAAAGCTGGACAACCGGATTACAATTCGTGGAAGGTCGCCGAGGTGGGCCGGGATTCAGAACTGGGCTCGATGTCGGACAGCGCACATTCGATGTTCAGGCGCAGAGCAATGAGAGCAGCATCATGGAGGAGTTCTCCGTGGTATCCACCATGCTTTGGATCTCTTTCGAAATGCGTTGGTCCCTGAGCAGGAAACACCGGATCTTTTTCGAGCTTGGTCCGGTCATCGGCTTCGAGGTCCATGAGAAACGCTCCGGCATCCGCTATTACGAAGGACACGACTTCTTCGGCATACATTGGCGCAGGAATGAGGTCTCGGCTTCAGAGGTCGAGTCCGGATTCGCCATTCGCGATGGGCGTTGGCGTCTGGGACTTTCTTCAGAGTGGCCTCTTGCAGGGCGATGGCTTGTTACCGCTGGAGCGCACATTTCACCCGGCGTTGGGAACTGGGCGCTTGGCCATGGCTACGCCACCTTGGATAGCAGCATCCGAGCTGGGCTTCTCTATCTCTTGCCCGGGAAGGGCCGTCGGTGAGCAGGAGATCAGTCCACCCGCTCCACCTTCTGCATCACATCGCCTACCTGTAGCCGCCACACTACATCCATGCCCTCCACCACTTCGCCGAATCGTGTGTAACGGCCATCGAGGTGCGGCGTGGCCACGTGGGTGATGAAGAATTGGCAGCTCTCCGTATCCCTTCCCGCCGAGGCCAGGCCGACCGATCCCGCACTGAAGGGCGTGCGACCGATCTCCGTGCGCAACGTCCACGGCATGCCGCCGTAGCCATCGCCGCGTGGGCAACCGCCCTGCACCACGAAGTTGGGCACCATGCGGTGGAAGGCCTTGCCGTTGTAGTAGCCCGCAGTGACCAAGGAGTCGAAGACAAGGCTGCTGCCGGGGCAATCGTTGACATCGGTGGAGAGAATGATGGTGCCCTTGTCGGTAGTGATGCGGTAGCGCTGGCCTTGTTTCAAGGCCCTCAACTTGGTGGGATCGATGGGGTGATTGAAAGAAGGTACGCTGTGCATGGGTGTGGGTATGGTACGTCCATCGCGCTTCGCAGCCAGGCCCTCGATGAGCTGGACCGCCTCCAAGTCGCGTATGGGATGCAGTGATGCAGCGGCCTTCTGCTGCACTTCCGCGGGGAACAGGACCGCAAGCTGGTCTGCCGGAGAGAAGGCCAACTGCTCTGCGGCCGCACAAATGAGACCGGCATCATTACATGCGAAGACCCGATGCCAGAAGGGTGCAGCCTCCCGTAGTTGCATATCGAACGAAATGGCCCGGGGCATCCTCATGTGCATGGCCGTGCGCTGCGCCAGAACACCGAATGCCGCTTGGCGCTCCACCGCAGGACGTTCACTGTAGAGAATGGCCTCGAGCTCGGTATCGCTCAATGCCTCTTCCAAAGAACCAAGGCCTCGTATGCGTAATGCTTCCTGGTAAGGATCGGCATAACGCACCTTGCACAACGAGTCCACCATGGCTTTCACGGCTTTTCGATCCCCAGCAAGCACCGCTGGTGGAAGCGCTTGTCCAGCAAGGACCTCCAACCAACGCAATGCTTCTTGCGACGAGGTGGGTGTGCGTTCTGCCAGCACGCCGTGCACGGCTGCGCGGAACGCAGGATCAGCATCCTTGCTCCAGGCCAACAGCGCATCGTTGGGCAGGCCCTGTGGGGTGTGACCCAGCGATTGCAACGCTGCGATCCGCTCCATGGCCACAACACCCGGGCGCGCGGCATTGCGCAGCATTCGCTCTGCGGTCGCTCCCCTCGCCTTCACCAAGGCACGCAACAGGTAGGCGCGCACTTCGGGCGCCTTCTCCTGCTCCAAGGCCCGGAAAAGCAGTGCGCTGTCAGCGTTCACCACAGGTTGCGGCAACCGGCGCAGGGCATCGGCGGCGCGTACACGGTCCTGGCCACTACTGCGTTCGAGGTAATGCACGGCCGTGGGCATATCCTTCAACATACCGTTACGCAGCACCGCTACCAGCGATGCGCTCACGAAGGCTCGCTGGACAAGGGTATCACGCTCGATCAATGAGGCCTCGGCCAATTGCTGCACGGCCGCACTATCCGCAACAAGGCCCAACGCGAATACCACCTGTCGGCGGACCGACGGATCAGGGTCGCTCAATGAACCGAGCAAACACGGCAACCCAAGCTTATCCTGCACGCTTGCGAAGGCCAGGGCAGCGGCCTCGCGAACAGTGGCCGAAGTGTCCTCCAGTAACGCACACAACGCATCGGTATCTCGATGTTCCTGTGCATCCAGCACGGGCCCCAAACGCTCATCAGCCCAGCGGTTGGGCGGTGGTGGGGGAGCGTCTTTCGCGGACTCACAGCCGATCAGCAATAGACACGCAAGTGCAATGATGGACCTTACCATGGTGCACGAAGATCGCGACTAACGCGCCTTCCGCCCCGGGGTCATGCCAACGTCATTCCCGGGTTCCTCCGCCCTTGCAGGCCGGGTGCACCGGGTATCTTCGCGCCGCCATGAAACCTACGTCCCGCCTGCTTTCCGCCCTGTTCCTCGGCGCCCCGTTGCTGTTGTCGGCCCAATTACAGTCCGACGCCGATTCGCGCGACCAGATGAAGTACGACGTGAAGTACCTCGCAAGCGACCTGCTCGAAGGCCGCGAAGCGGGTACGGCCGGTGAGCGCCTGGCCGTGGAGTACATCGCCGCCAAGTTCGGCAACGTGGGACTGATGCCCTATGGGGACAATGCAGGCTACGTGCAGGCATTCACCTTCAACGCCGAACCTGTGCGCGGTGCAGCCAACACCATGCAACTGGGCCGCAAGAAACTGAAGCTCGATGACCAGTGGTTCCCCATGGCCTTCTCGGGCAGTGGCCAGGCAAAGGGCAAGATCATGAAGCTCGGTTACGGCATCAACGCGCCCGACCTGAAGTTGGACGACTACGCGGACGTCACCGACTTGAAGGACCGTATCGTGGCCTTCTCCATCAGCTCGCCCGATGGGATCCATCCGCACAGCAAGTACCTGGCTTACCATGATCTGCAGGCCCGTGCCCAAAAGGCCGCCGACATGGGTGCCTCGGCGGTGCTTTTCTACAACGACGACCCTACGGCCACCGTACCCGAGGCCAAGCTTTCGCCCAAAGTGAAGCCCATCAGCATCCCCGTGGTGTTCCTTACCGGTGATCAGTACGAAGCACTTGTGGTGGACAACAACCCCTGCGTGATCGGGGTGGACATCGTGCGCGAACAACGCACCGGACACAACGTGGTGGGCTTGCTGGACAACGGCGCCCAGAACGTGGTGGTGATCGGCGCGCACTTGGACCACTTGGGCTGGGGGGATGAGGGATCGCTACATCGCGGCGAGAAGGCCATCCACAACGGGGCCGACGACAATGCCAGCGGAGTGGCTGTGCTACTTCAACTGGCGCGCGACCTGGCCGAAATGGACCACACCCGGGCCAACGACTACCTCTTCATTGCATTCAGCGGCGAGGAGAAAGGCCTGTACGGGTCCAACTACTGGACCAAGCACCCCACGCTGCCCATCGCGGAGCTCAACTACATGATCAACTTGGACATGGTGGGCCGCCTGGACAGCACCGGCGCCATCGGCATCAACGGCGTGGGCACCTCACCTGCCTGGGAAGAAGTCCAGCGCGTGCTCGTGGGCGACCTGAAAGTGAAGACCACCAGCAGCGGCATCGGCCCGAGCGACCACACGAGCTTCTACCTGCAAGACGTGCCCGCCATCCACTTCTTCACCGGCACGCATGCCGACTACCACAAGCCCAGCGACGACGAGGAGAAGATCAACTACGACGGCATGCTGCGTATTGCGCGCTACATCGAATCGCTGATCGCCACGCTGAACGACGATGGCAAGCTCACCTTCACCAAGACCGAGGAGGTGAACACCGAGAACACACCGCGTTTCAAGGTGACGCTGGGCGTGGTGCCCGACTACCTGTATGACGGCAAGGGCATGCGCATTGATGGCGTTACCGAAGGCAAGCCCGCCGCCAACGCCGGTCTGCGCAAGGGCGATGTGGTGACCGGTATCGGTGCCGTGGAAGTGACCGACATGATGGGCTATATGAAAGCCTTGGGGCAGTTCAACAAAGGCGACAAAGCACCGGTGAAGGTGCTGCGTGATGGCAAGGAGATGGCGGTGGAGGTCACGTTCTGATCGCGCACAATTCAGGGCAATTGCAACCGAGCCGCCGGCACCGTCGACCCTCCGGGTCGACGCTACAGGTGCATCGATCCACCGAGTAACGTGTAACCCCGATCTTCGCCAACGATGTCCAATGCACAACGCATCGCCGTCATCGGCGCCGGTAGCTGGGGCACCGCCCTGGTGAAGCTCCTTTCGTCCAACAACGAACGCGTGGGTTGGTGGGTACGCCGCACGGCCACCATCGACCACATCCGCAAATACGGTCACAACCCGGATTACATCAGTGCCGCGCAGTTCGAGGTGGAAAGGCTGGCCATGGACAGCGACATCCACGCCGTGGTGCGCGATGCCGATGTGCTGGTCATCGCCGTGCCCAGCGCCTTCCTGAAGGCCACCATGGAACAGCTGGACCCCGCCGAACTGAAGGGCAAGACCGTGTTCAGTGCCGTGAAAGGCATTGTGCCGGAGACCAACCAGATCGTGGGCGAATACCTCTTCCAGCACTGGGGCGTGGCCGAGAACGACTTCGGTGTGATCTGCGGACCCTGCCACGCTGAAGAAGTGGCCATGGAGCGCCTCAGCTACCTCACTATCGCCTGCCAACACCGCGCCAAGGCAGAGGCCATGGGCCAGGCGCTGAACGGGCGCTTCATGAAGACCTCGCTGAGCGACGACATCTACGGTACCGAGTACGCCGCCATCCTGAAGAACGTGATCGCGGTGTGCGCCGGCATCACCGTGGGCCTCGGCTATGGCGACAACTTCCGCGCGGTGCTGGTGAGCCGTGCCATCCAGGAGATCGAACGTTTCGTTACGGCCGTTCACCCCATTGCCCGCGACATCAACGAGCCCGCCTACCTCGGCGACCTGCTGGTGACCGCCTACTCCACCTTCAGTCGCAACCGCGAGTTCGGCAACATGGTGGGCAAGGGCTACAGTGTGCGCGCCGCACAGCTGGAGATGAACATGGTGGCCGAGGGCTACTACGCCGTGAAGTGCGTGCACGAGATCAACGCCAAGCTCGGCGTGGACATGCCCATCACCGAGACCACCTACCGGATCCTCTACGAGAAGATGGCGCCCATGATGGAGATGCGCCTGCTCAGCGATCGGCTGGCGTAGACGCCGCTCACGGCACCCACCCCATCGCACGCATCATACCATAGCCACCCGCCGCCAACAGCAGGCAACCAATACTGCGGAACAGGGTGCGTAACCCTGTTGGCGACAGCTTCTCCTGCGCCTTTACGCCAAGGCGTACCAGGATCATGAGCAGGATGATGGCGCCCGTGAAAGCGCCGAGGGCGAAGGCCAGCAGGTGTACCAGGGCGTCGCTTGTCATGTTGAACGAAACGAGCATCAGCTTCACGCCACACCAGAAGAGCAGCAGTTGCGGGTTGGCCATACCCAACAGCACACCACGCCGCAGGTCGCCGGTCAGCTTGTCCTCGCCGGGCGCAGCTGGCCTAGGATAAAAGATGAACACGAAGTAGATGCCCAGCACCAGCAGGATGGTGGACACGATGATGGTGATGCCCGTGGCGCCGATGCCCAACTGTTCCACCAGCCAACCCGCGCCGAAGAAGGCCACGCCCGCGTAGATGAACTCGGGGATGGAGCCACCCACCGCCATGCGCCGCCCTGCATGTCGGCCCCACTTAATGGTATGCGCCAGCACGGCCGTGTTGACCACGCCGGCCTGCAACGAGCCGATGAAACTTGCCACCGTGGCGGCCAAAAAGAAGAGCAGCGTATCCACCTTTGCGCAAAGTAGCCGCTTCTCCGCAATGGGACTCATCCGCCTTCACTGGGATTTTTTCGGTCCCGATTCCGTGACCACCGCCGAGCACTTCCTGCATCACGTGGACGAGTTCTGCAAGCGGGAGAACATCAGCGGCCACCGGCACTGGGTGGTGCCGCAAACGGTGCGCACCACCGCCATTGTGGAGTGCGACGAGCAGTACCTGAAGCCACTGCGCGATGCCTTGCGGCCCGTGCGCGGTGAGCGTGTGTTAGCGGAGTAGCGCTCAGCGGACGATGCGCACCGAGCTACGCTGACCACCGGCCAGCATCTCAACAACGTAGGCACCGGACGCCAATCCCTTCGTATCGCTGTGCAGGCGCTGTGGTCCGGCAGGCATGCGTGCCGACATCAGCTTGCGCACCAAGCGACCATTGCTGTCCAGCAGGTTCACTTCCACCTCGCCGGCCACAGGCACATCCACTTCGGTCACCAGCTGATCGGCATTCGCGAACCAAGCGCGCAGTGGCACATTCGTATTACCCGTGACAGCAACTCCCGTGGTCACATCGCGCACCAGAAGCACCCTGAAAAGCCGCGTGGAGGCATCGCTCTGGGTGCCGGTGTTGATGAAAAAGATGTTGGCCGCACTGCTCTGGATGCCACCCACGATATGGCCAGCAAGCACCGTGTCGGCGGTCAGTTGGTCCAGGTCGATGACACCAACGTAGGTCGTTGGCACATCGGGGTGAACGATGAACTCGGCACTGGACCCCAGCAGCGCGGGCATGGTGCCAATGGCCGTCTCCGTCATGCTGCCGTTCGTCGCGCGCTCAACCTTGCTGATGGTGTTCACAAAAGGCACGTTGGGGTCGTCCCACAACTGGCCCTCGGCATCAAAGTAGTACTGCCCGATGCCTCCGAAGAAGATCGTGCTCATACGCTGCTCTTGTGCGGACCACGCCGGCATGTGTGCCGTGTGGTATTGGTTAAGCAACTGCTCGAAACCGGGCACCACCGTATAGCCCTCGGGAGTAATGTCCACCGTGTTCAACCAGGGGATGTCGCTGGCATACTGGAACACACCTGTGAACGCGGTGAACCCAAGCTCACCGCCGGGGAAAACCTGAGGGACCAGGTTGTAATCGCGGCGATGCAGGTTCACCGTGTCCACGGTCTCGGCGTAGTCGGTGATGCTGATCGTGGTGCCATCATCGGTGATGTGGAAGCGACGGATGGCGTTGGTGTACTCTTGAACGAAGCCCGGGCCGAAGTCGGGGCCCTGTGGATTGTAACGCCCCATGAAACGCTGTCCGCCCACCAGGTAGAACTCATCGTTCAACAGGCCCAAGTAGCCGCCGGTGACCGCCATGCGCGCATCATTGATCTGCCGGAAGTGCGGGGCCAACGCTCCTCCGGTCTTGATCGCGGCAATGGCACCTGGCACATCAACGGCTGTGAGCTTGCTGTGCGTGATGTGGTCGTTCGCCGTGGGCGAGAACCCGTAGCCGCCAATGATGTAGAGCGTATTGCCCCGCACCTCGAACTCCATGTTCGTGCATTGCAGCTGTTCGAAGATCGCGGTGGGCAGCGTGGAGATGCTCGCGCTCCATACCTGCGCAGTGGCGGGGTTCACCACGTATGCACTGGTGTTGTTGTCCGCAGCGAGGAAAGCCGCAAAGGGTTGCCTGCGGTGCAAGCCGTCCGTGCGACCGCCGATCAGCAACCACTCGCCCTCATTCTGCGCCCAAGCGAACGACTGGATGCCGGGCATATTGGGGATGGTGACCTCCTGCAACACCACGCGCCGGTCGCCCAAGTGCTGGGCTCCAAGGGTAAAGGGAAGGGCGCACAGGAACAGGCTGAGCGTACGGAACTTCATGGTCGTAAGGGTTCGGAAGGTCAAACCTCCGGCTCTTTCACCGCGTGTCCAGTAACTCTTGTCACATTAGCGCTGATCTCACCCCAGCACCCACCGCAGCACGCGCTCCTTCAAGCTCGTGTAGGGTGGCAATTGAATGCCTGGCTCCATGAGCGTGCTGGCGTGTACCACACCCTTGTGATTCGAGAACAGCTCGAAACTGGCCTTGCCATGGTAACGGCCCATGCCGCTGGTGCCCACCCCACCGAAAGGCATATCGGGGTGCCCGAAATGAAGCATGCAATGGTTGATGCATCCACCTCCGAAGGCGATGCGTTCCGTGAAGTAGCGCTGTGCCCTACGGTCGCTGCTGAAAACGTAGGTGGCCAGGGGAAACGGATTGCGCTTAACCATGGCAAGTACCTCCTCCCGCTCAGACCACGGTACCACGGGCATCACTGGACCGAAGACCTCCTCGCGCATGGGCGGGGCATCCAAGGGCACGTCCACCAGCACAGTAGGGGCGATGTACCGATCGGATGCATCGTGGGTGCCACCCATCGCCACTTGTCCATGTTGCAGATAGTCCTTCACCACCTGGAAACGCCGGTCGTTGACCAAGCGCGCGAAATGCGGGCTCTTTTGCGGGTCGCTGCCATAGAAGCGCCTGACATGCTTCGCCACTGCGGCGATGAAGGGCTCCATCACTTCACGATGCACCAGTACGTGGTCCGTGGCAATGCAGGTCTGCCCGGCATTGAAGTACTTGCTCCAGGCTATTCGTTGTGCCGCACGGTCAAGGTCCACCTTGCGGTCCACAATGGCGGGGCTCTTGCCACCCAGTTCCAGCGTTATAGGCGTAAGGTGTGGTGCTGCCAAAGCCATGATCTGCCGACCCACGTTCGGGCTACCCGTAAAGAAGATGTGATCGAAACGGAACGGGGTGATGAGCTGTGGCCCCACCATGCGGCCCGGCCCCTGCACCACCAGCACATGCTCAGGCGCGAACGCCTCGCCAATGATACGCTCCAGCACCGCCGCTGTGCGGGGCGTCTCATTACTGGGCTTCACCACCACACAGTTACCCGCGGCAATGGCGCCGACCAATGGCGAAAGCACCAACAACGCCGGGTAGTTCCATGGTGCAATGATCATCACCACGCCCAGTGGCTCGGGTCGCACCATGCTGGATGCCACCTGCAAGGCCAGCGGTGTGGGCGGGTGTGCCGGACGCATCCATTCTTTCAGGCCCACCAACGCGTGTGCGATCTCGGCATACACCAGACCCACATCGCTCAGGTAGGCCTCGAACCGTGGCTTGCGCATGTCGGCGTGCATCGCTGACAACAGCTCTTCTTCGTGTTTGCGCAGGCTAGCGCGCAGGCGCTTCAAGGCATCGCGCCGCGCGGCATATGAGCGTGTGGCATCCGTTTCGAAATGGGTGCGCAGGCGGTGCAGCGAAATGAGGGGGGCGTTCATGCGTTGATGCTCCACATGGTGGCCTGGAACAACAGCAATCGGTAGGCTGATAGCGCGAACTGCAACCCGAACAGCATGGCCGCAGCGCGCCAAGTGGCACCCAGCCACGTGCAGACGAAGAAACGCCGCCCGATGCCGATGGTGAACCAGAAATGCAGAATCACCAGGGGGATGGCGAGCAACTCATCCACCGAGCGGTCGGATACTGCTGCGCCCATGGCTTGTTGAGCGCTAAGCAATATGAAGCTGATCGCTCCGAGCGCCAATGTCGCAACCCACAAATAGAAGCCCATCAGCTCGAAGGAGGCCGTGATGTATGCGCTGACGAACCTCCGCTTCCGGATGTAGAGCACGCTCATGGGCTGCAATAGCAGGAACACCATGGTGACCAGCAGCAGCTTGGCATTGTTCGCAGAGGCAGGCTCGTACAGCACCTTGAATTCCTCCAGCGTGCGGCCGCTTTCCGCCAGATGCGCTTCCACCTTGCGTTGTGCCCAGCCGCTGTATTGTTGATTGTGCAACTGGCTGTTCAGCGTGGTGTTGAATGTCTCGAACAGCGGGACGGCGAAGTAGATGAAGTTGGCCAGGAAGAAGAAGGCCACCGGTCGCATGTACTTCACACGGCGGCCGTCCATGTAGGCCGCGCTCAGCTCGCCGGGCCGCAGTACCACGGCCTTCAGCGTGTTCCAGAACTTGCTGTCGGCAAAGGTGAAGGCGTTGAGCAGCGCACCCAGGTAGTGTTTCAGTGTGTGGTCGTCGGGTGTGAGGACCTTCTCGCCACAGGCGGAGCAATAGAGGCCGCTCACTGCGTTGCCGCAGCTCTTGCAGGGAATGGCCTCGCTCATGGAAGCGAAGCTAAGCCGCCAGCACGAAGTCCACACCCTCCACCAAGCTCCGTGAGGAAAGGAACTCCGCGATGCGATCACCCGTGCCGCGCTGGCTGATGAATGAAACGATGAACGCTTCCCCAGCGGGTGGCAGGTGCTCGTGCGGGATGAACGCATAGCCCTGCACTTCGCGCGCTTTCACATCGGTGAAGGCGCTGATCTCGATCCCCTCGGCTTCCAGCTTCGCGGCGCGGTCGCGGCACAGGTTGCTGGTGCCGGCGATGATCACCGGACGGCCCTTCAACTTGCGTTGCATCCACCGCGCCAGCCACTTCGCCTTGGTGGTGAAGAACGCATCCACACTGTAGTTGGGGTGCGCGCGGCTGAGGCGTTGCGCATGGTCATTCCAGGTGAGCAGTGCCTCAGGGAGCTTCGCGAAGTGTACGCCTGCATCCATCCAGCGCAACCAGAGCTCGTGGTCCTCGGGTAGCGGTCCCGTATCATAGCCGCCATGGAGGTCCACCAGCTCGCGTCGGAACATCACCGTGGGGTGCGCGAGCGGAGCGTCCACAAAGCGTTTCACGTAGTGTGCGTGCGGGGAAAGGATGGCGTTCTGCCAGTCTACGAAGGCGCGCATGCCACGATGTTCATGCACAGTGCTTGCAAATGCCGTTTGCGTGCCCAGCACGCCGATCTCCGGATGCGCGTCGAGGTAGGTCGATTGTTGCGCCAGGCGTTCCGGATGGCTCACATCATCGGCGTCCATGCGGGCGATGTACTTCCCCTTCGCATACGCCAGGCCGGTGTTGAGTGCGTGTGCGATGCCGATGCGGGATTCGTGCAGCAGAAGGATGCGTGGATCGCGATCGGCCCAGCGGAGCGCCATGGAGGTGCTCTCGTCGGTACAGGCGTTATCGATAAGCAGGAGTTCCCATTCCGAACAGGTCTGTGCAACGATACTGGCCACTGCACCATCGATCGTCGCAGCGGCGTTGCGGTGGGGGAGAAGGATGGATACCCGCGGCCTCATCGCGGTGGTCGCTGCATCAGTTGGTCCAGCGGCACGTCCAGCAGCAGGGCCACCAGCACCGTACACAGCACCACGTACAGCATGAAGGTCACCGGCACCATCACCACCGCTTTCACCACGTTCCACACGGTGATGCGGTGCAGTGCGATGGCGGCCGCGATGAGGATGCCGAAGATGGTGAGCATGCCCAGCAGCTGCAGGCCCGGCCAGAACTGGTACAGGGGGATCAGCAGCGTGGCGGCAATGAGGTAAGTGCCCACCGCGAAGAGGTAATGCACCAGGCGCTCGGTCCAGTTGAGCGTGGTGCGCGGGAACAGCAGCCGGTCGAAGCTGGCGAGCATCGTCATCAGGATCGGCAGCAGCAGGTTCACATTGCGGCTCATCCAGTGGTTCACCTGCATGGCGGGCGTATCGGGCACCGCGCTCAGGCCGGCATCCAGCACCGCCGCATCCACGGGGTCCCACTGAAGCACCCAGCGCATCAGGTAGTAGAAGCCCACGCCCAGCAGGAAGAGGCGCACCGGCGGTGTGTAGGCCTTGCGTTTGCCTGCCAGGTAGCTGTGCGTCAGTTTTCCTGGTCCTGCGAAAAAGCTGCGCAGCGTGTACAGGATCGGCGCATCCACATTGTACAGGCCAGAAAGGAAGTCGCCCAGAACCTCCCCCAAACGCACGCCCGGCGCCACCCGTCCCTGTCCGCAGGTGGGGCAGTAGGAATGGTTGTGCGGGTGGCCGCAGTTGGCACATTCGAGCATGGGGTGAAGTTAGGCGCTACACGGATCTCAGCACCCGCATCACCACCTCCGCCTTCTTCGCACCCACTACCGCCAAAACATACTTGGGCAGGGCCTCTCGGATGCCCTTGGTGCTACCGAAGTGGGTGAGGAGCTTCTGCGCGGTGCCGGGTGGAACGGACGCTCGCGTGAGCGACCACAACGGCAAGTACGCGCACGGGGAGTAGAGCAACGTGCTTTCTTACCGGACGGTCGAATTCCCTCATGATCCAGCACCACCCTTCACGATCCTTAACGCCCCACCGCACTCACCCGCGCCCCAAGCCCGCTATGTTCGGGCATGCCAACGCACTACCTGCTGCCTGCGCTGCTCCTGTGGGCCTGTACTGATGGGGGCGCGGTACGCACGCGCTTGGTGGAACACGCCGCACATGCGGAGCGCGACCGGCTTGTTGCCAGCGACCTGCACGTGTGGCGCACAGTGGATACCTCGGATGTGCAGGCCCAGGCGGATGTGGCCTGCCTGCGGCGCTTCTTCGTGAACAAGATGGACCCCAACGCAGCGCAGGACTTCTGGTGGCAGCCCGATGTGGAGACCTACGTGCGACCCTACGAGGACCTGCTGTACACCGAGTACGACAGCACAGCGCGCTTGCGCTACCTGCCCACGCTGATGGACCGGCGCCCCCTGCCCGATGGCACCCGGCTACTGCGCGTGAAGTGGGCCACCCGCGACAGCACGGGCCGGGCGGAAGAGGTGCGGCAGGTCTTCGACTTCCTGGCGCGCGACACGCCCGAAGGCACGCGCCTGGCCTTGCCGCTGGCGTGGAACACCGCCACCTGGCCGCGGTACCAGGTGGGTCCACTTACCTACATCGTGTCCCCGGAGCGGCGTTTCGACCCCGCCGTGGCCCGTGCGCAGGAGCAGGACGTGGAGGCGCTGGGGCGCTTCTTCGGCATCGCGCCCTTCCCCATCACCTACTACAGTTTCAAGGACCCGGCGGACCTGTTCCGGGCGCGGGGTTTCCAGGTACACCCGATGATGTACGCCCATGCCACCGGAGGCCGGCTGGACCACGGCGGGCAGGTGTATGCAGGCAACAACAGCGAGCGCTACACCCACGAGATCGTGCATGCCTTCATTTTCCGCAGCCTGGACCGCAATGGCATGGACCTGCTGCACGAAGGACTGGCCACCTGGCTGGGCGGAAGCAACGAGCACCCCTACGCCTGGCACCGCGCACAGCTGCAGCGTATGCTGGCCGAGGAACCCGACCGCGACCTGCGCCAGGACCTGAACGTGTACAACAGCGCCTACTACGCCGACGAAACGAACGTGGCTTACACCATCGGCGCCCTGGTGGTGGAGCACATCCTGCGCACGGCGGGAAGGGACGCCCTCTTCGCGCTCTTCGCCGAGGAACACGCGGAGCTGAGCGCCCTGGAAAAGCAAGGCATCCGCGAGGCGGAGATCAACAGCTGGGTGCGGGAAGCGCTGAAGAAGGAGGCGTTGCTGTTCGCGCCATGACAGCGTTGTTCGAAGCGCGCCTTCCCTTCACACTTCACCTTTCGAGCAGGAGTGAGGTGTGAGTGAGGAGGTGTGATGTGTGAGGTGGCTTACGCGCCTCCCGCCAGCCCCCGCAACACCACCTCCGCCTTCTTCGCGCCCACCTCGGCCACCACATCCTCTGGCAGTGCTTCGCGGATACCCTGGATGGAGCCGAAGCGCTTGAGGAGTTTCTGCGCGGTGCCCGGACCGATGCCGGGGATCTCCTCCAGGCCGGTGCGGATGATGCGCTTGCTGCGCTTGCCGCGGTGGTGCGTGATGCCGAAGCGGTGTGCCTCGTTGCGCATGTGCTGGATCACCTTCAGCGAGGAGCTGCGTTTGTCGATGTGGAGGGGGAAGGGATCACCGGGAAAGTAGATCTCCTCCAGCTTCTTGGCGATGCCGATGATGGCGATCTTCCCACGCAGTCCCAGCCGTTCCAACGCGTTCAAGGCCGCGCCCAGTTGGCCCTTGCCACCGTCGATGACGATGAGCTGCGGCAAGGGCTCGCCCTCGGTGATGAGACGGCTGTACCGGCGTTCTACGGCCTCTTCCATGCTGGCAAAGTCGTCCGGCCCTTCCACCGTGCGGATGTTGAAGTGGCGATAGTCCTTCTTGCTGGGCTTGGCGTCCTTGAACACCACGCAAGCGCTCACCGGGTCGGTGCCCTGTGTATTGCTGTTGTCGAAGCACTCGATGTGCCGCGGTAGTTCGGTGAGGCGCAGGTCCTGCTGCAATTGTTCCAGGATGCGGGTGGTGGCACCTTCGGGGTCGGTGAGCTTCTCCTGCTTCTGCTTATCCAGCATGAAGTAGCGGGCGTTGCGCTCGCAGAGTTCAAGCAGCTGCTTCTTGTCGCCGCGCTGGGGGATGGTGAAGCGCACGCCGGGCACCTCGATCTCCGGTTCGAAGGGCACGATGGCCTCGGGGGCGAGGCTCTTGTAGCGCTGGCGCAGCTCGGCGATCGCGGCCTGCAGCATCTCCACATCGCTCTCGTCCAGCTTCCGCTTCAGCTCGATGGTGATGCCGTGCACCACGGCGCCGTCGATCACGCGCATGTAGTTGACGTAGGTGCTGCCGCTGTCGCTCACCAGCCCGAAGATGTCCACGTCGCCGATGTCGGGGTTCACCACGATGCTCTTGGCGCGGTACTGCTCCAAACGCTCGAGTTTTTGGCGGTAGTCCTCGGCGGCCTCGAACTCCAGTCGCTCGGCATGGACATGCATCTGTTCCTTCAGTACCTTGATGAGCCCGCTCACGCGCCCCTTTACGATCTGCAGCACCTGCTCCATGTTGGCGTCGTACTCGGCCTGGGATTGCAGTCCTTCGCAGGGGGCCTTGCAGTTGCCGATGTGGTACTCCAGGCAGCGCTTGAACTTCTTCTGCTCGATGTTCTTTGGCGAGAGGTCGTAGTTGCAGGTGCGGAGCTTGTAGAGCTTGTGAGCGAGACCCAGCACCGTCTTCATGGTGCGCACACTGGCGTAAGGGCCGAAGTAGTCGCTACCATCCTCCTCGGGGTTGCGCATGCCCTCCACGCGGGGGAAGCGCTCGTTGCGGATGCGGATGAAGGGGAAGCTCTTGTCGTCGCGCAGGTTGATGTTGAAGCGCGGTTGCAGCTCTTTGATGAGGCTGTTCTCCAGCAGCAGCGCCTCGAATTCGGTGGGTACGTGGATCACGCGCAGGTCGGCGATGCGCTTCACGAGCAGGCGTGTCTTGCCATCATGATGATCCTTGGCGAAGTAGCTGCTTACGCGGTGGCGCAGGCTCTTGGCCTTGCCTACATAGAGGATCTTCCCTTCGGCGTCGAAGAACTGGTACACACCGGGGGTATGCGGCAGCAGGCGGACCTTTTCGCGGACGTCGATGGGGTTCATCAATGGCCAAAGATCGGGGATGGGCTTCGCCCGTGGAGATCCGTCTTCGATCCAAGATGGGATGAGTGGCGAGTAAGCGAGTGGCGAGTAAATGCCCCAGGTCCGGCACTTATCGCCGCGGGGCATTTACTCGCCACTCGACGGCCGCAGGCCGAACTCGCCACTCGCCACTCTCCCCCCTACCTTGGCGGTCCATTACGAACGCGCCCCATGCAATTCACCGCCGCTCAGATCGCCCAGCTCCTGCAAGGCACCGTGGAAGGCGACCCCAACGCCACCGTCAACAAACTCTCGAAGATCGAGGAAGGTGGCGAAGGGTCCCTGTCCTTCCTGGCCAACCCGGCCTACACGCAGTACGTGTACGGCACCACGGCCAGCGTGGTGATCATCGGGCAGTCCTTCGAGTTGAGCGCACCGGTGAAGACCACCCTGGTTCGCGTGGCCGATGCGCAGGGCGCCTTCGCGAAGGTGCTGGCCATGTACAACACCATCAAGTTGGACAAGAAGGGCATCTCACCACAGGCGGTGATCGAGGCGGGTGCCACCCACGGCGACAACTGCTATATCGGCGCGCTGGCCTACATCGGCGCCAATGCGAAGCTGGGCAACAACGTGAAGGTCTACCCCCACGCCTACATCGGCGACAACGTGACGATCGGTGACAACACCACCGTCTTCGCCAACGTCACCATCTACTCCGACTGCATGGTGGGCGCCAACTGCATCATCCACAGCGGCACGGTGATCGGCAGCGACGGCTTCCGCTTCGCCACCGGACCCAATGCGGCGGAGAAGATCCCACAGATCGGCAACGTGGTCATCGAGGACGATGTGGAGATCGGGGCCAACTGCGCCATCGACCGTGCCACGCTGGGCAGCACGATCCTGCGCAAGGGGGTCAAGTTCGACAACCTCATCCACATCGCGCACAACGTGGAGGTGGGCGAGAACACCTACTACGCGGCGGGTGGGGTGGTGGCCGGTTCCACCAAGATCGGCAAGAACTGCATGTTCAGCGGCCAGGTGGGCATCATCGGTCACCTGAAGATCGCGGATGGCACCATCATCGCTGCGCAGAGCGGTATCAGCAAGGACACCAAGGCCGGCGAGGCCTACATGGGCTCACCCGCATGGGAGGCCAGCAAGTACCGTAAGAGCTACATCCACTTCCGCAACCTGGACCGCATCGTGGAACGGATCAACAAGCTGGAGAAGGCGGCGAAGGGCTGAATTTCACGATAATGGGAAAGGCTGGGCAGTACGCCCAGCCTTTCCCATTCACGGATGCCACGTTCAGGGCAACTGTTCCTCCCGGGAGTTGGTGGGGATAACACCCCCGATATTCTGCAGAATGGGATCGCGATCATTGTCGGCGTTGGTGTACTTCACCACGCCATCAAGGTTCACATCCTCGGGATGGTAGCCGACCGCCGTGCCTGTTGGTGTAACACCGCCGATACGGGACAGAATGGGGTCGCGGTCGTTGCCAGCGTTGGTGTACTTCAGTACGCCATCGCCGCTCACATCGCCGGCCCACAGCACCCGCAGATCGCCCAAGGCCTTGCGGGCATCGGTGCCAAAAGTGGCCGTGGACGGGCTTGAAAGGTCCACCACCTGCACACCGTTGCCGAAGGGCAGCGCAAGGGCCGTCATGACACCCAAGTGGTTGCGGTGGCGTACCACCACATGGTAGTTGCCGCGCGTAGCATCGGGGAACACCAATGGCGAATTTCCATCGGGCATCACCACCTTGCCGTTGGCCTGCACAATGGCCGCTCGCTCATCCACAATCACTGTGGAGTTGGTGGCATCGCGTAGTTCCACCCACACCCAATCCACCGGTGCCGCTGAACCCTGACGGTCAAATACGGCCTGGGTCATTACCACGCCGGAACCTTGCGGGTCCGTTTGGGGCAGCAAGCCTGAGCTGTGGAGGAGTGTGCGCATCTGTGTGCCCTGTAGCGGCCCCTCAAGAAGCATGGTCAATGCCAGTTCCGCATCGCCGTCCAAATAGTCGTAGATGCCATCCATGTCGCGGTCCACACCATGGCGCAGCATGGTGCTGGGGTGTACAACGGTCCATGTGAGCGGGTTGCCTGCCTGTGCATGGGCCACCAATTGCGCGTGGGTTACAGGCGCCGCGCCGTTCTGATCAGGCTGGTAGTTGTCGGCACCCAGGTAATGGAAACCGCGCAACTCGCCGTTCCATCTACCCTTCACCACCAAGGCATAATCGGAGGGGTACTTGTTCACCCAGTTGCGGAGCGAACCCACGCGGCCAACACTACCGGCACTGCCATTAATGGTCATACGCATGCCCACGGCGGGCAAGGCGTCGTGTACAGTGTGCACCAGATCGAACTGGTGGCTCGGTGGACTGTTCTCCTGCGTGATACCACCGCTCCAGCTGAGCAGTTCGGGCTCATAGTCGCCGAAGTAGTGTCCGCTGACGCCCGGGTTATTGAACCGCGTTTCCATGATGCCATCGGCCATCAACCCGAAGCCGCTGGTGCATTCGGTGGTGGTGTAGAAGAAGCCGTTCTTGCGGTAAACCGTTCGCAGGTCCGGTACCATGTTGGTATTGTTGGTCATCACCACTTGGGTTCCTTGGTTGGTATTGGAACCATTGCCGGGCAGGTGCCCACGACCGCTACCGGTCTGGTGGCAGTGGGAACAGTTCACGTTCACGGCCACGAAGAGCCTTACGCCCGCTGCGGGTACGGTCTGGAAGGTGGTACCGGTAAAGCGCACGCGGTTCGGCATCCGCTCAACTGATGCGGCCACGGAGCTGTCCGGACGGATGGTGCGGTACGGGTTCGGCACGTGCCAGCATGCGTCCAGGAAGTCGGCGAACTCCTGCATGCTCACCGCATCAAGTGGTGCATCGGCACCCTGCAGATCGGCAAAGGCACCCGCGAAATCATGGAAGCCGCCCTTATCACCACGCCAATGCAATTTGCCGGTGCCTCGGTTGATGATGTCGATGAGGAACTGGGTGGTCTTCAATCCCTTCATCGGATGGAAGGTCTTGTTGCCCGCTGGGTCGTTCACAGTGACCATGTCACCGGCCGGGTTGCCCAGGTCCCACGCGAGACGGTCCCAGCGTGCATCCACGTGGCACGAACCGCACGAGATGTGGCCATGGCCGCTGCCGGTGTGCGTGTTGTACAAGTGCTTGCGCCCCTTCTTGATCACCTCGGGCGTAGGGTCGAAGAAGGTGGTACGATCCGTTTCGCGGTCGGTGGCGAGGTCGATGGTGGAGATGGAACCATCGAACTTGTTCAACACATAACCGCGTGTGCGGACCTCGTCGAGCACGATGCCCGTGGGCCCCTCGCCCACCACGATCGGCTCCTGCATCACCCGCGAACCCGTGGCGGCAATGGTGATCACGTTGTTCGATCCCATGCCGGTCACATAGGCCTTGCTGCCATCGGCCTTCCACACAATGCCACGCGGATCGCCAATGGATTGCTTGCGCAGCACCGGTGCGGAGGTGTGCGTGCCGTAGTTGATGTGCGGGTTGAGGTCGGCGATGAGCGGACCGCCTGCGGGTGCGAAACGCGACACGTTCACGCGCAGGAACTTCCCCTTCAGGTTGGGCTCGAAGCGCACTTCGTTGGTGGCATCGGTTCCCACCACATACACTTCGCCGCTCTGCGGATGCACCGCCATGGCCATCAGGATGTTGCCCAGGTGGTTCTTGTAGGTGACGCTGGCCGTGCTGGGGCTGTTGGCGTTGATCATGGCCACATCGCGGTCGGGCATGTCCCAGCCTGCAATGCGCGATGTGCCCGTGATGCCCCCTGTAACAATGTTGGTCCAGTTGCCGCCATTGTCGTCCATCCACTGGCCTGCAGCGTTCTTGCGCACCACCAGGCTGTGATTGCCGGGCATGGCCGGATTGTTCGGGTTCATGGGTGGCTGGAAACCCGTGCCCGCATTGGGTACCGGCACCACACCACCATAGGGACCAGCGGGATGTGTGACATCACTGGTCACCGTGGTGCAGGCACCGCCCTGTACCGAACAGAATCCGCCCGCGTGGAATGTATTACCCGGTATCACTGTGGTCTGGTTGCCGCTCTCGAAGAATGCGCAATAGACCGTGCTGCCATCGGGGCTCACGGCCAGGGCGCGCGGTTGTTCACCTTTTAATAGCACTTGCGTTGGCGCAGCGGCCAGGTTGGCGGGATCGAACACCTGCACCATCTCCTGCTCGGCACAGCTCACAAACGCTTTCACCGGCGATCCCGCGAAGACCACATCGGCCGGTTCGTTCTCCGTGAGCACGCTACGCACCGTGGCCTTCAGCGTGAGGTCCACAATGCTCACTTCATCGCTTACCTGACACACCACCCATGCCTCGTTGTTGGTGCGTGCTCGCACGGTAACGGGGTCGAGGCCCACCGGTATGCTGGCGCTGTGGACGAGGCCTGCGGCCGTAATGGAGTACACCTCCAGACTGTTGTTGCCTGTGTTCACGGCCAGCAGCTTCGTGCCATCGGGCGTCATGTCCAACGGATGCACATGTGCCGACTCGAAATTGGTGAAGGTGTTCGCAGGTACGCTTTTACCGTTGCCTTGATCGCGACTTTCATCGCCCGTCTCCAAGGCGTTGAAGGCCGAAAGTGCGGCAACCCCAAGGACCAACGCAAGGGCGATAGAGGAACGATGCTGGGTGATGCGTGCGCTCATGGGCAAATGCTGGTTCAAGAATGTATTCCGGCCCGCCAATGCACCACACTTCCTCTCCCGCTGAGGCCAAACCGAACGGTAAGCTAATAAATCGGCATGAGATCATGCAACACGCGAGGCCCGCGCGTCGTCAGAAGCGGTGCGCCAGGGTCACTGTTCGCTTGTACTTTTCCACATTGCCTTCAAGGTCGTATACCTCCATGAGGATGATGTATGGACCGATTCGGCCTTTGTCGCCGCCATCCAGGAGGCCGTCCCAACTGATGGCTCCCTCCGTCCCAAGAAGCAGGTTCTCCATCAACTTGCGCACTTCACGACCGGCAATGTCATACACGCTCATGTTCCCCACGAAGCCCGGCTCATCGAAACGGTAGGCAATGGTGAGCAGGTCCTGGTATCCATCGTTGTCCGGGCTGAAAATGGCCGGGTCGATGGTGACCTCGCCCGTGGCGGAAGGCACCTCGGCGTATTGCGAATTGACGAAGCCCGGCGTTGCGCGCCCTGCGATATCGGAGGCCGTATGCCAATTGGTGGGATCGTCCGTAGGTCGATCAGGATTCACACGCTCCAGGCTGTAACCCTCGGTCTTGCCCACCAGCACGAAGTGCAGATCATCGTCGTACCGGAACAGGTCGACCACCGTGTTCGCAGCATCGGTAAGCACCACGGCACCATTGTCGTTGTTGTAGCTGGGCAGGGTGGTCTGCAGGAAGCGCTCGCTGCGGCTCTGCGGATAGCGCGAAATGATGTCGGCGGAGTTCGGTGTGAGCAGGATGTACTCACCGGGCAGCAGGAGCACGGTCTCTGTGGTGATGGTACGGTAGTTGGCAATGGCCCCGTTGGTCTCGTTGGCCAGTTGCAGCCCACCCAGGCTCACGGTCTTTGCCGAGCGGTTGTAGATCTCCACAAAGTCGCTGCCAGTACCCACTGGATCATAGAGCACTTCGTTGATCACCAGATCGCCAGGTAGAACGGGCTCGGGCAAAGCGAAGGTGGCCGAGTTAGAGGCAGAGATCACGTTGCCCACGCAGTCGGTCACACCTGAAACCGTAACGGTGTAGAATACGCCCTCCGTTAGCGGCTGGGCCAGTACCAAGCGCACACGGTCGTTGGTACCAAGGACAGGATCGGCAACGGTAATGGACATCGCGGGCACGATCACATAACCTCCTGTCGAAAGCGAAGCCGCGTCCATCGGTTCGCTGAAGACCAGTTCCAATTGGCTGTTGCCGATCACCTGCACGCTTTGTAACGTGGGCGGCACCACATCGGGCGTGGGGTCGAACATGCTGTTGACCACTCCCGGTGTACCTCCTGCGGGCGCATTGCTCGCGATCCAGTTGGTTGCACCGGAGCATGGTGTGCTGGGGTTGATCTGTTCCAAGGTCCAACCGCCACTTTCCTTATTGCTGTCCCCGTACCAACTTAGCGCATAGCTCACCGCATCGATCAGTGTGTTGTCCGGAGCAGTGAGTGCCAGGTTGTCGCCGTCGTTGTTCAATGAGGGCAGGCTGCTTACCGCAATGCGTTCGCTCACCGAGGCGAACAAGGGTGAATTGGACGTGCTCGTAATGATCACATGCTGGCCGGGACCAAGCGCATACGAGGGAAGCGTGGCCGTGCTGGTACCATCGGTGAACTTCCACCCGGCCAGATCGAAGGTTTTGTTCGTAGTGGTATTGAACAGCTCAACGAACTCCGCATCCGGCAGACCCACCGTGGGTGACGGGTCCGCCATGAACTCGTTGATGACCACATCGCGGAACTCCGCCACCGCAGGCACCACCCACGAAAAGTCCGTTGAGGCATTGCCAGCAGTATTTCCGCTCAGGTCCTGCGCCCCGTTGGACAGCAGGCTGTACGTGTTGTTCGCGGTGAGCGCAATGGCTGGGCTAACATGCACCAGCGCAGGATCGCTTCCGTCCAATGTGGCTCCGCTCACCCCGATGAAGGGAATGATGTCGTAGTTCCCGATCGCTGCTGCGGTCAAGGGTTCGCTGTACACCACGTCCACGTTGGTGGCGCTGGTGGCCGTTACGCTCACGATCGCTGGCGGCGTCAGGTCCACCGGGATATTACCCACCACGAAGTCGTCGAAGTAGTGGTTATTGACCGGCCCTGCGGCACTGCTCTGTTCAATGCGGACCCCGAAGTGCGTACTTGAAACAACGGCCGCATCCGTCAAAGGGCCCACGCTGGCGAAGGTGCCCGTGTTGCCATCATCGAAGAACAGCATCCACGCCAGGTCGGTGGTGCGCTCCACGCGTATCCGGAACGGGTTGCTGGAACTTCCGTTCACGATGCCGTCGGCACTCACCAGCACCGAGGTGTTCACCCCGGCCACGCGCTTGAACAACTCCACCCTATCGGCCGTGCCGCCCACCCGCACGAACCAGCCGTTCTGCGCGAGCGAGAGGTCAGCGTTGTCGGCCATCAGGTACATGTCCACATAGTTGGCGCCGCTGGTGGAGAACCGCAGGTCCATGAACCATTCCCACCGTGCATCGCTGGCCAATGTGCTCGGCGTGCTCAGGTAGAAGTTGGCGGCGCCCGGACTATTGCTGCGCAGCATCTGGTCGCCACCCTGGTCCACCACCGTGAACAAGCTCGTGCTGCCGCTCCATGCCGGTGCGTTGGTGAAGTCGCCATCCTCCAGGTCATCGGTGAACTGGGCCATGGCGCACACCGGCAACAGCGCTGCAAGCAGGAGGTACGGACGGTTCATCGAGTAGCGGATCATGCCCGATGGGCGGGGTTGAAAGGTAGTACTTTCGGCTCCCGTTGAACGATCACAAAAGAGCATGAAAGTCGCTGTTGTCGGGGCCACCGGACTGGTCGGTGGTGTCATGTTGAAAGTACTGGAGGAGCGCGGGTTCCCGGTAACGGAACTGCTGCCCGTGGCCACCGCGAAGAGCGTGGGCGGCACCATCACATTCAAAGGGAAGGAGGTGGTGATCATCGGCATGGAAGAGGCCATTGCACGTCGACCGGACGTGGCGCTCTTTTCCGCCGGTGGTGGCACTTCGCTGGAGTGGGCACCGCGCTTCGCCGAGGTGGGCTGCACCGTGATCGACAACAGCAGCGCTTGGCGCATGGAGCCGGACAAGCAGCTGGTGGTGCCCGAAGTGAACGGCCACCTGCTCACGGCCAACGACCGCATCATTGCGAACCCCAATTGCAGCACCATCCAATTGGTGATGGCCCTTGCTCCACTGCATGCCGCACTGGGCGTGGAACGCGTGGTGGTGAGCACCTACCAGGCCGTTACGGGCACTGGGATGAAGGCCGTGCAACAACTGGAGAACGAGCGCCTGGGGGTGGATGGCGAAATGGCCTATCCCTTCCCCATCGATCGCAATGTGATCCCGCGCTGTGATGTGTTCACCGACAACGGCTACACCAAGGAGGAGATGAAGCTGGTGAACGAGACCAAAAAGATCCTCGACCCGGCGATCCGTGTAACGGCCACCGCAGTGCGTGTGCCGGTAACTGGCGGCCACAGCGAGTCGGTGAACATCGAGTTCGCACGCGAGTTCGAATTGGATGCCGTGCGCGATCTGCTGCGCGCCGCACCAGGGGTTCTCCTGCTTGATGACCCCGCGCACGACAGCTACCCGATGCCCATCATCGCACAGGGCCGCGATGAGGTGTTCGTGGGCCGCCTGCGCCGCGATGAAACACAGCCTCGCACGCTCAACCTCTGGATCGTGGCCGACAACCTCCGCAAAGGCGCTGCCACCAATGCTGTGCAGATCGCCGAATTGCTGGTGCGTGCCGGCCATCTCGGCCGCCAGTAGTGCGTAACAATACGTGAGTGGCCCGGTCGTTCAAAAGCCACCGTCAACCCGATACCCACGCCCATGAAAGCAGCGTCCCTCCTCGTCGGCATCCTGTTGTGCAACGTGGCGCTGGCCCAGGAGGGCGACAGGCCACCGACCGCCCTCGGACATGCCTATGTGGCCGGCGGTGGCTTCTTCGCTGGCGAAGGCACGCTCTTCCCGCAGGACATCACGCGGATCACCACGGGTTCAACCCTGTTCACAGGTGATCTATCCGCTTACAAGAACTACGACCACTACGGCGACCCCTTCATCATGGGCGCCGGGCTGTTCACCGGTGGCCTTAGCGTACACCCCCTGCGAAAGGTCAATGCGCCCGGACCGGAACTACGGCTCGGGTTCATTTATGGAGGGCGTTCGGGCCGCAGCGCGTATTACAGCCGTTTGGATTCAAGTCCCTACGACACGCTGACCTCGGGCCAGACCGGCGACCAGTACTACGTGGATTCCGTGTGGGGCAGCAGCTACGCCATCGCCCAGACCTACGAACGCTTCGGGCTCGATGCCGCGCTGGTGTGGCATACGCAGGGACGCTGGAGCATCCACGCTGGCGTGGGCATCATGGCCGGTGTGCTCGCCAACGTACGGACCACCATCCAATACGAGGAGTTCAGTGGGGTGTCCGCCGCAAGCACCAGCTCCTCTTCCGGTAATTATTACCCCTATGCCTACGGTTACTATGGTACGGGCGACTACAGCTCATCCTCCGAAACGCTGCAACGTGGAACCGGGTGGTGGACCAGCCTGTACACGCCCTTGGGGCTCGACTTCCGCTTTGGCCGTACCGGCGATTTCTGGATCCGCGTGCATGCCTTCATGGAACTCAGGCCGCAACTGGTGGTGCAGCATACCACCGACCTCGGCACCACCACCAGCTTCGGTGCGCAGAGCCTGTTCGGGCTGCGGTTCAGGCTCTGATCAGACGGGCTGGGATGGCGATCCCTCAGTAGGGGGAAGGTCGCCTTCGGTCACTTGCGCGGCAGCTTGCTCTTCGGGCTTGGCGGCGTGTGGCCGTTGAACCAGGATGAAGAGCGCCACGCCGACCGTGATGGCCGCATCCGCTATGTTGAAGACCGGCCTGAAGAAGACCATGTGCTCTCCTCCCCAGATCGGCATCCATTCGGGCAGGCGACCCTTCCACAGCGGGAAGTAGAACATGTCCACCACGGCACCATGCAGCAGCGGCGCATAACCGCCACCGGGAGGAAGGAAAATGGCACGACGGAACGGTGTGCTCTCACTGAACAGCACACCGTAGAAGGTGCTGTCGATGATGTTGCCCAGTGCGCCAGCGAAGATCAATGCCACACTGAACACCAGCATGCGGCTGGCACCGGTACGCGTCATCTTCAGCAGGGCGTAGCCGATACCCCCCACGGCAACAATGCGGAGCAGGGTCAGCAGCAACTTGCCCCATTCGCCACCGAACTCGAGACCGAAGGCCATGCCCCGGTTCTCGATGAAATGCAGGAACGCATGGTTCCCAAAAAGGGGGATCGCCGTGTCGTAAAGGAACGTGAGCTTCACCCACACCTTCAACACCTGATCGGCGATCAACACCGATAGGATGACGGCCAGTGCGCGCTTCAAGTTCGTCGGTTGACGGTCCGGAACGAAGGGCTTAGTTGCCCATCTGCTGCTTGGCCTCGATGCTCAGGGTGGCATGGGGGACCAGGCGCAAACGCTCCTTGCTGATCAGGCGACCGGTAACGCGGCAGATGCCGTAGGTCTTGTTGCGGATCCGCAGCAGGGCATCCTCCAGGTGCTTGATGAACTTCTCCTGGCGGGCGGCCAGCTGGGCGGTCTCCTCGCGGCTCAGCGTCTCACTGCCGTCCTCGATCATCTTGAACGAGGGGCTGGTGTCGTCGGTACCGTTGTTGTCCGTGTTGGCCAGGGTCTGCTTCAGCAGGTCGTAGTCCTTGCGGGCCTCTTCCAGCTTCTTCATGATCAGCTCCTTGAACTCGGACAGCTCATCATCGGAGTAACGGGCCTTGTCGGCGCTCTCCAACGTGGACACCTGCTTCTTCACCACGGGCGGGGCCATGGGGCGGTTGGGGGCCACCACTTGGGTGACGAGCGGTTGCTTGGACGAGGGGGCGCTGGACTCTTTGGTCTCCTTCTTCACGGGTGCTTGCTTCACAGGTTTGGGGGCGGGTGCCGGTTTCTCGGCCTTGGGCGCAGGGGCCACCGCCTTCGGGGCCGGTTTCACCTCCACCTTTTTCACGGGTGCGGGCTTCGCCGGAGCTACTTCTTTCCTGGCCACGGGCTTGGCGGGGGCCTTGGGGGCCACCTTCTTCGCTACGGGCTTCTCGGCCTTCTTGGGAGCGGCCTTCTTCACCACCACGGGCTTGGCCTGTTTGGCGGCCTTCTTCGCCACGGGCTTGGCTGCGGCCTTCTTGGGGGCGGGCTTCACCACCTTCTTGGCCACGACCTTTTTCGCCGGAGCCTTCTTCACCGGTTTTGCGGGCTTGGCGGCCTTCTTGGCAGCGGGCTTCGCCTTGGCCACCACCTTCTTGGCGACTGGTTTCGCCTTGGCCGGCTTGGCCGTCTTCTTGGCAGCGACCTTCACCACTTTCTTGGGTGCAGGTTTCGCAGCCTTTTTGGCGGGCTTTGCAGCCTTTTTGGGAGCGGGTTTCTTGGCCATGGCGAACCGGGGATTTTTCGAGATCCGCAAATATAGTCGGAATGGCCCGTCAGTTCGCGCTCCTGAGCAAGCTGAGCACGGCGGTGGAAGTACCGTCCAGATCCACCTCGTGCAGGCCCGGGCCCTCGGCGGGCAAGGTTTTCACAAGCACCTGGTCCTCAGGTGTTACGGCTAGCGTTTCCGCAAGGATGTAGGCGGCGTGGTTGCGCACGGCATGCACCAGGCGGGCATCGCCACTGTCCAGCACGTGCAGCTGCACCCGGTCGGTCACCTCGAAGCCGCTCTCCTTCCGCAGGGTCTGGATCCGGCTCACGAGCTCGCGGGCGATACCCTCCTGCACCAGCTCATCGCTCAGGGTGATGTCCAGGGCCACGGTCAGCGGACCATCGGCGGCAACACTAAGGCCGGGCACCGTTTCGGCGCTGATCTCCACATCGTCGCGCAGTAACTCCACCTCCTGGCCTTCGATCGTGAGCTTCATGCTTCCGTTCGCCTCCAATTCGGCGATCTGCGCCTGATCGAAGGCGGTCACCGCAGCGGCCACGGCCTTCATCAACTTGCCCATGCGCGCGCCGAGCTTGGGGAAGATCGGCTTGATCTTCTTCGTGAGCTTGCTCTCACTCGCATCGAGGATCACCAGCTCTTTCACGTTGACTTCGCTCAGTACGAGGTCGCGGATAGCCTCCAAGCGCGTGCGCATGGTGTTGTCCGTAACAGGCACGAGCATCTTCTGCAGCGGCTGGCGCACGCGGTGACCTTCCTTCTTGCGGATGCTGAGCACGAGCGAGGTGAGCTTCTGCGCCAGAGCCGTGCGCTGCTCCAGCTCCAGGTCGATGGCGGTCTCGTCGTGTTTCGGCCAATCGCTCAGGTGAACGCTCGTGCCTTTCAGATCACGGTAGAGCCGATCACTGAAGAAGGGCGCGATGGGTGCGCTCAGCATGGCGATCACCTCCAGGCACCGGTGCAACGTTCGGAACGCCGCGTTCTTGTCGGCACCGAGCTCGCCCTTCCAGAAACGGCGGCGGTTCAATCGCACGTACCAGTTGCTGAGGTCCTCCACCACGAAGTCCTGGATGGCGCGCGCGGCGATGGTGGGCTCGTAGTCCGCGTAGCTCGCGTCGGCCAGTTTGATCACGCTGTTGAGGCGCGAAAGGATCCAGCGATCGCTTTCGGTCAATGTGGCCTCACCCTTGCCGTCGTAGCCATCGATGTTGGCATACAGCGCGAAGAAGTTGTACGTGTTGAAGAGCGCGCGGAAGAACTTACGCTGCACCTCGGTGATGCCTTCGGCGTCGAACTTCAGGTTGTCCCAGGGCGAGGCGTTGCTGATCATGTACCAGCGCACGGCGTCGGCACCGTACTGGTCCAGCGTCTTGAAGGGGTCCACCGCATTGCCCAGGCGCTTGCTCATCTTCTGGCCCACCTTGTCGAGCACCAGGCCGTTGCTCACCACGGTCCTGTAGGCCACGGAATCCTGCGTGAGCGTGGCGATGGCGTGCAACGTGTAGAACCAGCCACGCGTCTGGTCCACGCCTTCGGCGATGAACGCTGCAGGGAACTTCTCCTTGAAGGTGGCCTCGTTCTCGAACGGGTAGTGCCATTGCGCGTAGGGCATCGCACCGCTGTCGAACCATACGTCGATGAGGTCGGCCTCGCGGTGCATCGGCTTGCCGCCGGGCGACACGAGCACGATGTTGTCCACGTACGGACGGTGCAGGTCCACCGTGTCGTAGTTCGCATCGCTCATGTCATCCGCTTTGAACAAAGCATACGGATCGGCCGCCATCACGCCCGCTTTCACCGCGCGCGCGATCTCTTCCTTCAACTGCTTCAGCGAACCGATGCACAACTCCTCATCGCCATCGGCGGTGCGCCAGATGGGCAGCGGAATGCCCCAATAGCGTGAACGCGAAAGGTTCCAATCCTGCAGGTTCTCCAGCCAGTTCCCGAAGCGGCCTGTGCCGGTGCTCTCGGGCTTCCATGTGATGGTCTTGTTGAGCGCGATCAAACGGTCCTTCTTCGCGGTGACGCGCACGAACCAGCTGTCGAGCGGGTAGTAGAGCACCGGCTTGTCGGTGCGCCAGCAGTGCGGGTAGTTGTGCTCGTACTTCTCCACCCTGAAGGCGCGGCCCTCGGTCTTCAGCTTGATGGCGATGCGCTCATCCACGCTGAGGTATTTGTCGCGGCCCTGCTTCTTTGCTTCGGTGGCGCGCTCTTCATCGGTGTAGTACTCGGCCTTCACGTACTCACCGGCGAAGTCGGTCACTTCGGGTTTGAAACGACCGCGCAGGTCCACCAGTGTGAGCGACCCGATGCCGTGCTGACGCGCCACACGTTGGTCATCCGCACCGAAGCTGGGCGCCGTGTGTACCACGCCGGTACCATCCTCAGTGGTCACGAAGTCACCCCCGATCACTTTAAAGGCATCCCCGCCTTCGGGAGTCGCATAGGGCAGCAGTTGCTCGTAGTGGACGCCTTCGAGCTGGTGGCCGTAGAACTCTCCATCGATCGACCAAGGGATGTTCTTGCCGTCCTTCTTGTACGCATCAAATGAAGCGTCCTTGCTCTCCTCCTTGAAGTAGGCGTTCAGCCTCGCCTTCGCCAGCACCACGGTCTGTGGCTCGTGCGTATAGGGGTTGAAGGTCTTCACGCGCACATAATCCAGCTTCGGCCCCACGGTGAGCGCGGTATTGCTGGGCAAGGTCCATGGAGTCGTCGTCCACGCCATGATGAAGACATCGCCGAACGCATCGGTGACGAGGAACTCGCTCGCGTGATCGGGCTTCACCTTGAAGAGCGCCACGGCACTGGTGTCCTTCACCGGCTTGTAGGTGCCGGGCTGGTTCAGCTCATGGCTCGAGAGGCCCGTGCCTGCAGCGGGACTGTACGGCTGGATCGTGTAGCCCTTGTAGAGCAGGTCCTCATCGTAAAGCTTTTTCAGCAGGTGCCAAACGCTCTCGATGTACTTGGTGTGGTAGGTGACATAGGGCTTCTCCAAGTCCAACCAGAAGCCGATACGCTTGGTGAGGTCGTTCCACACATCGGTGTAGCGCATTACGGCCTTCTTGCAGGCCGCGTTGTACTCCTCGATCGTGATCTTCTTGCCGATGTCCTCCTTGGTGATGCCGAGCTCCTTCTCCACGCCCAGTTCGATGGGCAGGCCGTGGGTGTCCCAGCCGGCCTTGCGGTCCACGCGGTGGCCCTTCTGCGCCTGGTAGCGGCAGAAGATGTCCTTGATGGTGCGGGCCATCACGTGGTGGATGCCGGGCAGGCCGTTGGCACTGGGCGGGCCCTCGTAGAACACGAAAGGCGGTGCGTCCTTGCGCAGCTCCAAGCTGCGGCCGAAGGTGTCCTCAGCCTCCCATTGCTTCAACACATCCTCAGCGACCTTGGGCAGGTCGAGCTCATCGTACTGCGGGAAACGCTTGTCCATCAGGGCTTTTTACGGGGCCGCAAAGATAGCGGGATGGACCCGGACAGACCTCAGTGCATACAGCCTTGGTAGGCCCTCGCTTGTACCCGGTATGCTCGGGGCATGTGCTTCAGAAGTCCTTCGATCGCCGAATCGCCTTGCTGGTCACTGGCCCATAGACCGGTGACCAAGGCCATGGTCCCGGGTGCAGCTGTCGCATCATACTGGTCGAGATACTCAATGCTCAGCGTTTTCCCTTCAAAGCGCCGGGGGTAATACTGACCAGCGTACACTTCGTCCTCATCATCCAAAGGCAACATGATCGAGTCTCGGATCGGATCGTAGTACCTGCCCATCGTATCGATCTCGGCGGGAAGCACCAAGGCGAGCATCTGCATCTGCCGGTGCAGAACCGCATAGTTGCGACCTGTGTCGGCGATGGTCATGAACAGGTCCACCATGTTCTCCGATGGGTCCCATGCGTTAGCGGTGTCCTCGATGGCCAAGGCCACGGTCGTGTCCGATAGGTCGCTTTTGGGACCCGCCGTTGTGGTGCTCCCTTCAGGTCGACATGCAACGAACAGCATCAAGAGCCCGACCTGGAATGTGCCTCGCATAAGCATGTTGTTCGCAACGAGATGAACAGCGTCGACCTCAGATCACCCCCTGAACCGCACCATCACCGTGTTCCCCTTTTCCTCTCGTCGCGTTTCAAGCTGATCCTTCAGCGCGTTCACCAGGGATGAGAGCGAGGCATGCCCATAACTGCGCGGGTCGAAACCGGGGTCCAAACGGCGCAGTGCCTGACCGATAAGGCTGAGCGAGGCTTCCTCCTCCTCGCCCTTGGCGATGTTGAAGGCCTTGCGCAGCTTGCGCATCAGCTCGCCGTTCTGCGAGAGCTTGGATGGGGCTGCCTTGGTGGATGGCGATGAGGCTCGTTTCGCGCCATTGGCCCGCTTGGGCCCCTCCCTCGGCTCCTCCTGCACGTCCAGATTCTCCACGTAGATGAAGCGCTCGCAGGCCTTCACAAAGGCGTCAGGGGTCTTCTTCTCGCCCACACCCATCACGAACAGGCCGCTCTCGCGTAGCCGCGTGGCCAGCCGCGTGTAGTCGCTATCACTGCTCACAATGCAGAAGGCGTCCACCAGTTCACCGTGCAGGATGTCCATTGCGTCGATGATCAGCGCGCTGTCGGTGCTGTTCTTGCCCTTGGTGTAGGCGAACTGCTGCACGGGCTGGATGGCGTTGCTGTTCAACAGGTCCTTCCAACCGCTCATGCCCATGGTGGTCCAATCGCCGTAGATGCGCCGGATGGTGATGGTGCCCGTCTTGCTCACCTCCTCCAGGATCGGTGCGAGCCGCTTGGGCGCCGCGTTGTCCCCATCGATCAGCAGGGCGATCGTGGTGTCGTTGATCTTCTTCATGCGGGCACCAAGTTAGGCGCGACCTCCGCGCTACATGGTCCCCTTCATCATCTTGTTCCAATACAACCAAGGCAGCATGTACTTCTTCAGGATCCACATGCTCCAGAGCGGCTTGCTCGTGTCGAACATCCTGCTCAAGAGCGGATCGCTGTCGCGCACGTTGTCGTACTTGAACTCGGCCAGGAGCATTTTCCCGTAGCCGGTCACCAACGGACAGCTGCTGTACCCTTCGTACTTCGCTGGAGAGAGCATTCCGTCCTTGATGCGTTGCAGGATGTTGGCCACCACCACAGGTGCCTGCTTGCGGATGGCCGCGCCGGTCTTCGCCGTGGGCAGCGCAGCCGCATCCCCGAGGCCGAAGATGTTCGCATAGCGCTTGTGCTGCAGGGTATTGATGTCCACTTCCAACCAGCCCTTGTTGGGTCCATCGGCATAGGCAAGGGGCGAGTTGCGAACGAAGTCCGGCGCGCTCTGTGGCGGGGCCAGGTGCAGCATGTCGTAGTGCATCACAATGGTGCTCTCGCCCTCCACCTTTTCCTGTAGGCCCTGTTCCTCGGTGATCACGCAATGGTTATCGCCGGGCTTGCTCCATTTGAAGTGGATCTCCTGCTTCACCGGGTCGATGCGCACCGGGTTGTAGAAGGTCTTCAGGATGATGTTCTTCTTGCGGATGACATCCTCCAGTGCGAAGCGGAAGGGTTCCACACCGAAGATCACCGAGCCGGGCGTGGCGAAGACGAGCTTGGTCTTGTCGCGCGTGCCCTTGCGGCGGAAGAACTCATCGGCCAGGTAGGCGGCCTTCTGCGGTGCACCACCGCACTTGATGGGCGTGCTGGGTTGGGTGAAAACCGCCGTGCCTCCCTTGAACGCGGACATCACACGCTTGGTCTTCTCGGGGTCGATGTAGTTGCTGCACACCTTGTCGGTGGCCAGCGCTTCACGCAGACCGGGCATGTCGTCGATGTTCAGCTGGATGCCGGGGCACACAACCAAGTGACCATAGGTGTAGGCTTTGCCCTCTTTCGTCCGCACGGTGTTCGCCTCCGGCTCGAAGGTGGCCGCGTGCTCCTTGATGTGGTCGACACCGGGCGGGATCAGGGTGGCCTCATCGCGACGTGTATCCTGCATGCTGAAGGTGTCAGCAGCTACCAACGTCCAGGCGGGCTGGTACCAGTGGTCCTTAGCGGGGTCGATGATGGCGACCTTCAGGTCCTTCTGCTTGCGGCGCAGTTGCGCGGCTGTCATGATGCCAGCGGTGCCGCCGCCGATGATGAGGATGTCGTAATGGGCCATGGAAGGTTCGGTTGGTGATCCGAAGGTGGTGGGTCGCTTGGTCCTTCAACGGTGACCCATATCACAGAGCGGGTCCTTCGTTGTGCGCCCCTCGTGCAGAACGTGAAGGTCCCCGGTCCGAGCTTGTCAACTGCTACCCCTGGGGCTTCAGGTCGTACACCTTGCGGATGGACATGAACTCCTGCTCCATGTTCAGACCGAGGTCCTTCAGTTGGCCGGTGCGCACATCGAAGACCCAGCCGTGGATCATGGGGAGCCGCTCCTTGTACCAGCGCTTCTGTACGTGGTCCAGCTTGATCACGTTCATGCACTGCTCCAATACGTTCAGCTCCACCAGCCGGTCAAAGCGGGCGTGCGCGTCGGATATCGCATCGAGCTCGGCCATGTGCAAGCGGTACACATCGCGCAGCGTCTGCAGCCAGTTGTTCAACTGGCCCATGTCGCTCGGCTCCAAGGCCGCCTTCACGCCGCCGCAGTTGTAGTGCCCGCAGATCACGATGTGCTTCACGCGCAGATGCTCCACGGCGTACTGCACCACCGCGTTCACGTTGCCGTCCAACGGCACCACCTGGTTGGCGATGTTGCGGTGGATGAACACTTGGCCGGGCTGCAGCCCCATGAGATCCTCTGCGGTCACACGACTATCGCTGCAGCCGATGTACAGGAACTCCGGATGCTGGCCTTTAGCGAGCTTGTCGAAGTAGGCCGGGTCCACGGCCAGCTTGTCGGCCACCCATTGCTTGTTGTTCTCGAAAACTTGTTGGTAGAGATCCATGTTCAGTGGGTTGTTTCCTTGCGGGCCTCATCCGCCGTCACGTGTTCGTTGTAGGCCCGCACCATGCGCGCATCGGGTATCAACCAAAGTAACGCCACGGTCGTAAAGGCAGCGAACCCGAGGCGAGGCGATACCACCCACGTAGCGACAAGTCCGGCCATGTTCAGGACCAGCGATGCCTTGCCTTTCACGTCGCGGCCCAAGGCTTGCGTGAAGGCGCTCTGCGGGCCATGGTGCGTGGCCAGTTGGAGTTGGAGGATGTAATAAGCCACTGCGCAGAGCAACAGATCGAGGCCATAGAGCAGCATCGGTATGCGCGCAAACTCGTTCTCACCCATCCACGCGGTGGTGAAAGGCAGGAGCGAGAGCCAGAACAACAAATGCAGGTTCGCCCAAAGCACGCCACCGTTCACCGACCGCGCGGCTTGGAACAGATGATGATGGTTGCTCCAGTAAATGCCGACATACAAGAAGCTGAGCGCGTAGCTGAGGAAGATGGGCCAGAGGGCTACGATGGCCTGCCAGGTGGGCGCCTTGGGCACTTGCAACGCAAGTACCATGATGGTGATGATGATGGCCAACACGCCATCACTGAACGCTTCGAGCCTACTCTTCAACATACTTGCAAGGATCGTTCAGCCCCCGGATGATCAGCGCCGCAGCAGCTTGAAGGCGATGCCGCGCCCCATCTTCTGGAAGATCGCCAGGTCGATCCAGACCAGCGCGAATCCCTCGAGGATAGGCACCTTGTCGTCGGCGCCCAGGTCGTGGCACTCCACGAAACCAACGGCCTTCACCAGGTCACGCACTTTGGCCTTCGCGCCTTCGCTGCCGCCGGCCATGAACATGTCGGCCACCTGATCGCCATAGCGAACGTCGGCGAGGTTCTCCCAGCCCGTGCAGTTGAAGACCTTCACCACATCGCCGCCGGCGCGCTTCAACGCGTCGAAGCCCGGCGCGGTGCCGAGCGGGCCGGCCATGTTGGTGGCGTCCATCACCAGCTTGCCGCTCAACGCGGTGCCCAGTGATGCGGCCAGGTCCGCCACCACCTTGCCGGGTGTGGCGATGAGGACGGCCTCCGCGGTCTTCACGGCGTCGGGAATGGGCATCACGCGGGCACCGATGCCTTGCGCCCAGGTCAAGGTCTCCGCATCGCCCGGGTTGCGCGCCCCGATGAGGATGTCGTGGCCCGCGGCCTTCCATTTCTCCGCGAGCGTTCCGCCGATGTTGCCGGCGCCGATGATGGTGATGGTCATGGTTCAGATGGGTTGGGTGTGGGTCGTTCAGATCCCGGCCATGCACCGGTGGTAGGCAGGTCGACCCGGTGGGTCGACGCTACAGGTGCATGTGTTGGGGCTCGGTCATTCACCGTTTTTCGTAGCTGATCCCAAAGGTCCACAACAGGTCCTCGTAGGTGTTGCGCTGCTGCACCACGCTTTCGTAGCTCCAGTTCACGGCCTGGCGCAGCGCGAAGCCTTTCTTCAGGGGGATGCTCAGCGCGGCTTCCACGTGGGCGCGCAGGTTGTCCGTATCGGTGAGCGAA
>JAEUSY010000029.1 GCA_016788295.1 Flavobacteriales bacterium
GCAATATTGCGCACACCGTGAACACCCTACAGCACTTCGGGCTGTGGGATGCCACCAACGGCGACCAGGGCCAGGTGCTGGCCATGGTGTACCGGTATGACCAGCTGAACCGCCTGCGCACCGCGCGTGGCATTATCGGCCCAGCTAGTTCCACGATATTACCGGAATGCGGCCTTCGAAATTTCGAAGTGCGGTTCGCAGGGCTCGGGTTCCGCACTTGCCCTGCGGAAAATGAATCGGCCTTCGTTAGGAGTTGGCCTTTCCGGTTCGCGGTTTGGAACTTTCGGTGCCGAGTTGCCGTGAACAGCCCATTGCAGCGCTCTTTCGGGTTCAGCTCCGGCACTCAGGGCCTTTGCGCTCCAACCGGCAGTTGGTCTGGCGGTTCTCTTCGATGCGCTGGGCGCGCGCGGCCTTGAGGTCGGGTGGTGCGGGGGTGAAGCCGGGGTTGAGGTAGCGCTCCAAGGGAGTGGCGCCCTTGAGGGAGCCGTGGGGGCGCACCTCGGTGTAGTCGTGTACTGCGCTGGCTACCACATGCTCCGTGGCGGTCAAGCTCTGGGGCGCGTGGTTGCGCAGGTATCCTTTCATGATCTTGTTGATCGCCTCGATGGGCGAGTTGGAGAAGCGGATGTCCTTCTGGGCGACGATGTGGCGGATGGCCGGGTGCGCATGCGCAGCCAGCAACTGCTGCACCTCCACAGCCTTGTTCTCCGGTCCACCGTCCGAGACGAGCAGCGTGGTCAGATGCTCCGGATGATGACGCTGCATGAGGGCAATGGCCGTATTGAGCGCGGCGATCACATTTGATGCGCCGTTACGGGTAGAGACCGACCAGCCCAGGATGGCCTTGGAGTAGTTGTCGCTGACCAGCGCGATGTAGGCCACCTCTTCGTCCGCCAACGGCCACTCGGTGGTATCTACATGCAGGAACTCGTTGGGCCGCGTGGCCACGATACCCTGGATCTTGCGGATGGCCTCGAAGCGTGCCGCTTTGAGGCCCATGATGCCCAGGTATTTGTAGAACGTACCCATGCCAATGCGCAAGCGGCCGGCGCGCAAGGCCATGTGGTACCGTGAGCTGGCAGGCCAGTTGGCCGGTACATCGGCATTGAAGAGCGCCTTGATGGCGGCCGTTTCCTTCAGCGTCAACTGAAGCGGGAGCCTCTTCAGGCAGCGGTCCAAGGGCGATAGGCCACACTTGGCCTTGATGCGTTCGAGCCTTTCATGGAACGCGGATGGGCTGAGCCCCACCAAGCGGTAGGCTCGCTTGCGCGGTAGGACGGTGAACAAGAGCTGCACGGTGTTCACCACCCGCTCGCTGAGCTCCTTGCGGGTATGCAGGATGGGCAGCACCGCATTGCTGATGCCCACCCACGCCTTCATGAGCACCCGCACGGTACGTCGCAGGCTTCGGTGGCGCTCAAGGGTGGCATGCAGGTCCAGCGCCTCCTGATGCATGCTGCGCAGTTCGTGCCCCACCAGTCCCTCCAGCTGAAGCTTGCGC
>JAEUSY010000030.1 GCA_016788295.1 Flavobacteriales bacterium
ATCGTTGCAACGAAGCGCTGTACGGCGAACTTGTGATCAGGCGGCTCTTCAGTGACACGAGCGTCACCATCCGCACGAACTGGAAGCATCATGCCTGCCTCGATCGCATCGCCTTCACACCGCCGTGCTACATTTCACGACGGGATCTCTTCGTACCCTGAACGTACCCACGTGCTTGCCTTGCTATTGGCCGCTTCCGCCCACTTGATCCACCCATCTTTGCTGCTCCCCACACGTAGACCGATCCCAGCCCTGCTATGAACCGGACCCTCCTCTCCCTTTTTGCACTTTCGACCCCTCTGTTCCTGAACGCCCAGTTCAACTGGCAATGGGCACGCCAATACACCAGCGAGATCCAACCGTCGGTGGGTGGTCTGGTGGTCGATGCCGCAGGTAACTCAGTGGTCTGCGGCAGCTTCTACGGCGAACTGAACATCGGTGCCCTGCCCGTATTGACGAGCAACGGCCAAAGCGACATCTATGTGGCCAAGTTCGGCCCCGATGGCACCCCGCTCTGGGTGCGCAGTGCAGGTGGCGCCAACTTTGACGATGCGTTCGACGTGGCCGTGGATGGTGAAGGCCGCATCACGTTCACCGGCTACTTCCAAAGTCCGAGCATCACACTGGGTAGTACCACGCTCAACAGACAGGGCAGCATGGATATCCTGGTGGCCCAATACGACGCGAACGGCAATGCCCTGTGGGCGAAGCGCTACGGCTGGTCCGCGAGCAGTGGTCTGGAATGGGGGCGCGCCATCGTGGCCGATGCCAACAACGACCTCTATGTGGCCGGCCAGTACAAGACCGCGCTCGTAGTGCCAGGACTGCCCGATCTGCAAGGATGCAACGGCCGCGAGCAAGGCTTCCTGATGAAGCTTGACGCCAATGGGAACGGCATCTGGTCGCTAATGCCACAGTGCACGGGAGATGACGCGCTGGGCCTGACGACCTGCGATGCGCTCGCCTTGGCGCCGGACGGCAGTGTGTACCTCGGCGGTGACTTCCGCGGCGATACCGCCTACTTCGCCACGGACACCCTGCCCAACTTCATGCCCAGTGGACAGAGCGACGATGCCTTCGTGGTGAAGTACACCCCGGAAGGTGAGGAAGTGTGGGTGCGGACCTGGGCGGGTTTTAATTACGACGAGATCCGCTCCTTGGTCACGGATAGTGAGGGCAACATCCTGGTGGCCACCACGCGTGAAGGCGGTCATATCATTGACGGCATCGATCTGCCGTTCGCGGGTTCCAACGGCAACTACCGAATGACGCTCTGGAAGATGACCCCGGAGGGCACCGCGCTGTGGGGAAAACGCGTCGGTGACTCGACCTTCAGCCATGAGTTCAACGACCTCGCCGTGGACGCGAACGACCATGTGTGGGCCGGTGGCGTCTTCCAGTCGCGCTGCACCTTCGACAACATCGTGTTCCCGAACAATGGTAATGCTGAGTTCTACGGGCTGTTCATAGCGCATTACGATGCGGATGGTGTGATCCAGGAAGTGTTCGCCGACCGTGCTCAGGGTCCGCGCGGGGTGGGCGATCTCGCATGTGATGCGGTAGGTGGTCTGTACGTGACCGGAGCCTACACCGGTTCCATCACCTTCGCACCACTGGCCGCATTGGAGGGTGATGCAGCCTTCCTGGTGAAGAGCGATGATCTGACGACAAGTGTCCCGCCTGTGCTGAGCGCGCCATCCATGCACATTGCACCTGTTCCAGCGAACGACCGGTTCACGGTCCGCGCGGAGAACGGTGCGGTCATCGGGGATGTGCGCGTGCTCGATGGCCTGGGTCGGAAGGTGATGCACCTGAACGCACCGGCGACCACGATCACGATCGACTGCGCAGGTTGGGCGCCAGGCAGCTATGTGCTGCATCGCGGTGATGCACGTCAACAGATCATCGTGCTGCATTGATGGCACGCCTTCGCCCCTATGCGCTGCTTCCGTTGAGGGTCCTGCTCCTTACGCTGGCCTTCGCGCTTGTGCACCAGGCCCGTGCCCAAGGCGAGCGCATCATTCCCGGTCCACCACCCGATGAATACGTGGACGTCACCGGCGACGGCATCGCGGACTTGCTCATCACAAGCAGAACGATCCACATTTCCGATCCGGAGCAACCCGGGTATCTAGGCAAGCACCTGGTGGGCGTGCGCACGCTCAGTGGCAACGCCATCCTGATGTGGAACACACCCAGCAACCAGCGCTGGTACACGCTGGAGGACAGCACACGACTGGACACTGGTCTGCTGGCCGCACGCATCCACTACAAGCAACTGAGCTGGACCGATGAGGACCACCCCACGGAGTTCTGGCTACTGGAACGACCGTTCGGTCCGGCGATCACCAAGGAACAGGACGGTTGGTACGGCACGGGCGATCATCACGACGGGCACACGCTGGTGCTGCGCAGCGCGAACCACCGCGGCACGAGCGTCGCGGCCTTCGCGTTCGAACTGCCTTATCCCTATGGCCGCGTGGTGGTCAGGACGAAGCATGTGGTGCGTGTGCCGAACGGCTACGGTGAGGAAGGGGACCTTATCGTGGTGCAGCGCGAACCCCGGGACCCGCCCTTCGACTTCGGCCATGAACCAGTGGAGCCGCAGGTGATCATCCCGCCTGGCATCCCGCCGGATGAGCGCGTGAACCTGAACGGCGATGAGGTGGATGACCTGGTGATCACCGGCCACAAGGAGCATGCGCATGGCACCAATGAACCAGGGCGCTTTGTACGAGGCCTTACACCACTGCCTGGCACCATGCTGCTGATGACCCGCGAACGCTGGGGCGTGCTGGGACCTTTCCGCCTGCACGATGGCGAAGCACTTACACCGGAGCGCTTGGCGAACGGCCTAGCGGGGAACTTGTTCGTGTGGGTCCCGGCCGATCGTGAGCGCGTATTCGTTCCGCTCGTGCGTCATCCGTTCGGGCTGCCCGATGAGCAGCCTGGCTGGTCGTTCACTGCGGATGCCTTCGATGGTGCGCTCGTCTACCGTACGCTGGAGTACGGACGGCCCATCATCGGCGCGCTGGAGATCATCAGCGATGGGAATGGTGGGCAATTCGGTGTGCGGGCCCAGACCTGGGTGGATGAGGGACAGGTGCTTCAGGTGAGATGAGCGCGCGATCTTCGCCCCCATGACCGACCAGGAACTTTCGCGCGCCCTGCGTGCCTTGCGGCGCACAGTGCTGATGCTGGAGACCGAACTACGCCACGACCGGTTGGACGATGCGCTGATCACCGACATTGATGCGCAGATGGAGCGGGGCATTGCCAGCGAACCGCGCTGTGCGGCCCTGGTGGCAAGAGTGGACACCTTGCGCGAGAGCACCCTTACCCCACGCGCCGAACTGCTGGGCGATACCATACGCGCTTGCGAGAAGCTGAGGGACGCGATCGACGAGGTGGTGGGGAGGCTGTGAGAACGACCTCTAGGCCCGGCCGCAGCCACTGCACGAGCCGCACATGTTGCAAGCTGCATCTGAAGCCGTGGGCGCGGTCTGTTCCCGCTTCGGCATCCATACCCACGCCATGTAGCCCACTGCGGCGAGCACGATAACGGTGGCGATCAGGGTCTGCATCACGGTGTGCTGAGGATGTTCGTGAGCTGGTAGGTGATGAAGCTCGCGAGATAGGCCAGTCCGAAGAGGTAGCCGCCCATGATCCACATCTGCTTCCACGAGCCGGTCTCGCGTTTCACCACCACGAAGGTACTGAGGCACTGGGGCGCGAAGACCATCCACAACAGCAGCGAGAGCTTGGTGGCCAGTGGCCATTCGTCGGCGATGCGCTTACGTAACTGGTCGTCCACGTCACCTTCCTCCCCTTCCATGGAATAGGCCGTGCCCAGTGCGCTTACCACCACTTCGCGGGCGGCCATGCCGGGCACCAGTGCGAAAGAGATCTCCTCGTTGAAGCCGATGGGCGCGAACACATAATGCAGGGCGTGGCCGAGCTCGCCCGCGAGGCTGCGTTGCGCGCCCTGGTCGTTGGTGCGCGGTGAGGGGATGGTGTACAGCGCCCACATGACAATGGTGAGCGCAAGGATGATGGTACCCACGCGGCGCAGGAAGATCATGGCGCGCTCCCACAAGCCGATGACCAAGCTGCGGACATCGGGCCATTGGTAGGCCGGCAGCTCAATGAGCAGCGGTGAGCGGGCGTGCTCCTTGTCGGTGCGTTTGATGAACCACGCCACCGTCATGGCGGCCACGATACCGAGCAGGTAAAGGCCCACCATGACCAACGCGGCCGACGTGGCATCGTTCGGGAACAGGGCCGCCACGATGAGCGTGTACACCGGGATGCGCGCCGAGCAGGCCATGAGCGGAGCGATGAGAATGGTGGTGAGCCGGTCGCGCCAGTGGCTGATGGTGCGCGTGGCCATAATGCCCGGTATGGCACACGCGAAACTGCTGAGCAAGGGAATGAACGAGCGGCCCGAAAGTCCGGCTGCGCTCATGGGCTTATCCAGCAGGAAAGCCGCACGTGGCAGGTAGCCCGATGCTTCCAACGCAAGGATGAACAGGAAGAGGATGAGGATCTGCGGCAGGAAGACGATGACGCCGCCCACCCCGCCGATCACGCCTTCCACCAACAGTCCGCGCAACATGCCATCGCGCATGCTGGCCTCCACCATACCGGCAAGTGCACCGAAGCCTTCCTCGATCCAGCCGGAGAGCACATCGCCGCCGGAGAACACGGCAAGGAAGGTGGCGAAGAGCACCAGCCCCAGCACAACGAAACCCCACACGGGATGCATGAGGAAACGGTCGATGCGGATGCTGGGGTCCTTGTCGATGGAAGGCTCGGACACTGTGCGCTCGAAGATGCCCAGCACGGCGCGTTGCGTGGCCAGCACCTGTTCCACGCCAGGCTGTTTCCAATGCGCCGGTGGCACCTCGCGCAGTGGTTCGTCCAATGCCGCTTTCAGCTCGTCGGCGCCGTGTACGTGCAGGCTCACCGTTCCCACCACGGGCAGGTTCAGTTCGCGGGCAAGCAGGTCCTTGTTGATGGTGATGCCGAGCTGACGCGCGCGGTCCATTTTGTTCAGCACCACCACCAGGGGCAGGCCGAGCTGGCGGGCCTCCAGCACCAGGCGCAGGTGCAGTCGCAGGTTGGTGGCATCGGCCACGCACACCAGCAGATCGGGCAGGGTCTCCTTGCTGTGTCCGGTGATCACATCACGTGTAACCGCCTCGTCGCTGCTGAGGGCGTTCAGGCTGTACGCACCGGGTAGATCGAGCACGCTCACGCGCCTTCCGTTCGCTGTGAGCAACACGCCCTCTTTGCGTTCCACGGTGACACCGGCGTAGTTGGCCACCTTCTGGCGACTGCCGGTGAGCAGGTTGAACAGCGCCGTTTTGCCGCAGTTGGGATTGCCCAGCAGGGCGATGCGTTGGGGCTGCCTGGCGGACATCTATGCGGTGGTGATCACTTGGATGAACGCGGCCTCGTGGCGACGCAACGCGAAGGTGGTATGGCCCAAACGCACGGCCAGCGGGTCGCGACCGGTCCGGGCCTCGCGCACCACCTGCACGCGCTCACCGGGCACAAAGCCCAGTTCCAGCAGGCGCAGCACCAGCACCTGGTCGCTGGCCAGGGCCGGCACGGTGACACCTGCCACCGTGGCCCAGCGCTCTTCCGGCAACTGGTCCAACCCGATCGTACGCACCTGCTCCTTGTCCATAGGGGTGCAAAGGTCGCTTCCCAAGGGGTACGCCGGAATACCGCGATCGTGGTATGGGCCACCCCTTAGCGATGCGCTCAGCCCCAGTGTTCCACATAGGCACCTTCGGGATCGTACATCCCCGCCTGGCGGACCGCATCGAAGCGTCGCCCCTCGCGTGGATCGTTGCCCACACCGGCCACGTATTGCCAGTTGCCCCAGTTGCTGCACGGGTCGTAGTCGATGAGCATACGCTCGAACCAATAGGCCCCCATGCGCCAGTCGATGCCCAGATCGTGCACCAGGTAGCTGGCCACGTTCTGGCGTCCGCGGTTGCTCATCCAGCCGGTGGCGGCAAGCTCGCGCATGTTGGCATCGATAAAGGGCTGCCCTGTTCGCCCCTCGCACCAGGCCTCGAAGCGACGTGTGTTGTGATCACCTTTGGCCGGCTTGTGCGCAATGCCATGCCGCAGAAAGAGATCGCGACCGTGCATGGCGGCCGTGAACTGGAAGAAGTCTCGCCACAACAGCTCGAAGACCATCCAATAGCTGCTCTCGTTGGCGCCGTGTACCGCCTCATAGTCCTTTACGGCGCGATAGACCTCCCGCGCTCCCAGCGTTCCAGTGGCCAACCACGGACTGAAACGACCACTGAAGTCGGAGCCGAGCAGGCCGTTACGCGTCAGCTTGTAGCTGCCCAATAGTTCAGGGCCGGAGCAATAGTGGTTCAACCGTGCCAAGGCAGCAGCGCGGTCCCCGGTGAAGGTGAACGGCGCGCGCTGATCTTCCGTGATCGGCTCATGTGGCAACGCGGGATGTTCCGCACCGCCGCCCCACCCTTCTGGTGTGTTGATCCGTGCCGGAGTAGCGACCGGCTCGCGTACTGCCCATTGCTTCTCCACCTTGTTGCGGAAGGCGGTGAACACATGCGGCAAACGTTGCACAGGGAATGGCAGGTCATCCGGATGGAGCAGGGTATTCGGTGCAAGCAGGTGAAGCGCGACGCGCGAGGCTACTGCGCGTTCCTGCTCCTGCTCCTCCCAGCCATAGAGGCGCTGGGCGTACACGGCAACCGCCCGCCATTCAGGCACGAGCTGTTGCAACGCTTCCGCCGGATCGGCGACCACCACCCGCAGGCAACTGCCCAATGATCTCAGCTCCGCATCGAGACCAGCGATCGCTTCGTTCAGGAAACGCCTGCGGAACGGACCACTGCGCTCGAACCCGAAGGGTCTTGCTCCATGTTGCTTGGGATCGATGATGACAACGGGCAGCACCTCGTCGTGCGCTGTGCATGCCGCATGCAGGGCCTCGTTGTCGGCCACGCGCAGATCGTTGCGGAACCAGAGGATGGCGCGGGTCATAGGTGGGGTGCCATACAGGTTAAACAGTCGACCCGGAGGGTCGACGCTGCCGAAGCGTCGTTCATAGGTCGTTGATCTTTGTCAATAGATCCTCGCCTTTATCCAGCAATGCCTGTCGCGTGGCCGCTGGCATGCGGTCCCAGGTGCGGTAGGTCATGCCCATGCGCACCATCATGCCGGGCCGTGCTTCATCGCTGAGGAATCGTTCGCGGTTGCGGGCGTGGAAATGCCAATAGAGCGCATTGAACGGACAGGCCTTGGGACCGGTGCGGTCGTTCACATCGTAGTAGCAGGTGCCACAATGGTGGCCCATCTTGTTGATGTACGAACCACTGCTCACGTATGGCTTGGTACCCACGATGCCGCCATCGGCGAACTGGCTCATGCCACGTGTGTTGGTGATCTCCACCCACTCGATGGCATCGATGTAGATGCCCAAGTACCAGCGGTCCACCTCGTCGGGATGGACGCCCGCCAGCAGCGCGAAGTTGCCGGTGAGCATGAGGCGCTGGATGTGGTGCGCGTAAGCGTTGGTGAGGCTGCCGGTGATCGCATCGCGCAAGCAGGCCATGCGTGTCTTTCCGGTCCAGTACCATTCGGGCAACTTCTGCTCGTGGCCCAGGAAGTTGCGCTGCGCAAAAGAGGGCATCTGCGCCCAATACACCCCACGCATGTATTCGCGCCAACCGATGATCTGGCGAACGAAACCCTCGACCTGACCCAGTGAGATACGGTCCGGAGCGGCCTTCCATGCGTCCACTGCTGCCTCGCAGATCTCCAGTGGATGCAGCAGCTTCACGTTCATGCTGAAGCTGATGCGCGCATGGTACAGCGCCCAATGGTGCGGTGTCATGGCATCCTGGTAGGTGCCGAAACGGTGCAACAGGTGTTCGCAGAAATAGCGCAGCAATTGTTGGCTTTCCGTGCGATCCAATGGCCATGAGAAGTGCGCCGCATCGACCGAGCCGATGGTGTGGACACCAGCCTCCTCGACCATCGCCTTGATGTCGCGTAGGTCGTGATCGAACAGCAATGGCGGCGGCGGCACGTGGTCCTTCGGCGGACGCTGGCGGTTCTCCTGGTCGAAGTTCCATCGGCCACCCTCGGGCTCGTTGCCGCGCATGAGCAGCCCGGTGCGTTCGCGCATTACGCGGTAGAAGCGCTCCATCAGGTATTGCCTCTTCCCCTTGAAGAGCGTGGCCAGTTCCTCGCGCGTGGTGAGAAAGTGCTCGGTGTCGGCCACTTCCACTGCTTTGCCACAGGAAGCTGCGAAGTCCCGAAGCTGCTGGTCCAGCCGCCATTCGTCCGGCAATTGGTAGGCGAACGTGTTCGCGCCACTTTCAGCAAGTACCCATGCGAGGTTCCCTGGGATGTCCTGCTTGTTCCGCGGATCGTTCAGCGCGAGGTAGAGCACGCGGTGACCGGCAGCCCGCAGATGTTCCGCGAAACAGCGCATGGCCCCGAAGAAGCCCAGCACTTTTTGCACGTGGTGCCAGGCGTAGTCGGTCTCCTGGCGCACTTCCATCAGCACATGCAGCACATCGGAGTTGGGCCGCGTGTACCAACTGTGCGCGGCATTGAGCTGATCACCGAGGACCAGCCGGACTACGCCTGCTTTACGGGGCTCCTGTTGGTGCGGCATCGATCACTGCAGTATTTCACTTCGTCCCACACCTTCTCCCATTTCTTGCGCCATTGGAATGGTCTTCCGCAAGTTGCGCAGGTCTTCGAATCGCGGATGGCAGGTGGTCGGTGACGAGGCATGCTTCACGCGAGGATAAGACCCTCCTGTTCGTTGCCGTAGACCAAGGCCTCACCACGCTGGTGCCGGTGTCCGATCACCCAGCACAACCATGCATCAGCCTCGTGGCGATCGGCCGGCGCGGGCGGTGGCATAACGATCATGCCGGCCATGATGCGGAGCTTGTGCTTCGGAATGGCCTTGCGCGGCTCCACCTTCAGGCTGTCCCACTCGTGGCGGATGAGCGCCGCAGGATAAGCCTCGTACACGGCAATGCCCTGTGAACGCCAAGTGGCCGCCAAACGCATGGCCCGGGCGGTAAGGCCGCCGAGGAACATGGGGCTCATGCCGCGCGCCTGATGATCGGCCACGCGGAAGAAGTAGTCCTGACCATGACCACTGTACACACCGGGCAGGCTGAGCGGTGCATCGATGTAAATGGCCTTGGGTCGCAGTTGCGTCACCACTTCCTCCAGCCACGCATCGCCATCGGCGTCCTTGGTGCTGTGCGCGAAGCGGAACTGGCCGTGGGCCCAATGGCATACAGCGGTGTTGCCCGCCATACGTGCGCCGAAGTCAATGCCGATATGGTCCTGGGTGTGGTCGATGTCCATTTCAGATCGCGCTCAAACCACCATCCACACCGATCACCTGCCCCGTGATCCAACGCGCGTCATCGCCCAGCAGGAAAGCGGCCATGGCGGCGAGGTCCTCAGGTTCACCCACGCGCTTGAGCGGATGGCGCTCTGCACTGGCCTGCTCCCGTTCGGGCGTCGACAGCAGCTTCTCGGCCAATGGCGTTCGGGTAAGGCTCGGCGCTATGCAGTTCACACGTACGGTGGGTGCCAGCTCGGCCGCAAGCGAACGCGCCATGCCTTCCAACGCTCCCTTTGCGGCGGCCACGCCGGTGTGGAAGGGCATGCCACGCTGAACCGCCACGGTACTAAAGAGCACGACGCAACTGCCCGGCACTTTCTTCAAGCGATCGGCGCAAGCCTGTATGGCGGTGAATGCACCGATGGTGTTCAGCTCGAACGCCGCGCGCAGGTCGTCGGCCTTGGTGCTGCGAATGGGCTTGAGATCGATGCTACCGGGGCAGTAGACCAACCCGCTAAGCGTTTCGGGGAGCCGGTCAACGGGGAAGGTCGGTGAGAGGGCATCGTGTGTGATGTGGTCCGTTATGCCCTCAACAACAGGCATCGTGCGACCGAGGGTGATGACGCTCCTCCCCTGCGTGATGAGGCGCTGGGCCAAAGTGCGACCGATGCCGCGGGAAGCACCGACGATGAGAATGGGATGCATGTGCCTAGCAACACCCCGAAGGCCGGGAATGTTCTGCTGTGATCACTGCCACAGCGAATGGCTGTCCACGGCACCCGTGGCATGGTCAACAATGACCAGCAGCGGCTCGGATACCTTGCCTTCCACGGGTGGACGTGTGCCAACAAAGGCTGTGGACCGCTGGCCAGGCAGTATCTGTTCAAGCTTGAAGCGATCGATGCCTGTATCCACTTGCCAGATGATGCGTGCGTCGGTTGTCACGCGGGCCACCATCAGCTTGCCCTCGCGCCCGGGCTCCGACGTGTAGAGTATCACCGCGCCTTCGGGGTCGGTCAGGCGGAAGGGTTCGCTCTTGTCGTCGGCACGCAGGAAGGCGGCGTTGAGGAAAGTGACATCGTTGACCGGTGCCATCGATACGATGCGGTGATACTTGGCGTCGATGGGAGCTTCCAACGAAGCGCTGCACAAGCGTCGTTCCTGCTTGGCCTCCTCCTGTCCCACAACGCGGCGCACGAACTTCTGCGGCTTGTATTCTGCTTCTAGCTCGGCTGCAGAATGAAGGCCGACCCATTGGCCGGGTGCTGCGATGTAGCCTGCGGCCAGAAAGGCATCCGTTCGCGGTGGAAAGGGCGAGGACCACTCACCTTGCAAGGAGATGTTCGACGCAGGAGTTCGGCCTGCAGGCAACAGGTCATAGCTCTTCAGGTCAACGCCACCAATGCCGTTCACATCGAACCAGAGCGTGCTGCCATCGCTCCCAAGCACCTTCGCCAAGCTGAACGCGTTGCCTTCAAGGCCATCGGCGATCGGCACCAGTCGTGGGGTGCTTCCATCGAGCGGCACCAAGAACAGGCTCACACTGAACCGGTCCTTCGAGCCATCGCGGTGCAACGAGGGCACGCAGGCTTCAAGCGACCGGATGAGCGTGGCGATGTGCGTATCTGTGCGAACACAAAAACCAAGCGGTGTGCCCTTGCCGGGGTCGATGCTGAGCAGTTTGTTCCTCATCCAGATGATGCCTCCAATGATGATCGCTGCGCCGCCTATGCCCAGCGCCAACTTCAACCGGAAGTCGCGGTAACGAGCATACCAGGCAAGATCCTTGGCGCGTGCGGCGGGCTCGGTCATGGTCTTGTCTATCGAACGATGTTGATCCAACCACCCTCAAGGTCGATCTCCGCCTTGCAGCCACTGGCCTTCTGGTGCACCACCTCCTCGCCCACTGATCGCAGGATCTCCGCGCGACGGTCCATGGCCCAAGGATGTTGCAAACGCCAACCGCTCTCACTACCCATGTTGACCATGGCGATCGCATCACCGCCAGCGAACTCCCACCACCCGCTGATGGTGCGACCATCTTCCGTGTAGCTCACCGTACCCGACCGTCCGTCCTCCGTGATCGTGACCTTGGCGTTGTTCATGCCTTGCAAGCATTGATTCCAGCGCATTAACAGGACTGCGCTGCGCATTCCCAAAGATCGCGCATCTTCACTGACCCTTACCGCCATGTCCTGGAAGATCGCCCTTGTTGTCGCGCTGCTCACGGCCGTGATCACCGCCGTTGTGACCGCACCCGTGGCCGACAAGGTGACGCGTATGCACGGCGTCAGTGACTTCGAGGGCGGGCGCGGCATGGCCATCGCCTTCATCCTGATACCGGCCGGCCTGATCGGTGGCTTTCTGCTGGGGCTGTTGGGCACCAAACTGACCGGAGCCGTGGAATGGTCGCATTTCTGGAAAGCAGCAGGGCTGTCCGTGGTGCTGGGTCAGGTGGCCTTGTTCGGCATCGCGGGTCTCAGCCTGCTTTCCATACCGCGCCCACCATTGGTGAACGGACAGGCGCTGGATCTTGAAGTGGAGGTGCTGGTACCCTTGGAACGCATCACACCACGCGCCAAGGAACCGGACCAACTGCGCCTGAGCCTCTATGCGGGCGACAAGGACAACCACTATGCGGAGGTGGACCGCGATCACTTCAGGGAAGAGCATGGCCGTTTGATCGTGCCTGCAGTAGCGCAACTGAACAGCAAGTCCTTCTTCCGCACGCTCAGCTTCCACATAGAGGAACACACCTGGTTGGCCTTCGACCTGCCCCTACCCCCCACGCCGAAAGCGGACACCACGTGGAGCGCTGCGGCTCCCATGCGTGAGGCGAACACCGGGGGTAAAGGCGCTCCGTTGACCGATGTGCTGATCCGATACCGGGTAATGGCGCGGCCGGAGAGCACACCTCAGTGACCAAAGGACGAACACACATGCCCCGCATCTTCAACGCCATCCGCCAGCGTTTGCTGAAGGAGAACCGCCTGACGCGCTACCTGGTCTACGCCGTGGGCGAGATCGTATTGGTGGTGATCGGGATCCTGATCGCGTTGCAGGTGAACACGTGGAACCTGACACGGCAGGACCGCCAGAAGGAGACGAAGTACCTCGCCGGATTGAAGGCCGACCTTCAAGTAGACCTTGTGGAGCTACAGAACTTCATGCAGGACAAGGAGGTGAAAAGGTCTTCCGCCGTGATGCTGTTGAGCATGGAAGATCCGGTGACCGCCGAAGAAGTGCAACGCATGGATTCGATCATCTGGCGTGTGTTCGAATGGCGGAAATTCGTTCCGAGCACCAAGACCTTGGATGAATTGACTGGTTCAGGGAATCTGAGCTTGATCACGAACGACTCCATCAAGGCCATGATGCTGGACGTGTCCCAACATTACGCGGAGATCGGCGTGTACATAGAGCACATGCGACGCGAGTACGACCACTACCTCTACGATCGATCGGCGGCCATGCGCGAAATGGCGCCGTTCGCAGACCTTGAGCATTGGGCCAAGACCGACACAATGCGGAGAACAGTCAGTGCCACGGAAGCGGAATTGGCCGCGCTCACAGATCAGACGCGCGCCCTGCTCCACGACCTCTCGTTCCGGAATGGATTGAAGCTGGCGGCCTTGAACAACCGCAGTATGTGGCGCCGCTGCCAGCGGTCGTTCGAGAAAATAGAGCACCTGATCGCCTTGATAGACTTGGAACTGAACACCCCTTGAATGCCCCGCATATTCAACGCTATCCGCCAGCGGCTCCTGAAGGAGAACCGCTTCACCCGCTACCTGGTCTACGCCGTAGGCGAGATCGTGCTGGTGGTGATCGGGATCCTGATCGCCTTGCAGATCAACAACTGGAACAACTTCAATAAGGACAGAGTGTTGGAGGAACAGTATGTGACGGGATTGATCATTGACCTTCAAGCCGACTCGCTCGCAATAGGCATGCTGAAGGCGGACTCTGATGATCAGGTCAGAAGGAAAAAGAAACTCTATGAGTACCTTGATGGGATCGCATTCCCTGAGGATTCGGTCCAGCACTTCTTCGCCAAGCAATGGGAACTGTCCATGGGGTTCAATCCGACCACGACCACGTTCGACGAGATGAAGAGCACGGGGCGTTTGAACGTGGTCCAAGATCCGGGCTTAAGGAGCAGGATCATCAAGACCTACAACGCGTATCAAACATTCGTGAACGGTGGTCAAGCGTATTACGAACGCAATAGGGCTGAACTGCGCAAACTCGCTTTCAAGATCCCTGGTCTCGTAGACCACAAGGTCCTGAGCAACCCCATAAACGCGGATATCGCCGAGGCGTTGAAGAACGACGAGCTCAGGAATGCGGTCCTGGCGAACTATGCGGTCACTGTGAACATGCAGCTTGAAGAGTTACAGGGCGTCAATCACCAATTGCTCGAACACCTGCGCGCCTATCCCATCCACCGGGAACTTGCCCGATAGCACCACTGACCACGAAAGACATGTCGAACATCGACCTGATCATTGAAGAACGCGCCCGCGACATCGGCAACTTCCTGGTGGGCCGCCTCCTGCCCTTTCACAGCAAACGCATGGTGGGGCCTTTCGTCTTCATCGACCACATGGGGCCCAGCACGCTCGATGCGCAGTCCAACTTCGATGTGCCGCCGCATCCGCACATCGGTCTCAGCACCCTCACTTACCTCTTCGAGGGCAGTGTGATGCACCGAGACAGCTTGGGCACGGCGATCGAGATCATGCCCGGACAAGTGAACTGGATGACGGCAGGCAGAGGCATTGTCCATTCCGAACGCACACCCGACCACCTGCGCGACAAGCCCAAGTCCCTGCATGGCCTGCAGATCTGGGTGGCACTACCCAAGGAACTGGAGCAGATGGAGCCCGGCTTCTTTCATGCCCGCGAGGAGGAACTGCCGGTGTGGGAACAGGATGGCGCCCATTTCAAGCTGATCGCGGGCAACGCCTTCGGAAAGTCATCGCCCGTGCCCGTGTACAGTCCATGCTATATGGTGAAGATCACCGCACAGGAAGCACGGACGCTGGATATCGGCCACGCGCTGTTCGGCGAGGTGGGGCTCTACATCCTGGAAGGCGGCATCAGCAACAACGGACACCACTACGGTCCCAAGCAGATACTGGTGGCCAAGGAAGCCTCCCTCTGCACCTTCACCATGGATGCCGGCAGCACCGTGTTCCTCTTTGGCGGCGAGCCCCTGCCCGAGGAACGCTTCATCGAATGGAACTTCGTGGCCACGAACAGGGAACTGATCGATGCGGCCAAACAACGCTGGATGGACAAGGCCTTTCCGCGCATACCGGGCGAAACGGAGTTCGTGCCACTGCCGAAAAGGTAAAGGAGCGCCACCCGGCCCGACATTTGCGATCTGCGGACCGACCAACCCCCAATGCGCACATTCCTTCTTCTTCTGTGCCTGCTACCCTTTGCCGCACACGCTCAGGACCCCGCCTTCGTGTACCACACGCCACGCACACAATACCTGTTCCCCGAGGAGGCACCACGTTCCTACATCCTTGGCAATAACGTGGCCTTGCGTGAAGCGCCCTCGCGATCGGGCAAGGTGGTAACGACACTGAACGCTGGAACAACGGTCTTCATTGAGGAAGGGACAACCGATACCATGGTGATGAATGGCGTGGGCAGCCATTGGTACCGGGTGACGACCGGTGATCGCCAAGGATGGACCTGGGGGGGGGATATCGCGCAGGTCGCATTCGGGTCCACCGCCGATGCCACAGTGAAGTTCGTGGGCGGCATCGATCACATCACCCCATCGGATACCGGGACCTACGACCACTCCTACCGCCTGGTAGCGCTGAAGGATGGCAAAGAGATCGACCGGATCGTGGTGCGGTCCTTTGCATGGGGCTTCGAGATGGTGAGCAATCTGGGCGACCGGGGCCTGCATGCGGTGGATGACATCATTGCGCTGAACGTGCCCTGTGTAGGTGGCTGCGGATGTACCACGGGTGATGTGCTGGTGTTCTGGAGCGGTGGCAGGTTCCACCATGCGGCCGACCTGATGGGATCGCCCGACGGGGAGTTCAGCACCAATGTGTCGTTCATCTTCCCGGCCGACATGGAAGGCCTGCCTGAACTGATCGTTCGGGAAGAGCTGAGCTATGACGAAACGCCGACCGAGGATATCGAAGAGACCGAAAGCGAGTTCGAGGTCGAAGGGGTGTCCGAAGACCAGCCGCTCGATGATGCTGATGACACCGACCAGGATCACATCACGCGCATCATCACCCGCACCTATCTCAGTTGGAACGGCCAGACCCTGGTACCATCGGGCCGTGCTGCCGAAATGCGCACGTACAGACTTGTAGTGGATTAACCAGGTCGGTCAGGGATCAACGTGGGCGATGTTGTCCGTTCGCTCGCCGGGCCAATGGCGATGCGCTATTCGCTTTTCGGCCCAAGTGCAACACGCCAGGCCAGTAACGCCGCAATGGCCGTGACCGGTGCGAAGATCAAGGTCTCACGACCGTCCACTGCGAACAGGTTGCCCACGGTGTTCAGTGCGAACAGCGCGGTGATGGCCCACATGCCCCAACGTCCGACAGCCGGGAACGCAGCACCGATGACCCCAGCGCGGACCAACGTGATCGTTATCATGAGCAGCAGCACCGTGAGCGAGACGACCGCGCCCACCGTTCGCTCCTGATCAGAGGACAAGCGTCCGCCCCACACCATTTCCCCAGGCACCAACCCGGCCATTACCACCAGTTGGAACACGGCCGCCGCAGCCAACAGCAGCAGCAGGAACTTCACTGAAAGGTAGAATGGCAGCATGTGGCGCATGAGCGAAAAGTACTGAACCCTTGGAGCTGGTCATGGTATCTTTCGTGGCCGTGCTACATGCGTTACCATACGTACCCTTGCTGCTCCGACCGCTCGTGTTCCTGACGATCTTCATGGCCTCGCAGGCCTGGGCCCAGGAACCTGCACGCATGAGCGAAGCTGCGGCCAAGGAAGCCGTATACCTGATCGTACAACACTCCGGACTCCTGCCCACCTTCACTGTTCGCGAGGACCCTTCGGTGCGTACGGCGGTGGCCTACATCAAAGGGCGCGACCGCATCATCGCCTACGATCCGGTTTTCATCGGCAGGGTGTTGGATTCCACGCGCACTGACTGGGCCGCTGTGAGCATTCTGGCGCACGAGATCGCCCACCACCTGCTGGGCCATACGCTCGACCCCGATGCCGTGCACCCCGGCGATGAACTGGCCTGCGACCGCTACTCAGGATTCGTACTGCAACGCATGGGCGCCACCTTGGAGGAAAGTCGCGCCGCCATGGAAGTGGCTGGCAGTGTGCACGGCACCCACCGCCACCCACCACGCCATGCTCGCCTGCAGGCCATTGAACAAGGCTGGAAAGAGGCCCGTGACCTTACCGAACAACGGTCAACGCCAACCTTCCGCGTGGACCGCGATCTGCGCTTTGTGGTGCGGTTCGTGGGCGATGCGAACACCTACTACGTTGATGCGGCCGGCTGCCTCGTCTGGTTCAACAACGTGGCCGCCCCGATCGGTTTCGGTGCGTGCGACCGCTTACCCCAAGGCCCATATACCCATGCCATTACCTGGGAGGAACTTTACCTCCTCGTGGACGGCAAGGGCGCCATCTGGCGGACCGGGGTGAACGGCCTTCAGCGGCAAGTCGGCTCCATGCAGCCCTTCGCAGCTTCAAAGCCATAGCCATATTGTGGACCACCTGCATGGCACGCCGAACGCAGGGGCACTAACAGCGGTTGGGAATACATGATCGGACCAAGTAACCCGGAATGATCGTTTGCGGGAACGGTTCCTTAACCTCACCTTGTTCCCCGCATGCTCCATTTCACCACACAGACCGACCCTGAGAAATCCCGTCCGGTGACCACTGCCTTGGACCGGTTCTTCGTCAAGTTCATCAACGACCCGCGCGACCTGCCCTTCATCTACCTTGGCCTGAAGGTCACCTTCACGCTGATCCCGCTGGCCGTGCTGTTATACATGCCATTCGTGCCCAACTGGCTCTGGTGGATCATCGCCGTGGTCTACCTCTTCATCAATAACATCACCTACAAGGGGCCCTTCGGCCTTATGCTGCATTGCACCACCCACCGCAGGTTCTTCAAGAAGGAATACGACATCCTGAACCACTACCTGCCCTGGGTGCTGGCCCCCTTCTTCGGCCAATCGCCAGAGACCTACCGAGCCCACCACGTAGGGATGCACCACGTGGAGAACAACCTGGAGCCCGATGAGAGCAGCACCATGCCCTACCAGCGCGACTCCGGCAAGGACTTCCTGAAATACTACTTCACTTTCCTCTTTACCGGCATTTACACGCTGATCCGATACCTCTTCAACCACAAGCGCAACAAGCTGGCATTCCAAGCGGCACGTGGCGAGATCCTCTTCATCATTTTCTGCGCGGCGCTCTGCACGGTGAACTGGCAGGCGACCCTTGTGGCCTTCATCCTTCCGTTCATGGCCTTCCGGCTTGTGGCCATGGCCGGCAACTGGGTGCAGCACACCTTCATCTGCCGCTACGAACCCGGCAACGACTACCGCAACAGCATCACGGTGATCAACGTGAAGTTCAACCACAAGTGCTGGAACGATGGCTACCACATCAGTCACCACATCGACCCCAACCTGCACTGGACAGAGCATCCCCGTTTCTTCCGCGAACACTTGGCCGAGTTCGGAAAGAACAAGGCCGTGGTGTTCGATGGGCTCAATTACATGAACGTCTTCATCCTGTTGCTGCGCGACCGCTACGATCTGCTGGCGGAACGATTCGTGGACGTGGGCAACAACTTCCGCAATGACGAGGAAGTGATCGCCTTCCTGCGCGATCGCGTGAAGCCCATTCCCTTCGACCCCATACCGGGCATGGCGCAGGCGGCCTGACCTGGATGCACTGAACGCTGCCGAGGCGGGTGCGCTCGTATAGCTTTGCCAGCACTTAGCGACCCCGAACATGAGCAGCGAGAACGGATACGTGCGCACGGACCTGAACGAAGGCATCGCCACCGTCACCTTCCACCACCCCAAGAGCAACAGCCTGCCCGGCCACGTGTTGCGCGGCATGGCACAGGCCATTACCGATGCGGGCAACGACCCCTCGGTGCGCGTGATCATCCTGCGCAGCGATGGCGACAAGGCCTTCTGCGCGGGTGCCAGCTTCGATGAACTGGTGTCCATTGACAGTGCCGAGCGCGGCCTCGAGTTCTTCAGCGGGTTCGCCCTTGTGATCAACGCCATTCGCAAGGCACCGGTGTTCGTTATCGGCCGCATCCACAGTCACACCGTGGGTGGTGGCGTGGGGCTGGCCTGCGCCGTGGACATCGCCTACGCGCACGAGAGCGCCAGCGCCAGGCTCAGCGAATTGGCCATCGGTATCGGACCGTTCGTGGTCGGTCCTGCGGTTGAACGCAAGGTGGGCACCGGTCTCTTCGGACTGCTCAGCAGCACGCCGGCCGCGCGTCGCAGCTCCGCTTGGTGCGAGGCCCACGGCATGTATGCTGAAGTGTTCGCCACGACCGAAGCATTGGACGCGCGCATAGCCGCCCATGCCCGCGAGCTCGCCGCATACAGCCCCGAGGCCATGGCCGAACTGAAGCGCGTGATGTGGCGTGGCACCGAGGATTGGGACACGCTGTTGGCGGAACGTGCAGCGATCAGTGGCCGATTGGTGCTGAGCGAATTCACCCGCAACGCCATCGCCGCCTTCAAGGAGGCCGCCGCCAAGCGCTGAGCAAAAGGGAAGCGCTTCCGTTCCATCCGGTCGCTCTTTCCTGCCCGCTAACGCGGAGAAGTGTGCCGCACAGAGCGAATGAGCGGATCAGCGCAGGCGGTCCATGCTACGCACCAGTTCCTCGTCGGAGCGGATCATACGCTCGGCGATGAACACCAGCACCAACACCACCATGGGAAGGAAAAAGGTGAGGCCCAAGGACTGGTCCATGGTGCCTTGGCGGGCCAAGTAAGCCAGGGTGGAGTTCATGGTGATGTACTGGAACGCGATCACCGGAAGTTGGAGCATCCACAGGCCACGTACCACACGGCTTTGACGCGGGCGATTGCCGTAGAGCAGGATCGCCACCAACATGCCGAAGCCGAGCACGCTGTGCAGTACCTCGTACGGCAACACCGGGCTGGCCATGGTATCCTCCGTGCCATCGGGCAGGAACAGCCCATAGGTGCGCAGCTTATACACGCCCAGATCGCCAGTGTATGATGCAATGGGGAACAGCCACGACGCGAACGCCAACACGGCGCCGACGGCCAGCAGGATGGATTGTTTACGCTGCCACATGGACCTTGGGGAATTGGGAACCGGAAAGGGCCACGAAGGTAGTGGCCACCCACCGCAACCGCAGGCCCGATGGCAGACCTGAAAAAAGATGCCCTGCGGGCTTGGCGGGGCAACTCCCGGGCCGTAACATTGCAGCGCATTCACAATTCCGGCAGGTGCCTGCGTCATTCCGGCGCTATCCGAGCCCCCGCCATTCCCGCTTCCCCTACATCCTGATAACGATCGAGCCCCAGCGGTTCGCCCATCGGCCAACAGAACGGTCGATCCCCAACGAACATCATTCCCGCGTACATGTACGACCAGAGCGCCCTGAGCGGCATGAAGCTCTCCGAACTGAAGGAGATCGCCAAGCAGCTCAACCTGAAGAAGGCTGACACCCTGAAGAAACAGGACCTGATCAACAAGATCCTGGAAACGCAGGCCAGCAAGAGCGACAAGCCGAAGTCAATCGCGCCCACGTTCGTGGACAACGATCAGGACCTGACCGCATTGGCCACGGCCGATGAAGTGCCCCTGGAAGTGGACCCCGAACCGGAGCCCATTGCCAACGATGGCGGCGCCTTTGATACCGAAGGTGATGATGACGAGGAGGATGAGGATGACGAGGACGACGATGAGGAGGGTGATGAAGATGATGCGGATGACAATGATGCCGCTGCCGGCAACGCCCCTCCCCCCAGGGAAACGAAAGAGCGCTTAGCCGCTGATGACGCGCCCGCTCGCCCAGTTGAACAACGCGACCAACGGAATGAACGTCCGCGGCGTGAGCGTCTGGACCGCCCTCAAGCCGAAGGACAAGGCGACCGCAACGAGCGCAACGACCGTGGTGAACGGGGCGACCGACAGCAGCGCCCGGACCGCCCGGAACAGGCCCAACGCAACGACCGCGACCAAGGCCGTAACGACCGGCGCGACCGTGACCAACGTGGTCCGAACGCTGAACAAGGTGGCGATCAGCGCCAGGACCAGCGCCGCGACCGCGACCAACGCAACGACCAACGCGACCAACGCAACGAACAGCGTGAGGCCCGCAACGAGGGCCGCGACCAGCGCGACCAGCGCAACAACGACCGCGACCAGCAGCGCCAGGACCGTCATCAACAAGACCGCCCGCAGCAGGACCGCCCCCAGCGCGAGATCATCAACTTCGATGCGTTCGTTGAAGTGCAGGGCGTGCTGGAAGTGATGCCCGAGGGCTATGGCTTCCTGCGCAGCAGCGATTACAACTACCTGGCCTCACCTGACGATGTGTACGTGAGCCAGCAGCAGATCAAACAGTACGGCCTGAAATTGGGCGATACCGTGCTCGGGCACGTACGTCCGCCGCGCGAAGGCGACAAGTTCTTCCCCTTGATCAAGGTGGAAAGCATCAACGGACGTGATCCAGAATGGGTGCGCGACCGTGTGCCCTTCAAATTCCTTACGCCGCTCTTCCCCGACGAGAAGTTCAATCTGGCCGGCAAGGACACCAACATCAGCATGCGCGTGCTGGACCTCTTCTCGCCCATCGGCAAGGGACAGCGCGGCCTCATTGTAGCACAGCCTAAGACCGGTAAAACGGTGCTGCTGAAGGATGTGGCGAACGCCATTGCGGCCAATCATCCCGAGGTCTACCTCATCGTGCTGCTGATCGACGAACGTCCGGAGGAAGTGACGGACATGGCGCGCAGCGTGAACGCGGAAGTGATCGCCAGCACCTTCGATGAACCTGCATCGCGCCACGTGCAGGTGGCCGGCATTGTGCTGGAAAAGGCCAAGGCCCTCACCGAATGCGGTCACGATGTGGTGATCCTGCTCGACTCCATCACCCGTCTGGCACGTGCCTACAATACCGTACAACCTGCCAGCGGCAAGATCCTTAGCGGTGGTGTGGACGCCAATGCACTGCAGAAGCCCAAACGCTTCTTCGGTGCTGCACGGAAGATCGAGAACGGCGGCTCGCTCACCATTCTCGCCACAGCCCTTGTGGAGACCGGAAGCAAGATGGACGAGGTGATCTTTGAGGAGTTCAAGGGCACCGGTAACATGGAACTGCAGCTTGACCGGAAGATCAGCAACCGCCGCATCTTCCCTGCCATCGATATCCTGAGCAGTGGCACACGCCGCGACGACCTTCTGCATGGCAAGGAAGTGCTGCAACGCACCTGGATCCTTCGCAAGCACTTGGCCGACATGAACAGTGTGGAGGCCATGGAGTTCGTGAAGAAGCACATGGAGGGCACCAAGAGCAACGAGGAGTTCCTGGTGAGCATGAACGGCTAGGTCGTCGCCATGGTACTGGCCATCCTCACCGCACTGGCGGTCATCGCGCTGCGGCTCATCCTGTTCGCCACGGGCAGTCCACCGGAGGGCATGGATTTCATGCTGGTGCATTTCCTTGCCATCGTCACCATCGTCTTCTTCGCCGGACATCGGACCTTGGTTCGTGATATCCGCATCCCATTCCCATCACTTGTTCGTGAAGGATTCAAGGCCGCTGCGTTCTACGCCATTGTTTTCGGCGCGTTCATCTGGATCTACTACCGCACCATCGAACCGGACTACTTCGCCCAACGCGTGGATACCTTGGTGCTGCGTGGTGTGGCCGAGGGTCAGCCTGAAGGGGTGATCCGCCCTAGGCTCACACAGTTCTTCACACCGTTCAACTACGCCTCCATTACCTTTTTCTCGCTCCTTGCCGTTAGCGTGTTCAATGCGCTGCTGCTCGGGGCAGTGCACCATAAGGTGCTGAGGCGGTACCGGTTGAACGGGTGAGGCGCGGAGGTCGACCCTCAGACACATGTATGGCCATACATGCATTTTGACCATTTCCTGGAGATCCCGAAGGATCACCAACCTCGCAATTCACTGATAATCAGCATCACGGAAATTCACAATGTCGGCCTGAAGGGCATCGATATATGTATGGCCATACATGCGTTCGACCCTGCGATGGTTTATGGTCATGAGATCTTTTGCCCCCCCTCACGCAATGAACGCCTCCGTCAACGCCTGAAGGTCCAGTCCCCCGAAATTGCCACTGCTCATCATCAGCAGAACACTATCGCCTTTCAGGTCGGCGCGTACGGCCCCCATTACGGCAATGGGATCGGTGATCACCTGCAGATCGGCTCGGCCGAAGGCGGTGCGGATACGATCAGGGGGGATGGGCGGCAAGCGCTTCAACTGCACGGCGTGCGGATCGTAGAACACAATGGCATGGTCGGCCTGGTCCATGCAACCGGCGTACTGGTCCAGGAAGCCTTCACTGAGACTGCTGTAGGTGTGCAGCTCCATGCAGGCCACCAATCGACGTTGCGGGAACTGCTCGCGAACGGCCTCAAGCGTTGCCTTGAGCTTGCTTGGTGAGTGCGCGAAATCCTTGAATACCGCTCGGCCCGGCACATCGGCCAGTTTCTCCAACCGCTTGGCCGCACCCGTGAAACTGGCGATCGCCGCATAGAACTCCACATCGCCGATACCCAGCTGGTGGCACACATGGCGCGCACCCTCCAGGTTCTGCAGGTTGTGGCGACCGAACACCTGTAAGACCACATCGCCCTGCGCGGTCTGTAGTATCGTGGTCCCATTCTCTATCCGATGCGGGGGCACACCGTAGGGTATCCGCGCCTCATTGCCTTCCGATGCCTCGGCCAAGGTCTTCACCTCGGGATCCTCGGCGCAGTAGACCAGCTTGCCGCCGGGTTCGATACACTTGACGAAGGTGCGGAACTGGTCCACATAGCTCTCAAAGGTCTTGAACACATTGATGTGGTCCCACGCGATACCACTGATCAGCGCAATATCCGGATGGTACAGATGGAACTTGGGAACCGGTTGCAGTGCCGACGCCAGGTACTCATCGCCTTCTATGATCGCCACCCGACTGGTGCTGCTCAGTTTCACCATGCAGTCGAACCCTTCGAGCTGTGCACCAACCAGGTAATCGAACTCCACGCCGGCATGTCGAAGCACATGAACGATCATGCTGGTGATGGTGGTCTTGCCGTGACTACCGCCGATCACCACGCGGGTCTTGTCCTTGGTCTGCTCATGGAAGTAGGCCGGATAGCTGAACACCGGGATACCCAGTTCCTGTGCACGGATCAACTCAGGGTTGTCGGCACGTGCGTGCATGCCCAATATCACCGCGTCGATGTCGGTGGTGATCCGGAATGGGTCCCAGCCCAGCTTTTCGGGAAGCAGGCCCAAACGATCAAGTCGACTGCGACTGGGCTCGAAGATCTCGTCGTCGCTACCAGTGACCTCGAATCCCTTTTGGTGCAGGGCGATGGCAAGGTTGTGCATGGCGCTTCCGCCAATAGCAATGAAGTGGACCGTGGGCATGCCGCGAAGTTGCACGCCTGCTTGGTCTCCTTGCACTTCCAGCTATGGAATACTTCAACGGGTCGGTGTGGGCAGCCTACCTGGATCATTTCGCCCCGCCCTTGGCGTTATCACATCGCAGAGCTTGCCACCACAGCAACATATGGCCGGCAATGACCAGGTCATTCTTGACCGTTGCGTCAGCGCATACCGCTCAGTCAATGCTGTACCACGAACCTTGCACGGCGGATGGTACTTCCATCCTCGAATACGGCCATATACTGGCCCGCTGGAAGTTGACTTACATCAAGAAGCTGATAGGCCCCCTCGTTCACCATGGGGATGTTCACTGCCCTACCGGACGCGTCCACGATGAGCAGGCTAACATCATCCACCACCGCTCCGTGTACAAGTTTCACAAGGTCCGTCGCAGGATTCGGGAAGGCCACGAGCACATCGGAGCTGGCGGCGATCCGCACGGACACCATTGGATAGGACCGTTCCGTACCGTCCAGGTCCGTCTGGCGCAAGCGATAGTAGGACAGACCGGGTAATGGGTGTTCATCGAACACACGATATTCATTCACGTGAAGGCTTGTACCCGCACCCTGAACTTCCTGCAGACCAGCCCACACCTCGCCATCAGCTGACCGCTCAACGGTGAAAAAGGCATTGTGCAGTTCGGTAGCGGTGCTCCAAGTAAGGGCGACCCGTGCGTTCACGGGGATCGCCTGAAAGCTCAGCAGTTCAACAGGCAAAGGCCCGGAACTGCCCTGTATGATGCCACCACCATTGGACCCGGATGCGCTCAATGCTTGTGAATTACAGGGATTGGAGCTGTTGTTGCATCCTCCCGCTCCATTGTTCGTTTCCACGGTGATGTTCGACGATGGGACCATCGCGCTGAACACAACGGCTCCCTGTCCGCCACCACCTCCGGCGCCGTGGGTCGCCCCATCGTTCACCCGCCCTCCATTTCCGCCATTGGCGCGTACCAACAATGGACATGAAGCTCCTAGTTGGAACTGATCGGCATGCACGATGATCGACCCTCCGGCACCACCGCCTCCACCACCATCGTTTCCCGCATTGCCCACACTTGCTCCATCCGCTGAAATACGCAGACCTGTGCATGTGCCCGTGGTACGTATCGTATTGGCCTTAATGAGGATGATGCCGCCCCCGTTCCCACCGTTCGTGGATACGTTGTTGTTGCCCTCTCCTCCTCCGCCTCCTCCGCCCATGAAGATCCGGTCGGCAGCGATATGTCCACTAAGCGAGATACCGCCCAGACCTCCGGCACTACCTGAACCACAGCTCCAACCTGGCCCAGCGGTCCCCCCTGCGGTATAGTTGCCACCACCACCTCCTCCACCGTTGTGCTCGTTCCCTCCTCCGCCTCCGTTCAGGATCTTACCCTTGGCGGCAACCCAGTTCGCGTTCGTGTTCCGGTAAATGCCTTCACCCTTCCATGCATAGCGATCGCTCACCGCCGATATGAACGTGGTCAGATCGCATGAGCCGGAATTGGTGACATCGCGTGCACCACCACGGAACCCGACCGCATCAGCCGTGATCGAATGTGCGATCGTGAACGTGCCCTGTACCTGGACAGCCACTACTCCGCCAATATCACCGTTCCAAGGAAGAGCAGTGATCGCCGCCGTGGTCGTGAAGTTGCCACCACCTCCCAGCAGCTCCAGTGTTATGGCCTGTAGTCGGCTGTTCGCCCCAAAGTTGAAGGGTATGGTCAAAGCAGCATCAACCACCATGCCTACCGGTGCGCCGAACGCATCCCGACTGACGGATGTGATGTTCCGAACTTGATACCTGCCGGCCTGAAGGATGTTCGACAGGTCGCCAAAGGAGCTATTGTTACCAGTATTGCTCCCGATCACATCATCCTGCATCTGCATGATGACCACCTGCTTCCCGGCTTGGAAAGGTGCTCCCACCTCACTGGCAGCCCCCAACGAGAAGGTGGTTCCCGACACGTTGGTGATGCGCGCATATCCATTGACCTGCGCCTGGGCACAAGTGAGAAGGACGAGTGATGGAATGATCACAAGCTGTCGCATGGCCGTTTGAAAAGTTGGGCCTTGTACGCAGGCTTCCTTCATGGGTTACCAGGGAACAGGACCACGAACAGAGCCGGAGCCTTGTCGGACCCAGCCCCGGGAAACCGCATCTTCGCACCATGCAGCTACACGTCATCGACACCGGTTTCTTCAAGCTCGACGGCGGCGCCATGTTCGGCGTGGTGCCAAAGACCCTTTGGAGCAAGAACCACCCGCCCGACGAGAAGAACCTCTGCACCTGGGCCATGCGCTGCCTGCTGGTGGAGGATGGCGACCGCCTCATGCTCATTGACAACGGCATTGGCGACAAGCAGGACGCCAAGTTCTTCGGGCACTACGACCTGCATGGCGACGATACGCTTGAAGGATCGCTGCGCAAGGCGGGCTTCAGCAGCGATGATGTGACCGACGTGTTCCTGACCCATCTGCACTTCGATCACTGCGGCGGAAGCATCAAGCGCGAAGGTGAACTGCTTGTTCCCGCTTTCCGCAAGGCGCGCTATTGGAGCAACGAACCGCATTGGGCCTGGGCCACGCGTCCCAACCCGCGCGAGAAGGCCTCCTTCCTTTCAGAGAACATCCTGCCCATCCAACAGAGCGGGCAGCTGGAGTTCGTGGATATCGGGCGACGAAGCGATGAAGAGAACGTGTACATGAAGGACGTGTTCCCGCACACCGACATCTTCCTGGTGAACGGGCACACCGATGCCATGATGATCCCGCACATCCGCTACAAAGGGCGAACGGTGGCCTTCATGGCCGATCTGCTGCCGAGCATCCACCACATTCCGTTGCCTTGGGTAATGGCCTACGATACGCGCCCCCTGCTCACCATGCAGGAGAAGGCCGACTTCCTGGGTGTGGCCGCCGATGAGGGGATCGTGCTTTTCTTCGAGCATGATGCGCAGCACCAATGCTGCACCGTGGAGCGCACCGAGAAGGGCATCCGCCTAAAGGAGACCTTCCCCCTGAGCGCCCTGTAGGCCATGTGCTACACCGTTACCTACCTCACCAAACGCAAGGTGAAATACGCCAAGCGTGCCGGTGCGGATGAGGAGGAGGTGAAGGAACTGGAACGGCAACTGGAGGAACTGACCGCAGGCCAGCCCTCCATGTACCACGTAAGCGGCTTTGCTCATCCGCGTCTGCTGTGTTATTCGCGCGAGGAAGCACCGCATTTCGAGCTGCTGCGCTGGGGGCTGATCCCCTCTTGGGTGAAGGACACTGCTCAGGCCGTGACCCTCGGACGCCAAACCCTGAACGCACGCGGCGAGACCATTTTCTCGAAACCCGCCTTCCGGCAGGCAGCGCACCACCGGTGTCTTGTTCTGGTGGATGGCTTCTTCGAGTTCTTCCACTTCGGCAAGCGCACCTATCCTTACCACATCCGCCTGCGCGATGATGAGGTGATGGCCCTGGGCGGCATCCGCTCCACGTGGAACGACCCGAGCACCGGACAACCCGTGGGCACCGTGAGCATTGTGACCACCAGCGCCAACCCACTGATGGCGCGGATACACAATAACCCGCAGGCCGAGGGACCGCGCATGCCCTTCATAGTGCCCCGCGAGCTGGATGCCTTGTGGCTGGCTGAGAATACCGCTCCGGAACAGATCTCACCATTGATCGGCCCGTACGACGAATCATTGCTCGAAGCATTCACCGTGCCGCCCTTGCTGGGCAAACAGGCCTCGCCGAACACCGAAGTGGCCATACAGGCTTTCGAATACCCCGAGCTGGCGCTATTGTGATCAGCGTTCAAGGATGAAGGCGCCGTGCTCGCGTACATCGTGGCAGGGCACACCGCGTTCAGCGCAGATGTCCACAAAGCGCGAACGCAACTTCCACCGAAGGTCACCGGCCAGCACCACATGATCCGCCATGGACACGAGCCGATCCATGTGGTCATCGGATACGAAGCGTGTACCGCTGACCACAACGGCATCGAAGCGTTCATCAGCCCTGCGATGCAGGAAGGTGGTATCACCGGTATAAAATCCAATGTCCATCCGCGGTGCCAACCAACGCCCGCGGGCCATCACACTTGCTCCATGCACCGTTGGTGTATCATCGAAAAGCCCGGTGCGCTCAACGATACTTGTGCGCCAGGCACCGGCATAGCGGGCGTGTCGACCCATACGGTCCAGGTAGCGGTCATCATCCGCATCGAGCACGAGCAGGTCACGTCCTTGCAACAGGCCAGCTTGCAACCCGCGTGGCGCATCATAGACCACGAACTGGGTGCGCGCATTCAACTCCTCGGCCTTCAGCATCCAACTAATGCCCAGCACGCATGTTACCACCACCGTGGCCTCGCGCATGCGTCGCCAGTGCCATACGCGCCATGCGCCCACGGTGAAGATCAACAGGTACAGGAGCACGGCTTGAAAGGCATCCACACGCACCGAAGGATACGCGCCGGGCAGCTCGGCGAAGAATGACGACAAGGCTCCAACACTCCACAGCAATGCCGACATGCCAAGTGTGAGCACCGTTCCGATCAGCGGCAGTTTATAAAGCAGGATCAGCGCCACTCCGCCATACACCGCGAAACCGACCGCGGCCACCACCATGATGTTCGCCGGAAGGAACCACAATGGGAATGCCTTGAACAGGTATAACGACAACGGCCCAGTGAGCAACTGCGCCGAGATGGAGACCAAAGCGAGCGACCACACTTTGTGCAGGAACCAGGTGGGCGGTGTCCACAGGTCCTCAAATGGCTTATAGAAGAGGATGATGCCCAGAACGGCCAGGAACGAAAGTTGAAAGCCTGCATTGAGCAGAACGACGGGATCCCAAAGAAGTAACCCGACGGCTGCAACGAACAGGCTGTTGAGGTGATCGGTGCGTTGCGTGGCCATATTGGACACGGTGTACAGCGTGAACATGATGGTGGCCCTAAGTACACTGGGCGAGGCACCCGTGAGCCCCGCATACCCCCACAACGCCATCAATACCAGAACGCCTGTGAGCAATTTGGCCCGTTTGGTGGCCCCGACCCCCGTGGCCAGGAAAGTGAGCACCGCATAGATCAGGCCCACATGCATGCCGCTCACGGCCAGCACATGAATGGTGCCACTGCGCATGAAGTCCTCTCGTTGTTCACCGTCCAGTTCATCGCGCATACCCAATACCAAGGCCTTTACCAAGGCCCGCTCACGCACCGCCAGTTCACTGCCGTTCAACCACGTGGAAATGGAATTCCGCAACTCGCTGAAAAGGTCGGTCCACCGGGCTTCGTGCCCAACCATCCGCCAGCGCCCTTCACCAGCGAGCAGTTCGTGATGCACCCCGCGAGAGGCCGCCCAGCGCTCCCGATCGAACCCGCCGGGATCGGGCACGCGCGCAATGCGCTCCACGTTCGCATCCACCATCACCAGGTCGCCGTTGCGCAACAAGGTGTCCGTGCTGTCGCGCAACAGGGTCAGCATCAACTGGCCACTTCGCCCTTCCATGGCCTTGCCGTTCCATTGGGCCACCACATCCGCTTCGGCACGCTGCGCCTTGGCCGATGCACCATTCACCGTTGAGACACGCAGCAGCCACGGACCCTGGTCGTGTTCAGCCTGGTCAATGTGGCCCGGTACAAAGGAGGAGGTGCGCAGGATGGTCCAGCACAGCGCGAAGAGAAAGACCCACGCATAGAACACGCCGCCACGCGTCCAATGCCATTCGGCGTACATCGACCTGAACATCCACCGGCCCATGACCAGCGTGACCACTGACGCCACCAAAGCCACGGGCAGCAGGGGCAGCTCGAAAGTCAGGCCAACGACAACACCCAGCACGAACGCTGCGCCGATCCGTAACATGGGCGCCCGCTTGATAGGGCTCCACGGCCCTCGAAGGTCTGGGGGGATGTCCATCGAAACCTGCCAAAAGGTAATTCATCGACACAACACCCGAATTGGTCTAAGATCCGTTGGCGACCGGCGAATGTGAGGTTAGCTTCATCTTCTCCTAACCCACCGGACCCATGCTCGCCATACTCCTCTTTTGGACGCTGCTCTTCGCCCCTGTCACCGCGTTCATGGCGAGCCAGCGCGGATACCATGTGATGCCGTGGTACCTGATCGGTCTGGGACTGGGCCCCATCGGCCTCTTCGCCGGTCTGCTGCCCAAGCGCAAGCATGCCCCCGAGCTGCTATTCGCGCCGGAGTGGCAGTCGTACCAGATCGGCGAGTAGATCAGATCACCTGTAGCACAAGGCACTTCAGGTAGTGCGTCTCAGGCACGCCCCACAGGATCGGATGATCGGGCGGCTGGGTACCGTAGTACACCTCGCGCAACCGGCGTCCAGCATCCTGCGCGGCCTCCAACACCATCTTGCGGAACAGGTCGGGCACCATGTGCTGTGAACAGCTGCAGGTCACCAGGAAACCACCGGCCGGAATGCACTTCAGCGCACGCAGGTTGATCTCCTTGTAGCCCCGATAAGCGTTCTCCAAAGCGCCCTTGCTCTTGGCGAACGCGGGCGGGTCCAGCACGATCACATCCCACTGTTTGCCCGTACGGCTGGCCTCTGTGAGGTGGTCGAACACATTGGCCACGTTGAAGCGGCAGTTGGCAAGACCGTTCTGCTCCGCGTTGCGTGTGGCCAGCGCCACGGCCTCGGCACTTATGTCCAGCCCCTCGACGTCGGCCGCCCCGTAGTGCGCGGCATGCAGCGCGAAACCACCGGTGTGCGTGAAGCAGTCGAGCACCCGCATGCCCTTGCTGATCTTGGCCATGGCCGCGTGGTTGAGCACCTGGTCCAGGAAGTGTCCGGTCTTCTGGCCGCCGGCCACGTCCACGTTCAGCTTCAGGCCGTTCTCATCGATAACCAGGTCGGTGGGGAAGCTCTTGCCCACGAAGCCTTTCTCCAGCGGCAGGCCCTCCTTCTCACGCACGGGCACATCGTTGCGCAGGTAGATGCCCGTGGGTTTCACGACCTCGGTGAGCGCCTCCAGCACCACGTCCTTCCAGCGCTCCATGCCCAACGTAAGGAACTGCACCGAGAGCACATCGTTGAACTTGTCCACCACCAGTCCGGGCAACAGGTCGGCCTCGCCGAACACCACGCGACAACTGCCCGTGTAGCCCATGCGCTGGCGATAGGCCCACGCCTTGGCGATACGCTCGTGAATGAAGGCCCGGTTCACACGGTCTTCCACATGGCGCGTGAGCAGGCGCACACGGATCATGGACCGTGGGTTCACATAGCCCTGTCCCAACGGTTCGCGCCGCGTGCTGAACACCTGCACGATATCGCCGGGCTCGTAGGCGCCCTCTTCTTTCACCACCTGGGTGGCAAAGACCCATGGATGGCCATGGCGGATGCGGTCGTGGGTATCGTTTACGGTGAAGCGGGCCTGTGGCATGGCCGCGAAGGTAGGCCGCAGCCCCGGGGCGTTAGAGGCCGAAGTAGCCCTTGATGCCGCTGAGGATGCTCTGCACCGCGAAGGCCGCGAGGATCAGGCCCATCACCTTGCTGATCACGATGATGCCGGTGTTGCCGATACGGCGTTGCACCAGTTGTGCGGACAGGAGCACGATGCACGTTGTAACGAGCACCAATACCGTGATGGCGGCCGTGGTCAACTGTTGGGGCAAGGTGTAGATGTGATTGTCCGTGAGCATCACCACGCCCATGATGGCGCCCGGTGATGCGATCGATGGTAGTGCGATCGGGAATACCGTTACATGGTCGTAGTCGGTGATCATGCGTTTTTCTTCATCGGGCTTGCTGGCGCCGAAGACCATGGTAAGCGCGAACAGGAAGAGGATCACACCGCCGCTCACCTGGAAGGCATCGAGCGTAATGCTCATGCTCTCCATGATCACCTGTCCCGCCAGGATGAAGAACAGCAGGATGCCAAGCGCGATGGACGGGGCCTTGATGGCAATGCGTTTCCGTGCTGCCGGATCAAAATGCTTGGTGGCCTCAAGGTAAACAGGAACGGTACCGATGGGGTCCACCAATGCGAAGACAAAGAGAAAGGTCTTGATGAGCTCGATCATACGGGTACAAGATACCGCATGGCCATCGGGCTGTCGGAGCGGCCGTACTTTCGCGCGCATGTCGCCCGACCCCACCGCTGTTCACGCCCGCAGGGACACACTGCTGCGTTTCCTGGGCCGCTTGGGACAGGCACAACTGAACGCCGGTAACGCGGTACCACTGGTTGAGCGCGACCTCGCCGCCATTGCCAAGGTGAACGGCGAACAGCAGGTGCAGGTGTTCGTGTTGCCCACGGTGCTCTTCATGAAATGGGAATCGGGCGATGAGCACCGGGTGGACATGGCCCACGGCGCCTACCGCGTGGCACCGTTGCGCTTCGACCAGATCGAAGAGGTGCTCACCATCGCCCGTTCGGCGCGCAAGGGCGAGATCACGCCCGAGGAAGGCCTGCAACGCATCGACGCCATGTGGAGCACACCGCACTACTATGGCGATGTGGGCTTCGTGGCGGGCTACCTCATGACCACGCTCGGTGTCTCCATCATGCTGCGACCATCGCTCACCGGGCTGTGGCTCACCACCTTGATGGCCTTTGCCTGTGCCTTGGTGCTGGTGTTCGCGCGCAGGCGTCCGGCCTGGTCCACCGTGCTGCCCGTGGTGGTGGCCTTCCTGCTCTCGGCGGCCGTGGCGCTCAGCTACCGCTACGGACTGAAGGAACCGGCCATGAGCCTGCTGATCCCGCCGCTGATCACCTTCCTGCCCGGTATGATGCTCACCGTTTCGGTGATCGAGCTCGCGTACAACAGCATCATCAGCGGCGCCAGTCGCATGGTGGCGGGCTTCACGCGTTTGATCCTCCTGGCCTTCGGGATCATTGGCGGGTTCAAGGCATTCCACACTACCAGCGCCTCGCTGAACCTTGCCGAAGGGGAACGGATCGGACCGCATTGGCCGTGGCTCGGTGTGCTCATCTTCACGCTCGGCCTGCACATCTACCAGAGCAGCAAGCGGCGTTCGTTCGGCTGGATGTTGATCACCGCCGCCATGGCCTACGCCGGGCAATACCTCTCGGGCATGTTCATCCAAGGCGCATCTGCGGCCTTTTTCGGTGCGGCACTGATGACCATCACCGCGCTTGTCATTGAGTTCCGGTTCAAGGGCCCACCGGCCATCGTCACCTTCCTGCCCGGTTTCTGGTTGCTGGCCCCCGGTTCGTTCGGCTTGGTGAGCGTGGCCAGCATGGCCTCGGGGCAGGACGGCGGTGGCGCCATCTTCACGCTGCTCTTCGCGCTCGCGGGCATCGCCACCGGCTGCCTCATCGGCGCTTACACCTACAGCAGCCTCCTCCATCCGCGCAGCAAGGCCGCGTGGTGGAAACCCGATGCCATGTAGGTTCAACGGCTCCGCGGACCACCGGCGCCACCGTTGGGCGCCAGGCTGTCATCGCGGAAGAAATCCAAGGTGGTGAGGTCCACCAAGTGTACGCTGGTGTAGTAGTGGTGCAGGATGTCGGTGTAGCTCTTGCCCGCGCGCGCCATTTTCATCGCCCCTTCCTGGCACAGGCCCACACCGTGTCCGAAGCCGCGTCCCTCCAGCACCACTTTCTCACCTTCGGTGCGCACGGAGAAGAAGGTGGACTTCAGGCCCAGGTCCTCTCGCACGTTCTTCAGCGGCACCAAGGGCCAGGTGTTGCCCAGGTACAGGTCGCGGCATTGCGGCTCGTAGTTGAGCACCGCATACAGTTGCGCGCTGTCGCCAGTGCGTAGGCTGTACTTGCGCTGCAGGTAGCCCAGCCATTCAGTGCGGCTCATGTTCTTGGTCCACGTGGCATGCGGCGCTGCCGTGCAGAAGGTGTCCACCGTGGCACGCAAGTAGGTCTGGCTGCGGCCCCACAGGTCCTCGGCGTTCACCGTTTCTCCGCCGCAGTTGCTGTGGAAGGTGGCCTGGATGAGCTTGATGTCCGCATCCACCAGCACCAGGCTGTGCGTGGCATCAACGGCCATACGGATGCTGTCGTTGCGGTTGCGACCGTGGTACACCTGGCAATGCACGCCATCGCACAGCTCGAAGCCTTCGGGCTGGTGCTTGCGTTGGTTGGTGAGCGCGTAGGTGCGGCAGGTCACCGCCTGCAGTTTGTAGTATTCCTGGTGGTGCTCTTTGCCTGCTTCGGCCTGCACCACGCCAGCTGTATAGGCTTCAAGCGGCACGGCGTTCACCAGCATCAGGTTGCCGGCGGTCACGGTCACCGCCAGCTTGCCGGGGTAGGTCCGTTCGGGCAACTTGGTGTCGGAGATCCGCAAGCGGAAACCACCATCGGTCACACGCGGCACCAGTTCGATCTTTCGCTTGGCGGTAACATTGAGCGTGAGCGACCGAGCCGTGATCGCACCTCCGGCAACACTGATGCGCAGCCCGTCCGTGGTGGCCACTTCGCCCTTGCGTTCGCCATCGGCAAAGAGCACACAGATGCTCTTTACGGGCATCACCACCACCTGCTTCACCACGCGTTCGCGGTAAAGACCGATCCGCATGGTGCGGTCCACCGTGATGTCCTGCTGCGCCCAGACCGTGCTGCCGAGCAGCAGGAACAAGGGAAGTAGCGTGCGGAGCAGGACCATGACGAATGTGGTGCGTTCGGAGCGGGCCAAAAATACCCGCACCCGCAAGGCCGCTCAGGACCACCCAAGCATACTTTTCCACACCGCCGAAGCCACCTTCGCCGAAGCGCCCGGACCACCGAGACGCTGCTGCAGGTCGCGCAGATCGCCCACCATGCGCTCACGGTAGGGGCCATCGTCCAGCAGGCGTTGCAGTTCGGCAGAAAGGCTGTCCACCGTAAGGTCCGACTGGATGAGCTCGCGCACCACTTCGCGGTCCATGATGAGGTTGACGAGGCTGATGAACTTGATGTCCACCAATCGCTTGGCGATCCACACGTTGAGGGCGCTGCCGCTGTAGCACACTGCTTCGGGCACGCCGAAGAGAGCGGTTTCCAGGGTGGCCGTGCCACTGGTGACCAAGGCCGCACGCGCCGTACGGAGCACATCGTAGGTGCGTCCGCTCACAACGGTGATGGGCGCATTGCCAATGCCCTCGGCATACACCTCGGGCAGTACCGATGGCGCTGCGGCCAGTACGAAGCGTTGTTGCGGAAAGCGCTTGGCCACCTGCACCATCAAGGGCAGCATGCGCGCGATCTCCTGCCTGCGACTGCCGGGCAGCAAGGCCACCACCGGCCGGCCATCATCGCCGGGCAGCGCGGTCAATGGGGTCCTGCCCTCCTGCTCGATCGCGTCCAGCAGCGGATGCCCCACGAAGTCCACGTCCATGCCGTACTGCGCATACCACGGCTTCTCGAAGGGGAGTATCACGTACATGCGGTCCACCACCTTCTTGATGGTGTGTACGCGCCCCTTCTTCCACGCCCACACCTGCGGACTGATGTAGTAATGTACGGGGATCCCCTTGGCATGCGCCCACTCGGCAATGCGTAGGTTGAACCCGGGGTAGTCGATCAGGATCAACGCATCGGGCTTGAACGCCTCGATGTCCTTCTTGCAGGTATCGATGTTGCGCAGGATGGTGCGCAGGTTCATGATCACCTGCGTGAAGCCCATGAAGGCGAGTTCGCGGTAATGCTTCACCACCTCCGCTCCCGCGGCCGCCATGCGTTCTCCCCCCCATGCACGGATGACGAGTGGCGAGTTGTGAGTGGCGAGTGGCGAGTCTGCCGCCTCCTCGGCTGCGCTCGGCGCTGCTGAGGCAGACTCGCCACCCGCCACTCGCCACTCCTTACTCACGTTGACCAGTTCGCGCACCAGGTTGCCGCCGTGCAGGTCGCCGCTGGCCTCACCCGCTATGATGTAGATGCGTTTACCCATGATCACAGCACGAAGAGCAGCAGCACGATGAGCAGTCCGTAGATCATGGTGGCCAGGATCACGCCGCGCATGGCCTTGTACAGGTCCCAACGGTCCAGCAGGAAGAAGAGGGCGAGGTTGGCCACCAACGAGAGCGAGAGCACCGGCGCTTGGTATTCGCGTGTACCCAGGAAAAGGTCGTTGATGAAGAAGGGCAGGTCCAGGTGCGGACGGATGGCCGTGACGTACATGGTGGCATAGACCATGAACCCGATCAATGGTGCGAAGAGGCCCAACAGCACACCCGTCGCCTGACTATCCAAGCGCATGGTCCCAGGTGTTCAGGTCGGCAATGCTGTGGTGCGCCGTCATGTCGAACTGCGTGGGCACGATGCTCACGTAGCGGTTGTTCACGGCATACACATCGGTATCGTGGCCGTGGTCCTCGCTCTTGAACTCGCCGCGCAGCCAGTAATACTCCTTGTTCCCGGGGTCGATCCGCGTCTCGAACTCATCCTCCCAATTGGCCTTCGCCTGGCGGCATATACGGATGCCCTTCAGCGGCGTGCCATCGTTGCGGGGCACGTTCACGTTGAGGCAGGTGCCAGCGGCCATACCGTGCTTCAGGGTGTTGGTCACCACACTGCGGATCACCGGGCGCACCTGGCTGAAGTCCGCTTCAATGGCATGGTCCATCAGGCTGAACCCGATGCTGGGAATGCCCTCCATGGCCCCTTCCACCGCAGCGCTCATGGTGCCGCTGTACAACACATTGATGCTGATGTTGGCGCCGTGGTTCACGCCGCTCACCAACAGATCGGGCTTGTTGCCACCAAGCAGCTTGTATATCGCCAACTTCACGCAGTCAACCGGGGTGCCACTGCAGCTCCACGCCTCCACGCCGTCCATCAGGTGCACGCTCTGCAGGCGCAGGAAGCTGTGGATGGTGATGGCATGCCCCATGGCGCTCTGCGGTTTGTCCGGTGCCACCACCATCACCCGTCCGAAGGCCTTCATCTCCTCGGCCAGCGTGCGTATGCCGGGCGCGAAAATGCCATCGTCGTTCGTGACCAGGATGAGGGGCAGTTGTTCCATGGGCTGCAAAGGTATCCCGCAGACAGAAGGTCATACGAACTTGCGCCCATGTGTTCATGTGCCCATGTGTTCATGCGCTCATGTGGCCATGTGCCCATGCATGAACTCCACGAAATTCGACCCTGCACCGACCCCGACACCATTCCCCCCTCCCGTTCACGCTCCCCATGTTCCTACATTCCACATTCTACATTCTTCATTCTTCATTCTTCATTCACCAACTTACCCCCTTACTTCCCTCTCCCATTTCCATCCCACCTTCGCCCCATGAAGCAGCCCATCTTCCCTCCCGATTCCGCCAAGCCAATTGCTCCTTACACCCCTGCCATCCTCAGCAACGGCACGCTCTACCTCAGTGGACAGATCGCGCTCGACGGCAATGGCGATCTGCACACGGGCGACATCACCACCGAAACGCGGCAGGTGATGGAGAACATCGGCAAGCTGCTCACCGCCGCCGGCATGGACTACAGCCACCTGGTGAAGATCACCATCCTGCTCAGCGACATGAGCCTCTATGCCGCCGTGAACGAGGTGTACGGCAGCTACTTCAAGGAAGTGCCGCCCGCTCGCGAAGCCTTCGCTGTGAAAGGCCTGCCCCGCGGCGTGAACGTGGAGATCAGCGGGATCGCGGTGAAGGGTTGAGGCCTTACCGTTCTTCGTGTTGCCGATATTTGCACTGTGGGAACCCTGTCCGAGATCATGAACGTACTGCGCCGCGAACGCGCCCGGTTGTTCGCGAAGTACGGATTGAAGAGCATGGCGATCTTCGGGTCCATGACCCGCGACGACCACCGGCCAGACAGTGATGTGGACATTATGGTGGAGTTCGCCCAAGGTGCCGACTACGACTTCCTGGAACTCGCTGAAGAGCTTGAACAATTGACCCAACGGCGTGTGGACCTTGTGGTGCGCAAGGCGGTGAAGCCATGGTACATGAAGTTCATTGAACCACAGCTCCAGAATGTCTGAGCACCATGATGAGCCTTTCCTGATGGACATGCTCCACGCATGCCGTTAAGTGGAGACATATGTGGCAGGCAAGGATATGGAGGCGTTCCTTCAAGACCCGGTCCTACAGGATGCAGTGGCGTACAGACTACAAGTTATTGGTGAAGCGGCCTATAAGGTCAGCGACATGACGAGGGCCACGATACCGGATATCGACTGGTTCAAGATCACCGGTCTGCGCCACCGCATTGTTCACGACTATCGCAACATCGATCTGGAAACCCTGTGGCGGATCACCCAGAAGTATGTCCCCCCGTTGAACGAACGATTGCAGCTACTGGCCACAGAACTGGGCTGGCACTTTTGAATAAACTCCGCCGTTGCATTTTGTGAGGATCAGCGGGATCGCGGTGAAGGGCTGACCTACCCCAGCACCACCATCAGCAACGCCACCAGCGCGAACTGGATGGCGAACACAAGCACGCCGAAGCCCAGGCCTTTGCGACCTGAGCGGAACAGCTCGCCAAAACTCACCTTGAGGCCAATGGCCGCCAACGCGACGGTGAGCGCCACCTTGCCCGCGAGCTCCATGGCCTTGGGCAGTGCGGCGGGCAGGTCCACCAGGGAGGTGAGCAGCGTGATGGCCAGGAATCCCCACAGGTACCAAGGCAGGCGGATGTGCTCGCGCCAGCTGCGCGCCTCGTCGCGGTTCACCAGGTAATTGAAGAGGATGAGCGCTGGGCTCAGCAGGGCCACGCGCGCCAGCTTCACGGTGGTGGCCGCCACGCCCACATCATCGCTCAGTGCATAGCCAGCGCCCACCACGTTGCCCACACTGTGCAGTGTGCCGCCGATGAGCAGGCCCAGCTGTGTATCACCGAGGTGGAAGCGCACAAGCACCAGGGGCAGCACGATCATGCCCAGGCTGCCGAAGAGGTTCACCACGGCCATGGCGATGCCCACATCCTCCTTGTTCTTCGCCACGCGCGGGGCCAATGCCGCAATGGCGCTGGAGCCGCAGATGGCCGTTCCGAAGCCCACCAGCCAACCCGTGCTGCCGGGACACTTCACGCGCTGCGCCACATGGTAGGTGAGCAGTACCATGGCGCCCACCATCACCACCATCGTCACAAAGGCTCCGGTGCCCAGTTGCGCCATGTGGCCATAGTCGATCCCGAAGGCCAGGAAGATCACCGACAGCTCCAGTAATTTGCTGCTGGTGGTGCCAATGCCCGGCAACAGTGCGGCAGGCAACTTCAACCCATTGCCCACCACCATGCCAAGCAGCAGCGCCAGCAGAATGCCGTTGAGCCAGCCGGGGGTGTAGGCACTGGCAAAATGGCCCACCAGCCCGATGGCCGTGGCCAATGCGATACCGGGCAGCTGGGTGCGCAACGCGTTCATGGAATGCGGACGCAAACGTAGCGCAGCCAGTGGAGCGTATCTGGGATATTGGTCACCGAAGGCCTGCGCGACCACAACTGCTTCGCAGGCCCAACGTTCACTTGGCGCTCAGCGCACCACCACGGGCATCGACGCCACGCGCACACCGCGGTCCTGCAGCACCACCACGTGCACACCGGGCGTCAGCCGGGCCGCATCAATGGTGAAGCGCTCCGTGGTGTTCACCCGTTGGGTAATGACCAACCTACCCGCAGCATCCAACACGGAAACCTCATCCACATGCATGCCCCCGGGCAGCACATGAAGCGCATGGGTCGTGGCATCATGTGATACCGAGGCGGTGGGTGAAATGCCATCAGCAGGAGGAGTTCCTGTGACCAATCCCGAAGGGAGCGGCGTGCCGTGGCAGTCCACACAGGGCAGCGTGCCAGGTAGTTGATAGATGTTCACTGGCGGTCCGCCTACCGAACTGCCATGCACCACCATGAAGGTACCCTCATCGGTGGTGAATATGGGCTCGAACGAACTACGTAGTCCACCTATACCTGAAACCATGCTTCCAGGAATTTGCTGGAACAGCTCGGTCCCATCCTCGCGGTACACGAACACACCGAAATTGCCGGGCGCGCTCAGGTCCGATGCGGTCATGACGAACTCAACGGTGGAGGGATCGGTATCGAAGAGGTCTTCCGTGATGTACCCCATGCTGGACCACGCGTATCCCGAAGGCGGGGCCGGATAATTCAGCACCCTGAACAGGGTAAGGTCAGGATGGTAGATGCTGCGTGTGCCGCCCGTACTGGTATTGGTGGAGAAAAACTCGATCAGGTGGATACCGCCGTTCAGTGTGCCGATCGTTACGAGCGACACCGGCGAATTGCCGACCAGGGAGATCTGGGCATGCCCAGCAAAGGCGGCCACCAACAGGGCTGCCATACTGGAAGTGCGAAGTACGTTCATTGTGTTCTCGGGTTAATTCGTTCGCGGAAGGTTGTCCACCGTCCGGTGCACCACCAAGATAGGTCACGCGTTCATCCGGCCGACTTCACGACCGGATGTGCGGCCGCACCGGACCATTCCAGATCGGAAACCGTCCCGGTATTCCTACGAAGCCTATTTGACCACCGTAACCCGCCCTCAATACGCCACCACCCTGCCCGTGCGCACCGGATGTCCGTTGCGGTGCAGCGTGTAGAGGTAGGTGCCCGCGCCCGGCAGTTGCAGCGGCACCTCGGCCCAGCCCGAAGGCAAGCGCAGGCGCTGTAGCTCGCGGCCCACGGCATCGTGCAGCACCAGGTCCCAGGCGGCACCGGCGTCCAGCATACCGCGGAAACGAACAGGGCCATCGGTGGGGTTCGGCATGCAGGTGAAGTCCAACACGGGCTGCTCCGGCACACCCACGCCCGTGCAAAGGCCCGGCAGGTTGGCATCCAGCCACGTCAGGCGCAGGTCGATCCAATGTTTCAGCGTGTCCAGCTCGGCGGCATAGGTGGTGGCACAGGCCAGCACTTCGGGCGCCGGACCGCTCACGCCCAGGATCGGCCATTTGCGGAAGTGGCGTTCCTGCGCTTCGGCCACCAAGGTGCCCACGCTGTCGATCCAGGCGTGGATGCTGGCCTGTGAGAGCACGCCCGCGCGGTGCTCCTCATAGGTGCAACGCAGTTCGTTCGCGAAGCTCGGGTCCTGCAAAAGGCGGATGTACCAGCCCGTGCTGTAATTGTCCGTGGGACAATCGTTGATCAGGTGCGCCCAGCCGCTGCCATCGATGTTGCTGAAGAGGTCGCAGCCCCAGAGGTTCTTCCACGCCCAGTCGAAGTCCCACACCGGACCGGCCTTCAACTTGCGGCCGTTGCTGTTCTTGTCCTTGTGGAAGAACACGCTCTTCTTGAAGCCGTCGTTGTTGCGCGCCAGTTCGTTCACCAGGAAGTAGTTGATGAAGGAGGGCACATCCAGGTAGGTCCGGTAGCCTTCCACCGGGTCGGTGAAGTCACTGCTGTAGAGCGCGGTCTCCATCGTATCCATGAAGGCGGCGATGTAGGTCTTCTGCGCATCGGTGATCACCTCCGGCTCGGGGTATTCATACAGGAAGTGTACATCGAAGCCGGGGTGGTCGATCGGCGAGTAGTTGGACTGGAAACTGTTCTGTGGCGACCACAGGTTCTGCTGCAGGATGTAGCCGCCGGTCACATCATCGCCCGCGTTCTCGTTGGTATCGAGCCGCGCAATGGCCACGCGCCCCCCATCGCGCTTGATCTTCTCGCCGATCAGGTAGATGCCGCGATAGGCACTGTCCAGCAGCACTTCGCACAACTGCATGCGCGGCGCATACTGTCCCATGGAACGCGACAGGTGCGAGGCGAGTGCATTGCGCACCAGTGAACGGTCGTTGTAATTGCTCAACAGCACCCAGTCGTTCTCATCGGGCATGCCCAGCAGCGGCACGTTCAGGTTGCTGCCATCCGCATTGCGCGTTTCGATACTGAAGGGCGTTTGCGGATAGCCGCTGCTGGTGGCACCACGGATGCCGATGCCGATGGTGCCGTTGTAGGCGTTGCTCGGGTCGGTCACCTGCGTGAAGGTGCCGGGGCCGTTGTACTTGATCTCCATCTGTGCGGTGATCTTGCCGCTGTATGGGATCTCCTGGCCCTGCGTGTGCAGCAGCACAATGGGCAGGCGTGTGCTGTCCAACTGCACCACGCCCATGTCCTCCACGCAGAGCAGGAAACTACCAGTCCCTCCACCATAACCGAACACCTGGATGAAGAGCGTATGACCCGCCGGCAGGTCGTTCGCCATGATGCGCGAGAAGTAGCCCTCGCCCCCATCATCGTCGCAACCCTCCAGCACCATGCTGAAACAATCCGCACCGCTCCACAGCGCCACGCCGGTATCGTTAAGGCCACCGTTGCCGGCCGTGCTCACCAGCACATTACCCGATGGCGGCACGGGCATGGCGTACCACAGATCGCTGCCGTTGTAGTTGGCACAGCCGGGGTTGAAGCCAGAGCTGCCGGCGCCCGTGTTGTTCGCCACCACGCAGTCCACCGTGTCTATGGGCAAGGCCGTACAAGGCACCGCGCCCGGCAGAGGCACCACCGAACAGTCGGCCGTACCTGTGAACACCGTGCCCACGCCGGGTTCGGGACCGTCCGAGAAGATCACATTGCCATAAGTCCCCAGCAACTGGTAGGTGTTCTCGTTCTCCCAATCGCCCGAGGTGTACACCAGTTGGATGGCATCACCCGTGCAGGCGGTGAACACCGCCGTGCTCCCGTCACCCGTCGCCGCGTACACACCCACCGTGTTCCCGTTCACACGCACCTGGATCTGCCCGCCGTTCCAGCCATCGCCGTAGCTGTCCTGCATCAGCAGGTAGTGCTCGCAGCATTGGGCATGCACCGCTGTGGCGCAGGCCAGAACGATGAGGGTGAAGAGCGCGTTGCGCAGATGAAATGGTAGTGGTCTATACATCGCGCCGTGAATGTAGGGGGTGGCCCCTTCATCTTCCCTTAACACTCAACACATCTTGTGTTCATGTAACATCGGTCGCCAAGCAATGGATCGGCCGCGCATCATCTTTGTTATATGAAGGAGATGTGGGACGCGCGCTACAGCGCCGATGAATACGCTTACGGCACTGCGCCGAACGCCTGGTTCGCCGAACAACTGAAGGGCCTTGCACCTGGTACCCTGTTACTGCCCGCGGAGGGCGAAGGGCGCAATGCCGTGCACGCCGCGCGCATGGGCTGGAAGGTCACCGCGTTCGACCTTAGCGAACGTGGGCGCGACAAAGCATTATTGCTGGCGGCTCAGCATGGCGTACACATCACCTACCACGTGGGCCAATTGCACGAACTGCCCGAACTGTCGCGCGACTTCGATGCCATCGGCTTCTTCTATGCGCACTTCGCCGCCAACGTGCGTGTGCCGCTCACTGCAACGTTATTGGGCCACCTTCGCCCCGGTGGCACTGTGCTGTTCGAGGCCTTCGCCAAGGAGCAACTGAAGTACCAGCCCCTGCACAACAGCGGTGGTCCGCGCGAGGCAGACATGCTCTACACCGTGGACGAACTGCGCGCCGAAATGCCGGGCATCGCGTTCCGTGTGCTGGAGGAAGCAGAGGTGCGTTTGGATGAAGGGCCCTTTCATCAAGGCCTGGCCAAAGTGGTGCGCGGCGTCGGTGTGAAAGGCTGAAGGCCACACATCCGGCAGGGTCCTTTTCGAGAGATCCTGCCGAGGTCCGGGAAGTCCGGTGCGCTCAGCGCAGCACGTTCACGTGCCCCGCGCGCTCATGAACACCTCCCAGCGTGTCGCGCATGCGCAACCTCCACGCATAAATGCCGTCCGGGACGCCGGCGGCATCCCACGCGGCATCAGGACTTTCGGCACGGAAGACCTCCTGTCCCCAGCGGTTGAAGATGAGCAGCTCGAACGCCAAGGGTGCGCTCACCGTGGTGATGGCGCCGAAGAGATCATTGATCGCATCGCCATTGGGCGTGAACGCGTTGGGCACCCACAGGGCGAAGGCAGGTTCGATGCACACCTCCGACGTGACCGTGCTGCTACAGCCCAGCAGGTTCGTGGCCAGGAGCTGTACCGTGTAACAGCCCACACTGTCGTAAGTGAACGAGGGGTTCTCTTCCAGCGAACCGGCATCACCAACACCGAAGAGCCAGCTGATGTTATCCGCACTGGTGCTTTGATCGATGAAGGTGATCGTGGGTTCCTCAATGGTGGTCACCGCCGGCGACGCGATGAACGCTGCGATAGGCGACGGCAGCACATCCACCGCATCCACCAACGTCCATGTGCTTGAACAGCCTTCAGGCGTGGTGGCGGTGAGCGATACCGTGTAGGTGCCGCCAGCGGTGTAGCAATGCTGTAACTCCGCCGGACCATTGGTCTGCGTGCCATCGCCCAGGTCCCAGAGCAGTTCGCCGCCGCCGCTCTCCACCTCGAAGGAGACACAATGGGGTGTGCAGCCCAGCGGATCATCAAGGCTGAAGACCGGTGGGTCCACATCACCCACGCTCACCACCACCTCCTGTGCATTGCCTGCGCAACCGTTGGCATCCGTGGCGCCCACGATGTAGGTGGTGGTGGCCGCAGGTGTTACGGCAGGCCCTTCAGGCGACCAGGTGAAGGTGTACGGTGCAGTGCCACCACTGGCGGTGGCCGTAAGGGTGATGGCATCACCGGCGCAAATGGCCGCATCGTCCTGTGCCGTTATCGTCACGGGCTCCGGTCCTTCCAGCGTTACGCTCACCGCCGTGCTGCAGGCCGTGGCATCCACCACGGTGCAGGTATAGGTCCCCGCAGCAAGCGCGTTCGCTGTGCCACTCGTGGATACGGCCGGTGCCCACGTATAGGTGAGGTCGGGCGTGCCGCCGGTCACCGTGAGGGTGATGCTTCCATCGGCCGCACCGCTGCAGCTCGGCTCAACAACGGAACTGCTGATCTCCGGTGCCGCCGCGGCCGGGGATAGCGTGATCAACGTACCCGGGCCGATGGGACACGCACCGGGCGCATTGGCCACGAAGGCATAGTTGCCAGGCCCCAACCCCGTAATGGAACTGGTGGTGAACCCGCCCGGGTTCCACAAGTAGCTGATGGGGGCCGAAGTGCCCGTGACCAGCGCCTCCAATGCCCCGTCGTTACCGGCACAGGTGGGTTGGGTCGTGATGATCTCCAGGTCGAGGATGGTGATGCTCGTTGAGATCACCTGTGGCGACCTGCACGCATAGCCTTGGGTCAGTGTCACAGTGTACGTGCCCGGTGCGCTGAACACATGGGTGGGCAGTTGTTCCTGGCTGGTGTTCGCAGCGCCGCTGGCCGGATCCCCGAAGTCCCACGACCATGCCGTGCCACAATCGGAGGTGCCGGTGATCTCCAGTTCATCGGCATAACAGGAGTATTGAAAGAAGATCGGTTCCACGGGTGCCTCCCCGATGTAGATGTCGTCAACGGCCACCCCATCGTAGCTGTTGCAGGTGGTGCCTGCACCGAAGATGAAGCGGAACTTCACGCTCGCTTCCCCGCTCAGGAAGGCGAGGCAGAAGGAAGAGGTCACCCAGCCGGCACTGCCCTGCCCGCCCTCGCAATTGCCCACCGTGGGACCAATACGGCCGCTCCATCCCTCGGGGGGCGATGCCTGAAAGAGGTTATTGATGGCCGGCGTGTTGAACCAGTTCTGGGTGTAGCAGTCGGGTTGGTCGGTCACGGAACCCACGTTGCTCCATGTGGCCCCTTGGTCCAGTGAATACTGGAAACCAAGTCCATCATAGGTCCGTTCGCACTCCCAGAACAGCTTGAAGGAGATGTATGGGAACGGCAGCGCGGTGAGGTCGAAGCACGGGCTTTCCAACCAGCTCTGCTGCCCAGGGCTATAGTTGCTGCCGGTGAGCCCACCGACCACCCAACAGTTGTTGCCCCCCCCTGCACCGTTGATCACGGGTTTGGCCGGTGTGCCCCAGGCCCAGTCGTTGCCCACACCGCCGCTGGTCCAGGCCGGTGCCGCCTCAAAACCCTCGGTATAGGGAAAGGCACCAATGGTGGTGGTGCATTGCCCGTACACCATCCCGGAGATGGTACAGGCCATTCCAACAAGGAGATGCACTGAACGCCACATGCTGAATTTGAACACGGAGAGGAGGGGATCGTTCAGGTCCGTCGAAAGGAGCGCTGGCGGGAGAAGGGCACCAAGTTCGGGACTCGAGGGAAAAAGGCGGTTATCGCAGGCTCAACCCACGTTGAACTCCTGCACCACGCGGTGGCCATCGGGCCAGCTGCGTTCCTGGAAGTGTACACGCCCGTTGACATCCACCAGCACCACGGTGGAACAGCGCGTGCCGTAGCCCGGCGTGCGGATGAAGATGGACGAGAGCGCACGTTCCTGCGGCAGGCTCAGGCCGGTGTCCGGCAGGTGCTCATCCGCTGCAGTGGCCTCATCGGTCAGCAGTTCGAACAAGGCATCGATCAAATGGTCCTGCCGTCCGCTCAGCACCTCCTCCATGCCTTGTGTGGCCCGTTGCACCTTGGGCCAGGGCGTGTTCAGCAGGGCGTTGCTCAGCCCGTGGATGCCGGGCTCCAGCGGCTGGTGGTGCGGCGTGATGTTGTTGAGGTAGCGCAGGTCGTCCACCGTGCCGTGGATGAGGTTGAGGCCCGCATAGATGGCGGTCGTGCCAGCCGCGATGTCCTGCTCCAAGGCCTCCCGCACCAGCTTTCCGCGCGAAGGACCTTCCACCACCGGTCTGCGCAGGTCGCGGTGGTTGGTGAGCGCCGCGAAACGTCCCTGCCGCGTAATGCCCATCCAAGTGCCACCGGCAAGTAGGTCGCGGCCCGCCAGTACGTGCGGCGCGTCGGCCCAGAAGTGCGCAGGCTCCGCCGCACGGTCCAGGAACTCGTCGCGGTTCGCCATCACCACCAAGGGATAGCGCGGATGTTGGCGATAGGCCAGGGCGATGAGGCACATGTGGTAAAGGTAGCGGCGTGGTGCGCGGGTGGTAAAGGAACCGTGAATGGACGGGGATGAACGGGAGTGAATATCCCATGCGGCCGCAGATGACGCAGATATCGCCTGCGGCGATACCGCAGATGAATGCAGTTCTCATCTGCGGCATCGGCGACATCTGTTGATGGTTCCTCTGAGGATGAACCCCCGCGATGAAATGCAATTCATCCGCTCCCGAGGCATCGGGAGGGCGCAGACGACACTGCTACTGCTACGGACCTATGTAAGACCCATCCGTGCAGTTGCATTCATCATTCTTCCATCTGCGCTACCTGCCTGCCGGCAGGCAGGTCTGCGGCCTGCATTCAATAGAACGCCCGTATCCCGATCGCACCCTACTCCACCACCAATCGCTGCGCGCGCGCTATGCCTTCCAAGCGCACCAGGTAAACGCCCTTGGCCAACGGGGCCTCGATCACGGTGTGGCCGCTGGCGATGCGTTGCCGCCACGCCAGTTGCCCTTGTGCATTGTGGATGCTCAGTTGCGTGGCCGCTTGTACGTCCACCGCGAATCGGCCCGTGGTGGGGTTGGGCACCACCGCGAACGCATCGTGCGGCAGATCACGGGTGGGCACGCTTGTCACCACGCCCAGCGTATCGCAATTGCGCCAGATGCGGATGTCGCCCTGGGTGTAGAAACTGAGCAGGTCGGGACTGCCGTCGTTGCTCCAGTCGGCCACATCCACCAAATGGTTGCCAACCGGTGTGGTCCACAGGTCGGTGGCGTTGTACGTGTTGCTGCAATCGCTGAAACGCACCTGGCGCGTGGCGCCGGAGTTGCCCGAGATCAGGCGCAATGTGCTGTCCTCCGCAAAGGGTGCAATGAGGAAACGGTTCACGGCGCCAACGACACCCGTAATGGCCGGACCGAAAGTGCCGTCGCCTAGGCCCTGACGCACGGCCCAACTGTCCATGCCGTTGCAGGTCACCAGGTCGTTGTGGCCATCGAAGTCGAAGTCACCGATGCCCACCAAGGACGCTCCCGTCAACCCGCTCTCATACCCCACCGGTGCGCCAAAGGTGCCGTCGCCGTTGCCCAGCATCAGGTGGATGTTGTCGATCACCGCGCGACCGATCAGCAGGTCGGGCACGCCATCGCCGCTCACATCGCCCACGGCCACGCGGTACGGGTTGGGCACGCCCGTGGGCGTGGTGGTGGTGAAACTGCCGTCGCCGTTGTTCAGCAGCACGTACAGGTTGGGCGCCTGGTTCTTCACGGCCACGATGTCCGGACCGTTCTGTCCGTCCAGGTCGGCCACCACCAGGTCCAGCACACCATCGCCAAGGGGTATGGTGCCGCTGTAGGCCAGCGTGCCGTTGCCGTTCACCACCACGTTGAGGTCCGCACCACCGAAGGTGCCCGTTACAATGTCCTCATCGCCGTCCTGGTCCAGGTCGCCGGTGGCCAACAAGGTGGGCGCACCGGGCAGCAGCACAGGGAACGAGAGCGTGAAGCCTCCGGGGCCGTTCACGTACACGCCCAGCGCGTTCTGCAAGGGGATGTCGAACACCAGGTCGCGCCAACCGTCCTGGTCCAGATCGATGCCGGCCATGGCCGTTGCCGGGAACACCGAGCGTGGCTGCGGTGCCAGCAGGCACACACCCTGGGCAGCAGGGCACAAGCAGAGGGTGAAGCCCCGGATCTGCGAGGTGGCCTGCTGGTCGTTCATGCCCGTTACATAGATCGCGCGGTTGGGGCCCACCACCACATCGTGCCCCTCCTCTTCGTTGAAACTGTTGGTGGCGGTGTAGCGGTAGGTCCACAAGGCCGTTCCATCCGCATCGTAGCAGCGGGCGTAGGCATCGCGTAGCAGTTGGTCGCCCACGGTGCCGGTGGTGATCACCGTGCCATCGGGCGATAGGGCCATCGCCTTGGGGAATCGTCGGTCGAGGCTCGAGGTGGCATAGGTGCTGGTCCATACCAGTCCGCCGTTCGGGTTCACGCGCATCACCACTTCACCATCGCCGGCCAGTGCACTGAATCGGCCCTGCATATAGAGGTCGCCGTTCTGTCCCTCTTCCAGGCCCAACACCTCTTCTTCCGTCTGGTTGTTGTAGTGGTAGGACCACACGGTGCCGCCCGCCGTGTTCAGCGCATACAGGCTGATGTCCGCCAGGTTCACCGCTCCGGGGCTCTCGGTCATCGCCGCCACCATGATGCGTCCATTGCTGTGTATCATGATCCGGTGACCGACATCCACATGCGTGCCGAAGCCCGCGTTGCGGTTGATGCTCTGCGCCCACTGCAGCACGCCGTCGGTGTTGTACTTCAGCACCACGATGTCCTGTCCGGCAATGCCTGCGTTGGTGGTGTATCCCGTCACATAGATGTTGCCCGCTGCATCGCAGGTGATGGCGTTCGGCTCATCGTCGTTGTTCAGGGTGCCGTTCCAGGTACGTCGCCACAGCAGGTTGCCACTGGGGTCCAGCTTCAGTACGCTGATGTTGTTGAATACACTGGGGTTGCCGAACAGTTCCTCGGAGGTGGCGCAGATCACCACGTTGCCATTGGGGTCCAGGTGCATGTCGCGCGCAATGTCGTCGCGGTTCAGCGAGTCGTTCCAGTAGTAGGTCCACAAAGGCGTGCCATCGCTGCTCCAGGCTCCCACACCGATGTCCAGGGGCGAGTTGAACGGTTGGTTGTAATGCACCCAGGTGGCGTAGAGCGTTCCATCGTCAGCGCGCACCAGGTCCACCACGCTGGTCGTGCTGTCCCACTGCACCTGCCATTGCGGCTGCCCGTCGTAGCTGCGGTAGCGCACCAGGTAGGCGTTGTACACACCGTCCTGGCCGAGGGTGTACACATCATCGTCATCGCCCAGCACCACGCGCTTACCGACGTTCGTGCTATTGCCGGTGTAGTAGGTGCGTTCCCAAAGAAGTTGGGGTTGTTGCGCCAACGCGGGCGCAGCGAGCAGCAGGAGGATGAGGATGGTCTGGATGGTGCGGTGCATGGTCGTGGCGGGCATGGATGTGCCCAGGGCCGACGAAACTAGAGGCTTGCCGCGCAGAAATGGCGAGGGATGTTCCGAATGGTTGGCAGGGGATGCACCGAACGCTCCCGAGGCCTCGGGATGACGCAGTGTTCGCCTGTGGCGATCGAACGCTGTTCATCCGCAGATGGCACAGATGACACAGATGACACAGACCATGCGATCAGCTCCGATGACGCCTGCCCGGATGCATGCAATTGAGCGCTTCTGAATTCACCTGCGTCCCGACCTCTGCAGGGTCTTCCGAAGGAGACCCTGCTCCTGGCCGATGTTCATCCTGCATTTATCCAGAACACCCAAGGCCATGGTGGCCGAACACTGCGAGCAAACCACCACGCCCTGCCCTTACGGATGATCCGTGGAAAGCAGACCCCATCGCATCGCGAAGAGCACCAAACCGGTCTTGCTCTTCACACCCAGCTTCTCGAAGAGCCCTATCCGGTAATTGTCCACCGACCGGCGGTGCACCCCCATGATGTTGCCGATCTCTTCATAGGTCATTTCCTCGGGCGAGCAGACCAACTGAAGGAACTCCAGCTCGCGCGGGGTGACCAACTCCATCACCCGCTCGCGCTCCACCTCCTGCCGTGTGCGCAGCTCGGGGTGCTCCTTCATGGTCTCGAGCATCCGATCGGAGTAGTAGAAGTTGCTTGAGATCAAGGAGTCCAGCGCGTTCTTCAGCACCTCCGGCCGTGCGTTCTTCAGCAGGAATCCGCGGGCACCCAGGCGCACGGCCTTCAGCAGGGCCTCGTCGGTGGCATCGAAGGTGAGCGCCAGCGGCAGCACCTGGGGCCGGTTGGCACGCAACCACTCAATGGTCTCATAGCCGTCCATCACCGGCATGTTCAGGTCAACAATGGCGATCCGTGGCACCTCCACATCGGCTGCCTCCAAGGCCTCTAACAGTTCACGACCGTGGGCGGCTTCCATGGTCACCTTGTATCCGCCAAGGCTGTTCACCGTGGCCACCAGGCCATTGCGTACCAAGTGGTGGTCGTCCACCATCGCTACCTTATGCTCCATGTTCCGTAAGGGGTGTAAGTGTCCATGTGCAGCCCTGGCCGGATGCGGTATCGCATACGGCCTGAAGGCCGATCAGTGCGCAACGGCGGCGAATGTTCACCATGCCGCCATTGCCTTTCGTGGTGTCCGGATCGAAGCCTTTGCCATTGTCGCGGACCACGATGCTCCATGCGGGCCCACCGTTCAGGGTGAAGGTGATGTCCTTCCCGCGACTATGCTTCAGCGCATTGTTCACCATCTCCTGAAGCACCCGGAACAGGATGGTGGTATGTCCCGCAGGTAGCTCGGGCACATCACCCTCCACCTGCACGGTCACACGCATCACCCCGATCCGCTCGATGCGCTCCGCTTCCGTGTAGATGGCGTCCACCAGCGTACGCTGCTTCCACAGATCGGTGTTGAGGTCGCGACCGATGCGTCGCACTTCGGACATGCTATGCTCCAACGTATCGCGCACGGCCACCAGTCGGTCATCCGGTGTTGCATCCTTCAGCACCAGTTCCACACCGCCCTGCGCCACGGTGAGCAGCTGGCCCACATTGTCGTGCAGTTCGGTGGCCACTTCGTGCAGGGTAAGGCGCGTGGCCTCGCGCTCCACTTTCAGCAGCTCCTGCTCGCGACGCAGGTCGGCCTCCACCAGGGCGGCCCGGTGGCGGTGCACGCGCCGGCTGCTCACCACCAGCAGCAGCACCACCGTGCCCAACAGCAGCAGCAGCAGCAGGGAGCCCACCACCACGGTCACGGCCAGTTGTGCCTCGTTGTTCATGGGGTGCGGGGGGGCAGGGCCTGGTGTCGTATCAGCAGGCATGCAGCGGCCGTGAACAGCGAACGCAGCACAGCGAGTATGCTGATGATGATGAAGAGGTTGAAGGCCATCATGGGCGAGGTGGTCTCCAACTGCCGCAGCGGGCCGATGATGGGGAACACCCCGCCGAAATAGGCGAAGTTGCCGAGCAGGAACCAGAAGTAAGGCTCTTGCAAGAGGGGCCGCTGGCCGTGCTCGGCCAAGTGCCACAGGCCCACCAGGATCACGGCCGTCTGCAGCAGGGCCGTGATCAGCACCGCCTCGGTGATCAGAAAGGACCAGGGATCGTGCAGCATCCAAAGCACCGCCCACGCGGCCAGACCCAATGCGCCCACACCTACCAGCCAAGTGCGCCACCGGGGCCTCCATTCGCTGAAGAACAAGAGCAACAACACCATTTCAACTGGCTGGTACATGTTGACCAGGATGGAGTTATTGATGCCCTCAATGCCCGTCCACGCGCACACGGATTCGTACACCAGCTCGATCGCCAACAGAAGTTGCACCCAGCGGAACGGCGTGGTGTGGCCACGGGGCACACGCAAGCTGCTCACCAACGCCACGCACTGGGCCAGGAGGATCGCAGTGATGCGCATATACACGATGGTCTGCAGCGACATGTGCACGAACATATACGATCCCGTTGGCTCCGGTCACGGCCTGCCAAGGGTGCAGCTGGGAGGGCACAGCGTGCCCATGTCCATCGCCTTGTATGCGAAGCTGCCATGGTCCTTGTCGTCCAGCAGGTCCACCATCACCAAGGCACCATCCACCAACCGCGGACGCGAAACGTGCATGCAGAGCACATGGCGGAACTCGGGGTCGTTGCCCACACCGCCCAGCTCGGCGTAGGTGGCCTCGGCACTGATGCACGAGATCACCAACGAGCGCGCCGATCCATTGGGGTTGTCGCCCAACAGCTTGAACACCTTGCCCTCGAAGGGGTAGCTGGTCGCCCGCGGGTCGCGCGGCTCTTCGTTGATGCGCAGCGGCTCAAAGGCGGATGCGGCCTTGCGCTTCACCAGCACATCGGTCATGTAGCGTTCCACCAGGGCCTTGCGCTGTGCGTCGGTGATCTTCTGGAAGCCGCCGTGGCCGTAGATGTATGCACTGTCCGGCTTGATGGCCATACTGCCGTCCAGCTTCTCGTAGTAGAACTCCAGTACCGGAATGAAGCGGCCCTCGGCCAGGCCATGGTCAATGTAGATGCCCTGCACGTCCACGTCCTGGTGGTCGTCGAGCACCCGGAGCAGTTCGTCCCATGGCCACATGGTGCGGGTGTTCTGGATCGGCGAGCGTTCCGGGTTGTTCAACCGGAAGTGCTGGTTGAAGGTCCATTCAGCATTGATGAGGTCCGTTGCAGTGAGCTTTTCCTGAAGCGCCATGGTGGTTCGGTTCGATCGGTTCGTGGGGCCAAATGAACCGAGCGCCGAGAACCCCCACAATGTGAAAAAGACGTGGTCGGACGATCAAGTTATCAACAATGCCCCCCCCTGCCGGGGGCCTACTTCCCCCATGTAACAACAGGTTATCGCGATGCTCCTGGCCGCGTGGTGACCGCGGAACTGGCCGGGTACACCCTGTCGGCAGCCCCCCGTTCAGCCGCGCCCCCCTCACCCCGCGTTCGCCCAGGTGGCCAGCGCCAGTAGCGCGGTCATCAGCACCAATAGGGCGGTCCACGATACGATCTCGCACCAGTTCACGCGGGTTTTCTTTCTTGTTGCGATCATGGGGCGAAGGTGGAGGTGGTGCTACGCCAGAACGTGACGTAACCCCTACCGCAGCCCGTCCAGCCAGTCCTTGAAGGCCCTCGCCTTCTCGCGGCTCACCAGCACCTCCTCCGGGGCCGGTGGCCGCAGTTCCACCTTCAGCTTGCCGTTGAAGTGCTGGTGCACCACGGCGATGCAGCCTACGCAGGCGATGCACTGGCGGTTGAGGCGGTGGAAGCGCCGCGGGTCCAGCTGCGCCTCGATCTCGTCCAACGGCAGGTCCATCGGGTGGCGCTTGCCGGCGTGGGTGTGCAGGGTGGTGAGGCCGTCGCTGCTCAGGAAGTAGGCGATGTCGTCAACAGCAACGGGCAGCAGGCGGGTGCCGAGCTTCACTAGGAAACGGTCGCGGTACACCGGTGCGGGGTTGCTCACGGCCTGCAGCAGCTGGTGCAGGTCGGGCAGCACCGGTGTGGCGGGCAGGCGCACCAAGGCCATGAACTTGGCCACACTGCGCGCCAGCTCCTCCTCCTCGATGGGCTTCAGCAGGTAGTCGATGCCGTTGGTGCGGAAGGCCTCCAGCATGTAGGCATCGTAGGCCGTGGTAAAGATGATGGGACAGGGTGGCGCCACTTGACGGTAGATCTCGAAGCTGGTGCCGTCGCTGAGCTGGATGTCGCTGAAGATGAGCGCCGGTGCGGGGTTGCTGCCGAACCATTCCACCGCGCCCGCGATGGTGTCCAGCACGTCCACCACTTCCAACTGCGGGTGGTGGCGCCCCAGCAGGCCGTGCAATCGGCGATAGGCCGGTGCCTCGTCCTCAATGATCAGGGTGCGCAGGTTCATGCGATGCGTGCCTCGTGCTCGGCGAAGCGCAACAGGGGCAGCGCCACTAAAAAATGCTCGCGCGTTTCGATCACGTCCACCGGACGTTCGCTCAGGTAGGCGTAGCGCTGCCGCACGTTGCTCAGCCCCGTGCCGGTGCCCTCCACCACGCCCTGTTTGCGGTGCAGGCTGTTGCGCACCACCAGCGTGCGACCGTCCTCCACGTGGATGTCCACCTGCAGGGGGCGGGCCAGGCTGGCCACGTTGTGTTTCAGCGCGTTCTCCAGCAGCAGCTGCAGGGTGAGCGGGGCCACCAGCAGTTGCCGGTGCTCCGGCGCCACCTCCAGGTGGATGCGCAGGCTGTCCGCGAAGCGCACCTTCATCAGGTCGATGTAGGCGCGGGTGAAGTCGAGCTCGGTGCCCAGGTCCACCACCTCCTTGTCCTTGTGCTGCAGGATGTAGCGGTACACGTGGCTGAGGTCCTTGGTGAAGCGCGCGGCCTGGTCGGCATCCTCGTGGATGAGCGCCACCAGCGTGTTGAGGCTGTTGAAGAGGAAGTGCGGGCTCACCTGGTTGCGCAGCACGTCCAGCTCCGCGCGCAGCTGCCGGCTCTTCAGCGCTTCGGCCTCGATGGCCTGGCGCTTCCACATGGCGAAGAAGTAACCCGCCTCGTAGAGCGTGCCGATCAGCGCCGTGGTGCCGAAGCACTTGATCAGGTTCAGCTTCCACTCGCCGTTCAGGTAGGAGTTCTCCTGGATGCCCAGCGCGTCCAAGGCGGTGCAGGTGAGCAGGTCCACCGTTACGATGTAGGCCGACATGGTGATCACCGTGAGGGTGATACGCAGGGCCGTGCGTTCGAAGCCCGGAAAGCGGCGGCGGTAGGCGCTGATGATGCTGAAGCAGCCCTGCCAGATGAGGCCGGTGATGCCCACCGTGATCCCGTAGTTGCCCCAGGTGAGCGGCTCTTCATGAAAGAGCAGGCTCAGCACCAGCGCCACCAGCGGGATGCCGATGATGCGGGGCCAGGGTTCGCGCAGCGGATGGAACGGACGCAGGGGCATGGGTGCCCGAAAGTACCGCAATGGTGCGGGCCCGGGCGTGCCGGTGGAAATGGAACAGCAGGAACGCAGGATGAAACGGCGTTCGGGCAGGTTGGAACGAAAGCGGTCGGCAGGTCGTGTGGCACTTACGCTCCACCAACACTTCCCAACGCTCCATTCAACTGCTTTCGCGGTCCGTGGGAAACCCATGGGCACCGCCGCCGGTGCGCGCCCACTTTCGCCGCCGCAACAACACCCCCCGCCATGCGCTTCTTCTTCCCCCTGCTCTTCCCCGCCTTTCTGCTGCCCGCCCTGCTGCATGCACAGGGCCAGGTGGTAAAAGGCACCGTACGCGACGATGCCTCGCAGGCCACCCTGCCCGGCGCCACCATACTGCTCGTGGGCAGCGACCCGCCCGTGGGCACCACCACCGATATGGATGGTCGCTTCCGCTTGGAGAACGTTCCCCTGGGCCGCCAGGAACTGCAGGTGAGCTTCATCGGCTACCAGCCCACGGTGGTGCCCAACGTGCTGGTGACCGCCGGCAAGGAAGTGGTGCTGGACATTGCGTTGGTGGCCTCCGTGGAAAGCCTGAAGGAAGTGGTGATCACCGGCGAGCGCGGCAAGGACCGGCCCGCGAACGAGCTCGCCAAGGTGAGCGCCCGCACCTTCAGCCTGGAAGAGGTGACCCGCTATAGCGGCGGTCGCAACGACGTGGCCCGCCTCGCCACCAACTTCGCCGGGGTGAGCGCCGCCAACGACGCGCGCAACGACATTGTGGTGCGCGGCAACTCGCCCACCGGACTGCTCTGGCGCATCGAGGGCCTCCCCATCGGCACCACCAACCACTTCGGTACGCTGGGCACCACCGGCGGACCGGTGAGCGCGCTCAACACCAACCTGCTCCGCACCAGCGATTTCCTCAGTGGCGCCTTCCCCGCCGAGTACGGCAATGCCAACGCCGCCGTGTTCGATGTGAAGTTCCGTAACGGCAATGCGGACAAACACGAGTTCACTGCGCAGCTCGCCGCCTTCAGTGGGGCCGAGCTCTTGGCTGAAGGACCCATCAGCAAGAAGAACCAATCCTCCTACCTGGTGAGCTACCGCTACGGCATCGCCGGCGCCGCGGCCACGGGCACCAGCGCCACGCCCTACTTCCAGGACATCGGCTTCAAGATCAACAGCGGCAAGACCAAATTGGGCCGCTTCGAGCTCTTCGGCATGGGCGGCCGCAGCAACATCGACTTCCTCGGCGCCGAGATCGACAGCACCGACCTCTTCGCAGACCCCACCGTGGACACCTACTTCACCTCGGACATCGGCCTGCTCGGGCTCTCCCACTTCCTGCAGCTCGATGACCGCAGCTACCTGCGCACCATGGTGGGCACCACCTTCCTCGGCACCACCTTCCGGCAGGACAACATCATCGGCGGCGCCAGTGACCAGGATGCCGTGCGCTACCTGGCCACCGATGCGCGCGACCAGGAGCAGCGCTATACCGTGAGCACCCAGTACAACCGCAAGATCACCCCGCGCCTCAGCCTACGCGCCGGCCTGCTCAACGAGGTGTACGACCTGGACATCGACTGGCAGGACCGCGACCGCCGCGCCGGCATACCCGATGCCAACGGCGACAGCATCCCCGACACCTTCATCCAAGTGCGCGATGTGCAGGGCACCATCAACCTCTTGCAGGCACATGCACAGGCCGAGTACAAGTTCACCGACATGCTCAGCGTTACCGCCGGACTGCAAGGCCAGTACCTGGACCTGAACGACGATGTGCTGCTGGCACCGCGCGCTGCACTGGCCTGGCAGGTGGCCCCGCGCCAACGCCTGTCGCTCGCTTACGGCCTGCACGGCCAGCTGGTGCCCCTGCCCATCCTGCTCTACACCGACCCGTACACCGGCGCCAACAACCAGGACCTGCCCTTCCAGAAGGCGCACCACGTGGTGCTGGCCTACGACCACCGCTTCGAAGGCGACTGGCGCGTGAAGGCCGAAGTGTACCACCAATGGCTCTTCGATGTGGCCATTGAGGACACCACCAGCAGCTACTCCGCCATCAACGAGGGCGCCGACTTCATCTTCACCGAACGCGCGGGCCTGGTGGGCACCGGCACCGGCCGCAACTACGGGCTGGAGCTCACCGTGGAGAAGTTCCTCAGCAAGGGCTACTACGCGCTCGTCACCGCCTCCATCTTCGATTCGCGCTACACCGGCAGCGATGGCGTGGAACGCAACACCGGCTTCGCCAACCGCTACGTGCTCAACACCCTCTTCGGCAAGGAGTGGTCCATCGGCAAGGCCAAGCGCAATGCCCTCACCTTCGACACCAAGTTCACCACCAGCGGCGGGCGCCCCTACAGCCCCATCGACCTCGATGCCACGCGCGCCAACCTGGGCCGCGAGGTGTACGTGGATGACGAGGCCTACAGCCAGCGCTACGAGGCCTACCTGCGCCTTGATGTGAAGTTCGGCATCCGCATCAACGGCAAAGGCGGTCGCGTGAGCCACCAGTTCTTCGTGGACCTCCAGAACATCACCGACCGCGAGAACATCTTTGTGGAACGCTACAACCCCGTTACCGACCAGGTGAGCCCCGTGTACCAGAACGGCTTCTTCCCGGACTTCATGTACAGGGTGCAGTTCTGAGGTGCATGACGGAACGGAACAAGAAGAAGGAACGGCGCGGTAGGTCGACCCGGAGGGTCGACGATACAGGAGCGTTGACCAATGAACCACACCTAAGACCAATGCAACAGATCATACTGATAACGGGCGCCAGCAGCGGCATGGGCAAGGCCTTCGCGCTGCGACTGCTCAAGGAAGGCCACCTCGTGTACGGCGCGGCACGGCGTGTGGACCAGATGCAGGACATCGTGGCCGCAGGCGGACGGGCACTGCCCTTGGACATCACGGACGATGCCTCCATCACCGCTGCGGTGGAGCATATCATCGGCGAGCAGGGCCGCATCGATGTGCTCATCAACAACGCCGGCTATGCCATCTATGGCTCGGTGGAGGAGACCACCATCGCGGATGCACGCAGGCAGTTCGAGGTGAACCTCTTCGGGCTCGGACGCCTCACCCAACTGGTGGTGCCGCACATGCGCAACGCCGGCAAGGGCCGCATCATCAACATCAGCAGCATGGGCGGCAAGATGTACACGCCACTGGGCGCCTGGTACCACGCCACCAAGCACGCGCTGGAAGGGTGGAGCGATTGCCTGCGGTTGGAGCTGAAACCCTTCGGCATCCAGGTGGTCATCGTGGAACCGGGCATCATCAAGACCGAGTTCGCCGATGTGATGACCGGGCCGATGCTGCAACGCAGCGGTGTGGGGCCCTATGGCGAACTGGCGCGGCGCGTGGCCAAGGGGGCCGAGAACGGCATGGAGAAAGGCCGCGGCTCACGGCCCGAGGTGATCGCCGAGCTCGTAGCGAAGGCCGTGCATGCCCGTCGTCCGCGCACACGGTATGCAGGCGGTTTCCTGGCCAGGCCGGTGATGTGGATGCGCATCTACCTGGGCGATCGCTTCTTCGACAGGATGATCATGAAGGCCGCGTAATGACCACCGGGACCTTACCGCGCCGAATGCTGAGATACCAACCGTGAATGAACGGGGATGAACCTGCCGGCCGGCAGGCAGGCGTGCATGGATCCTGCTCAACGAGCGCGCGGTCCATCAATGAAGAGCATTCACGTTCATGCACCTCCATTCCCGGTCCCTGCATTCTGGATCACCACGGCATGGATGAACGAGTTACCGAACACCTTCCACCTGTCCATCACCGGCCTGCGCGTGAGGCCCGGGATCGGCAACCAGTTGCGCTTCCGGTACCATGCGGTGCGCAGTTTCATGCAGGCCCGCAAAGCCCCCGGTGTGCTCCACGTGGCGGCGCGCCGCATCAACGGCGTGGACCATACCGTCACCGCCTGGCGCGACCGCGACGCCATGCTCGCCTTTGTGCGCAGCGGACCACATCTCAAGGCCATGCGCATCTTCCACCACATCGCCACCGGCGCCACGTGCAGCTTCACCACCGACCATATCCCCGACTGGCCGGAAGTGCATGCGCGCTGGAAGATGGAGGGTGTGGTGGTGGGTGGCGGCGAGCGTTAATGGCGGGGAACAGGTTGGGCGATAGAGCCGTCCTAAGGACACCTGAAAAACAAAAAGCCCCGCATCGCAAGGCCTTTCGTTCGCGCACAACATTCCGCTCATTCATCATCCGGCCATTCGCCATCGACGGCGCCGTAGGGCTCGGCGTAGAGCATGTCCGCTTGCTGGGGCAGGTGGCCGCGCACCAGGCAGACCGCATCGGTGCGCACGGCGGTGGCCTGTGCTGACAGTTGCTCCAGCACGGGACTGGTGTCCGGCAACAACAGCTGGGGTTGCACGGGGAAGAGCCAGCGTTGCAGCTCCAGGCCCACGTGCGGCGCATCGGCCACAATGAGGCCATTGCCCAGCAGCGGCAAAAGGAATCCGCGCACGTGGCCATTCTCCACGTACACCTGTCCCAGGTAAGCGTGCTCCAGCAGCATGGGGCGACGGTCCATGCCCGTGGCCAGGCGGTCCAGGCGGAACACGGCCAGCCAGTGCGGCGGCTCCAGGTGGATCACGGATAATTGACGCGTTTCCGTGTAGCGCACGTCCGCCACGCGCACCACCTCGTGCCGCGGTTCAAAGCCGAGCGCCGTCCACCGCGCCACGTTCGCGGGGTCGGCGTTCACCAGGCAGGGCGCCTCATCGGGCACCAGCGCGTCCAGCAGGGCCTTGCACAATGCGCCGTGCGCTTCGTCCGCTTCGGGCACGGTGTACATACCCGTAATGCATGCGACATCGTTCAAGCGCCAGCCCGTGGCCACACCCAGCAGGCGTTCGTCGGCCCAAGCGGCCAGCGCGGTGGCATAGGGCGTGTGCTGGTGCCAGCGCACGCGCGCCAGCAAGGGGGCCGGCAGGTCCCAAGGCAGTTCGTGCGGATGCAATGGGGCGATGCGCATGGGTCAAGCGTGGTGTTTGCGGTGTATGGCGTCCGGCGAGTCCGGTGGCACGATCTCTCCGTACTTGTTCATGGGCCAGGTCATGATCCGTTCAAAGTACTCCATGCCGCCGATCATGAGGCCGCCGGGGTTCTCCGGATCGTGGATCACGTCCAGGGCCACTTCGCCCCACGGTGTGTGGTCCAGGAAGTAGGTGCCCGCGAATTTCCAATGGAGGCGCTGCACCCTGCGCGGGACGAAATAGTCGTAGATCAGCGACTTGGGGAAACGCATGGTGCAGCGCTCCAAGGCCGCGATCAGGTGAGGCCACTGGCGCCACTGGCGGCGGGCGGCGGTCAACAGGCCACGGGGGTCGAAGGGCTCGCCGATGGTCCTGTTCTCGCGTTGGTACCAGGCCAGGTATTCCTGCTCATACGCCACCACATGCGGGGCGCATCGGGCCGGCTTGCGTTGGGGTTCGTTGTGCTGTTGCATGGCGTTCGGGTCTTGTGTCCGCACCACATGACCCGCCCCGGTATCCACCCACCGTGCAGTGGGCGGACCCGGGGCTGAGGTCTTGGGGCATCTTCGGACGTTTTTTCTTTTGCGTCCTGTTAAGCGGCCTTCGCTTCAGCGCTGTCGCTCATTTCGCCAGCACCGGCAGCGCCTATGGCCTGCACACGGAAGAAATACACCTTGTCCGAGGTAAGACCCGTGGCCGTGTAGCGGTTCTTGCTGGTCTGCACCAGCAGTTTCCACGAGCTCTCGTCCTTCGGGTCGCCCTCGGTGTAGTACAGGCCGTACAACAAGCGGGCGTACACGCCGTCCCAGATCACGTGGATCTCGCCGGGCAGCTTGCCGCGCCGTGCGCGCAGGTTGCCAGGAGCGTCCAGCACACCCACCGGCGTGGGCTGCCTGCGCACACCGAAACCGGTGCTTGCCATCTTCTCCTTGTCGCCGCCGCATTGGGCCTGTACATAGCCGGCCAGCTCACGGATCAGGTCCTCCACGTTCCGCACACGTCCGTCGCGGATCAGGTGGTCCTGTCGCCCGCCATTATCGCGCACCGCGATGTTGGCCTGCTCCAGCGCGGTGCACGCCGCGCCAAGGTCGGTGAGGAAGTCCACGGGCAGGGTCACGTTCGTGTTGCCCGTGCAACTCTTCACCAGGTTCCGTCCCTTTTCCACCAGGGCCGTTGGGGTGAGGCCTTCGAGGCCCAGTTTAACAATGAACACCGTTTGCATGGTGTTGTTGGGTTTTACGTGCCGGAGACATTTCCGACACAGGCCCTTGTTCGTTCGCACCTTCCTATTTGTGTCGTTTTCCGCAACGGAGTTTACGGAGTTCGTTGCACGATATTCACGGAGCATTATTGAACTTCACGCGTGCAGCGCGGCTTTCAAAAGCAGGCCTTCAACGCACGAATGGCGCTTATTTCCGACATCTTCGCTATTCGTGATGCGCCCTCATATTCCACCCATCGGGTCGTGGTGCATCCTTATTCACTGTTCGCATTCACAACAGCGGACCCACATTACCCTATACCGGCGCGAGGCTGCGCTATAACGGCGGGAAGCAACGCTATACCGGCACGAGGCTACGCTATACCGTTACGATGCAGCGCTATAGCGTCGCGACGCAACGCTATACAGTCACGATGCAGCGCTATACCGGCACGAGGCTACGCTATACCGTCACGATGCAGCGCTATACCGGCGCGACGCAACTCCATACCGGCGCGTGGCAACGCTATACCGGCACGAAGCAGCACTATACCGGCGCGTGGCTACGCTATACCGTTACGATGCAGTGCTATACCGGCGCGTGGCTGCGCTATACCGGCGCGACACAGCGCTATACCGTCACGACGCAGCGCTATACCGGCGCGAAGCAACGCTATACTGGCGCGTGGCTACGCTATACCGGCGTGTGGCAACCCTATACCGTTACGATGCAGCGCTATACCGTCGCGACGCAGCGCTATACCGGCGCGACGCAACTCTATACCGGCGCGTGGCCACCCCATGGCGCACCCACGGGGCTCATCCGCCCCTCTCGTCCTTAGAGCTGCACAATGCCCACGCGAATGGCGGCCACCACCAAGGCTACACGACCGGTAACGCCGAAGCGTTCGCACAGCGTGCGGATGTGGCTCTCCACCGTGCGCCGGCCGATCTTCAGCTTCCTGCCCAAGGCCTCGTTGGTAAGGTGCGGAAAGGCCACCAGGGCCTTCAACACCTCCAGCTCGCGGGCGCTCAGCTGGGCCAGCAAACGTTGCTGCCGGCGCTCCTCGGGCGTAAGGCCATCGGGGTTCTCCAGCAGCAGGCGCTGCGTGTCGGGCGTGTGTACCACAGCGCCCTCCATGGCCGTGGCCAGGGCGTGCAGCACCGTGTTCGGCTCCATGCCATCGTACACCAGCGCCTGCACCCCACTGCGGAAGGCACGGATCGTGGTGGCCTCATCCTTCCGGTGCGTGTAGGCCGTGCAGCGCAAGGCCGGGCGTTCGTCCTTTATCCGCTCCAAGGCCTTGAACCCCGCCTCGTCCGGCGGCCGCAGCGCCAGCACCACCATGTCCGGGCGCAGGCCCTTGTCCATCGCGGCCATCAGTTCCTCCACCCGGGTGCCGCTCCAGTTCACCGCATAGGGACCATTGTTCACCAACCAATAGCCCAGTGCTTCGCGCAGCACATGGTGCTCGTCCAACAAGGCCAGGGTATGGCGTTCCGTCTTCGTGTTGCGGGGCATGCTATTGGGTTGATGGTTCATTATTGGCGAGGATGCCCATCAATAGGTATGGACCTGTGGAACAACGGCGTTCGCCACCCCGAAAGGGGATCCGCCCGCCATCCAGGAAGGTGCTCCTCTCCCGTTCATACAGCGTGCTCAATGGCTTGCGCTTAAATGGCCACGGTGAACTTCAACAACACGATGTTGTGCACATCCGGACTGCTCACCAGCAAGGGTATACCGCGCTCGTCGTATGCGCCCGTGAACGACCGCGCCGGTGCGTGATCATACAATACCCTGTAGGATAGCCCCATGCTCACCTCCTTATTACTGGCGTCATCGTCATTGTCCATCGCAATGGAGACCTCGAACTGCGAGTCCAGGCGCCAGTCGTATCTCCGGTCCTCGTACTCCTCGCCGCCCAAGGTCTTGCCGGTAACGATGCTCGTCATATCCCATGTAGGTAGCACGAAATACGGGTTCCACTTCACCGTGAACCGGTGGGTGGGGCTCCAGCGAACGAACGGGCGCATCTCGAACCGCAACCGCATGGTTGTCTCGGGCGCATAGCTGAACGCGGTCAGCACATCCCCAACGAACAGACTGTCCTTCACGGTCCCATTGCGCTCCACCTCGCCCATCACCCCGAACAGGATGCCCGTACGCCATTTGGATCCATCCTTCTGCAAAGTGGCTTTAGCCCGGTTGTGGGCTTCTCGTATGGCTTCCAGATCGTCCTTGCTCAAGGTATCCGCCATCATCGCCCGAGCGATACGGTTCACCGGCCGAACAGCGAGCGTATCGTGCAGCAAGACCTTTCCGATCTGGGTTTCCTTTTTCACCACCTTCTCCTGTAGCGCATCGGAATACCAGGCGAGTACCCTGCCCAATACCAGTTCATACCGTTGCTCTATGTTCAGGAAGTTGTCCGAGAACCGGGACAGGTAGGAGAAATTCTCCCACCGAAGCCGGTCTCGCTCCTTAATTATCGATGTGCCCTTCCTCACCTTTTCCAGCGAGTCCCTTCTCGCGTAAGAGGTGGCAGCGCTCACGTTCGGGTGGTAGTCGTAAGAGATCCTTACCTCCGAGATGTTCTCTTGGAACTCGCCGTTCTGCAAGGTGATGGCCACACCGGCGGCAACCCGTAATTGACTCGGGAACGAGCCGCGCGAGAGCTCAACGGAACCGAACATCTTGAACAGGTCGTTCCCGGGCTGGAAGTCCCCATTGTATCCAATGGTGGTCTTGCCGGTCATCTGCCGCTGGTCCTCCCAGCTCTTCTTGATGGCCTTCAGGCCCTTGAAGTACGCCCGCAAGGCAAGCGTATCTGCCGTCAATTTGAAACCCTGTTGCAGGCCGATGACCCGTTCCAATCGGTCAGTAGTGGTCGGCTCTTGGGCAAGGGCCAGGAGCGGAACCTTGAACAGCAGGAACAACACGACCAGGCGTAGGTCGAACAGCACAGCGATGCTTCGGTTGAACATGATCGTCCGCGTTGAATGGTTGTCAGGCAAGCCTTCGCTCACAGCTCCACATCCACCCACACGGCGGCATGGTCGCTGGCGTGGTTGCTGTAGCTGGTCACACTGGGGAATGGCTTTACTCCGGTGATGTCCTCCACACCGTGGATGCCGCGGCGCTCCACACCGGCCTGCACAAAAGCGTCCTTCAGCGGACGGCTGATCAGCAGGTAGTCGATCTGGTCCAGCTGGTTGCGGTACTTGTAGGTCCAGCGCTGCTGCATGTCGTTGCCGAACTGCAGCTTCAGGGCATCGTACAGGTTCGCCTTGCCCAGCAGCTTCTGCAGCGTGGCGCTCGTGGGCGTGTCGTTCATGTCGCCGGCCACCACCACCAGGTCGTTGCGCAGGTCGAACTTCTCGGTGAGGATCTCCGCAATGCGGTCGGCCTGCAACTTGCGGCGCGTATCGCTGGCCGCATCGTTGTTCATCTTGCTCTTCAGGTGGTTGCACAGCAGGTGCAGCGTGCGGCCATCGGGCAGCAACAGCTCCACGTGCAGGCAATCGCGACTGAACAAGGCCGTGCTGCCGCTCTTCTCGAACATGTGCGTGTGCACCGGGCCGATGGGCAACTTGCTCAGCACGCCCACATCAATGCCCCGCTGGTCGTTGCCATCGATCAGGAAGGGGTAGTCGAAGCGCGTGGCGCCCGTGAGCATCTCGCTGTTGAAGCTCTTCAGCACCGGGCGGCTCTCCGCCTCCACCACGCAGCACACATCGGCCTTCACCGCCTTCATCACCGCCGCCGTGCTCTTGCGCGCGCCATCGGCCACCTTCTCCTGGTTGAAGGTGATCTCGCCATCCCAATCGCCCTTGCCACTGGCGGCCACCTTGCTGGTGCCCTGCCCGCTGAAGAGCTTGCCCCGGTCCTCGCGCACGCCGGCATAGCCCTTCAGGTCGGCGCTGAGCTGCACGATCTTGGCTTTGTCGGCCGCCGTGTAGCTGCTCTTCTTCAGCACGGCCTGCAATTGGTCCACCAGCCCCAGCAGGCGAGTGGTCTCGGCGCGGTCCTCCAGGTTCAGCAGTTTGGCGCGGCGGAACAGGTTCTCCACATTGAAGCTGGCGATGCGTAGTGTGCTCATGGTTTTCGGGGGTTGGGTTCCGGTCAAAGGAACGACCACACCCCCCGGGGGGTGTTAACGTCTTTTTCACAGGGTAGCCCCCCTTTTTATCAACGATCAGGGCGCCCAAAATGGTTGATAACCCCACCCCTCCTGCCCCATTGGCGCGCATGCCATTCCCGCTGTACCCCTTGCCAGCTGGCCGTTCGGCCCTGCCTCGGGCACGCAGCTCCACCACCTATGGACCAACGACCAATGGCCCACGGACCGGACCGGCGTTCGCCAGGTGCGCGGAGCGCAAGTGGCTTTATGGTCCTTGGCAACGAAGCTGTGCGGCCTGCTAGCCTCTTGGCCTGGCCTCCGGCAAGCAGGTGTGCCACCCTGGCTTGGGCCATCGGCCATAGGCCTCTTGGTGCCCGCCATGGGTGCGCGGAGCGCAAGTGGTCTTTTGGCTTCTTGGGCCGGTGGCTTTTCGGCCCGAACGGATCGGCACGTGTGCACCGTTGGGCCCGCACGCTTCCCCTTCACCTTATTCCCGCTCAAGCTTTCGCCTCCGGCATATCCCTTTGGATATGAGGCTATTGAGCTACCATACACCCCCCCTTTTCCACAGTCGTTCTTAATAACTTCCTGCTCCGACCACGTCTTTTTCACACCCCCCCGGATCCAACGGGCCGTTAGCTTGCGACCGCCATTGCAGCACCCCCTACGACACATTTTGGCAAAGTGGGGGTGCTATTTTGAGGCCCCGAATGAGCGACCACGAACACCAGCTGCTCTCCCTCTTGACCCAGCACACCAGCCTGGGCCCCAAGCAGGCGGCCACTGCCTTGGGGTGGACCAAGGAGCAAGTGGCCCAGGCCAAGGAATCCATGGCCTCCAAAGGCCTCATCCGCCTGGGCAAGGGCGGCAGCATGCAGGTGGCCAAGGGCCAAGAAGCCGGTGTGCCACTGGCCGGTAACCTATTGGCCCCTGAAACTACAATGCCTGTGACCAAGCAACGCCGCGAAGTGGAGAGGCTTTTAGCCCACAAGCCTCCAAGCCCAACGGCCAAGACAAGCCCATGAGCACCGACAACGAACAAGCCTTCCTCCGCGAGCTCGACAAGAAGCTCTGGACCGCCGCCGACCGCCTGCGTTCCAGCCTCGATGCCGCCGTGTACAAGCATGCTGTGCTCGGCCTCATCTTCCTCAAGTACGTCAGCGACAGCTTCGAGCTGCGGCAGCAGGAAGTGGAGAAGATGCTGAAGGACCCGAAGAGCGACTTCTTCATTGATCCCAAGGATTTCAAGGCCTCTGAGATGTACGAGGCTGCGATAGCGGCCGAGCTGGAGCTGCGCGACTACTACACCCAGCAGAACGTGTTCTGGGTGCCCGCACTCGCGCGATGGAAGAATATCCAAGGGAGCGCAAAGCTCCCGCCCGGCTCCAAGATCTCCTTGGGGCCGGTACGGGCGGATGATCATCCGCCCGCGAAGGATGGCGGGCAGGGCACCTACACCATCTCTTCCCTCGGCAAGCTCATCGACGATGCGCTGGACGCCATCGAGCGCGAGAACCCCAAGCTGAAGAACGTCCTCAACAAGACCTACACCCAGCTCCAGCTCGACCCCGCGAACCTCGGCTCGCTCATCGACCTCATCGCCACCATCCCCTTCGTGCACGGCTCCTTGCACGCCAAGGACATCCTGGGCCACGTGTACGAGTACTTCCTGGGGCAGTTCGCGCTGGCCGAGGGCAAGAAGGGCGGGCAGTACTACACGCCCAAGAGCATCGTGAGCCTCATCGTGCGCATGCTGGAACCCTACAAGGGCCGCATCTACGACCCCGCCATGGGCAGCGGTGGGTTCTTTGTACAAAGCGAGGAGTTCATCGAGCAGTTCGGCGGCCGGCTGGGCGACATCAGCGTGTACGGCCAGGAGAGCAACCCCACCACCTGGCGGCTGGCGGCCATGAACATGGCCATCCGCGGCATCGACTTCAACTTCGGCAAGGAGCCCGCCAACACCTTCACCAACGACCAGCACCCCGCCCTGCGCGCGGATTATGTGATGGCCAACCCGCCCTTCAACGTGAAGGAGTGGTGGGATGCGCGGCTGGAGGGCGATGCGCGTTGGGCCTACGGCACGCCCCCGCAAGGCAACGCCAACTTCGCGTGGCTGCAGCACATGCTGCACCACCTGGCGCCCAAGGGCAGCATGGCCCTGCTGCTGGCCAATGGCAGCATGAGCAGCAACACCGGCGGCGAGGGCGAGATCCGCCGCAAGCTGGTGGAGGCCGATCTGGTGGAATGCATGGTGGCCCTGCCCGGCCAGCTCTTCACCAACACGCAGATACCAGCGTGCATCTGGTTCCTTACTAAGAACAAGAAGGGCGGCGGTGGGCGGCGCGACCGGTCAGGCGAGGTGCTCTTCATCGACGCACGGAACCTGGGCTATATGAAGGACCGCGTGCTGCGCGATTTCACGTTGGAGGACATCGAGCGGATCACCGGGGCCTTGCACAAGTGGCAAAGAGGGAAGGACCATGCGGACGTGCCCGGCTTCTGCAAAGGCGCCTCGCTGGATGAGATCACCAAGCACGATTTCGTGCTGACGCCGGGGAGGTATGTCGGGGCTGGAGAAGCTGACGACGACGGCGTTCCAATCAAACAGAAGCTAGCCGAGTTAACCGACGACCTCGAGGCACAGTTCGACGAAGCCGCACGACTCGAGAAGAAGATCAGGAAATCGCTTGAAACTCTTGTGTTCAATGACTGAGCGCTGGGTAGATTTCGAGCTTCACGAAATCGCTGCGCCGCAGCGTAATGCGCTTGTTGGCGGTCCGTTCGGATCCAACCTGACTACCCGGGACTTCGTCGGTGCCGGTGTACCTGTTATTCAGGGTAAGAACATGCAGGCCCGCTATATAGGGGGAGACTTTGTATTTGTGTCGAACGACAAGGCCGATGAACTGGCTGCAAACTGGGCTCGACCTGGGGATGTGATCTTTACCCAAAGAGGAACACTTGGCCAAGTGGCCCTTGTGCCAGATGGGGCCTATCCCGTATACATCACGTCTCAAAGTCAAATGAAGCTGACTCCCAATCTGGAGTTAGCAGACCCGCTGTTCTTGTATTATCTGTTCAGATCGCCTGAACAGCAACAATACGTCTTCACCAATGCGATTAGGGTCGGCGTACCCCATACCAATTTGGGTATTCTGAAGCGCACGCCTGTTTCACTGCCTCCTCTTGAAACGCAACGTTCCATTGCGTCCATCCTCGGCGCGCTGGATGACAAGATCGAGCTAAACCGGCGGATGAACGGCACCTTGGAGGCGCTGGCGCAGGCGGTGTTCAAGGAGTGGTTCGTGGAGGGTGGACGCCGAAGCTTCAGCGAAGGCGGCAAGGCGGAGGAGGGGTGGAAAACGATGATGTTGGATGAGGTCGCCTACTATCGGAATGGCCTAGCGCTTCAGAAGTTCCGTCCGAAGGACGGTGAAGAAGCATTGCCTGCGGTCAAGATCGCTCAAATGCGGACCGGGCTTCCTGATTCGGGGGAGTGGGCTTCGCCAAGCATCGACCCGGAGTGCATCCTAGATGACGGAGATGTGGTGTTCTCCTGGTCGGGATCACTGATGGCGATCCTTTGGTGCGGCGGCAAGGCCGCGCTGAACCAGCACCTCTTCAAGGTCACTTCAGATAAGTTCCCGAAGTGGTTCTACTACCTGTGGACCCAGCATTATATGCCCGAGTTCCAAGGCATCGCGTCGAACAAGGCGACGACCATGGGGCACATCAACCGGAATCACTTGAAGGTACCTGTTCCTATACCACCATTCGAACTGCTGAAGCGCGGGGATGAAGTGATCGCGCCGCTGCTTGACCGAATGGTGGCGAACAATCTTGAAACGCGAACCCTCACCGCGCTGCGTGACACGCTGCTGCCGAAGCTGATGCGGGGGGAGGTGAGGGTGAAGGCAGCGCATAAGACCGTAGCATGAGGATATCGCGCATACAGATCGACAACTTCAGATCGGTTCGCCAGCTTGACTTGGAGGTGCCCGAGGTCCTATGCTTAGTAGGTCCGAACAATGCTGGCAAAAGCAACATTCTCCAAGCTCTTCATCGTGTTCTCGGCGGTGGATGGCTCAGCGTGAACTCCTTTGAGGAGTCGGATGTATACGCGCACAAGACGGATTCAGATATCTCGATCAAGGTCTCTTTCGAACCCGCCATACCCTATAGGAAGCTGAAGGATGCTCCTACCGTAGATGTGCGAACCCTTTCATTCGATTACACCCGGTATAAGGTTGGGGCCGATAAAGGAACACGTCGCTTCGAGCAGAAGTGCCTTGGGGATGACGGTGAGTCACCCACGGTATGGGCAGGCGTGCCCAAGAAAGGCGTGCCGCCAAAGTTTGAAAGACTGGTGAACATCCCGGCAGAAGTGCGCGATGGTGTCCCGCTGATCTACATAGGCACCAATCGTTCGCTCAAGGATCACTTGCCGGGTGCGCGCTTTTCGATGCTTCGACAGCTGTTCACCGACATCGACAAGGAACTGAGCGACCCAGGGCAGACTGTCAAGGTTCGGAAAGCCGATGGGACGGAACACGATGTACAACGTTTGGAGCGCTTCCGACAGTTGATGGAGCATGCGGTCAAACTCTTGCGGACGAAGTCTTTCGATGATCTAGAGACTTCGATAAAGCAGAATGCGCTCAGGCAATTGGGGCTTGACCCGATACTTGACGCTGACAAGCTCGACCTCTTCTTCTCTCCCTTTAGCACCATGGACTTTTACAAGTCTTTGGATCTGCGGGTACGTGAATGCGACTATTCTGTGAGCGCAACGGAACTTGGTGAGGGCATTCAGAACGCCTTGGTTCTATCGATCCTACAGGCCTTTGAGGAGCGGAGAAAGAAGGGAGCGATCCTATTGATTGAAGAACCCGAGATGTTCTTGCATCCACAAATGCAACGGTCACTGTACAAGACCATTCGGGAGATCGCATTGACGAATCAGGTCATCTATACTACTCACTCGCCGCATTTTGTGTCGGTCCCCAACTATCACGAGGTCGCGTTGGTGCGAAAGGAAAGCGATGGTACCGCTGTTCGAAAGTCCGACTTGCCAACCAATGACAAGTTCAAGGAGAAGCTCATCAAGGAACTCGACCCCGAAAGGAATGAACTCTTCTTCGCCAAGCGACTCTTACTGGTCGAAGGAGACACGGAGAAACTTGTCCTTCCGGAGTATGCCAAGCAACTCGGGCTTGACCTGGACCGTGAGGGCGCAACCATCGTTGAAGTTGGAGGGAAGCGTAACCTACCTGACTTCGCGAGCATTGCCATTTCATTCGGCATCCCCACGGGCATTGTCTATGACGAGGACGCCGGCGACTTCGACAACAAGCGGGAAGAGGAGAAGGAGTTCAACAAGGCCTTGGACGGACTAGCACGTCAAGATGGAACCGTACAGGTTTGGTGCTTCAAGAAGAAATACGAGGACCATTTGAGGGCAGCACTTACAGAGCCTGTCTACCAGAAGCTCTGCCAGAAGTTCGCCCAAACCGGCAAGCCAACGAAGGCGCGTTTGATCGCCATGGAACCAGGTCTGACGATTCCAGAACCAGTGCCCGCCATACTGCGCTGGCTTGCTGGCAAGAGCCCCGCCGGACACGCTTCAACTACAACCTCTACAGCATGATTGAAATCCGAACCAAGCTCTTGAGCAAGCCGAGCGGCGCGAATATTGGAGATTCCATCACGGTAGCGGCCGCGAACGCAGCCACTGAAGGAATGGCCGACTCGATCAAGAAACATGTGCGCGACAAGTCATGCGCTCAGCATAAGCCTGGGCGGGGGACCATCACGTTGATCGCGGACAAGCAGAAGATGTTCACGGTGCAGAAGTCTGGCTTCTGCTGCAAGGACTTCGAGAACAGCATTGTGATCGAAACAAAGTGAGCACGGGGTTAATGCACGAAGCGTGAGTATCAGATGGCGAAGTATGAACCATATGACGATTGGGAGCCGGTCTCCATCTTCCTAAGTCACGAAGCGAAGTATGGCCCGCAGATCATGGCCCTGAAGGAGGAGCTTGAGTACTACGGTACTTCATGCTTTGTGGCGCACGAGGACATAGCACCTTCACGGGTCTGGCTGAAGGAGATCAATCGGTCCATCAAGGAATGTGATGCGCTTGTGGCCTTGCTCACTCCTGACTTTCACCAGAGCCTTTGGACAGATCAAGAGATCGGGATCGCCTTGGGCCGAAAGAAGCCAGTCATTCCCGTAAGCCTGGGTACCATACCTTATGGCTTCATGGGTGACATACAAGCTTTGAAGGGTGACCTGAACCACCCCAGGGAGCTTGCGGAAGCCATTGTGCGCGTTCTACTGGAGCATGATGTTACGTGCGCCAGTATGCAGCAAGCACTCGTTGATGCACATTACAACGCGTCAAGCTTCATGACATCGCGAAGGACGTCAAAGGTGCTTTCGTCGCTTGATGAGATTACACAGGAGCAATACGATCTGCTGTATGACGCCAACGAAGGGAATGACCAAGTGTATGACGCCGGTGGCGTCTACGACAGCATGGAAGAGTTCTTGGAGAATGTTGAAATCGTAGAGGTAGAGGAGTAGCAACCCTCATGGCGTGAATCACGAGTGCGCGGACCAATTCCAATCCCCATCAAATGACAATGCGTGAAGACATAGACTCGGGAACGTTCATCCGGGATTATCTCAAGGCCCTACACAGTAAGAACGCGGCAGCATTCATTGGTGCTGGCTTATCCATCCCAGCTGGCTATTTGGATTGGAAAGGGCTGCTCGATGATGCGATCAAAGACCTACGCCTTGATCCGGACAAAGAGCAGGATCTCGTGACCGTCGCCCAGTACTACATAAACCAAACGGGAAGCAAGACAGGGTTGACGCAGAGAATCGTGAGCGAGTTCAAACGCTATGGTTCACCTCAGAGAAGCCACCTCATCCTTGCTGAGCTTCCCCTTCAGGTCTATTGGACAACCAACTACGACCAACTGATAGAGCAAGCTCTCAGGCAGGTGAAGAAGACTCCTGATGTTAAGTACAATGCCAAACAACTACGGGTCACGAGCCCTGATAGAGACGTGACGGTTTATAAGATGCATGGTGATGTTGACCTAGCGGAGGACGCTGTGATAAGTAAGGATGACTATGAGCGCTACCCCCGGAAAATGGAGGCCTTCGTTCAGGCCTTGAGTGGAGACTTCATTGAGCGCACCTTCCTTTTTCTGGGGTTGAGCTTCACCGATCCCAATATCGACTACATCCTTGGCCGGATCCGCTCAGGACACACCGGCGATCCTCGGCAGCACTATTGCATAATGAAGAGGGTTGCCAAGGAACCGGGCCAAGCCGCTGGTACTTTGAACTATGACGAGCTCCGGCAACAGTACTTCATCAAAGACCTGAAGCGGTTCGGCATTCTAACTGTGCTCGTTGACACGTACCCGGAAATAACATCATTACTAGAGAAGGTTGCCACACAGTATAAACGAACGTCTGTGTTCATTTCAGGAGCCGCTCATGAGTATGGTGCTTGGACTCGGGACAACGCCCTTCAGTTCACACATGACCTGAGCTACGCTCTGGCCACGGCCCGCAATCGGATCATCACAGGGTTCGGCGTTGAGATCGGCAGTGCGGTGATCAACGGCACCTTGGCCTATTTGGACAACGCCGGCAAAACCGTTACAGATGAAGATCTGGTCATGCGCCCATTCCCCCAGGTCATAACCGGCGGCATTGATCGCGCCGCAAAATGGACAGCCTACAGAAAGGCCATGTTGGCGTATGCAGGAATCGCAGTCTTCATTTTCGGCAACAAGCTTGAAGGGGGAACGACAGTCCTGTCGAATGGTGTTGACGAGGAGTTCACCATAAGCAGTGCCCAAGGCATTAAACCTATAGCGGTTGGCGCAACTGGCTTTATGGCCGAAGAAATATGGAAGAAAGTGCAAGGGGACTGGGACACCTATTTTCCTGGAGCATCGCCTGCGTTCAAAACTGACTACGCAATTCTAGGGGACAAGTCAAAGACCCCAGCCGAACTCATTCAAGCCGTGATGCGCTTGGTCAAGGAACTTCAGAAGAACTGAACATGGCAATCAAGCAGTCGGAAATCCTGGCATTCTCAAATCGGGCCTCCACACCTTCTGCCTCGTTGCTTTGGGAGGCGAAGCGACAAGGAAGGCAAACGGCCTTTCTATGCCACAGTCACAAAGACAGGGAGCTTGCGAAATGCGTGCAGGCCTTCTTGGCCTCGGTTGGTTTTGACCTGTACATCGACTGGGAGGATGCGAACATGCCCAACCACCCGAATCAAGAGACGGCAGCGCGCATTCAATCAAAGATTGAGGAACTGCATTGGTTCCTTTACCTGGCTACCGAGAACTCAGCGCCCAGCCGCTGGTGTCCTTGGGAAATTGGGTACGCTGATGGAGTAAAGCCTACCGAACGCATTCTCATTCTGCCGACCGAAAAGAACTACACGACCTATGGTGCGGAATACCTCGGCCTATATCGGCACATCGACGCCCGTTCTGTAGGCGTGCCAGTCGTAGTTCGAAATTTGGATGGCACCATCACGGAGATGAAGTCAATGCGAGTTTGACTTTGTATGGACCAATGGCCAGACGAGTATTTTACAGCTTCCATTACAAGGCGGACAACTGGAGAGCGTCGCAGGTGAGAAACATGGGTGTAGTATCAGGAAACCGACCAGCTACCGACAATGACTGGGAAGCCGTCAAGCGCGGAGGTGACCCTGCTATCGAACGATGGATTCGAACTCAATTGCACGGTAAGTCCTGCACGGTTGTGCTGATTGGGGAAAAGACGGCGGGTAGGAAGTGGATCACGTTCGAGATAAAGGAGAGCTGGAGACAAGGCATGGGAGTCCTCGGCATTCACGTTCACAAGCTCAAGGATCGACTCGGCCGAACGGGTTCTGAAGGCTCAAGTCCCTTTACCGGGTTGAGCGTTGACGGCGTTAACCTGTCTTCGGTGCTGCCTACGCATGACCCGGCTTGGTTCCTTGGTAGCAGTACCGACGCTTATCGCACAATTGCTGCGCGACTACCGAATTGGATCGAAGAGGCCATTCGGATCCGATCCGAACACTGAAAAACCACCAATAAGTACCCATCATGGCAAAGCGCAAGGTTTTCTACAGCTTCCATTTCGCCAACGACTTCTGGCGGACACAACAAGTTCGGAACATCGGTGTCATCGAAGGTGATGCACCTGTTTCTAAGAACGACTGGGAAGAAGTCAAGAAGAAGGGGGACGCCAACATTGAGAAGTGGATTGAAGATCACTTAAGTGGCAAGTCATGTTTGGTTGTGCTCATCGGCAGCGAAACTGCCAGCAGGAGGTGGATCAAGCATGAGATCAAGAGAGCGTGGTCATTGGGGAAGGGAGTTGTGGGCGTTCGCATCCATAATCTCAAGGATCAGGATAGCAAACAGAGTACGGCAGGCAGTAATCCCTTCTCCACATTCACGCTGTGCGATGGCAAGGTTCAGATGGATAGTGTGGTTGACGTCTACAACCCACCATACTCAACAAGCACGGACGTTTACAACTACATCGCGAACAACATCGAGACCTGGATCGAGAATGCGATCAAGACTCGGAATGACTTCAAGTGTCCTTAGGAGGGGCCGTTACCTTGCCTTTCCGCATGATCACCGAATCCCAGCTCGAGCAACTCGCCCTCTCCTGGTTCCAGGAGGTCGGCTGGGCGCATGCCGCTGGACCGGACATCGCCCCAGATGGCCCGGTACCCGAGCGCACGAGCTACAACGAGGTGGTGCTGCGCGAGCGCTTGCGTGAAGCCTTGGAACGCCTGAATCCACAACTGCCGTCCGAGGCCATCGCGAAGGCCCTGCACGCAGCCACCACGGTGAACGAGCCCACCTTGGTGAAGCGCAACCAGGCCTTCCACCGCCTGCTGCTGGATGGCGTGCCGGTGGATTGGCGCGAGGGTCGGGATCCCGGCTCAGGGCCGGGATACGACCACGCGCGACTGCTAGACTTCCAAAACCCGGACAACAACGACTTCCTGATCGTTGACCAGTTCACCATCACGGGAACGAAGCAGCCGAGAAGGCCCGACCTCATCGCCTTCGTGAACGGCCTGCCGCTGGCGGTGATCGAGCTGAAGAACCCGGTGGACGAGGACGCCGACGTGTGGCATGCTTACCACCAGCTCGCCACCTACAAGGAGCAGATCGACCCGCTCTTCACCAGCAACGTCGCGCTGGTGGTGAGCGATGGGTTCAACGCGCGCATCGGCAGCCTCAACGCCACGCCCGAGTGGTACATGCCCTGGCGCGTGGTGAAGCACGAGGACGATAAGCCCAGCGTGGAGTTCGAGCTGGAAACGCTGGTACGCGGCTTCTTCGACCGCGCGCTGCTGCTGGACTACCTGCGCTACTTCATCCTCTTCGAGAAGGACGGCGACCGGCTGATCAAGAAGATCGCGGGCTACCATCAGTTCCACGGGGTGCGCGAGGCGGTGAAGGCCACGCTGATCGCCAGTCGGGCACCGGATAAGGGCATCGTTGCAGAGCCGCGCGCCACCTACGGCCGCGAAGTGGAACCAGGCAGCCGCAAGGCCGGGGTTTTCTGGCACACCCAGGGCAGCGGCAAGAGCATCAGCATGGCCTGCTACGCGGGCAAGCTGTTGCAGCAGCCCGAGATGCAGAACCCCACCCTGGTGGTGGTCACCGACCGCAACGACCTGGATGGCCAGCTCTTCCAGCAGTTCAGCAACGCGCAGGACCTGCTGAAGCAACAGCCCGTGCAAGTGGAGAGCCGCGACGAGCTGCGCGAGAAACTGGCGGCCGTGCAGAGCGGAGGCATCTTCTTCACCACGGTGCAGAAGTTCGGCCTGCAGGAGGGTGAGGGCGCGCACCCCGTGCTGTGCGAGCGCAGCAACGTGGTGGTGATCAGCGACGAGGCGCACCGCAGCCAGTACGGCCAGAAGGGCCGCCTGAACACAAAGACCGGCGAGTACGTCTTCGGCTTTTCCAAGTACATGCGCGATGCGCTGCCTAACGCCAGTTTCATCGGCTTCACGGGCACGCCCATCAGCACCAAGGACAAGGACACGCGCCGCGTCTTCGGTGATTACGTGAGCATCTACGACATCCAGGATGCCGTGGACGACAAGGCCACCGTGCCCATCCTCTACGAGAGCCGCCTGGCCAAGCTGGACGTGAACGCCGCGCAGATCGAGCAGCTGAACAAGGAGGTGGATGAGGTGGTGGAGGACGAGGAGAGCGTGCTGCTGCGCGAGAAGACCAAGAGCAAGTGGGCCGAGCTGGCGAAGCTGGTCGGGGCCAAGCCTCGCCTGGAACAGGTCGCGGCCGACCTCGTGAAGCATTTCGAGACGCGCACCGCTGCGTTGGAGGGCAAGGCCATGATCGTGTGCATGAGCCGCCAGATCTGTGTGGACCTCTTCAACGAGTTGGTGAAGCTGCGTCCGCAATGGGCGGGCACCCTGGAGCCCGGCAAAGGCTACAGCGCCAGCGATGGTGCCCTGCGCGTGGTGATGACCGGCAACGCCACGGACGAGGCGCAGCTCCAACCGCACCTCTATACCAAGCAACAGCGCAAGGAGCTGGAGAAGCGCTTCAAGAAGCCGGACGATACGCTGCGCCTGGTTATCGTGCGCGACATGTGGCTCACCGGCTTTGACGTGCCGTGCTGCCACACCATGTACGTGGACAAACCGATGCACGGTAGCAACCTGATGCAGGCCATCGCCCGTGTGAACCGCGTGTTCGCCGACAAGCCCGGGGGGCTGGTGGTGGACTACATCGGCATCGCCAGCGATCTGCGCAAGGCGATCAAGGAATACACCGATGCGCAGGGCAAGGGCGATCCCGCCGCGCAGGTGCAGGAAGCCTACAAGCAGTTGCTCGGCAAGCTTGGCGTGGTGCGCGAGCTCTTCCGCGGTTTCGACTACAGCGCCTACGCCACCAAGCCCCTACCCCTCCTGGTGCCCGCCACCAACCACATCCTGGCTACGGATGAGCGGAAGAAACACTTCCTGGATGAGATGGCGGCCGTGAGCGTGGCCTACTCCTTCTGCAACAACCTGGACGAGGTGGAACCGCTGAAGAAGGAGATCGCCTTCTTCGAAGCCATCAAGGCGGTGATCATGAAGAACACCGTGGTGGACAAGCGCCTGAGCGAAACGCAGAAGAACAGCCTGCTGAAGCACATCCTGGACAATGCCGTGGTGGCCGAGGGTGTCACCGACGTGTTCGCACTGGCGGGGCTGGACAAGCCGAACATCGGCCTACTGGACGCGAAGTTCCTGGACGACCTGCGCCACCTGCCGCAGAAGAACTTCGCGGTGGAGCTGCTGGCCCGCCTGCTGCGCGACGAGATCAAAGCACGCAGTCGCAACAATGTGGTCCAAGAACGCACCTACAGCGAGCGCCTGCTGGAAAGCCTGCGCCGCTACCATAACCGTGCGATCGAGAGCGCGCAGGTGATCGAGGAACTGATCAACATGGCCAGGGACCTCAAGTCCGCACTGGAGCGCAACGAGCACCTGGGCCTGAACACGGACGAGATCGCCTTCTACGACGCGCTGGCCGCCAAGTCCGAGGTGCTCCTGGCCATGGGAGATGAGACCTTGAAGAAGCTGGCCGTGGAGCTCACCGAGCGCATGCGCAAGAGCACCACCGTGGACTGGCAGCACCGCGAGAGCGTGCGCGCCAGCATGCGGCTGATGATCCGGCAACTACTGAAGAAGTACAAGTACCCACCCGAGGGCCAGGAGGACGCCGTTGCCTTGGTGATCAAGCAGGCGGAGGTGCTGGCGGAAGGGTGGGGGTGAAAGCCGGAAGGAAAAAAGAATAGCTTGCCTGGAACAAGTCATGGCTGATCCCAAGACCATCGAAATACTCGGCGCTTTAGCTGCCGGGTGCGATCCCGAGACCGGGGAAGAGTTTGAACCCACCCACGTGCTGCGTAGGAAGCAGGTCACCAAGGCGTTGAACGATGCATTGAAAGCACTCGGCGGTGCGCCAACGAAAAGTCCTCGGCGTCCGATCATCAAGAGCGAATACTTCAGCGGCGCACTTTTCAATCGGATCAGTGCGAAGAGTAGGCATGCGTTGGCCGAGCGTGTGCTTCAACTTCCGATGACCTATCCCTTGGATCAAACGAATTCGCGCGTTGTTCGGACCGAGCACGCCCGCTCCCAGGAGCCATGGCGTGCTGCCGAACAGGACCTACTGGCCAAGGTGCTTCCCAATACGAACGACCTGAAGTTCCTGAGCATCGTGTTCCAGCGCAGCGAGAAAGCCATACAGATGGAGGCCCGGCGCTTGATGGCCGAACGACAGGACCTCCGCAAGGCACTTGCCATGGAGCCGGAACCACCGCTACAACCTGCTTCGGTGAACGAGGAAAAGGCCAAATCCTATTCAGTGGCACTGATCAGGGAGCAACACAGCATGGCCTACGCGCCATGGACAACCGAAGATGATGAAAAGTTGGAGCGCCTGTTCTGCGAAGGCAAGAAGCCCAAGCAGCTCGCTGTAGTCTTCGGCAGGCAACCCAGTGCCATTACCTCACGCATTAAAAAGCTGGAGCTCCGGGAGAAGTACCGGCAATAGTGCTCCGGGCAAATGAAGCGCGAACATCTCGGAACATCCGTCATTCAACGTCTCGAACGACCACCCGAAAACAGGACCATGAACACGACCCAACTCCAAGAGGCCAAACGACAGGCCGCTGCCCTTCAGGCCGGCTGGCTGGCACACCAAGGCCGCCGTGCAGCCTTAATGATGCTGGAGGCCATCTTCTACATCCTTGCCCTGCTCCTGCTGTTAGGCGACATGGCCCTGATCGGCATGGGCGATAAGTTGCTCGTAGCCAAGGCAAGCAATGGCACCACACACGCCAGCACCACCATACAGGACGACCGCGTATCGGCGGTGCTGATGGTGGTGTATATCCTGCTGGGCCTATTGGCGCTGGGCAGCTTCATCATCGCCCGGCTCATCAGCAAGTCGCGGAAGCGCCGGGCACAGGTGCAGGCGTTGTGCGAGACAGTGGAACGCATTTAAGACCCCCTAACGGCCATGGCACAATGCACCACTTGCGGCGCCTACACTAAATACGAGGGTGGGCTTTGCTATACATGCTATACGAAGTCCAAGGGCCGCACTGCAGATGAAGAGGAGGAGGATGCACCAACAGGTGGGCTCAGTGATCGCGAGTGGACGCGCCGATACAATATGATCAAAGGCCGTATCGCTGAGACCTTGGTCCAGGAACTGTTCCTCAGCCTTGGTTACAGTGTGTTCCGCTACGGTATGGAAAACACCATACCGGCGATCATGGATCTCTTGCGCCATGTGCGCAGCGACGTGGCCATGCATATCCGCCGCATGCCCGACTTCGTCGTGCAGAATCCGAAGGACAACAGTGTCCACTTTGTAGAAGTAAAGTTCCGCGCGAGTGGAAGCTTCGAGGAAAAAGACCTCCAGAAAGACTATCCCTACGACAATGCGTTGATCGTGGTAGTGAGCAAGAAGCACATCAAGTGCATCTCCGTACCAGAACTAAGGGCGGGCAAGGCCATCTCCCCCACCTGCCGCAATTACCTCGGCAGCCGCAAGGAATTCGAATTGGACAAGGAGACCATCAAGGACTTCTGTGTGTTCGCCGTCATGTTCTTTGAGAGCGTGGAAGACCCAAAGACTAAGTAGTAGACCGCGATTGGTCTTAATGACCATGGAGTGCCTTTAGCATCTCCACCTCCACCATATGCGCATCCCTTCCGAGTGCCTTGGTGCGATGCCGCAGGTTGGCATGCCGCAGGCTGGGGTGGATGAGCGACACCACTGTGCATTGCGGTAGGCCATCAGCGAACTGCACGCCTTCCACGCGCGTGGCACCAGCGCGATCGATGTCACCCAGCCGGGCATTGCGCCAAGGCTTCAATTGTGGTGCGAGCGGCGCGATCAGCGAGGGCACCTCGCTGCCCAACACCACTACGGCGCGCGGCCGCTGGATGCGCAACTGGTACAGGAAGAATTCGGAGCAACGCTGAACGAAGGCCGGGTCCTTGCGCCCTGGGAAAGGACCAGTGGTCTCCTTCCCGGCACGCAGCCCCATGAAGAAGTTGGTGAAGAAGCATTGTTGGAGCGGCACTTCTGCGGTTTCGAGCAGGCTACGCAGGTTGCGCCACGTGGGGGCGTTGAGGTCTTCTTCGCCGCGCTTTCGTGAGGCTTCGTATTCCTCCTTGGAGTGGAAATCATGTCCGAGGATCATGATGCCACCATCAGGAAAGAAGGGCACCTCCTTATCCATCCAAAGCCCATGTCCGCCGGGGAAGAAGGCGGTGCCTGCGATGGGTGCTGGAATGGGCAGAACGCCCTTGGGATACTCCTCATTCGCGGGCAAGGCCATCCGCAATTGAAGGGATGGATGAAGGGCGTCGTTGGTCATGGTGTCATGGATACAGTTCACCACCCGAGCTCCTGCAAGGACACCCAGTCCTTGTGTTCGTTACGTGCCCACCAGAAGGTTCGGCCGTTGGTTCCGCGCTTGGTCACGGCTCGGCCTGCGGCAGAAACGGAGGAGTAGATCCGTCCGTTCATCTTCACCAACCCGTCCGGCCTCCAAGTGGCCCGGTAAGTCTTTCCCTTGTAATCGCGCCGCAGGTAGATCGTGCGTGTTCCGTTGTCGGCCGCCTTCACCTTGTCCGGCTTTTTCTCCTTCACGGCCTTGCGCCCGAACAACCCGCTGAGCTCTTCGTGCATCAAGGCCTTGGTCTCTTGGAACATCTCGCGCTTCATGTCCCTTGAGCCACGAAGCTTCCCTTTAACCCGGTTCCCTTCCGGCAGGCTGATGCGCAGGATGAGCGATTCCATCTCCTTCAGGAAGCGGTCGCCTTGGGTGAGGTAGGCGCTGAAGTGGTCCCACGCTCCGGCATGCCGGTCCCGAAGGTGGTCCTTCAACCGGCCCTTCAGGTTCCGGGCCAGACCTACATAGTAGAGGTCCGTGCCCCGGTACAGGGCATAGAGCCCGTTGCGCTTATCCACGTAGCGCGTGATCACGGTGGAATAGCGCTCGAACATCTCCGCCTTGATGCCCTCAAGGTGTTCGACCACCAGGTGGTGCTTGCTGGCCATGGCCCCAATTTTACAGCTCCTGTGGTGAATGGAAGCAGATGAGGCAACCTCCTTACCCCCGCTTATGCTCCCGCAAGTTCACACCGCCCATGGTCTTGCGCACCTGCTTGGCCATCTCCCGATCGTAGAAGGTATCAGAATCCACCTGGTGTGAACTGTGCATGGCGTCGCCGTGCTTCTCTTCGATCTCCTTACGTTTCAAATAGCGCCACCAGGCAGCCGCATGGTTCTCGTTGGGCGGTCTATCGCCATGCACAGCAGCAACGAACGCTATTTGCTCGTTCGTAAATGGTGTAAGGTCACCACTGGAAAGACCTTGGTACCAATACCCCCAACGCCTGATGAGTAAATACTGCTCCTCGCTGAACAACCGCGGATCGCATTCGAACGGAAAATCCCTTTTGCGAGCAAGCACGATGTGTTGTTGGCGCAATGACTCCATTGCAGCAAGATAGCGGAGTATCTGGTCGCATTCCACTATCATTGGAGAAATGAAGGAGCCGGAGATCGTTCTGGATACGGAGGAGAACCATGTCCTTGTGGCCTACTTACCCACAACAAAGGACCTCGCCCTTGCTCAGCGTGAAGGTTGGTATCGGATCCCTGTTGAGCATGCACCCAAGCTGATCAGTGAGGGGAAGGCCACATACATTGCGTTCTACCAGCCGCGTGCCTTCGATGACGACAGGTACACCGTGCGGTGGTATTCACCAATAACCGGCCTTGCCATCCGGAAACGTATTGAGTTCCTGCCGGACGAACCGCATGACCCGAACGCGCACAAGGACTATTACGTGGTGGGTTGTGAACGCCTGCAACAGCTTCCGCACCCAATCCGCAGTAAGCGGCCCCGCCGCCCCATCTTCTTCCCCACAACGCTGAAGCGTTTGTTCACGGCCAAGGACATCAATCAGCTGTTCAATGACAGCCCATTGGAGAACCTTCTGTGGAACGAGCTCTGTGCTGCCGGCATACCCGCCGAAAGGCAGTTCGAAGTACGAGCCGGTGACCGTTGGTTCAAGTTGGACTTTGCCATCTTCTGTATGAAGAACAACCTCGGCATTGAGTGCGATAGCGATAAGCACCACATTGACCCCGTGTCCGTTGAAAAGGACAAACGGCGCATGAACTTGCTTGCAACAGCAGGCTGGCACATCCTGCCTCTTACCTCGAGCATGTTGCGCAAGGAAATGCCAGCTACCATGCACATGGTGCGAGAGGCCATTGCCAAGTATGGTGGTTATCAAGACCCAGCCGATCCGAGTGGTTTCAAATACCCTGTGGAACCCGGTGATCCACAGCCGCGTCTGTTCGACTGAAAGACGACAAGGTCGTGTATCTTCTCCTTATCCAAGTATACAGGATGCAGGTTGAAGATTGTCGTGCGGTATTATAGTCATCGCCCTCCTACCCCATCTCCCGAATCACCTCAAGGAACCCCTGCACCAGCTCGCGGGTCCGGGCGTAACCTGCGCTGCGTTGGTCGCTGCCGGGTTCCAGGTACAGGGCGCGGTTCACCTCCAGCATGATGGAGCGCACGCGGGCATCGGTGCCGTACCAGGGCGTGGGCACCAGGGTGCCGCGGTAGGGCCGGTCGATGGCGAGCGGGTAACCCTGCGCGGCGAAGTAGGCCACTGCGGCGGCGATGAGCTCCGGCGGGGTGTGCAGCGGATCAGTGCCGATGCTGAAAGCGGGCCGGCATGGCGTTCGGTCCAGGTCGCGCAGCAAGGGCGCATCGGGATACGAATGGCAGTCCACCACCAGCGCCGTGCCCAGCTGCTGCAGCTGGTGTTGCACGGCGGCCCGCAGGCGCGCATGGTGCGGCTGGTACCAGGTGTGCAGGATGTGTTCACGCAGCGTTGGGTCCACGTGGCGCATCGTTGTGCCATCGTCGGTGTGCGTGTACAGCACACCCATGCCGCGCGCGGCCATCACCTCCTGTGCATCGTCGGTGAAGCGCTCCGCATCGCAGAATATGCGCGAGAACGGCGCCAACACGGCGATGTCGGTGGCGTTGGCATAGAGGTGGTCCGTATGCCAGTCGGTGAGCAGCAGCAGTTCATGTTGCAGCACGACATCGTCCACCAGGTAACCGCTCCGGTCGGGGATGGCGGTGGAGGCGTGGGGGATATGGAGAATGAGGGGCATGGGCGTGTGTTGTGTGGCTTCGAAGTCCCCCGGTTCAATTGCCTTCCCAATGCCCCAGCTCCTCCAAGCGGATGAAACGCCCGTGCATGGCGTGGTGCAGCAGCAGCAGCACCTGCCACTCCAGCTCGCGGGAGTAGGGCGGCAAGGCGATGCGCAGCGGGGGCAGCGTGGCGTTGGCGCGCAACCAGCTCACCTCCGTGTGGAAGCGGCGCGGGTGCTTCCACGGCAGGGCGGTGATCAGGGGTTGGCCGCTGTGGGCCCGGTCCAGGGCCTCCTCCATGTCCTGCGTAAAGACCCGTGTGTTGCCGTCGTCGGCGGCCATGGCGCGTTGCAGCACGGGCAGCAGGTCGGCGATCCAACTGGCCTGCTCGTACAGATCGCGCAGCAGCAGGTCGCGCTTCTCGTCGCCCAGCGGTCCTTCCAAGGTGGCGCCCGCCGCCGCCATGAAGCCGGGCATGAAGAGGCTGGTGTGCAGCAGCCCGAAGGGGTGTACCAGCTGCACCACCAGCTGGCGGCGGTTGCGCATCACCTCGCGGCCGGTGATGCGTTGGCCCTTGTGTTCAATGGAGAAAAGCGGTTGTTCAAGCGTGTTCATGGGTGTTGGGATGTTCGTGGTCGGGGACTTTTTTGCACCCTTCGAGCGCCTCAGGGTGCAAAAAAGTCCAGCAGAACATCCAGCAACGGCGGGGCCCGGGGGCCTTGGCCCCGTACGGAACGAACAAGTAACGTTGGTCCTCGACCTTCGTTGACCTCATGGGGCCCGCATCATTTGCCCACCGTGGCGTCGTTACCCGGTTGGTGTCGCCCAGCAGATGCTGAACGAGCTCTGGATGCTCGGTGCGAAGATAGGCCGCTTTGGGCTGCCCGCACCCTGAGGCGCTCGAAGTGTCGAAGGGTGCATCTACAACGGTTGGTGTGAACCGGGGCCTGAGGCGCTGCACTGAGCCTGTCGCAGGGCGCTCGAAGGCCCCGGTGATAGCGGCTCCGAGAACCCCGGTGGCATAGCGCCCTGAGGCACTCGAAGGGCAGCCGCCGGGGTTCAGCCCCCCCTACTCCTTCACCACCCTCATCCCCCACCCTTCGCCTTCCGCGCTGAGCACGTAGAGGCCCGCCGGCAGGTGCTCCAGAGTGAGCAGGGTGCTGGGGCCGGTGCTGCGTTGCTGGAGGAGCAGGCGGCCCTGCAGGTCGTGCAGTTGCAGCAGGCGCGGACGCACCTCGGCGAAGCGCAGTTGGTAGGTGCCGGTGCCGGGGTTCGGGTAGAGCAGCGGCGCAGCGGTGGTGGGCGTTTCCACGTCGGTAATGACCACCTGCACCGGTGCCGAGGGCGCGCTGGTGCAGCCCAGCGCATCGGTGACCACCACGGTGTAGGTGCCCGGCTCGGTGGCGGTGATGCAGGGCCACGTGGCCGTGGGCAGCGGCTCGCCATTGAGGTACCACTGGATGGTGGGGCGGTAGGCAGTGCAGAGGGTGTTGCCGCTCTGCAGCACGGCGGGGATGTGCGGCGTGGTGGGACAACCCAGCGCGGCGCGGAACACATCACCATGGTCGCCCACGGCCAGCAGGGCGCCGTCCACCAACTGGGCGTCGTTCATGCCCACATCGAAGGGCGCGGGCACCACCTCGTCCCAGCTGTCGCCGCCATCGGTGGTGCGCAGCACGTAGCCGCTGTACTGCACGGCATAGCCGGTATCGGGGTCGGTGAAGAAGATGCTCATGGTGAACTGCGGCAGCTCGGGAAGCAGCGTCCAGGTGTCGCCGCCATCGGTGGTGCGTGCCCCGCCGTTGCCCGCGAAATAGCCCAGCGTATCGTTGAGGAAGAAGAGGCTGTGGATGTCGGAATTGGTTGGGCTGGTCAGCCACTCCCAGGTAATGCCGCCGTCGGTGGTGCGTGCCAGTCCACCACCCTGCCCGCCGCAGAAGCCGAGCTGGTCGTTCACGAACCAGATGTCGTAGATGTTGCCGCCCGTGAGCACCTGCTGCCAGGTGCTGCCGCCGTTGGTGGTGCGGTAGCAGCCGCCGTTCACGTAGCCGCCGCCCACAATGGCGGTGCTCGCGCTGAAGGCCCAGGTGCTGCGGATGGCCACGTTGGGTCCGGGGTGGTTGGTGCTGGTGGCGAAGTAGTTGCTGGTGCTGCGGTTGGCGCCCACGCCGCCGCCCAGCCAGCCCACGCCATCGGCCCGCAGGTGGATGCCGCCCCAAGTGGCGCTGCCGGTGGTGGCGTTGGCCCAGTGGCGGCCGCCATCGGTGGTGCGGACCACGCCGTTCTCCAGGCCGCCCATGGTCTGCCAGCCGGCCGCGGCGCCCAGCTGGTCGGTGCCGAAGCTCACCTTGGTCAGCTTGGTGTGGAAAGTGCCGATCTGCACGGCGGTCCAGGTGGCGCCATGGTCGGTGGTGCGGTACACGCGTGCCTCGCCGGTGAGCAGCCCGATGCCGCTGGGGTCGATGTACGCGCTGTAGAGGTCCTGGTTCGTTTCGAGCACCTGCGCGCTCCACGTATCGCCGCCGTTGGTGCTGCGCATCACCACGCCGCCATTGCCCACGGCGATCAGCAGGTTGTCGCGCACGAAGAGGTTGAGCAGGCTGTTGGTGGTGGGGCTGGGCTGTTGGGTCCAGGTGAGGCCCGCATCGGTGGTGCGGATGATCTCGCCCCCGATGCCCACGGCCAGTCCGGTGAACGCGTCGAAGAAGTGGAAGGCGCGCATGTTGTAGGTGATGGGCGCGGTGATGGGCGACCACGTATCGCCGCCGTTGCTGGTGCGCAGCAGCACCGCCCCGGTGCCCGAAGCGAAGCCCAGCGTGTCGTTCACGAAGTACAGGCCCACCAGCGCGTTGGTGGTGCCGCTGGTCTGCAGGGTCCAGGTGGCGCCGCCGTCGGTGGTGCGCGCGATCTTGCCGCTCTCGCTGGCGGCCCAGCCCAGTTGGTCGTTCACGAAGCTGAGGCGGCCCGCATTGCCGAAGCCGTTCAGGATCACGGTGGTGAAGCTGTTCCAGTTGTTGGTGGTGCGGTAGAAGCGCCCGATGTCGGCCCCGATGATGCCGCGCTGGTCGTCGAACATCACCAGGCAGCGCGGCACATCGATCATGTTGAAGGGCATGCGGTCCCAGCTATCGCCGGCATCGCTGGTGCGCAGCACGTAGCCCAGGGTGCGGTCGATGGTGATGGCATCGGTGGGGCTGTGCAGGTGTACGGCGGCCAGGTCGCTGCGGGTCTTCACGGGGGTGACCAGCTCCCACGTTTGGGCGTGCAACAGGTGTGCGGCAAGCAGCAGCAGGAAGGTGGAGGGCGTGCGCATGGTGATCAAAGATGGGGAACAGTTGCGGGAGGGTCATACGGGAGCAAGTTCACGGTGAATGGCCGCGGGCCCATACCCACTAATGGGTGTTTCGCGGTCACCGCGGCCGGACAACCCCTATCTTCGGGACAGTGCCTTGCGGGCGCTGCCTGTTCCACCCACGAAAACCCTTTTCCTACCATGCGTCCTCGCTCACTCGCGGCCTTGGGCCTGTTATGCGCAACGTCGGTATCGGCCCAACCGGGCCCCTTCCTGCACGCCGACCTGCAGTATGCCACGCACGTGTGTACCGACACGGTGTACAGCACCGGTGCGCTGCAGGGCGGTGTGGGCACCGTGGAAGACCTCGGCATCACCAACCGGGGCTGCATGTTCGGCAACGAACGCCAAGGGGTGTGGATGCACTTCCAAGTGGCTTCGGCCGGGCGAGCGGGCTTCACCATCACACCCACGCAGACCGCCGACTACGACTTTGGCGTGTGGGGCCCCTTCGCGGAGCCACCGTGGATGGTGGAGAACGCACCGGTGCGGTGCAGCTATTCCGCGCTCGCGGGCGCAGGCGGTCTCAACTACACTGCGATGGACCTCAGCGAGGCCGCTGCGGGCGATGGCTGGGCGCGCTACCTGGACGTGCAGCCCGGCGAATGGTACCTGCTTTACGTGGACAACTTCAGCATGAACGGGGTCGGCTTTGCGCTCACCTGGCAGTTGCAGGGCGGTGCCACACTGGCCTGCCTTGAAGCACCGGTGCCCGAACTGGCAGCACCCGTTGCACCTGTATTACCCGGCACATCTGTGGACCTAACGGACGAGAGCGGCAACCACCCCTATGCTTGGTACTGGGAATTCCCCACGGGCGTGCCGGCCACCAGCATGGAGCGCGATCCACAAGGCATTGTCTTCAACACGCCGGGATGCCATACCGTGCAGCTCAAGGTGTACAACGCGGCCGGGAGCGCCACCAACGCATGGCCGTGCGCCGTACAGGTTGAGCTGGGCACGGGTGTGGCCAACATGGAACCAGCTGCCTTTGGTCTGCGGCAATTGGCCGACCAGCTGCATGTGGTGCCCACGGACCGATCGAGCACGGTGGAGGTGTGTCTCCTTGATGCGCGCGGAAGGGTGGTGTCCGTGCATACCGGCAGTGGCGAGCTGGTGATACCGGTAGGTCACATTTCCCCCGGACCCTACACCGTTCAGGTGCTGAACAACGGTATGCGCGGCACACGGTCCGTGATGTTGGGCCATTAGTCAGCGCGTTCGACCGATGGACTTTCAAGCCACTGACATTGCCGGCCGTGCATAAGGCCAAGCGCACCCTGTGGACCATGAGGCGCTGTCCGAGCCTGTCGAAGGGCTCTCTAAGGGTCGAAGGGTGCGTGATGTATGCTCCAAGTACCCCGGTGACCTCGTTCTGGAGCACCTTGGACAATTGCCTACCATTGATACCATGAACCAGCTCAGAAGCGCCATCGTCCTCATCCTGGCCTGCCTCGCGCTGGTCGGTGAGGCCCAACCACCGCTCGACTCCCTGCGCGCCGTGCTTTCGTGAGCCGGCCGCGACAGCAGCGCCGTGCGCGCGTTGAACGCGCTCGCCGTGGCCTATTCGCGCGAGCTGCCGGACAGCACCGTGGCGCTGGGCACGCAGGCGCTCGCCCTCGCCGAAGCCATCGGCGACAGGCCCGGCATGGCCGAGGCGCTGAAGAACATCGGCGGGGGCCATGCCGCCGGTCAGCGCTTCGCCATCGCACGCGCCTATTACGACCGCTCCTTCGAGCAATGGTCCACCCTCGGTGATCGCGGGCAGATGGCAAGCCTTCAGCGCAAGATGGGCCACGTGGCCGAGTCGCAGGGCGACATGCCCGAGGCCCTCAAGCAGAACCTGGCCGCCTTGCGTTACTACGAGGCCGCGCACGATACCACCACCGTGGCCAAATTGAAGTCGGCGCTGTCCAACGTGTACTACCGCATGGACCAGGGCGGGCAGGCCGTGGCCCTGCAGCGCGAGGCCCTCGCGCTCTTCGAGGCACTGCACGACACGCTCGGCATCGCACAATCCAGCAACAACCTGGGCAACATCCTCGACGAGCTGGAGCGCTACGACGAGTCGCTCCCCTACCTCGAGCGTGCGCTGGCCATGGCGCGTGCGCTGGGCAACCCCTTCGGCGAGGTCATGTGCATGGGCTCCATCGCCAATCACTACCAGCTCATGGGCGACATGGCCACGGCCTTGCAGCGGAACGAGCAACTGCTCCCCCTCGTGAAGCAGCTCGGATCGCCGTACCACGAGGCGGCGCTCCACATCAACATGGGCGAGATCCTTACAGCGCTGAAGCGGTACGACGAGGCCCGGACCCAGTTGGAGCAAGGGGTCGCGTTCGCCCGCTCGGTGGGCGCGCAGGAGTGGCTCCGCAACGGGCACGCGGCCTTGTACGAGCTGGCCGAGGCACAGGGCAACACCGCCGCCGGCCTGGAGCACTTCAAACTCTATGTCGCCTACCGCGACAGCATCGAGAACGAGGCCAACACGCGCAAGGCGGTGCAGGAGCAGATGCAGTACGACTTCGAGAAGAAGGAGGCCGTGGCGAAGGCGGCGCACGAGCAGGAGCTGCGGCGCCAGAAGCTGGTGCGCAACGGCTTCATGGGCGGCTTCGCCCTCGTGGCGCTCTTCGCCGGCGTGTTCTTCTTCCAGCGCAACCGCATCAGCAAGGAAAAGGCGCGCAGCGAGGAGCTGCTGCTCAACATCCTTCCGGAGGAGGTCGCGGAGGAACTGAAGGCGAAGGGCTCAGCCGAGGCCGTGCACATCGACCAGGTCACCGTGCTCTTCACCGACTTCAAGGGCTTCACCGCGATGAGCGAGACGCTCAGCCCACAGGAGCTGGTGCGCGACCTCAACGAGTGCTTCAGCGCCTTCGATCACATCACCGCCAAGTACGGCATCGAGAAGATCAAGACCATCGGCGATGCGTACATGGCCGCCGGTGGACTGCCGGACCCGCAGCACGGATCGCCCGCCGACGTGGTCTGCGCCGCGTTGGAGATGCAGCAGTTCATGCGCACGCACAAGGCCGAACGCGAGGCACAGGGCAAGCCCTACTTCGAGATGCGCGTGGGCATCCACAGCGGTCCTGTGGTAGCCGGCATCGTGGGCGTGAAGAAGTTCCAGTACGACATCTGGGGCGACACGGTGAACACGGCGAGCCGCATGGAGAGCAGCGGGGAGGTGGGGCAGGTGAACATCAGTGAGGCGACGTATGCGCTGGTGAAGGATGCCTCGACCCCGGTCGGCACCCCTGCATTCATGTTCACCCCGCGTGGAAAAGTGCAGGCCAAGGGCAAGGGGGAGATGGAAATGTATTTCGTAAGCCGCGCCGAGCACGCCTGATGTGAACGACCACGATCCTGCTGCCCTTGTTCACAATGCTCTTGATGGACGCACAGAAGCGCCCATGCAGGCGCACAGGACCAACGCGCGCCACCTGCTCAACCGAGGCGCTTGAGCTGGGTGCCGTAGAGCGCGGTGATGGCCACGGTCATGAGCGGCCCGAAGGTGCCGAGCAGGCTCCAAGGCAGCACGATGTGCGGCAGGAAGAGGCCCACGAGCTGCGCGCCAGCGTAGAGGTAGAAGCCGCTGCGCTTGCCGCGCCAGATGCCGATGGCGCCCATGAGGCGGGCCACGGTGCGCAGCAGGTAGATGAGCATGAGCGTGGTGCCGCTGGCGTGCAGGATGCGGGCAATGGCATCGAACTGCTCCTTGCCCTCGTCGGGCAGGTAAGTGCCGGCGGCGTCCATCACCAGGGTCACGAACTCGTCCACCGGCATCTGCGACACGCCCACCATGCCGATGAGGCCGATGGCGTAGATGAGGACGAAGACACCCGTGTTGATGAAGGTGAGGATGCCGAGCACACTGATCAGGTCGGGGCGTTTGGTCTCACCGGCATCATCGGGCAGGAAATGGGTCTCGGCCATGGGGATGGAAGGGGTTGCGTGTGCCGCGAATGTAGCGATGAGCGTTGCTGGACGATGTGAACTGTGATGGGTGGTAGAATGTGAACCGGGAATGAACCTGCCTACCGGCAGGCAGGCGGGAATGGACGGGAATGCTCCCCTAGCCGAACATCCGGTCCGGAGGCCCTCATTCACGTTCATTCCCGTCCATTCACGGTTAGGACACACCGGCTACCTGGAAGGGATCTCCTGCGCTCCGGTCCCTTGGGAGCGGCCGCACTTCCCTGTTGATCGCTCACTAGGTGTGCAACGTATCGCCAGAAATGGGTGGCAGCACTGAGCGGCACCGATGCGTTCGCCCAAGGCCCTGATGTTCCGTAGGGCCCTGAGGCTCTCGCAGGGCCCTACGGTTCTCCACGGGCACTTACCTTCGCCCCGCTAAACGCTATTCAACCGCAATGACCTACGATCTGATCGTTCTCGGCAGTGGCCCCGGTGGCTATGTGGCCGCCATCCGCGCCAGCCAACTGGGCCTGAAGACCGCCATCGTTGAAAAGGAGGCCCTGGGCGGCATCTGCCTCAACTGGGGTTGCATCCCCACCAAGGCGCTGTTGAAGAGCGCACAGGTGTTCGAGTACATCCAGCATGCCAAGGACTACGGCATCACCGTGGCCGCCGGCACGCCGGACATGACCGCCATTGTGCAGCGCAGCCGCGATGTGGCCAAGGGCATGAGCAACGGCGTGCAGTTCCTGATGAAGAAGAACAAGATCGATGTGGTGATGGGCACCGGCAAGCTGATGCCCGGCCGCAAGATCGAAGTGACCGGCGCCGACGGCAAGAAGCAGGTGCTGGAGGCCAAGAGCATCATCATTGCCACCGGTGCCCGCAGCCGTGCCCTGCCCGCCCTGCCGCAGGATGGCAAGAAGATCATCGGCTACCGCGAGGCCATGGTGCTCCCCACCCAGCCCAAGAGCATGGTGGTGGTGGGCAGCGGTGCCATCGGCAGCGAGTTCGCCTACTTCTACAACGCCATCGGCACCAAGGTGACCCTGGTGGAGTTCATGCCCAACGTGGTGCCCGTGGAGGACGAGGAGGTGAGCAAGCAGCTGGAGAAGAGCTTCAAGAAGCAGGGCATCGAGGTGATGACCAGCGCTGAAGTGACCAAGGTGGACACCAGCGGCAAGGGCTGCAAAGTGACCGTGAAGAGCGCCAAGGGCGAGCAGGTGATCGAGTGCGACATCGTGCTGAGCGCCGCCGGTATCGTGGCCAATATCGAAGGCATCGGCCTCGAGGAGGTGGGCATCATCACCGACAAGGGCAAGATCAAGGTGGACGACTTCTACGCCACCAACATGCCGGGCTACTACGCCATTGGCGACGTGACCCCCGGCCAGGCATTGGCACACGTGGCCAGCGCCGAGGGCATCATCTGCGTGGAGAAGATCGCCGGCCACCACCCCGAGAAGCTGGACTACAACAACATTCCCGGTTGCACCTATTGCAGCCCGGAGGTGGCCAGCGTGGGCCTCACCGAGAAGCAGGCCAAGGACAAGGGCCTCGCCATCAAGGTGGGCAAGTTCCCCTTCAGCGCCAGCGGCAAGGCCAGCGCGGGCGGCAACAAGGACGGTTTTGTGAAGCTCATCTTCGATGCCAAGTACGGCGAACTGCTGGGCGCGCACATGATCGGTGCCAACGTGACGGAGATGATCGCCGAGTGCGTGAGCATCCGCAAGCTGGAGACCACCGGCCACGAGATCATCAAGACCGTACACCCCCACCCCACCATGAGCGAGGCCATCATGGAGGCCGCCGCCGCCGCCTACGGCGAGGTGATCCACCTCTGACCCCGTACCCACGTACCAACCGAAAGGCCGAAGGAATTCCTTCGGCCTTTTGCATTCGTACATGCACCTTTGCCACCATGTGCGGCATTGCAGGAAGCTACCACCTCGGCCCCGGCGCAACGCCGACGGATGGTCGTATCCGCGAGGCCCTGCACGCCATGGCCCACCGCGGTCCCGACGATGAGGGCGGCTACACCAAGGGCCGCGCCGTGCTGGGCCACCGCCGCCTCAGCATCATCGATACCAGCGCTGCGGGTCACCAGCCCTTTACCGATGCAGGCGGGCGCTACACCATGGTGTTCAATGGCGAGGTCTTCAACTTCCAGGAACTGCGCGCCGGTCTGGAGGCCCAGGGCCACACCTTCCGCAGCCACACCGATACCGAGGTGGTGCTGCGCTTGTTCACCGTGAAGGGCGAGGCCTTCCTGCACGATCTGAACGGTTTCTTCGCACTGGCCATTCACGATGCCGAGACCGATGCCTTGTTGCTGGCCCGCGACCGCTTCGGCATCAAGCCCCTGTGGTGGTGCACGCGCGATGGGCGGTTCCTCTTCGGCAGTGAACTGCGCGTGCTGGATGCCCTGGCACCCGGCGCCGACGTGGACCGCCACAGCCTGCTGAACTACTTCGAGTACCACTACATCGCGGCACCGCACAGCATACGAAGCGATGCGCACAAGCTGTTGCCCGGTCATCTGGTGCGTGTGCAGGGCGAACGCGTGGAGCGCGCCGCGTGGTACAAACTGGAAGAGGCCGCTGCCAGCTACCCCAAAGCCCCCGAACCCGTTCAACACCTACGCGAGCTGATGGACGATGCCGTGCGCCTGCGGCTGATCAGCGATGTGCCCATCGGCACTTTCCTGAGCGGCGGCTTGGACAGCAGCATTGTGAGCGCACTGGCCGCGCGCCACCACAAGGGCCTGCACACCTTCAGCATCGGCTTCGCTGACGACCCCTACTTCGACGAAACGCGCCATGCCGAACAGGTGGCCCGCCACATCGGCTCGGAGCACCGCACCTTCAAGCTGACCCGCGAAGAGCTGGCCGCCGCCTACACCGACCTGCTGGCCGCCATCGACGAGCCCTTCGCAGACAGCAGCGCACTGCCGGCCTACATCCTGTGCCGCGAAACGCGCAAGCATGTGACCGTGGCCCTGAGCGGCGATGGTGCCGACGAGATCTTCGGTGGCTACCGGAAACACCAGGCCGAACTGCGTTACCGCACACCGGGTGCTACGGAAAAGGCCGTGCTGGCGCTGCGTGGGCTATGGCGCCACCTGCCCCGCTCGCGCAACAACCGGATCACGGACACCTTCCGCAAGCTGGACCGCTTCGCACAGGCAGCCGGCTCTGCGGCCGATCAACGCTGGCTGAACCTGGCCAACTTCGATCTGGACGGCGACGCCCTGCGACTGGTGAAGGCGGCCATCGCCCCCATTGAACTGGACGACCGCGAACGCGGGATGAGCCGTGGTGTGCAGCTGATGCCCGGCATGAACGGCGCCCTGCTGGCCGACGTGCTGACCGTGCTGCCCAACGACATGCTGCACAAGGTGGACCTGACGAGCATGGCCCACGGGTTGGAGGTGCGCCCCCCCTTCCTGGACCGCCGCGTGGTGGAGTTCGCTTTCAGCCTGCCCGCCGAGCGCAAGTTCCGGCTGGGGCACGGCAAGGCCTTGCTGCACGAGGCCTTTGGCGCGCTGCTTCCTCCGGAGATCCTAACGCGCCGCAAACAAGGCTTCGAGGTACCCCTGCGCGACCTGTTGTTGGGACCATTGGCAACGCTGGTGGACAACACATTGACACGCGATGTGGTGGAGGCCGCGGGCCTGCAATGGCAAGGGGTACAGCAGGTGCGCGAACGGTTGGCGGGCAGCAATCCCGGCCAGGCACAGGCAACCGTGCATGCCTTGCTCGTCTATTTGACGTGGTGGAGGAAGACCGGCACAGCATACCGCTGAACCGACCGCAGCTTACCTTCGCCGGGCCCCGAACATGCCACGCGTACTGCGCATCATCAACAGGTTCAACCTGGGCGGTCCCACGCACAATGCGGCCTACCTGACCCGGTACCTGCCCGGCGAATTCGAGACCCTGTTGGTGGGCGGCAGCCAGGAGGCCAGCGAAGAGGCCAGCCACCACATCCTGGACGCCGTGGGCGTGAAGCCCCTGATACTGCCCGAGCTGCAGCGCGAGGTGGCCCCCTGGCGCGACCGGGGAGCCTACCGCCGCATCAAGCAACTGATCCGCGAGTACAAGCCCGACATCGTGCACACCCACGCCGCCAAGGCCGGTGCCGTGGGGCGCATGGCCGCCGCCGAACTGGGCGTGAAGGCCATTGTGCACACCTTCCACGGCCACGTTTTCCACAGCTACTTCGGGCCGGTGCGCACGGCGTTGTACAAGAACATCGAACGTTTCCTGGCCACACGGTCCAGCCGCATCATCGCCATCAGCGACAAGCAGAAGCAGGAACTGGTGGAAGAGCATCGCATCTGCGCTGCGAACAAGGTGAGCGTGATCCCACTGGGCTTCGACCTGAGCCGCTTCCAGACCGATCAGGAACGCAAGCGCGCGCTGTTCCGCAAGGTTTACGGCGTGGCCGAGGACGAGATCGCCATCGGCATCGTGGGGCGCCTGGTGCCCATCAAGAACCACGACCTCTTCCTGAACGTGATCGCCGAGCTGCGCCAGCTCACGGGCCGCAAGATCAGGGCCTTCATCGTGGGCGATGGCGAAGAGCGCGAGCGCCTGCAACAGCGCGTGGGGGAATTGGGACTGAGCCAGGTGGCGGGCCCCTACTTCAACGGCCACGGTTTCGGCCACGGCGTGAACCTGCCTACCGGACAGGCAGGCGGCAAGCCCATGGTGGGCCCGGCCGCGGTGACCTTCACCTCGTGGATCAAGGAAGTGGACATCGTGAACGCGGGGCTGGACATTGTGATGCTGACCAGCTTGAACGAGGGCACGCCGGTGAGCCTTATTGAGGCACAGGCCGCCAACCGCCCCATTGTAAGCACCCGCGTGGGCGGCATTGAGAACGTGGTGAAATACGGCGACACGGCCTTCCTGAGCGACAGTGGGGACCTGCGGGGCCTGCGTGACAACCTGCTGCAACTGGTGGAGAACGATGGCCTGCGCCAACGGATGGGTGCGGGCGGTTGGGACCATGTGGCCCAGCGCTACCACTACACCCGGCTGGTGGACGACACCGCCAATTTGTACCGTAGCCTGCTGGGGTAAGGCCTTGGGTACGGATCGTTACTTTTGTCCGATATGAACAGTTCGCGACGACGTATTCTCTGGTCCGTGGTGCTGGGTGTGTTCCTGCTGAGCGGTTGCACCATCAACCGCGACATCATGTTCAAGACACCCAACGACCATCAGTTCGATGCCTACACGGACACCGCCGGGGTGCGCCGATTCCGCATCCAGATCAACGATGAACTGCAGTTCCGGCTTTTCGCGAACGATGGTTTCAAGATGATCGACCTGGTGTCCGAAATGGGCGGACGCCAGAACAATGCACTTCTGAACCGGAACAACCTCTTCAGCTACTTCGTGGAATACGACGGCCTGGTGAAACTTCCTTTGCTTGGACGTGTACCCTTGGCCGGCCTTACCATGCGCGAGGCCGAGCTGATGCTGCAGGAACGCTATGCAGAGTTCTACAACCGTCCCTTTGTACAGCTAACGGTGGTCAACCGCCGTGTGGTGGTATTCCCTGGAGGCGGGGGCGATGCCCGCATCATTCCCCTGGAGAACAACAACACCACCTTGCTCGAGGCGTTGGCCGCCGCAGGTGGACTGAACCGCAGGGGCAATGCCCACAAGGTGAAGCTGTTCCGCTGGGACCCCGACACGGGCAAGCGTAAAGTGTACCAGTTCGACCTTTCGGACATCTCGGGCCTGCAATACGCTGACATTGTGATGCAGGGCGATGACGTGGTCTATGTGCAACCCAACCCCGATCTGGCCCGCGAGGCCCTGCAGGACCTGACCCCGGTCATCACCCTGCTCACCAGCATCCTGTTGGTGATCGGCATTGTCCGAGGCTTCAACTAAGGCTCAGTTCACGATGGTCGGCGAGGACATCAGCCAGCGTAATCTCAATTTCGAGAGCTACAAGGAGCGCATCACGAACTTCAGCAATGAGTTCGAGCTCGGGCTGTTCCTGTATATCGTAAAGCGGAGCACCTTCTGGATCCTGCTCTGCATACTCTCCGCATTGGCCGCGGCCTTCATCTACCTGCGCTACACAGCGCCCATCTACGAGGCACGCACCACCATTCAGCTGCGCGAGAGCAACACCGCCCAGCAGGTGCTGAGCATGAACGCCTTTGCGGACGAGGACAACAACCTGCAGGCCGATGTGGAACTGATGCGCTCCAAGTTCTTCATTGGCAAGGCCCTGAAGCGCATGGACCTGGAGGTAAGCTACTACAACCGCGGCCAGATATTGACCGAGGACCTGTACAAGCGAACGTTCTTCCGACTGAAGGAACTGAGCGTGCTGGACGAGACCATCCGCGACCAGCCGGTGTTCATCGACCTGACCCTTCCGGGCAAATTGAAGTTGAGCTATGTGGTGGGCGGCCAGACCTATGACCAGGAGTTCGTGCGCGGCCAGGTGATCCGCACACCGCACTTCAGTTGCCTGATCGAACTGAACGACCCGGCCCAGGTGCTGGATGCCGACATGCGGGGCTCGCTCTACTTCCGCATCAACTCCCCCTCCTCGTTGGTGAACCGCTTTGCGAGCCTGATCTCGGTGAACATCGCCGAAGCGAACGCCAAGACGGTGACCATCAGCGGAAAGAACGAGAACAGCCACCTGGCGCGCGACATGGCGCAGGTGATGGCCGAGACCTTCATCGACTATGATGTGGAACGCCGCAGTGAGAGCGCCGAGAGCATCATCCGCTTCATTCGTTCCCAGAAGGATACCGTGTTCGAGCAGCTGCGCGAATCGGAGTTGCACCTGCAGACCTTCAAGATGGAGAACAGGGTCGCGGATCTGGAGCAATTGACCCCCATCTTCCTCGAACGCAGCCGCGATTTCGAGAACGAGTCCGTGAAGCTCTCGATGGAGATCAGCCTGCTGCGCGAGATCGGCCATGCCACCGACCGACCACTGCCCGAGATCAACGTGTACGACCTGATGCCCCTGCTGGTGGGCACCTCACACGAGACGGTGTTGCGGGGAATGATCGAAAGCATGGAGGACCTGCTCCGCCTGCGCGACGAGATGGCCATGGAGGCCACGCCGAAGAACGAGGGCGTGATCTCACTGGAATACCAGATCAGTGTGCAGAAACGCATGCTCCTGCAGAGCATTGAGAACCTTCGCCTGCGCGCCGAGGACCGCCTGAAGGAACTGCAACAACACATGTCGGAGTTCGAAATGCGCTTCCTCTCGCTGCCCGAGCAGGAACTGCAATATGCCCGCATTGCCCGCGTGTTCAGCATCAACGAGAAGTACTACACCCAACTGCTGGAAAAAGAGATCGAGCACCGGATCAGCAAGGCCGGCTTCGTTTCGGAGAACCGTATCCTGGAGAATGCCATGCTTCCCGTGGAACCGCTTTCGCCCAAGCGCAACATGGTGCTCCTCTCCTACCTGCTCACAGGCTTCATCGTCTCTTTCCTGATCGTGCTGATCCGTTATATCCTGCACGACAACATCACCTCGCTGAGCGATATCTCCAAGCTTTCCAACGCCAGTATCTCGGTGCTGGGCATGGTGCCGAAGTACAAAAAGGAGATCCCCATCTCGCAACTGCTCATCGACAAGAACCCCAAATCGCTCATTGCCGAGGCTTTCCGTAGCATACGTACCAACCTGCAGTTCGTGGATAACACGACCGGGCCCAAGACCATTGCCATCACCAGCACCATTTCCGGTGAGGGCAAGACCTTCGTGGCCATCAACCTGGCGGGTATCATCTCATACAGCGGCAAGCGTGTGATCATCCTTGACCTGGACATGCGCAAGCCGAAGATCCACTTGGGCTTCGGTGTGGAGAACATCAGGGGCATGAGCACCCTGCTCATTGACAAGGACACGCTGGAGAACTGCATCCAGCACAGCCAGTTGGAAGGGCTGGACTTCATTACGGCAGGCCCCATTCCACCGAACCCTTCAGAGCTGATCATCAGCAAACGGATGAACGAACTGGTGGAGCACCTGCGCACCTTGTATGATGTGGTATTGATCGATAACCCGCCGGTGGGCCTGGTGACCGATGGTATCCCCATGATCCAACGGGCCGACTACCCCATCTACATCTTCCGCTCGGACTACAGCAAGAAGCAGTTCATCCAGAACGTGGACAGGCTCATCAACGAGAACAACATCACCAAGTTGGCCGCCATCCTGAACGGCGTGGACGTGGACCGCAACAAATACGGCTACAACTACGGTTACGGCTACGGCTACGGCTATGGTTACGGCCAGATGTACGGCGGTGGCTACTACGAGGAACGCGGTACCCGCAAGAAAAAGTCGACCGGCTTCCTGGGCTGGCTGCTGGGCAGATCATGATGGAAGTAGTGACCACCGGACTTGAGGGCCTGCTGGTGCTGCGCCCACGCCTATTCGGCGACGACCGTGGGTTCTTCCTTGAATCGTTCAACGAGCAGCGGTTCAAAGCGCTAACGGGTGCCGATGTGCGGTTCGTGCAGGACAACGAGAGCAGTTCGCGGGCGGGTGTGCTGCGTGGCCTCCACTTCCAGGCCGATCCACATGCGCAAGGCAAGCTGGTACATGTGGGCCGGGGTTCCGTGCTGGACGTGGCCGTGGACCTTCGCCATGGAAGCCCCACCCAAGGCAGGCACTTCAGCATTCACCTGAACGCTGCCAAGCGCGAAATGCTGTGGATACCCGCCGGCTTTGCGCACGGGTTCGTGGCCCTGGAGGACGACACATTGTTCCTCTACAAGTGTACCAACTACTACCAGCCTGCAGCAGAACGCACCATCCGTTGGAACGATCCCGAACTGGCCATTGACTGGGGCATTACCGACCCGCTGGTGAGCCCTAAGGATGCCGACGGCATGAGCTACCGCACTTACCTCGGAACTGCCGGAACACGCTGATATCCCATGTACAGCGGCGCACAACTGTTCTTGATCTTCAGCGGTCTGTTCTTCGCCGCGCTGGTCTTCAGTCTGCTGATCTTCTCGGTGTTCATGCGTTTTGCGCGCACATTGGGCATACGTGAGCGCGACCACATGCTGGTGCGTTGGAGCAGCAGCTCGAAGCCGGCCTTCGGTGGCATCGGCTTCTTCATCCTTTTCCTGGTCAGCTTCACGCTGCACGGCGTGATCTTCCCTGGCGAGGCCCGGCAGGTGCTGCGTCCCGAGCTACTGGGCCTGTTGGCCGCCACATCGCTCGGCTTTCTGATGGGCCTTGCGGATGATGCCTACAATACCCGTCCGCTGCTGAAATTCATTGCACAAGTGCTGTGCGCCGTGCTGCTCATTGTTTCGGGCACCTTCATCGACCTGTTCGAGGCGCAGTGGGCCAACATGCTGCTCACCGTGCTGTGGGTGGTGGGCATGATGAACTCCATCAACATGCTGGACAATATGGACGGCATCACCACTTCGGTATCCATCACCATCCTGGCCGCGGGTTGCATGGCCATCATGGTGAGCGGTCCGTTCGATCCGGCGTACATGGTGCTCATGATCGGTACCATTGCTGCCCTGTTCGGCTTCCTCTTCTTCAACTGGAACCCCTCACGCATGTTCATGGGCGATGCCGGCAGCCAGTTCCTGGGCGTGTTCCTGGCCTTTGTGGGCATCCGTTTCTTCTGGAACGCGCCCTCTCCCCTTGGCGCCTGGGAGGCCGAACGCCAGATCCTGGCCCCCCTTATGGTCTTTCTGCTCCCCATAGTGGATACGACCGTGGTGTCCATCAACCGCATTTCGCGGGGCAGTTCACCCTTCGTGGGCGGGCGCGACCATACCACGCACCACCTGAGCTACGCCGGCCTTAGCGATGCCCAGGTGGCCTTGACATTCATTGGCATTTCCGTACTGAACGTGTTCCTCACCTTTGTGATGTTCAAGTTCATCGCGGTCTGGCAGAACATGCACACCATCTTTTACGTTACGTACGCATTGGTGGTGTTCGGCACGCTGTTCGCGCTGACACGCCGGACCAAGGCAAATGCTTGACATGAACAAGATCACCGGACGGATCGTCAGTTGGGGCCGCGTAGCCCTATGGAGCGTTCTCCTGGTTGCAGGAGCCGTTGGTGCACATGTGTTCAGCTACTCCACTACCGTTGACGAGAGCGATGTGGACCACCAGCGTGCCTTCAACGACAACTACAAGGTGTTCTCCCTCACCTTGCCGAACGAACTGACCTTTTGCGGTGAACCCGTTCCGATGGAGCGCTTGGACGTGCGTGAACGTCTGGACCGCGAACTGTTGGTGAACACCTACTGGCAGAGCAACACCCTGCTGGCCCACAAGCGCACCGCCCGCTGGTTCCCCCTCATCGAGGAGGTACTGCGCCGCGAAGGCGTGCCCGACGACATGAAATACCTCGCCGTGATCGAGAGCGGCCTTGCGAACGTGGTATCGCCCGCAGGTGCAGCCGGTTACTGGCAATTCATGAAAGAGACGGCCATCAGCCATGGGCTGGAAGTGAACGGAGAGGTCGACGAGCGCTACAACGTGGAACGCGCCACCGTGGCGGCTTGCAAGTACCTGAAAGAGGCCAAGGCCCGCCATGGCAGCTGGGCATTGGCCGCTGCCGCCTACAATCTGGGACAGGGCGGTGTGGATAAACAACTGGCACGACAGAAGCAGGACAACTACTTCGACCTGCACCTTACCGAGGAGACCAGCCGTTACGTGTTCCGCATCCTGGCCATGAAGGAGATCATCCGCGACCCGGAGCGCTACGGCTTCCATCTGCGGAAGAAGGACCTCTACCCGCCCTACATCACCCGTTCCGTTGAAGTAAGCGGACCCATTGAGGACATTGCCGACTTCGCCGCACGTCAGAACACCAATTACCGAACGGTGAAGCTGCTGAACCCCTGGCTGCGCGATACCAAGCTCACCAACCGCGAGGGAAAAAGCTACACCCTCCTGCTGCCCGGGGAAGGGTTCGATGCTGCCGGGCTGACCGATTGACATGCCTGCGCACCGAACGAACGTGAAGGACAAGACCAAGGCGACAAGCGCCCCCGGGCCGACCACCGGCGACGAGTACATTGAGGTACTGGGGGCTAGGGTGCACAACCTGAAGAACGTGGACGTGCGCATACCGCGCGATCAGTTGGTGGTGATCACCGGCCTCAGCGGCAGTGGCAAGAGCAGTTTGGCCTTCGACACCATACATGCCGAGGGCCAGCGCCGCTACATTGAGACCTTCAACGCTTACGCGCGGCAGTTCCTCGGTGGCATAGAGCGTCCCGATGTGGACCTGATCTCCGGCCTGAGCCCGGTGATCGCCATTGAGCAAAAGACCATCAGCCGCAATCCGCGGAGCACGGTGGGCACCATCACCGAGATCTACGACCTGCTGCGCCTGCTCTACGCCCGCGTGGCCGACGCCTTCTCCTACGTGACCGGCGAACCCATGGTGCGCTACACCGATGCGCAGATCCTGGAACTGGTGACCACCACCTTCGAGGGGCAGGACGTGCTGGTATTGGCCCCCCTGGTGCGCGGCCGCAAAGGGCACTACCGCGAACTGTTCGAGCAATTGCTGCGGCAGGGTTTCCTGCGGGCACGCGTGAACGGTGAAGTGATCGACCTGACCACGCGCCCGCGCCTTGATCGCTACAAGGTGCATGATATTGAGCTGGTGGTGGACCGCCTGAAAGTGACCCCGGGCACCACGAAGCGCCTCGCCGAGACCATTGCCACGGCCATGAAGTACGGCAAGGGCAGCTTGATGGTGACCGGCCCGAAAGGTGGCAACGCCCGTTTCCTGAGCCGACACCTGATGTGCCCCACCAGCGGCGTGGCCTACGAGGAACCCGAGCCGAACCTCTTCAGCTTTAATAGCCCATACGGCGCCTGCCCGCGTTGCAGCGGTCTGGGCCAGGTAACGGACGTGTCGTTCGACAAGATCGTGCCCGACCGGCGCAAGAGCATTCGCAAAGGCGCCATCGTGGCGCTGGGCACAGCGAAGAGCACATGGATCTTCAAGCAGTTGGAGGCCGTGCTTCAGAACTTCGGTCATGATCTGGACACGCCGGTGGAGGACATGGACGATTCGGTGCTGTCCGCTCTATTGAACGGATCGGACGAACCCTTGCGTGTGAGCAGCAGTGTGGGCCTGAGCGACCGCACCGTGCAGTTCGAGGGGATCATCCCCTTCATTCTGGAACAAGCGCGCGAGGGCACCAAGGCCATGCAGAAATGGGCCGCCAGTTTCACGCACATGGTGGCCTGCCCGGAATGCCGTGGTGCACGCCTGAAGAACACCGCCCTCTTCTTCAAGGTGGACGGCCGCACCATCAGCGAACTGGCCAACCTCTCCATCCGCGACCTGCACGACTTCATGGGGGGCCTTACCGAACGGTTGGACGAGAAGAAGGCCGTGATCGCCCGCGAAGTGGTGAAGGAAGTGACGGCCCGTAGCAGTTTCCTGCTGGACGTGGGCCTGGACTACCTGACCTTGGACCGAAGTGCACGCACCCTGAGCGGTGGCGAGGCACAGCGCATTCGCCTGGCCACGCAGATCGGCAGCCAGCTAACCGGCGTGCTCTACATCCTGGACGAGCCCAGCATCGGTCTGCACCAGCGCGACGACCAGCGCTTGATCGGCAGCCTGCGCAGCCTGCGCGACGGTGGCAACAGCGTGCTGGTGGTGGAGCACGACAAGGAGATGATGATGAGCGCCGACCACCTGATCGACATCGGTCCCGGGGCCGGCGAACACGGTGGGCGCATTGTGGCGCAGGGCCACCCCAAGGAACTGGCGCTCGGCGAGAGCACCACGGCACGTTACCTGCGCGGCGACCTGCGCATACCCGTGCCTGCCACACGGCGACCGGGTAATGGGCACCGCCTGTTGCTCACCGGTGCCACCGGCAACAATCTGAAGGACGTGGACATCGACTTCCCGCTGGGCAAGTTCATCTGCGTTACCGGCGTAAGTGGCAGCGGCAAGAGCACGCTGATCGGCGACACGCTCTACCCCATCCTCAGCAAACACTTCTACCGCAGCGAGGCGCAGCCCATGCCCTACACCGCGATCAAAGGGCTGGAGCACATCGATAAGGTGATCGAAGTGGACCAGAGCCCCATCGGTCGCACGCCTCGCAGCAACCCTGCCACTTACACCGGTCTTTTCGACCACATCCGCGAACTGTTCGCGCAGTTGCCCAGTGCCAAGATCCGCGGCTACAAGGCCGGGCGCTTCAGCTTCAACACGCCGGGTGGGCGCTGCGAGTCCTGCAAGGGCGCGGGCGTGCGCACCATCGAGATGAACTTCCTGCCCGATGTGGACGTGCCCTGCGAGACCTGCCGTGGCAAACGATACGACCGCGAGACCTTGGAGGTACGCTACCGCGGCAAGAGCATTGCCGATGTGCTGAACATGCCCGTGGAAGAGGCCGCCGAACTCTTCGCCGACATCCCGCAGATCAACCTGAAACTGCGCACACTACTGGACGTGGGGCTTGGCTATGTGACGCTCGGCCAGAGCAGTACCACCCTTAGCGGAGGCGAAGCGCAACGCATCAAACTCGCCACCGAGCTGAGCAAGCGCGACACCGGCAAGACCTTCTACATCTTGGACGAGCCCACAACCGGACTGCACTTCGATGATGTGAAGCAGTTGATACACGTGCTGGACCGCTTGGTGGAGCATGGCAACACGGTGCTGGTGATCGAGCACAATCTGGACATCATCAAGGTGGCCGACCATGTGATCGACATGGGTCCCGAGGGCGGAGCTGGTGGCGGACAGGTGGTGGCACGCGGCACGCCCGAAGAGGTGGTGCTGATGGGCCGCGGACATACCTGGCCCTTCCTGAAGGACGAACTGGCCGCCTGATCATTCAGGTCGCGTGGTTGATAACCTCGGGCACCTGCGGTGAACGATGGGCGCGTGTGTGCGTTGCTTCGCAGACCACACCCGCACAATTCGACCATGAAGAAGGACGCCAAGGCCCACGAAGAGAGCGAACGTCGCATCATCAAAGCGTTCAAGCGCAGGGGATGGAGCGAAGTGAAGGCCAACGACAGCTGGGCCATCTTCAAGATCATGAGCGAGTTCGTTGAGGGCTTCGAGGCCATGCAACGCATTCGGCCATGTGTAAGCATCTTCGGCAGCGCACGCACCAAGCCCGAGGCCGTGGAATACAAGCTGGCCGAAGAGATCGCGTTCCAGCTCACCGGCAATGGTTATGGGGTGATCACCGGCGGTGGACCGGGCATCATGGAAGCCGCCAATAAAGGCGCACAGCGTGGCGGTGGCACCAGTGTTGGCCTCAACATCGACCTGCCCTTCGAGCAACAGCCCAACCCTTACATCGACAAGGAGAAGAGCATCAACTTCGACTACTTCTTCGTGCGCAAGGTGATGTTCATCAAGTACAGCCAGGGCTTCATTGTACTGCCCGGTGGCTTTGGCACCTTGGATGAGCTCTTCGAGGCGCTCACACTGATCCAAACGCAGAAGATCGGTCGCTTCCCCATCATCCTCGTGGGCCGCAAATACTGGCAGGGCCTGTTGGATTGGATCAAGCACACCATGGGCGACAAGTACGCGTATATCAACCCCACCGACATGGATCTTATCAGTGTCGTGGACAAGCCCGAAGAGGCCGTGGCCGTGATCAATGCGTTCTACAGCAAGTACATGCTGAAGCCCAATTTCTAAGAGCCTGTTCGGGATCTGCTCTTTTGAAGCGAGCGATGAGGATCTGGCGACCAGACGAGGCGCGGAACCGGAGCATAGCTGAGCTACGTGACGGCTTCCGCAACGAAGTATGGTCGACAAAGACCATTGCGCAGCCAAATGCGGAGATCCCGAACAGGCTCTAAGGGACTTCAGCACTGCGTGGCGCGTGTGATACAGCATGCTACCGCGCCTCTCAACACCCACCTGTTCGTATTGAGCACTGCGTGCGCGCCGATCAGCGCAACAGGCCCGGATACTTTTGGACGCAAGCCTTTGGTGTGCTTCCGTTCATTCAATCCGTCCGCTCATGATCTCGAAACTGGTGTTGCTCGCGAACCTCTTTGGCCTCTTCATCATCAAGGCCTTCTTCCTCGCCGACCTCAGCATCACCCAGAACATCCCCGCGAGCATGGCGCCCGGAAGCGAGGTGCGTGTTACGGTGAACATCGAAAAGGGCGAACTCACCGGCTTCGCCAAGTTGCAGATCGACCTGCCCAACGGCATGAGCGCCACGGCCATCGAGACCAAGGGCGCTTCCTTCACCTTCGCCGATGGCAAGGCCAAGTTCATCTGGATGTCGCTTCCTGCCAGCCCATCCTTCAAGGTGACCTACACCTTGAGCGCTGATGCCAGCGCTTCGGGGGTTCAGCAGATCCGCGGTCGACTGAGCTACATTGAGGACAACGAGCGAAAGACCCATGAGCTCGCTCCATCCACCATTGACCTCGGTGCTGCTGTTGCACCCGCTGTCGCCGTTACGGAGACCACTATCAACGAGACCGAGGAGCCCGCCAACATCAACGATCTTGTGAGCGCTGCCGGCGGTGCTCCTGTAGGTCAGGTGCCCGTGGCCGTGATCGACAACTTCGCAGGAACCCCGGCCATCCAAGGTGCAGGTGGCGTTTCCGGTACGCGCATCATCACTCCTATCACGGAAAAGGAAATGCTGGTGGAGGTCACTGTGAAGAAAGGTGACATCCGTGGTTTTGGCAAACTGCAAGAGACCGTTCCTCCTGGTTTTACGGCGTTGGAGAAGAGCAGCGACGAGGCCATATTCACCGCTCAGGACCGCATTGTGAAATTCGTTTGGTTGAACCTGCCTGCACGCAACGAGGTGAAGGTGGTGTACAAACTGCGTGCGAACGAAAAGCCTGATGGCGAGTACGTGATCGATGGTGAGTTCGGTTACCTGTTGAACGACGAGACCCAGAAGGCCGTAGTGGGCTCCAGTAGGTTCTTTGTTGGCGCGAAGGCATTGGAACTCATCGCGCAGGACGCATCCAAAGTGGAGCCAGTGACCAACCCGGATGCGGAACTGGCGCTCCGACTGAAGCAGGATGCCGAACGCAAGGCCCAGGAGCAGGCCAACGCACAGGCCGCACAACGCGAGCAGGAGGCCCAGCGCCAAAAGGCCGAGTCCTCAGCACAGAAGTCGGGTAGCGTGACGCCGAAAGTGACCGCGCCTGAGAAGGGCATTACCTACAAAGTGCAGATCACCGCGGCGCACCGCGAAGTGGGCAAGTCCTACTTCAGCGCCCGTCACCGTTACTCAGGAGCCTTCTCCATTGAGCGCCACCAAGGCTGGATCAAATATGTCACCGGAAGCTTCGGCGAATACCGTGAGGCACGTGACCAGCGCGTGCGGTTCGTGGAGGCCGGGCACGACTTCCCCGGTCCTTTCGTGACCGCTTACAATAATGGTGAACGCATCACCGTGCAGGAGGCCCTGCTGATCACCAAGCAACAGTGGGTGCAGTGACCCGCTGATCGAACCGCACAACATGAACGCGACCTTCGGCCTTCAGCGCGTATTCCGCAGGACCCTCCTGTGCGCATTGGTCGTTACCGTTCAACAAGTGGGGTCCGCCCAAACGGACAGCACCGCAACTGCGCCACCACCGGCCGCACCTGCCCCTTTGCCCATCACCACGTTGAAGCCGAGCATCGGCTTGGGAACGGGCATGCTCGCTTTTTTCGGCGACGTGGGCGGAAGCCATGCAACATACAGCCCGCTTGTGACCCGCGTTGGGTTCGACCTGCGCGGATCGGTACCTATTACGCCCTGGCTGAAAGGTGGCCTGTACGCCATGCACGGTCGGCTCGGCGTGAATGAGCGGAGCAGCACACGCAACCTCAACTTCGAGTCGCGCATTACGACCGGAGGTCTTTACCTGCGCTACAATTTCCTGCAACTGCTGAACCCGTCGCGCGTAGTGGAACCGTACGTCTCCGTAGGCTTCGGGTCCATGGAGTTCCTTTCCAAGACGGACTTGCGCGATGCCAACGGCGCCACTTACCACTACTGGAGCGACGGCACCATACGGGACATAGCCGAGGACGCACCGAATGCGGGACAGGCGCAGGAGATCCAACGCGACTATGTGTATGAGAGCGATGTGCGCGAGACCAATGCCGACGGCTTTGGCAAATACCCCGAGCGCACGTGGTCCATTCCCTTGGGTGTTGGTGCACGCATGGACCTGGGCGGAGGTTTCGATTTCCGCATCGGTGCCACCATGCACTACACCCTCACTGACCTCATTGATGGCGTGACACCTGACAGTCGTGGTGATCGTGCAGGTACCTCGGGCAATGATATGGTGCTTTACTCATCCTTCTCGATCGGCTGGGCCGTACCCATGGCGCCCCGAGAGAAAAAGCGGCGTATGACACCGCTCAGCGAAGAGGAGCTTGACCTTATTGTACTGAACGATGACGAGGACGGCGATGGCGTAAAGGACATGATGGACCAATGCCCCGGCACGCCTACGGGTGTTCCAGTGGATGCGAACGGTTGTCCGTTGGACGGTGATGGCGATGGTGTTCCCGATCACTTGGATGACGAACTGAACAGCGCACCAGGAGCCATGGTGGACATGCGTGGCGTGACCATTGATGACGCCGCCTTCCTGAAGCGCCATCTGAACTACTTGGATTCGGGCAACGTGAACACCGTGATTACACGCGTGGAATCGTTCGGGCCGGTGAAACGTCCAGCAGCACCCAAGCGCGTGTACGTGGTGAAGGTGGGCACTCAGGTGGAAGGCATCAGCGAGGACCTGATCCAACGCATCCTAAGTATTCCCGAAGTGCGCACCATCGAGAAAGGTGATACCACCTTCTATGTGGTGGGTAACTATGAGTCGATCCCAGAGGCCCTGCGCCGCGAACTGGAATTGCGCGGAATGGGCATCGAAAGCGTGGTGATGGCCGAGGAGAACGGAAAGCTGATCGATGTGAGCAAGGAACTGGCGGCTGATCGTGCCCGCATGCGCGGTATGGGCGCCGGCGACGATAGCCGTGATGTGATCGTACGAGTACAATTGGGCGCGTTCAGGAAAAAGCTCTCGGAAGACATCTTCCGCTCGGTTCCGGACCTTGTGGTGATCAAAGGCGATGATGGACTTACCCGTTACTACACGGGTTCATTCACCGATGTCAACCAAGCCGCAGCGCACAAGGTGCAGATGCTGCTTAACGGTTTCGAGGGTGCCTTCCTGGTGGCATTCCGCGAAGGCAAGCGTGTGAGCATGAAGGAAGCTGGAGCACGCCTTTCGGGCCCCGAGGACCTGCGCACATTGCCTAGTGGAGCCGTGAGCAAGGACAAGCTGCGCTACAAAGTACAGGTAGGCACCTTCGCAGGCAACATCCCGATGGACACCATGGGCAAGCTGATCGAAATGGGAGATGTGACACCCGTGACCAGTGCCGATGCCGTACGTTACTTCTACGGTAGCTTCAAGGACCGCGCTTCGGCCGAGGAAGCCAAACAGACCATACAGGCCAAGGGATTCCCCGATGCCTTCGTGGTGGGCGAAATGAACGGCCACATCATCACCGCCGATGATGCCGATGGCCTGTTGGGCAAGCCCTGACAGGTTCCCTTCCATTTTGTTGCGTGCCCTGCAATAGGCATACGGAGGTGTACGTTGTCCCACCGCCCTCCTACCTTTCCCTCACTTTTCCCGCCACCATGCCCAACCGGTCCCGCCTCACGCGCGTCCTCGGCGCTGCATTGCTCCTATGCGCCTGCTTCATCACCTCATGTAAACGCAGTCCATCGGCAGGGCCCGACGCTGCCTACACGCCCTATATCTCCGCATTCACCGCAGGCCATGTTTCCGCCACGTCATCCATACTCGTGCGCGTGGCCGACGACCAGCAGTGGAAGGATACGGCCTCCATTGATCCTCAGTCCCTTTTCGATCTGAAGCCATCGACCAAAGGCACTGTCACGTGGTACGACCGGCAGACCTTGGAATTCACGCCCAGTGAACGGCTGGCACAGAACACCGAGTACGCCGTGAGCTTCAATTTGGGCGAACTGATCGAGCTCCCAAGCGGGCTCAGCGTGTTCACCTTCCAGATCACCACGTACGCACAGGGTGTAGATGTCCGCGTAAGCGACCTGCAACCGCTCTCCACCACTGACCTTACCTGGTCGCGCGCCATTGTGCAGGTCTACACCAGCGACGTGGCCGTTAGCACCGACCTGGAAGGTTGCTTCAGTGCAGTGCAGAAAGGACGTAAACTCAACCTTACATGGGAGCACGAGCCCAACGGCCGCTATCACCGCTTTGTTGCGGACAGTGTGCAGCGTGGTGATGCCGCTTCGCTCGTGGAATTCAGCTGGGATGGCAAGGCCATTGGTGCCAGCGACAAAGGCACGCTACCCTTTGATGTGCCCGCCATTGGCGACCTCGCACTGATCAGTGCCACCACCTTCAGCGATGGCGAGCAATACGCCACTCTCCTCTTCTCCGATCCGCTGGACCCCGCGCAGGACCTTACCGGAAGAGCCGGCATTACCGGTGCCGATGATGTGCGCATCACCATCGACGGGAACAAGCTCCTCCTCTACCCCCAGCAACGCCTCAGTGGCGACCAGCAGGGATTCGTTTCGGCCAAACTGCGCAACGTGAACGCCCGCACACTGGGCAAGGACATTGTGGTGGACCTGCTCTTCGAAGAGCTGAAACCCGCGGTGCGCATGGTGGGCAAAGGCGTTGTGCTGCCAAGCACCGATGGACTGGTGCTCCCCTTCGAATCGGTGAACCTGAGGGCCGTGGAAGTGCGTGTGATCCGCATCAACGGCTCGAACGTGGGCCAGTTCCTGCAAGTGAACGCACTGGACGGCCAACGAGAACTGGCACGCGTAGGCCGGTTGGTATCGCGCAAGACCATTTCACTGAAGACCGCCGATGGACCCGACCTGGGCCGCTGGAACCGCTTCTACCTCGACCTTGAGCAACATATCAAAGCAGAGCCCGGGGCCATTTATCGCGTTCAGTTCTCCTTCGATCGCAAGCATGCCGTGTACCCCTGCGAAGGTGCCGTGGCGGAAGAAGGACCCGAGCGCGAAAGGTCGTGGGAGTCAGAACAGGCCGAGTACGACCAGGCACGTGACTACTGGTACGAGGACGAATGGGACTACGGCTACGACGAGGAATACGTGTACTCCGAGCGAAACGACCCGTGCAAGCCCTCCTACTACGCGCGCAACACGGCCGTGGCCCGGAACATCATTGCCTCCGATATCGGACTGATCGGCAAACGCGGTAACGATGGCTCGCTGCTGATCGCGGTGAGCGACCTGCGGACCACAGTGCCCATGAGCGGCGTGAAACTGGAGGTGCTCGACTTCCAGAAGCAGGTGATGGTGAGCGCCATCAGCGACCGCGAGGGCCTGGTGACCTTCCCCGGCACCGTGAACAAGGCCTTCATGGTGGTGGCCAGCAAGGGCGAACAGCGCGGCTACCTCAAAATGGACGATGGCTCCTCGCTCTCGGTGAGCGAACTGGACGTGAACGGGCAGGCCGTGGACAAAGGCCTGAAAGGCTTCATCTACGGAGAGCGCGGCGTGTGGCGCCCCGGCGATTCGCTCTACATCGCCTTCATGCTGCAGGACCCCGGCAAGCGGCTGCCCAAGGACCATCCCGTGGTGCTGGAACTGACCGACCCGCGCGGCAAACTGCAACAGAAGCATGTACGCACCAATGCGGTGAACGGCGTGTATGCCTTCCGCATGGCGACCGCCGCCGATGCGCCCACCGGCTACTGGGGAGCCCAAGTGCATGTGGGAGGCACCACCTTCCACAAGCCGATACGGATCGAAACGGTAAAGCCCAATCGTCTGAAGATCGCACTGGACCTGCCGGAGCGTTTGGAGCGGGAACAGGAGCGGAACATCGAACTGCGGTCCAACTGGCTGCACGGATCACCGGCACGCAACCTGAAGACCCGGGTCACCGTGACCACCACGGCAGGCACACCTTCCTTCAAAGGGCTGGAGAAATTCACCTTCGACGACCTGCGCACCTGGTCACCAGAGGAAGAGCAGGTGGTGTTCGAAGGCAACCTGAACGAAGCAGGCGTGGCCAACTTCCCGCTGGACCTGGAGGTGGGCACCAATGCACCGGCCGTGCTCAATGCCAATATTGTTACCCGCGTGTTCGAGGCCGGTGGCGATGCCAGCATGGACCGCGTGAACGTGCCGTACTACGCGTACAGCAGCTACGCGGGCATCAAAGCCCCGCCCACGCGCACCAGTTGGGGCACGCTCTTCACCGACACCACATATCGCATTGAAGTTGCCTCGGTGGAAGCCAATGGCAAGGTCATCGCAGGCCGCAAACTGAAGGCCCAGATCTACAAACTGAACTGGAACTGGTGGTGGGACGGCAGCCTCAACGGCACCAACAACTACATCCGCTCGGCCAGCGTGGAACTGCGCTCCGAACAGGAGGTCACCACGGATGCCAAGGGGCGCGCCACCGTGAAGTTCCGGATCGACCGGCCCGACTGGGGACGCTTCGCCGTGCGTATAACCGATCCCGGCAGCGGCCACAGCAGTGCCATTCAAGTGTACATGGATTGGCCGGGATGGGAAGGTCGTTCGCGCCGGGAGGATCCCGAACAGGCCGCGCTGCTGAGCTTCAACAGCGACAAGCGCAACTACAACGTGGGCGAGGAAGTGGTGCTCACCATCCCCAGTTCAGGAACGGGACGCGCACTGGTGAGCCTGGAAACGGGCAGTCGTGTATTGGATGCTGTGTGGGTGGAACTGAAGGACAAAGAGACCAAGCACAAGTTCCAGGTAACAGCGGACATGGCGCCCAACATCTATGCGCATGTGACCGTGGTGCAACCCCATGCGAACACACGCAACGATCTGCCCATCCGCCTCTACGGGGCCATCCCCATCATGGTGGAAGACCCCGCCACGCATATCCATCCCGTGGTGAACCTGCCCAAGGAACTGCGCACCGATGTGCCCTTCGAAGTGGAAGTTAGCGAGCAGAACGGCGATGCCATGACCTACACCCTCGCCATTGTGGACGAAGGCCTGTTGGACCTGACACGATTCAAGACACCCGACCCGTGGTCGCATTTCCATGCCCGCGAGGCCTTGGGCGTGCGCACATGGGACATCTACGACCAGGTGATCGGAGCCTTCGGAAAGCAGATGGAACGCGTGCTGGCACTGGGTGGCAGCGATGACGCCGGACCTGCCGCCGGAGCGAAGGCCAACCGGTTCAAGCCCGTGGTGCGCTACGTAGGGCCCTTCAAGCTGGAACGTGGCAAGAAGGCAAAACATGCCTTCACCATCAGCAACTACGTGGGCTCGGTGCGTGTGATGGTGGTGGCCACCGATGGCGTGAAGGCCTACGGCAATGCAGAACGCACCGCACCCGTGAAAAAGCCTTTGATGCTCCTCGCCACCCTGCCGCGCGTGCTGGCACCCGGCGAAGTGGCCGACCTTCCGGTAACGGTGTTCGCCATGGACCCGGCGGTGAAGAACGTGAGCGTGAAGCTGGAGCCCAACGCCCTGCTTGTACCCGAAGGACCGGCCGAAAAGAGCCTCCGATTCAACTCCACCGGAGATCAGGTGGTGACCTTCAAAGTGCGTGTGAAGGAGGCCATTGGCGTGGCCAAAATGAAAGTAACGGCCACCAGTGGCAAGGAGAGCGCACAGGAACGTATCGAACTACAGGTGCGTCAACCCAACCTGCCTCGTACCGAAGTGACCGAGATCGCCCTGCAACCCGGAGCGGAGCAACGCTTGGTGGCCGCACCGCTTGGTGTGATGGGAACCAATAGTGCCTATGTGGAGATCAGCACGATACCACCGGTGGACCTCGGCCGTCGCCTGCAATACCTGATCGACTATCCGCACGGTTGTTTGGAACAGACCACCTCCAAAGCCTTCCCCCAGCTCTTCCTGGCACAGGTGATGGAACTGCCCGACCGCACCGTGCATGCCATGCGCGCCAATGTGGAAACAGCGATCCAGCGCATGGTACAGTTCCAGCGCAACGATGGCAGCTTCAACTACTGGCCCGGTGGTGACCACTACGACAACTGGACCTCCATCTATGCAGGCCACTTCCTGGTGGAGGCCGAACGCCAAGGCTTCAAAGTGCCCATCAGCCTGCGTAACAATTGGCTCGCCTTCCAGCGCAAGGCCGCGCGCGAATGGAACGGCGTGGTTGCCACTGGCTGGAACCGTGAGAGCGTGCAGTTCGTGCAGGCATACCGGCTTTACGTGCTGGGCCTGGCCAAACAACAGGAGCTCGCATCCATGAACCGCCTGCGCGACCAGCCCGACCTATCCGTGCGTACACGCTGGGTGTTGGCCGCTGCATATGCCCAAGTGGGGCGCACCGATGTGGCCCGTACGCTGGTGCAGGGCCAGGAGACCACCATTCGCCCATACACCAACGATTGTCGCACCTATGGCAGCGACCTGCGCGATGAAGCGCTCGTTATCGATGCGCTGCTGAAGATGGGCGACCTGCCCCAGGCCACCGGTCTTGTGCAGCATATTGCCAAGCGCCTGAGCTCCGACGATTGGTACAGCACCCAGAGCACCGCCTTCGGACTGCTGGCCGTTGCACGTCTGGCAGAAAAAGCACCGGTGGGCAAGGGCATGGACATCAGCTGGGCAGAGGATGGTAAGGCTGCGCAACAACGCCACAGCGACAAGGCCATCATGCGCATGGATCTGGCCGCACCCGATGGCAAACGCGGATATACCCTGCGCAACACCGGCAAGGGCCTGCTGTACGTGCGCTTGGTGCGAACGGGAACCCCGTTGGCCGGCGAAGAGACGGCCAGTTCCAGCAACCTGTCCATGGAAGTGAAGTATGTGGGACAGAACGGCACCCCGATAGACCCCACCAGACTTGCGCAAGGCACCGACTTCACGGCTGTGGTCACGATCAAGCACCCTGGAGCAGGTTCCGCGTACGAGCAGCTCGCGCTCACGCAGATCTTCCCCTCGGGCTGGGAGATCCGCAACACGCGTATGGAAGGCACCGAGGAGAACGTGCCCAACAGTCCGTTCACCTACCAGGACATCCGCGATGACCGAGTGCAGACCTACTTCAACCTGTGGAAAGGCAACACCATGACCTTCCGCGTGCGCTTGAACGCATCGTACACCGGACGCTACTACCTGCCCGCACCCACCTGCGAGGCCATGTACGATAACCTGATCTACGCCCGCGGCAAAGGCCAGTGGGTGCAGGTGGTATCAGCTGATGATGGGACCACGGCAGAGCAGTGACGAGGATGGACCGAAGGCCACGCTGCGGTGCACGCTGAATCATTGACCTGAGCGGTGATGCTGCGGTGGTGCATCTCCTTCCTCGCGCGGAACCACCGCACGATGCGAGCGATGGCCGTGGCTGCGCTGTTGCTCGTGCTCTGGGCGAAATGGGGACCCATGCGGCCGCTGTTCGATGTGCCGCACAGTACGGTACTGATGGACCGCAACGGCCAGTTGCTCGGCGCCACGGTGGCCGAAGATGGGCAGTGGCGCATGCCGGCAATTGAACACGTGCCCGCACGTTTTGAACGTTGCCTGCTCACCTTCGAGGACCGCCACTTCAGGGAGCACTGGGGCATCCACCTGCCCTCGCTGGTGCGGGCCGCAGTGCAGAACCAACGCTACGGACGCAAGGTGAGCGGAGGCAGCACACTGACCATGCAGGTGGCGCGCATGGCGCAGGGGAACAAACCACGCACCTATTGGAACAAGCTGGTTGAAATGTTGGGGGCATTGCGCCTTGAGATCCGCTTCAGCAAGGACGAGATCCTGCGCGCCTATGTATCCAACGCACCGTTCGGAGGCAACGTGGTGGGCGCCGAAGCAGCCGCTTGGCGCTGGTTCGGCAGGCCCTTGGAAACACTGAGCTGGGGCGAGAACGCCTTGCTCGCCGTACTGCCCAACTCGCCCTCGCGCATGCACCCCGGTAAGAACCGGGATGCGCTGCAGGCCAAGCGCGACCGACTGCTGCAACGGCTGCTGAACGATGGCCACATCGACAGCCTGCAATGGTCGTTGGCCATGGATGAACCGCTGCCTGAAGCCCCGATGGCCATGCCACGCCACGCGCCGCACTTGCTGGCCACACTGCAATTGAACGGGTACGAAGGGCAACGCATACGCACCACACTGGATGCGGAATTGCAGATGCGCGCCAGCACCATCATGGACCGCCACGGCAACAGTTTGCGCGCCAATGAAGTGCACAACGCCGCCTTGCTGATCATGGACGTGCCCACCGGAGCGGTGCTGGCCTACGTGGGCAACCTGCCATCGGCCTCCGCCGCCGAGGCTGGTCAAGTGGACATCGTACGCGCACCACGCAGCACAGGCAGCCTACTGAAACCCATCCTGTACGCGGCCATGCTGCAGAACGGTGAACGGACACCGCGCCAGATCGTGGCCGATGTGCCCACGCGTTACGATGGCTTCGTTCCGGAGAACTACGACCGCACATACAGCGGCGCGGTGTCTGCGGACGTGGCCTTGGCGCGTTCGCTGAACATTCCCGCCGTGCGGGCCTTGCGCGAACATGGTGTGGAACGGACGCTGGCCACCTTGCGGTCCATGGGGTTGGCACAGATCGATCGCAGCGCCGACAACTATGGTTTGTCACTGGTGGTGGGTGGCGCCGAAAGCACGCTCTGGGAGCTCACCGGGGCCTACGCCTCCATGGCACGCATCGTTCAAGCCACCCCGGCCGACACCTTGGGCCCCTTGGTGCATGCCCCTTATGTGATCGCGGACCGCCCTATTACCGGTGCCTACCGCACGCCCCCACTGCGCCCTGCCGCATTGTACCACACCATGGAGGCCCTGCGCACACTGAACCGGCCCGAGAGCGAGATCGGTTGGGAGAGCTTTAACAGTGCGGGTGCGATCGCATGGAAGACCGGCACCAGTTTCGGACACCGCGATGCATGGGCCATAGGGGTTACACCACGCTACGCAGTAGGTATATGGACAGGGAATGCCAGCGGCGAGGGACGTCCCGGGCTTACCGGATCATTGGTCGCGGCCCCGCTCCTCTTCGAGCTGTTCCATGTGCTTCCGCGCTCTGCGGCGTTCGATGCGCCTTACGACCAAATGGAGCGCATGGCCATCTGCCGCAGCAGCGGACATCGTGCCGCACCCGACTGCGACCTTATCGACACGCTTTGGACGATCAAGGAAGCAGAACGCACACGTCCCTGCCCCTACCACGTCACCATTCTCACCGACGCCACAGGTCACTTCCGCGTATTGCCGGGCAACGATGCCGTACGTCGAAGTTGGTTGGTGCTGCCACCCGCAATGGAAGCGTTCTACACGGCCCGCCAGACCAGCTATAGACCGTTGCCACCTTGGCGAGAAGGTACTGACGAAGGAACCGACGACCAGGTGATGGAGATGCTCTACCCGGAGCCCCATACCCGCATCGTGGTGCCCCGCACCTTCGCTGGCACCTACACCCAGGTGGTGTTCCATGCCACCCATCGCGACCCTGGCGCCACCGTCCATTGGGACCTGGATGGCGCGCACATGGGCTCCACGGACCGCGACCACCGCATGGCCCTTGACCTTGGCACCGGTACACACGTGGTGACCCTAACAGACTCACGCGGGAAACGCATCGCCGTGCCCTTCAGCGTGCAGCGCAGTGGTGCAGACCGTTAGCGGGCATCGTTCCATCCGCTATGGCCTGTTCACCGATCTTAACGTTCGGCAGGGAACCAACGTCGCTTGCCGCCGTTACTTTGTAGAACATTTCACTTCCCTGATGCTCATTCGTTCCCTTTCGTTCCTCGGCCTCCTGCTGGTCGTTCCTGCCTTGGTGGTTGCGCAGCAAGGCGCCGACCCCGCAACCACGGGCAAGATCGAATCGTTGCTCTACCACATCGACCGCCAGTACGTTGACCCCGTGGACAAGAAGAAGCTGGTGGATGCGGCCATTGTGAGCATGCTGCAGGAACTGGACCCGCATTCCATCTACATCCCCAAAGAGGAACTGGAAGAGGTGAACGAGCCGCTCAAGGGCAACTTCGAAGGCGTGGGCATCCAGTTCAATCTGGTGAAGGACACGATCTACGTGGTGGATGCCATTGCCGGTGGACCTTCGGAACGCTTGGGCATCCGCTCGGGCGACAGGATCATTGGCATTGATGGCGAGAACGCGGCCGGCGTGGGCTTCAAGAACAGCGACGTGATGAAGCGCCTGCGTGGGAAGAAAGGCACCAAGGTGAAGGTGGACATCATGCGAAAAGGCGAACCCCAGCCCTTGGAATTCACCATCACGCGGGACAAGATCCCCATCTTCAGTGTGGAGGCGGCATACATGGCAACGCCAACGGTGGGCTACATCAAGGTGAGCCGGTTCAGCGCCACCACCATGAAGGAATTCCGCGACAAGCTGGACGAACTGAAGGGCAAGGGCATGCAGGACCTGATATTGGACCTGCAAGGCAATGGTGGCGGCTACCTGCGCACCGCGATCGAAATGGCCGATGAGTTCCTGATCGATCGTCGCTTGATCGTGTACACCGAAGGCCGCAATTCGCCCCGAGAGGACACGTATGCCACACGCGATGGACGCTTTGAGAAAGGTCGATTGGCCGTGCTGGTGGATGAAGGTTCGGCCAGTGCCAGTGAGATCGTGAGCGGTGCCGTACAGGACTGGGACCGCGGCCTCATCGTGGGTCGCCGCAGCTTCGGCAAGGGACTGGTGCAGCGACCGGTGATGCTGCCCGATGGTTCGGCCGTACGTCTTACTGTTTCGCGGTACTACACGCCCTCGGGTCGATCCATCCAAAAGCCATATGCGGATGGCGTTGAAGCCTACCAGCGCGAACGCGTGGAGCGATTCGCCAAAGGAGAGATGACCTCAGCCGACAGCGTTCATGTTCAGGACACCGTGAAGTACTATACCGTGAATAAGCGTGTGGTGCACGGAGGTGGAGGCATCACGCCTGATGTGTTCGTGCCCATCGATACCACCCAGAGCTCGGAGTACTTCAGCCGATTGGTGCGCAACGGTATCCTGAACACCTTCGCGCTGACCCAGGTGGACGCCAACCGTGCCGCCCTGCTGGCCCAATACCCCGACCCCGATACCTTCCGCCGCAAGTTCGTGGTGGATGAAAAACTGCTCGGCCAATTGCAAAAGGCTGCAGAACAGGAGGGCATCGCCCCCGACAGCACCGGCCTGCAACGTTCCAAGGACCTTATTTCCCTGAGGCTCAAGGCCCTGATCGCCAGGGACCTGTGGGATACCTCGGCCTATTGGCAGGTGATCAATGCGGAAAACAGCGTGGACAAAAGCTTCCAAAAGGCACTGGAGGCCTTGCAGGACAACACCTACCAGCGCCTCGGCATGGCCAAGTGAACATGCCCTGTTAATGAGCCGTTAATTCCGCGGCCCGGGTGTGCCCGATCAGCCTATTTTCGCGTCCCGTTGAAGCAACCACTCCGAACATTCCTACGACCATGAAAGACAAGATCCAGATCGCATTGCTCGCCGTGATCGCCGTGGCACTTTCCGCCTTGGCCGTAAAACAGTTCAGCGGCAGCGAAACCACCACCGCTCCTGTTGTGGCCGCAACCAGCAGCACGTCGGCCACACCGGCCACACCGGCGGCCACCACCTTCGATCCGTTGGCACAGACCGGCGAAGTGGTGGACAACAAGCCCAAGACCACGATCAACTTCGGTAACTACGAACACGACTTCGGCAATGTGAAGCAGGACAGCGAGAACAAGTACGTGTTCACCTTCAAGAACACCGGTACCGAACCCCTGATCATTGAGCAGGCCAATGGCAGCTGCGGTTGCACTGTGCCCAGCTACCCAAAGAGCCCCATCCCTCCCGGTGGTTCCGGCGAGATCGAGGTGGAGTACAAACCCGGCAAGCAGGAGAACGCACAGACCAAGGAGGTCACTGTGATCGCCAACACCGAGCCCCGCGAGACCAAATTGCGCATCAAGGCCTTCGTTCAGAAGATCTGATCCAGTTCATCCAGAACGTATAAGCCCCGGTGGACCTTTCCACCGGGGCTTTTTACTTTCAGGTGTTGCGATCAGGCCAACAATGCATCAATGGCGGCGGCAAGGGCGTGATCACGGTGCGTGATCCGTCCGACCGCATCGTGGGTGCTTAACCATATCTCCACGAGTCCATAAGTATTGGTCCACGTGGGGTGATGGTCCATCCTTTCGGCTACCTCGGCCACGCGCATCATGAATGCGAACGCCTCGGTAAAGTCCTTGAACTGGAAGCGACGGTACAGGGCGCCTTCGCGTTCCTCCCAAGCACTGTTCATCGGTGCAGCGGAAGGGCAATGGTCTGCATGGCAGGCTGCACGAGCACCATCTCTTCCAACAGATGCCCCGCTCCAGCGAACTTGTCGATGAGGAACAGCAGGTAGCGCACATCCACACAGATGTTCCGGCACTTGTCCGGATCGAACTGGATGTCGCTCATGGTACTTTCCCACGTGCGATCGAAGTTGAGGCCGATGAGCTCGCCCCGGCCGTTCAACACGGGGCTGCCACTGTTTCCACCCGTGGTGTGAAGCGAGGAGGTGAAACAAACGGGCAACGATCCATTCACGCCGTAGCGACCGTAATCCTTTGCGCGATAGAGCTCGATCAAGCGCTGTGGCACATCGAATTCCACGTCACCGGGCACATACTTCTCCAATACACCGTCCAGCGTGGTGAAGGCTTCGTAGGTAACGCCATTGCGCGGCCGGCTGCCTTCCACTTTACCATAGGAAAGGCGGAGCGTGCTGTTCGCATCGGGCCAGTAGGTCTTCTCGGGATACAGCACCATCATGCCCTTCACGTAGGTACGCATGGCCGTCTCGATCTGGTCGCTGAGGGCGGCGTGCGTGGGACGTACTTGTTCCAGGAAACTGCGGAAGAAACTGCGCGTGGCACGGAACAACGGGTCCTTTGCAAGCTTCTTCATGGCACCGGCACTGGGGTTGCGGAAAGCCTTCCGAAGACGCTCCTCGTCCACGAACACGCTCTTCGCGTAAAGCGCATCCACCCAGGCATCGCTGTTCCCTTTGAACCGGGCATCGATCTCCTTCAGCACATCGGGGGCCAGGTTGGCCGGCACATGCTTGCGGTAAATGGGCAGCAGCGCCTTGAACACGGCCTTGTCCACCTCCACATCGTAGTTCTGGAAATAGCTCTCGGAAGCAGTAAGGCGTTCGCTCAATGCCTGTGCGTATTTGCCTTCGGAGGTAAGCTTGCCATGCTCTTCCACCACCTCACGGAACCCGTCGGTAAAGCGCAGCACTTCGGGGCCGTAGTAGACCATCTCCACGAACATGTCGCGCGCTGTGGCATAAGGGACATACTGTCCATAAAGGCCCTCCAAGGTGGTCAAGGCCTTCGCGTATTCGGCCTGCCCTTCCGCCTTGGCCTTGGCGGTGTATGCGGCCTCGTAGTCCTGTTTCCGTTGCAGGGTGTTCAGTTCCTTCAATCCACGTACCTCGCCGATCCACTTCTTCCATGCGTTGCTAATACCGGCCTGCTTGTCGGCGTACTGCAACCGGGTGCGGTCGCTGGTGCGCATGGCCGCATCGATAACGCCCAGGCTGGCGGTGCGCATGGCGATGCGCATGGGGTCGGCAGTGTTCTGCACATAATTGACGGCGTAGGAACTGAGGTAGCGCTGGGTGTTGCCGGGGAACCCGAAGATCATGGCGTACTCCCCTTCGCGAGGCCCTTCAAGGCTCATGGGCAGCACGTGGCGGGGAATCATGGGTACGTTGGCATCGGCGGGATCGGCCGGTCTACCATCGGGGCCGGTGTAAATACGGAATAAGCTGAAGTCGGCATTGTGACGCGGCCACATCCAGTTATCCGTATCGCCGCCGAACTTGCCGATCGCACTGGGAGGTGCACCCACCAGACGCACATCGCGGAAGGTCTCCGTGACAATGAGGAAATAGGAGTTGCCATAGTTGAACGGGCGCACCACGGCCTTGTAATGCGTGCCAGCCACCGCTTCCTTGGTGATGCCCTCTGCGAGCTTGTTCACCGCATCGCGTCGTTGCGCCTCATTGAGACCGGCCTCCAACAACGGCAGGATCCGATCGGAGACATCCTCCATGCGTACCACGAAGGTGGCGGTAAGGCCGGGGTTCCGCAGCTCCTCACTGAGCGAGGCGGCCCAGAATCCGTTCTTCAAGCGGTCATTCTCAACGGTACTGTGGTCCGTAATAGCCCCGAAGCCGCAGTGGTGGTTGGTAAGGATCAACCCCTTCTGCCCAATGACCTCGGCCGTGCATCCCCCTCCGAACAGCACGATGGCGTCCTTCAGGCTACCCTTGTTGATGCTGTAGATATCCTCTGCCGTAAGCTGCAACCCTGCGGCCTGCAGGTCTCCTTCGATGCTCTTGAGCAGGGTGGGCAGCCACATGCCCTCGTGGGCGTTGGCCAGTAGAGCGAGCGCAAAGCTCCAGAGCGTGATGATCCGTTTCAACATGGCAGGTCCGTTCGGGTTTTCCGCAGGTAAGGACGCGAAAAATAGTCCGTGGGCCCGGATCACGCTCAATCCACCTGCTCGTGTAATTGATCTTGGGATGCTGGGGACACATGCCGATCACTGGCCACCTCTGTGATCAACCAAGTGATAAGCACGATGATGAGCAGCGCGATGAAGGCCTTGGGGTCCTTGTACAAGGGTTTGCGATGCAACGCACGCGTGGCCTTATGGTAGTTGTAGACCAAGCGCTTCGGGTCGCGGTACCGGGCGATCTCAGCGTCGGTGGGCTCGGGCTGGCGGCCTTCGGGCGATATGCGGTAACGTCGGTTCATGCCCTGGGCGAAAGGTAGGTGCGTAACGTGGCCAGCACCCTGTGGGTCCTCATTTTGGCGGCATCCTCGGCAATGCCCAATACCTGTCCGAGCTCAGCGAAGCTCATTCCATCCATATAGCGCAGTTCGATCAGGCGGGCCCGGTCCTCGTCCAACCGGCCCAGAGCGACCTCCAACTTCCGCAGGCCATCATCCCCCTCAGGTAGTCCCATTTCCTCGGTTAGTCCCCGTACCTCAGCATAGCTCATGTCGATCACCACTTCCTTGCGCTTCCGCCAGTGCATTTTCAGTTCGTTCAATGCCACCCGGAAAAGGAACGCTTTGAAGGGGTATCCTTTCGGTTCATAGCGAGGTAGGGCGAGCATGGCCTTTAAAAAGGTCTGTTGGGTAAGGTCGGCCGAGAGCTCCCTGTCCCCTGCCCTACGATGGATGAAGCGGAATATGGCTGCGAAATGCAGCTCATAAAGCGGCGCGAACGCATTGGGGTCGCGCTTGGCACGTGCGATATGCAGTTCCTCTTCCGCTCGTTCCATGACCAATGCCTGTACAATGCCAGCCCGGACGGAAAGTAACGCTGCCTCAAGCAATTAGGTAACCCGTTCGTCCCCGGCGGCGTACAACGGCCCGCTCAACAAGGCCTGGACAACCTTGTAACAGAGCCAACTGAACATACAATGCCCACTACTCTCAGGCATTATCAGCGCCCTTGTTCAAGGGCATTCTTACTCAGCCTAGTGCTGCTTGCAGTGCTATCGGCCATGGCCCAACCCACCTCCTGGAACTGGAGCCGGGCAGCCGACTCCGGCTCCGATGAACTGATCAAGGACGTTGCGATCGATCCTGCAACAGGCGATATCTATGCTGTGGGGAGCTATGAGGCTGCGGGGCCTTTCGGCCTGAACGCTCCTGCTGGCAGCAGCGACGGCTTCCTGGTCAAATTCGATGCGAACGGCACCCTGCTTTGGAGCTTACCCATCGGAGGTTCAGGAGAAGACAAGGCCTATGGTGTGGCATTTGACCCTGGCGGTCGGGTCTATGTTACAGGCTTCTTCCGCTCCACACTTGTCACGCTCGTCGCATCAACACCACAAAGCATCTCGAGCCTTGGTGGTGCGGACATGTTCCTTTCCTGCTTCAACACCAGCGGCCAATTACAATGGATGGAACGCGGAGGAGGAAATGGGGACGACATGGGCTACGCTGTGGCCACCAACACCTCGGGTGTTTTCGTACATGGTGTCACAAAGGGGAACGTCACCTTCGGCAACATCGCAATCACCCAACCCAATTCACTGAATGATCAAATTTTTGTGACCAGGTATCCATTGGCCGGAGGACCGCCCACTTGGTTGGTCACAGGAGGCGAAGATGGTCAGGACCTGGCGGGACGTATGGCCGTTGATGCCAGCAGCGTTCATGTCATCGGGCGATATGAAGGGAACACGTTCACCTGGCGCTCGGCCACTGGCACGGCAGTATCGAGCACAGCGGCCAGTAATGACCAGAAGAATGGCTATGTGGCCCGTATCTCAAACACTGGGAGCATATTGTGGACCCGTGTGATCGATACGCCAAGCGGATCAGAACCTGGGTTCAATGCCATTGGAACGGATGGCACCACTTGCTACATCGGCGGGCGCGCCCCTGCGGGAACCGTTTTCCCAGGTATTGCAACGACCGTAGTTTCCTCCGTGCAGGACGCAATGTTCATTGCAGCATTGGATGCCAGCAATGGCAATGGACTTTGGCTTCGCACAGCCCAAGGGTCCAATAGCGAACAGACCGAGGTCTTCGACATTGCAACAGGACCTGCGGGCCAAGTCTACCTCAGTGGCGCGTACGACCTGAACATGGTGTGGGATGATGGCACAACACATACCGGTTCGAATGGGCGTGAACTCTTCGTTTGCAGGATGACCACCACGGGACAGTTGCTCTGGTTCATGAAAGAGGCCGCAACTGGTCATGAACTACCATTCGCAATTGCCACTGGCGCAATGAACAAAGTGGCAGTGGCCGGGGCGTATACACAACAACTCCGTCTGACGCCATTGAGCTATGCGCACGGTTCATCAACGAATGCGTTCGTAGGGCTTCTGACCGATCCCGTACAAATAACCACTACGCCTTCAGCGGCGCAATGGAAAGTGATGGGGCCAATATGCTCTAGCTCCGACCCGATTGACCTCAACAGCCGTTTGCGCGGGTATGCAGACACATGGGTGGGCAGCCCATTGGACATTAATTCACAATCGCTTGCACTTGGCGGCCCTGATGGTACCGGGGCCATTTTCGCCGTACCGGGTGCCAATGGTGTGCTTGACCTTGGCGACACAGCGATGGCCGGTTCCGCTCTATTGCTCAGGGTACGGTCCCAAACGGGCGGCATGCCATCCAGACTGGAGACCGCCTTCTCCATTGATGGTTCCAATTGGAGCATCTTCAGTGGTAACCCGCAAGTGAACAGTGCCACATGGACCGACCTTTCGATCACATCACCGGTCACCTACCGCTTTGTGCGTATCAGGCTTTCAACCTCAGCGCCTAACTCACCATTCCTGCTCGATGGTATCACCTACTTGAATGAGACCCAGACCGGGGGCACATGGTCGGGACCTGGCATGAGCGCTACCGGGATCTTCACCCCGAACGGGTTGGCCGGTTGGCAGACCATCACCTACACCGTTACGGTGAGTTCGAACCCGGTTGCCCGTTCGAGGTCCATTTGGGTGAGTCCTGAGCCAAGTGCCGCGATCACCGGAACATCAGTCGTTTGTCCTGGTTCAACTGGAACACTGTTGAACTTGACCGCACTCTCTCCACTAACCTCCGTAGCGGGGTGGGGCACCAGCCCCGATGGAGTGAACTGGAGCGTAGTACCCGGTGCTGATCTTTCGTTCACCACAGGTCCGATCACTGGAACGCTGCATGTAATGGCGCGGATGTTCAGCATTGGCTGTGGTGCGCGGAATACGCCAGTACATCTGATCACCGCCATTGACACAACGGCTCCGGTCATCCTGAACTGTCCATCAGCTACTGTGATGAGCACAGACCCAGGCTCGTGCTTCAACAACTATACGTTCCCGACCCTTCACAGTACGGATAGTTGCGACACGGACACCGAAAGCGACTATACAGCATTCTGGCTGCCTGCCGACCAGGGCACATGGGTGGATGTAACAGGCTGGACAGACGTGGACCTTGCCCCTGGCACCCACTCCATGAGGGAAACCCACCAGGATGATAGTGGGAACGCCTCGACATGCACATGGACGGTGACCGTGGTGGACAATGAAGGGCCCACGATCAATTGCCCGACCAACGTTACCCCGCTGAACGTGGGCACATCATGCACTGCAGTGTTGCCGGACTACTCCACGGGTGCAAGTGTGTCCGACAACTGCATCAGCACCGGCGGACTGGTATACACGCAAGTACCAGGTCCAGGAACACTACTGACACCCGGTACCCATACCATTACTCTAACGGTAACCCAGAACGGCCAGAGCGCAACGTGTTCATTCCCAATTATCGTGGTGGATAGCACGCTCCCCAGCATTACGAATTGCCCAAGCGATCTGTCTCTATCAGCTACAAGCAGTTGTTCGGCCATTGCGGATTGGACACCACCGACCGCGACGGACAACTGCACATTGATATCAATACAGCAGATCACCGGTCCGGCCCCTGGCAGCGCATTGACCGTTGGATCCTCCACTATCGTGACCTACAGGGCCATTGATGCAGCAGGAAACTCATCCACATGCAGCTTCACCATCACTGTTACAGATGGCGCCTCACCGGTGATCACGTGCCCAATGGACATCAGCGTGGTAGCCCCCACCAACAGTTGTGGCGCTGTTGTGAACTATCCGACACCCACCTTTTCCGATAATTGCCCTGGTTCAACACTTACACAAACCGCCGGTCCAGTCAGCGGTTCCTTCTTCCCTGTAGGAAGCACGATGATCACTTTCCGCGTCGTGGCCGCCAACGGGGTAACACGCACCTGCTCATTCTGGGTGCACGTGTTCGACCAGCAGGCACCTTCATTGACCAATTGTGAAGATATCGTTGTGACCGCTGGGTCCAACGCATGCGGCGCTGTGGTCAGCTATCCGATGCCTGCGATGACCGACAATTGTCCGGCTTGTGTGACCGGCCCTCCCGCGAACAGCACCTACCTCGGGGAATATGAGGGGAGGCGCTACTTCCTGCGCACAAGTGCGACTACCTGGGGAGCGGCCAACTCCGCATCCATGGCTGCTGGAGGTCGATTAGCGATCATACGTAATGCCGGACATAATGCCTGGTTGAGGACCGCGGTGGACAATGTGATCGGCACCACCCCAACGGGCAATGCCCGTAACTATTGGATCGGTCTGAACGACCTCGAAATGGAGGGCACTTATCGATGGACCAACGGCACCCTGCCCACCTACTTGAACTGGAATTCCTTGGAGCCGAACAATTCCGGCGGCAACGAGGATCATGGTGAGGTGTTGGGCAGTGGTATGTGGAACGACGAGCGCAGTACCTCTACGCGTATGTATGTGATCGAACGCGAGAACAATTGCGGTTCACCGCAGGTCATTGCGGGTCTTCCCTCAGGCTCCTTTTTCCCTGTTGGGAACACAGTGGTCAGCGTCTCAGCTTCAGATGCCAACGGCAACACGGCAGCCTGCTCATTCTCCATCACTGTGGTGGACCAGCAAGCACCGACAATGGTCTGCAACAATGATATTGTTTCCCCAACCGAACCCAACCTCTGCGGTGCATATGTCGTTTATCCGGAGCCCGCTGTAACGGACAACTGCCCCGGGGTTGTCGTTCAACGCATTTCCGGCCCTGCTTCTGGATCCTTCATCCCTGTTGGACAGACCACCATTGTTCATTCGGCCACGGATGCTTCCGGACTCACCACAACATGCGCATTTGTGATCACTGTGGTGGACTTGAGCGCCTGCGGATGCGGAGCTCCGCCCCTTGGATCCACCTGCGATGATGGGAACCCGAACACGGTGAACGATAGCATTCAACCGAACTGCATCTGCGCAGGCGAGCCGGTAGACTGCGCTGGCATTCCGAACGGAACGGCGTTCCTCGACAATTGCGGAACCTGTGTTGGCGGCAATACCGGTCTGATCGCTTGCGTAGCCGACTGCAATGGCGTCTTCGGTGGAACCGCGTTCCTTGACAACTGCAACATCTGCGTGGGCGGCAACACCGGAAACACGGCCTGCACGCAGGATTGCGCCGGCGTTTGGGGCGGCACTGCCTTCTTGGACAACTGCGGAACTTGCGTGGGTGGTAACACCAGCAACACAGCTTGCACCCAGGACTGCGCTGGCATCTGGGGCGGCAACGCCATCATCGACAACTGCGGCACCTGCGTTGGTGGCAACACCGGAAACACTGCCTGCACCCAAGATTGCGCCGGCGTCTGGGGCGGCACGGCCGTCATCGACAACTGCGGGACCTGCGTCGGCGGAACCACCGGCAACACGGCCTGCTCGCAGGACTGCGCTGGCGTTTGGGGCGGCACTGCCTTCTTGGATAACTGCGGAACTTGCGTGGGTGGTAACACCGGCAACACGGCTTGCACGCAGGATTGTGTCGGTGAATGGGGCGGCAACGCATTCTTGGACAACTGCGGCACTTGTGTAGGTGGCAATACTGGCCTGGTCACCTGCGTGGCTGACTGCAATGGCGTCTTCGGCGGAACCGCATTCCTCGACAACTGCAACACCTGCGTCGGCGGGAATACTGGCCTGATCGCCTGCGTGGCCGACTGCAATGGCGTGTTCGGTGGAACCGCTTTCCTCGACAACTGCGGCACCTGTGTAGCTGGCAATACTGGCTTGATCGCTTGCGCGGCTGACTGCAATGGCGTGTTCGGTGGAACCGCCTTCCTCGACAACTGCGGAATATGCGTGGGCGGTAACACCGGCAACACGGCCTGCTCGCAGGACTGCGCTGGTGTTTGGGGCGGCAACGCATTCTTGGACAACTGCGGCACTTGTGTAGGTGGCAATACTGGCCTGGTCGCCTGCGTGGCTGACTGCAATGGCGTCTTCGGTGGAACCGCATTCCTCGACAACTGCGGCACCTGTGTAGCTGGCAATACTGGCTTGATCGCTTGCGCGGCTGACTGCAATGGCGTGTTCGGTGGAACCGCTTTCCTTGACAACTGCGGCACCTGCGTTGGTGGCAACACCGGAAACACCGCCTGCATCCAAGATTGCGCAGGCGTTTGGGGCGGCAACGCATTCTTGGACAACTGCGGCACTTGTGTAGGTGGCAATACTGGCCTGGTCGCCTGCGTGGCTGACTGCAATGG
>JAEUSY010000033.1 GCA_016788295.1 Flavobacteriales bacterium
GTTGGCGATGAAGCGCGTGGCCTTGTCGGCGCTGTCGCTGTAGATCACGCCGCCGAACTGCATCTCGCCCTTCTTGCTCTTCACCACCTTGCGCTGGTTGGCCACGATGCCCACGGCCCAGCCGTCGATGCGGGCGTAGGCGGTGATGATGCTCTGGCCGTAGCCTTCCTTGTATTCGGTGTAGTCGCTGTCGTCCACCAGTCGCGCGATCACCTCGCGCATGTCGTAGGGTTTGGCACGCTCGCTGGGCAGGATGCCGTAGATCTCCTTCGGGTCGGCCTTGGGCGGCGCGGGCTTCTCGCGACTGAAGCCCGCATCCTTGGGCTTGCCCAGCTTGTCCATGATGGCGCGGATCTTCTTGAGGCAGTCCGCATCGTCCTTGCACTTGTAGTCGGTGACGCCGCTGATCTCGCTGTGGGTGGTGGCGCCGCCGAGGGTCTCGTTGTCGATGTCCTCACCGATGGCGGCCTTCACCAGGTAGCTGCCGGCGAGGAAGATGCTGCCGGTCTTCTCCACGATGAGGGCCTCGTCGCTCATGATGGGCAGGTAGGCGCCGCCCGCCACGCAGCTGCCCATCACGGCGGCGATCTGCGTGATGCCCATGGAGCTCATCACGGCGTTGTTGCGGAAGATCCGTCCGAAGTGCTCCTTGTCGGGGAAGATCTCGTCCTGCATGGGCAGGTACACGCCGGCGCTGTCCACCAGGTAGATGATGGGCAGGCGGTTCTCGATGGCGATCTCCTGCGCGCGAAGGTTCTTCTTGCCCGTCATGGGGAACCAGGCCCCGGCCTTCACCGTGGCATCGTTGGCCACCACGATGCACTGGCGCTTGCTCACGTAGCCGATCATCACCACCACACCCGCGCTGGGGGCACCGCCGTGCTCTTTGTACATGCCATCGGCCGCGAAGGCACCGATCTCGATGCGCGGGCTCTTGGGGTCGAGCAGGGCGTCGATGCGCTCGCGGGCGGTCATCTTGCCGTCGGCCTTGAGCTTGGCGATGCGCTTCTCGCCGCCGCCCTCGTGGATCTTGCGTAGGCGCTTGTTGAGGTCGCTTAGGGCGAGCTTGTTGTGGTCTTCGTTCTTACTCGCCTCGATATCGATCTTCTCAGCCATGGGTTGGTGCCGCGGTTGGGCCGGGCATGGTGCGAAGATCGGGTGCGGGGGTGAATTGTCCGACTTGCCTGCCGCTAGGCAGGTCTTCTGATCCGCTCATCTTCTGATCGCCTCTCTCACTCCAGCCTGAACTTCACCGGCACGTTCATCTTCACCCGCATCGCCTTGCCGTTCGTGCGACCCGGTGTCCACGTGGGCATGGCTTTGAGCAAGCGGATGGCTTCCCTGGTCAACCCGGGCCCGTTGTTCACGCCGCGCAGGGGTGTGATGTTGGTGACCGCACCGTTCGGCTCCACGATGATGCTGAGGTACACCGTGCCTTCGATGCCCAACTCCCGCTCTTCTTCGGGATAGCGGAGCTTCGCCTTCACATAGGCCTTGAAGGCTTCTTCACCGCCCGGGAACTGCGGCATCTGTTCGGCGAAGGTGACCCAGTCCTCTTCAACGGCCACCTCCATGGGGACGGTGATCAGCTCCTGTGCAGCGGGCTCTTCCACCACACCGCCTTCCCAGTATGGTCGAGGGAGCCGATACTCGCGCAGGTCCACCGCCGGTCGCGGACAGGGACCCACACGAAGCTCCGTCAGTTCCATCATGTTCCCTTCCCGCTCCAAGCGAAAGAGCAGATGGTCGGTCATCAAACTCAACGAAGTGATGGGCATGAACGCTGGGCCCTGCAGTGGCAACCAGCGCTCCATGTCGGCGAAGGGTGAAACGATGGTCGTGTCCACCCACAGGTAGGTCGTTGTGCCTTCGGGATATTCGGGTGTGACGCGCTTGGGCGTGGCCAGCTCCACAACGCGGCGGCCCAGCATTGTTCTATAGGCACCGGTGGGGGTAAGCTCCACTGGCCGGTTGCTGGTGAGCTTGTGGTGTACTTCGTTCCGTGCGCCGATCTGGTGGCTGGCGCGCTCCACCGTGACCACCTTGCGACCGTTCCCACTATGGGCATAGGCGGCCACATCGGATTCCAGGTCCACCAGATAGGTCGTGCGCATGTCGTGCCCCGGCACTTCCACGATGAGCACAGCGGAACGATCGTCCTGCCATCCGCTCACACGGTATGCGCGGCCAACACTGTCCGCCAACGACACCTCGTAAGTGTAGCTGCCCACGAACGGAAGCGGGTGGGGTCGCCCCAACGGCCACGCACCCACCGGGTATTGCGCTCCCTCGAAGGTGGTGTTCATCACTCGGTCGGCGCCGAGCGCATCCAACATCCACGGGGGCAACGTGAAGTCGTGCTGCGCAAGCCCCGGCGTGATGGCGGAGGTGCATAGCAGAACGAGCATCAGCGCGCGCATCAGCGTTTCTACTTCGTGGATCCGCTTGCCAGTTTGAAGCGGATCGGCAGGTTGTACTGCACCCGCACCGCTTCGCCACGCTGCGTGCCCGGGTTCCAGTTGGGCATGCGCCGCACCACGCGCAAGGCTTCCTCGCTACAGCCACCACCGATGCCGCGCAGCACGCGTGCACCGCTGATCTTGCCGTCCTTCTCCACCACGAAGGTCACGAACACCATGCCCTCGATGCCGTCCTCCACGGCCTGTTCGGGATACTTCAGGTTCTTGGCGAGGAAAGCGTTCAGGGCTTCCTGCCCGCCGGGAAATTCAGGCATCACTTCCACGATGGTGAACACCTCGTTGGAACCCTGAGCCGAAGGAGGCTCCGTGATCGGTTCCACGGTGATGGTCTCTTCGCCCTGCATATGCTCTTCCACCTGCACCTGGGTCGGGGGCGTGGTGCCAACTTGGGCGAAGAGGGCAGGAGTGGACAGGAATGCGAAAAGGGCGATCAGGTGGAAGTGGTCCATGATGGTAGTTCGTGGAGGGTTATGAGGTTAATAGCTACATCAGAGTATCACCCATCACAGCGTGAACCGGATAGGCAGATTGTAACGCACGCGCACTGCCTTGCCACGGTGCGTGCCGGGTTGCCACATGGGCATGTTGCGCACCACGCGCATGGCCTCTTCCTCGAACGAGCTACCTATGCCTCGCAGCACACGTACCCCGGAAATGCGGCCATCCATCTCCACAATGAAAACGATGAACACCGTGCCCTGAACGCCCTGTTCCCGGGCTTCATCCGGAAACTTGAGGTTCTTGGTCAAGTAGTTCATCAGGGCTCGCTGCCCGCCCGGGTATTCGGGCATCACCTCCACGATGTCGTAGATGGGCTCCTCTTGTTGCGCGTCGATGCGCACGGGCACTTGTTCAACTGGAATGGCCACATCATCCTGCGCGAACGCACTGGTTGCAAGAAGGATGGCCAACACGGGCCATGATGAGCGGTAAAGCATAGGGGTGGTATTGTTGGAGCTCAATCCAGCTTGAACCGGATGGGCAGGTTGTACTGCACGCGTACGGGCTTGCCGCCCTGCCTGCCGGGTGTCCAGTTGGGCATGCCTTTCACAATGCGAATGGCCTCCTCGTCGCAACCGCCGCCAATGCCGCGGACCACTTTGGGGTTGGTGATGGTGCCATCGACCTGTATGACGAACGTTACATACACCGTGCCCTGGATCTCATTCTCCTTGGCCAGTTCGGGATACTTCAATTGCTTGGTGACGTACGCGTAGAGTGCCTTTTCCCCTCCAGGGAATTGGGGCATTTCCTCAACGCCCGTAAAGACCTCTGGCTTCACTGGCTCTGCCATCGGGATCGTCTCTTCCTTTGGCGCCAAAACTTCCTCTTGGGCAAAAGCGGGCAACGCGGTGAACAAGCAAAACAGGGGGAGGAGGTGCTGGATCTTCATGGGGTTGAAGGTATTGCGAACGGGCGAAAAGGACCGGATCCATGGATGAGCGTGGCCGGCGGTGGACCGCCTAGGCAGTTACGCCCGGCGATCTATCGGGGATTTTTCCGTGCGACCGAACCTGCGACGCGAAAGGCCGTACAACAGCGCCCATGGTCGGCCCACCGACTTGCCTATTGCCTTGAACATGAACCGCATTGGCTTCTCCATACGCATCGCTGCTGTGCTTGTGCTCGGCTGTGTTCTTGGTGGTGTCGTGCATGCGCAGTCCTTTACCAATTCGGGGTTCGAAAGCGGTAGCACCGGGTGGTCCGGATGTCCGCTGGAACTGAACCCGGCCAATGTGTACGGTGGCCCCAATACGAGCATGGTGGCGGAGGTGGACGGGCACAACGATCCGAACACTACAGCTGACGACCGGATATTGTGCCAGACCGTATCGGGCTTCACCGTTGGCGCCGTTTATGCCCTGGAGTTCGATGCCACACGCCGTCAGACAGGCCCAACGCCCGCGTCGGTCTCCGTAACGATCACCATTAACAGCGTGCTCAATGCGGTGATAACGCGAACAGGAGGGTGGAACATGCAGCGTGAGCACCTTACGTTCACGGCCACCTCAACCTCTCATACCCTTCAGGTCACTCCGAATTTCACCGGTTCGCATGGCATGATCCTGGACAACTTCAACTATGTGGTGGTAAGCCCATTGCCGGTGGAACTGTTGTACTTCGATGCTCGACCATCAGGACAGGAAGTGGTTTTTGATTGGGCCACGGCCACCGAGCATCAGAATGCCGGTTTCACCATTGAACGCAGCCAGGACCTGCACCTATGGGAAGATCTGGTCCATACCCCGGGAAGTGGTGATAGCCAAAGCATGATCGTCTATCAAGCCAGGGACCCGCGTCCATTGCCCGGAACCTCCTACTACCGGCTGAGGCAGGTGGACTTGGATGGTACCGCGACGCTTTCGGATGTGCGCGCCGTGGAATGGAAGGGGGAGGAAAGCATGCTTGTTTGGCCCAATCCGGCCCGATCGGCGGTGCAGGTGCAAACGGATGGACCGGTGCAGGTGTTCAACGCCATGGGGCAGGAGGTGCAGGTCCCTCAACAGCGAACAGACCTTGGTGCACTGCTTTCCATCGAGCAATTGCCTTCCGGTCCCTACTACATCCGGCGGCTGGATCACGTGGGTGGCGTTGTGCCGTTCATCCGGGACTGACCATCGCGCGAGCCGCGGACTTTCTATTTCATGGACGTACGATTGGTGGTCGAATGGCCGCTCAACGTTCGTTCCTCCGGCTACGTCCACACCCGAATGCACGGTTCGTCTTGAATTGCCCGGGCGCATCGGAGCGGTGCGTGTGCAAAGCGCGATCACGCTCGCACGATCCGCTTCGCCTCCGGCCCGCAATTGCACAGCAGGTCGATGACGCTGAGGCGGGGCGAGAAGCCATGCCGGTCGGCGAAGACCTGCGGGTAGGACGGGGCGGCAAGAACCCCGGGCGGCAGCGGCCTCTTCGGGTGGAAGGATGTACGGAGATCGAATAACTCACCACTCACTTCAACATAGGTCTCGCTCACTTCCACCTCGGTCGTCAGCCCCAGCCATTTCATGCACAGGCGCAGGCTGGCCAGATCAAGGTCGATGAGGCGCTGGTGTGGCGCGGTGATCAAGGCCTCGACGGCTTCGATGTAGTGGATGCCCCAGGGCGTTTTCCCATAGGCGCTGCGGATGGCGTGCGCGTGCTGCTGTGGCCAGGTCTCTACGGTGCTGAGGCCCACGCTGTGCATCGCCATCTTGGAACCATGATCATGCGCCACCTGCACGCTCAGGTCCTGCACGCCGTTGGGCCCCACGATGCGGGTGCGGGTGCGGTAGCTCTGGCGCACGTAGTGTTCGCCCACATCAAGGATCACCTTGGGGTGCTTCGCCAGCAGGCGGTAGTGCTCCACGCTGCCGAAGTAGAAGGCGGATAGTACAGGGACCATGAGGCGCCAAAGGTCGTGCGCTACCTTCGAACCACATTCACCGGACATGCGCTACCAATTACCGCTTCTTGCCGCCGTAGTGCTCTGGTCGTGCGGCGCCCCCGAACCCCCCACGGAGGATAACGGCGCCATTACCGAAGACCTCAACGGTTCCGGCGTGTACACCGACTGGCCCGGCTACTACGACGGCACCCTGCCTTGTGCCGACTGCGCGGGCATTGCCACACAGTTGTGGGTGCGCAGTGATAGCACCTTCATCCTCCGCCAGCGTTACCTGGGCAAGGACAGCCTGGCCTTTGGCACCATTGGCCAATGGCATGTGGTGAACGGGCTGATGACCATCGGCTACACCGGTGACAAGCCCGACTTCTGGCAGGTGGTGAAGGGCGGTATCCAATTGGTGGATAAGATGGGCACGCCCGCCGAGAGCAAGGTGAACTACACGCTGGAGAAATTGTCGGATGAGATCTATGACCAGGTCCCGCGGATGCGCTTGATGGGCACCTTCACGTACATGGCCGATGCCAAGAGCTTCAAGCCATGCGGCTCGTTGTTCACCTGGCCTTGCGCCGGTGGCTTGGACCTGGGCGCCGAGGACGGCGAGCTGATCGGTTCCATGAACGGCGCCGAACTGGAGCGCGCCTACCTGAATGTCGTGGGCACGGGCGGCAAGCCGTGGACCATTGAGGCGGAATGTTCGCTGGAAATGGGACCGGCCATGGAAGGCGATGGGGCGGATGAGTACCTGCTCATCCATCGTGTTCTCGGTGCGGTGGACGCTTGTCCCTGAAACGAGACGCGGGCCGCACCTTTCGGCACGGCCCGCGCTTTCCCCTCTAAGCGTTACGCCTATCGGGTACCCACCTTGGTGACGGTCTTCTTTTCGTACACATAGACGAAGTTGCCGTCGGTGCTCATGCTCGTAATGGCGCCCGTGCGGGCCTTGAACTGTTTGAAAGTGCAATCATCCAGATCGAAGCAGGCGATATCGGCACCCTCGGTCTTCAGGATCATGCGGTCACCCTCGTAGTCCTCCAGATCGCTCTTCTTGTATTTGCCCATGGCAACAGGCTCGCCGGTCTTGGAGCTGAAGGTGCTTACGCCCTTGTCGCCGATCACCACGATCATGTCCTTGTACACCATGATCTGGTCGGCATTGCCTACACCGCCCTTGGCCACGGGTACAACGTACTTCTCAGCGCCGGTGACGATGTCCATGCTGTAGAGCTCCTTGCCGCTGCACACCACGAACTTGTCCTCCACGATAACGGCGTTGGTGATGCCCTTGCGGAAGCGCTCGCTCTCCCAGGCCAGGCTGCCATCCTTGGTGTTGAAGGCCTGGATGCCGTTGGGCTTCACGTTGGGGCGCCACACGCGCCATTCCTCCGTGATGCGCCAGCCGCCCTGTCCATCGGGTTCGCGCTTGTAGATGTAGGCCTGGCATTCCACGTTGCCACCGATCTGCAGCAGCACCTTGTCGCCCACCACGTACATGTTGGGGATGGCCCGTGCATCCTTGATCTCCGGACTTGTCCACAACAGCTTACCGCTGTTCTTGTCGTACTTCTTCACGTACTGGCTCTTCTTGCTGCTCATGTCCAGCACGTACAGGTCGTCGCCCACGATAACGGGATCGGCCACGGCATGGTACACACCGAACTTCTTGGCACCCGCAGGTTTGCCCACCAGGCCCTCAGGGGTGAAGTCGAACGCGGCGGAGTAGATGTTGGCGCCCGTGTTGAGGTCGTACACCTGCATACCGTTCATGCGCAGGAACACCTTGTTGTCGGTTACGTCCAGCTCGTAAAGGAACTCGCCGGTGATCACTTTGCGCTCGGCGCGGCCCACGTAGGTGTTCTCCCACAGGATGTTGCCGTTGGTGAGGTCGATCTTTACGATCTGGTTCTTGAAGCCGGTGAAGAGCGCACCCAGGTTGCTCGGAACGAAGTTCACCATCACCAGCTTGCTGTCCGAGGTGATCACGTATTGGCCCACCACGCCTTTGAACTTGTCGGTGCTCCAGCGCTCCTCACCGGTGCGCGCCAGGATCCACACCAAGCGTTCCTTCAGCGAAATGGCGAAACCGTCCAGTTCGGGGATGTACACCACGTTCTCGTCGGTCACGTTCTGGTATTTGTCCGTGGTCCACAGCAGGCGGCCATCGGAAAGGTCGAGGCAGGCGATCTGGTCCTTGCCCATCTTGCGATCGAAAAGGAAGAGCACGTTGCTCTCCCAGAAGGGCACCAGCTCATCCACCTTGCTCAGCTTCGGCGTCAGGTCCTTGAACTTGCCGGTCCAGCGTACGCCGCCGGTCTTGTTGTTGAAGACGGTGATCTCCTTGTCGCTGGCGGCGTAGCTGTAGCCACGCTCCTCTGTACCGGTGCCGGTGTATTCGATCTTGTGCTCGAGCTTGGTCTCCCAGATGGTGGGCATTTCCTCCTGGCCGAAGAGCCCGGCGGAAGCCAGCATCAGTGCGGATGTGAACAGGTGTTTCATGTGTGGGTAGTGGTTTGCTTAGCGTGGTATGGCGTTCAGGTCGAACGTGTGTTCTATGCGGTACTGGCGGCCCTTGGGCATCTTGAAGGGCATTTCCAGTTGATGGACCAGGTCCTTGAAGCGGTTCTGCGAGCGTTGGTCGTGCGCCTCTGCGCTTACCACGAACACGCTGCTGATGTCGCCCTTTTCGCGGAAGCTCACCTGGATCACAAATCGGCCGGTGAGGTTCTCTTTCACAACGGCCGAATGGAGCGCACCGCCGGGCTGCATGGCCGAATCCAAGGCCGCCGCCGCGCGGGCCATGATGGTCTCCTTGTCCTCCAGCAGTTCCTTTTTCTGGGCGTGCGCAAGCGGGGTCAGCAATAGTGCGAACAGGGTTATCAGTAGCGTTCTCATGGTTTATAGGTCCATTCGATCAGGCGATTGCCGAACGTCATCAGCATACGTTCGCCATCGGGCAGGAACACGAACGAGAGCCGGCCATCGCTGGGGAACTCGGCCTTGGTGGCCATCTTTTCGAAAAGGCGATAGCTCAGGATGAAACGGTCCACCATCAGGCCTGAGGCGCGTTCGTAGAGGTGTACCTCCATGAACTTGTTGCCTTTGCTGCCAATGGCGAAGAGCTTCCCATCGGTGCTGATGCGGAAATCCGGTTCGTACTGGGCAAGGGAGGGGAAGGCTGTGCGGCGCATGTCACCGCTGCGCGCATCGGCCACGCTCACGTAGCACTGGTTCGGGTTGGGGTTGCCGCCCTTGCGCGTGTGCGGTTTGGCGTGTATCCACAGGTCCTGCCCGTCGGGACTGTATTCCAAGCGGAACACCTTGTCAAAGAGTTCATCGAGTGTATGAAGCGGCTTCAGGGTGGCGAGGTCGTACACGGTGACCAGTTGCCCCACCTTCATCGCGTTCTTCAAGGCATCCTTGTCGTTACGCAGGCCGCTGAGGGCTTCGAGCTCGGTCTTCGTCGGTCGATGGGCTACGGCGATTCGCTGTCCATCGGTGCTCACTGCCACAGCGTTCCCAGTGCGTTCAACACCGGTGGTGCTGCGTTTACCAGAGTTCAGATCGACCAAATGCAGACCATCCTTTCCGAGCGTGACGACCGTGCTCTCATCGGGAGTAAGAGCAGCGGCAAAGAGGTCGTCCATGGAGAAAACGGTCTTTCCGCTCGCCACCTCCACCACTTCGTATTTGATGGGTCGGTCCTTGTTGGGCGCATAGTCCAGGTAGAACAGCTGCTGCAACAGGAGGTATTTGCCGGAGCTGCTGTACCGGGCACGTGAACCGGCGTACCAGTTGCCGATGTCCATCTCCTGTACGTTCTGCTCCTGGTCCAGCGGGAAGCTGCGGTAGGGGAAGCCCTGAGTTGCGGAGAGACCGATGGTGCGTTGATCGGGTGCGAGGTCGAGCCAGCAGGTGAGGTAGCCGCTCATGGTCTCCTGCCCGCCCACTTTCAGTATGCGATACACCTGCCCATCATCCTGCCCGCAAGTGGCCAGGGTGAGCAAACCCGCGACCGCCGTGGCGATCAGCGCGGGAAAGGAGAGGCGGTCAAGCCCTTTGGCGGGTGCGTGGGTGGACACCGTTGAAGGTTTCGGCAAAGCTTCCCCGTGCAACGAGGTCGCTTCATCCGTTACCTACCGGGTTCCACTACGGTGATCACCGTAATTGGATCGGAACAGCAGGCTCAAAGGGTGTAGTGGACGCCCACGTCGAGACTTACGCTGTACAAACGGCCCGATACAGGCGTGTCCGAGATCAACAGCGCCCCGTAACGCACCGTGGGCCTGAAATGCCAGTGCCAGTTGGCGCCGGGATGCAGCGCAAGGCCGGTACTGAAATAGGGGATGAGGTTGAAGGTGGCGAAGTCCTGGTCCAGGTCGTACGTGTCGATGTCCTCGTTGCCATCCGGATAGGAACTCACCGTTGTGCCGCGCGCCGCAAGCAGGAAGGCAGGGGCAATACCCAAGGTGGTAGAGGAGCGCCAACGCCCACTTCCGAATTCCATGGCCACACCCAAGGGGATCTCCAGGTAGTGAAAGCGGTCGATGAGGCTCCACGTGGCAGGCAGTGCATCGCCAGTTCCGTAAACGAAGCCACGACGCGGATCGACCACATCTCCGAAGGTGAGGTCGGTGAGGTCGAAGGAAGATGTGTAGCCGAACTGTACGTAACCGAGACCGCCCTCCAAGGTGAACCGGTCCGAGAGCCGGTAGCCTATCTGTAGACCCGCACCTGAGACCAGGATCGGCGTTTCTCGATCGTTGCGCTGGCTAATGATGGTGCTGGCGATGTCAGAACCATCCGTATTCACCAAGCTGCGGTAGGAGACACCCGCGCCGAGCGATGCGCCCAAGGTCCACTTGCCCGAAGTTTCCTGAGCACGCGTTTCAATTGTGGCCATGGTCAGCACAATACCAGTGAACAGGACAAGCTTGGTGTTCATGGACGTTGCAGTAAGTTAAGGTGACGGACCAGTAACGTATGGAAGTTAGCCCATCGTGTGTCCCGCGGTTCACTTCCCGATACAGAACCGCCCGAAGATGCTGCCCAACAGATCGTCGGTGGTGATGCGGCCTGTGATCTCGCCCAGGTGATGTTGTGCGCGGCGCAGGTCGATGGCGAGCAGTTCGCCACTGATGCCCAGGTCGATGGCCTTCTTGGCCTCCAGCAACGAGGTGCGTGCCTTCTTCAGGGCGTCCACGTGGCGGGCGTTGGTCACCACAATGTCGCCGGGCCCCGAGCGCATCTCCTGCACATGGTTCAGGAAGGCTTGTTGCAGCGCGCTGAGCCCGGTGCCGCTGCGTGCCGAGATGGACAGTGTCTCTTTGCTGGCCCTGGCTTCAGGTACATCGCACTTGTTCAGCACGGGAATGATGCGCGGCCCTTCGCCGATCTTCTTGCGCAACATGGCCGCCTCGGTACGCAGCGCGCCTTCGGCAACCACGGAGGCATCGCCCAGCAGCACCACGATGCTTGCTTCGGAGGCCTTCTTGTAGCTGCGCTCGATGCCCAGCTTCTCCACCGTGTCATCCGTGCGCCGTATGCCCGCCGTGTCGATGAACCGGAACAGCACGCCCTCAATGGTCATGGTCTCTTCCACGGTATCGCGCGTGGTGCCGGGGATATCGCTCACAATGGCGCGGTCGTCCTTCAGCAGCGCGTTCAGCAGGGTGCTCTTGCCGCTGTTGGGCGCCCCCACAATGGCCACGGGGATGCCCTGCTTGATGGCATTTCCGTAGCGGAAGCTGTCGATCAGCTCGGTGCTCAGGTCCACCAAGCGGTCCAGCAGGGCCTGCAGCTCAATGCGCTGCGCGAACTGCACGTCCTCCTCGCTGAAGTCGAGCTCCAGTTCGATCAGTGCGGCGAAGTCGATCAGTTGCTGGCGCAGTTCCTCGATGCGGGCACCGAAACCGCCGCGCAGTTGTTGCAGGGCCAGCCGGTGCTGTGCCGCGCTCTGGCTGGCGATCAGGTCGGCCACGGCCTCGGCCTGGCTCAGGTCCATCTTCCGGTTCAGGAAAGCGCGCTGGGTGAACTCGCCCGGCTGTGCCAGTCGCGCACCGGCATCCAACAGGGCCTGCAACAGCCGCTGCTGGATGTACACCGATCCATGTACGCTCACCTCCACCACATCCTCGCCGGTGTAGCTGTTTGGCCCTTTGAACACGGTGAGCACCGCTTCATCCACCTGGCCGTCCAGGTCGATCACGGGCATGAAGTAGGCCCTGCGTGGCAAGGGCTCCAGGGGCAGCGAGGGCGCGATACGTCCGGCCACTTCCAAGGCCCGCGCCCCACTGAGGCGCAGCACGGCAATGGCGCCCGCACCCGGCGCTGTGCTGATGGCTGCTATGGTATCGTGCTCGTACATGCCGATAGTGACCGTTCGTTGGTCAGGTGGGCCGCAAAGATCCGGATCTTTGTACCCCGTCCGACATCTCGCCCCATGCACAGTACAGCCAAAGCCCATTACGACGCCCTTACCTACCCACGTGTGCTCGTTGTCGGCGGTGGTTTCGCCGGGCTCGAAGTGGTGCAAGGACTGGCCGGAAAGCCCTACAAGGTGCTCCTGCTGGACAAACAGAACCACCACTGTTTCCAACCGCTGTTGTACCAAGTGGCCACGGCCAGTTTGGGGGCCGACAGCATCGGGCATCCCTTCCGGCGTACCATCGGGCCCATGCCCAACGTGGCCTTCCGCATGGCCGAAGTGGAACGGGTCGTACCCGAGGCCAAACGCGTGGAGACCAATGTCGGCGACTTCGAGTATGACATCCTGATCCTGGCACTGGGCAGCACGACCAACTTCTTCGGCAACCGGGCCATGGCGGAACATGCCATGCAGCTCAAGAGCATCAGCCAGGCGCTGGATATCCGTAGCGATTTCCTGCAGGAGTTCGAGCGCGCCATGGTGATGAAGGATGAGGACGACCTGCGCCGCTGCCTCAACTTCGTGATCGTAGGCGCCGGGCCCACCGGAGTGGAGCTTTCAGGTGCCTTGGCCGAGATCCGCCGCACGGTGCTGAAGCACGAGTACCGCGAGATGAACAGCGACCTGATGCGGATCGTGCTGATCGACAGCAACGACAGGGTGCTCAAGAACTTCACCGAACATTCCAGCGCTTTGGCCTTGAAATACCTGCAGGACCTTGGGGTGGAGGTGATGCTCGGCAAGCGCGTGGTGAACGGCGACGACGAGAGCATCACGCTGAACGATGGCAGCAGGCTGGACACCAACACCGTGATCTGGGCCGCAGGTGTAAAGGGCATGCTGATCCCCGGACTGGAGGCCGGCGTGAACGAACGCGCAAGCCGCTACACGGTCGATCGCACCAACGCCATCGCCGGTTTTTCGGATATCTATGCCGTGGGCGATGGCGCCCTGATGGCGGAAGGGGAGACCTGGCCGCAAGGACATCCGCAGGTGGCCACCGTGGCCATTCAGCAAGGCCGACACTTGGTGAAGAACCTGTTGCGCCGCGTGGAAGGGAAGGAGCTTCTCCCGTTCACCTACCGCAACAAGGGCAGCATGGCCGTGATCGGGCGTCGCCGGGCGGTGGTGGAGATCGGCGATCGCAGCTTCGGTGGCGTTATCGCTTGGCTGCTGTGGATGTTCGTACACGTGGTGCAGTTGGTCAGCTTCCGCAACCGCATGATGGTGCTGTTCAACTGGGGCTGGAAATACCTCAGCTGGAAGAACACCATCCGCTTGATCGTGCGGCCGTATGTGCGCCGAGGCGCCAACTTATCGAGGCCCTTCGTGGCGCAGGAGTGACGAACGGGCCTGCGGTCGCGTCTACCTTCGCCGGCCTTTTGGCCAACGCATGGACCGCCGCCTGCTCATCCTTTTCGTCACCATCTTCATCGACCTGATGGGCTTCGGCATATTCGTGCCTGTGGTGCCCATCTATGCGCGGGAGCTGAATGCCAGCGAATCCTTGGTGGGCGATACGGGCGCGCTCTTCTCGCTGATGATGTTCATTTTCACGCCGTTCTGGGGCACGCTCAGCGATCGGTTCGGGCGCAGGCCGGTGATCCTTATCGCGCTGGCCATCTCGGCGGTGAGCTACGTGATGTTCGCGCACGCCACCACCCTCACCGTGCTCATCATCAGCCGCATGCTCACGGGCGTGGGTTCGGGCAACATCACGGCGGCACAGGCCTACATCACGGACATCACACCACCCGAGGGCAGGGCCAAGGCCATGGGGCTTATCGGCGCGGCCTTCGGCCTGGGCTTCATCTTCGGCCCGCCACTGGGCAGCTTCGTGTTCGATAGGCTGGGCGTGGAATGGGTGGGCTATGTGGCCGCCATCATGTGCGTGCTCAACCTCGTGGCCGTGTGGGTCTTCCTGCCCGAATCGCTCAAGGACAAGGTCACCGACCGTAAGATCCGCATCAAGCCGGTCACCAGTGCCATCAAGGCCTTGAAGGAACCCCGCTTCCGCGACCTCTTCATCATCAGCTTCATCTACATCACCGCCTTCAGCATGATGCAGATGACCATTGCCATGTACTGGTACGACGATTATGGCTTGGACAAGACCCAGATCGGCAACATGTTCGCCATTGTGGGCGTGGGCTCGGCCATTGTACAGGGCACCATGGTGGGCTGGCTGCAACGCACCTTCGGCGAGCGCAACCTCATGATCTACGGTGCCCTCATGGTGGCCGTGGGCCTGGGCATGATCGCCTTCATCCCCGTGGACCTCTTCCTGCCCTTGAGCATCCTGTCCATCGCGCTGCTTTCCCTCGGGAACGGAAGCCTCAGCCCGACGCTGTTGTCGCAGCTCAGCCGCAACGCTGAGCAGAGCGAACAGGGCGAGGTGCTCGGTATGAACCAGAGCTTTGGGTCGCTGGCCCGCATCGCTGGCCCTGCCATGGGCGGCCGGTTGTACGAACTGCACCACGGCCTGCCCTACATGGTGGCCGGGCTGATCATGCTCGGCGGGCTCTACTATGTGTACGGCTACCTGAAGGCGGTTGCTGCGGCCCGTACCGCCATCAGGCCGTAGCGGTTACTTTAGCGGCCCGAAATCCACGACAGCCACCATCATGAGCGTACTCGTCAACAAGAACAGCAAGGTCCTGGTACAAGGTTTCACCGGCAGCGAAGGCACGTTCCACGCCACGCAAATGATCGAGTACGGCACCAACGTGGTGGGCGGTGTCACCCCCGGCAAAGGCGGCCAATCACATTTGGAACGTCCTGTGTTCGAGACTGTGAGCGATGCGGTGAAGGCCACCGGCGCCGATGTGAGCATCATCTTCGTTCCCCCTGCGTTCGCTGCGGACGCCATCATGGAGGCCGCCGAGGCCGGCATCAAGGTCATTGTGTGCATTACCGAGGGCATCCCCGTGAAGGACATGGTGGCCGCCCGCGAATACCTGCGTGGCAAGGACTGCCGCTTGATCGGCCCCAACTGCCCCGGCGTGATCACCGCCGACGAATGCAAAGTAGGCATCATGCCCGGCTTCGTGTTCAAGAAAGGCAAGGTGGGCATCGTGAGCAAGAGCGGAACCCTCACCTACGAGGCCGCCGACCAAGTGGTGAAGGCCGGCATGGGCATCACCACGGCCATCGGTATCGGTGGCGACCCCATCATTGGCACCACCACGCTCGAGGCCGTGCAACTCTTTGCCAACGACCCCGAGACCGAGGCCATCGTGATGATCGGCGAGATCGGTGGTGACCTGGAGATCCAGGCCGCCCGTTGGATCAAGGCCAACTGCAAGAAACCCGTGATCGGCTTCATCGCCGGTGAGACCGCCCCCAAGGGCCGCACCATGGGCCACGCTGGCGCCATCGTGAGCGGTGCCGACGAGAGCGCGGCCGCCAAGAAGGCCGTGATGCGCGAATGCGGCATCCACGTGGTGGACAGTCCGGCAACGATCGGTGCGAAGGTGAAGGAGGTGCTGGGCTGAACCGACAGGAGAGATACCCGGTTTTCCGGTATTTTCACCACGGAAGCTACCCGGCACCTTTGCCGGCATGTTGAACGTGGTGAAGCCCTTCTCTGTCCTTCTGGTCGATGATCAGTCCATTCTTTTGGATGGGATAGAAGCGCTTTTGAGCCCATTGGCACAGGTCTCTGTGGTGGGACGTGCCACGAATGGCCTTGAAGCGCTGCAAGCGGTGAAAGCGCTTGCGCCTGACCTCATCATCATGGATGTGAACATGCCCGGCATGGATGGCATCGAAGCTTCGCGCTTGGTGCTCAAGGAACGACCTGACACCTGTATCATGGTCCTCAGCATGTACGGCCATAAGGAGTTCGTCCTGGAACTACTGGACATCGGCGTGCGCGGCTATCTCTTGAAGAACTCAGGCCGGAACGAGCTGGTGGAGGCCATCAACACGGTCATGACAGGCAAGCGATACATAACACCTTCGGTGGATAAGTTGCTTCAGCGCCGCGATATCAACAAGGACAGGGACGGGGAGAACGGTTACGGGGTGTTGACCAAACGGGAAGTGCAGATCGTGAAGCTCGTGCTACGCGAATACACCACCGCCGAGATCGCCGCACAGTTGTTCCTGAGCCCCGATACGGTGGAGACCCACCGCAGGAACATTATGCATAAGTTGGACGTCCGTAATACCGCTGGCCTGGTGCGTTATGCCATGGAGCGGGGTTGGGGAGAATAGATGAAATTGCCAAACACCCAAAGCAACATGCCGATCATCATAGAAGTACTTGAACCCGTACACGGTAAGCTCGTTGAATTCAAGGTCACCTGGACGAACGATCTTGAGCTTGGGCCGGTGTACATGGATGAAATAGAGGATGGGGCGCCCCGCCACGCCATTGTTTTCTTCAAGGTCAGAGAAGGGAATGGTCTGGAGAAGAGTTCTGAGACATTCAGTACGGGCATCACTCAAGATGACACCCATGCCATTGAACAGACGTTCACTGCATTGGCCGTACTAGGGGATCAGATCGTAGCAAAGGACAGGAAACGGGTGCGGAATGCACGAAGCTCCATGCAGTAAGGCAGGGTCGGTCTTGAGCCAGGCTGTTCCTCGCCGTGTTTTCAAATGGGGGGTGCTGGTTCTGCCCCTCCTATTCTTTGGATGGGCGGTAACTCTTCGGGCTGGCAATGGCCAGTTGGACCTGTCCAAATTGCAGAAGCGATCTACGCAGCTCCTGGATGCCCGGGATGATGTGGCCATGGAGCGTTTTCTGGACAGCCTTGCACGGCTAGCTTCGAAGGATGCCGATCATGCCTTCGCAAACCGCCTTATGCAGGCGCGATGGTACCGGCACACCGCACGCCAGCATGAAGCGTTCCGGATACTGGACAGCTTGAAGCGTACCGTTCCCAACGACGCCTGGGAGCCGACCTATCTGGTGAACTACCAATTGGCCAAAACGCTGGACGGGTTGGGTCTTCCAGCACAGGCGAGGAGTGCGGCGACCACGGCGCGAGATGCGGCCAAGGCCATGGGCCGTTCGGAGGAGACCCTCCAGATGGAGCTCCTTTTGGCGGAGATCGACCTGAACGACGCGCGCTATGATGATGCCCTTGCTGACTTCCATCGCAGCCTGGGTATTTCCCGCAAGGAACGCAGCGTGGAAGGCATCGGAAGGAGCTTGGTCGGCATTGGGAACGTGCATTACCATCAGGAGCAGGACTCGGTCGCGCTGGTCTGGTACAGGCAAGCCTACGAGCATGCGCTCATATCGAATGATGCCGGGCTGATCCTGAGCGCCGCGTTGAACATTGGTGCGGCCATGACCTACGTGGAAGGCGAGGAGGCCGCCATGGGTTTCTATCGCTCCATTCTGGATTCCACAGATACCGATTGGTTCCCCAGGATCAGGGCGGACATCCTGACCAACCTGGCCAGCCTGCATTCGGACCTCGACCAGCACGAACAGGCATTACGCGTGCTTCAAGATGCCCTTGCCATCTACGCCGAGGAACGCGACACCGTGAGCATGGCCCAGCTGGACCTCTACAGGGCAACGGCCCTATGGGCGCTGGGGCGAAAGGATGAGGCATTGACCGAGGTGAAGCTGGCCATACGTCGCTCCTCCGCGCTCACCTTACGTGGACAGGCCTGGTTGAAACGCGCCGACTACCTAAGCTCCATGGGGCGCTGGGCGGAGGCGTTCGAGGCGTTGTCCATGGGGCATGCATTGAACGACAGCCTGGCCCGCCGTCGCTTCTCGCAGAGCATCGCTGCCGCGCAGGTGCAGTACGAGACCGCCGAGAAGGATCTCCGCATCTTCGAACAGACCCAAACTATCGCCCTCGCCGCCGCCGAGGACCGCCGCAAGAACATCCAACGCATCGCCCTGGGGATCTCAGCGCTGGCCGTCACCGTCATCGCACTGCTCCTGGCGCGTTCCTTGCGCAACCGTCGTCGCCTGGCCGAGCAGGAACGGAAACTCCATGCTCAACAGGTGGATGAACTCCTCAAACGCAGCGAGATCGAAGCGCTCAACGCAATGATGGAAGGCCAAGAGAAGGAACGTGATCGGGTGGCCAAGGACCTGCACGACCGCTTGGGCAGCATGCTCAGCGCCATCAAGCACCAGATCGATGGGCTCGATGCCACCGTGCTGGAGCTGAAGGAGGAGCAGCGCGGCCAGTATCGCAAGGTGAACAGGCTGTTGGACGAGGCGGTGGGCGAAGTACGCCGCATCTCGCACGACATGGTCTCGGTCACCCTCGCCCGGTTCGGTCTCGAGAAGGCCTTGGAGGACCTGTGCGACAGTGTGCGCGTGAACGGGGGAATGACCGTGGAACTATCGCTGTTCGGCTTGGAGAAGCGCATGGACCGGTCCATGGAGATCACGCTGTACCGCATCGTGCAGGAACTGGTGAGCAATGTGCTCAAGCACGCCGCTGCCAAGGAGCTGAGCATCGGAGTGACCCGCAGCCCGGGACGCATCAGCGTGATCGTGGCCGATGATGGCAGGGGCTTCGATCCGCATGCTGTCGTGGGCGGCATCGGCCTCGCCAACGTGCGTGCCCGGGCGGCCGCCATTGGCGCACAGATCACTGTGAACAGCACGCCCGGCAAGGGCACAACGGTGAGCGTCGAAGGGCCGGTGATGGAGTAGGGGGCATCCGGTGCACTATCCGTGGTAATACCGGAGAGCAGGTATTGTGGTCGGAATTCACAGGTCACTTCTTCGTGCCCTTGAACAACACCATCCTACCATGAAAACACTTCAGATCCTTGTCGCTGCTTGGTTGTGCTGTACGTCCAGCGCCTCCATGGCACAAACATCCGCTCGCATGGCTTCCGGCTCCGCCGGATGTGGTAACCAGCCGCACACGCCGGCCTTCACTGGTGGCAACGCTCCCGGACTGTCTGTTAACACTACACCCTCTACAGCGGATGTCGCCATTGTTGTGCAGCAGACCACCGTTGAACGCACCGCCGATGGCAACTGGTCCTTCCGAGTGGCGGTGGCCAACGACAATGGGAACAACTGCACTCCAATGGACAACAGCCGAGCCATCATCCAGTTGCCGGCCGACTGCCAGGTCATTTCTGTAACAGCTTTGCGGGCTGATGGTACAGCGGCTTCGTGGACCCAGTGCGGTGCGCAGATCGAGGTGCTGGTGGGGCAGCTATGCCCTGCCAATGGCGCGATAGGCAAGCCTGCGCTCATCACCGTACTTCTGAAACCATCTGAATACACAGGCGCTGCATGTATTCCAGCCTTCGGTGTCTTCGCCTTCAGCAGCATGCCCGACCATGTTCCGGGGAACAACGGATGGTGGTGGCGTGAGCATTGCACCGATGGACGCACGTGGTACCCGAAAGAGCAACCAGAACCGACCAGAGCACGTTGATCGCTGCAGATCAATGATGAAGGGCTTCCAAATGGAGGCCCTTCTCCTTTCCGCATGGTGCCAAAATGTTGAGCAGCCCTTGTTATTGGCCTTGGGTAGCTTGTTTCAGGGTTTTCCGGTATTGTGCTGGGCCTCCTCCATGGGTCTTTTTGTGTAATGAAAGAGTTCGAGGACGGAATTGACGTTCGAGCAGATTCGGAGTCCTCGTCAGCTGCTCACCTTGAGACAAGGCGTTTGTACAGCAATGTTCTCATGGTGGTCGTCTTCTGCTCCCTACTTACCGCTTCTGGTCCGGCGCAATGGACGCCTGCGGTCAATGCGATCAAGCTTCCGGATTCACTCGTTTTCGTTACCGCAGGCACTGTTACGAACACATCGTTGGTATGGCATCCGGTTGCCCAGCGCTATTACTCAGTGCGTGTTGGGAACGTGGGCTTCCCATTGGAAACATGGCTTCCCACAGGTGGCCTGTCCATCGCTCAGACCACGGCCGGTGTGGATACCCGAGGAATGTGGTACAACCCGGCCACCGCACAGGTGGAACGGAATTGTTTCGCGACCGTGGGCTGGGCGAGCATGGAGGTCGATGGGTCACTGAATGCTACAAATACCTTTACCGTTCTTCTAACTGGGCAACTACAGCCGACCGCACAGTCCATGGGCGTTCTGGAACCGGCCACGAACTCGGTGCTATTCTACAGTGCAGGGAACCTTCAGGTGCGCAGTCGAGCCACGGGTCTGGTGGTCCAGACCTTGCCGTTGACGGGTACCCCGCTGACATCGGTGAGCGCGGATTGTCTGATCTACACCGGACAATTGGGCTATGAGATCGGCCTTTTGGACTATGTGAACAAACGCGTTTTACTATTCAGCCGAGCCACCGGTGCATTCTCAGGTATGAGCCAGCTGCCAGCCACTGCAGTGACTGCGGCTGCATACCGCCTCGGGTACACCAACGACCGATTTTGGCTGTTCAATAGCGCCACCAAAACGTGGAACGCGTACTGCATTTGGACACAGCAGTGTTCGATGATCCTTCCCGTGGAATTGATCGGATGGAGCGCAAGATGTGATGGCGGAAAGGCACACCTTTCTTGGACCACGGCCAGCGAACACAACAGCAGCCACTTCGCCTTGGAACGCAGCACGGATGCAGTAAAATGGGAAGCATTGGGCGAGGTGCCCGCAGCAGGCTACAGCCAGCAGATAATCGAATACACCTTGACCGATGCACAGGTACCTTCCGGAGCGGTTGTCTACTACCGCTTGCGCCAAGTGGACCTCGATGGTCGCGAGGAAGTATTCGCGGCTCTGTCCGTGGAGCGTTGCGACGAGGAACAGGTTAAGCTTGCCGTGCTGCCGAATCCCACCGATGGATGGGTCACGATCGGTTGGCACGCTGTGCAAGAGAGCGGGCCGGTCAGCGCGTTGCGCGTGTTGGATGTCCACGGACGCATCGTCCATGAGCAGTTAGTCGCCCCCGAAGCGATAGCCGCAACACAGGACCTGACCGCGCTCGCCGCTGGAACCTATATCGTGATCGCGCTTGACAAGGTGGGTATGCGCGTTGCGACAGCGCGGCTGGTCAGGCGTTGATCGGCTACCTCTTTGGAATACGTCTGACTAAATTGGCCAGATCCCCAATGCGCGAAAACTGAGGTCGGCTTCATCACCGGTGTGTTGGGCCACTGCTGCATTATCGTGAGCGGTGCCGACGAGAGCGCGGCGGCCAAGAAGGCCGTGATGGGCAAATGCGGCATCCACGTGGTGGACAGTCCGGCAACGATCGGTGCGAAGGTGAAGGAGGTGCTGGGCTGAGGCGGACCTCAGTGCCGATTGGATCCGCAGAGGCGCAGCCGCTATTCGCTCCCCCCATCGTCGCTCGACGGCCTCAAGGGCGTAGGTCTTTGTGTTTGGATGCGGTAACTGATACCGAGCAATAGGCTGCCCCGGAAGTTGACCGGTGGCGCTTCGGTAATTTCTCCACCTGTGCGATCATCGATCCAGGAGCCTGGATCCAGAGGGAACAAGCAAGTGACACCGAATAGAAGGCTAACCCTTTGGCCGTAACGGCTGATTACCGTGGCCGAGATGGAGTTCCGACCGAAGCTCACATCCGGACCTGCTGGCTGTCCATTTTCATCATCTATAGCGTAGCCGTATACGGAGTAATTCCAGCCGATGGTCGTCGCCAGTTCGAACTTCCGGGACTTGATCATTGCATAGCCCGCGGAAAGACCCAACGAAGTGTAGGACGTTCTGGCACGTGAGGAATCGCTTCGTGTACTGCCGCTTGCGGTGGTGTAGTGCATCTCCATCACAACTCCTGGACCACCCGAGCCATAGAGCATTAGGCCGCCGCGATAGGGTTGGTCGAGTGGGGCGGGAAGCCCTGCCTCCACGACCAATTTCTCGAATTCACGAGCATCTGTCAGGTCCATGCAGGAGACTAATGCCATATGGGTCATGGATGACGTATCACGCTGGGCTGAACATACCGTGTTCATGAAGGCCCAGGTACAAGTGAGCAGGAAGCATGCCGGGCGCATATGAATGGTGAACGCTAATTCAACTTGGATAGTCTTGCATATTCAAGCCAATGGGCTTCGCTCATCGCCAAGCGTGCGCTTGTCGTGGTAGGCGATGACGTCGTCCACGGAATCACGCCCGATCACTTCCACCATCCGACAGACCTTAAACCCGCGGCTACGCTCGTTGTAGGCCTGCACCCAGGCACCAAGGGTCGAACGCATTTGCTCGTCGTAAGGGACCACTAGCCGTATCGGCTTCTGCTGGATCCTATGCGGCTTTGGGGTCAATCTGGCGCGATAGCAATCCTGCCTGCGGCACATCATCGCGTAGAGCGGATCACTGTTCAAGGCCTCGAACAGTTTGGCAACGGCCCTTTCCTGGGGAGCCATCTGTATTCCTGTGATAATGACCCGAAAGCCGCTGTGCGTTTCGTAGATCCGGAAGCCTGTCCTTTGGTCCATTGTTCCGGCGATCTTCCTGATGTGCTCCAGCGTGCGCTCTTTCGCAGGTCGACGGTCACGTTTGAACAACTGCGCCCATAGGCTCTGATACGGCGGTTTGTCCACATCGATCATGATCAGTCGGGCGCAGTTGAGCACTTCCGCGCCATAGCGGTTCCGTGTGATCACCGCGTCCTTGGTGAGCTCCATCACGATCTCTTCACGGATACAGACCTCGTATTCCGCAGCATGGCCGGTGGCGTGGTTGTCGATCCGGGCCTGCACGGCTGCGACACGTTCCCGGGCCCTTTGGAGCGCCTCTTCTTCGGACCGGTCAGAGTGCCCAATGAAGGTGGACAGGTGGTCGGTACGCTGTCCGTCGATCATCAAATGGTCCTGGACCTTGGCCCAGTAACGCGGGATGTTCATTGCCTTGAGGAATGGAGGTTCGGTGTCGTGGAGAGGGTCAGGTCCGGTTGGACAAACGATCGATCGTGTCAGGGCTTTCGCAATTGGAAGCGGACATCGCCCATCTGATAGACGTATTCCTCCTCCGTGGCCAGCATGGGGTAGAGGAGAAGCCGTTGCCCATCGTACGCATAGTGATAGGCGTCCTTGTCCCAGTCGTACTGGCCGGTGAAGAGGAACACGATGTCCCGGTCATCCAGTCCCTCGGTGAAATCGGTGAGCACAACGGCCTGTTCAATGTCGGGAAGACCGGTCACCATGCCGTTGGCGTAGAATCGCACGGTATCACCGGTCACTTGTTCCACGAACACCCCGGAGAATAGGGCGCCGAGTAGGAGTTCCTGTTCGTCTTCAACACGAACGAAGCGACGCACGGGGCCTTGTCGGGCAGTGCGCAGCTCCAGATGGTCCGGGTCCACGGACCTCACATGGACCATCTCTTCGGCGCTGTATTCGCCCGGCCGGCCAACGAAGCCCTGCCCTTGTTGATCATAGGCCAGCATCAGCTCCGGACCTCCCTCGTGCGTGGTGATGTAGCTCCAGCGCAGGCTGTCGGCCCCAGCTTGCTCCACGTACATGACGTAGATGTCATCCGCCATCGTACGGCAGGCGAATGCAGAGCGCTGTCGGGTCAGGCAGTCACGGTAGTCCTCAGGCATCCAAGTGCCCACGAGATCATTGATCAGTTGTGCCGGTGGTGTTGAGACGCGAACGGTGGTGCTGTCCGCAATGCCCCCATCGGTAGCAGGTGTTCCGGGGTTCCCGCAGCCAAAGAACGGGAATGTCACCAGGATGGCGATGGGTACGTTGATGCGTTGCATACACCAAAGAAAATGGTCCAGGTGGAAGTGTCGAACGGGCGGTCGCACGGCGCCGTCTATCTTCGCCCTCATGGCACTACTACAGGACAAAGCCGCCCTGGTCACCGGCGGATCGCGCGGCATCGGTCGCGGTATTGTTGAACGTTTCCTTGAAGAAGGCGCTGACGTGGCCTTCACCTACGTGAGCAGCCCCGAGAAGGCCAATGCCGTGGCGCAGGAACTGGCCGCCAAGTACGGCCGCAAGGTGCTCGCCATCCAGAGCGATGCAGGCAACTTCGAGCAGGCCCAGAAGGCCGTGGACGAAGTGGTGAACGCTTGGGGCAAGCTGGACGTGCTGGTGAACAACGCCGGCATCACCAAGGACCAACTGCTCATGCGCATGAGCGAAGCCGACTTCGATGCGGTGATGAACACCAACATGAAGAGCGTCTTCAACATGACCAAGGCGGTGATGCGCACCATGCTGAAACAGCGCAGCGGCAGCATCATCAACATGAGCAGTGTGGTGGGGGTGAAGGGCAATGCCGGACAAGCCAACTACGCGGCCAGCAAGGCGGGCATCATCGGTTTCACCAAGAGCGTGGCACTGGAACTGGGCAGCCGCAACATTCGCAGCAACGCCATCGCACCGGGCTTCATCGAGACCGAAATGACCGGCGCACTGGACCAGAAAGTGGTGGAGCAATGGCGCGAGGGCATCCCCCTGAAGCGCGGCGGAACACCCACCGATGTGGCCAATGCCTGCGTGTTCCTCGGCAGCGAGCTCAGCTCCTATATCACCGGGCAAACGCTGCACGTCTGCGGCGGCATGCTCACTTGATCCGGCAAGTCGTGGGTAAATGGGCACATGACCACATGGGCACATGAGCTCATGCCCTATCGCCGACCTTTGCACCCCGCATGAACCTGACCACCGTCCATAGCTTGTGGCTAGCGCCTTTGTGCCTGTTGTTGGGCGGTGCGCTGGCGTGGTGGCTGTACCGTCGCACATCGTCTAACGAAGGCTTCGGAAGGCCGGTGAACCTATTGCTGGGCACGTTACGGGCACTGGCCATTGCGCTGGTAGCCTTCTTCCTGCTTGAACCCATGGTGCGCCTGCTGGTGCGCGAAGTGCGCAAACCGGTGGTGGTAGTGGCCCACGATGGCAGTGCCTCGTTGATGGCCACGGGCGATACGGCCGCATTGAAGAACGCCTACCGAACGGAGTTTCAGGAACTGGTGGACCGCTTGGGCGAGCGCTACGAGGTCCGCACCTTCACCTACGGCCAGCAGGTGAACGAGGGCATCGACTTTGCCCAGCCAGACGCACTTACCGATGTGGACCAACTGTTCCGCGAGGTGTACGATCGTTTCGGAGGGCCCGATCTCGGTGCGGTGATCATTGATGGGGACGGTATCGTGACGCGCGGGCGTGATCCGCGGCTATCGGCGACCCGACTGGGTATTCCGGTGCATGCGGTTCTGCTCGGTGATACCACCGTACGTCCGGACCTTGCCCTGAAGGCCGTTGAGCACAACCGCATCAGCTACCTCGATAACGAGCTCCCGCTGCTGGCACGCGTTGATGCTCGGCACTTGGTCGGCGTGCGCACGCAGGTCACGGTCTCTCAAGGCGAACGCGAACTGGCCACCCGCGAGGTGGTTGTCACCGGCGATCCGCAGCTGATCGAGGTGCCGTTCACCGTGAAGGCCGAGCGTCCGGGTACCCAACGGTACACCGTGCGCATCAGGCCTGTGGCGCAGGAGGCTTCCGTAGTGAACAATGCCCAGGACATCTACATCGATGTGTTGGACGATCGCCAGAAAGTGCTCCTGCTAGGCTTGGCACCACACCCCGATCTGGGTGCACTGCGGTTCGCGCTCTCGGGCCTCGAAGGCTATGGTTGCGACCTGTCCTACGCGGCTGAGTACACCGGGCAGGTTGAAGAGTATGACCTTGTGGTGCTGCACCAGCTCCCTTCCACCAAAGTGTCCGTGCAACCACTCCTTCAGCGAATGGCGGCGAAGGGTATCCCCGCGCTCTTCATCATCGGACAGGGGATGGACATGGCGGCCTTCAACGCTGCCGGGGCGGCTGTGAACGTGAGCAACATGCGCACGGCAAGTACCGATGCACAGGCCGCCATGAACCCCGACTTCTCGTTGTTCACGTTGGAACCCGCGCAGGCCAGGGCCATCGAACGTTTCCCGCCCCTGCAGGTGCCCTTCGGGCAATACGATCCCGGGCGTTCCGCGGCGGTGCTGCTGAACCAGCGGATCGGTGCGGTGCGCACGCAGTATCCGCTGCTGGCCCTGCAACAACAGGGGGAGCGCCGCTTGGCCACATTGATGGGCGAGGGGATCTGGCGCTGGCGCCTGGCCGATCTGCAGCAGAACGGATCCACGGCGCATTTCGATAAGCTGGTACACAAGCTGGTGCAGTACCTGGCCCTGAAAGCGGATAAGAAACGCTTCCGTGTGGACCACCTGCCCGTGGTGAACGAGAACGAACCGCTCCTGTTCCAAGGCGAGCTCTACAACAAAGCCTACGAGAACATCAACACGCCCGAGGCAACGCTGACACTGACCGATGAGGAAGGACGGGACTATCCCTTCACGTTCAGTCGTGCCGGTGCCAATTACCGGCTGGATGCCGGCCGTTTGCCTGCGGGCACCTACACGTGGAAGGCCACGACCACATTGGATGGCGAGCGCCTTTCGGACAAGGGTGAAGTGGTGGTGCGCGAACTGATGGCGGAACGCGTGAACACCGTTGCGGACCATATGCTCTGGCGCGACATTGCCGCCAGGACCGAGGGTTCTGTTGTTGCCCCAGGTTCGCTCGTCGATCTGGAGAAGCAACTGGAGCAGCGCAAGGACCTTGTGGCACGTTCCTATGCCCACGCCAGCTTCAGCGACCTCATCGGGGTGCGCTGGCTGTTCTTCCTCATTCTGGCACTGCTCACGGTGGAGTGGGTGGTCCGCCGACGCAACGGTTCCTACTGAACCATGGAGGAAGCATCGGAAGACCGGGCATACCGTCGACGAATGCGTTTGTGGAAGGTGGGTTTGGCGGTCTTCTTCGTGGTCATTCTTTGGTCAGCAAGAGAGGCCATTTTGCGGGACATGGGCCGCCTGCTGATCAAGGAGGACGAGCTGATGCACGCCGACCTGATCTACGCCCTTGGCGGTGCACCGTTGGAGCGCGGGCAGGAACTGGCAGCACTTCTGGCCAAGGGTTCCGCTCCAATGGGCGTGACCACCGGCGGGAATCCATCGCACAGTCTACAGGCCTATGGTATGGATGTACTGGAGACGGAACTCACGCGACAAGCCGCACTCCGCGTCGGCGCCGATCAACAACAGCTTGACACTTTGGCGCGTGGGACAAGCACGTGGGAAGAGGCCGCACACGTGCTTGCCGACGCTCGCTCAAGGGGTGCCGATACGATCATCGTGGTCACCACCGAATTCCACACGCGGCGTGTGGGCCGTGTTTTCCGCAAACGGTTCAAGGGCTCGGGGGTCGTAGTGCTGGTGCATGGCGCCCGCTCGTTGGACTACGACCCACAGCGCTGGTGGGACACCGAGGAGGGCCTCCTCATGGTGAACAACGAGTACGTGAAGCTCCTGTATTACGCGCTGAAGTACTGAACGCGATCAGCGGCTCAGCACGATCGGCTTTACAGCAGAGCCGGTGCTGCTCCGGAACGAGAGCAGGTACATACCATCGGGCAGGTCAGTAAGTTCCAGTACGGCCAACGTTGCCTGTGGCCTCCAACTGCGAAGCACACGTCCAGTGGCATCGCACAATTCCATGAACACTGGTCCCGCCATTTCCGGATGTTGCACGTTCAGCAGGCCGCTCGTTGGGTTGGGGTAAGCGAGCAGGTCCGAGCTGTTGATCTGCTCCTGTACACCCACCACGGTCACGCAGAACTCGTTGCTGTTCGTGAATCCGTACTGCCCATCGCTTTCGGCATAGATCAGCGAGTCGACGTCGTAGATCACGTAGCTGCCTTCACCTTCGGTGCAGCAGATACCATCGCCGAACACATCGTGAATGGTGAAAACGTAGCAGTCATTGGTCAGGCAGAACGGCACCTGGACCACTTCCCCGGCATCGTCATCGGGGTATGGGCCGCCTTGGTAGAGCGTTGTCCCCAGCGCCGTTTCCAAGGTCCACGTGATATCGGAGCCGAAGTCATCCAGCGTTAGCGCGAAGGTGATCAGACCGCCGGGGTCGTTCACCGTGAAGGGGAAGGTCCATGAATCGTTGGAGGGCTCCTGGTCCGTGGTCCCGTTCGGGTCCGAAACGGTGGCTACCAGATCGTGTTCACCGGCAGGCACCGTTATCTGGGGCAGGTCCACGTTGAAGGTCTGTCCAGGCTGCAACGAACCGCTCCAAGGGAACACGGATTGTGGGACCGCGCTCACACCATAGGTAATGGTGGCCGAAGTGAGGGTAAGCGTGCCGTTGTTCTTCAGGGTGATGCGCGGCTGGATACGGTCCTCACCACACAACAACTGGGGCACCTGCTGGATGGAGGTAACGGCCGCATCGATCTCCACCATGGCTTGTTCCATCTGATCGGGGATGCCGCTCTCCAGCTGGGTAAGTTGAGCGTTCGTGCCCTGAAATAGGAGCAACGCAAGCAGTGCGAGGGGAGAGCGCATGGGTTTGTTCAAGACCATTGGTAACGAGGTGAAATTACGGACATCCCTAAAAGCGAGCGGCGGGAGGCTGGTTTGCACCAAGGCCTCCCGCCGGACGGGTTGAAGCAGGAAAATGGATCAGCGGTTGAGCACCAGGCGCTCCACCGACTTGCCACCATTGGCGAACACGCTCACGAAGTACAGGCCATCAGGACGGCCGGTGAGGTCGAGCGTGGTGCGCTCCATGCCGTTGGTCAGGTTCTGGTCGATCACCAGTTGGCCCAATGCGTCGAACACGGAAACACGGGCGCCCTTGGATATGTTGGTGGGCAGTTGCACGGTGAAGATGCCGTTCGTGGGGTTCGGTGCGATCTGGATACGGTCCATCACCGAGGCCTCGTTCACACCAACGGTCTGCGGATAGCCTTGCAACTGGTCGCCGCAGTTACCGAGCCATTGGGTAAGCAAGGGGTAGCTCACGCTGAACCGACCGAAGTAGTCGTTCACGTTGTTGCTGCAGCTGGCTTGACCACCGAAGAGCTGACCGATCAAAAGACCATTCTGGTTCCAAAGTCCTGCCCCGCTGCTACCTGGTTCCGTGGTGCCGTCCTCCCAGTTCAGGATACGCCAGCAGGCAGCACCGCTGAAATTGGCCATCGAAGCCGCGTTGTTATCGAAGCTGATCTTCTTGATATCGCCATCGGGGTGATGAATGCATGTGGATGCCGTTGGGGCAACACCGCTCTTGTCCCATCCCGTGTAGAACACATTGTAGCTGGCGGGCGGGGTCGTGTTGAGTTGGAGCAAGGCCACATCACTTCCACCGCTGCTGGTCTTCAGCGTACTGCCCGAAACGGTCTGGTTGGTGGGGCCGTTCGTCGTCGTGGCGCAAGTGGGGCTGTTCCAATTGAAACGGAACACCCAGGTGTTATTGCCACCAAGGCAGTGGTTGGCCGTAAGGAAGTAGGGAATTCCATCGTTCGCGCAGTTGTTGATCAACTGGCCTGTGCAAAGACCGCTGCCACCCACGGTGATCATGGCGACACTGCGGATCTGTGCGCGCCAAGGATCGCCCTCGGGGCAGATCACGTTGTTGTTGCATGAACCGCTGGTGCCCAATCCCTTGCTGAGTCCCATGATATCGCGGTAGGCGTGGGTGACCTGTCCGACGCGCAGGCGTCCCTGACCACGCACTGCCAAAGGCTCAACGTATTCGATGGTGATGCGGTCACCGGATAATTGGGTCACGCCCAGTTCGGTGTGGCCGGGATTGCTCTCGGCGGTGAAAGACCCCAAAACCTCATCGAGGTCGTTGTACACGAACACCGAAGCACCGGCCGGCACCACATATTCGTGGAATTCAAAGTTGATGCTGTAGGCCTCGGGGCAGTGGATGGCCACACGCCATACCCGGTCACCATTGGCCATTTCGGTCCAAGTGCCGCTGTTCTCCATGGAGATATCGGTGGCATGGTTGAAGCCGAAACGGTAAGGGCCCTTGATGCCCTGTTGGATCCGGGCCTCATCCTCGGCTTTGAGGGCCTCGGCATTCACGGACGGCATTACCATGAGCGGGGCTTCGGGCATCAATGACTTGTTCAAGCCATAGGGCTGACCCCCGAAGGAGATCTGCGCTTGGGCGGACAGCAGGCCCACGAAGAGGGCGACTGAAAGTGCAGTGTAGCGTTGGTTCATGTTCTGGTTCCTATGCTGGTCTGTTCTGGCACACAAGATAATGGGGACCAACGGGTGGGTGGTCATCGCAGCGCCATGATCCGACGAGTCCCCGTTAGGCTCGTCCGAAAGCTAATCCCGTCAAGGACGAACGTCCGGAACGATCATCAGGCTTCCTTGGAAACCTTGTCCCGCTCCTCCAGCAACTTCCTCATGGCGAACAGTTCATCACGCAACTGGGCCGCAGCCATGAAGTCCAACTCCTTCGCTGCCTTGCGCATTTGTGTTTCCAGCACGTCCACGTTCTTGCGCAGCTGGTCCTCTGACATGTAGGCCATGATCGGGTCGGCGGCCAGGCTTACCTCTTCGGGCTCCAGGTAGGCTCGGCGCCCTTCCGCATCGTGGATGTCGATCACGGCGGTCTGGCGCATCACGTCCGAACGGTCACGCTTGATCTGCGTTGGCGTGATGTTGTTCGCCTCGTTGTAGGCCATCTGTTTAGCCCGACGTCTATCGGTCTCGTCCATGGTGCGTTGCATGCTCTCGGTCACCTGGTCGGCATAGAAGATCACACGGCCGTTCACGTTCCGAGCGGCTCGTCCTGCGGTCTGTGTCAATGACCGGTTGCTACGCAGGAAGCCTTCCTTGTCCGCATCCAGCACCGCCACCAGGCTCACTTCGGGCAGGTCCAGGCCTTCGCGCAGCAGGTTCACGCCCACAAGGACATCAAAGAGCCCCAAACGGAGCTGGCGTAGGATCTCGATCCGTTCCAAGGTCTCCACGTCGCTGTGGATGTATTTGGCCCGCACGCCGTTCTTGCCCAGGAACTCGTTCAGTTCCTCGGCCATGCGCTTGGTCAGGGTGGTCACCAGTACACGTTCCTCTTTCTGTGCCCGTTGCCGGATCTCGTAAAGGAGGTCATCGATCTGGTCCTTGCTGGGCCGCACTTCGATCGGTGGATCGAGCAGGCCGGTGGGTCGGATCACTTGTTCCACCACCACGCCCTCGCTGCGCTGCAGTTCATAGTCGGCCGGTGTGGCGCTCACGTACAGCGTCTGTCCCATCATGCCTTCGAACTCCTCGAATTTCAGCGGACGATTGTCCATGGCGCTCGGCAAGCGGAACCCGTATTCCACCAGGTTCTTCTTCCGGCTTCGGTCGCCTCCGTACATGGCGTGTACCTGGCTCACGGTCACGTGGCTCTCGTCGATCACCATCAGGAAGTCATCGGGGAAGTAGTCCAACAAGCAGAAGGGGCGTTGTCCGGTCTGCCGCTGATCGAAGTATCGGCTGTAGTTCTCGATGCCCGAGCAGTAGCCCAGCTCGCGCATCATTTCCAGGTCGTAGTTCACGCGTTCCTCCAAGCGCTTTGCCTCCAGGTGCTTGCCGATCTCCTGGAAGAAGGCCACTTGCTTCACCATATCGTCCTGTATGGCGTGGATCGCCGCGTTCATGGTGTCACGGCTGGTCACGAAGATGTTGGCCGGGTAAATGGTCACCTGCTCCTCCGACTGGATGGTGCGGTTGTCGATGATACCGAACCGCTCCAGCCGCTCGATCTCATCGCCCCAGAAATGGATGCGGATGCCCTCATCGTCATAGGCCAGGAAGACCTCGACCACATCACCACGTACCCTGAAGTTGCCACGCGCAGGGTCCACGTCCTTGCGACTATAAAGGGCCTCCACGAACAGGTGCAACAGCTTGTTGCGGGCGATCTTCTGTCCGGTCCTCAGGTTAACGATGCTCTTGTGGAATTCGGCCGGGTTGCCGATGCCATAAATGCAGCTCACGCTCGCCACCACGATCACGTTCCGGCGTCCGCTCAGCAAGGCGCTGGTGGCGCTCAAACGCAGCTTCTCGATCTCGTCGTTGATCGACAGATCTTTCTCGATGTAGGTGTTGGTGGTGGGCAGGTAGGCCTCGGGCTGGTAGTAGTCGTAGTAGCTCACGAAGTATTCCACCCGGTCGTTGGGGAAGAAGTGCTTGAACTCGCCGTACAACTGGGCCGCCAGCGTTTTGTTATGGCTCAGGATCAAGGTGGGGCGGTCCACCTGTGCGATCACGTTCGCAACGGTGAAGGTCTTACCCGAGCCAGTAACGCCCAACAGCGTTTGTGCGGGAACACCCGCTTTCAGGCCTTCCACCAATTGCCTTATGGCCTCGGGCTGGTCGCCGGTCGGCGCGAATTCACTGATCAGTTGGAAGGACATGCTGCAAAAGTACCGTTGAACATTGCGGCTGGCTCCTCACATTTGCGGTCCAATTCGCCCTCCCATACCATGCGTACCCTCCTCAAGCCGGTCATTCCCATCGCGTTCAGTGCTGCCTTCCTCATTGGTTGTGGCAGCGGCGATGTTCCCGCTGAACAGCCTTCAACAGATACTTCCGCCGCAAGCGTTGTGGCGATCCCTTCCGGCCGGATCGCGCTGAAAGCGGCGAACGACAAGTTCGTGGTTTGCGATCTGGGAGCTACGGACACCATGCAAGGTGTGCTGAAGGCCGGCCGCGACCAGGTGGGACCTTGGGAGACTTTCGAAGTGGTGGACCTGGGCAATGGCCGCATCGCACTGAAAGCGGACAATGGCAAGTATGTATGCGCCGACCGTGGGCTGGGCAACATGTTGGTCGCTAACCGTGATTCCGTTAGCGATTGGGAGACGTTCGAAGTGCAGATGCTGGCGGATGACCAGATGACCCTGCGGACCACGGAGGGGAAGTACATCACGGCCGATCTGGCCGCTGAGGGAGAACGCAACGGTGTGCTCATTGCTGATCGTGATGAGGCCAAGGAGTGGGAGACCTTCCGCGTTCAACGGGACGTTCCATTGCCGGCGGTACAGTAAGTCCGGCCTTATGGCGGGTGACGCCGCACGTCAGTATGTTGACTGCGCAACATGGGTCACGCGGCCGAACAACGCAATGGTCCAAGTCGTTCTGCGCATGTACCTGACTATCTTCACACCATGTTCTTCAAGCGCGTTCTCTACTACCTGAACCCGGCCACGCTGTTCGGTAAAGGCACCGACAATTCGAGCCTGCGCTTCATGCACGGCATCAACCGGATCAGTATCCTTCTGTTCCTGTTCGGCGTGGTGGTGCTGGTGGTGCGCGCCATGAACCGCTGAACCCATGGACGAACGGAGCTTCCTGGCGGCCGACCGTGCCACGAGGCTGGAGCACGTCCGGAAGAACGGCGAGTACCTCGGGTCACGTGCGCACGGTGGGCATCGTGTACATCTCTACCGGCTCGACGGATACTTCAGCGAAGTGTGGATCCGCTTGGGCATGCAGCAAGTGGAATGGGTGGAAGTGGCCCGCAACACGGAGATCCTCACGGAATACGTGCGGTTGGACCTTGGCGACCTGCTTCGCGGGCGACGCTGAGCAGAAGCTCATCCCTGCTGTTGCCAGATCTGCCAGGATGCCTCTGCCTGCGCCTGCAACATCGGAAGCCCGTTCATGATGGCGGCGCCCATGCTCTCCCCGTTGCGGAGGAAGAGCGTCTTCGCCGGATTGTAGACAAGGTCGATCAGGGTGTGCCTCGGTCCGATGACCTCGTAGGGCAGCTCGGGCGCTGCATCCACATCGGGGTACATGCCCAGCGGCGTAGTGTTGATGATCAGCGGACAGGCCTTCACCACTGCGGGGTCCAACAGGTCCCAGGTGAGGTCGCCACGTTCGCGACTGCGGCTTACCACACGGAACTTGATGCCGAGCTCCTTCAATACAAAGGCCACGGCCCGGCTGGCACCACCGCTTCCCAACACCAAGGCGCGTGGACGTTCCTCCTTCAACAATGGCTCCAATGTGCTTCGGAAACCGATCACATCCGTATTGTAACCGATCAGCTCACCGTTACGAATGGAAATGGTGTTCACGGCCCCGACCGCAGCGGCCCTGGGGTCTATGGCGTTCAGGAAGGGCATCACTTCCCGCTTATAGGGTATGGTGACGTTGAGCCCTTTCAACTCCGGGCGGGTCTTCAGCAGCACCGGCAGTTCCTCGATCCGCTCCAACGGGAACAGCGAGTAGCGATGCCCGGCAAGTCCTTCGCGTTCGAACTTCTCGGTGAACCAACGTTCACTGAAGGAATGGGAGAGGGGATTGCCGATGAGGCCGAAGTGCATCACTTACGCGCTGGTGCCATCCGTTCCAAGAACAGCAGCAGGGCCACGCCAACAATGGCGAGCAAGATGGCCCATCCAAGCATGGGGTCCTTCTCGGTAATGCCCAACAACCGGTCCATTTCGGTGACAGTAGCGTGATCGGCAGGCCAGATATTGTGTTGGATGAAAGGCTCCAGGTGTTCATCGGGCTTGCCCTCGTGCACGGTGCGTACACTGATCACTTCTTTCCACGGCCAAATGATGGTGAGCGAACCCAGCAGGAATCCGGTCAGGGTGGAAACGGTGAGGTCGTGATACTTCGCGAACATCCAATTGAGCAGTCGCGAAAAAGCCATAAGGCCGAACAGGCAACCCGTGGCGAAAACCACGATCACCGGAATGTCGAAGGTCTTCAGGGCCGTCATCACTGGGAGGTAGGCTCCCATCAACAACAGGATGAACGAACCGCTGATGCCGGGCAGGATCATGGCACAAATGGCTATGGCCCCGGCCACGAAGTAGAACAACAAGTTCGATGAACCACTTGCCGGTTCAAGCAGGCCGATCGTCACCGCTGCCGCCGTACCCACCAACAGCCCCAAAATGGCCGGAAAGGACCAGTGCTTCACCAATCGTCCGCAGAGCCAAACGCTGGCTGCGATCAGTCCGAAGAAAAAGCTCCAGATGAGCACGGGTTGGTGCTTCAAAGCCCATGTGATCGGCCGCACGAGCAGCAAAACGCTGGTAACGATACCCGCCAGCAGCGTGGCCAGAAAGTCGCCATTTACCTGGCGCCACGCAGCGGCCAAGCCCTGTTTGCGCAATACCACGAGCGTATCGGGCCCTAGCGACTTGATGGAGGAGAGCAGCTCTTCGTAGATGCCGGAGATGAACGCGATGGTGCCACCGGAAACACCAGGTACCACATCGGCCGCCCCCATGGACATGCCTTTCAGGAAGAGCTTAACGCGTGAACGGAGGTCCATCATGATCACTCGCAGCTGATGGCCGGGTCCACATCGGCGCTCCACGCTTCAATGCCGCCCTTTAGGTTGACCAGGTTGGTGAAGCCATAGCGGCTGCTGAGCGCCTGCACCACGGCTGCGCCACGGTTGCCGCTCTTGCAATGCATCACCACGGGAATGTCGCGCCTCAATTCGTTGCTGCGTTCAAGGATATCGCCCATGGGAATGAGCGTGCCGCCGATACTGCAACGTTCGGCTTCGTAAGGTTCACGCAGGTCAATGAGCTGGAAGGGGAGGTTCCCTTCACGCATGCGCTTCAGCTCCTGTACGGAGATCTCGTTCATGGCAGGTTCTTGCATCCGCGAAGAAAGAACTCCGCGCGGAAATGGTGGCTCAGCTCTCGGACTTCACCTGTCGGAGCTTGTCGGCCACCTGTTCGGGAAGGTATTGGAAGAAGGTATCGCCGCGAAGGCCCAAGCGGAGGGTTTCCAGTGCGATCACTTCGTCCGGCGCGATGTTGCCCAGGTTCACGTTGGCCCCCAGCTGTTTGATGAACCAGACCTGCTGCGGCTTCTGTGGCGCTTCCCAGAGGATATCCTTGGAGGCCACCTTGGCCAGGATACGGTTCACCAAGGCCGTGTGCGCATGGCCACTGGGGCGGTAAATGCCCACTGTGCCGCTCTCACGCGCTTCGGCGATCACCTTCCAGCTGCCGGCATCCAGTTCGGTGCGCATCATGTTCACCCACTTCGCGGGGCTGATCAGAATGCCCGATTCCTTGGAACCCACCTCGCTGAGCACCGTGTAGTGCTTGGCAAGGTCGGTGATGTACTTGCATTTCTCTTTGGCGGGCATATTGATGGAGCCATCGGAGACCTCCACGGTATCGAGCCCCAGTTGGTCAACCAGCTTGCGGTAGTCCTTCACCATGCCGCGCGCCACGAACGCCTCGAACAAGGTGCCGCCCAGATAAACGCGCATTCCGGCCTTCTGGAAAAGCTTCACCTTCTCCTTCAGCTTGGGCGTCACCATGGACGTGCCGAAGCCCAGCTTCACCAGGTCCACCAGCGCACCGCTCACCTCGATCAGGTCCTCCGCCTGGCGCATGGACAGCCCTTTGTCCATCACCATGGTTACTCCATCCTCACGCGGCTGTGCGCTGCGTGCAGGAATGTGTGTCATCGAATAGTTCATTTCCGGTATAGGTCGAGCAGGTGGATCACCTGGGGCATGGCCGCTGCTTCGGGCATGTGCTCCAGCAGAAGGGTGTGCGAGGCATGGTCGGCCATCAGCGCTTCCTCCAGTTCCAGCAGGGCCTGCTGTTCCAGTCCCGCACGCAACAAATAGCTCACCAACCGGTAGCGGTAGCGCGCGTTCAGTTTGTGTACCTGTTCGCTCTCCTTCAGCTTGCGAATGGCGGCTTCGGGGCCTTTCAGGTTCAAGAGCATATCGGAGTGGTCCAGCCAGCCATCAAGGCTTTCGGGCTCGATCTTGTGCAGGCGCTCGTAGGCGGCAAAGGCTTCTTCGTTGCGGCCCACGTGGGCCAGGGCGCTGGCGTAGTAGAACCACGCATCACCATTCTCGGGGGCAATGCGGGTGGCCATGGCCAGGTCCTGCACGGCCTCAGCACCACGGTTCTGCATGTCCTTCACCACACCACGCCCGATCCAGGCATCCACCCAATTGGGGTCGAGCGCAATGGCCTGGTCATAGTGTACGAGCGCCTGTTCGTAGCGCTCCATTTTCTCGTAACACTCGCCGATGTAGCTGAAGGTCACTGCTTGTGGGCCATCGTGCGGCAGGGTCTCCTGGTAGCATTCAATGGCCTCGGCATAACGTCCGAGCACAAGCAGGTTACGCGCTTTGCTGTAGTAGGCCGAAGTGAACCGTTCCTCGATGGCGATGCACAGGTCCAGTGCCTCAATGCTCTCGTCCAATCGCTCCAAGCGGGCCAGGGCATTGCCCAGGTTGTACCACGCCACGAAGGAGTAGGGGTGTTCGTTGGTGAAGGAGCGGAAGTAGGCCACCGCGGCCTGGTGCGCCTCCATCAGGTCGAAGCAATAGGCGAGCTCGTAGAGCACGGCCTCGTTCTCCGGGTTTATCTCCAATCCTTTCTTCAGGCTGTCGATGGCCTGCTCGAACGCTTCGATGTTCTCGTACTCGAAAGCGAGGTCAAGGTGAATGTCATCCAAACCCTCCTCGGCCAGCTCCAGTGCGCGCCGGTAATGCTCGATGGCCCGGCGGTAGTTGCGCAGCTGGCTGAAAATGCCGGCTTTCATGAGGTGTACCTCATCGTTGAAGGGCTCCAGCTTGCCAATGGCATCGAGCACCTCCAAGGCCTTGTTCAATTTGCCTTGGCCAATAAGCACGTTGGCCTCGCTGAACAACAGGTCCAACGACCCCGGATGCTGCTTTCGGGCGTAGTCCAGTACCTCCTGGGCACGCCTCAATTCGTTCTGTTCCAGATAGTGGTCGATGATGAGCTCGAACTCCTCAACATCGAAGAAATAGTGGCCGTTGCTGTGGAGCATGGCCTCGTAGCGCTGAACGCAGCTCTGCTGGTCCTCGTTGCGCTCGGGTAGTGAGTGGGAGCCTTCGTTCATGGAGGGACCGAATTGCACGGCCACTTCGACAAAATTAGGGAGATCGCCTTGTGGCCGACCTTGTCTGATGGAGCTTTTGAACAAGCCCCGGTGCATGCCGGTTCAACAACGGATCGTGAATGCGGTGTCCGAATGGGAAGCATGTGGCCCCGGTGCCGGAATAGCTTTGCGCCTGAGCCTCCGGGATATGTCCTTCCCAAGGCCTCGTTGAAACACCATGACGCTCATTCGTTCCATCTCCGGCATTCGGGGTACCATCGGCGGTCCTTCAGGCGAAGGCCTTACCCCCCTGGATGTCGTTCGTTACACGGCCGCATTCGGCATGCTGATCAAACAGCGCTCAACCAAAGAGAAGCCGCGAATGCTCCTTGGGCGTGATGCCCGGCCGAGCGGACCCATGGTGCGCGACCTGGTGATTGGCACGTTGGTGGGCATGGGATTCGAGGTGATCGACCTTGACATGGCGACCACCCCCACGGTGGAAATGGCCGTGGTCGGCGAAGCGGCGGATGGAGGCATCATCCTCACGGCCAGCCACAATCCGGTGCAATGGAACGCGCTGAAGCTGTTGAACAGCAAGGGTGAGTTCATCAGTGCGGAGGATGGAGCGGAGGTGTTGCGGATAGCCAGCACCGAAGCGGTGGATTTCGCGCCAGTATCACAACTCGGTTCCGTACGCCGCGCAGACGGCTGGACGCGCAAGCACATCGACGCCATCCTCGACCTGGACCTGGTGGACACCGATGCCATCCGTAAGGCGGACCTGCGCGTGGCCGTTGATGCCGTGAACTCCATTGGAGGCCATGCCGTGCCGGCGTTGCTCACGGCCTTGGGTGTGAACGAAGTGGTGGAAGTGAACTGCGTGCCCAACGGCCAATTCGCCCACAACCCCGAACCGCTGCCTGAGCACTTGGGCGATCTCTGCCAGGCCGTGGTGCGCCACAAAGCCCACCTCGGTATCGCCGTAGACCCCGATGTGGACCGTCTGGCCTTGGTATCGGAGGATGGGACCTTGTTCGGCGAGGAATACACGCTGGTGGCCGTGGCCGACCATGTACTGGCCAGCCGTCCGGGCGATACGGTAAGCAACCTGAGCAGCACCCGCGCCTTGGACGATGTGGCCATCAAGCATGGCCGCAAGCGCCACGCCAGTGCGGTGGGCGAGGTGAACGTGGTGGAGACCATGAAGGCCGTGCAGGCGCCCATTGGAGGCGAAGGCAACGGTGGCATCATTCTGAGCGAATTGCACTACGGACGCGATGCGCTCGTTGGCATAGCGCTGTTCCTGACCCATCTGGTAAAAAGCGGCAAGACCTGCTCGGCTTTGCGCCAGAGCTATCCGGACTACTTCATCAGCAAGAACAAGATCGAACTGAAGGCCGATATGGACGTGGCCGCGATCGTTGATGCCATGCGGTCGCGCTATGCGAACGAACCGCACAGCACGGTGGATGGTCTGCGGATCGAGTTCGGGAACACGTGGGTGCATCTGCGCCGCAGCAATACGGAGCCGATCATCCGGGTCTATGCGGAAGCGCCGTCACGCGAAGCGGCCGATGACCTGGCCAGCAGGATCCTGAGGGAACTGTCCGAAGTGGCGGAAGGGCAGGCCCTGGCCCGGTAACTTCGCGGCCCGCTTACCCGCTTTCGCACTCGGACCACCATGAACAGGATCTATCTCGACAACGCAGCAACCACACCGCTGGACCCCGAGGTCCTTGAGGCCATGCTGCCTTGTTTTCAGGAACATTTCGGCAATCCCAGCTCCATTCACGCGTTCGGTCGGCGTACGCGTGCCGCCGTGGAGCAGGCGCGTCGCCAGATCGCGCAACTGCTGAACTGCACACCGGGCGAGATCATCTTCACCAGTGGCGGTACCGAAGCGGACAACATGGCCCTCACATGCAGCGTGCGCGATCTTGGTGTGAAGCACATCATCACTTCACCGATCGAGCACCATGCGGTGGAGCTCACGGCTGAGGCCATCGGACACCATGGTGGTGCCCAAGTGCACTGGCTGCGCTTACACCCCGATGGACAGCCTGACCTAGCGCATTTGGAGGAACTGCTCGTGGCAACGAAGAGCCAGGGCGTCCTGGTCTCATTGATGCACGCCAATAACGAGATCGGCACGCGCATCGACCTGAACGTGATCGGTGATTTGGTGCATCGTTTCGGTGCCCTGTTCCACAGCGATACTGTGCAGACCATGGGGCACTACCGCTTCGATCTGGCCGCATTGCCCGTTGACATGATCACCTGTGCGGCGCACAAGTTCCACGGTCCCAAGGGCGTTGGCTTCCTCTTCATGCGCAACGGCACCGGATTGAAGCCCTTGATCCTTGGCGGCGCCCAGGAGCGGAACATGCGCGCCGGCACCGAGAACATTCCCGGTATCGTGGGACTGGCCAAGGCCATGGAGATCGCATATCGCGATGTGGAAGGCCACCAGCACCATGTGCAGGCGCTGAAGGAGCGCATGATGCAACGCCTGCTTGCCGAGATCCCCGGCGTGGGCTTCAATGGCGATGTGGGGCCCAACAGCTTGTACACCGTTCTGAACGTGCGTTTCCCGGATGACGGTAAGGCCGAAATGCTCCTGTATAATCTGGATATTGAAGGTGTGGCGTGCAGCGGCGGAAGCGCCTGTAGCAGCGGCAGCAACAAGGGTTCACATGTGCTCGGCGCCTTGTATCCCGACCGTCCTGGAGCGAACATCCGCTTCTCCTTCAGCCGGTTCACGACTGCTGAAGAAGTGGACCGCACCGTGTCGATCGTAAAGCGCATATTCCAGCTGGAACCGGTGAGCGCCTGAGGGCTCAGCGGCATTGGGCTATCGGCGTTCTCGCGTTGATCGCTATTTTCGGTGCATGTCTGCCACAACGGAAAAGGTCTGCTTGGAGTGCGGAGAGCGCATCCTTGGGCGTACCGACAAGCGTTTTTGTTCGGATGCTTGCCGCAACCTGTATCACTACAGGGCGAACAATGCGCCGATAAACTATGTGCGCAACGTAGTGAACGCGCTGAAGCGCAACAGGCGCATACTTTCCGAGTTGAATACCGGTCCCGAAGGCAAGACCAAGGTGCATCGCGATAAGCTCATCGAGAGAGGCTACAGCTTCACGTACCACACCAACACGCACCGGACCAAGGCGGGCAACAACTACGTGTTCTGCTTTGAGCAGGGCTTCCTCGAACTGGGTGAGAACTGGTTCATGCTCGTTCGGCGCGACGAGTACCTGGACCGTTCGGGAGACAAGAAGACGGACCACTTGGGGCAGGCTTAGTGCCCGGCCGCTGCGCGTGGAACGAACAGGCCGGTCACTTCCATCACTTCTTTTCCAGTGCAAGCGAACACACGGTCGTTCGGTTGCGGCTTCACGGGGTGTAGTCCGGTGGAAGTTCCGAAGGCGGGCAGCAGTATACGTTGCTCGTTGATGAGGAAGGCCGGCACCCTGATCCGTTGACGACCTTTTCCTGAAAGGATGATGCCTGGGTGCACATGGCCGCTAATGGTGCCAATGCCCGTGCATGATCCTCCGTCATGTGTCAACACGAAAGGGGAGAGCTCCAATACCTCATCGTGTAAGATGATCCCTGCCTCATGATATTGAGCTGGGTCGAGCACATCGTGGTTGCCTGGTACCAATTCCACCGCGCAACGCTGAGCATTGGCCCAGGTCACGAAGCCGGGCCAGGCGTGGTTGTGTGAACTGTGGAACAGGTCACCCAGAACAAGCAACCGTTCAGGCCTGAACACCTCCAGCAGTCCAGTAAGGCGACTTAACGTGTGATCATCATGACCTTCAGGTATCGCCATGCCGCCCTTGCGCAGATGAGCCGCTTTACCCAAATGCGGATCGCTCACAACGAGGCAATTCCTGGCAGGCCAGAACAAGGCGCGGTGCGCATGAAGCACCCAACGCTCGCCTAGTAGTTCCACTTCCTTCAACATCCATGGGCGAAACTATGAGGTAGCCATGTCATACATCAGGAGTTGTCGCTCGGGCGATCGATATCTTGCGTGGAACATGGAATTGTTACAGACCCTGCTCGGTTTCGCGCTATGTGCTTCGGCCATTGCCTTCAGCGGCTCTCGCTTGGCGCGGCTGGGCGACCGCTTGGCGGAGCTAACTGGTCTTGGCAGGGCTTGGTTGGGGCTTGTGCTCATGGCCACTGTTACGTCGCTGCCAGAGCTCTTCGTGGGCATCGGTTCGGCGGGTATTCGCGGCAATGCGGACCTTGCCGTTGGCGACGTTCTCGGCAGCTGCGTGTTCAATCTTCTGGTCCTTTCCGTCCTCGATGCGTTTCAACGAGGCCCAGGGCTATTGAGCACAGTAGCCCCCAAGCAGGTGCTTTCTGCCGCACTGGGTATTGTCCTGCTCGCCTTGGTCGGCTTCGGGCTCTTATTGCCCGACCAAATTGTGGTCATGGGTTGGGTGGGTGCGCTCAGCCTAGTATTCGGAGGCGTGTATCTCGTTGCCATGCGCATGGTCTACCGGCACATGGGCCAGGCTGCTACCCGGCCGCATGGCGATGGGCCTGATCGCAGCGAACTTCGCCGCGTACTTGCCTGGTATGGGGTCCATGCCGCCGTGGTCATTGCTGCGGCGCTCTTTCTGCCGGGACTGGCGGAGGCCATCACTGAGCAGACCGGATTGAAGGCATCCTTCGTGGGGACACTTCTATTGGCTGCCTCCACGTCTTTCCCTGAGGTCGCTGTTTCCATGGCCGCGTTGCGCATCGGCGCCATCGATCTGGCGGTCGCCAATCTGCTTGGTAGCAACCTCTTCAATATCCTCATCCTCGCCATCGACGACATCGTTTACAGTGGTGGTTTCCTGCTGAAGGATGCCTCCGAGGTTCATTTGCTGTCGGTGCTCAGCACCATCATCATGAGCGCCATCGTCATCGTGGGGCTAACCTTCCGCACGGCCCCCAAACGCTTCCTGCTTGCGTGGGACACCTTTTTGATCGCAGTGGTCTATATCGTTAACCTCATCCTGCTCTACCGCCTCGCTTGAATCATGAAGTGGCACCTGCTCGATATCGGTGAGCTACGCCAGGCCTTGGGCGTCGGCGAAATGGGACTGAGCGAGGTCCATGCCGCAGAGCGCTTGATCGAGAACGGTCCGAACGAACTGGAAGGCAAGCGCAAGCGCACCATCCTTGGCCTCTTCCTCGCCCAGTTCAAGGACCTGATGATCATCGTGCTGCTTGCGGCCGCGGTGGTGGCCGGTGCCGTGGGCGACCTCACGGACACGTTCATCATCCTGGCCATCGTGGGGGTGAACGCCGTGATCGGCATGGTGCAGGAGTTCCGCGCGGAGAAGGCCCTGGAGTCCCTGCAACGCATGGCGGCCCCGCAGGCCTCGGTGCGCCGCGGTGGCATTCTGCGCACCGTGCCCGCACGCGAACTGGTGCCGGGCGATGTGGTGCTGCTCGAGGCGGGACAGGTGGTCCCCGCCGATCTGCGCTTCACCGCGTGCCACGGCCTGCGCATGCAGGAGGCCGCGCTCACCGGCGAATCGCTCGACACCGCCAAGCAGGCCGGCGAGCTGGAAGGGGAGGACCTGCCCCTCGGCGACCGCAGCAACATGGGCTTCAAGGGCACCGTGGTGGCCAAGGGCCGCGGCGAGGGCATCGTGGTGGCCACCGGCATGCGCACCGAGATGGGC
>JAEUSY010000044.1 GCA_016788295.1 Flavobacteriales bacterium
GGGCCAGCAAGGCGGCCAACCCGGTCCAGAGCATCCAGCGTTTCATGGGCGTTCGTTCAGCAGCGTGCCGTTGAGGCGCGCCAGTTCCAGTTGGGCCTTGCGCAGTTGCACCAAGGCATCGATGTACAGCTGTTGGCCTTCGCGCACGGCCTGGTCGGCCAGCACTAGGTCGGTGAGGGTCGCGAGGCCCTCGGTGTGTTGCAGCAAGGTGCTGCGGCGGATGCGTTCGGCGAGTGCCACCTGTGCCTCCGCATCGGAGAGCGTTCGCAGGGCAAGGGCCTCATCCCGGGTGGCGCGTCGCTGCTCCAAGCCTTCGCGGTCGGCCACAGCATCGCGCAGCAGACCCGCCCGCTCCAGTTCCAACTCCTTCTGCCGCACCTTCTGGGTGATCACCGTGCCATTGAACAACGGCACCTGCAAGGCGGCCCCGAAGTAGCTCACCGGATAGAGGTCGTAGCGGCTCTCGCTGCCAATGGGTCCAAAGCCCGTGTTGCCATACAGCCCGTAGCCGTGGAGGGAGGGCAGCCGCGAGCGCTTCAACAAGCGGATCTCCGCCTGCCTCAGCAGCACGCCCTGCTCGGCTGCACGCAGCGTTGCAGTGGCCTTCGGCGTGGATTGTGCTTGTTGCACGGGTGCGGATGCGGGCACGGTGGCCAACGGGGCATCCGGCGGAAGTCCCATCATCAGGCGCAGCAGGTCCAGCACCTGATCGTGTTGCGCCACCACGCGCTCCCGCTGGGTCCGCAGCTGATCGCGCTGCAAGCGCAGGCGGTCCACATCGGTTCCCCGCGCCAGCAACTGGGCATGGAGCAGTTCCACGTTGCGCAGCATCGCCTCGGTGTTCAGCAGGTTGCTGTCCAGGAAGGTGCGCCGTGCCTGCAGCACCTGGGCGTTGTAGTAGGCGTTGCTCAGTTCCAGTGCCACCTCCTCGCGGCTCCGTTCGCGTTGCATGCCGGCCAGTCGCTCCGCCTCGCGCGCCACGTTGATGCCCTCCCAGCTGCCCACATCCACCAGCGGCAATTGCGCCTGCACGTTCAGCGTGATGTTGTCCGGCGTGCCGAACTGGATCTCGCGGTACACACCTTCCGGTCCGCCGAAGAAGGAGGCGGGCAGCAACTGGTAGGGCAGATCGGTATAGCGGCGAATGTCGGCCACACCGCGCAGCTTGGGCAGCAGGTTGGCCTGGTGCTCATCCACGCGTGCCTCGGCCATGCGCAGATCGATGTCCGCCGCCCGCGCACGTTGGTCGTGGACCAGCGCGAGGTCGATGCATTCCTCGAGGGAGCGCACCGGCTGGGCCTCCTGAGCGTTGGCCAGCAGCGATCCGGAGATCAGCGCCAGGCTCAACAGGGAGCGTATGGAACGGGCGGTGCGCATTATTCGAAGTAGTTGCCGTAAGCAGCCAGGTGCGCGCCCAAAGCGGTGCGCTGCACTTCAGTGGCCGCGAAGTCGCGCAGTTGGTGGTGGATGGGCAGCAGGTAATTGTGCAACTGGTTGTGCGCTTCGCCCTCCATGGTGCAGCGCTCGAAGATGAGCCCGAACTCCGCTTCCAGCGTGTCCTTCAGGACCGTGGGGTCGCCGGTCGCGGGGTCGTAGGCGCCGAGGATGGCCACCATGTTGGCGATGCCGCTGGTGGTCTCGGGGTTGGCCTTCCAGCGCTGGCCGTTGTCGAGCGACACGGAGGGCAGGGCGTCGTGGTCCGTGGCCGGGGTGCTGTCCGCTGCAGCTATGGTGTGGTCGTCGTGGGTGGCCGCATCGTGGCTGTGATCGCCGCAGCTGCTGTTCAGCGTGGCAATGGCAAGTAGGAAGAGGGGAAGGAGAAAGCGGTTCATGGGTGCAGGTGTGTTGCAGGTTGAACGGATGCGCGCAAGGCCCAGCGCGCGATGAGGTAGAAGGCTGAGGTGAGCAGCGTGCGGAAGGTGAGCGCGCCGATGGTGGCCGTGCGATATTCACCACCCGCCGCGATATGCAGGGCAAGGAACACAGCGCCCACGAGCAGCACTACAACGGCCATCGCGAGCAGCCGTGCTGTCCAGCGACCCTTCATCAGCAGGCCGACACCGGCGGGCAGATAGAGCAGGGAGGCGATCAGGTTGGCGACCACCACCGCAGGCACGTAGGGAGACTCGCGCTCGCGGATGCCGAAGAGGTCCAACAGCACGGAGACGCTCAGGAACAGCGTGAGCGCGCCGAAGGCGATGATCACCAGGCCGAGGATGACGCGTGCGAGCTTCCGGGTAGCCATGGCGGTTCAGCGGGTGATGAGGTCCAAGGCAGCTCCGATGAGGGCCCTGCCTTTTTTGCGCACATCGAAGGAGCGGCCGCTCATGCGCCATTGCAGCATGTGCAGGCGGAAGGTGCCCATGATGATGTGGGTGAGCGTCTCGGCCGAGTGGTCCGAGGTGAAGACACCCGACCGTTGCCCCTCCTTGATGGTGTTGAGCAGGTGGCGGCGTTTCACCACCATGATGCGTTCAATGCCGGCATCGATGCCGTGCGAGGCCTCCAGCACCCCGGTGGCGAAGATGGCCATGAGGTATTGGGGGTTTTTTTGGAAGTATGTGAACTGGCTGTCGAACATGGCACGCACGCGCTCCACGGGGTCCGGGTGGGCCTCGGCCACGGCGGCAAGGCGCTCGTCGATGTTCGCGGCCAGGTGATGCAGCATGGTCACCAGGATCTCCTCCTTGCTCGCGAAGTGGCGGTAGAGGGCGGCTTCCGTGAAGTGCATGCGCTCGGCCAGGCGCTTGGTGGTGAGGGCCGCGAAGCCATCCTCGGTCACCAGTTGTCCGGCGGCCTCGATGATCTGCAGTTGGCGGGGCTTAATGTCCATGGGAAGGTTGGAGCTTGAAGAAGGCGGTGCCGAGCAGGAAGACCGCAGCGGTCATGGCCAGCGCGCCGATAAGGACGAACACGGGAGGCGCTCCGAGATACACTTCGGCCAGGATGCCCGCGGGCATCAGCAGGCCGATGAGCGCGAGCCAGGAGGTGGTGGTGGACCAGCGCAGCCGCTCGCCGAAGTGGAGCAGCAGGTAGCCCATCACCACGTTGAGGAAGGCGAAGAGGTTGCCGTGTACGTGCGCGAGCCGGGCCTCGAAGTGCTTGCCCACGCTGTAGCTGTCCACCCAGGCCTGCTTGTCGGGCGCGAAGTCGCGCAGGTAGATGAGCAGGAAGCCGTAGAGCATGAAGGCCCCCATGGTGAGGAAGCCAATGGCG
>JAEUSY010000048.1 GCA_016788295.1 Flavobacteriales bacterium
GCCCACCCACGCCTTCATGAGCACCCGCACGGTACGTCGCAGGCTTCGGTGGCGCTCAAGGGTGGCATGCAGGTCCAGCGCCTCCTGATGCATGCTGCGCAGTTCGTGCCCCACCAGTCCCTCCAGCTGAAGCTTGCGCCATGCCGACGCCGTGGAACCGGGCACCATGGCCCGCAGATGGGGCGGCACCAGATCAGCCTTGCCCAAGGCATACAAGCTGATGAGGGCGGTATCGTAGCGGTTGTAGCGGGTGGTGGTAGCAGAGGCCATACGGCAATTTGGAAAGGAAACCGGCATGGACGTGGAGCCACCGCCCGGTCCCGCCATCCGGCGGGAGGAAGCGGCGGCTGGCGCAGGGACATGCGAGCAACGCGCGGCGAGGAGGCGTCCGGTCGCTTGCGCCATAGCTTCAGCGACGGCGCGTGGAATCCCCCGCAGCGCGATGCGATGCCCCCGCCCTTCTCAGGGCCTCCCGAGGAACGAGGGGACCCTGCACCCGATCTGATACACGGCAACCGTAATTTCACCGTTAGCCAAAGGCCATGAGACCCGTGCTGCTATCTCTCTGCGTTCTCGTGTTCCCGCTGGCATGGGCGCAGGATGTGCGCACTTGGGCGAGCGAATACCACCACTACCAAGGCGCTTACAAAAGCGATCTCATGTGCAAGTGGATGCTCAGCAACGAGCAACGCGATAGCCTAAGTACGATCAAAGGCATTGATAGGCACTATTGCGGGTCCTTGAACCTGACACTAACGGAACAGGGCACATATACGCTCCACCTGCACTGCCTGAGGAAGGTGGGCGGCAAGGCGACGGAAGAAGCGCATCGGTTCAGTGGTGGCTACACCGTTTCAAGCACCGGTGCGGTCCGGTTGAAAGGCGAACATCCCTTTGACAGCGATGAACTACACATCGAGGAAACCCTCATCCGGAAGAACGGCAGCAGAAATGTTACCGGGCGTGGTTTCCGGTACAGGTTCAACGGGTCGTTCAGGTGGATCACGAAGAGGGCGCTGCACACCTTTTGCGACGGATGCGCCTTGGATCCGAACGACCAATGACCCTCGAAAGCTTGGGGCCGGTACGCCGAGCGCTACGAGCATCCGACTCTCCCACCAATAAACCTGGGAGCCGTGATGCTTTGAATGGACCGCGTGGCCGAACTACGCGATGCCCGGCACGTGTGTCTTCAAGTACCCTACGCGAACTGCCGCACACTCGTGCGGATGATGTTCACGCACTCCATCAGCTGCTCCTCGGTGATCACCAGCGGCGGCGCAAAGCGGATGATGTCGCCATGGGTGGGTTTGGCGAGCAGGCCGTTGTCGCGGAGCAGCAGACACAGTTCCCAAGCGGTCTTCGGTGAGCCATCATCGGCGGTGCGGGCCTGCCCGCCGTGGCGCGCCTCGATCACCAGCGCATTGAGCAGGCCACGACCGCGCACCAGTTTCACGAAGTCGTATTCGTCCACCAGCTTCTGCATTTCGGCGCGGAAGAGGCGGCCGAGGCGGTCGGCGTTGCCGCAGAGGTCCTCGTCCTGCACGATGCCCAGCGCCTCGATGGCCAGGCGCGCACCCATGGGGTTGCCGCCGTAGGTGCTGCCGTGGGTGCCGGGGGTGAAGACGTTCATCACGGCATCGCTGGCCAGTACGGCGCTCACAGGGTACATGCCGCCACTGAGGGCTTTCGCGAGAATGACCACATCGGGGCGCCGCACCCCGTCCCGCGACTCGCACAGCCCCTTGGTGCAGCTGCAGCCGTTGTGGTGGCAGCTGGCCAGCAGACGGCCGGTGCGTGCGATGCCGGTCTGGATCTCGTCCGCGATGAAGAGCACGTTGCGGGCCTTGCATGCGGCGATGGCACGGGGGATGTAGTCGTCGACCGGCACGTACACGCCCTTCTCGCCCTGGATGGGTTCCACGAGGAAGGCGCAGACGTTCGGGTCCTCCAGCGCCTTCTCCAGCGCGGGGATGTCGTCATAGGGGATCACCTCGAAGCCCGGTGTGAACGGCCCGAAGCCGCCCTGGCTGTCGGGGTCGGTGCTCATGCTCACGATGGTGATGGTGCGGCCGTGGAAGTTGCCCTCACACACGATCACCTTCGCCTGCCCGGCGGGGATGCCCTTCTGCTCGTAGCCCCACTTGCGCGCCATCTTGATCGCCGTCTCCACCGCCTCGGCGCCCGTGTTCATGGGCAGCATGCGGTCGTAGCCGAAGAGCGTACACACGGTGCGGGCGTACTCGCCAAGCACACTGTTGTAGAAAGCGCGACTGGTGAGCGTCATGCGCGTGGCCTGCTCCTGCATCACCTGCACCAGGCGCGGGTGGCAATGGCCCTGGTTCACGGCGCTGTAGGCGCTAAGGAAGTCGTAGTAGCGCTTGCCCTCCACATCCCACACGAACACGCCCTTGCCACTGTCCAGCACCACCGGGAGGGGGTGGTAGTTGTGGGCACCGTAGTGCTCCTCGAGCTCGATGGCCTGTTGGGTGCGGGTGCGGGAGGTGGTGTGTATCGCCATGACTTGCTGGACGCGGGTTCTGTGGACAAAAGGGCTTCAAAACTACGGGTATCTTCGCCGCCTCGCTGAACCACGCGGCAATACGCCGACTTGTTCAGCGAACACCACGACCATGCGCCGAAACCGTTCACGCGAGCCCCTCTTCTTCGAGAACCTCACCATTGAAAGCGCGGGGGCGCAAGGCAAGTCCATTGCCAAGCACGAAGGCATGGTGGTCTTCGTTACCGGCGCTGTACCGGGCGATGTGGTGGATGTGCGCGTGACCAAGAAAAAGAGCAACTACGCCGAAGCGATCACCACGCGTATCGTAAGCCCTTCCGCCGACCGTATCCCCGCCTTCTGCAAGCACTTCGGCACCTGTGGCGGTTGCAAGTGGCAGGACCTCTCCTACCCCAAACAACTGGAGTACAAACAACAGCAGGTGATCGACAACCTGGAGCGACTGGGGGGCCTGGTGCTTCCGCCGGTTACGCCGATCATGGCCTCGCCCGGTGTTCGCTATTACCGCAACAAGCTGGAGTACACCTTCAGCAACAAGCGATGGTTCACCGCGGACGAGATCAACGCTTCGACTCCGCTCAGCGAAGGCACAACACAGGACCGCAACGCGCTGGGCTTCCACATACCGATGCGTTTCGACCGGGTGCTGGACCTGAGCGAATGTCACCTTCAGCCCGAGCCGAGCAACAGCATCCGCAACTTCGTGCGGGAGCATGCGCGGCAGCACGGCTTGAGCTTCTACGATGTGCGCGAGCACCAAGGCTTCCTGCGCACTCTGCTGATCCGCACCACCACCACAGGCGAGTGCATGGTGCTGCTCGCCGTAGGGCACGAAGACAAGGACGCGCGCGAACGCTTGCTGGACGCGCTTCTCGGCGCCTTCCCGCAGCTTACCAGCCTGCTGTGGACGGTGAATCCCAAGAAGAACGACACCATCTACGACCTCGACATCCAAGTGTACCACGGCCGCGACCACATCGTGGAGGAACTGCCCGACGGTCCTGGTGGCAGGCCCTTGAAGTTCCGCATCGGTCCGAAGACCTTCTTCCAGACCAACCCCGAGCAGACCATTGCCATGTACCGCCTGACGCGCGACCTGGCCGGGCTGACGGGCGAAGAGAACGTGTACGACCTGTACTGTGGGGCGGGCAGCATCACCCTGTACCTCGCGGCACGGGCCAGGCAGGTGGCCGGCGTGGAACTGGTGCCCGAGAGCGTGGCCGATGCACGCGTGAACGCCGAGCTGAACGGCGTCACCAACGTGAGCTTCACCAGCGGGGACATGAAGAAGGTGATGGACGCGGCTTTTGTGGCGCAGCATGGTCGCCCGGACGTGGTGGTGACCGACCCGCCCCGCGCCGGCATGGACGAGCCTGTAACACGCCACCTGTTGGAGCTGGCTCCCGAGCGTATCGTGTACGTGAGCTGCAACCCCGCCACACAAGCCCGTGACCTGGCCATCCTCAACGACCAGTACCGCATCGACTTCGTGCAGCCGGTGGACATGTTCCCGCACACCTACCACGTGGAGAACGTGGTGCGGTTGGTGAAGCGGTGAAATAGCAACCGGGAATGGACGGGGATGAACGGGAATAGATCGTACTTCGATAATATCTTGGTGAACGACGCGCTGAGATAGGTGCCGTTCAGATCCGCCAACAACAGCAATAGAGAGCCCTCATTTGTAGCGCACATCGACCATCCAAATGAACCGCATTCATTCACGTAGATCTCCGTTCATTCACGGTTCCGTATTCATTCTACATAGAGAGCGTTATACGGCTCGTGAAGCGGTGAAATACCAACCGGGAATGGACGGGGATGAACGGGAATAGATCGTACTTCGACAATATCTTGGTGAACGCCGCGCTGAGATAAGTTCACATTGCAAGCAGTGTTAGCGCTATGACCAACTTGAATTCGGACGACCAAGAAGTGACCAGACCCATCGTCGGTTGCGCAATGAGGGTCTTGAACTCACTTGGACATGGCCTGCATGAAAAGCCATACGAGAACGCATTGTGCATCGAAATGAAGGCCTCTGGCATTGGCTTCGAACAACAACCTCGCTTTCCTATATATTATCGATCTGAGCTTATCGGCGAGTACATCCCTGATCTTGTCGTAGAACGGGCGGTGGTCGTTGAAACAAAGACGATCGAACGCATCGGAGATGTTGAGATCGGCCGCATGCTGAACTATCTCCGTATCACAGGGTTGGAGGTTGGACTTATCCTCAACTTCAAGCGCCCAAGACTGGAATGGAGGCATGTCTGGCTCCGCCAGCAACAGCAGTAGCCAACATTCGATTAATTTCGCGCAACCACCACTTATCTGAAACCCTATCATTCACGTTAATACCCGTTCATTCACGGTTCCCGCATTCATACTCGAAATGGAGGGCGATGCGGCTTCTGTAACGATGAAATACGAACCGGTAATAAACGGGAATGAACGGTAATTAGCATGTATTTCGATGATATTGAGAAAACAAACGCGGTGAGATGAGGCACGTTCGCATACACCAGAATCAAAGGTAGCTAGCCTTCACTTTTTTCATACAACGACCATTTACCAGATCCGCATTCATTCACGTCAATCCCCGTCCATTCACGGTTCTCCTCCAACCTACCGGACCTTCGCACGATGAACCTCGACCGCACCTATTGGGAAGGCCGCTACCACACCGGCGAGACCGGCTGGGACCTGGGCGGGCCATCCACCCCGCTTAAGGAGTACCTCGACCAATTGGTGGACAAGGACCTGAAGATCCTGATACCCGGGGGCGGACGGGCATGGGAGGCCGAGTATGCACATCGCCTGGGTTTCCGCAACGTGTTCGTCATCGACCTGACGGACGCGCCATTCATAGACCTCCTCACCCGCTGCCCCGATTTCCCGAAGGACCACCTGATCGTGGGGGACTTCTTCGCCCACGAAGGGCAGTATGACCGCATCCTGGAGCAGACCTTCTTCTGCGCCCTGGACCCTGCGCTGCGTGAACGTTATGTGGCGCACATGCATGCGCTCCTGCAACCCGGAGGCAAGCTGGTGGGCGTGCTCTTTAACGACGCGCTCAACACGGACCGGCCACCCTTTGGAGGTTTCAAGGCAGACTATTTGCCACTGTTCGCGAAGCACTTCTCGGGTATTTCCATGGAAGCATGCCACAACTCCATCGCACCGCGTGCCGGTCGTGAGTTGTGGCTGGTCGCCGAAAAGGAAGGGACCTACACCCCTATTGACTGCAACCTGTACGACCGCTACGAAGCGGCAGCCACGCTGAAACAGCCGGTTCACCTCACGCTCACGAACGGCCAAAACCTGCACGGACGCATCGTGGACCTCTTCCATCGCGATAAAGCCGAATGGCTGCGACTGGACAGTGGCGCAGAGGTGCGATCGGACCAGATCGGCACATTTGCACTGGACACAGGTTAGGTATTGCCCGATCTTTCCGAACTTCACGGAGCCCAATGCCACACGCCCTGAAGATCGACGCCGCCACAGTGGAGGACTATCTGGCCCAATTACCGGATGATCGGCGCATGGCCTTGGACGCCATTCGCGACACCCTGTTGCGGATCTGGCCGACGCTGAAAGAGGACATGGCCTATGGCATGCCCACCTTTCACCTCGATGGCCATGCGCTGGCGGCACTGGCCAGCCAGAAGAGCTTCATGGCCGTGTACATCATGCCGTACGACCTGCTGGTCGCCTTCAAGAACGAACTGAAACTCTACGACACCGGCCGCTCGTGCATCCGGTTCAAACGCCTGAGCCCAGAACTGCTGGAACTGCTGGACCGTGTGTTCAAGTACACCGGCACACGGCTTACCGAAAGCCAATATCTGGGCAGGCCAGGCAACGTAAAGAGCTATTCCAAGTCATCCCAGTAATGCGAACACTTGTCTTTCTGTTGGGCTTCTGGTCCTTGGTGACCCAAGCCCAGTCCACCCGTGTGCTCTTTGTCGGCAACAGCTACACCTATTCAAACGACCTGCCCGGCATGTTCACCCAACTTGCGGCCAGCATGGGCGAGACCGTGCAGACCGGCATGGTGGCACCCGGCGGATACACCTTCCAGGGGCACACCACCTACGCAGCCACGCAGACCGCGATCGCACAAGGCGACTGGGACTTCGTGGTGTTCCAGGAACAGAGCCAGCGACCCGCCTTTCCGCCCGCACAAGTGGCCACGGAAGTGTACCCCTATGCCGCCCAACTGGCGCAGCAGGTAAGGGCGGCCAACCCCTGCACCGAGGTGGTGTTCCTGATGACCTGGGGACGCGAGAACGGCGATGCTGCCAATTGCCCGAACTATCCGCCGCTCTGCACCTATGAGGGCATGCAACAGCGCCTGTATGAGAGCTACGTGGAAATGGCCGCGCTGAACAACGCTTGGTGCGCCCCGGCCGGCGAGGTCTGGCGCACGCACCGCAACGACTTCCCCACCACCGGCCTGTACACCGATGGCAGCCACCCCAACGTATTGGGCAGTTACATCGCGGCCTCCACTTTGGCCAGCACCTTGTTCCGTCGCTCGTGCGTTAGTGCCACCATGGTACCTGCGGGCATCACCACGGAACAAGCACTGGCGGTGCGCACCATGGCAAGCGCTATTGTTGCGGATGAGACCCTGCCATGGAACATCGGCGTGAACGATCCCGTGGCCAACGGTGCCTGGACCCTGACCAGCGGTACCACCGTGCAGTTCGCGAACAACACGGTGGGTGGCGCCACACAGCTCTGGGACCTGGGCGATGGCACCACCAGCAGCGATGCTGACCCTTTGCACACCTATGCAGGCACTGGCACCTACACCATTTCACTCCTTGTTGCCGATGATTGCGGAAGGACCGACAGCACCGCGTTCACCATTGACCTGCTGAACACCGGCGTGGGGAATGGACCGGATGCGCAGCGCCTTCGCGTTTTCGCGCAGGGCGGTCACCTGAGCCTGATAGGAGGCGATGTCAATGGCACATTGGTCCTGAACGACCCCGCGGGCCGTACGATCGGGCGGCATGCGCTTAAGGGCGGACAGCAGCAGGTGGTGCTTCCTGCGCACTACGTTGGCCCCGTTCTATGGCAGCTACAGTGGACCGATGGACGCATACAGAGCGGGCGCATCATGGTGGACTAACAGTCTTCCACTACTTTCGTCCGGACCATGAGCGAGCGCACGATCGTACTGGACCACGAGCATGTACAGCGGAAGCTGCAGCGCATTGCCCACCAGTTGCACGAAGAGAATTACAGCGAGAAGGCCATCGTAGTGGTGGGCGTGGCGCCGCGTGGCATGGCCTTGGCCAAGCGGATCCAAACGATGCTCGCGACCATGGCCTCCTTCGAGGTGGAACTGGTGGAACTGGCCCTGGACAAGGACAAGCCCCTGGAAGCGCCGGTGAAGCTCAGCACAGATCTGGCCTCGCTACGCGGACGCACCGTTGTATTGGTGGACGATGTGCTGATGAGCGGCCGCACGCTGATGTATGCAGCGGCACATCTGGTGACCGTGCCCTTGAAGCGATTGACCACTGTGGTGTTGGTGGACAGGCGTCACCGCTCCTACCCCATACGCGCTGATATCGTTGGGCTTACGTTGAGCACCACCACGCAAGAGCACATCAGCGTGGAATTAGGCCGCAAGGACACTGTTTACCTGGACTGAGGCAGGAGCAGCGCTTTGGCGATGCGTTCAGCGACCACTTGAGGGGGAGCTGCGGCCTGCACGATGATGTCCGCTTGGGCATAGACCGGTTCGCGGGGTGCGAGCAATTCCTCCACGCGGGCGCGAAGGGCATCCCCTTTCAATCCGAACAACAAGGGTCGATCGCCGCCGGAACGTTCGATGCGGGGCATCAGCGCATCCAACGGCACATCCAACCAGACCACGGTGCCCGCCTGCTTCATGCGCTCCAGATTGTCGAACAAACAAGGCGTGCCACCACCCGTGGCGATCACCGAGGTCGGACCCTGAAGAAGTTCGATCAGCACCTCGTGCTCCTGTTGCCTGAACGCCTCCTCCCCCTGTTGCTGGAAGTAAGGCACCAGCGGCCCCACGCGCTTCTCCACCACCCGGTCGATATCGACGAACGGCAGGCCGAGCAGCGCGGCCAACGCACGCCCCACGGTGCTTTTACCCGAACACATGAAGCCGATGAGCGCGATGTGCATGGAGTGATGGTGAATAGGCGCCGCTAAGATGGTGCAGACACGCTGCCGAAGATCACGACCTTCGCCACGCAAGACCTATCCCATGGAACTGAAGACCGTGACCGATGCCCGCACACTGAACGATTGGATGCGGCTGCCATGGAGCATTTACAGCAGCGACAAGAACTGGATACCGCACCTGAAACAGGATGTGGAGAAGGTCTTCGACCCCGCAAAGAACAAGCTGTTGAAGGAAGGAAGTGCGGAGCGATGGGTGTTGTACGATGCAAAGGGAAAGTGCATTGGTCGCATCGCCGCCTTCATCAACCCCAAGACCGCCTACACCGAGAAGCAGCCCACGGGTGGCATGGGCTTCTTCGAGTGCATCAACGAGCAACAGGCGGCGAACATGCTCCTTGACGCCGCCCGCGAGTGGCTGAAAAACAAGGGCATGCAGGCGATGGACGGCCCCATCAACCTCGGCGACCGCAACATGTTCTGGGGGCTGTTGATCGAGAACTTCACCGACGCACCCATCTACGGCACCAACTATAACCCGGCCTACTACAAGCAACTGCTGGAGAACTACGGGTTCCAGGTCTACTTCAACCAGTTGTTCTTCAAGCGCTCGGCAGAAGTTCCTGTCCAGCCCATCTTCCACCGCAAGTACAAACAACTCGCTGACGACCCGCGCATCCGCATGCACGACTCGGTGGGCCGCAGCGTGCAACAGATCGCTGAGGATTTCTGCACGGTGTACAACGATGCCTGGGTGGACCACGAGAACCACAAGCCCATGGAACTTGCCACGGCCGTGAAGATCGTGAAGGCCATGAAACCCGTGATGGACCCGCGGCTGCTCATCTTCATCCGCTACGACGAACGCCCGATCGCCATGTACATCAGCCTTCCTGAGCTGAACGAGATCTTCCGCTACGTGAACGGCGACCTCAATTGGATCGGCAAGCTGAAGTTCCTGTGGCACAAATGGCGGGGCACGGTAAAGACCATGACCGGCATTGTGTTCGGTGTGGCCAAGGAATGGCAGGGCAAGGGAATTGAAGGGGCACTGATCGTGATCGGCGAGAAGACCATTGTGGACAAGAAGCTTTACAAGGACACCATCCTCACCTGGATCGGCGACTTCAATCCGCGGATGATCAAGGTGTGCGAGAACCTTGGCGCTGTGAATTACCGCACGTTGGCCACCTACCGCTACCTGTTCGATCGCAGCCTTCCGTTCGAGCGGCACCCCGTAATTGAGAAGAAGTAATGTGCTCACGTTTGCGCATTACTGATGGATCGTTACTTTTGCGCTCCCATTGCAACGCCCTATGGGTGTTGTGGTAGGCGGAAGATCCTGTAGCTCAGCTGGTAGAGCACAACACTTTTAATGTTGGGGTCCTGGGTTCGAGCCCCAGCGGGATCACAAAAGCCTCTCGGAGACGAGGGGCTTTTTCTTTTTGATGACTTCATTCGAAGCTATCCGCTGGGGCGAGAAGTTCATCCCGAGCAAGGCGAAAGCCGCGTCGAGGGAAGCCCCAGCGGGATCACAAAAGCCTCTCGGAGACGAGGGGCTTTTTCTTTTTGATGACTTCATTCGAAGCTATCCGCTGGGGCGAGAAGTTCATCCCGAGCTGGGCCGGACCCGTTTTGAAGGGAGCCCTGTGCGAGCGCTTGTGAACGTCCGACCGCGTTCAAGGAGCTGCCAAGATCAGAGACCATCTCGGGCGAGGAGCATTTTCATTCGATCGATCATGGCCCGATCCTCATTCACCCGTTCATGTGATAACAAAGGTTGACAAGGCGGTCCTTGGGATCGGTCCGCTCTGCCCAGACCTTTATACCGCTACTGGGATCCGGCGGGGGGCATGATCAGAATGACCACCAACCCAAAGCGCCATGAAGACCAAGGACCAGCGCGACCTTGGGCAACGGCGAGTCCCGTCGAACTCCGGAAATGAGATCCCAAGCGACCACGCGTTCCAGTTACTGTGCATGCACCCCGAGACCTTGAAGGCTTGGGAGGATGCATTGGAGGCCGAAAGCGAAACGGACCCTGAACATGCCCGAAAGCTGGCAGCCGTCCGAACGGAACTGCTCAAACGCCGCATGCAACAGGACAGGTCGGTCGAATGAAAGCCAGCACATATATTTGCCGCCCCTTACCGCTCCTTCCGTTCAAGGAGGAAACCTGCCCAGGTGGTGAAATTGGTAGACACGCTACTTTGAGGGGGTAGTGCCTTAACCGGTGTGCTGGTTCGAGTCCAGTCCTGGGCACTTGATGATGAAGCCCTGACCGCGAAGCGGTCGGGGCTTTTTCGTGCACGTCGAGCCGAGCTTGCTCGAGCGAGTAAGTGCACGAAAAAGCCCCAGGGACGCGCAGCGGACCCGGGCTTGATCCATTTCACGGCCAAACCTGGTCCGACCACGTAGTGGTCAATCCAGTCCTTTACCCCATGAACTCGTGCACGTCGAGCCGAGCTTGCTCGGGCGAGTAAGTGCACGAAAAAGCCCCAGGGACGCGCAGCGGACCCGGGCTTGATCCACTTCACGGCCAAACCTGGTCCGACCACAACGTGGTCAATCCAGTCCTCTATCCCCTGAACTCGACCGGCCGAGCCGAACACAGTTCGGGCGAGTATGTGCACGAAAAAGCCCCAGGGACGCGCAGCGGACCCGGGCTTGATCCATTTAACGGCCAAACCTCCCATTCTCCACATACATAGCGTCCTTGGTAACACACCCCGCTACCTTCGCCCCATGCTCAAGGACCTACTGGTGATCGAGACCGCAGGCGTGCTTGCCGGCCCCAGTGTGGGCATGTTCTTCGCTGAGCTTGGCGCCCGGGTAGTGAAAGTGGAGAACAAGCGGGCCGGGGGTGATGTGACCCGCCAATGGAAGCTGACCAGTGAGGATCCGGCGTCGCCGATCAGTGCTTACTTCAGCAGCGTGAACTGGGGCAAAGAGCACCTCTTCCTCGACCTGAAGGACAGCGGAGACCGCGACCAATTCGATGCCCTGGTGAGCAAGGCCGATGTACTGATCACCAACCACCTGGCGGTTGATGAAGAGAAGCTCGGTCTCACGCGGGAACGGTTGCGCACCCTGAACCATCGGTTGCTGCATGGCCATATCAAGGGCTTCGCGGACCAGCCGCACCGCCCGGCCTTCGATGTGGTGCTGCAGGCTGAGACCGGCTACATCAGCATGACCGGAACGGATGCCGAGCACTTGGCCAAGCTGCCGATCGCACTGATCGATGTGCTGGCGGCGCACCAACTGAAGGAAGGGCTGCTACTGGCCCTGCTGCAACGCGAACGCACCGGTGCCGGGGCCTTCGTGGAGGTCTCGCTTGAAGAGGCCGCGCTCACCGGCCTGATCAACCAGGCCAGCAACAACCTGATGGCCGGTGCTGTCGCGGGACCATTGGGCACGCTGCATCCGAACATCGCCCCCTATGGCGAAACGTTCCGTTGTGCCGATGGTGGCCGCATTATCCTCGCCGTTGGAAGCGATGCACAATTCGCGGCGCTCTGCGGGGTATTGGGACTGCCACACTTGCCCGCCGAACCTGCCTATGCCCGCAACACTGACCGTGTAAAGGAACGCGCACGGTTGTCTACTGAACTGGCTCCATCCATCGCCACACGCGAAAGGAAGGAACTCCTGACCGCCCTGATCAATGCTGGAGTGCCCTCAGGCGCGGTACTGCGGATGGATGAAGTGATGGCCACGCCTGCCGCCAAGGCCATGGTGCTGGAGAGCATGGTCGATGACCGGCCAACGCGCCGTATGCGCGGCAATGCCTTTCGCATTATTCCATACTAGCAGCACTACTTCGCGGCCTTGCGCTCGTGCTTGAGCGCGTCCTTCAGGATCGGCACCAGTCGACGGGCCTCCTCTTCCGTAAGCCCCTTACCGAAGATGATCTTCTTGCCCAGGTGCTCGAACCCGAGTCGTTCACCGCCCATCACCCATCCGCTCTGGTTCAACTGCCACTTCCAGCTCCGTTGGTCCACATTCAAAAGACCCAGCTTCTGGATGTTGTCAACGAAATAGTTGTGCGCCTTTCCATAGCCCCATAGGCTGTTCTTCACGGTCAGCGTTCCGTCCTTGATGCGCCACAGCTCGAAGCCCTTCAGCCGCCATACCACGGCCTTGCCCACCACCAGCGCGAAGTACGACCAAAAGGCCAGAAAGCCGAGCAGGTACTGGCGCAGTGGATCGCCCTCGGGCAATTGGTAGCGCGCGTAGAGCACGTAGGCGCCGCAGAGCAGCCACATCACGAACCAGGCCACCAATAGGGTCTCCCGTGAACGGGGCAGCCGGGCGCTGATCACCACGCTGGTGCGGCCATCCTTCCGATCAATGCTCACGCGTTCGCTGAGGTACTCCATCATCCGTGCACTTCGGCCACCACCTGTTCATACAACGCTTCATACCTCGGCAGCACATGGTGCAGATCGAAACGCCGTGCCTGTTCCAAGGCCCCTTCCCTGAACCGTTGCAGGGTGACGTCATCCTTCAGGATCGTGTAGGCATTGTCGGCCATGGCCTGCGTATCGCCCACCGGGCTCAGCATACCGCTCACGCCGTGGATGTTCACTTCGGGCAAGCCACCGGTATCCGTGCTCACCACCGGTACGCCGCACGCCATGGCCTCCAACGCGGCAAGGCCGAAGCTCTCGCTCTCGCTGGTCAGTGCGAACAGGTCGCAACTGGCCATCACCTCCTCGGGCCGGGTCATCTTGCCCAGGAAGTGGATCACATTGCAGGTCTGGTGTTGGCGGCACATGGTCTCGATCCGCTGGCGTTCGGGCCCATCGCCGATCAACAGGAGCTTCACGGGCAGGTGTTCGCGCAACTGCCTGAACATCAGTACCACATCCTCCACCCGTTTCACCGCGCGGAAATTGGACACATGCACCAACAGGCGCTCCCCGTTCGGTGCATAGCGTGAACGTACCGCCGGGTCGTGCACATGTCGGTATAGATCGGTGCAAACGAAGTTGGGGATCACCACCACATCGCGCTTCAGCGGGAAGTGCTCGTAGGTATCGCGCTTCAGGCTTTCGGATACCGCGGTAACCGCGTTGCTGCGCTCCATGCTGAAGGTGATCACCGGCTCGAAGCTGGGATCGCGGCCCACGAGGGTGATGTCCGTTCCGTGCAGGGTGGTGACGAACGGCACGAAGATGCCTTGTGCCGCCAGGATCCGTTGCGCCATCCATGCCGCGCTGGCATGCGGAATGGCGTAATGAACGTGCATCAGGTCGAGCCCCTCGAACTTGGCCACGTCCACCAACTTGCTGGTGAGCACCAGTTCGTAGGGCTGGTAATCGAAGAGCGGGTAATCGCTCACACGCACCTCGTGGTAGAACACGTTCGGGTGGTCCCGCAGGCGTACCGGTCTGTCGTAGGTGATGAAATGGACAACGTGCCCCTTCTCGGCCAGTGCCATGCCCAGCTCTGTGGCCACCACACCACTACCGCCGAACGTGGGGTAACAAACGATCCCGATCCGCATGGTTCCAACGTGCGCAGTGGACAGGGTCTCACCAGCGCGGCGCAAAGGTATCCCGTCAGTCCTGCATGGCCAGTGCGAAACAATCGCACCCAAGGGCCTGGTCAACGAAGACCTTCAGGGTCCGCATCTCGTCGCGTGAACGGCGCTTGCCTGCCTGGGCCATGAGCCACAGCCCCAAGGCTATGAACGGTGTGGGCGCCACCATTAGGAAACCCCACGCCTCTGCCCCTACGATCTGCTGTGAAACACCAATGGAAAGGCCTAACAGGGCCAGAATGGTGGCCCCCATATAGCCTCCTACGAACAGCATCCAGATGGTGGGCGAAGGACCTATGAGGCAGCGGACCCACGTGCTCCCTTCCACCTGCTCTACGTCCACATCCATTTGGGGCGTCCAGGAGCGTTGCGCGTTGCTGGGGAAGTCGAGCACCAAGTGATGACCGGTGCCTCCGAGCTTCAATCCGTCCGGGTTGTTGGTGCTGATGCGCTCCGCTATCCGCCGCTTCACCTCATCGGGTGCCAGCGGGGTCTTGAACCGGAAACGCGGACGGAACTCGAGCTCGCTCATGGGCACTGTTGGGACCATGAAGATGCGCATTCATTTCATGGGACCGGCATTTCCCCGAATGGGACACGGCCTGTTTACCTTTGCCCCATCGAACACATGATGTCCACTACGCTCACCACTATTCTGCTCGGCGTAGGCCTTTTGGGCCTTGCATTCGCTGGCATCGCCGTGAAGATCTGGCTGAAGAAGGATGGCGAGTTCGCGGGGACCTGTGCCAGCAACAACCCTTTGGTAACGGCCGAGGGTGGAGGATGCGGCTTCTGCGGCGCCAAGCCCGAGGAGAAGTGCCGTCGTGACGAGGTGAGCCCGGCCTGATGGCCATGCGCCCTGGTGACCACAACGGGCACGCCCGAGAAGGGATGACCTTTTCCCGGACAAGTGCGGAACCACCCGAAAAGGCGCGTGAATATCATGATTGCCGCTTCGAGGGTCTCGATCTGAAGGTTTTCCCCATGGCTGGCAAGGCATTTTCGGAATGCACCTTTCTCCAATGCGACCTCAGTCTGGCCGACCTGAACGGGACCTCCCTCAAGGGAGTTCAGTTCGTGGAGTGCAAGCTGGTAGGCGCCCGTTTCGATCGGTGCCATGCCTTCCTGCTTTCCTTCCAGTTCGATGGGTGCAACTTGGACCTTTCGAGCTTCCATGGACTGCGGCTGAAGGGAACACAGTTCACGAAATGCAGGTTGCGTGAGGCCGACCTTTCGATGGCCGACCTGAGCAATTCCAGCTTCGTGGACTGCGACCTCGAACGGGCCGTATTCGATTCCACCGCATTGGAAGGCGCCGATCTGCGTACTGCGGTCAACTACAGCATCGACCCGAGCACCAATCGCGTGCGCAAGGCTCGGTTCTCCCGCGAGGGATTGGCCGGCCTGCTGGACCGAACGGGCATCATCGTTTCCGACTGAAACACTGCGGCGCAGCAGTTCGGCTCAGCCGGCGCTTAGATCGCTTCGGCCCGCAGATCGTGCTCGTTGGCAGCTGTGATCCGAACTTGGGCGAAGTCTCCAATGCGAAGGTGAGCATCCTTGGTCGGGATCAGCACTTCGTTGTCCACCTCCGGTGAATCGAACTCGGTGCGTGCGATGTAGTGGCCACCTTCGGCCTTGTCCACCAACACCTTGAACTCCCGGCCCACCTTGGCCTGGTTCAGTTCCAAGCTGATGCCGCCCTGAAGCTCCATGATCTCCTGAGCTCGTTGCTCCTTCACCTCGGCAGGCACATCGTCCTCCATGGTGTGCGCGTGGGTATCCTCCTCGTGGCTGTAGGTGAATGCTCCAAGGCGGTCGAAGCGCATCCGTTCGATCCAGCGCAGGTTGTCCTCATGGTCGGCCTGCGTTTCGCCGGGGAAGCCGCTGATCAGCGTGGTGCGGATGGCAATACCAGGCACCTTCTCGCGAATGGTGTTCACCAGGGCCTCGGTCTTCTCCTGGGTGATGCCACGGCGCATCCGCGTAAGCATGCGGGTACTGCCGTGCTGTAGCGGCATGTCCAGGTAGTTGCAGACGTTGCTGCGTTCCCGCATCACATCCAGCACGTCCATCGGGAATCCGCTGGGGAACGCGTAATGGAGCCGGATCCAATCGATCCCATCCACATCGCTCAGGCGGGCCACCAACTCATCGAGGTTGCGCTTCTTGTACAGGTCGAGGCCGTAGTAGGTGAGGTCCTGGGCAATGAGGATGAGTTCCTTCACACCTTGGGCCGCAAGCCCTTTGGCATTGTTCACCAGTTGCTCGATGGGCGTGCTGACATGCTTGCCACGCATGAGCGGAATGGCACAGAACGAGCATTTCCGGTCGCACCCCTCACTGATCTTGAAATAGGCGAAATGCGCCGGTGTGGTGAGCAGGCGCTCCCCCACCAGTTCGTGCTTGTAGTCCGCTTTCAGGGTCTTGAGCAAACGAGGCAGGTCGCGGGTACCGAACCACGCATCCACTTGGGGAATGCCGTCCTTGAGCTCCGGAGCGTACCGCTGGCTGAGACACCCCGTTACGTAGACCTTCTCCACCAGGCCCTGGTCCTTGGCCTTTGCCCAGCTCAGAATGGTATCGATGCTCTCCTGCTTGGCATTGTCGATGAATCCGCAGGTATTGATCACCACCACATTGTGGTCTCCGTTCTCGGCCTCGTGGTCCACAGCGATGCCGTTCGCCTTCAACTGCGCCATCATCACCTCGCTGTCGAAGGTGTTCTTAGAACAGCCCAGGGTAACAACGTTGACCGCGGTGCGCTTGAGGGTACGGGCTTTCATGCCAAAGTATGTCTTGCAAAAAAGAAGGCCGGCAAAGGTAGGTCCATCGGTGGTGACCGCAGGGGCCAGGATGGTGACCGGAACCCCATGATGCACATCTGCGTATGAGGCGACCGGATGGATCCACACGGCACCAATACCGACCGATACATCGCTCTACTGCGCTTGCGTGGTGAGCGCCGCATCTTCCTGGCCATGGGTCTGGCCATGTCGGTGTGTGCGTCGCTTTGGGCAGCATGGTGCCTTTGGGCAGGGGCCACGGACGCGGCCATGGTACCTGGGCTCTACGTGGTCCTTGCGTTGCTTTCGTTGCTTGGCCTTTGGCGCAGGCGCACGGAGATCGTAGCGCGGCATACGCTGCTCTCGGCAGGTATCCTGCTCCCCTTCATCCTTCAAATGCTCTTGGGTGGTATCGAGAGCAGTGGAATGGTGATGCTGTGGTGCCTGCCCTCGCTTGTGGCCTCGGTGAACATCCAACGTGGTCGATTCCGATACACCTACCTGATCATCGCCGGCACCCTTCTCACCTTTTTCGCGGCGTTCGACCCGGTACTTCCCCACCCCATCCTGCTCTCCAAGATCCCGTCATCGGGTCTTCTGGCGTTCAATCTGGGCACCATCATGCCGGCCAATTTCATATTGGCGGACCGCATGCTGGCCACCCAGCGCGAACTGCGCAAGCAGGTCTTCGCGATCAAGGGGGCTGCGGAAAAACGCTTCCTGGAGACGGTTGAACAACGCAACCTGGAAATGCAGCAAAGCCTGGACTATGCCGGACGTATCCAAATGGCCCTATGGCCTGGCCGTGAGCGCATGCACGGGTTGTTCCAAGAACTGCATGTGCACTATCGTCCCAAAGAGGCCGTCGGTGGCGACCTTATCTGGCATGCCCGGGTGGAGGACCGCAGCTACTTCATGGTGTTGGATTGTACCGGCCATGGCGTACCAGGAAGCCTGATGAGCATGTTGATCCACGGCCTGTTGAACGAAGTGGTCCACACGGGGCGGAATCTATCCGCTCTTCAGGTAGTGCGGCGTACCCAACAGTTGCTGAGCGACCGCCTGGACCGCGAACGCACGGGCAACACGGACGGCGCTGAGATGGCCGTGCTCTGTTTCGACCATACCAACAGGCGAGTGACCTGTTGCAGCTTGGGCTGTGGCATCCTGGTACAGCATGGCAATTCGGCCACCCACTTGCGGAGCCATAGCAGCAATAGTTCGCTGCTCACCGGTGAACGACTGAACGACCTGACCGAGTTCCAGGTGACGATAACCGAGGACACCCGTTTGTTCCTCTATACCGATGGCATTGCCGACCAGTTCTGTTCCAAGGACCAGCGCAAGTTCTCCCGCACGCGCTTGGAGAACACGCTGATGCAGGCCGCCGACCGCAGTTCATCGGAACAGATGGACCACTTCTTAAAGGCATTCGATGAGTGGCGCGGGGAAACGCCTCAGGTGGATGACCTATTGCTCGTATCCGTAGTGCCCCACTCCTGCTGGCGGACGGTGCGGGAAGAGGACGAGAACGACCTTGCTGTGGATGCGGCCTAGTTCCCTCGGAACAATGCCTCGACAAAGGCCGCCTTATCGAACACCTGAAGGTGATCGATGCCTTCACCGACCCCGAGATACTTGATGGGGATACTGAACTGATCGCTGATGCCAATGGCCACACCGCCCTTGGCCGTGCCATCGAGCTTGGTCAGCGCAAGGGCCGTAACATCGGTAGCCGCGGTGAATTGGCGGGCCTGTTCAATGGCGTTCTGGCCGGTACTGGCATCGAGCACGAGCAATACCTCGTGGGGTGCATCAGGGATGACCTTCCGCATCACGTTACGCACCTTGGTGAGCTCGTTCATGAGGCCGATCTTGTTGTGCAGGCGACCAGCAGTATCTATGATGACCACATCGGCACCACGGGCCTTGGCACTTTCCACCGTATCGTAGGCCACGGCCGCAGGATCGGCGTTCATGCCCTGCTGTACCAAGGGCACGCCCACACGCTCGCTCCATATGCGCAGCTGGTCAACAGCGGCTGCCCGGAAAGTGTCCGCCGCACCCAGCACCACGGAGCGGCCTTCCTTCTTGAAGGCATGGGCCAATTTGCCGATGGTTGTGGTCTTGCCTACCCCGTTCACCCCCACGACCATGATGACATAGGGCTTGATGGCCGGGTCGATGGGCGCGGGATCCTTCATCAGTGTGGCGATCTCGGCACGGAGCAGGGCGTTCAGTTCGCCCGTACCCACGTACTTGTCGCGCTTCACACGCTCTTGAATGCGTTGGATGATGCGCAGGGTGGTCTCCACCCCCACATCGCTGCTCACCAGGATCTCTTCAAGCTCATCGAGGACCTCGTCATCGATGGTACTCTTGCCGGCAATGGCCCGTGTAAGCCGACCGAAGAGCCCCGAACGTGAGCGCTCCAGGCCAGCATCGAGGGCCTGCTTCTCTGCCACTTCCTGGGCGGCCTCCTTCTTCTTTCCGAACAGTCCGAAAAACGCCATGGACGGTCAATATGCTGGAAAAGGCCATTCCCTGGAGGGAACGGCCTTTTCCGAAGATCGATCAGTGGGGATCACTTGCCGGACAGCAGCTTGTCGGCCTCATCGGAGGGCAACACCTGCTCCACGAACTGGTAACCACCGGTGGATTCCTTCTTCACCATGCGGATGACCTTGGTAAAGGTCTTCGCATCGGCCTTCTTCAGGGTAGCAACGGTCTTCTTTGCCATGGCTTACTTGATCTCTTTGTGAACGGTCACTTTGCGGAGGATGGGGTTGTATTTCTTCAACTCCATCCGCTCGGTGGTGTTCTTGCGGTTCTTGTTGGTGATGTAACGGCTGGTGCCGGGCATGCCCGAGGTCTTGTGCTCGGTGCATTCCAGGATCACCTGTACGCGGTTACCCTTCGCTTTCTTGGCCATTGTTCAGCGTATTGCGGGTTCGTGGGTCAGCCCTTGAGGAAACCCTTGGCCTTGGCGCGCTTGAGGGCTTCGGCGAGGCCGATCTTGTTGATGGTGCGCATACCGTTGGTGCTTACCCGGAGGCTTACCCACTTATCCTCCTCAGCGAGGAAGAACTTGCGGTCCTGCAGGTTGGGCGCGAACGTGCGCTTGGTCTTGATGTTCGAGTGCGACACCTTATGGCCCGTGATGACGCGCTTACCGGTGATCTGACAAACCTTGGACATGACTATCCCGAATTGAGGCCGCGAAGATAGAAATAATTGCACACCCGGAGATAATCTTCCAATTCTCCTGTGCGCAGCTGCCTGACCTTCCCTCCCTGAACCTTGAATGCGCTACCGGCGTTGAAAGGTCCGACCACGGTTAATTGTGGTCAGAGCGGAAGGCAGACGGGGCCTGTACGACCGCCGAAGATATATTCGCACCCATATCGGCCTTGTTCCGCCGCCCACATGCGTAATACGCACAAATGGACCCCCACACGGATCGTGAAAGATCCGCGCACCGGGAAGTTCGTTACCAACCAGAAGGCCGTTTATGGAGGTTCCCAGTACATCGCGGAGCTCCAGCATACCATGTACATACCGCTCATCGAGCAGTACATCCATGGGCGGGTGCTCGACGTGGGCTGCGGCCCCGTGCCATACTATGAGCTATACAAGCCACGGATAACGGAGAACATCTGCGTGGACTGGGGCAACAGCCCGCATGCCAAGGAGATGCTGGACCACTTCGTGGACCTGAACGCCCCCGGTCAGCTCCCCTTTGCCGACGCTGAGTTCGACACGATCATGGCATCGGACATGATCGTTCACATCACCCGCCCGCACCTGTTCCTGGCCGAACTGAACCGCGTGCTGAAACCCGGCGGAACGGTCTTCATTTCGTCGCCCTTCGTGTATTGGATGGGGGAATACCCGCACGAATACATGCACTTCTCGGAATTCGCGCTGAAACACCTTGCTGCGGATGCCGGGTTCGAGACCGTACACATTGAAGCGTACGGAGGGCGGGCCGATGTGCTGATGGACACCCTGAACAAATTCATGGCACAGGGCTTCTCCAACCGCATTTTCCGAGTGTTCGCCAAGTTGGCTCTGGCCACGGGCTGGCCACAGCGCGACCGGCAACGGACCAAGGGCCCGTATGCCCAAGGATATGCCATGGTGATCCGCAAACCGGCCTGAGCCCGGACCTCGTTAGTCCTTTAGCTCCCGGCGCAGCAGGTTCAAGGAGGCCAACGCACTGCGCTGGATCACCAGATCACGCGTTCCGGGATAGAAGCCCTTGTGGGAACGCACACCCGAAGGACCAGCCACAGCGATCCATACGGTACCTACGGGTTTCTCTTCGGTGCCCCCATCGGGACCGGCCACGCCGCTCAAGGCGATGCTCCATTCGGTGCGCAACGCCTCGCGCACGCCCATGGCCATGCGTTCCACCACGGGCTGGCTAACGGCCCCGTTCAGTTCCAGCATGTCGCTGGGGATGCCCAGTTCCTCCATTTTCACCGCGTTGGCGTAGCTGACCACACCACCCGTGTAGTATGCAGAGCTGCCGGGTACACTGGTGATCAAATGGCTGACATATCCACCTGTGCAGCTCTCGGCCAGTGAAAGGCTTTGGCCACGCTCCTTCAGGAGACGGCCCACCACTTGTTCCAAGCGCTCCTCCCCTTCACCGAAAATGAGCTCGGGCACCAACCGGTAAAGCTGGTCAGCCTTCCAGCCCACCCTTTCCCGAGCGCCCACAGGGTCATTGTTCGCATAGGTGCTCAAGCGCAGCTTCACAATGCCGGGACTGGGCAGATAGGCCAGTTTGATGCCGTCTTCGGCCAGGCTGTCCTCCCATGCGGCAATGCGCTGCGCCAGATGGCTTTCGCCCAGCCCCGTGGTGAGGATGGTCCGGTGAACGATGGTGGGCGGTGCGAACGTGCGCCGAAGCTCGGGAAGCACGTGGGCGGTCATCATGGCCTTCATTTCGTAAGGCACGCCGGGCATGCTCACGAACACACGGCCATCGCGCTCGAACCACATCCCGCTGGCGGTACCACGGTCGTTCGGCACCACGGTGCACGCTTCGGGCAGATCGGCCTGGGCGAGGTTGACCTCCAAGGGTTCGCGACCGAGGCTTTCGAAGAAGGCCGCAATGCGCGCCTGGATATGCGGATGACGGATCAGCTTGGTCCCGAAGAACTCGCAGAGCACCTGCTTGGTGATGTCATCCTTCGTGGGACCAAGTCCGCCGGTGATAAGCACCACATCGGTGTCGGCGTTCTCCAAGGCCTCCATGATCTCCTGGCGATCATCACCGATGGTCAGCACGCGCTTGGGGCGTATACCGATCAGCGACAACTGCGCCCCCATCCAACCGGCGTTGGTGTTGATGGTCTGGCCGATCAACAGTTCGTCGCCGATGGAAAGCAGGGTGGCCGTAATCTCGTTGGGCATGATCAATGGTCGCAGTTCGTTCGCCGATAGCGTTGGGGGCGCGAAGTTCGTACCTGCCGATCACTCCTCCCCGTAGCCGAACAATTGCTGTTTGCTCAACCGCATCACGGGGCCCAGCTTCTCCAGCACGTTCAGGTCCATGGCCGCCGCCTTACCGATCACGCAGTAGGTGTAGGGCCTTCCCTTGATCTCCTTATCGAAGAAGACCTTCATGTCCTCCAAGGTGATCGTGGGTATGCGCTCGTAGCTCATCCGGCGCACATCGTAGTCCAGCCCGCGACGTTGGGCGGCATCCCAGGTCCAGTAGATGTTCTCCTTGGTGATGCGCGTGCTGGCGATGACCTTCAGTGCACTGGTCTTGGCGCCTTCGAACTGCTCACGGGCCATGGGCATGTCGTTCATCAGGACCAGCATGGCGGCAACGGCGTCGTTCAGCTTATCGGCCTGGGTACCGATGAAGGCACGCACGTAGTGGGCGTCTTCCTTCTTGGCCGGGGTGGTGTAACTGGCGCTGGCACCATAGGCCAGGGCCTTGGCCTCGCGGATCTCCTGGAACACAATGCTGCTAAGTCCGCTGCCGAAGTACTCGTTGAACAGGGCCGCATAGGGCATCTTCTGCACATCGAAGGGGTCCGCTTTGCTCACCAACAGCATTTCGGTCTGCACCATGTCGTGGTCGGCGAATAAGACCTTGTTCTCCGTGGTGGCCAGTTCGGGGTAGCGCCGTGGCTCGGGATAGGGCTTCAGGGTTGCCGGTGTGCGGTGAGCTTTCTTCAAAAGCGAGGCCACGGCATCGGGCTGCATGCGGCCATAGTAGAACACCTTGTGCTGGTAGCTGGTAAGTCCGTGGATGCGGTCCACCAGTTCGGTGCTGGTCAGCGCTGCAAGCTGCTCGGTCGAGAGCACATCATTGAAGGCCGAAAGCGGACCATATTTCGCGTAGTTGAGCAGGCCACCCTGAAGAATGGCGCCCTTGTTCTTCAGTTCGTCCTGACGCGCCTTACGGATGTCTGCCACCAATCCCTTCAGGGCCTCATCGTTCGGTTTGGCGTCTACGAGCAGGTGCTCCAGCAGTTCAACACCCTTCGCCAGATTGGTCTCCAAACCGCTCAGTGTAACGAAGCAGCGGTCCTCGCTGGCGGACACATCGATGGAGAGCCCCAGCTTGAACAGTTCCTGCTGGAAGGCGGCCGGTGTGTAGCGCGAAGTACCCAGATAGGGCAGGTATTCCAAGGCCACTTCCAACACGCGGTCATGGTCCGTGCCCATATCCAATATGTATCGCAGGCTGAACAGGTCGTTCGTGGGGTTCTTCACCACGGCGAGGTCCACCCCACTGTTCAAGGGGCGGTGCGCGATGGCCTTATCGAAGTCGATGAACTCGGGGGCGAGGGTGGCACTGGGCATTTTCTCCCATTCCGTGCGCCAGGCGCTCTGTCCATCGCGCTTGATCTCCACTGGCGTGATCTTGGGTTTCGACACCTTATGCGCGCTGGTGTTCTCGCCCGTTCGTTTCATCACACACACGTAGTTGGTGCCGAAGTGGGCCTTGACGAACTCCATCACCTGCTTCTTGGTGATCGAGCCCATGCGATCAAGCTGCTCCACCACATCCTTCCAAGACCTCTTGAGTATGAACGCATCGGTCATGGCACCGGCGCGCATGCTGTTGTTCTCGTTCCAGGTGCGCGTCTGCCGCTGTTTCATGTCGTTCACAGCCGCTTGGATCAGCCAGCCATCGAAGTTCCCCTTCTTGATCTCTTCCAACTGGGCCAGCAACAGGTCGCGCACCTGCTCCAAGGTCTGCCCCTCCTTGGGCTCACCGTGCAGCCCGAACTCGCTGTAGTCCGTCATGGTGCTTGCGTAAGCATAGGCCCCGAGCACTTTCTGGGCCTGTATCAGGTTGAGGTCCATCACACCGGCCTTCCCGTTGTTCAGCAAGCCGTCGATCAACTTGAGCATCATGCCGTGATCGCTGTTCACCCCATCGAAGCGCCAGGCCAGGTCCACCCATTCGGCCTCAGGGCCGAACACTTCAGCGGTCACCGGCGCCGCGATCGGCTTCTCGGGCGTGAAGGTGAAGGCGGGCACATCCTTGCGCACCCAGCCTCCGAAATGCTTGTCCACCATGGCAATGGTGCGGTCGTAGTCGATATCACCGGCCAGGATCACCGCCATGTTGTTGGGCACGTACCAGGTCTCGAAGAAGCGATGGATCTTCTCCATGCTCGGGTTCTTCAGGTGCTCACCGGTGCCGATCGTTGTCTGCGTGCCGTAGGGATGCGTGGGATAGAGCAGCGCGTTCTTCTTCGCATAGGCCTGGCGACCATCGTTGTCCTGGGTGCGGTTGAACTCCTCGTACACCGTTTCCAGCTCGGTGTGGAAGAGGCGCAACACACACTCACGGAAGCGTTCGCTTTCGAGCATCATCCACTTCTCCAACTCATCGCTGGGGATGTCGTTGATGTAAACCGTGCGCTCGTTGCTGGTGTACGCGTTGGTGCCGCGGGCCCCGATGCGCTTCACCATTTTGTCGTACTCGTTGGCCACGGCATAGCGCGAGGCCAGCAGGCTCAGGCTATCGATGCGGCGGTAAAGGGCATCGCGCTCGGCCTCGTTGGTGGTGTTGCGGCGTGCTTCGTAGGCATCGCTGATCTGCTTCAACAACACCTGTTCCTTGGCCCAATCGGAGGTGCCGATCTTGCTGGTGCCCTTGAAAAGCATGTGTTCCAGATAGTGGGCCAGGCCTGTGGCATCACTGGGGTCGTTCTTGCTGCCGGCACGCACCGCGATGTTCGTCTGCACACGGGGCGCATCGGTATTGCGGCTCAGCCACACCTGAAGGCCATTCTCCAGTGTGTAGATCCGCGTTTCCATCGGATCGCCGGGCACCGATGTATAGGTGTAGGTCTTCTGGGCGAACAGCGAAGTGGCCGTAAGTGCGGACAGGGCAAGAATGAACAGTTGGCGCATGGCTTGGAAATGGGGACGTGAAGGTGCGGAAAACAACACGACCACGGGCGATGGGGTTCAACCGAACACCACCTTTGGAACCATTTGCCCTGTGCGGCGAAGCCCTATCCGTGCATCGTAGGCGCCGTGCCGTACCGGGCGACCACCTCGGCCTCATAGGCCAGGAACTCCTTCCACCGCTTATCCACATCCACGCGACCGCCGTGCTGGCGGGCGAAGCCGATGAAAGTGGTGTAGTGGCCCGCCTCGCTCACCATGAGCGCGCGATAGAACTCACGCAGTTCGGGGTCGTCGCACTCCTCGGTAAGCAGCTTGAATCGCTCGCAACTGCGGGCCTCGATCATGGCGCTGAACAACAGGCGGTCCACCAATCGTTCGTCGCGATCGCCGTCCTTGCGCACGAACTGCATCAGCTCGTTCACGTAGTTATCCTTCCGCTCCGGCCCGAGCTTCCAACCTCGTGCATGGATGCGCTCCACCACCTGGCGAAAGTGCTCCAGTTCCTCCTGGGCAATGGCCGTGAGCGCGTTCACCAGTTCGCTCAGTTCCGGATATCGCACGATCATGCTTATGGCATTGCTGGCCGCCTTCTGCTCGCACCAGGCGTGATCGGTGAGCAGTTCGGCAATGTCCTGGCGAACAAGGTCCGCCCAGCGGCGATCGGTGGGGAGTTGAAGGCCGAGCATGGGGTGTGGTTGGTCTTGGGCCACAAAGTTCTGCAACCCAAGGGCAATCGGGGCAGCATTCATAGCGGTTAACTTGTCCAAGGAAAAACCGATCCTCATGCGTTTCATCCTACTCCCTTTCGCGGTGGTTTGTCTGGGCCTACACGCGCAGGTGTTCGATGTGGTGCATCAACCGGGCCTCGAAGGCCAATACCGGGGTGTTGCGCCTACAGCAACCGGCCGTTGGGCAATGGTCGGGCACAACCCCTTGAACAACTCTTTCTTCAGTTCGGCCATCTTCGTTCAATTGGAACAGAATGGTGAGACAATGGAGGAACATGCCATTTCCATTCCCAACAACGAGCTGACCATTTTGTCGTGTGTTGCCGAGTTGGGGACGGATACCTTCCTGCTGGCCGGTACGACCTCCTATGGATGTGATTTCGGACCCTTCCTGGGGCTATTGATGGCTTGGACCAATGGTGCACCATTATGGAGCAGGACATACGGCGGGGATGACGGTTGGACCGAGTTCGGACACATGGCCGTTGGTGATTCAACGGTCCTACTTCCAATGAGCGATGGCCTATTGATCACCGACCACGATGGCGACAGCCTGTATTGGTCATCAACCGGCTGGCTCAATATCCGATCGATACGCGCCATTGAAGGCAATTTCATCGTTGCAGGGTACCAAGGACTTTTGAGCTTGGAACAGGATGGTGAGCTAGTGGACCAGTGGACCGATGCCGTGTTGTTCGATGTGGCCGCTCATCCAAGCGGCGGATATGTGGCGGTCGGCATGAGCGGACTATACCGTTTTGATGAGCAGCTACAATTGATCGGCGGGCCGGTCGCATTAGGTATGCCAAGCGATGGGAGTCACCGCACGATAACCTGGGTCGATAGCAAGTACCACGTGATCACAGTGGACACGCTTTGGACACTTGATGAGGACTTGAACATCTTGTCCGCACATCCCTTCGAGGCTCCGGATGGATACACACCATCGGCCAGCATTGTTGCCAATGGAACGGCTTTCACTTGCGGGTGGTTCAATTGCGGTGCCGTTGGTGCGGCCGCGAGGACCATGTCGTTGGATGGGGATGTCCCCGATCAGGTGCCCGACATCGCCCTGCATGGTGTAACTGCCTTCGACCTTGAATACACCGTATATCCAAGCACGATGATCAATTACGTGAGCGGGTCATTCAGTGCAGGTGCCTGGTTGGTGAACCATGGAGAGGACACCTTGATGCGGGCGACCTTGGACCAGTATCTACCCTGGGGCATCTGCGGACCTGCCGGAGCGACCTATCAGTTGACCGACCTGATGCTTGCTCCTGACGACAGCACGTGGGTAACAGCAGGGCCTTTCTATTTGACCGCCTATGTGGATACTGGCCTGACCACAGTGGAAAGAGAAGTCTGCATTTGGGCCGCCAGCCCCAACGACCGGATGGACGGCTACCGCACGGACAATAGCGGATGTGGTCTGGTCACTATTCTGCTGTCCCTTGAGGAGAGCTTGGTACTTGGTCAACTGATCGCTTACCCCAACCCCTTCAACGACCATGTCCTTATAGAAGGCATCCCCCTCGGAGTACCGGTCTCCATTGAATTGCAGGACGCCATGGGTCGTTCTGTTCATGGCATCAATGGATCCGGACAGCAAGGACAGTTAATGCTGGACGTCGTCGGCCTTGCGGCAGGCCCTTATCTGCTCCAGGTCAGGACCGGAAAGGAACACCGGACGATGAAGCTCTGGCGCATGCCCTGACCATCCTGCCACCGGTCGAATTATACAGATCTGTTGGCGATGATGGGGACGGACCAGACCAACGGGACATACCTTGCCGAACCTCTATCAGCCAAGGCAAAGTCCTTTGCCAGCCAATACGAATGGACAAAGCTACCTCCCCTTTCAGCGCACTGGGAATTTCCGATGCCTTCCTGAGCGTGCTTACTGATGAGAACTACTCCGATCCAACCCCCATCCAGCTCGCGGCCATACCCGCAGTGCTCTTCGGTAAGGACATCCTGGGTATCGCCAAGACAGGTTCGGGGAAGACTGCGAGCTATGTGCTGCCTGTGCTTCAGCGCTGGGACGAGGCGAAATGGACCCTGAAGAACCGCCATGTACCCGTGCTGGTACTGGTACCCACACGAGAACTGGCCGTGCAGGTGGAAACGGTGTTCAATTTGCTGGCCCAAGGGCTGGCCACGCGCCCCAAAGTGATGGCCGTGTTCGGCGGGGTGTCCATCAATCCGCAGATGATCGGCATGCAGGATGTGCAGGTGCTGATCGCCACACCCGGCCGTTTGCTGGACCTGATCGATTCCAAGGCCGTACACCTTGCGCAGGTGCAGGTGTTGGTGCTGGACGAGGCGGACAAAATGCTGGACCTCGGTTTCAAGGAGGAAATGGACCGCGTACTGGCCCTGCTGCCCCGCAAGCGACAGAACCTGCTGTTCTCCGCCACCTTGAGCAATGCCGTGAACGAGATCACACAACTGGTGCTGCACAAGCCCGAGGTGATCCAGGTGACGGACGAACCGCAGGAAGTGCAATTGATCGAGCAACGCGCCTTCCGTGTGGAACCCGAACGCAAAGGGCCTTTCCTGCGCTATCTGATCCGCAGTATGGACATGCACCAGGTGCTGGTGTTCACCTCCTCATCGCACAGCGCCGACCACGTGGCCGACAAGCTGAGCAAGCATGGGATCGAAGCGGAGGCCGTGCATGGCAAGAAGAGCAACCATGCTCGCTTGGGCACATTGGCACGCTTCAAGGCCGGCAAGCTGCGCGTGCTTGTGGCCACCGACCTGCTTTCGCGCGGCATCGACATCGAGGCCCTGCCCTACGTGATCAACTACGAACTTCCTCGCTCCCCCAAGGACTACGTGCACCGCATCGGCCGAACCGGTCGCGCGGAACGATCCGGCATGGCCTTCACGCTGGTGACCCCTGAGGACCAGCCGCACTTCAAAGTGATCCAGAAAAAGATGAAGCAGTGGCTTACCCTTGAGGGCACGGATGATGTGGACCTGAAGAGCGTCTGAGCGACGCTATCCACCACCTCAAAAACAGAAGCGCCCCCGCATTGCTGCAGGGGCGCTTCCCTATCGTTGTTCGTCAGCCGATCACTTGGCGATCACCAAACGCTCAGTGTAGCGCTGGGCACCGGCGGTGATGTTCACCATGTAGAGCCCATCAGCCATTTCGCCGAGGCTCAGCACCTGGTAGACCATGCCGTCGTTCACAGCGATCGTGCGGCTGCTCACACGGGCGCCGCTCAGGTCGAAGATGTCCACGCTGATCGTCGCCACGCCATCTTCCACTGCGCTCAGGCTCACCGTGAGCTGATCGCCGTTGTTGGGGTTCGGGAACATCGCCAGCTTGGCATCGCCCGTGGCCACGGTGTTGCCACCGTTCAGGGTCATGGCCGTGCTACCCGTGATCGTCACGTTGCACTCATCGCCCCAGGGCAGGCTGGTAATGCACCACACACCGTTCTTGAAGGCACGCACCTGCACTTGGTAGGTACCATTGGGCAGGGCAGGGCTCCAGTTCAGTTGCAGAACGGGCGTTGTG
>JAEUSY010000046.1 GCA_016788295.1 Flavobacteriales bacterium
CGATGGGGCCAGTTGGGCTCCGGTGAACAACGGCCTCACCAACCTCAATGTCATCGGCATGTGCGCTGCGGGCCCCTTCTTCCTGGCGGCCACGGTGGGGGGTGGCGTGTTCCGTACCATGAACGCCGCTTCGTGGACCGCCACCACAGGGATCGCTTCGGGAGACCTCAACGCAGAACAGTTGTGGTACGCGGGTTCGAACCAATACTATACCGCACAAGGTGGAGCCGTATACCGCAGCACCGATCTCGGTGTCACCTGGGCACCCTGGACGCCACCTGCGCAATTCGGCCTTGGCGTGGTGGAGGTGAAGCGTTTCGGGAACCGGGTTTATATGGAGGCCCGTCACCTCGCCGGTGGCGGTCAGCGCGACAGTGTCTACTTCACCACCAACGGCACCGGTTGGACCAACATCACCGGCAACCTCAACGCTGGCGACCTTAATGGCAGCGGCCTGTACGAGTTCGAGGGCAACGTCTACATCGGTTACAGCTTCTTATCCCCCGGGCAAGGCTTGTACCGCTACAGCCTCAGCACTGGTGTGGATGATGCAGCGAATGCCATCGCGCCCGCGCTCTTCCCGAATCCAGCAGCCGATCAGTTGACGATCACCTTGCCCGACGCGATCGGTACGATCAACATCACCGTACACGATGCCACCGGTCGCGCGGTACAGGTGTTGAACGCATTGACCGGCACGGAACGGATCGACATCAGCGAGCTCCCGGCCGGCTGCTACATCCTGCGTGCGGATAAGCCTGAAGTAGCGCCCGTGCGTTTGGTGAAGCGTTGAGCGGATCACCAATCGCCTCCAGCACCACCGCCTCCGAAGTCCCCATCGCCGAAGCCTCCGAAGTCGCCCCCACCATCGCTGAAACTATCTCCGAAGGACAAGGTGTCGAATGCCGTGTAGGCGTCGAAGGTGACCGGGTTCGCCAAGGTGCTCCCCAAGTTCATCGTCAGGATAAGGTCCGGGAATTCTTTGAGCATGCCACGCAGTTTGTTGCGTGTATCCTGGTCCAGCAGTACAACATTGCTGCCCAGTTCGTTCAAGTTCGCGATGAGCGTATCGCGGTCGTTCTTCAAGTGGTCATCGATATTGCGCTCGATTGACCTGCGAACGTCGCGCACGTGTTGCATGGCGTCCACCCCCATGTCAGTGCGCCAAAAGCGGGAGTGCAGCATGCCGGTATCGATCAGGTCCGGCATCACATGCTCATACTTGAACACCTCGAGGTCGGGCAGCGCCTTCTTGATCGCGCCGCGAAGTTGGCCGATGGATAACTCCTTGCCAAGCGGGAATAGTTCTTGCACATAACGCTCGGCCCGTAACACCAACTGTTGACTGGTGGTACGTGAAAGCAGGATGCGCGACACCAAGCGCGGATCGCGTGGATGTGCCAGGACACGTCGCCTGGCTATGTGTATCGCGCCAATCATGCAGAGATGCTGGACGGTGTACTGCAACATCGTCTCCCCCGACGAGAGCATCGGGTGGCGCAGGTACACGTAGGCTTGCGGCGTAAGCACAGCGGGTGAAGATCGCATTTCACACGACAAGCCGGTTATCTTCGTCGCACGCTTTGGCGCATGGCCGGGCGGCATCACCATGGCCAAGAAGAACGCCCTCGACTGGACCCTCGCCCCTGCTCCCGAGTCCAAGGACCACGTCAAGATCCAAGAGCAATACGAGCTCTTCATCAACGGCAAGTGGGTGAAGCCGAAGAGCGGCCGCTACTTCGACACCATCAACCCCGCCAACGAGCAGAAGCTCGCGCGCATCGCCGAGGCCGGTGAGGCCGATGTGGACGCCGCCGTGAAGGCCGCCCGCAAGGCCTACGACACCGTGTGGAGCAAGATGCCCGCGGCCGAACGCG
>JAEUSY010000036.1 GCA_016788295.1 Flavobacteriales bacterium
GATGAAGCGCTCCAGCTTCGGTGCGCGGTTGGTCCATTTGTTCAGGGCCCAATAACAGAAGAGCACCGTCCCCATGGCCACCGCACTGGGCAGGACCGGTGAGTCGGTGTAGATCATGGGGTCACCCAAGGCCGAGCCCAGGCCGATGATCACCAGCAGCTCCAGCACGCTGAATTGGCGCACCTCCTTCTTGCCGCTGAGTTTCATGATGGCAAGTCCGATCACGAACATCAGTAGCGCACGCAGCGCACATTCGAGCAGGAAGGTCCACGCATGGTCCTCACCTAGGAAAAGGGTGTGCAAGTCGCTCATGGTGTGGGATCGGGCTGGTGTAGGAAGCGCGTTGCAATTCCCGTGCACAGCCAGTGTTATCTACAGCACGGGTACATCGGGTAACCCGTTCCACCGGTTGGCTGGAGGAGGATCATCTAATAGGGGCCTATGTATGTACAGATCGTCTCCTTAGGACCAAGGAGAGCCTGTGCGCTCATCTACCGCCTCCCTCCTCGACCCATCAACGTCCCATCATGTTGCCTAGTGGCGTACACGAGGTGTTCTTCCATCTTGCGCAGTTGCACGCGGTTGTAATGGAACTCCAGGTCGTAGCCGATGCAGCCTTTGGCACGCAGCCAGTAGCGAGCCGTTACGATCCAGGGGCCGCTGTGGCTGGTCCATACCTGATCACCCACCTTGAACTGGGCCACCATGCGCAACTCGTCTGGGCTGGGGGTATCCATGGGATCGACGTGGAATTGAGCAAGCCCCGAAAGGCATGATACGCATGGCAAAGGACGGGTGGTGGGGTGTTGGGAACTTTGGTGGTGGTGTGGGATCATGCGCCGTTCCTATTGGCTCAAGGGGTCCACTTCGAGTGATCGTGTCGAGTTCGAAATGCACGCCTGCAATGGTGTATTCTGCAAAATGATGTGCAGCGTCCCTTTACGTTTTGAACGTAGAACATGCGGAAGTTACTTTTGCTGCAAATTACCCACTACATGCGAAACTTATTGGGTTGCACTGCTGCGCTGCTATTGGCCCTGACCGCTGGTAAAGGTCGTGCACAAGATGGGAGCCTTGATACCTCTTTCGACCCTGGAACAGGTGCAGGCAACTCGGTGCTAGCCATAGCCATGCAGGACGATGGCAAGATCTTGGTGGGCGGCATGTTTTACAGCTACAATGGTTCCAACTGCAGTCCCTTGGTCCGTTTGCAAGCGAATGGCAGCTTGGATCCCACTTTTAATGTCGGTGGTGCAGGTCCGAATGAACAAGTGAATTCCATCATGATCCAACCCGACGGTCGCATCGTAATTGGGGGATGGTTCACCACTTACAATGGCGTTGGCCGCAAATACGTGGCACGGCTGAATAGCAATGGTAGCCTAGATGCGAGTTTCGATCCTGGCCAAGGACCTGATGGCCGTTTGAGTTGCGCGGTATTGCAGCCCGATGGGCGCTTGGTGATCGGTGGTGAGTTCCAAAATGTGAATGGCAGCGCCAGGAGATATGTGGCACGGCTCACATCTGATGGTACTCTAGATGCCAGTTGGAACCCTGCGAACGGCGGGGCCGGTGGCATCGTGACCGCGCTGGCCCTACAGGCTGATGGCCGCATCTTATTGGGCGGCGAGTTCTGGAACTACGGCGGCCTAGACCGGGTGCGTATTGCCAGAGCGAACCCTGATGGCAGCGCTGATGCCGGTTTCAACGCAGGCGACGTGCCATTCCCTACTACCAGTAGCTTAAGCGTGGCCCCAGAGCTGATCATGGTGCAACCTGATGGCAAGATCATCGTGGGCGGCGCTTTCATGAATTACGTCTCTACGCATAGCGGCGTAGTGCGATTGAATGCCGACGGCAGCGTTGACGCTACTTTTGGCAACGGCCCCGGCACCAACAGCGGCCTTTATTCTGGCGTATTCAGCGGATCTCTGCAGGCCGATGGAAAGGTGATACTCGGCGGCGGCTTTTCCAGCATCAATGGCGAATCCCGCGATGGCATTGCACGTCTGGGAGTAGACGGCTCGGCAGACAGCGATTTCGATCCCGGCTCAGGAATTGTTACGGGTAGCGGACCTCGGATCTTGTGTATGACAGCGGCACCGGGTAACCGGTATCTGATCGGTGGCACATTCAATAGTTACAATGGCATATCTCGGAACCGGATCGCACGAATCAATGCCGACGCGGCGGTTGACATGGAAGAAACGCAACAGGGTGATGAAGCGCTGCTTCTTGCACCGAACCCCGCGCACAATGGAGCTTGGCTTTCGGTTGGATCTAAAGGCGTCCGGGAGGTCGCCCTGCTGAACGCGCATGGCCAAGTGGTGCGGCACATGGCCCTCAGTGGCGGTGCTGAGAATATCTGGCTTGACACACAGGACCTTGGTCCTGGTTTCTACATGGTGCGCTTGTTCAAAGATGATGCCTCCTTCCGCCTGGGTAGACTAATGGTTGAATGAGGTTGGGCCCAAGCAGACCAGTCGGATCTTTTTGACCTCCACCTGGTCTCCTGCGGCGCGATGGGTTCATGGGACTTAGATCTTCGCAAGGGATTCGTCGTCGCCCCCCACGGCTCTGTCGGCACCAAGCGCGGGTTTCGAAGCGCCGCCCCCTACCGCTTCCCTCCCGCCCCCTTCAAGGTCCCATCATGCTGGCGAGTGGCGCACACGAGGTGTTCTTCCTTCTTGCGTAGTTGCACGCGGTTGTAATGGAACTCCGGTCTTAGCCGATGCAGCCTTTGGCGCGGAGCTAGTAGCGGGCCGTTACGATCCAGGGGCTGCTGTGGCTGGTCAATAACTGATCGTCCACCTTGAACTGGGCCACCATGCGCAACTCATCGGGGCTGGGGGTATCCATGGGAACGACGGGGAATTGAGCAAGCCTCGGATGGCTGCATACGAATGGGCGTAGGGCGGGCCGTGGGGTGTTGGGAACTTTAATGCGGCGAATGGCACAGCCTGCCTGATCCGGCGCCTTGTTCACGTGCGCTCCCACCCTAGTGGAAAGAGCCTAGCGTGGTGCAATAGGCTAACCAAAAACGAACAAGGGATCCTTGCGGATCCCTTGCGCTAGTGGCTGGCAGCGATGGCTGACCAACCTCCCAAACGAATTACTTGCCGTCGTTGTCCTTGTCGGCCTCGGTCTTCGCATCCACCCAGTCCTTCTGGCGTTCCCACCAGTTCTTGGTCTCGTCGATGGCTTTGCGACCTTCCATCTTCACGTCGTTCCACGTGCTGTTGGTGCTGCCCTCGTAGGTGACCATGGTGGCATCGATGCGAGCGATGTTCTGCTCCAGCTCGGCGATGTGGCGTTCGGTCTCGGCGCGCTTCTCGGCGTTCTTGATGCCATCGGCCAGGTCCTTTCGCTCGCGCTCCAAGCGGTTGCTCAGCGTTTCGCGCAGGTTGGCCATCTCCTTGCGGGCCTCTTCGCGTTCGTTCATCCACTCTTCCGCATCATCGGCCTTGGCCACTTCGTTGCGGTTCTCTTGCATTTGGTCGTTCACACGCTCCGTTTCTTTGCCAGCCTCGGTGCCACAGGCCACCAGCAAACC
>JAEUSY010000055.1 GCA_016788295.1 Flavobacteriales bacterium
CGCTCAAAGGCTTGCCCAGCAGTAATTGCTTCATGGCCTCCTTCTCGAAGGCTTCATAATCGAACTTTTCAGGCTTGTCTTCCATCGGTCAGGGTTTGAAGTTCGCAACTCCGGCCTGACACACTTTACTGAACAGTCTCCTCGCCACTCGTCACTCACAACTCGCCACTCCTTCGCCACTCATTCCCCACCTTTGTCCTGCCATGAAAGCCGCCCTCCTCGCCCTGATCATGACCGGAGCGCTGAGCGTTCACGACTTCTTCGTCTCCATCCTCACCATCCGCCACTCCCCTGCCACGCAGACCCTCGACCTCACCTGGCGCATCACCGCGCACGACATCGAGCACGCGCTGGAGAACGTGGCCCCGCTGAAGCTCGGTTCCGACAAGGAGCACGCCAAGGCCGACAGCATCCTCAACGCCTACTTCACCCAACACCTTGTGCTCTTCCAGGAGAAGCAGCTCAACTGGACGTGGGTGGGCAAGGAGCTCGACGGCGAAACGCTGTACTGCTACCTGCAGGTGGAAGGGATCACCACCCCCAACGGGTTGATGGTGGGCAATACGCTGCTGCAGGACCTGTTCTACGAGCAACAGAACCTCGTTCATGTTGAGGGCGAGAAGTTGCCCACGCGGTCGCACACGTACATCCAAGGGTCGCGGCCGTATACCTTCACGTGGTGAGCGCTATCCCGATCATGCACAAGGACATTCTCACCTACCACAAATCCCTCAGCGAAGCCGACCGCGCTATTGCGAGCACCTTGGCTGCGATCATCGAAGAGTTCCTGCCAGAAGCGGAGAGCAAGTTGTGGCACGCACACCCGGTCTGGTTTCTCGAAGGCAATCCCATTGTCGGCTACAGCCGATTGAAGGCCGGCATGCGATTGATGTTCTGGAGTGGGAGATCGTTCGATGAGGAGAAGCTGATCGGGACAAGTAAATTCAAAGACGCCCAGATCACGTTCACTTCAGTGGATGAGATCAACAAGAGAGACCTGAAGCGATGGCTGAAGAAGTCGCGTGAGATCCAATGGGACTATAAGAACATCGTTATGCGCAAGGGGCAGCTGGAACGGCTCAAGTGATGACCGGGCAGGAGCAGGTCGCTTTCGTGTCACGCCAGTTCGCCGAGTGCAGCCCACACTCGTCCAACGCGGTCGACCACGCGCACCAGTAAACACTGTTCGTGGCCGTGGTGCTCAACGCGCAATGCACCGATCAGAAGGGAAATGAGATCACGCAGTCGCTCTTCACCAAGGCATGTACCCAACAACAGATGATGAAACTGAACGTGAAGCTAATCGAGGACATCATACGTCCCCAAAGGTTAGAGTCAGCGAAGGCCACGAGCACCCCTGATCTAAGGAGGGGCATTCGGACAACCATCCCGCAAACCTCCGCTCAGTGAACGCCCGCTCACGATGTAATTTCGGGTCACCTGCTTAGTTCCCTTCACAATGCGATCCTCCGCGCACAAGTACGGTCTGGTGTACCTGATCCCCGTCGTAGTCGCGGCCTCCCTCGAAGCTCGGAACGAATGGTCCTTCGCGGCGGTGGTCTTCGTGTTCGGAGTCCTACCGACCATCGAACTGTTCCTCAAGCCCGATCCCCGCAACCTGGATGCGGCGCAGGAGGCCATGGCCAAGCAGGACCGCCTGTACGACCTCGTCCTATACAGCCTGGTACCCATTCAATGGGGGCTGCTGCTGTTCTTCCTGGTGCAGGTGAGCGCTGCAGAGCTGTCCTGGGTAGTGAAGCTGGGGCTCACCACGGCCTTCGGCATGGCCTGCGGGGTGCTGGGCATCAACGCCGCGCACGAGCTGGGGCACCGGCCCACCAAGCACGAGCAGTTCATGGCCAAGGCGCTGCTGCTGTCCACGCTCTACATGCACTTCTTCATCGAGCACAACCGCGGGCACCACAAGCACGTGAGCACCGATGAGGACTCCGCCAGCAGCCGGCGTGGCGAGTGGCTCTACGCCTTCTTCCTGCGCACCATCATCGGCAGCTGGCTCAGTGCGTGGAAGCTGGAGGAACAGCGCCTGCGGAAGAAGGGCCTGCCCGTCTTCAGCCTGCACAACGAGATGGTGCGCTTCCAGCTGATCCAGCTCGGGCTGGTGGCGGCCATCGCGCTGGTGTTCGGACCGGAGGTGATGGGCTGGTTCCTCGGCGCAGCGCTCATCGGCATACTGTTGTTGGAGACCGTGAACTACATCGAGCATTATGGATTGCGTCGGAAGAAGAAGGGTGATCTGTTCGAGCGCCCGCTCCCCATCCACTCGTGGAACTCCGACCACCCGCTAGGACGCTTGATCCTGCTGGAGCTCACACGCCACAGCGACCACCACTACCTGGCCAGCCGCAAGTACCAGGTGCTGCGCCATTTCGATGAGAGCCCGCAGCTGCCCGCCGGCTATCCGGCCATGATGGTGCTTGCCTTCTTCCCCCCATTGTGGTTCCGTGTGATGCACCGCGAGATCGACCGTTTGAAGGAGCGCATGGGCAGCGATGCGCTGGCCTGAACGGTGAACGGTCGCATATGATCTTTGCGACCTATGGCCAGCACAAGTAAAACACCCAACGCCAAGGCTCCGGCCTCAAAAAAAAAGGAAAAAGCCACCTTCGTCGCCGCCACCCTCGCCAAGCTCTACCCGCGCACGTCCATCCCCCTCGACCACGAGGATCCCTACACCCTGCTGGTGGCCGTGGTGCTGAGCGCGCAGTGTACCGACAAGAAGGTGAACGAGATCACGCCCCTGCTCTTCGCCAAGGCACGTTCGCCGCAGGAAATGGTAAAGTTGACCGTGGAGGAGATCCAGGACATCATCCGTCCCTGCGGCCTTTCGCCCATGAAGAGCAAGGGCATCCACGGCCTATCGCGGATCATCGTGGAGGAGCATGGCGGGCAGGTGCCTCAGGATATGGCCGCCCTGGAGCGCATGCCCGGCGTGGGCCACAAGACCGCGAGCGTGGTTATGTCGCAGGCCTTCGGCGTGCCGGCCTTCCCGGTGGACACGCACATCCACCGACTGGCCTGGCGTTGGACCCTGAGCACGGGCCACAGCGTGGAGCGTACAGAGGCCGACCTGAAGCGGCTCTTCCCCGAGGAAAGTTGGAACGACCTGCATATCCGCATCATCTACTTCGGGCGCGAGCATTGTCCGGCCAAGGGCCACGACCCGCGGAGGTGCCCTATTTGCAGCGTGATCGGTCGCCGGGAACTCTTCAAATAGGCCCCACGGCGCGGCGTAACTTTGGCCCCGGATGGGAACTGTGGGGTACTACGTGGCATTGCCGTTCATATATGGCATCTCGCTGTTGCCATTCCCCCTGCTGTACCTGCTGAGCGACGGCATCTACTGGATCCTGTTCAGGCTGATCGGCTACCGGAAGGATGTGGTGCTGACGAACCTGCGGAACAGTTTCCCGGAAAAGAGCGAGGCCGAGATAAAGGCCATTGCAGACCGCTTCTTCCGGTGGTTCTGCGACCTGGTGCTGGAGACCCTCAAGACCCTGACCATCAGTCCCGAGCAAACGCGGGAGCGGGTGCGGTTCGAGAACGTGGACCTTCTGCGGTCCTATGCCGAACAAGGAAAGAGCATCATCCTTGTGCTGGGCCACTACGGCAACTGGGAATTGGCGGGTGCCCGGTACAGCGCTGAGGCTGGCATTCCCCCGCTCTATGTGATCTACCACCCGTTGGCCAATACCCATTTCGACCGGCTGGTGTACCACATGCGCACCCGGCACGGCACGCGGCTGTATACCATGAAGGAGACCAGCAAGGCCATGATCCGCGACAAGGACCTGCTGACGGCGACCGCCTTCATTGCCGACCAGACCCCGGCCCCCGAACGGGCCTACTGGATGTCTTTTTTGAACCAGGACACCCCTGTTTTCTTGGGAACCGAGGCCCTATCGAAAAAGCTGGACAAACCCATTGTCTACATTCGCATAACCCGCCCAGAACGAGGCCGTTATGTCATGTCCGTGGAGTGCCTGGTGGACGCCCCCCGGAACACTGAGGAGGGGGAGATCACCGAGATCCATACCCGGCGACTTGAACAAGATATCCGACTTCATCCCGAACTTTGGCTCTGGACCCATCGTCGTTGGAAACATCGGCGACCCGGAAGTGTTATATGAACATGCGTAGCGAAAAAGACCTGATCCTCGCGACCAAGCCCTTCGCAAAGGAGATCCGCTGGAAGAGCTGGTGGCACCTCTTCAGTACCGGCATTGTGCTCGGTGCCATGTACTTCGGCATATTCTGGCCCACCACACCACTGTGGTTGCGGGTCACGTGCAGCATCCTGGCAGGCCTCACCATCGCCCGGATGTTCATCATCTACCACGACCACCAGCACAAGGCCATCCTTCAGAACAGCAAGTTCGCCGATGCGGTGATGACCCTTTGGGGCCTTTTCATCCTTGCACCCACCAGCATCTGGCAACGGTCACACGACCATCACCACAAGCACAACTCCAAGCTGTACACCAGCAGCATCGGCTCTTACCCGATCGTTACCAAGGAGAAATACATGGCCATGAGCCGGGGCGAAAAGGCGGTCTACAATTTCACCCGTCACCCGCTCACCATCGCCTTCGGGTACCTCTTCGTCTTCATTTATGGCATGTGCGTGCGCAGTTTCATGAACAACCGCGACAAGCATTGGGATTCGCTGTTGGCGCTTATCCTACATGTGGTGATGGGCGTTGGCATCGCCGTGTTCCTTGGCTGGACATCCTTCTGGCTGGGCTTCATCCTGCCCGCATTGATCGCACTTGGCCTGGGCGCGTATCTTTTCTATGCACAACACAATTTTCCCACGGCCACCTTCGCCGACAAGGATGGTTGGAGCTACGTGAACGCCGCCTTGGGCAGCAGCAGCTACATGCGCATGAACCCGGTGATGCACTGGTTCACCGGCAACATCGGTTACCATCACATCCACCACCTCAACGCACGCATCCCCTTCTACCGCTTGCCGGAAGTGTATGCTGCCATTCCCGAACTGCAAGCGGCGAAGACCACCTCGTTGATGCCTGGAGAGATCATCCGTTGTCTGCGCCTGAAAGTCTGGGACCCCGATCTGGGCCGCATGATCGGCAAGCGGGAAATGGCCCTGTGAGCCGAACGATAGCCCCGTAATGACGAAGCCCCTTGATCTGCTCAAGGGGCTTCGTCATTACGGTCGTTCCCGATCAGTTCAGCACGATATCGATGGTGCCGACCGGAGGGGCTTCCACCACACGCAAGGCCTTCGAATAGCCCAGGATGAAGCGTATGGAACTGTCGCGAGGACCCGGTTGAAGATCGATGGTCATGGGTTTGTTTTCGCGGCGGGTTTTCTTACGAAGGGTAGAATTGGCCATGTATCGTGGTTTGGTGATTCTGGTTGTACAACGGCACCATGTTCGGGCCTATTGTGTGCATCCGGAAAAACAACACGGCGGACGCCCCTGGGGGAGGGACGCCCGCCGTGCTGCTGCAAACCACCATTCTACGTTTTGTCGAGGACCATCTCGTGCTGCTTGATCATCTTGCGCATGTTGATCAGCGCATACCGCATGCGTCCCAGGGCCGTGTTGATGCTCACGTCCGTCTGGTCGGCGATCTCCTTGAAGCTCATGCCCAGGTACGTGCGCATCACCACCACCTCGCGCTGCTCATCGGGCAGGTGATCGATCAGTTTGCGCACATCCTCATCGATCTGCAGGTCCACCATGCGCTGCTCCACGTTCTTGCCGGGCTGGGCTACAGTGGCGAACACATCATGGTCGTCGTTGCTGCGCACCATGGGCATCTTCTTGTTCCGCCTGAAATGGTCGATCACCAAGTTGTGGGCAATGCGCATGACCCAAGGCAGGAACTTGCCCTCCTCGTTGTACTTGCCCCCCTTCAGGGTATGCACCACCTTGATGAAGACCTCCTGGAAGAGGTCCTCGGTGATCTCGCGATCACGCACAAGGAGATAGATGTGCGACCACACCTTACGCTTATGGCGGTGTAGCAGTTGCTCAAAGGCCTTCTCATTGCCTTCGAGGTATAGACGTACGAGGTCCTGATCGTTGAGCACCTTGGATAGCATGGCCTTCCCTATTTGGTCCGTACTAGAGCGGAAATTTCAGGGTAGAGGTCCTTGCTATCGCGTGGGGGTTTAGGTGCGTGGTCCGTGTGAACAGACCGGGATGGGTCAACGTTGGGTAGACGCTTACGGAAGATGGAACGTTGCCTGCAGACCGGTTATTGTGATCGCAGGTAAAATTCTTTCCGACGCATTCCAAAGATAGGTCCCATCCATCGCCCCCCGCAAGCCGATGCCTAAATTCGCGCCGCCTTTGCCTGCCCCACGAACCAACGCTGAACCCGCGACCACGGCCACAGACCGTGCCGATGCCGTGCGCCGTTCCGTACAGGGGCTGATCCGTGTGCAGGGCGCGCGGGTACACAACCTGAAGAACGTGGATGTGGACATCCCCCGCGGCAAGCTGGTGGTGTTCACCGGCCTGAGCGGAAGCGGCAAGAGCAGCCTGGCCTTCGATACGCTGTATGCCGAGGGCCAGCGCCGCTATGTGGAAAGCCTGAGCAGCTACGCCCGCCAGTTCATGGGCCGGTTGGAAAAGCCCGATGTGGACCGCATCCTGGGCATCAGTCCGGCCATTGCCATTGAACAGAAGGTGATGACCAGCAACCCGCGGAGCACCGTGGGTACCAGCACCGAGGTGTACGACCACCTGAAACTGCTGTTCGCCCGCGCAGGCCGCACCATTTCTCCAGTGAGCGGGCAGGAAGTGAAGCGCAACACGGTGGACGATGTGATCGCTGGCCTTAACAGCTTCCCCGATGGTAGCACCGTGCTGATGCTCGCCCCCATCCACATTCCGGCGGGCCGCAGCCACTACGAACATTTCGACATCCTGCACCAGCAGGGATTTGCGCGGGTGCATGATGGCAAGACCGTACACCGGATCGAAGACCTCCTCGCGAGCAAGAAGGCCCAGAAAGGCACCTGGTTCCTGGTGGTGGACCGGTTGACGGTGAGCCCCGGCGAAAGCGAGAACGAAAGCCGAGCTTCGGACAGTGCTGAGACCGCCTATTTCGAGGGTCAGGGCGAAATGATCCTGCTCGGGGAGGACGGACGGCAACTGGGGTTCAGCGACAAGTTCGAGGCCGATGGGATGACCTTCGAGGAGGCCAGCCCCAACCTGTTCAGCTTCAACGACCCCGTTGGTGCCTGCCCGAAATGCGAAGGCTACGGCAGCGTGATCGGCATCGATGCCGACCTGGTGATACCGGACAAGAGCCTGAGCGTTTACGCGGAGTGCGTGGCCCCGTGGCGCGGCGAGAAGCTGAGCGAATGGAAGGACCATTTCATCCGCGATAGTGCGAAATACGACTTCCCCATACACCGCCCCTACCGCGAACTGAACGCCGACCAACGCGACCTGCTGTGGAAAGGCGCACGGGGCGTGGCCGGCATCGACCGGTTCTTCCAGTACGTGGAAGAGAAGAGCTACAAGATCCAGTACCGCGTGCTGGCCAGCCGATACCGGGGCAAGACCACTTGTCCGGAGTGCCAGGGCACACGGCTGCGCAAGGAGGCCCGATACGTACAGATAGATGGACGGGACATTACCCAATTGGTGCGGATGCCCATCGCCGACTGCCTGCGTGTGTTCCAAGACCTGCGCCTGAACGAACAGGACCAGCGCATTGCCGCGCGTTTGTTGAAGGAGATCACCAATCGCCTGCAATACCTGGTGGATGTGGGTGTGGGCTACCTCACGCTTGACCGGCGCAGCAACACCCTGAGCGGTGGCGAGACCCAACGCATCGACCTGGCCACCTCGCTGGGCAGCAGCCTCGTGGGGAGCATGTACATCCTGGACGAGCCGAGCATCGGGCTTCATCCGCGCGATACCGAACGGCTCATCGGTGTGCTGAAGAAGCTGCGCGACCTCGGCAACACGGTGATCGTGGTGGAGCACGATGAGGAAGTGATGCGGGCCGCGGACCACATCATCGACATGGGTCCCTACGCCGGATCACATGGCGGACAAGTGGTGTTCAGCGGAACGCATGCCGATCTGGTGAAGAGCGACAGCCTGACGGCACGCTACCTCACCGGCCGCGAAGTGATCCCCACACCCAAGAGCCGAAAACCTGTAAAGGACAAGCTGGTGCTCCGTGGTGCGGCAGAGCATAACCTGAAGAACATTGATGTGGCCTTCCCGCTGCACATGCTCACTGTTGTGACAGGCGTGAGCGGTAGTGGCAAGACCACGTTGGTGAAGCGCATCCTTTACCCTGCCCTGAAACGCGAGCTGGACGGGTTCAGTGAACGGCCCGGAGAGCACAAAGCGCTGGAGGGTGACCTGAAGCGGATACAGGCGGTGGAACTGGTGGACCAGAACCCCATTGGCCGCAGTAGCCGCAGCAACCCGGTGACCTACGTGAAGGCGTGGGACGAGATCAGGCAGTTGTACAGCGACGTGGACATTGCGAAAGTGCGCGGCTACAAGCCGAGCTACTTCAGCTTCAACGTGGACGGTGGTCGTTGCGAGATCTGCCAGGGCGAAGGCCAGGTACACATCGAAATGCAGTTCATGGCCGATATCAGCCTGACCTGCGATGCCTGCAAAGGCAAGCGGTTCAAGGAGGAGATCCTCGACGTGAGGTTCGGTGGAAAGGATGTGGCCGAGATCCTGGACCTGACGGTGGACGATGCGATCGCCTTCTTCAAGGAACACAGCAGTGCCTCCACTGCGGCGGCCCGCATTGTGGCAAAACTGCTGCCCTTGCAGGAGACAGGCCTCGGCTACGTAAAGCTTGGCCAGAGCAGCAGCACGCTCTCAGGCGGTGAGGCCCAACGCATCAAACTGGCGAGTTTCCTCACGAAAGGACAGGATGAAAAGCCCACGCTCTTCATCTTCGACGAGCCCACCACCGGTCTGCACTTCCATGACATCGCCAAGCTCCTGAAAGCCTTCCGCATGCTGATCGACAATGGCCACAGCCTGATCGTGATCGAGCACAACACCGAGGTGATCAAGTGCGCCGACCACGTGATCGACCTGGGACCCGAGGGCGGCGATGGCGGTGGCACACTCGTGTATGAAGGCACGCCCGAGGGGCTAGCCAAGCACAGCGGCTTGCACACCGGCAGCTACCTGCGCAAAGCGCTGGGCTGATCAACGCAACAAGGTCACGTGCCCGGTGCGTGTGGTCTTCGGTATCCGCGCACAATCGTCCTTGAAAGTGAGCACATAGTAGTAAGTGCCTTCAGGGACCACTTCGCCCGCGTTGTCCAGCTTGCCGTTCCAGCCCTTCGAGGGATTGGTGGAGGCGAAGACCTTCATACCCCAACGGTTGTAAATCTCCAGCGAGAACTCCGATGCATCCACCCCTTCTATCAGGTAGGTGTTATTGAACTCGTCGCCGTTCGGTGTGAACACGTTCGGGATGATCGGCTCACCGGAAGCATCGGCGAGAACGGTCACGTAGATGGTATCGGTCCATGCGCAGCCGTACTGATCAATGGCATCGAACCAGTATTCCCCCTCCTCTTCCACGACCAGAACGGGTGTCTCAGCGCCAGTGTTCCACACGATATCCTGGACCGGTGCGCCCGGAGAAAGTGTCGCACTGTCACCTGGGCAGATCGCCACATCGGGCAATGCGGGATGCTGCTGCTGCTCGACCACGACGATGGTATCTGCGCCAAGGCAGAATCCGTCGGTAACCACGACCGAATAGCTTCCCGGTTCCGTTACCGTGATCATCATAGCTTCATCACCGGTTGACCACAAATACGTGTCATATCCGCTACCGGCATTCAGTAACACGTCGGACCCATTGCACAACGCCACTGGAGAAGGCAGGTCGAGATCGATCCCTGGAATGGTCACCGGCACTGCTAACGACTGGAAAGCGGTATCCTGACACACCGGATCAATGGCACCGAGCAGGATGCTGTACACGCCGGGCGCGGCATAGGCATGCACGGGATTGGTCTGTGTGGAAGTGGTGCCATCCCCGAACTGCCAATAGAAGGTATTGGTGCCCGTGCTGGTGTTGAACAACTCCACCACGAAGGCATCGCAGTCGCCGGATGGCACCGCCTCGAACTGAGGCCTTAGATCCGCAGGTGCCACTACAGTTATGGTCGCATACGCCGTGTCGGAAAGGTTGCATGAGGCGCTATCGATGCCCACGAGCATGACCTCATATTCGCCTGCTGTGGAATACTGGTGCGCCACCGTAGCTCCTGTGAGCAGAGGTGAACCGTCACCCACATCCCATATCCATGTATTGGCGGACCCCACCGCATTGAACACCGCTGGGTCATCAAGGCAGAGCGTTAGGCTGCCGGTGCTGGCCGAAATCTGCACCTGCACGGCTTGTTCAAAATCGATCTTGAATACCCCGAGGTTGCAGTTGGTGCTGTTGTTCGAACTGCTCCAAACTCCGGGCGTGGTGGGATAGCCCAATCCCTGGCAACCCGCGCACACCGCTTGGTATACGATCCCGTTCTTGTCGAAACGACTTGTGCCACCATCCACATGCTCGCTGGATGAACCACCGAAGAAGGTGGCATAGGCGAGCGAGGTGGCCTCTTGTTCCAGTAGCATCAGGTAGAAATCACTTCCGTTCGTGGTGCTCTGGTAGGCATCGGTCGTAACGGGCAATCCGATGGTGCTGCTGGAAAGACCTGCGGAGCCGAACGCATTGGTGCTTCCCGCCCATCCACTGAAATAGATCTGGCCGCAGATGCTGACGAGGAATGCCGATGGGGAAACGTTCTCGTTGCCTGCACCACCAATTCGCGTGCTCCATAGGGAGGTGGACAGATCACCACTGAACTTGTGCAGGAACTGCGTGGCGTTGGGGTTGTTATACCTGCCGGGAGAAATGGGATATGGCCCGGTGGTCTGGCCGACCACGAACACTTCATCGGCCGTGTTCAACTGCACGAAATAGCTCTGGTCGAAGCCCGATGTCCCCACGTAGGTGGTGGAAAGCAACGGCGCTCCCGATGGATGAAAGCGTGCAATGAAACCATCGGTACCGCCATTGTTGCCCACAAAGGCAGGCGATCCAGCAGATGGCAGATCGGTACTAGTGGTGCCGCCTGTAATGTACACCTCGCCCGTGCCAGAGGTCTGCACGCCGAAACCAGCATCCACACCTGTTCCGCCGTAGTACGTGGCCCACAGCATGTTCGAAAGGAAGGGGTCCATGCGGAACACATAGGCATCGAGCCCGCCACCGGCCAGTTCGGTCTGTACGGCATCAGGCGTAGTGAACAGACCTGTGCTCGAAGTGCTGGTCACCACCACGGGCTGCTCATCAAGGTCCAGGATGATCTCGCCGCGGAACGGATCGCCGTAGTTGCGGTTGGTGGGCACTACTTGGTTAAGGCCATCGTTCCCTGAACCACCCACGAAGGTGGACCCGACAAGCCCGGTGGCCGTGCTGTTCAAGTGTACCACAACGATATCGCAGCCATTGGTGTAGCTGAATCCATAAGAGGTAACAGCGAAGGGAGGATTGACACCCCCGTTGAACCCATTGGCCCAGGCGCCGGACGTGGTGGGGAAGTCGCTGGAATTGGAGGTTCCCAGGATGTACAGTTCATCGCTGCTGCTCACCACCATACTGTGCGGCACTTCGTTGGAAGAGCCGCCGATGTAGGTGCTCCACACCAGGGTATTGCCCGAAGGCGTGAACTTGGAAACGGCGATGTCGTTCTCCCCGCCACCATAGGCCGCTTGCACCACGCCCAGCGTCACAGGGTAACCGCTGCTGCGCACCATGCCCCCGCCGTACAAATGGCCACTGGCATCGTAGGTGGCGGTGAATCCGAAATTATCACCGGTACTGCCGCTGTAGCTGCTGAAGACCACCGTGGGATCGATGACCAGGCGGGCCGTGTGATCATAGCCTTTAGGGAAAGTGTAGTACACCACATCGCCACCCAACATGTACTCGCATGGAACCGGAACGCGTTGTCCAGCGCGTTCGGTCCATGCCACGGGCCGCTGCTCGATGACCGTGCCAGCCGTGGTGGTCACGTAAACAAGTCCGTCCTTCACTTCCACCTTGTCCTGCCCCTCGAAACGCATGCGAATGAGTGAGGCATCGGCACCGGGGGCCACCACCCAATCATACTTGAGGCCACCGCTGCCTGCAATGTGCATATCGATACCCGGATAGATGCCGAACAGTTCAACGCCACCATGAACGGCCACCTGCGAGGCCCAACGCGATGGATCGTTGCCGAGGAAATAGTTGACATAATGCGTGCGGGCACCAACTCCCTGGTGGTCCTGAGCACGCCCACCCACGAAATGCACGCGGTAGGCATGTTCGCGCCAAGGCTCATGGGCCGCACCGGGGGCACTGGCATGTTGGGGGCCACCGCTCTGCAACACATGCGTGAAGGCCGACCGTTCGACGAACACAGCTCCACCGGCCGTGCGAGCGCGGTACAGAACCTGCGCTGGCCATTGGCCTTTATTCCCGTGGAACTCCAAGCCAGAATTGCCGTGGCCATGCTCGTGTCCGTGCGCGAGCAGGGCCAGGGGACTGAAGGACACTAAGGTGGCCAGAAGGATATGCGGTCTCATGGTCTGGGCAAGATAATCACTGACACGCAAGACAAGGTGGACCTCCATAGAACGACAAAGGCGGCATGGCCGCCCTTGTCGTTCTAAGTGCGACTATGGATCACCTCAGCAAGGTGACATGTCCTGTGCGGGTCCCTTCGGGCTCATTGGAGCATTCGTCCTTGAAGGTAACGACGTAGAAATAGGTGCCATCGGGCACTGCGGAGGAGCCATTGTCCAGGCTACCGCGCCAACCACGGTCCACGCTGGTAGTGGCGAACACCGATTGACCCCAGCGATTGAACACCTCGAGGCTGAACTGCTTCAGGCCTGGAGCGTCCACCTTGAACTCATCATTCAACCCATCGCCATTGGGCGTGAACACGTTGGGGATGAAGTTGATGCCCTCGGTAGGCGGAATACGCACCACATCAACGGTATCGCGGAACGTGCACCCGTTCTCATCAACGGCAGTGAACCAATAGGTACCCTCCACACCAGGAATGGAAACCTGCGACGACCCGGTGCTCCAGATGATCTGGCTGACAGGCACACCAGGGCTCAGCGTCACCTCTTCACCAGCACACACACGCCGATCGGCCAAAGGGGCCGGCAGCGTTACGGACACCACCTCAATGCTGCTGCTACCCGTGCACAGGCCATCTGTAACAGAGACCGAGTACACACCCACTTCGCTCACGCTGATGATCTGTGCCTGCTCACTGGTTGACCAATCGTAGCTGTCGTAACCGGCACCCGCATTCAACAAGACCGTACCGCCCGGACATAAAGGTACCGGTGAAGCGAGTTCATATTCCAAGGTCGCTGGCGGTATCTCTATGGTCTGTGCCAAGGTGCCCGACGCGTTGCATAGCCCATCGGTCACGGTGAGCACCACCTCATAAACGCCAGGCAATGCGTACGGATGGAAGGGAGACTGCTGCGTTGATGTACCACCATCACCAAAGGCCCAGGAGATGGAAGTTCCTCCTATGCTCGTATTGGTCAGTTGCACCCCATAGCCATCGCAGCTGCTCAAAGGCACTGCTTCGAAAGAGGGCGTCAGCTGTGCCGGATCGAGTATGTTGATATTGGTGTAGGCGGTATCGCTGCTGTTGCATGAAGTGCTGTCCCATCCGATGAGCATTATGGTGTACGTTCCAGCAAGCGTGTACGTATGCGTTACTGAGCTACCTGTAAGTGTGGGAGAACCATCACCCATGTCCCAGATGTAGTTGGGCGCGTTGCCTTGTGCGTTGAAGGTGAGGGTAGCGGGAACGCAACCGTAGCTGGAGCTCACACTAACGTTGGCCTGCACACCTGCCTGCTCCATGTCGATCTTGAACACCCCGATATCCCAACTGGCCTGTGTTGTGCCATAAGCGTTCGGGGTCAGCGGCAATCCGCCACTTGTGCAGACACCTTGGTAGATCACGCCGTTCTTATCGAAGCGACTGGTACCACCATCCACATGGTTCGCACCGGTGTAATAGGTGCCGTACAGCAAGCCTGCCATGTGCGGCTGGAACACACCGATGTAGAAGCCACCAGAGGTATACAACGCATCGGAAGTAAGCGGGAGTCCGGAGCTGGCCTGGTAGCCGGAGATATAGATATTGTTACATACATCGACCAGAAAGGCCACCGGGGCAACGCTACCAGGTCCTATGCATGTGGTGAACACGATACCAGTGAGGTCCGGCGTGAACTCTGCCAGGAAATTCCCTCCCCCTGCTATGCCGTAGGTGCCAACAGGCTCAATGGGGACGCCACCTTGGGCCACGCCATAGATGTAGACGTTCTCGGCGTTATCGAGTTCGATGAAGTAGGCCACGTTACCTGAGCCTGTGCCCCAGAACGTGGAGGCCACCAAGGTGCTGCCCGTTGGAGCGAGCATCGTAACGAAGGCATCATTGCCACCAGCATTGGTCGGCTGCAGCACGCCCGTTGTCACTGGGAAATTGGCGGAACCTGTGCCCCCGCTTACAACCACCACACCGTCCTGGCGCACCTTCAATCCGTAAGCCATGTCATCGCTGGTCCCGCCAAGGTGAGTGCTGAAGCGCAACTGCGTGAGCGTGGGATCGAGGCTGAAGACCACCCCGTCCTGTGCCCCGGCCAGTGCAGGCTGGAACGCGTCAGCGGAGACCGGGAAGTTGTTGGATTCCGTGCAGGAAGCGATGAAGGCGTTGCCCTCGTTGTCCACCACGATCTCGCCCCGGTATTGCTCATATCCGCCTCCGACCAAGCCGTTGCGCCCATCGGTCCCAGAACCGCCAATGAAGGTGGAACCTACCAGCGTTGACCCGGTCAGACCGACCTTGGTAACAACAATATCCACCTGCCCACCGATGGTCGGTCCGACCACGCCCGCAGTGACGGGATAATTGGCTGAGTTGGTGGTGCCGTATATCCACAGGTTGAAATCAAGATCCACCATCAATGAGTGAGGATATTCTCCACCATTCCCCCCCACATAGGTGGCATAGATGAGGGTGGTACCATCCGGGGTCAGCTTGGAGACCGCGATGTCCGTGCCACCGCCGCCGAAAACGGACTGGAACGAGCCCGTACCCGCGGGGTAGCCTTGACCGAAGGAAATGGCACCGGTGTAGATATTGCCTTCGCTATCGTAAGTGGCACAATGCCCGTAGTTAGTGGCCGTTGAGCCCGAAAGGGTGGCCGCGATCAATGTGGGGTCGATCACAATGGGACGCGCACGATCGGCACCGACCACCTCGAATCCGAGCACATTGCCCTTCAGTACATAGCGGCATACCACACGCTCAGATGGAGCATCGCCATACCATGCTACAGGGGCCTCCTCCACCACTTCACCCACCGAGGTCAGGAACACCAACCGCCCTTGGCCATCGATGCGCAGGTCGGTCAACCCATCGTAGCGCAGACCAATGGCACGCGCATCGGCACCCGGGGCCAGCAGGATATCATACTTGAAATGACCGTCGTGCAGGTACATCCGCATGTCCACACCAGGCCAAATGCCTCGATAGGCCACCTCTTCGAACAAGGGCACATTGCTTTGCCAGCGCTTCGGGTCGTTACCGAGAAAGTAGTTGTTGGCATGACCGGCCTGGTGCATTGGTTCCAATCGGGGCTGCGATGCACCCTCGAACCGCACGCGCCAAGCATGGCCTTTCAGCACGGGGGCATCATCGGACCTATGGCTCGCGTCGTGGATCACCTCTGCAAAGTCCGGTTGAAGCAACGACCAAGTGAGACCCTCACTGCCCATGAACAGGGCCAACGCCCCCACTTCGGCCTTATACAGGAAGCCGCCGTTCCACTGACCCTTGTTCAGGATGAATGGTGCCGTGTGTGGCTCATTGCCATGGTCGTGGCCATGTGCGAACGCACTGGTGGTCGCGGCCAAAAGGGCCAGCAAGCAGGTGGACTTAATCATTAGACGCATCATGGTCTGTTCTTTTCTTGATCGGATCTCAAACTCTCTTCACCTTCACCGAACGACCATGACATGGCCGATCTGCGACTGCTCCTTGGAGCCGGTGCAAGTGCCGGTATACTTCAGCACGTACACGTAGACATCGTTCTTCACGAATGAGCCATTGTAGCGGCCATCCCATGGCTTCGCCAGTGAGTTGGTGGTGTACAGCTGTTCGCCCCAGCGGTTGTAGATGGTCAGTTCCGTCTTGTTCTCGCCGTAGCCCAGTATCTGGAACACATCGTTCAGGCCGTCGTCGTTCGGAGAGAACGCATTGGGTGCGAACAGCTGCACATCAGCATCATAAAGAGTAACACGTGCCGTATCCTGGAACACACATCCGTACTGATCGATCACTTGGAACACGTATGCTGAATCAACACCTTCAACCTCGATGAGCCGCGTGGTGGCGCCATTGCCCCAGTTGTATGCCTGCGCTCCATCCAATGGAATGTTCAGCGGCACTTTCACGCCAGGGCAGGTCATGGCCTCAAAGGACAGTTCATAGTCCGGTGTGGGGAATACCTCCAATGTATCAGTGCCCACGCAACCAGCGCTGTTCGAGATGGTCACCCAGTACTCACCGATCTCATCAGCCACTATGGATGATGTGGTGGCGCCGGTGTTCCAGATGTAATCCCCGGGGAAGGCACCCGCGTCCAATAGCACAGGCACTCCATCACACTTGGCCATATCCGGTATGTCGAACTCGAACGAGATGGGTTCCACCGTAATGGGGACTATGACCGTATCGCTCTGGCTGCAACCCGTGGGGTCGAACGCGATCAACATCACATCATAGGTACCGGGCGTCGTGAACACGTGCGTGATGTCATCCGCCTCGTACGTTGTGCCGTCACCCATCTGCCAGATATGGTCAATTGGCTCGCCGGTGCTCTGGTTCTCCGCCGTTACCAACAGCTGTGTGCAATCCGCTGCCTGGCTCCAGATCAATGCCGCGTTCACGGGCTGTTGGGCACCAATGGTGATCGGAAAGAAGACCGTATCGGCCAGGTTGCAGGCCAAGGAATCCATGGCGATTAAGCGCACCAGGTAATCGCCCGGCTCCGTGTAAGTGTGGCTTGGCTCGAAGGCCTCCACCTCAGGCGATCCATCACCGAAATCCCACAACCAGGTATCACCGGAGCTGGCATTGGAGAAATCGACACTGATGGGGGCGCAACCGGTGTTGATGGCACTGGCACCAGCAGCGTTCACACCGGCCACACCGAAATCGATCTTGAAGACCCCAATGTCCCAACCGATGCTTTGGGTAGTGGCGTGTGCCCAGGTTGTAGTGGGGAATCCGCCACCACTGCAGACTCCTTGGTACACGATACCGTTCTTATCGAAACGGCTGGTACCACCATCCACGTGGCTGCCGCCGTAGTAGGTGCCGAACAGGATGTTGGCCATGTCCGGCTCGAATGCAGCGAGGTAGAATGAACCGGTGGTATACAGCGCATCGGATGTTGTGGGAAGGCCTGATGCGGAGTTGTAACCGGAGATGTAGATGTTGTCGCAAACATCCACAAGGAATGCTACGGGCGCGGTGCCGCTTCCGCCCCAACCACCAGTGGCAGCAATGGTGGTCTGAACGGGTGCTGCCGAAAGGTCAGCAGTCAACTTGGCAATGAAGATCGAACCTCCAGCCTGCCCATAGGTACCCGCAGGTTGAATGGTAATGGTCCCATCGGTCTGACCGTAGATCCATGCATTGTCCCCCAGGTCAAGATCAATGAAATAGGGCCGGTCCGCACCAGCAGTACCGAAGAAAGTACCGCTTTGCATGGCCGTTGCTCCGGGCCCAAGGCGTACCACGTATCCATCGCGCCCGCCTTGCGGGGTGGTCTGGTAGGTGCCGGCCGTAACAGGGAAGTTGGCACTTTCGGTCTGGCCGGTCACCACGATATCACCCGCTGCACCGATCCGCAGACCCAATGCGTTATCGCCCTGAGCCCCACCAAGGTAGGTGCTCCAGAGCAGTGTGTTGCAAGCAGGAGGCAGGGAGAACACCACACCATCCTGTCCTCCACCAAAGGTCGTCTGGAACGCTCCCGCAGTGGTGGGGAAATCCGCAGAGGAAGTAAAGCTTGCAATGAGCATGTTCCCGGCAGCATCAAGGAAGATCTCGCCCCGGTAGTTCTCGCCGTAGTTCCCGAACATGTTGTTAAGGCCATCGACACCGCTGCCGCCAACGAAGGTGGAACCCACCAGAGAAGCACCATCCGCACTGAAGCGCGTAACCGTGATCTCCGTACCTGCGAAGGTGTTATCAAACGCTGTCGCGGTCCGTGGGAAATTCTGCGAATCGGTGGAGCCCAGCATACAGAGCTCCTGGTTGGCAGAGACCACCATACTGTGGGGGTTCTCGCCGCTGCTTCCTCCTAGGTATGTGGCATAGATCAGGGTGCTTCCATCGGGGCTGTATTTGCTGATGGAGATGTCCGTGCCGCCACCGCCCATAGTTGTCTGGAACGCACCGACCGTTGCGGGATAGCTGGGACCAAAATTGCGTGCACCGGAATAGATATTCCCAGCATCATCATAGGTAGCGCAGTGCCCATAATTGCTCGCACCCGTTGCGCCGGACAAGGTGGATGCGATCAGCACCGGATCGATCACCAGCGGACGGCCGTGGTCATAGCCTTGCGGAAATGCGAAGCTCACACGACCATTGGTCACCACGAACCGGCAGGGAACGGGCTCCTTCGCACCATCGGCGTAAAAACTCACCGGGGCCAATTCGCGCACCTCGCCCACCGAAGTGCGCATCACCAGATCGCCGTCGTTGTTCACGAACAGACCATCCAATCCATCAAAACCGAGAACGACCGACCGGTGATCCGCTCCTGCGGCCAGTACCAGGTCGTACTTCATGGAACCCTCACCACCATGAAAGCGGACATCAACGCCCGGCCAAACTGCACGGTAGCGCACCTCGCCGAACAAGGGCACTCGTCCGGCCCACTTGGAAGGTTCGTTACCGATGAAATAGTTGTGATAGGTCTGGGCCCGCTTATCAGCCACCACTTGCGGGGCGAGCTGACCACCCACGAAGGTCATGCGCCAGGCGTGTCCGTTCCAGGTCTTGGCCGCCACTTCCTGCGGAGAAAGCTGATGGCTATCGTGCATCCAGGCATAGATGGACTCCTCGTATTTCACCCACGTCACGGCATTGCGCTCCAAAAAGGCCACCGCACCAGGAACGTTGGTACGATAGAGCACATGGGCCGGCCATTGGCCTTTGTTCAGCACATATTCAACGGGGCCGGGGGCATGTTCGTGGTCATGCTCATGGGCAGTTCCGGAAGTGGCGATGGCCAGCGGCAGTACCGCGAACAAGATGTGGCGCAATGAACTCATGATCAATGGAATAAGGCGTTCCGGTAAAGATGACGACACTCCCCCCCGCACCGTTGTCCGCGACCTAAAAAAAATGAAGTCCGGGGGATGAACAGTTGATCTCCCTACCGGAACTGCAGGTCGTAGAGCTTGCGGTAGGCCCCGTTCTGGGCCAAAAGCTCCTGATGGTGGCCTTGCTCGATGATCCGTCCCTTTTCGAGCACCATGATGCGGTCCGCGTTCTGGATGGTGCTGAGGCGGTGGGCGATCACGATACTGGTGCGGCCCTTCGTAATGCGCTCGGTGGCCTGCTGGATCAGCTGTTCGCTGATGCTGTCCACGCTGCTGGTGGCCTCGTCGAGCACCAACACGCGGGGATGGTGCACACATGCCCGGATGAACGCGATGAGCTGGCGTTGCCCCACGCTGAGTATGCCCCCACGCTCGCGCACTTCGGTATCGTAGCCTTGAGGCAGGCGCATGATGAACTCGTGCGCCCCCACTTCCTTGGCCGCCGCCTCCACGGCTTGGCGGGTAATTGAGGGATCGTTCAGCGTGATATTGTTGTGCACCGTATCACTGAACAGGAACACATCCTGCAGCACCACGGAGATGCTTCGCCGCAATTCAGCCTGCAGGTGATCACGGATATCGCGGCCATCAAGCAGCACCGAGCCTTTCTGGAACTCGTAGGCCCGGCTGAGCACGTTGATGATGGAGCTCTTTCCTGAACCCGTGGCGCCCACCAAGGCCACCATCTCGCCGGCCTTCACCTCGAAGCTGATGTCCCTCAACACGAAATCATCGTCCTCGTAGGCGAACCACAGACCATCGAAGCGGATATCGCCGCGAAGATCGCTGGTGGTAAAGGTGCCCTCGTCGGCAATGGTGGCTTGCGTATCCAGCACTTTGAACACGCGTTCGCTGCCCACCATGCCCATCTGCAGCACGTTGAACCGGTCGGCCAGTTGGCGGATGGGCCTGAACAACATGTTGATGAACAGGATGTAGGCGAACACCTCTCCCACCGTGGCCACGCCGGCCAGCACATCCTTCACGCCCCACCACACCAGGAAACTGAGCGAAATGGCACTGAGGATCTCCACCACGGGGAAGAAGATGCTGTACGCCAGGACACTGCGGATGTGGGCTGCGCGATGCTCCTTGTTGATGGCCCGGAACTTGGCATACTCCTGCTTCTCGCGCCCGAAAAGTTGCACGATGGCCATGCCCTGGATGTGCTCCTGCACAAAGGCGTTGAGGCGGGCCACCTGGGTGCGCACATCCTGGAAGCTCTTCTGGATGCTGTTCTTGAAAATGTTGGTGCTCCACAGCAAGAGCGGGATCGGCACCATGCTGAGCAGAGCCAGCTTCCAGTTGACCACGAACATCACCACCACAACCACGACGAGCTTCAGGATGTCGCCCATGATCATGAGCAGGCCTTGCGAGAAGATATCGTCGATGGTCTCGATGTCGCTGATCACGCGGGTCACCAACGTTCCAATGGGCGTGCGATCGAAATAGCGGAGCTTGAAGCCCATCACTTTGGCATAAAGCTTCTGGCGCAGGTCGAAGGTGACGGCCTGTCCCAGCCAGGCGGTCCAGTAGGCCTGGTAGAACTGGATCACGGTCTCAAGTACCAGGAGTACACAAACCACCAAGGTCACGTAGAGCAGGCCACGTGCATCTCCGGTCAATGCGTGATCGTCGATCATGTCGCCCATCAACAGCGGACGCACTACACCCAATGCTGCAAGCAGGATGGTGAGCACGAACGTGACCCAGAAGATGCGGCGGTACGGCTTGGTGAACGCGAACATCCGCCCGAACAGCTTACGGTCGAAGGCCTTGCCTTGTGTTGCGGGGGCGCTCATCCGTTCAATCCGGTGTTAAGCGGTCGCGTGCTGGTCTCCAGGAAGGGATAGACCACATGCTCCAGATAAAGCCCGCAGGCCGGGGCCGACTTACCGGCCGCGCCGCGGTCCTTCGCGGCCAGCACTTGGGCCATATGCTCCACCGGTTCGTGCCCCTTGCCAATGCGGATGCAAGTGCCCACCACGGCCCGCACCATGTTGCGGAGGAACCGATCGGCCTTGATGCGGAAGAGGTAGCCGTTCTCCACGTGTTGCCATTGCGCCTCACGCACATCGCACAGCATGGTCTTCGCATCGCTGCCGGCCTTGCAGAAGCTGCTGAAATCCTGCCGACCGATAAGCACTTCGCAAGCCGCGTTCATGTGGCCCACGTTAAGGGCGGGGCGAAGTTGGTGCGAGCGGTCCTCCAAAAAGGGGTCCTTATTGATGTGGATGCGGTAGGCATAACCGCGCTCCGTGGCATTGAACCGGGCATGCGCATCATCAGCCACCGGAATGATGCGGTACACGGCGATATCCTTGGGCATCAGGCTGTTCAAGCTGAACACGAAACGCTCTCCGAGCTCCCTGTCATCGGGCACATCGAAGTGCAGGAAATAGCGCGAGGCATGCACGCCGGTATCGGTACGGCCACAACCCACGGCGTTCACTTTCTCCAAGTGCAGGGTGAAGCGCAGGGCCCGCTCCACCTCGGCCTGCACGCTGGGTGCCACGGGCTGGTTCTGCCAGCCGCGATAGGCGGTGCCGTTGTAGGCGAGCTCGAGGAAATAGCGGGGCATGCCGGGCCTTGCGTTCTGGGCCTCCCTAACATGGGGGCTGTTGAAACGGGCGCAAAGGTACCTGCGAAGCCGGGCTCGGCCGAAGGTGCGCATCTTCGCGGCCATGTCACGCATCGGACTACTGAGCGATACGCACGGCTGGCTGGACCCGAAACTGCGGGAACACTTCGCCCAGTGCGACGAGATCTGGCATGCCGGGGACATTGGCGGCCTGCACGTTACCGATGAACTACAGAGCTGGTTCCCGGGCAAGCCGCTGCGGGCCGTTCACGGCAATATTGATGACGCCCTAGTTCGACGTGTTTTCCCCGAGCATCAGCGCTTCGCGCTTGAAGGAGTGCGCACGTGGATGATCCACATCGGTGGCCGCCCGCCACGCTACGACCAGAACGTGAGCGAAGAGCTGCGCACTGCACCACCCGACCTGTTCATCTGCGGGCATTCGCACATCTGCCTGGTCCAATTCGACCCGAAGCTGAACTGCCTTTACATGAACCCCGGTGCGGCCGGGCGTCATGGATGGCACCAGATGCGCACGGTGTTGCGCTTCACCCTGGCCGATGGCCGGCCCAAGGACCTGGAGGTGCTGGAACTGGGCAAGCGGGGGTCGGAATGACCGGACGGCGCATCGAACACGAGATCGTGGAATACGGAGCGGCCCGCCTGCCCCGTAGTGGCCAATGGCACCGGTACTTTCGTGGCCGTGAGAAAGCTCCTGCAATACGTACCCCAGCAACTGCGCAACCGTTACGGTACCGTGGTCCTGGGCCTTATTGCCTGGGTGGTCCTCTTCGACCGCAACGACCTGTGGACCACGTGGAAGAACCACCGCGAACTGGGGCGTATGCGCGACCAGCAGGAATGGTATGCAGAAGAGATCTTGAAGACGCGTGAACAGCTGAACGAGCTGAGCAGCAACACCGAACTGCTCGAGAAATTCGCCCGTGAACGCTACCTGATGAAGCGCGACAACGAGGACATCTTCGTGCTTGTGCCCGAGCGCAAGGATTGACCCCTTCAGAATTTTACGCAGATGGCCGTGGTAATGGCCATGTTGGTCTGGGAAGGCGCTCCGTTCACATCGCGGAACTGATCATCCGGCGCACCAAAGAACCGCCCTTCCAAACGCCAACTAGCACGCTCGCTCATGCGGAGGTCAACGCCCAAACTGGCCCCCAATGTGGCCAACCCGGAAGTGACCACGGCCCGGTCATCGAGAAAGTACTCCACACGACCCACCATCCACCATTGGCGCACCACGCGGGCCCTGTAGATCCCGACCATGGTCAGCCAACCTGCGACATCTTCGGAACTGTCACCACTGTACCGGGCCTGCTGGAAGCCAAGGTCCATGCCCAGGATCATCCCGCTGTTCTCTCCTTCCACCTGTGCGTAGAAGTTGTTGTAGAAACGCCACTCGCCAATGCTGTCGGGGCCCATACTGCCTACGAACGTGCTCCAGTTGAGCACCGTTCCCTCCAGGTTATCATACTTCAATTGCGTGCCAAAGGCCGGGCGTTGGTTGCCCTGCTCGCGCTGGATGCGCTGCCAGCCGTTGAGCAGCAGACCCGCAATGAGCAAGCGCTTGTTCGGCTTGTAGCTCACCATGGCCCCCGCCTCGTAATAGGGCGAGTTCTCAGCCACAATGCTCCGGGTCAAAGTCATGCAATCGAGCCCAAAGGCACTCTCGAACCCGATGTGCGATGACAGGATACCGGCATCGACCCAAAGGTCCCGGGTGCGCGACAATCGCAACCCCACACGCGCTTCGTGGATACTGCGCAGCGCTGCAGGTTCAGCAGCCAGATTGTACTGTGCATACGTGCCCGCCATCAGGCCTAGCGTGGCCCTCACCCCTTGGCGGTCATACTCCGCCCGCAGCACCCCGAGGTTCAGGTTGACCTCGTTGTGCCGCTTGTGGTTGTAGAGGAAATCAGGCCTTTCACCGCTCGCCGGTCGCGAGAGGTCGTAGGCATAGTAGACCTCAGCGTAACCTGAGAGCCGCACGGCCGAACTGTCCTGCGCCCGCAGCCGCCCCAGTAGCAGCAGGAACACCACTACTACCAGCGCCGCTATGCGAACACGATCATTCATGCTCGAATGCGAGCTTCAGATCGGAGCGATCAGTGGTGGTGTCCACCCTCACCGTGCACATGCCCGTGGGCAAGCTCATCGGGGGTGGCCTCTCGCACGGCGGTGATCTCCACGTTGAAGTGAAGGGTAACGCCGGCCAGAGGGTGGTTGCCGTTCAACATCACCTCGGAGTCGGTCACTTCCATTACGCTCCAAACGCGGTTGTCGGGTGTTTGGAACTGCATGCCGGCTTCCACGGCCTGGCCACCGAACTTGTCCAATGGAACGCGCTGCAGCAATTGGGGGTCGATCTCGCCATAGCCTTTCTCGGCCTCCACAACGGCCAACAGGGAATCACCGGCCTTGAGGCCTTCCAGTTTCTCTTCGAGGCCGGGCACGATCATGCCGCCGCCATGCAGATAAGCGAATGCTTCACGTCCTGCGCTGGAGTCCAGCAGCTTGCCGTCGGCATCGTTGAGGGTGTAGTGGAAAGAGACGACGGAGTTCTTGGAGATCTGCATGGTGTTAATAATGGTCGGCAAGGTAAGACATCCCCCTGCGAGCCGGACCGACGGGGATCTTTCCGAACACGAAGGGCCCCGCTTTCGCGGAGCCCTTCCATCACCGGATAGTGTCCGTATCAGTGCGTGTGTGCGTGGCAGGTCTCGGTGCAGGCGTGGCCCTTCTCGCCGCAAGCGTAGGCGTGCGCACCATCCTTGCAGGCTTCGGTGCAGGCGTGCTCCTTCATGGCAGCGTGCTCGTGACCGTGCGTGGCGGCCTCGGCCTTGGCGCCATCGCCGTGGCAGCTCTTGGCAGCGTTTGCCTTACCGGAGCAGCAACCGGCCTTGGCCTCACCCGCGGTAGCAGTGGTGGCAGGTGCATCGGTCGTAGCTGCAGCCTTGGCGTCGGCCTTACCCGCACAGCAGGACTTTCCGGCCTTGGCATCCTTTGAGCAGGAGGTCTTTTCGACCTTGGCGGCCTTCTCCTTATCGGGGGTTGCGGTGGTGGTCTGTGCGCTCACGGCACCCATGATGCCAGCGAATGCGAAGAGAACGAGGAACTTCTTCATGTTATCGGGTCGGTGTTGTTCGGGACATCCTGTCAAATACCATGCAAAGGAACACATACTTGGGTCCAAAGTCACCCCAGTTCATTGGGAATGCTTGGTTCCCAGAACGCAGGGTCGGGCAGGTGCTCATTCCTCGCCACTGTTCTTCAGCGTTGAAAGCAGGCTGTACGCCCCTTTCACCACCACTGGTCGTGCGCGAAGTTCCGCCTTCGGATCCACTAGTTCGAAGAAGCCGTACTCGTTGGCCCCGGTGGTCACGGGCACCATGGTGTAGCTGCCGTCCGCGTTGGCGGTGAACACGGCCTGTCCTTCGCCGCTGCGGACCACGGCTTCCTCGGGCACGCACCACACGGTATCCGTTTGGATCTCGAGCGTGGCGCTCATGGCCATGCCTGGCACCAGGTCCTTGTGGGTCTTGGTGAAGTGGCAGTGCACGATGGTGCTGCGGTCCGCATCGAGGCTGCGACCCACCAGGATTACTTCCGCTTCGTACTCGTCATCGGGATGCGCCGTGGGCCGCGCATGCACCTCCTGGCCCACACGCACGTTCGGCAGGTCCTTTTCGAAGACGGTCAACGCAAGGTGGATGTCCTTCGGGTCCACCAGTTCGAAGAGGATGTCCGTGGGTTGCACGTAGCGCCCGATGTTCACGTTCACCTTCGCCACCCAGCCGTGGATCGGCGAGCGGAGGGCCACGGACCGCGAGATGCTCTCCGAGGTGAGCGCCGTCGGGTCCACACCGATGAGCCGAAGCTGTTCGGCGAGCGAGCGCAAGGTGACCTTCTGTGTGTTGAGCTCCGCTGTGGCTTCCTGGAACACCTTGTCACTGGTGGTCTTGGAGGCGTTCAGGGCCTTCTGCCGTTCGAAGTCCTGGGTGAGCATCCTCACCTTGCCCTCGGTCACCAGGTAGTCCTGTTGCAATTGGATGAAGCGCGGGTCCTCCATGATGGCGAGCGTCTGGCCTTTCTGGACCTCCATGCCGGGCAGCAGGTCCGTGGAGCGCAGGTAGCCGCCAAGCGGAGCACTGATGCTCACCAGGTTCTGTGGCGGTACGTCCACCACGCCCTGCACGGGCATGAGCACACCGAGTGAACGCCGTTCCGCATTTCCGGTGACGATACCGGCGTTCTTCAACTGGTCGGCGCTGAGGCTGACCGTTGTGGCCGATGCCGCGGGTGCCGGAGCATCCGCAGGTGTCTCGGCCGTGGTGCAGGATGCCAATGCGATCAGGATGGAGATGGTGCCGATCGATCGCACCTGTACCGTCGACCATGTCATACTGGCCTTGGGCCGGGAGGGTCGACTTACGCAATTTGAAATGTGTTGACGCATGATGCGTGGGGGGATCATTGTTCGTTGAAGGCGTTGAGCTCGATGCTGGCGCGGCCGAGGGCCCGGAGCGCATCGAGGTATTCCATGGAAAGGGTGATGGACTGGCCGGTGAGCAGGCTCCATTCGAGCCGATCGATCTGGCCATTGAGGTAGGCTTCCTCCGCGGAGCGTCGCAACTGTTCGGCTTCCTGCATGGCCCCTTGTTCGAAGGCTTCCACGCGCGCCAGTTGGGCGGTGTAGCGCTGTTGTGCCTGTTGCAGTTGGGTGCGGATCTCCTGCGTCAGCGCCGCGGTCTCGTTGGTGGCGCGCTCCGTGTCGATGCGCGCGGCCTTATTCCGTGCTGACTGCGCGCCGAAGAAGAGCGGTACACCGATGCCGGCACGGACCATGGTGAAGCGGTCATCGCGGCCGTAGATCACCGACCCATCGGGGACGGACGGCGACTGGTACAGCGTCATGGACGACACTCCGAGCGTGAGGTTGGGCAGCAGCGTGGAACGTTCCATGCGCCAGCGGGCATCGGCGGAAGCCACCTGCTCGTTCGCGGCGCGGATCACGGGGTGCAGCTGAACGGTCGAGTCAACGGGCATCATTGGAAGGATCTGCTTCAGCGGGATGGGCTGGGGTTCGAGGATCACCGGTGGGGCGTTCGGCGCGGTGGACAGGTTCACCAACTGGGCGAGGCGTGTGCGGGCCTGTTCCAGCTCGGCCTTCACCTGTTGTACGCGGGCACGCATCAGCATCGCCTGCGTGCGCGCGGTGGCGCGCTGCAGCACGTTGCTGGAGCCCAGGTCGAAACGCTGCTCCTCGCCGGTGACGGCCAGCGAGTAGATGCTGTCCGCCTCCTGAAGCAAGATCAGCTGTTCGCTGAGCACGAGTACCTCGTGGTAGCTCTGCTTCACCTGTGTGCGCACTTCGCGCTGGCGCAAGGCCTGTTCCCAGCGGACGCCGGCCGCGTTGTGCTTCAACATCTTCCGCCGTTGCGCATAGACCGTGGGAAAGGACAGGCTCTGCGAGAGGCTGATGCGGTCGTCGTTCGCGTTGGTGTTGACCTGTCCGTACTCGAAGTCAATGTTGGTCTGTGGCAGGTCCCATCCACTGCCGATGAGCGCTTCCTCCGCCTCGCTGCGCAATGCCGCGCCCTTCAGGTAGAGGTTGTTCCGCATGGCGCTGTCCACCGCTTGTTCCAAAGTGATCGGCAGCACGGTCGACTGTGCGCGCGTAGCGTAGGGTGTCCCGATCAGCGCGAGCAGGATCACGATCACAATGGGTTTTGGCCCATTCGTCCCGCCGTTCTTCGGAGTGCGGAACGCCAGCTTGTAGAGCGCAGGAAGCACGAAGAGCGTGAGCAGCGTGGCGGTGAGCAGGCCGCCGATGACCACCGTGGCCAGGGGGCGTTGCACTTCCGCTCCGGCGCCGTTGCTCAAGGCCATGGGCAGGAAGCCGAGCGAGGCCACGCTGGCGGTCATCAGCACCGGACGCAAGCGCGTCGCTGTGCCCTGCCGGATGCGTTCGGCCACGTCCTTCAACCCGTTCTTTGCCAGGTGCTCGAACTCGCTGATGAGCACGATGCCGTTGAGCACCGCCACACCGAACAAGGCGATGAAGCCCACCCCCGCCGAGATGCTGAAGGGCATGCCTCGTCCGGCCAGGGCGAAGACGCCCCCGATCGCGGAGAGCGGCACCGCGCTGAACACCAGCAGGCTCAGCTTCAGGGAGCCGAACGCGAAGTAGAGCAGCAGCAGGATCAGCAGCAGGGCCAGCGGCACCACCACCACTAGGCGCTTCTTGGCTTCCACAAGGTTCTCGAAAGCGCCGCCGTACGTGGTGTAATAACCCACCGGCAGATCCAACTGTGCATCCACCTTGCCCTGCAGTTCCTCCACGATGCTCTGCACATCACGACCGCGGACGTTGAAGCCCACGGTGATCCGGCGTTTCGCATCCTCGCGCTGCACTTGGTTGGGTCCATCTACGATGCGCACATCGGCGAGTATCGAGAGCGGTACGGGCTTGCCCATGGGCGTGGGCACCAGCAGGCGCTGCACATCGCTGAGGTCCGACCGGCTCTGGGATCGCGCGCGCACTACCACGTCGAAACGCCGTTCACCCTCGAAGACCTGACCCGCAACGCTTCCCGCGAAGGCCGTGCGCACCACGTCGTTCACGGCTTCCACATCCAAGCCATAGCGCGCTAATGCGGCCCGGTGATGGGTCACCACGATCTGCGGCAGGCCGCCCACGGTCTCCACGTAGAGGTCCTTCGCGCCCTCCACGCTGCTCACCAGCTCGCCCAGCTTGTGGGCGTAGGCGGCCAGCGTGTCGAGATCCTCGCCGTAGATCTTGCACACCACGTCCTGGCGGGCACCGGTCATCAGTTCGTTGAAGCGCATCTGCACGGGGTATTGGAATCCGAAGGTGACACCGGGCAACACGCTCAGGGTGCTGCCCATCTTTTCGGCCAGTTCATCGAAGGTCTTCGCGCTTGTCCATTCCATCTTGGGTTTCAGGATCACCATCATGTCCGCCGCCTCGATGGGCATGGGGTCCGTGGGGATCTCGCCGCTGCCGATCTTGGCCACCACCTTCTCCACTTCGGGGTACTGGTCCTTGAGCATGCCGGCCGCCTTCTGGCAGGTCTCCACGGTATTGGTGAGCGAACTGCCGGTGAGCAGGCGCGTGTCGATCGCGAAGTCGCCCTCCTCCAGTTCGGGGATGAACTCGCCGCCCATGGCCGCCATGATGCCACCGGACACCACGAGCAGTACCACTGCGGCCACCACCAAGCGCATGGGATTCAGGATGGCCTTGTTCAGCCAGATGCGATAAAAGTTCCCGAGGCGTTCCATCATGCGGTCGGTCCACGTCGCGGGCGGGTCCAGTTTCTTGCTCAGGAACAACGCGCTCATCATGGGCACGTAGGTCAGTGAGAGGATCGCGGCGCCCAGCACGGCGAAGGCCACCGTCTGTGCCATGGGCTTGAACATCTTGCCTTCAATGCCGGACAAGGACAGGATCGGCAGGTACACGATGAGGATGATGACCTGCCCGAACATCGCGGAGTTCATCATGCGGCTAGCGGATCCGCGCACCACATCATCCATGCGCCTCTGGTCCAGCCTGTCGCTTCCCAACCCGTGACCGTGTCCATGAAGCTTGTGCAGAACGGCCTCCACGATGATCACCGCGCCGTCCACGATCAGGCCGAAATCCAATGCGCCCAGGCTCATCAGGTTGCCGCTCACACCGAACATGTTCATCATTATCACCGCGAAGAGCATGGCCAGCGGGATCACCGAGGCCACCACCAAGCCCGCCCGCAGGTTGGCCAGGAAGAACACCAGGATCAACACCACGATCAGCGCACCTTCCATCAGGTTCGTCTCCACCGTGTGGATGGCGTTGTTCACCATCTTGGTGCGGTCCAGGAAAGGCTCGATGGTCACGCCTTCAGGCAATGACTTCTCGATCATGGCGATGCGCTCTTTCACATGCTCGATGACCGCACTGGAGTTCGCGCCCTTCAGCATCATCACCACGGCACCGGCCGCTTCGCCTTCGTCGTTGTAGGTCATGGCACCGTAGCGGGTCGCAGTGCCGAGGCGCACCTCGGCCACGTCATGCAACAGCACCGGTGAATGGTCGGGCAGCACCTTCACCTGGATGGTGCGGATGGCCTCCATGTCGGCGATGAGGCCTTCGGTGCGGATGAAGAGCATGGACGGTCCTGTTTCGATGTACGCCCCGCCGGTGTTGGCGTTGTTGCGGGACACGGCATCGAAGACATCCGCAATGGTGATGCCCATGGCACCCAGTCGTGCGGGGTCCACGGCGATCTCGTACTGCTTCAGTTTGCCGCCGAAGCTGCTCACGTCGGCCACGCCTTCCGTGCCGATGAGCTGTCGCCGCACGATCCAGTCCTGGATGGTACGCAGTTCCGAAGCGTCGAACCTGCCTTCGTAGCCGGGCTTGGGCTTCACCACGTACTGGAAGATCTCGCCCAGACCGCTCGAGACCGGGCCGAGCTCCGGTTTCCCAAGGCCTTCGGGGATGGTTAGCTGGGTGAGACGCTCAGTGACCTGTTGCCGTGCCCAGTAGATGTCGGTGGCGTCGTCGAACACGATGGTGACGAGCGAGAGCCCGAAACGGCTGAAGCTGCGCTGCTCGATGATGCCCGGCACGTTGCGCGTGGCCTGCTCGATGGGGAAGGTGATCAGGCGCTCGATGTCGCCGGCCCCCAGCGCGGGGCTCACGGTGATCACCTGCACCTGGTTGTTGGTGATATCGGGAACGGCGTCGATGGGCAATTGGGTGACGTTGTAAACACCCCAGCCGATCAAGCCCAGGACAAGCAGCCCGATGATGAGCTTCTGCCTGATGGAGAATGCGATGATGCGGTCAAGCATGATGTTGATCTAGTGAACGGTACATGGAACGCCTAGGACCCGCTTATGGCAGACCCTTGGCTCGGCCGATCCCCAAGATCAATGTGGAACTCCGGCCCGGTTCAAGCCAAGGCTCGGGGCGGCTGCAACAGTGCTCGCCGATGGCCCGCTAGTTCTCCTTCGTCAACCACTGCTCCCACAGGGCGATCGCCCAAAAGGGTGGGAAAGCTCACCGCAGGCGCGGGATCGCTGGTCCACACCTTACACGCACAATGGTCAACGGTGGCACCGTGGTGATGGTGGTGGAATGGCAGGTTCTCGTGGCCTTCGTGATCAGCCTCTTCATGTCCACCATTGGCGTAATGCTGTGCAATGAAGTCAGCGAATGATAGCGCACCATCCTGGGCGACATGCTCATGATAGTGTCCAATGAGCATGGGCAACTTCATCATCTCAGGACCCAGCATGTAAAGCTGGAGCCAGATGAGGAGTACTGTTCGTGCCAGTAACTTGAACATGCGTTGCAAAGGTAGGCCGGGGCATTCATGCAATTCATGACGAATGTTCGCTAATGAAATGACCAACGCCCCTGGGATCGCTCCCAGAGGCGCCGGCCGTTGCCCAACCTCCCTACGGTCAGAGCATCGTCGTGGGGCACACATATTCCGTGCGCCTCACATCGGTATCCTTGATGGCGTTGAAGCCGCCTTCCACATCAACGAAATTCTCCCAGCCGCGCTGCTTCAGGATGGAGGCTGCGATCATGCTGCGATAGCCACCGGCACAGTGCAGGATGAAGGGCTTGTCCTTCGGGAACTGTGCCAAGTGCTGGCTGATCTGGTTCAGCGGCACGTTGATGGCATCCACCACATGCTCGCTATCGAACTCGCTCTTCTTGCGCACATCGATCACGATCGGCCCTGCCGTGTAGCGCTTGGCGAACTCGGCCGCATTGATACGGTCAACGGTATCCACTTCCTTGCCTGTGGCCTTCCATGCTTCGAAACCACCCTGCAGGAAACCGATGGTGTTGTCATAACCCACCCGGCTCAGGCGAATGATGCTCTCCTCTTCCCGGCCAGGCTCGGTCACTAAAAGAATGGCCTGCTTGATGTCTGGCACCATTTCGCCCACCCACATCGCGAAGTTGCTGTCCAGGCCGATGTTCACACTGTTCGGAATGAAGCCTTTTGCAAAGACCTCAGCAGGACGGGTGTCCAACACCAGCGGAAGCTCTTCATTGGCCACCACTTCAAAGTCGGCCGCGTTCAGGGCGCGCATACCGCGGTCCATCACCCGGTCCAAGCTCTCGTAGCCTTGTATGTTCATCAGCACGTTCTTCGGGAAGTAGCCGGGAGGCGCGGTGAGTCCGGTGAGCAGTTCCTTCTTGAACTCCTCCTTCGTCATGTCCGGACGCAACGCGTAGTTGGTGCGCTTCTGGTTGCCCAAGGTATCCGTGGTCTCCTTGCTCATGTTCTTGCCGCAGGCACTGCCAGCACCATGGTTCGGATACACGATCAAGTCATCGCTCAGCGGCATGATCTTGTTGCGGAGCGAATCGAACAGGTGCCCGGCCAGTTTGTCCTCGGTGAGGTCGGCGATCACATGCTGTGCCAGATCGGGGCGACCGACATCACCAATGAACAGGGTGTCGCCGGTAATGATGCCGTGCTCCTTACCGTTCTCATCGATCACCAGGTAGGTGGTGCTTTCCATGGTATGGCCCGGTGTGTGGATCACCTTCACCTTGGCCTTGCCCACATTGAAAAGCTCACCGTCCGTGGCCACATGGGCTTCGAAACCGGGTTTGGCCGTTGGGCCGTAAACGATGGTGGCGCCGGTCTTCGCGGCCAGGTCCAAGTGTCCGCTCACAAAGTCGGCATGGAAGTGCGTCTCGAACACGTACTTGATGGAAGCGCCGTCAGCAGTGGCCCTATCAATGTACGGCTGCACTTCGCGCAGGGGATCGAATATGGCCGCTTCGCCGTTGCTTTCCAGGTAGTAGGCAGCATGTGCGATGCACCCGGTGTAGATCTGTTGGATTTTCATGGGTCAGTGAGTTTTCGGTCAGATGCCGCATACTGAACGGCTGAACAAAGGTCCATCGTTCGACTACTTCCCACAGTGATCCATGTCACACGGAACCCACGTCCAACAAGGGTTGCAGCGCACCAAAAACCTGACGATCGTCATGTTCCGGATCATCGGATCGCATCGTGTACGTTCCACTCGGCATAGCTGGTAGCGGTCTCGTGTAAACGTACCGCCAACAACGAAACACCGGCAGGCAACTGTGTACCGATGCGCGCCACGATATCCAGCACCATGTTCTCGCAGGTGGGCTGCCATGGAACGAATAGGACCTTTCCGAATGGACTGCCCAGCGTACCGATGGTTTCCCTGTGCTGCTCGGACAACAACAGGGCGTGATCATAACGATGGACCACTTCCTTGTTCACAATGGCCTTCAGATCGGCAAAGTCCATCACCATTCCGTTCTTTGGATGGCCCTGTTCTACGCGCGGTATACCGAGCAGGGTCACCTCCAACACATAGGAGTGGCCGTGGACCTGGGCGCAACCACCGTCGTGGGCATAGAGCGCGTGCGCCAGTTCGAAGGAGTAACGCTTGGTGATGCGGATGGGGTGAGCGCTCATTTCTACAGCTGTTCAAAATGTGCCGTGAAGTGGCGCAGGAAACGCGGCTCCTTCACAATGCGGAATCCGCGTGCCTCATGGCGTGTACGCAACACCTCCTCAAAGGTCTCGATCACATACTCGATGTGGCTTTGGGTGTACACGCGTCTTGGTATGGCAAGCCGTACAAGTTCCATGGACGCAGGTACAAGGGAGCCCGCATCATCATACTTACCGAACATCACGGAACCGATCTCCACACTGCGGATACCACCCAACCGGTACAGCTCACAGACCAGCGTTTGGCCCGGATACTCTTCGGGAGGAATGTGCGGATACAGGCGCTTTGCATCGATGTACACGGCATGACCGCCGATCGGGCGCATTAGCGGTACACCCATTGCGTGCAACGCATCACCCAAGTACGACGTGCTCCGGATCCGGTAGTCCAGGTAGGATGGATCGAAGACCTCTTGCAGACCGATGGCAATGGCCTCCATGTCGCGGCCCGAAAGACCGCCGTACGTGGCGAAACCCTCGGTAATGATCAAGAGGTTCTTGCAAGCCTCGGCCAATGCACTGTCGCGCAAGGCCAGAAAGCCGCCCATGTTCACCAGTGCGTCCTTTTTCGCGCTCATCACTGCACCATCTGCCAGGGCGAACATGTGCTGAGCGATCTCGCGATAGCTGAGCGTCGCCATTCCCTCTTCACGGTGTTTCACGAACCAGCTGTTCTCGGCCACCCGGCAGCAATCCAGCAGGAACAACACACCATGCTCCTTGCACAACCGGGCAACACCGGCCGCATTCGCCATGCTCACGGGCTGCCCCCCGCCACTGTTGTTGGTCACGGTAAGGATCACCGCACCGACATTCGCCTTGTGCTCTGTAAGCAACAAGGCCAGTGCCTGTAGGTCCATATTGCCTTTGAAGGGATGCTCCAGAGCGGGATCCCTGCCTTCGGCGATGGGGATATCGATGGCCATGGCGCCAGAGAACTCGATGTTGGCACGGGTGGTATCGAAATGGGTATTGCTGATGAACACCTTGCCTGGTCCGCCCAAGTGACCATAGATGATGCGCTCTGCTGCGCGGCCTTGGTGCGTGGGCAACACATGCTGCATGCCGGTAAGGTCCTGCACTTCCTGCTCCATACGGTGCCACGAGACAGAGCCTGCATAGGCCTCATCACCCTCCATCATCCCGGCCCATTGCCGGGCGCTCATGGCGCTGGTGCCACTGTCCGTAAGCAGATCAATGATCACCGAACGCGAGGGAAGTAGAAAGGGGTTGAAGTGCGCCCTTTCGAGATGGGCCGTACGTTCCTGTTCCGTGCTGAGCGCTATGGGTTCCACGGACTTGATGCGGAACGGCTCGATGATGGTGCGGTGCTTCATGATCAGGCGCGAAAGTGCGAGCCCTGCTGAGCATCGCGCCTGACGAGGGTCAGTATTGGGGGCCATGCCCGAACTTCGCACCATCGCCCTTGCCAAGCGCCACGGCGACCGATGAATGACCACAGAACGACTCTTCGATGCATTCCCTCCCGCCACACGGGAGCAATGGGAGGCCGTGATCAAGAAGGAACTGAAGGACAAGGAGCCCGGCTCGCTCAATGTGCAAGTGGATGGCGTCGTCTTGCCGCCCTTCCAGATGGCCGCAGAGGGCGCTGTATACCAAGGCCGACGTCGAGGCGTGAAGCGCGACGGCAACCCTTGGCGTGCGTCGGTGGCCATTGATGCTGCTGGGTCCGCCGCGAACAAGCTCGCCCTTGAAGCGCTGATGGGCGGCGCCGATGCGCTTGAACTCCTGGGTAAACCCCAGGACCTCCGCGCCGATCTGAAGGACGTCTGGGTGGGTGCGATCGACCTGGCGGTGGACGGCACTGCGAGCGTGCTGGACGCGCTGCTCCAGTTGCATCAGGAACAGAACACACCCGCCACAGAGGTCAGCTTCTGCTTGGGCTTGCCGCACGATGCAGCTATCAGCGACCTGAAGGACCGTATCGCGAAGTATCCGCGCATCCGCCTCTTCAGCGTGAGCGATGGCGCTTCGCGGAACACGCAGGATGCCCTGCAACAAGGCCGGGCACTGCTCCAGAGGATGCTCGATCAGGGCTACACCATCGACGACGCCTGCGCCCGCCTGCAGTTCCGCCTCCACCTCGGCGACGACCTCTTCCTGGAGGTGGCCCGCCTGCGCGCCTTCCGTGAGGCCTGGGCGACCGTGGTGGATGCGTTCAAACCCGAGCACGATTGCTCGCACACCACGTGGACCCAGGCAGTGGTCTCCTACCCTTCTGAAACGAGGTCGGCGCACGAGAACCTGATCCGCGCCACGCTACAGGCCGTCAGCGCGATCACCGGAGGCTGTGATGGGCTGACCGTCCCCACTCCTGCCCTACCCGAAGGCGATGTGCTCGCCCGCCGCATCGTGCGCAACATCCACAACCTGCTCCGCGACGAGAGCTTCCTGGGACGTGTGGCCGATCCGATCGGGGGCTCGTACACCGTGGAGAAGCTGACGGATGTGCTGGTCGCAGAACTGGGTAATGGAGGTGAGGAAAGCGATGGAGGTAAGGGAGGCGGGCATCCCGCTCCTCCCTTACCTCCATCTCCTCCATTACCGAGCATTGCAAACCGCGAAGAGATCCCCCTCAAGTCCTTCTACACACCCGTCGACACCGAGCAGCTGGAGCACCTGCACTTCGCCGCCGGCATCCCGCCCTACCTGCGCGGGCCCTACGGCAGCATGTACGCCATCCGCCCGTGGACCATCCGGCAGTACGCGGGCTTCAGCACGGCCGAGGAGAGCAACGCCTTCTACCGCCGCAACCTCGCCGCCGGGCAGATGGGCCTCAGCGTCGCCTTCGACCTCGCCACGCATCGCGGCTACGACAGCGACCACCCTCGCGTGAAGGGCGATGTGGGCAAGGCCGGTGTGGCCATCAGCAGCGTG
>JAEUSY010000024.1 GCA_016788295.1 Flavobacteriales bacterium
GCCGTGCCCGTGATCGAGGCCATCGGCGGTGGCAGCGTGCGGTGCATGATGGCGGAGAATTTTCTTGCATCACACTGAGCGTCATTCCGGAGCGCGGGTGCTGCGAAGCAGCAGGTCCCCGCGCATCCGGAATCTCACTCAAGCAGGAGGATGGTGCTTGGTGAGACGCCGGATGGCCGGGACAAGCGAGCGTTGCTCGCCCGGCCTCCGGCGTGACGATCGTTGCCCTTCCTTTGCCGCCCGATGTTCCAGGACAGACTTCAATCCCTTCTGACTCCCGCGCTGCAAGGCGCCTTCGCGCAACTCTTCGGCAAGGAGCTCGACGCGCGAAGCATCGGCTTCCAGGCCACGCGCCCCGAGTTCGAGGGCGATGTCACGATCAACGTGTTCCCCTTCCTGAAACTGAGCGGCAAGGGCCCCGAGCAGACGGCGCAATCCATCGGTGAGCATTTGAAGACGAACGTGTCCGTGGTGGAGCGCTTCAACGTGGTGAAGGGCTTCCTCAACATCGTGATCGCGGACAGCTATTGGCTCGCATTCCTGAAGGAAGCAGGAGAGCGCGACATCCTCGCCTTCGCGCCCACGGGGAAGAAGGTGATGGTGGAGTACGCCAGCCCCAACACCAACAAGCCGCTGCACCTGGGCCACCTGCGCAACATCTTCCTGGGCTACAGCGTGAGCCGCATCCTGCAGGCCGCTGGCAACGAGGTGGTGAAGGTGCAGGTGATCAACGACCGCGGTATCCACATCTGCAAGAGCATGCTGGCCTGGCAGCGCTTCGGCAACGGCGAAACACCGGCCTCCGCAGGCGTGAAGGGCGATAAGCTGGTGGGCAAATACTACGTGGAGTTCGACAAGGCCTACAAGGCCGAGATCGAAGCACTGGTGGCGAGCGGCAGCGCGAAGGAGGACGCGGAAAAGAGCGCACCCATCCTGCTCGAGGCCCAGGAGATGCTCCGCAAGTGGGAGGCCAACGACCCCGAGGTGCGCGCGCTGTGGGCCACCATGAACGGCTGGTGCTACGCCGGTTTCGATGCCACTTACGCCCGCGCCGGGGTGGACTTCGACCGCAATTACTACGAGAGCCAGACCTACGTGCTGGGCAAGGCCGATGTGCTCGAAGGGCTGAAGAAGGGCGTGTTCTACGAGAAGGATGGCGCCGTGTGGGTGGACAACACCGCCGAAGGCCTCGATGAGAAAGTGCTGCTGCGCCGCGATGGCACCAGCGTGTACATGACGCAGGACATCGGCACGGCCATCAAGCGCTTTGAGGAATACCCCGGCCTCAGCAAGCTCATTTACACCGTGGGCAACGAGCAGGATTACCACTTCAAGGTCCTGTTCATCATCCTCAAGAAGCTCGGTTTCGCGTGGGCCGATGAGCTCTTCCACCTCAGCTACGGTATGGTGGACCTGCCCAGCGGCAAGATGAAGAGCCGTGAAGGCACCGTTGTGGACGCCGACGACCTCATCGACGAAGTGGTGAGCGAGGCGCGCCGCATGGGCGAGGAGCTCAGCAAGCTGGACGACTTCAGCGAGGCGGAGAAGGCGGCCCTGTACGAGATGATCGGCCTGGCCGCGCTCAAGTACTTCCTCCTGAAGGTGGACCCGAAGAAGCGCATGCTCTTCGACCCCGCCGCCAGCATCGATCTGCAGGGCCACACCGGACCCTTCATCCAGTACACCTACGCACGGATCAAGAGCCTGTTGCGCAAGGCGGATGGCATGGGCACATGGGCACATGACCACATGACCACATCGGGATTGCTCCCCGAGGAACGCACCGTCATCAAGCTGCTTCACCATTTCCCGGCCGTGCTGGACGAGTCGGCCACCAAATTGGACCCTTCAGCGCTGGCCAACCACACCTACGAGCTGGTGAAGGCCTATAACAGCTTCTACCAGGCCATTCCCGTGATGAAGGAGGAGGATGCCACCAAGCGCAACTTCCGCCTGGCCCTGAGCGCTGCCGTGGCCAAGGCGGTGCAGAAGGGGATGTGGTGTTTGGGAATTGAGGTGCCGGAGCGGATGTGAGCCATGCGGAGCGCTCTGGTAGCACTGTTGTTCTGCGCGGTCCTTCTGGGCGCTGGAGCCTACCAAACGCATTTGAAGGAATGGCCGCAGGTGGTGGCGATCGTCATCGCCTGTTTGCCAATAGCAGGTTACTTCATGAAGCAGGAACGTGCGTTCAGAAGAACGTGGCTCCTTCTCTTCACGATCACGGTGCTTGCAGCCCTGGTGGAAGGCTGTTCCGGTCTTTGGGGCGCGCTTTTTCCGAACGAAGGCATCAATATCGTTGACGGCCAGATGCGCCGCGTGATGACCTACGGCTGGGTGTGGCCGATGTTCGCCGCATTCCTCACTACAGCGCTTGTCGTGTGGGCCTATGCCCGCTTCAGTGGAAGACCCAGGCGCTATGAGCTGGGTTTCGCTTTAGCGATGCTCGCAGTGCTTTGCGCGGTGTTCCTTCGCTACGAGCTGTGATCAGAACTTCGGGCAGGGCACCGTCCGGTGCTTCCGGTTCTTGGCCTTGCGGGGCCACTCGTACTGCAGGCTGATCTCGTGCGCGCCTCCGCTGCGCATGGTGAGCTTGCTGATGGTGATGTCGTAGCTGTAGATCACGCGGAACTGTTGGTCCAGTTCGAGACCGGCCATCAGGATCACCGATTCATCGTTGCCATAGCCTTGCTGGTAGGCCTTCACCACGGGCAGTCCCCGGTACCAAAGGCCACCCATCAGTTGGTGATGGCTCAGGTAGAACCCCATATCAAACTGGTCCCATTTACCCTGGGCCTTGTAGTGCGCTGCAAGGGTCATGCGGGTATCGGCCTTGCTGAACGACCGGCCATCAGTGGCAAAGCTGTAGCCCGCGTGTACCGTGGTGCGCACCTGCAGTCGTGCCTCGCCACCAAGGACCAGGCTTTGGTTGGGCCGGTTGATGTGGTTGAAGGAGGTGCCCACATAGAACTGCTCGCTGTAGTACATGAAGCCAGCGGCCATGTCCAGGTAGCTGACCCGCTCCACCAGGTTGGCTTCAACGGACTGAGCGGCATTATCGCGGATCACCTGGTCTGCGAAGAGGTAGCCGCTGGGATCGGTGCCGCGCATGGTGTAGCCCAAGCGAAGCCCGCCACGCACGGCGCGCTTGTAATTGATGCGGGCCTCATAGCTGTAGTTAAGGCCGATGGTGGTGAAGGTGAGCCCGTTCGTGCCTGCCTTGTCGCGCAGCACCATGCCCCCGATACCCGCGTTCACCGTGCTGAACCGATGGTCGTAGGCGGCCATGTAGGTCTCGTAACCGGGCTGCACACCGGGCCACTGTAGGCGATAGTTGAGGCCGATGCGGTCCTGGTGCGTGTTGCCCGTTAGCGCAGGGTTGACGTATTGCGGGGCCGCGTAGAACTGCGAGAACTGCGGGTCCTGTGCCTTGGCCCGTTGCAGGGTCATCAGCATCAAGGTCAGTAAGAGAAGTGATCTGTTCCTCCCCGCGTTCATCTGAACAGCGTGAGATCGGTCAGCTTCTGGACTTCCTTGTCATCCACGAACCGCACCCACGTCTGAACGACATATACGTCCTGTGGGCTGAGCTGGTTACGGTAATATCCATCCCAACCGATCCGCACGTCGGTGCTCTCGAAAATGAGCTCGCCCCAGCGGTTGAAGATCCGCATGCGGAAGTCCTTCACACTGCGCACAAAGGCATAGAACACATCGTTGCTGAGGTCGTTCGGATCGTAGCCACCACCTTGGCCGCCATTGGGGTTCGGGGTGAATGCGGTGGGTAGGGTGATGTCGTACACCGGCGTGATCACCACAGGGTTCTCCGCAATGGCCGTGCACCCGTTCACGTCAGTAACGATCAGTTCCACATCGTATGTGCCCACATCGCCATACACGTGCGTGGGGTTCGGCGTAGTGCTGGTGCCGCCATCGCCAAAGGTCCACGCATAACCGGTAATGTTGCCCGTGGTCTGCGAGGTGAAGGCAATGCTGCCATTGTCCACCGGTGCGGTCCAAGTGCTGGCCGAGAAGGAGACCGTGGGGGGCAGGTAGGCCACCACTTGGCCAGTGCTGGGGCTGGTGGAGGTGCAACCCAAGGACGTGGTCACGGTAAGGCTTACGCTGTAGGTGCCCGCTGCGTAGGTCACGTTGGGCGATGCCTGCGATGAACTGCTGCCGTTGCCCAGGTTCCAGCTGTAGGTGAGCCCGCTGCCCAGTTGCAGGTTGGGGAATTGTACGCCCAGTGGGGCGCAGCCTTGTGCGATGATGGGCGGCAATACGATGGCCGGCGGCGTTTGCAAACGAAGCTCCACCACTTCCGTGCGCACATTGCCGCACTGGTCGGTGACCACCACATTCAGGTCCTGATCGCCGGTAATGGGTACCGTGAAGGGACCATTGCCCAGCGTGCCCAGTTCTGTCCATACCATGGTCCAGGAGCCTGGGTAGTTACCGAAGATGGCGCCCACATTGGCCATGCCGCCAGGGCATACCGTGGTATCGCCATAGGCAGTGAAGGAGGCCGTGTTGAGGTTCAATACATACACGGGCAACGTTACCGGTGCTGAGGTGCAGCCGTTCTGGTCGGTGGCGTTCACCACCACGTTCTGCGATTGGGTGAACGCTGCGGTTAGCGTGCTGCCAGAGCCCAGGCCCGCCCAGGTATAGATGAAGTTGCCGGTGCCACCATTGGCCTGTGCGGTGAGGGTGACGGGTGCGTTCACACAGACGGTATCGGGCGCGAACGCACTCAGCACGATGGGCGCCGGTTGTGTGATGGTGGTGCTGCCCGAGGTGGTGCAGCCGTTGGCATCGGTCACGTTCACGCTGTAGGTGCCGGCCGTCAGGTTGCCGATGACCGCAGTGGATTGACCACTGCTCCACGTGAATGAGTAGTTGGGCGTTCCACCGCTCACCAGTACCTGTGCGCTGCCGTTGTTGCCGTTGTTGCAGCTCGCGTTGGTGCTGTTCAATGCGGCAATGGAAAGCACGGCCGGTTCGGTGATGGTGGCCGAAAGGGTGGTGTCGCAACCCAAGGCATCGGTGACCTGCACGGTGTAGGTGCCGGCCGCCAATCCTGTTGCGTTCGGTGTGCTCTGTGCCAGGGGATCGTTCCACACATAGGTGTTGCCGGGCAGGGCGGGAGCGAAGACGATGCTGCCATTGCCCGAACTGTTGCACGACAGGTCGGTGGAGCTCAGCGCTGCGTTGAGGAAGCTGTTGCTCAACGCGATGAAGACCTGGTCCGAGGCCGGGGGACAGGTGCTGTTGCCGGTGGTGGTCAGGGTAAGCGTTACGCCACCCGCCAGCACTTCGGCCGTTGTTGGCATGTACTGGATCGCGGCGCCACCACCCACCACGGCACCTTGACCGCCCGTCCAAATGGCCCCGGTGGCGTTCACGATGCTGCCGTTAATGGCAATGGGATAGCTGTTCAGGCAGCCCACCAGATCGGGCCCGGCGTTAGCCGCATTGGGTTGACCCGTGGCGTTGATGGTGATGCTGCCAGTGGCCGGTGCACAACCGTTGGCATCGGTGATGCTCACGGAATAGGTGCCGGCGCCTGCCGTGATGGAAGCTGAGTTGCCGCCATTGCTCCATGCGTAGGTGTAGGGCATGGTGCCACCAGTGGCGGTCACCGTGGCCGTTCCGTTACCGAATCCAGCACAGCTCTCGTCGGTAGCGGTGAGCGACGCGATCGACACTGGCGCCACCGGGCCGATGGTGGTGCTCAGTGTGATGCTGCATCCGTAGCTATCGGTCGCGGTCACGTTGTAGCTGCCGGGCATCAGATTGGTGGCCGTGGCGGCGGTCTGCACGGGTGTGGTGCTCCACACATAGGTGGCACCGGGCAGGGCAGGGGCGAACACGGCCGACCCAGTGGGGGTGCCAAAGCAGATTGCATCGGTGGGGCTCACCGTGGCGTTCGCGTAGCTGTTCGGGATGTTCAGCACCAGTTGGTCCGCAGCCTGTGGGCAGTCGGTGTTGCCGGTGGTGGACAAGGTGAGGGTGACACTGCCCGCAGTGATGTCGTCCACGCTGGGCGTGTAGTTCACAGTGGGCCAGGTGCCGCTGAAGTTGCCGCTACCGCCGCTCCAAGAACCTCCGGTGGCGTTGGTCACACCACCGTTCAGCGCAATGGGGAAACTTCCCACGCAGCCGATCAGGTCCGGTCCGGCATTGGCCTGGTTGGGCTGAGCAGCCGCGTTGATGGTGATGCTTCCTGTAGCGGGCGCGCATCCGTTGGCATCGGTGATGCTGACGATGTACGTTCCGGCACCCGCCGTGATGGATGCGGAGCTGCCACCGTTGCTCCATGTGTAGGAATAGGGGGACGTACCTCCGGAGGCACTTGCACTAGCAGAGCCGTTGCCGAATCCAGAGCAGCTCTCATCGGTGGCGGTAAGACCTGCCAGAGCGATCGCGTTCGGCTGGCCTATGGTGGTGCTGAGCGTGGTGGTACAACCAAAGGCGTCCGTGGCGGTAATGGTGTAATTGCCTGCAGCCAGGTCAGTGGCCGTGGCCGTGGTCTGCACAGGCGTAGTGCTCCAACTGTAAGTGAAGCCAGGCAGGGCAGGGGCGAATGCCGCAGAACCTGTGGCCGTGCCGTTGCACAACGCATCGGTGGGTGATACCGTGGCGTTCGCAAAGCTGTTCGGGATGTTCAGCACCAGTTGGTCCGTGGCCTGTGGGCAGTTGGTGTTGCCCGTGGTAGCCAAGGTGAGGGTGACACTGCCCGCAGTGATGTCGGCCGCGCTGGGTGTATAGTTCACGTTTGGCCAGGTGCCGCTGAAGTTGCCGCTACCGCCGCTCCAAGCACCTCCGGTGGCGTTGGTCACACCACCGTTCAGCACAATGGGGAAACTTCCCACGCAGCCGATCAGGTCCGGTCCGGCATTCGCCTGGTTGGGCTGTGCTGCGGCATTGATGGTGATACTGCCCGTAGCGGGTGCGCATCCATTCGCGTCGGTAATGCTGACTGTGTAAGTGCCTGCAATAGCGTTAATGGAAGGTGTATTGGCCCCATTGCTCCAAGCATAGGTATAAGGCGTGGTACCGCCCGTGACGCTAACCGTCGCCGTACCATTACCGAACCCCGCGCAGCTTTCGTCCGTGGCGGTCAAGCTGGCAATGGATACGGGGGCCGCGGGACCGATCGTGGTGCTCAGCGTGATCGAGCAGCCGAAGGCATCCGTTGCGGTCACGCTGTAGTTACCTGGCATCAGGTTCGTGGCCATGGGCGTGGTCTGCACCGGGGTGGTGCTCCAAGCGTAGGTGAAGCCGGGCTGCGCAGGAGCGAACACCGCCGAACCAGTGGCCGTACCGAAGCAGAGGGCAGGGGTCGGAGTTACTGTGGCATTGGCGAAGTTGTTCTGGAGGTTCAGCACCACTTGATCGCTGGCGGGCGGGCAACTGGTGTTCCCGGTGGTGGTCAGTGTGAGCGATACTGTGCCTGCAGCGATCTCTGCTGCCGTAGGGGTGTAGCCCACGTTCGGCCAGTTGCCACTAAAGGTGCCAGCACCTCCGCTCCAGACACCACCAGTGGCATTGGTAACGCTTCCGTTCAGCGCTACGGGGAAACTGCCCGCACATCCCACTTGGTCCGGGCCGGCATTGGCCACGTTGGGCTGACCGGTGGTGACAATGGTGGCGCTCATGGGCGGCGATACACAGCCGTTGGCGTCGGTCATGGTCACCGAGTAGGTGCCGGCACCCGCAGTGATCGTGGGAGTGGAGGCCCCCGTGCTCCATTGATAGGTGAATGGCGCTGTACCGGCCGTGACGTTCACGGACGCTGTGCCATTGGCGGTCCCGGCGCAGCTTTCGTTCGTCGCGGCCACGGTGCCATATAGTCCTGGGATCACGGTCACCGCATACACATAGGTCTGGAATGCCGGAATAGGACAGGCGCCATCGTTCACGTTCACAATGAACGGGTAGAAGCCGGAGGTCCCAGGCTGGGCGGTCCAGCAGACCGTGGCCATGATCGGGTTGCTCCCTGTGTAACTGAAAGTGGCCCCCGGCAGGTTCTGTTGGATGTTACTGAATGCCGTGAGCACGTTTGGCAGGTTCGGGTCGCTGATGGGCATACTGAAACAGAAACTGCCCGATTCGCATACCCTTATGGCCCTGGGACCGGTCTGAATGGCCGAGCCGGTCACGTTCTGGATGACTCCTGTGGTCGGATCGGGCGGATCGTTGGTACAGGGATAGGCCACGAACTGCATATCGCGCATTATGGTACCTACGATCTGGCCGTTCACCCAGTGGTTCACCTGCACCACCACCACCCAGTTGCCCTGTGTGTTCAGCGTGAAGTTCACCTGACCGGTCGCTGGGTTCAATGTGAGGCCCGGTATGGGAACCGCGCCTGTGTTCGGCGACACATAGGCCAGAGGAGCACCATTGATGCCCATCGCCGATATCAACTGGTAGCTCAACGAATCTGACTCGGGGTCGAAGGCACCGAAGCTGTACGTAATGGGGAATCCAAGGCACACGAACGGGATGGCCGTATTCGTGAACTGGGGCGAATCGTTGCAGGGAACGGCGGCATTGTTAATGGTGGCCCGGATATAGGTGCGCTGAGCACCCGGGTTCTGCAGGTTCACGATCGCGTTGTTGCGGTAGATGTTCGTGTACGAGATCGTCCAGAAGTTGCACGGCTGCAGCGTGATGGTGCCTGTGTAGATGTACTGCTGGATGCCCGGCAACGAACCGCCATTGCACGTACTATTGGGCAGTTGCTGGCTGCACAGCTGCGAGATCTCCTGGCCGCCCGGGGTGCTCACCACCAACGTGGTGTTCCCGCATGGGCTGGTCACTTGCAGCGTATAGCTCGGGTCCACGTTGATGCCAGCACAATCGCGGTAGATCACCATGGTGATGCGGTACTGGTTGTTGCCGAGGCAATCCCAGTAGATCTCGCCGCCGCTCATGTGCGTGGCCCTGGCGGACAGTGTCGCAAGGACTAGGATCAGGGAGGTGAGAAGAGCGCGGATCATGGGAATGGGGGGTATTCGCCCGACCGTTCCTACGTGCCTTGCTCACCAAGGGTTATCACATGCGTGCCATACCAGAGCCTGGATACCTTCGTGGCTCATGTCATTGACCATCGCGTTCAGTCCCTACCGCCTGCTGTTCAAGCACCCCTTTGGAACATCGCACGGCCTGCGCGACGGCACCGATGCGCTGTTCGTCCGTTTGGAGGAGGACGGTGTACTCGGCTATGGCGAAGTGACCTTGCCGCCCTATGTGAAGGAGACCGTTCCTGAAGCAATGGACCGGTTGCGGATACTGGCAGGACAAGGTCAGTGGTCATTGAGGAAGCTGGGGGAAGCCCTGGCCGACCACCGCTTTCTGGAAGACATGCCAGCGCTTCGAGCCGGTTTGCACATGGCCTATATTGATAGTTTAGGCAAACAACTGCATACAACTGTATATCAGATACTAAAAGCACCTATTACAGTATGCCATTTATCTGTCATGACACTTGGTATATGCCCGCCCAAAGAGGTACTGGAGAAACTCCAAGAACTACCACCAACGGGCGCGTTCAAGCTCAAGGTCGGGGATGACCGTGCGGTTGAACGCCTTGAACTGATATTGAAGCACACGTCCGCGAGGATCTTGTTGGACGGCAATCAGGGCATGTCGTCCGTGAGTTCGGCCGCAGAGCTCATTGAGCGGATCCCGGCTGAACGCCTGATCGGTTTCGAGCAACCGTTCGATACCGGGCGCGATCGCGATAGTCGTGTATTGACGGATAGGACCGGCGCGGTCGTTTTTGCTGACGAATCGCTTCAGAATGAGGCGGATATGGAAAGGGTATCCGAGGCGTTCGGTGGCGTGAACATCAAGCTAATGAAGTGCGGTGGACTTGACCGGGCGGCGCGTTTGATAGAACGGGCCCGAGAACTTCGCCTGAAGGTCATGCTTGGTTCCATGAGCGAGAGCTCGCTGGGTTGCACGGCCATGGCGCATTTGTCCGGCCTTGCGGATGTGGTGGACCTTGATGGGCCGTGGTTGATCAAGAATGACCCATGGAATGGGATAACGGTTTTGGACGGGCGAATGGTGATACCAACTGGATCGGGCCTTGGCATATCCCAACGATCTGACTTGGCCTACATTGGCGCATAATTTATATTATGTTAAGTCGTAATTCGCTGGTCGCGAACGCCTTTCCCATCACACCTTTGTTGACAAAGGCCTTTGGGGTAACTGCTTCTTCTGTTTCGCACAGGCCGCCTTCTTAGCCGGACTGAAAGCACTTAAGCGGACTTTCTCGGTTCACCTTCTGAACACGGTCCTATCCGTTTCCAACCCCTACTTTCGCGGCAATGGGATCCCTGTCTAATGTTGCGGAAGGCGGCCTGCGCTGGTTGATGAAACAGTTCCCTGTGCGAGGACGGCATCGCTTGGCGGACATGGTCGGCAAATGGCCCGCGGAAAAGTCAGCCGTTCGCGAGATCAACGGAATTCGTGTGGAACTGGACCGTGACATCCAATACCACCGGATGATGCTCTTCGATCTGTATGAGGAGAACATCATGAATTACCTGCGTAAACGGCTTAAGCCCGGCATGGTGGTCCTGGACCCTGGCTGTAACATTGGCTATTTCGCCGCGCAGGTACAGGGTATGGTTTACCCCGGAGGCCGGGTGCTCAGCATGGAGCCGTCCCCTACCTGTCTGGCTCGTGTTCAGCGACTTAATCCTGTTGGGAAGGTTTCCGGATGGCAGTTGCTGCCAATGGCGCTTACCGATCGCACCGGCAAGCATACCTTCTTTGATACGCCACGAGTGATCAGCCACGGGTATGCCGCGCTCGAAGGCGCCAACACCCCTGGTGATCGTATTCCGGTCGAGGTCGATGTGACCAGTTTGGATGACCTCTGTACCGTGCAAGGCATCACACACATCGATTTCCTTAAGCTCGACATCGAGGACTCCGAGCTTCCTGCCTTGAAGGGCGCAACGCGCATGTTGTCCACAGGCGCGATCGATACCATCATGGTGGAGACCGAGATCAGGGCCGATCGGAACGGAATGAACGCGGAGATATTCAAGCTGCTCCGAAATTCCGGGTTCGCACCGTTCCATGTGAACCGGAATGGATCGTTGAGCCCTGTCGAACCGGAGCGGATGCCCCCCCATCGGGAGGACCTCATTTGGGAACGTGATCGCTGATCCCACCAACGAAAAAAGGGCCGGAGTGATCCGGCCCTTTCTGTTTTCATAACCGAGACTTACTTCCCAAGCTTGTCCTTCATTTCCTGGTACTTGGCCTGGTCGTTGGTCTTCGCATACAGCTTCATCAGCTGCTGAATGGTCTGTTGGTCCTTGGGGTCCAAGCGGTGCGCACCTTCAAAGTATGGCACGGCCTGCAGGTAGATGTCGTCGGCCACCTTTTTGCACTTCACGTAATCCGTGTCGCTCTTCAGTTTGTTGCACTTTTCGTACTCGTTGGCCGCACGGTTGTTGTAGAGCACACCAATGTTGAAGTAAGCGTCAAAGTAATTCGCATCCTTGGCAATGGCCTGCTTGTAAGCCTCTTCTGCCAGGCCATACCACTTCTGGATCTCGGCATCGTCCTTGGCATCGGCCGCCTTCTTGTCATAGAGGCCGCCCAGGACGCTGTAGAGCAACGGATTGTTCGGGTCTTTCTGAATGGCAAGTTTCACACTGCTCTCTGCCTCATCAGCTTGGTCAGCTGCCAAAAGGAGCGCCATTTCATCCATGATAAGCTCCTTGTTATCAGGGAATTTCGCACGTCCGGCACGAATGGTCGCGAGGGCTCCTTTGTTATCCTCGGTCTTGCGTTGCAGGCCCGAGATATAGCGGTAGATCTCCGGCTTGTTATAGCCCAGGGAAAGAGCCTCTTGGTAACGCTTGATGGCATTCGCGGCATCGCCCTTCGACTCGTAGGCCAAGGCTGAGTTGAACACAGCGTTGGTGTCCGCCTCGCCAAAGCTCTTCGCGACACGCTCGGATTGTCCGTAGCAGGCAATGGCCTTGTCGTAGTCCTTGGCACCGAAGGCATCGTTGCCGGCGTTCAGCGAAGCCCCCTGCATGGCGCGGAGCGCGCGAGCGTTCTCCAGCTTGTAGCTGCCCTTGGCATCCAACTCGTTGGCCTTCAGGTAGCTTTCTATGGCCCGGTCGATGGCTTCCGGGAATTGTTGCTTCAACGCGGCGTCCTCACCCAAGGCGATCAGGCGGTATATGTCCCCCCTGTACCGCCAGGTCTTTTCAGATACGCTGGTCTTGGGGTCGGTGGTTGCTGGTTCAATGTACTCGGCAGCCTTGGCCAGGTTGCCGTCCTTCATTTCGTTGTATGCGCTCACCACGTTGGCGTTCTGGGCAAAAAGGCCCATGGTTGCCGTGGTCAGGGCGATCGTCAGCAGGTTCTTCATGGTCACTGTTGAGTGTGTTCGGATCATTCTTCGCTGGTTCCCTTATCAACTTCGGTGCCATCCGTTCCGCCCCCACCTTCACCCTCGGTTCCGGTGGCGTCGTCATTGGCACCTTCTTCCTCGCGCAGAGCGCCGTCGATCTTGGCCACTGCCGCGATCTGGTCGTTCTTGCGCAGCTCGATCAGGCGCACGCCCTGTGTGGCGCGGCCCAAAACCCGCAGTTCCTCCAGCCCCATGCGGATGGTCAACCCGCTCCGGTTGATGATCATGAGCTGGTCGTCCGCCTGCACGTCCTTGATGGCGATGAGGTTGCCGGTCTTGTCGGTCACCTGCATCGTTTTCACCCCTTTGCCACCGCGGCTCACCATGCGGTATGCGTACTCGCCGTTCTCATCCATGATGGCGGAGCGCTTACCATAGCCCTTCTCGCTGACCACCATCACCTGACGGGTGGAGAGCTCGGCGCTTTCCACGGCGATCATGCCGATCACCTCGTTGCCTTCCTCGTCGCCGAGGTTCATGCCACGCACACCGCTGGCATTCCGGCCCATCGGGCGCACATCATCCTCTTGGAAGTGTACGGCCCGGCCTTCGCGACTGGCCAGGATAATGTGGCACTTGCCGTTGGTGAGGCGTGCTTCCAGCAACTCGTCGCCCTCACGGATACCCACAGCGATGATGCCGTTGGCGCGGGGACGGCTATAGGCCTCCAGCGTGGTCTTCTTGATGATACCCTTCTTGGTGCACAACACCACAAAGTGGTTGTTCAGGTAGTCCTCGCTCTTCAGGTCCGTTACGTTCAAATAGGCCACCACCTTGTCATCGCCTTCCAACTGGACAAGGTTCTGGATCGCGCGGCCCTTGCTCTGGCGGGTGCCTTCGGGAATGTCGAAGACGCGCATCCAATAGCACCGGCCCTTCTGGGTGAAGATGAGCAGGTAGTTGTGGTTGGTGGCCACGAACAGGTGCTCCAGGAAGTCCTCGTCGCGGGTGGTGCTGCCTTTGCTGCCCACACCGCCACGGGCCTGCGTGCGGAACTCGGCCAAAGCCGTCCGCTTGATGTAGCCCAAGTGGCTGATGGTCACCGCCACGGCCTCATCGGCGATCAGGTCCTCGATGCGCATATCGCCGCTGGCGTGCACGATCTCGGTGCGGCGCTTATCGCCATATTTCTCCTTGATCTCGAGGGTCTCCTCCTTCACGATCTTGTAACGGAGCGATTCGTCGGCGAGCACGGCCCGGAGGTGATCGATGAGCTTCATCAGCTCGGCATATTCCTCCTTGATCTTGTCGCGCTCCAGACCCGTAAGGCGCTGGAGACGCATATCGAGGATGGCGCGTGCTTGGATCTCGCTGAGACCGAACTGGCCCATCAATCCTTCGCGGGCAATGTCCGGTGTCTGGCTGGCGCGGATCAGGGCGATAACGGCATCCAAGTGGTCCAGTGCGATCAGCAGGCCTTCCAGGATGTGGGCACGCTCCTCGGCCTTGCGTAGGTCGAACTTGGTGCGACGCACGATCACATCGAGGCGGTGGTCCACGAAGTGCGAGATCATCGGCTTGAGGCCGAGCAGCATGGGCCGCCCGCCCACCAGGGCGATGTTGTTCACGCTGAAGCTCGTTTGCAGCGAACTGTACTTGTACAGTTGGTTGAGCACCACGGTGCCCATGGCCTCGCGCTTGACCTCATACGCCACGCGGATACCCGTGCGGTCGCTGTAGTCGTTCACATCGCTGATGCCCTCGATCCGCTTATCGTTCACCAGATCGGCCACGCCCTTCACGAGCTGCACGGCCTTGTTGGTCTGGTACGGGATCTCGGTGGCGATGATGGTCTCGCGACCCGTGCGATCATCCTCTTCAATGTGGCACTTGGCACGCAGCACCACTTTGCCGCGGCCGGTCTCGTAAGCCTCGCGGATACCGTCCACGCCATAGATCACACCGCCCGTTGGGAAATCGGGACCCTTGATGTGCTCCATCAGTCCCTCGGTGGTGATGTCCTTATTGTCGATAAAAGCCAGGATGCCATCGCACACCTCGCTCAGGTTGTGGGGTGGCATGTTGGTGGCCATACCCACAGCGATACCTGCGGCGCCGTTCACCAGCAATTGGGGCACCCGTGTGGGCATCACGCTGGGCTCCTCCAACGAATCGTCGAAGTTGGGGCGCATGTCCACCGTCTCCTTGTCCAGGTCAGCGAGCACCTCCTCAGCGATCTTCTTCAGACGGGCCTCGGTGTATCGCATGGCGGCGGGGCTGTCTCCATCAATACTGCCGAAGTTGCCCTGGCCGTCCACCAGCGGGTAGCGGAGGCTCCAGTCCTGGGCCATGCGCACCATGGCGTCGTACACGCTGCCATCGCCATGCGGGTGGTACTTACCCAGCACCTCTCCCACGATACGGGCGCTCTTCTTGTACGGACGGTTGCTCAGCACGCCCAGGTCCTGCATGCCGTAAAGCACGCGGCGGTGTACCGGCTTCAGTCCGTCGCGCACGTCGGGCAGGGCCCGGCTCACGATCACCGACATCGAATAATCGATGTAGGCGGTGCGCATTTCGTTCTCGATGTTGATCGGAATGATCTTCTCTCCTTCTGCCATATCTGTCAGTTCGTCACGGTGGCCCGGTCCTTGTTGAACAGGCTCCCCAAAAGGGAGCCCGAAAGTAGTCCGAATGCACGATCCTGACGGCCCAGAACTTATCCACACACCGCACACCCTGCTGTGGATAAAACCGGGGCTTGTGAACCGAAGGGCGAAAGGCGCGTTGAATAGCTTGCCCCCGCTCAGAACGAGGCTAACTTCGCAAGGACGACAAGCAACGTACTACCGAGCTTCCTGAACCGAACCCAACGATCCAGAATGGACGCCAAATTCTCCCCCCGGGTCCGCGATGTCATCACCTTCAGTCGTGAAGAGGCATTGCGCCTGGGACATAACTACATCGGCATTGAGCACATCCTGCTCGGCCTTATCCGCGACGGCGATGGCAACGCGGTGAAGATCCTTCGAAGGCTGGAGGTGGACTTGGATGAGCTTCGGCGCATGGTCGAAGGCTCCATGGAACCCGCCAGTGCCATGGCCCCGCCCGACAAGGACAAGATCACCTTGGTGAAGCAGGCCGAGAAGATGCTGAAGATCACCTTCCTGGAGGCCAAGCTCTTCAAGAGCCCGAACATCGATACCGAACACCTGCTATTGAGCATGCTGAAGGACGAGGACAACCTGGCCACACGTACGCTGCACAAGTTCCACGTGGACTACGAGAGCGTGAAGCACGAGGTGGATGCCATCCTGGCCAACGGAGGTCCCAGCGATAGCACCTACACCAGCAAGCCGCCCAAGGCGCAAGGCCCGCAGAGCACGGACGATGATGATGATGACAGCAGCGGGTTCGCCGGTGGCGGTGGCGGAGGCCAGCGCAAGCAGGGCGACAGCAAGAGCAAGACGCCGGTGCTGGACAATTTTGGCCGCGACCTGACCAAACTGGCCGAGGACGGCAAGTTGGACCCGATCGTAGGCCGCGAGAAGGAGATCGAGCGCGTAAGCCAGATCCTGAGCCGCCGCAAGAAGAACAACCCCGTGCTTATCGGTGAGCCCGGCGTGGGTAAGAGCGCCATCGCCGAAGGCCTTGCCCTGCGCATCATTCAGCGCAAGGTGAGCCGCGTGTTGTTCGGCAAGCGCATTGTAGCGCTCGATATCGCCAGCCTGGTGGCCGGCACCAAGTACCGCGGCCAGTTCGAGGAGCGTATGAAGGCGGTGATGAACGAGCTGGAGAACAGCCCGGACGTGATCCTCTTCATCGACGAGATCCACACCATCGTGGGAGCAGGTGGCGCCAGCGGAAGCCTCGATGCCAGCAACATGTTCAAGCCTGCCCTGGCGCGTGGCGAGATCCAATGCATCGGGGCCACCACCTTGGATGAGTATCGCCAGTACATCGAGAAGGACGGTGCCTTGGAGCGCCGCTTCCAGAAGGTGTTGGTGGAACCCACCAGTGTTGACGAGACCATCCAGATCCTCAACAACATCAAGGAGAAGTACGAGGACCACCACAACGTGAACTTCACCCCCGAGGCCGTGGAAGCGTGCGTGAAGCTCACCAACCGCTACATCACCGACCGCCACCTGCCCGACAAGGCCATCGACGCCCTGGACGAGGCCGGCAGCCGTGTGCATATCAGCAACATCGTGGTGCCCAAGAACATCCTCGATGTAGAGCAGAAGATCGAAGACATCAAGGAAGAGAAGAACAAGGTGGTGCGCAGCCAGCGCTACGAGGAGGCCGCCAAGCTTCGCGATCGCGAGCGCCAATTGCTCGAAGAGCTGGACAAGGCCAAGAAGGCTTGGGAGGAAGAGAGCAAGAGTAACCGCACCACGGTGACCGAGGACAACGTGGCCGAAGTGGTGGCCATGATGAGCGGTATCCCCGTGACGCGTATTGCCGAGAAAGAGAGCGGCAAGCTGCGCCGGATGAAGGAGGAGATGATGGGTAAGGTGATCGGCCAGGATGATGCGGTGGCTAAGGTGGTGAAGGCCATTCAGCGCAACCGCGCCGGCCTGAAGGACCCCAACCGCCCCATCGGCAGCTTCATCTTCCTTGGTCCTACCGGTGTGGGTAAGACCCAGCTGGCGAAGGAACTGGCGCGCTACCTCTTCGATACCGAGGATGCGTTGATCCGCATCGACATGAGCGAGTACATGGAGAAGTTCTCCGTGAGCCGCTTGATCGGTGCGCCTCCAGGCTATGTGGGATACGAGGAAGGCGGACAGCTCACCGAAAAAGTGCGCCGCCGCCCCTACTCCATCATTCTGCTCGATGAGATCGAGAAGGCCCACCCGGATGTGTTCAACCTGTTGTTGCAGGCGTTGGATGATGGCAAGATGACCGATAGCCTCGGCCGCCACATCGACTTCAAGAACGCCATCATCATCATGACCTCGAACATCGGGGCGCGTGATCTGAGCGACTTCGGCAAGGGCGTGGGCTTCGGAACAGCGGCCAAGTCGGCCGGTCAGGAGGAAAGCAACCGCGGCATTGTGGAGAAGGCATTGAAAAAGGCCTTCGCTCCCGAGTTCCTCAACCGCATCGATGACATCATCATGTTCAACTCGCTGAAGCGGGAGGACATCCACAAGATCATCGACATCGAACTGGGCCACCTCTACAAGCGCATCGCCGAGCTGGGTTACGACCTGAAGCTCACCGATGAGGCCAAGGACTTCCTGGGCGAAAAGGGTTACGACGAGAAGTTCGGTGCACGACCATTGAAGCGTGCCATCCAGAAGTTCATCGAAGACCCGATGGCCGAGGAGATCATCAACCAAGGCATTGAGGAAGGCGACAAGATCTCCATCGGTCTCAACAAGGAGAAGACCGACCTGCAGATCAAGGTGACCAAGGGCAAGAAGAAGCTGAGCCGCACCGAAGGTGATGGCAAGGAGCTTCCACCCTCTGAGGGAGCTTGATCGTGACGACCTGAAATGAAGAAGCCCGGCCGCAATGACCGGGCTTCTTCATTCAATACACGAGTTGATCACCAGGACCGTCCGGTATCCGGTGCTTTGCGCAGTCGCGTACTGAACACCAATGCGAACACCAGGTTCTGGTAGTCGCTTGCCTCAACGGTCTCCTTGCGGCCCGGGAAATTCGCCAAGCCCAGATCGGCAGCGCTGAAACGCAGCGCATCACGCTCATAGGCCATGGTAAGTCCGAAGGCGAGGTTGTCGGTCGCATGAATGAAATATCCCGCACCCAGGCCCCAATGCAAGGCCGTGCTGCTATTCTCATTGCAAGTGGAACAATCGTAGGTGTAGGTGGATGCGCCGAGCCTGGCGAACAGTTCATAGAACGAACGGGGCCCACCATAGCCGGCATACATCAGCTTACCATACAAGGTGGACCGACGGATCTCGCCCGTGATCACATCCGGATTGAATGCCCGTTCGCGCAGTCCGGACCAGGTCATATCATATCCCGCTCCAATTCCGAAAGCCCGGTCCTTCTTTGCTTGCAGCGGGAATTGAACGCAGGCCCCCAATCGCCCAATGGTCTCGACGTATTCGGAGAACTGGGGATTCATGAAAGGAATGGGGAGCGCAAGTATCCCTTGAAAAGAGGACGATACATCCGGCAACCGTTTGCGCTCCTGAGCAACAACGCCCAGCGAAGCACCCAGGACCAATAGCAGCAAAACCTTCCGAAGTCTCATGCCTGCTGAAGACGGAATTGCCGCACGGTTCGTTGTGTGGAAGTCGACAATTCGAGGAAATACGTGCCATCCGTCAGGCTTGGCAGCTCCCTGTGTATCACGGTCTCGCCGGTGTGGGCACTGGAGGCCTCCCACGTATGGATCGCCTTGTGATCCACATCCAAAAGGGCGGTGTTCAATGTTTGTGGGGCTGGCACTTTCACGGTAACGCGCAAACGTGCGGGATGGTATTCCACCTGCAGATCGATGAGCTCGGCATGCAAGGGAGCGGGCATCTGCTTGGCAAGCACGCCAGCCCGGTATCTGCGCAGCAGTCCGACCACCAAGGTGATGGACAGCGTGATGCCCATGGCGTTGCGTAGGATGATCCAGTCCATGGGTCAGAGCACGATAACGCCCTTGATGGACGAGGCCTTTTCGTAGCGGAGCACCACCTCCTCCGCGCTCATCATCACCTCGCGGAACGTGAGGCTGAGGTACTTGCCACCGGCGGAATATTTGCGCAATACTTCGCTTTCCGGCGGGAATAGGGCCAGAACGGCATTGATCCGTTCCTCGTCGGGTTCAAGAATGAACTTGTACATGTACAACGATGGCCACTCGTGCACCTTGTCCAGGCTGGAGCGTAATCGTTCCTTCGCTTCGTCGTTCAACATGATCTTACTTTACAAAGGTAGGTCCGTCGTTCGGATCGAACCTTTGCGCCACTGGTGTGTACAGCCACACAAGAAACCCCACATGAACGCCAGGTCGGTCATTTGTATAGCCTTGTTCCAAGCCTGTGCCGCCATGCAGGTAAGCGCCCAGGCACCTGCCCAGCAGGAACAGGTGCGCACACGTTCCGTAGTGAAGGAAGCCTACCAAGGCGGATGGGTACCTGCCTCCCCCGCCGTGCAATTGCGCGAAGAGGAACTGGCCAAGGACATGGACGTTCGGGCGCTTGAGGCAGCAGAACAGTTGGACGGGTTCAGGGCGTTGCGGAATGATCTATTGGTGAGCACCAAGGGCCACTTGGGACCCGAGCAAAAGGACAGGCTCCGCGCGGAAGCAGCGCAATTGGAGCGTGCGGCCCCCAATAGCTTCGAGGCTCATTTGGCGAAGTATTACAGTGAGTTCCCGGCCGCTGCGGCCTTCATGCAACTGGACCTGGCCACGGCCCGCGACCGAAACCGCACAGAGCTCATCGGTCCGCAACTGGGCAATGCGGCACGCCTCGACTCCGAGACCGAACTCGCCCATTGGAGCCGCGCCATGCGCACGCGTGGCAACATGGCACCCGGGTTGAAGCAGGTGGCCGATGACATGTTGCTTTCGATGGAGACCGATGCCATCCTGATCGCAGCCGGCGAAATGGACGCCTACCCGCTTTGGACGCGCCAATACGCCGACGGTTTCCGCAAGGATGTACTGGTGATCGACCAACGATTGCTGGTGGATGCGGCCTATCGCCAGCGGATATGGTCGCGATGCAAGGCGCGTGGGCCCGTGCCCGAAAGCTCCCGCTTTATCGAACTGCTGGCCACGAGCACGGCGCGCCCCGTGTACCTGTCCCCTGCCCTTGGCCCTGACATTCCGGCCACGCTGATGCCTTCGCTCTATGTGACCGGCATGGCGCTCCGCTATTCCAGTGCTCCGTTCGATAACCTCAAGCGTCTGAAGGAGAACTGGGTGCGCCTCAGCAAGACCACGCAGGCGGGCCCACTTTCGCAGAACTACCTGCTTGCTGGCTCCGTGCTGCTGAAGCACTACCGCGATGTGGGCGATGAGACACGCGCCGCTGCCTTGGAGCATGAGCTGCGCGGACTGGCCAAGACCCTAGGTGCCACGGACCGTTTGATCAAGGCCGGCGTACTCCAGCATTGAACCATGGCGCTGTTCAACAAGGAATACGGCAACCTGGGCGATGAACGCCTGATGGAACTGGTGGTCCGTGGCGACGAGCGTGCCTTCGGTGCCTTGTACGACCGGTACAGCCGACGCCTGCTGAGCTACTTCCACCGGATGCTGTGGAACGACCGGGAGAAGGCACAGGACTACCTGCAGGACCTGTTCACCAAATTGGCGCAGCGTCCGACCAGTTACGATCCATCGAGGTCTTTCCAGACCTGGCTGTTCAGCGTGGCCAATAACATGTGCAAGAACGCCTACCGCCACGAAGAGGTGGTACGCGCGGCGGCCCGCGAACTGCGCCACGGTGTGGACCGCGAGGAAGCACGGGACGGGATCGACGTGGATCACGAACGGTTCCGCGGTCGGCTGGACCAGGAGCTTGCCAAGTTGGACCCCGACCACAAGGCCACCTTCGTTATGCGGTACAACGAGGACATGGCCATCAAGGAGATCGCTGCCGTGTTCGGTTGTTCCGAAGGCACCGTGAAGAGCCGCTTGTTCTACACCCTGAAAAAACTGGCCGAGCGCATGAAAGAGTTCGACCCCAACGCCCTGCACCATGGAAAGGCGTGAACAATACGACCCCGAGGATATCGAGAGCCTGCTCTATGAGCGCTCCTTCGATGACCTGTTGGAAGAGGAACGGGCCTACGTGCTGCGGCACCTGAGCGGCCGCGCGGAATACGAGGCCATGCGCACCCTGCTGCTGGACCTGCGTGCCGATGATGCCCAGGCACCGCCGCTGGAGCCCCTGCCCATTGTACGTACGAACGTGATGGAGGCGTTCAGGGCGCAACGCCAGCCACAATGGCGCATCTGGCTGAACAGCATTGGCGGCGTGCTGGTGCCGGGAGAGCTTCCGCGCCTATGGCGACCAGCACTGGCCTTTGCTTCGTTGGCGCTGTTGGTGGTGGTGGCCGTGTGGTTCATCAGGGGCAATGGCCTTGCAAGTGGGGACGCGCTCGCCGAACTGAAGCAGAAAGAAGCACCTGTGCAACAAGCGGCTGAGCCCGAGACAACCGTGGACACCGTTACAGGAAATGCCACCAGCACCGGTGCCACGACAATTGGTCCGGTGGAGCTTGCCGAAGTCCTCGACGTAGACGACGCCCCGGCAGAGGCTGAGAGCATGACCGATGTGCACTACGCCGAACGTGCTGCGACAGCTGAAATGGTCGCTGAGCCCGCTGAGGATCTTGCCGAGGAGAAGGTCGCTGTAACAGCCACTGTAAACGTGAAGCAGGAAGCCGATGCTGTTTCATTTTACACCGCGGCACCTGCTCCAGGCAGGGTGGTCCAACTGGAAGAGCTTGCGCGGAACCAAACGGTAGCGAACACCGAGGTAAGGGTCGCATCGACGAAAAGCCGCGCGAAGATGGCTGACACCCCATCGAGCGGACGGAGCCTTGCCCAGGACAGGGAATTGGCCAGCCTGCTCGCGGCCGGCTGGTAGCTTATTCGATGGAGAACTGCTGCGTGATGTCCAGATCACGCGCGCGTACCGTGATGGTGTGGGTGCCGCGGGGGAATGCTCCCTTATCCAAGCGGCGCACCAGTTCGGCGGTCAATGCCTTGCCTTCCTCCCGATAGAGCGTACGCCCTTCGGCATCGCGCACTTCAAGCACCACGTTCCCGATCTTGCGATCGCTGTTCACCTCGATCTGGATGAAGGCAGAGGAACGCGAACATTCCACGCGCACCGACGAGACCTCGCCGGGTGCGTTCGCTTGAACTGGTGCGGAAAGCAGCAGGCCGACCGCAAGGGCCGGAGCGAAGAATGAACGATCACGAGTGAATCGCATGCAGAACAAAGGTAGTACGCCTTTGTGAAGGATCCAAATGTGGGTGTTACGAGGGCTTTACGGCAGCTTCAGTTCATGGCCAGCGTCCACCAAGGCTTCCTGTTCTGTGAAGCGCACGGCATAGTTGAACCCATTGAACACGCTCCAGCCGCCATAGCTGCCATCCTTACGCAGCGCGAGGAAGCCGACCTGCATGCCTGATGGATCGGGCAGTTTGCGCAGGATGCGTTGCACGGCCTCGCGACAGGCATCGGTGGGGTCCCAGCCTGCGCGCATAAGTTCCACCACGGTATGGCTGCCCGCGTTACGGATCACCAGTTCGCCCACACCTGTGGCACAGGCCGCCCCTACCTCGCCATCCACAAAGAGGCCTGCACCAATGATCGGTGAATCGCCCACCCGTCCATGCACCTTGAAGGCCATGCCGCTGGTGGTGCAGCTTCCCGCCAGCCTGCCCTGCGCATCCATGGCCACCATGCCAATGGTATCGTGGTTCTCCACATTGGCCACGGGCACATACTCCCCTTTCTTCAGCCATTCGGTCCAGGCCTTACGCACTTCGGGGATGTCCACATCGCGCGGCGAGAATCCGTTCTCCTGCGCCCAACGCTCGGCACCGGCGCCCACCAACATCACATGTGGCGTTCGTTCCATCACGGCCCTGGCAATACTGATCGGATGCTCGAAACGCTGAACGAACGCAACGGCACCTGCGCGTCCTTCATGGTCCTGTATGCAGGCATCGAGCGTTACGTGGCCGTCGCGGTCGGGCATTCCACCCAACCCCACACTGCGGTTGGAAAAGTCGCTCTCGATAACACCCACCCCCTGCTCCACTGCATCGAGCACACTGCCTCCGCCTTGCAGTACCGACCACGCCTTCGCATTGGCCGGCATGCCATGGTCCCACGTGCTCAGTACAATGGCACCTTTCGCTTGTGCCGAAGTGCCGCCCGCCCCCTTCGGATCGCCAGCGGCTTCTTCGTTCTTCCCCACACACCCGGTGACCAGCGCGGCCGTTCCTGCCACGCCCAGCTTGATGAACTTCCTGCGATCGCTCATATCGAGTGGAAAGGTAGTCGTGCGCACGGTACCGGGAACTCCTCACGAGCGAGGCCTACCTCCTACATTGGTGGCCCAACGCGCTTACATGTCCAACACCACCCGGCCGCTCGCGGTCCTTATTTCCCTGTTCTTCCTGTGGGGATTCATCACCGTGCTGAACGATGTGCTTGTTCCCCACTGGAAGGACCTGTTCGACCTGACGCATGCGCAGAGCCTGCTGGTGCAGTTCTGCTTCTTCGGGGCCTACTTCATCGGTTCGTTGGTCTATTACCTCATCTCTGTTTCATCCGGCGACCCCATTGCGCGCATGGGCTACAAGCGTGGACTGATGCTCGGCCTGGGCATTTCAGCGCTCGGCTGTGGGTTGTTCGCCCCGGCCAGTTTGCTGAACAGCTATGCCGCGCACCTGGTCGCCTTGTTCGTACTGGGGCTGGGGTTCACAGTGCTGCAGATCGCGGCCAATCCGTTCGTGGCCATCATCGGCGATCCGGAACGCGCGAGCAGCAGGCTGAACCTGGCCCAGGCCTTCAATTCGCTGGGCACCACCCTGGCCCCATTGATCGGTGGTTGGCTCATTTTCGACCAAGCGGACCCTGCGGCGGCCGTGCGTATCCCCTATCTGGGCCTTGCCTCCATTCTGGCCTTGATCGCCGTGGTGGTTTGGGCAACGCCGCTCCCCGAACCTGCCTTGGAACAAGGAGCAGTACGCGGGAAAGCATTCCAGTTCCCGCAGCTGCGTTGGGGCATGGTGGCCATTTTCTGCTATGTGGGCGCCGAGGTGGCCATTGGTAGCCTGTTCATCGCGTTCACCGGTCTCGACTCGGTGCTTGGACTTTCGGAAGATGCCGCCAAGCACTATCTGAGCCTCTACTGGGGCGGTGCCATGGCAGGGCGGTTCCTGGGTGCCGTTGCCTTGAACGACAGGCTATCCGTGGTACAGCGGTTACGGACCATGGCCTTGATCGGTGCGGGCATGTTCGCCCTCTTGCTCGCCTTGAACGGCGGCTCCATGGAGGCACTGACCGCATACTGGCCCATGGCCTTGTGGATCGCGCTCAACATCGGTGTGTTGCTGCTGGCAGGTGCGCATGCAGGGAGGGCCATGGCCTTCTTTGCCGCTTTGGCCATGTTGCTCCTCTCGGGTGTGATCATGGGCCAGGGCCAATTGGCGCTCTGGAGCATCGTGGGCATCGGGCTGTTCAACTCCATCCTGTGGAGCAACATCTTCACGCTATCCATTGACGGGCTTGGCGAAAGCACAGCCCAGGGATCGAGCCTGTTGGTGATGATGATCGTCGGAGGCGCCCTCATACCTCCGATCCAAGGTGCCATCATCGATGCCGTCGGAGTGCAGAAGGACACGACCACCGGCTTTCATATCAGCTTCCTGCTGCCCATGGCCTGCTATGCCTACCTCGTTTGGTACGGCCTTCGTGGTTCAACACACAACACCAGCACATGATCCTTGGAATTGACATCGGTGGCACCACCAGCAAGCTCGGGCTGGTGCGTGATGGCAAGGTGATCGCACGCGAGCGCATCAGCACCACCGGCCATGCGGACGACCATGCTTTCGCCGATGCGTTGGCACGGACCGCACAAGGGTTGATCGCCGCACAGACCACAGCCACACTGAGGTCCGTGGGCATCGGCGCTCCCAACGCCAATCAGCTCACGGGCATCATCGAGATGGCGCCCAACCTGCCTTGGAAGCACGATGTGCCCTTGGCGCGCATGATGAGCGATCGCCTCGGTGTGCCAGCCACCTTGGGCAACGATGCGAACGCTGCGGCCCTTGGCGAATGGCGCTACGGCGCTGGCCAAGGCATCGACGACCTGCTGGTGGTGACACTGGGCACCGGCGTGGGCAGTGGCTTTATTGTGAACGGCCGGTTGGTGCTGGGCAGCGCAGGCAATGCCGGCGAGCTCGGCCATACGATACTGATCCCAGGTGGTCGCGATTGCACCTGCGGCAGAAAGGGCTGTCTGGAGGCCTATGTCAGCATTCGCGGAATGATCGCCACGTATGCCGAGCTTGGTGGAACAGAAGGTGCGACCGACGTGAAGACCGTTGCCCAACGGGCGCATGCTGGCGATGCTGCCGCCATCGAATGTTTCAAACGCACCACCGAGTGGTTGGCCATCGGCTTGGCGAACGCGGTCTGTGCCACTGGTCCCAAACGGATCGTGCTCTTCGGTGGTATTGCACGCAACGGCGAATTGCTGATGGCCCCTCTGCGCGAACGGTTCCATGCAACCCTACTGAACATCTACAAAGGCCGTGTAGACCTGACCGTTAGCGCGCTGGAGGATGATGATGCGGCGCTGCTTGGTGCGGCGGCGCTCGGGACATTATGAACCTGAACATGATAAATACCCATCCCAACCGAACCGTAGGTCGACCCAGTGGGTCGACGCTACAGGTGTTCTGCCTGATGTCCTTCGCGATCGCAGCGACAACTGCAACAGCGCAGGTGAACCTTGCCCGCGACCTCGTCAACCCCTTCATCGGTACCGGTGGCCACGGACACACCTTCCCGGGTGCCTGCGTGCCCAATGGCATGGTGCAGCTCAGCCCCGACACACGGCCCGATGGCTACATGGATTGGGACGGTTGCGGCGGATACCATCACAGCGATAGCATCATCTACGGCTTCAGCCACACGCACCTGAGCGGAACGGGCGTGGCGGACCTGTGCGATGTGCTGATCACCCCCTTTGCAGGCAATGGTGGCATGGCCTTCGACACACGGGCGACCGCATCACGGTTCCAGCATGAGAGCGAGGTGGCCTCCGCTGGATACTACAAGGTGGACCTGCTCGGGCAGGCGACCACAGCGGCTGACAGGAGTTCGGTACATGCGGCCAGACCCAACCGCATACCCGGCACAATTATCACGGCCGAACTGACGGCCTCTGCGCGGGTCGGTGTGCATCGCTACTCCTTCCCTGCCGGTCAGGAAGCGCGCATCGCCCTGGACCTTCGGCACCGCGACAAGCTGCTTGGCTTCAAGATCACCAAGGTCAGCGATACCGAAGTGGTCGGTGAACGAAGCTCCAGTTCATGGGCACGCGAGCAGCGCCTGTTCTATTGCATCCGGTTCAGCAAGCCGATCAAGGATGATGAGGTCATGCCATCGAACCTCAGCGGTATGGTGGCCGGTTATGGTTTCGGTCTGCTGAAGGAAGCACTCATCGTCAAGGTCGGCATCTCCGCTGTAAGCATTGAAGGCGCAAGGGCTAATCTCGATGCTGAGGTCCCACATTGGGACTTCGACCGTGTGCGCAACCAAGCCGAAGCCGCATGGAACGCCAAGCTGGGCAAGATCAACGTTGAAGGAGGCACGCGCGACCAGCAGCGCACCTTCTACACGGCGCTTTATCACACCTACGTTGCGCCCTACATATTCAACGATGTGGACGGCCAATACCGCGGCATGGATGGCCAAGTACACAAGGCCGACCACAACGTGTACACCGTCTTCAGTCTGTGGGACACCTTCCGCGCGCTGCATCCGCTGATGACCGTGCTGGAGCCGGACATGACACGCGATTGGATCAAGACCTTCCTGCTGCACTACCAGCAAGGCGGGCGACTGCCCGTTTGGGAGCTCTGGGGCAACGAGACCGATTGTATGATCGGCTACCACAGCGTAAGCGTGATCGCCGATGCGTACGCCAAAGGGATCCGGGGCTTCGATACGAAACTGGCGTTGGAGGCCATGGTGTCCAGCGCCGATGCCGACCATTTCGGTCTGAAGGCCTATCGCGAACGTGGCTACATCAGCAGCGAGGATGAGCCCGAGAGCGTAAGCCGAACATTGGAATATGCCTACGACGATTGGTGCATCGCTCGTTTCGCGGAGATGATCGGCGAGAAGGATGTGGCCAAGCGCTTCTTCGCTCGTGGCCGTAACTGGCAGAACCTTTTCGACCCCACTACGGGCTTCTTCCGTGCTCGCAGGAACGGAGGCTTCATTGACCCCTTCGACCCCTATGAAGTGAACTTCCACTTCACAGAAGCGAATGCCTGGCAGTACGGTCTCTTCGTTCCACACGACATGGATCGTTACCTGAGCCTGATCGGTGGACGCGCAGCCTTGACCCAACGCTTGGATGCCTTGTTCACCGCCCATGAAAAGACCACCGGCCGCGACCAGAGCGACATTACCGGGCTGATCGGTCAGTATGCGCACGGCAATGAGCCCAGCCACAACTTCGCCTACCTGTATGCCCAGAGCGACAGGCCTTTGAGCACCGATGTGTTCCTGAACAGGATCATGCAACGCTTCTATACCGATGCCCCCGATGGCCTTTCGGGCAACGAGGATTGCGGGCAAATGAGCGCCTGGTATGTCTGGAGCGCCATGGGCCTTTACCCCGTAACACCCGGCTCACCCGAATACACTATCGGCATTCCCTTGTTCGACAAGGTGACCATGAACGTGGGCAACGGAAAACAGCTGAACATTACGACCACGGTTGCGGGCAGCGACCGGGCACATGTGGAAAGCGTGCAGTGGCGCGGCAAGGACACGGAACCGTTCCGCACCATTAGCCACGCTCAGTTGCAGGAAGGCGGTACGCTGCATTTCGAGCTGGGGCCGCGTCCGGGATCGGCGCCCAACCCGAGCCTGCCAGGGGAAGACGTACGGTCGATCGTGGTTCCCCCCGCTCCCATCATCTCGGCATCATCCATGACCTTCGTTGATTCGGTGGTCGTGCGCGTTTCCGCGATCGAAGGCCCTTGGAAGATCGTGCTGGGCACGGAACACGAAGCCACGGGCAACGGCAAGTACGATCCTGTGGTACGCGGAACAACGGTGGTGCTCCGCCGCTCGGGGAATGTGACCGCCTATTGCGAAATGGCCGACGGAACCAAAGGTCCGGTGGTCACTGCGCGCTTCATGCAGATGGATGGCGACCGCACGATCACGTTGGAGACCGCATACGCCAACCAGTACGCTGCCGGTGGCCACCAGGCCTTGGTGGATGGTCTTCGCGGCGGCACCGACTTCCGCAGTGGCGAATGGCAGGGCTTCGAAGGCAGGGATGTGCTGGCCACGATCGACCTGGGCAAGGTGGTGAAGGTGAAACGGCTCGGTGTTGGCGCCCTGCAGGAGCAGAAGAGCTGGATCTGGTTGCCCAGCGAGGTGGAAGTGGTGACCAGCGTGAACATGCGCCAGTGGAGCAGCCAGACCATTACACACGACGTGGAACGTGAGCGGGAAGGCTCATTCAAACAGGACCTGTGGACCTCGCTCTTGAACAAGCGCGTCCGTTACATCAAGCTGATCGTTCGTAATGCAGGACCCTGCCCGGAGTGGCATCCCGGCAAAGGTGGCACCAGCTGGATCTTCCTCGATGAAGTGCTGGTGGAAACGGAGTGATCGATCGATAGCCCAACAAAAAAAGGACCCGGCCTCGGCCGGGTCCTTTTCATTTCAATGGATCCGCGATCAGCGGCTCACCTGCACGCGCTGGGTCTTCACCCAGTTGTCCGTGGTCAGTTCAACCATGTACTGGCCCGTTTGCAAGCGGCCCATGTCCAAGGTGTTCATGCCTGCCTTCACGTTCAGCGGCTGCTCGATCACCACGCGACCGCTCATGTCCAGCACGCGCACCCGCACATTGCCGGTCTGCTCTGCACCCAGTTGGATGTAGAGCGTGCCTTCGGTGGGGTTCGGGTACACCGCAAAGCCGTCCTGTGCCAGTTCATTCAGGCCCACAGCACCGCAACCGACCGCCCAGGTCATGGGGATGGTGGCCTCGCCGGTGGCGCAGCTACCCGCATCGTTGGACTGGATGCGCAGCGTGATGGCGTTGTTCACGTTCTGTGAGTTCACTGCGAAACCGGCCAGGTTTCCACCGTTGATACCCTGGTAGATCACATTGGCGGTCTCGTCGTAGCCGTTGTACACCACGATCCGGTCACCGGTCAGCATTTGTCCGGACAGGAAGTTGATGGTGGTGGGCACGTTCAGTTCGGACTGGAACGTGTACCAGCGGTCCGAGTTGTTGCCATAGCAGTGGGTGTAGGAATCCACACCACAAGAGCGGATCACGCAGCTATCACTGTCAAAGGTGAGCGAGTCGCTCATGAACGTGCAACCAGGCGAAGCCAGATCGGTAAGCGCGAAGTTGATGTTGTCGTTCTGGGCGTAAGGACCATAGGAGTAAACACCAACAGCGGTCACCGTTTGGGTAACACCTGAAACGGTCTCCTCGATCACCAATCCTTCCTGGCTGGGGGCTTGGGTAATGATCACTTCGGTCGTGTAGGTGCGACCGAAGCAATCGGGCACCAGGTTGTAGGCCACGCCCGGAGCCTGGCAACCCAGGCACTGTACGGTCCATTCCCACGAATCGTAGTTCGTGAGGCTGGAGCAGGAGACCGAACCGTCCGTGGTCAGTGTCATGTACAAGTTGCCGGTCGTTGTGGTCACATCCACGCCATAGTAAGGCGCTGCGCCACTAAGCACTGCGCTTCCCGTGGGGCCAAGGTTGTACTGCTGCGAGTTGGTGTGCGAGAACAACAAGGTTCCGTTCGCATCGGGTCCATCATAGATGTTGATGCGGTCAAATGTCTGGCTCTCGATGGCCCCGCGGTTGAAGATGAGGCGCACCGTACCTGCTCCGGGCGTTGCATAGGCCCAAGCGCGGTTCTCGTTGTTGGTATAGCAATAGGTCTCCACGATCGGTGAGGCCCCGCAGAGGATCACCGGGCAGAGCGGGTTCACGAGCACAGCAGAGCTCAGGTTGCACAAGCTGTTGGCATCGTTCACGAGGGTCAGCTGGGTCTGCGTGCCACTTACGAAGGGACCGATCTGGTAGGTGCCAGGAGCGGTAATGAAGGTGGACGCGACACCGGCCGTGTTGGTGATCTCCACTTCGGGGTCGGTTCCCAGCGTGGTCACGTTCACATCAATGAAGTACTGGAAATTATCGCAGTCCTGAACGATGTTGAAGGTGGCCACAGGCGGGTTGCAATCGAGGCAGCTCAGGGTCCAATCCAGTTCGATCTGGCTACCGCTTTGGCAGGAGACCGAACCATCCGTGGTCACACGCACCGTGAGGCGGTGCTCAGGGTTCGTGCTGGCGAAGAATTGCCCGGTAAGGTCGCCGGTGATGCCGCCTGCCGGTGTCAGCTGCGGAGCATTAATGTCCGCGCCATCGTACACAAAGAGTCGGTCGCAGCAGGTCTCCAACGAACCGCTGTTGAAGATGAGCGCCAGCGGGAAGGTGCCCGTTCCTTGGTAATAGTAGACGGCGTTCTCGTTCTCGCCGTGGCAGAAGGTCTCGTTATACTCCGTGCCGCACTCGATCAAGGTCGGGCATGTGTTCGTGTCGGTGAACGTGCCGAGGATGACATTGCAGCCCGGGTCGAACTCATGTTGTACCACGATGGTAACGATGTCATTCACGGCGAACGGCCCCATGGTGGTAATGCCCGCCGTAACACCATCGATGCTGAGGGCAGGTCCACCGTTCACGGAGTACAACAGCGAAACAGTGCTGCCATCGCCTGTATTGGCCACGTTCACCGCAACACTGAACTCATTGTTGGGGCAATCATCCACCGATGTAGCGGTCACGCTGGGAATAAGGCAGTTCAGGCAGGTCACCGACCAGTTCCATTCGGCTGTCTGGCCAGTGGAGCAGCTGCCAAAGCCGTCCGAGGTAAGGACCATGTGAAGGAAGCCCGAAGTGCCGGCAACGGACACTCCCGAAAGGTCGAGAAGCCCGCCAAGCGTGTGTTCGAACAACACGGTACCGGTGGCATCAGCGCCATCATAGATCACCAGCTGATCAGAGAAACTACCTTCGATGGAACCCGAAATGAAGGAAAGTACAAGCGTACCTACACTGGTCGCCTGGAAGGTCCACTGCTTATTCTCGTTGACATCATAGCAGTAGTTGTAAACGCTGGGTCCAACTCCGCAGGAAATGGACTGCGGGCAGTTCAATGGCGATTGCAGGATACCGAAGTTGACATTGCAGAGGAAGTCGGATTCATGCTGAACCGAGACATCAACAACGTCACCTGTAATGAACGGGCCGAGCTCGTAGGTACCCGGCCCTACGCCAGGCAGGGTCTCCACGGTGCCCAAGAGATCGTACACGATGTTCACTGAGGCAGCATCGCCGGTCGACACCACATCCACGATAACGCTGAAGGTACCTTGGTCACAGTCCTCAACGATCGTGTAGGATGCCTCTGGAGGCGTACAGTTCAGCATCAACTGAACAGTGGTCACCACGCAACCCGTTTGGGTTTCACAAGCATCATTAATGGTCCAATGAGGGAAAAGGTCCGCACCGTTGGACAATACGTCGACCGTACCTGTCCCTTCGGCCACCACCGGTCCATCAAAAGTTCCTTCACGAACGGTAATGTAGCCGCCGGAAGCCAATACGAACTGGTATGTCCCCCCGTTCAGTAATCCCGTGATAAGGGAGTATTCGCTCTCGAAGCTGCACGTGGAGATGGTGGTCACTGTGCCGTTGGAGTTGGGCACAATTGCAGTGCTGGGATATTGGACGTCATTCAGGCATCCGCCTTGTCCATACGCTTCCGCTCCCATCACGCCGAGCGCAATGGCAACTAGGGCAAGCGCTCGGAAGGGTCCTCTTCGTGTCATGCTTTTCCGGGTTCGTTTGTTGTTGGTCCGTTCGTGGACGAAGGTAGCATTTCATGAAAGTGCCCCTTCCCCGGTATGGACCGGGTTACGAACAGCCTTGGTGCCCTATCGGTGGGCCGGCGTTGCGGCTTCTGCTTCAGGCGCATAGGCCTTGCGCACCGCATCGAACGCCAGCTTCCGGCGCCCGGTATGGTCCACGATGGACCAGCTCGGTCCGGGCCAGATGTCGTTGAGCTGCCAGAGCAGGGTGCCCATGCAGTACGGCCAGGCGACCTTGTGCGCCGCAATGGCCATGGCGTAGGCCCTTGCCTGCAGTTCCTGGCTCACGCGCACCAGGTCGTCCTTGCTGTTCACCGGCATGCCATAGCGCGCGGCCATGTCCAGGATGGCCTTATCGCCCTTGTAGCTTCGTTGGCGTTTGGTCCAGAACATGCTGCCCGGAGCCAGCTCCTCCGGACTTGCATACTCCAGTAGGGTGGCCATGTCAGGGTACGATTGGAATCCGTACTCGCTCACGAACCTGCCCACATTGGTGGTCAATGCCTCAAGCGGGGCATCGCCGTGCCAAACGCCCCAGTAGTGCAGGTCGCCGTGGCGCAAGCCCTCGGCATTGCCCCAGTTGCTTATCGGCGAGGTGGGCACGTAAGCGTGGCTCTTGTCCAGCACCCACACCCGGCCCGGCAGCACTTCCTCGAACAGGGTGCGATAACCCGTCCACATGCGGGCCGAGTCCGCAGGCGACATGCCGTAGGTCTGCTGCCAGCCCCAATTGTGCCAGGCCACTTCCACCTCGTTGTTGCCGCACCACATGGCCAATGAAGGATGGTGCTGTATCCGCGTGACCTGCTCCAACACCTCCTGCTGCACGTTGGTCAGGAAGGCATCATCGTCCGGCACCATCGTATTGGCGAACATCAGGTCCTGCCAGACCAGGATGCCGGCCGTATCGCAGGCATGGAAGAACGCATCCGGCGGATACACGCCCCCTCCCCACACGCGCACCATGTTCATGTTGGCCGCCTGCATGTGCTGCACCAACCTCACCCACGCTTGGTCCCCAGCGCGCGGCAGGAACATGTCCGGCGGCACCAGGTTGGCACCTTGCATGAAGATGGGCTCGTCGTTCACCCTGAAGGTGAACGGCGTTCCATCCTTGTCCGGGGTCTGGTCGAGCACAATGGACACGAGACCAATGGGCCGCTCCCAGGAGGCGATCGGGCGTCCCCTCACCTGCCACTCCACCTGTAATTGGTGCAGCTTCTGCTCCCCCGAACCCCGGGGCCACCAGCACCCCGTGTCCGGTATCTGCACCACCAGTTCCTGGGTCCATACGCCATTGCGGATCTCCACTTGGGCCTGCTTCACAAGGCGACCGTTCAGCTTCACCATCAGCTCGCCTTCGGCCTTTTCGGTGCTCCGCAGGTCCACCGCGAAGGTGAGCTCGCGACCCTCCGGCTTGCTGCGCTGGAACACGCGCACACCTTCGATCCGCCCAACGGACCAGGCACGCAGCCCCACATCCTGCCAAATGCCGCAGGTGACCAGCCTGGGAGCGAAGTCCCAGCCGAAATGCACCCCGGCCTTCCGCACGAAGGGGCTCACTTTCACGGTGCCGATGTCGTTGTCGGCAGGTAGGGAACGTCCGTACTGTTGCAGCAGCTCCGCGCCCCGTTTGATGGGCGAAGTGAACCGCACTTCAAGCTGATTGCCTTGCTCGCGGAGGAGGTCCTTCACACGGAAGACCCAGCTCCGGAACATGTTGTCCGCGGTGCCCAATCGCTGGCCGTTCAGCCACACTTCCGCGAAGGTGTCCAAGCCCTTGAACACAAGCTCCACCTCATCCTGCTCCAGCAAGGCAGCCGGTGCATCGAACTGGCGTTCGTAGGTCCAGTCACGCTCGCCCACCCACTGCACACTATCCTCGTTGGTGCTTCGGTACGGATCGGGGATCAGGTCGTGGCGCATCAGATCGGTGTGCACGGTGCCGGGCACATCTGCGGTCCATCGCTCCTTTTCACCCGTCTGGCCGAAGGCCCACTCCCCTCCCAGGTCCACCCATGCTTCAGTGGCAGTACCAGTACCACAGGCACTGATCATGATGACCATCACCAGTAGATACCAGTTCTTCATGGCTTTGCGAGCGACCTCAGTGCGCTGATCATCGCTGCGATCTTATCCTCATCGGCCTCCAAAGCACCCAGTGGTGCTGCCTTGCTGGCGAGTGAAGCCAATGCACTGTCACCTGCGAGCTGCCGCTGTGCGGCGAAGTGGACCTCGGGTACGCCCGTGTGCTGCACCAGCTCCATCACCGTGTTGGGCGAAATGCCACCAGCTGCGGCCACGATCGCCTGGCCTGCTGCGCGGTCCACCATCCAGGCCAATTGGTCGCGACCATCCAAAGCGAGTGAACGTCCGCCTGAAGTGAGCACACGCTGGACCCCGAGGTCGATGCAGATATCGAATGCCATGCGCAGGTCCTTGGACTGGTCAATGGCGCGATGGAACGTGACCTCCACGCCTTTGCATCGGTCCATGACCTCCTTGATGAACGCATGGTCCACGGAGCCGTCCTCCAGGAGCGCCCCTACCACGACACCATGTACGCCGGAGCCCACGAAGTTGTCCAGATCGGCAAGGATCACCTGCTTCTCGCGCTTGCTGTAATGGAAGCCCCCGGGCCCAGGCCGCACAAGCACCCGGGTCCGTAGGCCGGGGTGTCCCAAGGCACTTGAGACAAGGCCCCACGAAGGCGTTACCCCACCGGCAGAAAGCCACGTACAGACCTCCACCGAATCGGCTCCCAAGCGGTGTGCGGCCTCGATCTCACCGGCCGACCCCACGCACACCTCCACCGCGATGCCCATGAGCCAAACATACGCAGGCTTTGTAACCCTTGGCATACACCAGCGTATCACGGCGGCCATGCCAATCATCGGACCCAACCTGCGCAACCTGATCGGGGTGTGCTGCCTTTTTGTGCAGGGCGGCCTGTTCGCCTCATCCATGCAGGACAGCCTGCATTATAAGCTGGGTAGCGAGGCCACCGTAAGTGAACGCTTGGAGGCCATGCTCAAGCTCGCCGAGCGTGAGCTTGCCAAGGACCCAGGCGCTGCATTGATCCATTACCAGCGTGCAGTTCGGTACGCGGAAAGCACCGGGAACATGGCCGCCGAGTACCGCGCGCTCATGGAGATAGCCACCGTACAGGACCAAATGGGACTCTACGCGGAGCATCTGCAGTCGGTGCTCCGTTCATTGGAGTTGGCAGAGGCCATGGGAAGTGCGAACGCGCTTTCCGACAACCTTCGCCAACTTGCGTTGGCATACCAGCACAATGGCCGCACCGACAAAGCCGTGGAAGAGGCGCGCAAGGCCGTGGCCATGGAATTGCCGGGTAAGGACACACGCCGCATCGTTGCGAACGAACACGTTCTGATGGCGGCGCTCATGGCGAACGGTCAGCTGGATGAGGCCCTGAGGACCGGACGACAGGTGCTTGACCGCATGGCCACCATTTCGCGGTCGCGGGAGGAAATGGTGACCAACTTGCTGATGGCCCGGATACTGCTGGCCAAGCGGCAACCGAACGATGCATTGCCCCTGTTGGTGAAGGCCGAGCGTGGGTCGGTCGGCGTGGCGACCGAGAACGACCTCTTCGACCTCTTGCTCGCACGGACATCCATCCTGTTGGCCATGGGCAGAACGGCCGAAGCGGCCGAAGCCTGCGCACGGGCCAGCGAACAACTTTCCAAAGCGAACACCTGGCAGAACCGGATGGACCTGAGGGAATGCCGCTACCAAGTGGCCATGGCCGGCCATAAGTGGGAGGAAGCGCTGGGGCACTTGCAACAGCTTCGCCATTGGACCGATTCCCTTCAGCAAGCACAAGTGGCCGCGAAGTTGGCCAGCATGCAGGGGCTGTTCGACCTGAACAGCAAGGAGCAGGACAACGCCGAGCTCCGTGAGCTGAACGCCCAACAGCAGGAATCACTGGTAAAACAACAGTTCCGGAGCAACCTCGTGCTCGTGCTCGCAGGTGCGTTGTTGTTGCTATCGGTGGCCTTGTTCCTGATCAGCAGGCACACCCTGCGCACCATGCGCCGGTTGAAACTGAAGAACGAGGTGGTGAACCGCCAGCGTAGCGAGATCGAAGCGAAGAACCTGGAACTGCAACAGCAGAACATGCGCCTTACGCGATCGCTGATCGGTGAAGAGGAGAAGGAACTGGTGATCAAGGAGATCCACCACCGTGTAAAGAACAACCTGCAGGTGGTGGATAGTCTGCTCGGCATGCAGGCCGGACAGCACACCGACAAGAACGTGAAGCGCCTCTTTGATGAGGCGCGCGGACGCATACGGTCCATGGCCCAGGTACACGAGCACATCTACCGCACCCTGGGCACCGATGTCGGTCCGTTGAAAGCCTACCTGGAGAAACTGTCCCGCACCATCTTGGCCTCGTACGGAGCGCACGATCGGATCAGCGTGAACGTCAAGGCCGATGCCATCGACCTATCCTCCGAGACGTTGATGCCACTGAGCCTCGTGGTGAACGAGCTGATGACCAACTCCATCAAGTACGCGTTCGGCAACGATCGCTCCGGCCAGATCACCATCGTGCTGCGCCCGGCCGGCAATGGGCACGAGCTGCTCTTCAGCGACGACGGCAGCGGGATCGAGGAGCGACAGACCCTGAACGGAAGCTCCTTCGGCCTCGAACTGGTGCGCGTGCTTGCCCAGCAGCTCAACGGCGAACTGCACATCCTGAAAGGCTCGGGCACCACCTTCAGCCTCACGTTCGCACCCGAGCTGAAGCAGCTGCGCTCGGCCTCCTGACCGAGGCGTACAGTCCGCAGAACGAAGACCAAGGAGTAGCCGCAGATGACGCAGATAATGCCATTCTGAGCTTGGCGGGCATTCACCGCTTCCGCATTCCATCTGCGTTCCATCTGCGTTATCTGCGGCCTGCATTTTACGCCATGCACCGCTCACGTACACACGCTCCAAGGACCGATAGCCCTCGACCCCTGACCGCCCCGCTGGCTACTCTCTATCTTCGCCAGCCATCAGCGCAGTAACACAACCGTCAGCGCTTTCCCGCATTCCATGGATTTCAGATCATTAGGTATCAGCGACGAGCTGCTCGAAGGGCTCGACGCGATGAACATTCGCAAGCCCACCCCCATTCAGCAACAGGCCATACCGGCCGCATTGGAAGGTCGGGACCTCATTGCCTGCGCACAGACCGGCACCGGTAAAACGGCGGCCTTCCTGCTGCCCCTCATCGATGTGATCACGGGCTACAAGCCCAAGGAGGAAGGCTCCATCCGTGCCTTGGTGGTGGTGCCCACGCGCGAACTGGCGCTCCAGATCGACCAGCAGATGCAGGCGATCGCGTACTTCACCCCCATCACCTCCATCCCGCTCTACGGTGGCAGCGACGGAGCCGGCTTCGACCAGCAAAAGCAAGCATTGACCGGAGGCGTTGAGGTGGTGATCGCCACCCCTGGCAAACTGATGAGCCACCTGAACCTGGGCTATGTGCCACTGAAAGGCGTGGAGTTCCTGGTGCTCGATGAGGCCGATCGCATGATGGACATGGGCTTCATCGACGACATCAACCGCATCATCACCTTCCTCCCGAAGGACCGCCAGACCCTGATGTTCAGTGCCACCATGCCACCTGCGATCCGCGAGCTGTCCAAGCGGATCCTGCACGATCCGGTGGAGATCACCATTGCCCTGAGCAAACCGGCCGAAGGTGTTGACCAGCAGGCCTACGTGATCTTCGACATGCAGAAGGCCGCGATACTGGAACACATCCTCAACACCAACGAGGCCACGAGCATCGTGATCTTCGCCGGCCGCAAGGTGGAAGTGAAGAACCTGAACCGTTATCTGCAGAAGAAAGGGTTCAACGCGCGGGGCATGCACAGCGATCTGGAGCAATCAGAGCGCGAGGAAGTGATGCTCGCCTTCCGGAACCGCAGGCTGCGGATCCTGGTGGCCACCGATGTGGTGAGCCGCGGCATCGACATCGACGACATCGACCTGGTGATCAACTACGATGTGCCCCGCGACCCGGAGGACTACGTGCACCGGGTGGGCCGCACCGCGCGCGCCTCGCGCAAGGGCACGGCCATCACCTTCGTGAACGAGAAGGAGATGCGCGAGTTCGGCCGCATCGAGTCCCTCATCGGCTACGAGGTGAAGAAGATGCCGCTGCCCGAGGCCATCGGACGCGGCCCGGCCTACGCCCCCACTGCCCGCGTTGATCGGGGTGGAAATGGCAACGGCCACCGCCGCAAGGGAGGTGGCCGTCGCTCAGGCAGCGGCGGTCGCCGGTAGGCGCTTAGCGCTTCCGGAACTTGTCGGCGTTGTCGGCCAGCACCTTCATGGGGTCCCAGGCCTTGGCGGCGGCGCCCACGCGCTCAATGGTCACCTTCTCCATCACGTCGCCCTGCACAATGGCGTTCACCACGTCCTGGCCGGTGGTCACATAGCCGAACACGGCATGGCGGCCATCCAGCCACGGGGTGTCCTTGTGGGTGATGAAGAACTGGCTGCCGTTGGTGTAGGGTCCGGCATTGGCCATGCTCAGCGTACCCGGACGCGTGTGCTTCAGGTCGGGGTGGATCTCGTCGGGAAAGGCGTAGCCCGGACCGCCGGCGCCCGTGCCGGTGGGGTCACCGCCCTGGATCATGAAGTCGGCGATCACGCGGTGGAACTTGATGCCGTCGTAATAGGGCGTGCCCTCCGGCTTGGCCGAGTTCTTCATGCGGCCCTCGGCCAGTGCCACGAAGTTGGCCACGGTAAGGGGGGCCTTCTCGTACTCCAGGCGGATCACGATGGTGCCTTTGTTGGTCTTGATGTGGGCGTAGAGGCCGTCGGTCATGGTTTCCACAGGTTTCTGTGCAGGTTGTTGTTCGTTGGCGGGGGTGCTGGCCGAAGGATCCGACCCCGTGGTGCCGCAGGCGGCAAAGGCAAGGCCCATCAGGCCCATGAAGGAGAACGGGAGCAGCATGTTCATGTCGGTTTAGCGATGTGGGGGGCAAATGTAGCGGGCGGGTGGTTGCCAATGGCGTGCCAAGGATGCTGCCCGGATGGTGAAGGAGCGCCACCCGTATCCCATCTCCCCTCCCTCACGCGTTCCATTAACTTGGCGGGAAAGGAACGTGCTGGTGTGGCCGGGCAGTGCGGCGTTGAGGCGCAGGGTCTCCTCCGGAAGACCCTGAGGAGGATGAGTTAGGTCAATCCCGTATACATCGAATTGACAGTCCGCTATTCATATATTCAATATTACGATGAATCGCTGCTTCATTATGTCGTAAAGAACGGTATTGCGCATATGAGTTAGGAACTTCTGTTGATGTCCACCAACTACCCCAAGAACCGAATAAATTGAACGGACCATTGAGCAACCCGCCTCTTCCACCACCAGCGATTCCACTAAAACCACTTTCGTTGTTTGCGCCGGTATTTGGCGGGTTCCATAATATTACTTCCTTCATTCTCCCTCCAACATTTTCAAGAATACCACGACCTCCATTTATATTTAACTCGGATTCGCTGACCCCCAAGTCCTGTTCCAAAATCATCCACTCTTGATCTGAGGGAACATGCCAGCCGAACGGACAAACATTTCTCGGGTCACTTATGACATACCAATTATACAATTTACCATGTGTATCATCATAACCACTGTTGTTATTATACCAAGACCACGCACCACTAGTTAAACCTACCCAAACCGTGCCGCTAGTTACGTTTGGGATTTCTTCTCCATTCGCATAATGAATCGTGCGTAGATTATCTGCCATCCAGCATTGATTGCCAATCTCGACAACCGTATAGACGTTCCCGTCGATGTCGACGATTGAAGTCAACCCACCACAACCAGCGCTAGCTCCGGTAACCGTGATGTAGTCAACCTTGGTCTCCACATCAGAGCCCTGTGCATTGGACACTGATAAGCTTACGGAGTAGGTGCCGGGTGCGGAATACACGACCCCACTGGGGTTCTGAACAGTTGAGCTGGTCACATTCGCGCCATTGAATGTCCACTCCCAGCTTGTTGGACCACCCGATGAGACATCGGTGAAATTAATGGCCTGACCGACGGCCACGGCTGTCTGGGAAGCCACGAAATCAGCCACAGGAGCCGAACCACCAGCTGTTACTGTGATGTATGCAGGGCGGGTTAGTGAATTGGACCCGCTCGCGTTGCTCACATTCAATGTGACGTCATACTGACCAGGACTGTTGTATACAACTGTGGGCGATTGTGCCGTAGAAGAGCTTGGCGTACCACCAGGGAAGCTCCATTGCCAGGATGTGGGAGAACCAGAGGAAAGATCATTGAAGTTTACCGGGGCCCCAAGTGCAACAGCAGTGGGCGTACCCGAAAAGTTAGCGACCGGAGGTACGGGCTGCTGACCACCGCACTGGTAAAGCACAGTACTCAGGTCGAAGAGATCAGGGTACCCAACATTCAGAAGATCCACGCGGAAAAGACGCAGGTTGGCCCCTACACCACCGCGGATACCGGCTTTGATCTCGCAACCCGGGGTTGGCACAAGAGAAGCCGTGGCGTTCAGATATGCTGCCACGTCAACATACCCACGCAAACGGTTAGAGCCCCAAAGACGGAAGTCCATACTGGGTCCCACATAAGCTGTTGCCGATACTTGTCCGTTGATATCGGAGAGCGAGTGCGTATTGCTCATGCTCCTATCGAAGATGGTCTGCCATGCCCCGCCAGTGTACTCCAGGTATGCACTGGCATTGGTACTGCTGGAGTAACCTGCAGTGACCTCCACTTGCACATCGCCTTCAGCGCCCACCTTCACCACCAAAACAGGTACAATCACCACCGGAGTACCTGGAATATTGAAAGGTGCCAAGGGTTGCTCATAGATGTTCAACTCGCCGGAGAACAGGCCAATGGAACCACCCAGTGAGATGGTGTTGGTGAGTTCGCACTCCACCTGCCCACCGATCTTGGCATACTGCAACTGGCCTTGGGTGATGTCCACATCAACCGTGAGGGAGGGGGAAACATCCACACTGCCATTTACCCGCACCTGATCCACTGTGGTGGCAGAGTTTCCATCCGCATCGAAGAGCACGACATTGGGCAGGTTGATGGTAAAGACAGGGCCACTGCGAGCGGTGTCGTCCAGACCAAAAGTCCTTACATGTTCAATGTGTAACTCCTCGAACACTTCGGTAAGCGACACCTCCTCGGTCGTAAGAGTGTATAGTGTGCCAGACTGATCGATCTGAGTAATGCGTCGACAAAAGCCCACAGGGGCGTTCTCGATGATGCCGGACACGATGATCGAGCCCACACTGAGTCCCGTCAGTTGCGTTGTACTACCATTGAAAACGACTTGATTGGAATCGACACTGGTTAGTGTTTGGCCGGTGGGGCCATCGATCCATACAGCATTGCTACGCAGCACCACTGAACCCGGAGGAACAGGCGCCTCAGGAGGCGCTTCAGGTTCCTCTTTGCGGCATGATACAACGGCTACGATACCCGTGACCAGCAGTGTGATGAGAAGCCCTTTCTTCATGACGAGTAGATGACATCGAAGCTAATGCGGAATAGTGCATTCCGCAAGTATTCCGTTATCCCCCATCTCAGCTACATCGGAGGCCGTTAACCCACGAACAGCTCATTCGGCAAGTGGAACTGGTCGCGATTGGTGTCCAAACTGATCTCTACTATATCCTGGTCAACTTCAAACAGGTTCAAGAGATCCTCCTTGCTTGCATTAGGATTCTGGATCACGAGACGCTTCCGCGTAGTGCCTTGCTGAAATGCAGCCATAAGGCGCTTATCGACAAATCGGTTGAACGCTGGGAACGAATAGCCAATGACAACGAGGACATCCGCTTCGCGCAGGGCATGCTCGGCTTGAACAATAGCACGTTGGGCGACTTGATTATTCTCCCAAGCAAAGGTCATTCGTTCTTGAAACCCACTTCGCAGGTTCAGTCCTTTGACGTCCCCCGCCCCATAGAGCTTGAATAGGCCTGCTGCCGCGCCTGGTGCAACACCAACATGCATTCTATACCATGGGTGGATGCCATTGTCCCGCCTTTCCTGGCCCGCTATACCGTTCAGATGCGTTAGGAAGAAGTCATGCTCATTGATCACCTTGTCAGCTGCGGATGGATGGATGTTGTAGCGTTCATGCATCTGGTCAGTAGAACCTGCTTCGCAGTATCGTGCAAGTGCAAATTCAACTTGGAAATCATAATTCCAGGAAAGTACCCTTACACGTCGATTCAGCTCAAGGCCATCACTCAGCAGAACAGCCAACCAGCCCATATATCGGGGGTCGATGCTATAGGTGCACATATAACCCTTCTGCGTGCCACTCTTGGGGCCAGGAACACCAGCTAGGAAAGGCTCCAGCAAAAAGAACATCGATAGATGTAGCTTCAATGAGGCAAGTTCTGCTGACTTACTCCCAAGCAGGAATAGCGAACGCGCATAGGTGTCCAGTGTACCATAGTCAATAGAAAGGCGCGCCAAGTTGTTGAGCTCCATCTCATACTTCGAAAGTGCATTGCTCACCTCCGGCCTATCCGAGAAATACAAGCGCAACCGAGGTACTTGTGCCCGCAAAGCATCAGGCATCAAGCTAACGATAGGCAATGCATTGGCACTTGCCCCTGCACCTAACAGGTATACCACCTTGGGACCGTCCTTGGGTAACATGGCTATTTCTTGCGTTTCCCTTTCCCACCCCCCAACAACCCCCTCGTATACTCCTCATACAGCTCGAACAGATACTCCACCCGCTTCGCATCGCTGGTGAACGGCTGCGCCCTATAGCACTTGTCCACCGCCTTGTCCAGCGCCTGGTGGGCCTTCAGAAGCACGGGCGGCATGGTGAGCGGGTTGTACAGATCGGCCAGGGAACTGCCAGGGAACTGCGCTCGCGCATCCAACACCCCCTGCGCCGCCGCCTCCACCGCCGCCTTCTGACCCGCACTGGGCTGCTGGGGCCAGGGGAAGTTGTTGTAGACGATGCTGGCACTATAGCGGTATCGGCTTTCGAACTTACCGCCAACTGTCTTTACCCATTCAGTGTGCATCAACGATTGAACCACGCCAAAGTGATAAAGGCTCTCTGTGGGCAGTACATAGACCTGGTTCGACGCAACGACATCAGGTGTAAGACGCGCCATGGGAATGTATCGCCGACGCTCAGATGAAAGTGTGGGAATAGCGATGTAGTTCGTCCTTGGCTGGCGCACTTCTGCAAACACCGTTGGGGTATCGGCAAGCTTAATTGTGGTTGCGCGCCCTCTGGCTCTTCGCCAATTCCTGACAGCTTCAATGCGCTCCATTACATGCGGCATCCCTTTCAAATCAGCAGGCGCCGCAGCGCCGAGCCATAAGCACCACCTTTCCTTGTTGTACAAGAGTTCTTCGGCTCCAACGAACCTCCTGAGCCAGTGAACGGCATTTGGCTCCTTTGCCAACAACTCTGCCCGCTCTTCTCCATTCAAGGTGTAGTAGCCGCCATCCAATGCAAAGCTCCCGTAAACAACCTCAGGCACATCGCAAAGTGTCGAACTCCTCTTGTCGAGGAACACATCCTTGAAATCGATCAGATACGGGTTAATGTGCACGGCCTGTGTTTCAAGCGCAGCACCCTTGGGATCGTCGTAGATGAACAACGTTCGGCGCTTAGGCTCATCCCTGCTGAAGCCAATTATCACGCACTGCACACCAGCAACACCTCGAGCTTCATTCGTCCACTGAAACGTTCTATGGGCGAAGTGAATGTGCATGCCTTGGCCAAGAATGTACCGCCAAAGCAAGCCGACCTGCTCCCCTTGAGTGATGCTATTCGTGCTCACGAGCGCCGTACGGGTGGACGGGCTCGTGGCCATGTAATCAGTTGCCTTGATATACCACGCTGCGACAAAGTCTAAAGTTCCGCCGCCAGGGATTTTGGTGAAGTACGGCTCCACAGCAGCCTTCTGTTCGGCATCCTGCTCCTTCTTCCCCGCGAACGGCGGATTCCCCAGGATATAATCGTACCGCTTCCCTTCCGGCAACAGGCTCTGCCAATCGCGGTGCAGGGCGTTGTCGTTGGCGATGGTGGCACTGCTGCGCAGGGGGATGCGCACCATGTACTCCCCGAAGGCGGCGCTCACCTCCTGGTTCAGCTGGTGGTCCGTGAGCCACATCGCTACTTGCGCGATCTGCGCGGGGAACTCGTCCAGCTCGATGCCATAGAAGCGGTCCACGTTCAGGCGCACGAGGTGGTCCACGTCCATCACCTGCTGGCCCTTCTGCAGCGCGCGGATCACCTCCATCTCCAGCCGCCGCAGCTCGCGGTACGTGATCACGAGAAAGTTGCCGCAGCCGCAGGCGGGGTCCAAAAAGCGCAGCTCGGCCAGCTTCTGGTGGAACTTCTCCAGCTTGGGCTTGCTGGCCTTCACCTGCGCGAACTCGTCCCACAGCGCATCGAGGAAGAGCGGCTTGATGAGCTTGAGGATGTTCTGCTCACTGGTGTAGTGTGCCCCCAGGTTGCGCCGCTGCTTGGGGTCCATGGCGCTCTGGAACAGCGCACCGAAGATGGCGGGGCTGATGCGTTCCCAGCCTAATTCAGCTAGTTCAATTAAGATCCGCCGCATCGCTCCATCCCATTCAGCGATTGGCAGGGTCTCTTCGAATAGGCGACCGTTGATGTATTTAAAGTCGACGAGGCGCTCATCGAGCGTCTTCGGTCGCCGCTCGTCGGGCGTGTTCAGCAGCTGGAACAGCCGCGCCATCTGGGCGCCCAGATCGCTGCCGTCCTCGCGTGTTTGGTCGGTGATGAAGGTGTAGAAGGCGTCGCGCTCGAAGATGCCGGTATCGTCCGCGAAGAGGATGAAGAGCAGGCGCACGAGGTAGAGCTCCAGCGCGTGGCGCCCGGGGCTGCCGGGAGGGCCGTCGTAACCGCTGGCTTTGAGCTCATCGTGCAGGCGCCCCATCAGCTCGGCCGCCCGGATGTTCACTGGGTCCTGCTCACGCACGACTCGCACCTCGTAGCCGGCAATGAAGTCGAAGACCTCGATGCGCTGGGGCAGCTCCTCCAGCGTGAGTTCGGTGAGCGTGCCGGTCTCCAGGTCCTTCAGGCGGAAGCGCTGGAAGTCGCTCACCAGCAGGTAGCGCGGCTTCTCGTGCTCCTTGAGGCCGTGGAAGTAGTCGTTCGCTTGGATGAAGGCCTTGTCCAGGTCCTTGCCTTTGCTCTTGTGCTCAATAAGTAGGGTGCCCGGCCAGAAGTAGTCGATGTATCCGTCGGCCTTGCTGAGTTTCTTCACATGGAGCTCGTAGCTGCCCACAGTGCGGGCGCGTACGCCGAAGACCTCGAAGAACTCGCCCCAGAACGGCTTGGCGTCGGCGTCCTCGTTGTGGGCGTTGGCCCATTGCTTGGCGAAGCGGGTGGCGCGGGTGCGGATCTCGCGTCGGGAAAGTGGCATGGGGTGAAAAATAAGCAGGAGGGTGCGTCAGATTTTGGCGTTGTTGACAATGTAGTTTGCACCCTTAGGTAGCGTGGCCTAGGCCCTAACTTCTAGAGTGCATTCCAACAGACCTCTTCCTAACGATGTAAAATGCTTCGATCATCCTATCTCTTACGAGCTCTGTTCACGCCTGGCAGGAGCTTGGCCGGATGGGAATAGGCATGACCGGATCGCCTATACTTGCTTAACCTCAAATAACGTAGAACTACCATGAGCGCTAAGATCTACGAAGGCCGATCCACATCGAGTTCGGATCAGATCTACACCTTCGACGGCACCCGCCTTTACAAGAAGTAGAAGCACCAGCAGCAGCGATGTCATCTTCGCGATAACAAGCGACCATGTCTTCCGTGGTCGGTCTACAAGTAGCTCAGATGTGCTCTTGACCATTAAAGGCGACCACATCTTCAAGGGCCGCTCGACCAGTAGCTCCGATGTTCTCTTCACCATTGGAGATGGTCGGATCTTCAAGGGGCGTTCAACCAGTAGCTCGGATGTGATCTTCTCATTTGACCGGAAGCATCTCTACAAGGGAAGAAGTACCTCCAGCAGCGATGTTGAGCTCACCTTTGACGGCGATATTCCAGATGCCGTCTTTGGTGCACTCCTGCTCGCTGGCTGGTGAGGGCCTTTAGGTGGCCGGAGGCCATGGGTTCGAGGTTGCGCAGCAAAAGGCCCTAGGCCAGTGGCCTGAAGGCCCAGAGGCCGGTCAGCCTATGGCCTAATGGCCCAAGCCTATTGCCTGAATGCCTGAATACCTCTCCGCCTCCGGCGGCTGGTAACTCAAGTGGCAAGTAGGCCAGCGGCCAGTTGGCTATTGGCCAATAGGCCAGTGGCCTATTGGCCAATAGCCTGAAGGCCCAACAGCCTCTCCGCCCCCCCTGCCCTAACTGACCACCACCACCACATGCAGCCCCACCAGCTGGGCCTGCACGTGGGCCTCGGGCACGGGCTGCCAGTGGCCATTGGGGCGGGTGCGGCGGCCGGTGCGGGGGCAGCGGCGGGGGGCGCGGAGGTGTACGGCCACCTTGTCCAGCAGGCGCATGCACCCGGTAACGGGCACCACCAGCACCACCTGCACGCAGGCGGGGGCTTGGGCGGTCTGCTGGCGCAGCAGCTGCAGGCGGGCGGCATTAGGCAGCGGGAAGGCCTGGAAGCGGTCGCCACCATCGATGCGCAGGCGGTGGGGCGCCAGACAGCGGCGCTGCACGGCCTGGGCCCATTCCTTGGCGCGGCGCAGCAGCTCCTGGGCGCGTTGCGGCTGGCGCAGGGCCAGCTTGTCGGCCTGGGTGCGCACGGCCTGCACGTGGGCGCGGAGCAGGTGCCGTACGGCCCGCACCAGTCGGCGGGGGGCGCACAGACGCCCGGCACAGGGGCCGGCGGTGTACACGGGCCAGCCATCCACCAGCACCAGCAGCAGGCTGCTGGCCGGGGGGCGCCGCCGGCAGGGCAGTTCCAGGCCGATGTAGCCGGGTCCTTCCATGCTGCACGAAAAGCTAAACGGGCCGTTGGCGGGTTCAGCCGGGGCGGTACGGGCGGTTTTTCAACAGGGATCGTCAATTCCGTGGTGTCGCATATACCATATATAGTGGAGTGTCGCTTGACCGGGCTGCCGGGCGGGCACCCCGCGCGAGTCACCCGGGCACGCCCCCCTGCGGGCCGCGCATACGGGCATGCGAACGGCGGACCTGTTGGAGAACGATGCTCACCTGCCCAGGATGAGCGCACTCTTGCGCATGATGATCGCCGACCTGCGCGTGATGGCCGCGCACACGGGCGTGATGGCGGCGGACCTTTCGGAGAGCGATGATCACCTGCGCGTGATGATCGGGAACCTGCGCGTGATGACCGAAAACATGCGCAGGATGATCGGAACCTTGCCCGTGATGAACGAAAACACGCGCAGGAAAGCGGTGAATAGGCGCATAACAGCACTTATCATGGGCCTATTTCCGGTTCTTCGGCGGTGGTGAATTGTTAAAAAGCAGGGGTGCCCAACAATTTTCTTTCCGCGCCGGACGCGGGAACCGATGGGTTTTCAACAACGGACGCGATCCGTGACGGAATTGGGTCCCGTTGAAACCCCTGGCCAGCAGGATCAGCCCCCGGGCGGATGTGCCGAGGCCGGAGAAGACCAGAAGCTCTCGAAGTCGGACGGAACACGAACACACGCAAGACCATGAAAATGATCAAGGCAGGTACCACAGGGTTGAACGCGGAGGCACTGATCGCCAAAGCGGAATACGTGGAGGGGATGATGGCGAGCAACGCCAACTTCCCCACGCCGAACCCCTCGATCGCCACGGTGACCGCTGCGCGTGAAGCCCTGGTGGCAGCCGTGGCGCAGGCCGAGAGCCGCGCGATCGCGGACATTGCCGTGCGCAATGCGCTGACCAGTGTGCTGCGCGAGCACCTGGTGAACCTGGCGCGCTACGTGAACAACGTGGCGGGCGGGGATGTGGAGAAGGCGCTGAGCAGCGGCTTTGAGCTGGCCAAGCGGCCCGAACCCAGCACCAAGCTGGAGGCGCCGATGGGGCTGGAAGTGCGCCTGAGCGACTTCGAAGGTTGCCTCAACCTGAACTGGAAGCCCGTGGAGGACGCCCGCATGTACCAGGTGTACATGTGCGAGGGCGACCCGAGCGACCCCAAGGCGGTGTGGACGGTGGTGGCCGTTAGCAGCCGCACCCGTACGCGCATCAGCGAGCTTACGCCGGGCCAGTTCTACTCGTTCCGCGTAACGGCACTGGGCCGTGTGGGCGAAGGCCCCGCCAGCGAAGTGAGCGGTCGCCGCGCTGCGTAAGCGCCGCCCCCGTTCGCGACCTTCTTTGCACACTGGACCTGGCCCCCGGGAATTTCCCGGGGGCTTCGTCGTTGGGGGGATGCATTGCGCACCCAGCGCGGTACGCCTTTAGGCAGTTGGCCGGCTGGCGGTGCGTCCGTTCATTTCTGACCTCCGATGTTTCTCCTGAGGAATGAGGGGACCCTGCCTCCAACAGTTAGTTCTATGCCTGTGAAGGGTTCTTCCGCAGGAGACCCTGCGCCCCCTCGGCGCTCCATACCAGAACCTTCATGCGTGCAGCCATCACCTTACCATGATGTATTGGAACCGAAGGTCCAACAGCCTACCGTCCAGCGTATCCAAGGTGGCTTGCGAAATGCGCAGCGGATACAACGAACGGCTCACGGGGTCCTGCATCATGGCCAGCCACTTCGCCTCTTCGATGTGCGCCGGACGGTTGGCCAGCAGCACGGCCAGTGTGGGCGGGTTGTAAGGTGCCGCCAGCGGTGCCGATGGGGTTTGTGCCCGCAGCACGCACGGCATGGCCAACAACAGAAGGAACAACAGGTGCCTGCTCATGGTTGAAGGATGACGCGTACGCTGGTGGACCTGCTGCCCCAGGAGAGGCGGCAGTGGTAAAGGCCTGGGGGCTGGCCGGGTAGGTGCACAGATTGCACTTGGCTCCAGGCAGCCAAACGGGCCTTGTGTACCACCCGCCCGTGCAAGTCCACTACCTCCAACACACCCGCACTGGGCTGTGCCGGGTAGCTCAACGTGAACTGCCCTATACTGGGATTGGGATATACGTTCACCGCTGCCTGGAATGCACCCTCGACCATGCCCGTGTTGATCCCCAAACTATCGCACACACTGCCATCCACCGGGCCCAAGTGGTAGTTGGGGTGGTTTGGCAAGGAGTTCGTGAAATACCGGGGCAAGGCGATCCCATGCTGCTCCATGTTGCAGGCCAAGCCGGGCTCATCGGGGTTGTGGATCACATGCAAGTGTTGTGTGCCATTCCCTGTGGCGATATACACCTTACCGTCGGGAGCCAGTTGTGCGATATCGAAAAGCGTTGCAAACGGCGGGCTGGGCGAATAAAACCCATCCCACTCGGCAATGTGTACCATCGAAGCTGCGATGTCCGGTGCCTCCGTATCGTACTGGTAAACGTCCTCTACTGATGAAACGTAGAGGAAGCGGTTGTTCGGCGAGAACGCCACGCCGCCCATGGTGTTTGCATCGTTGATCAGGATCTGCACAGGATCGGAGAACAGGCCCGTGCAGCGATCGAAATCGAAGATCTCCAGGTCCTGATTGAACTGGCCCCAGTAGTACGCGAACTTGCTGCCATCGGGGCTGAAACAGACCTGTCCGCTGTCCCTGGGCCGGATAACGCCAACGGACTGTGTGCCATGCAAACTGACACCATCGGGTGTTAACAGCAGCCGATAGAAGGTGTTCGTGTTCACCTTGTGACAGAATATCCACCAATCACGCCCGTTCGCATGGCGTACGGCGGTGATCCGGCCTGAGTTCAGCGTATCGCTGATCAGCACTTGGTTCTTCGTCACCACTCCGCCCAGGCCACCGTCCAAGCTCATGTCGATGGTGGTGAGGTACAGGTAGTGGGCTAATGATGTCTGCAGTTCATCAATGGTGCCGTGGATGAGATAGTAAATGTCTGGGGTATCTGGCTTCGGAAGGATCAGGCAGCCTTGCGAAATGAGCAAGCCCTCTGACCAGTTCGACGTATAGGCGCTAGGGTTCAAGCCACTACCGTTCTGCATCGTTTCACCCAAGGCGTTGGCGATGAATGCACCGTTAGTGCTGAAAAGCAGCCCCCCATTGGCGTCGGTGATGTTCGCTGAGGTTCTCTTGAACCCAATGTCCCTTGATAGGGTGGAAATGGACAGGCTGCCGCTCATGAATTCCAGATCCACCCCCCCAAAAGGCGGGTCAGCGTAGCTTTCAAACCCTCCCATCCACAAATTGTTCAACCCTTGGCCTCTAACCGAAGGGCAGACAACCAATAAAGCAATTACAAGCGCTGCGCGTGCGGCCGTTGGGGGATTCGTGCGGAGTTGCATGGAGCGGAGGCGGATTAGCGAACGATTGTGAGCTTGCCGACCCCGATAATGCCTGAAGGTCCTCGTACCTGATATTGGTAGAGTGCCTCCGCCAAAGAGGCGGTGCTGAAGGACATGCGCGGAATACCTACCGGCACAACGTTGCGGAACACCTCCGCACCGATCGCATCGAAGAGGATGAACTCGCCGGGTTCATCCAAGCTGTTGGTCAGGACCAAGGCAGCTTCGTTCATCGCCGGGTTGGGCACCACGCTCACCGTGCTGATATTCAGCTCCACCAAGCTCTTCACAACGATCCCATGCGACAAGCATATCGTAGCATCCTCGAAGTCATACGTATCATCGATTATCCAGTAAAGTGAACGCGCCTTGAACACCGCATTCCCACCGAGCATCGGACATTGACCGGCGATCTCGAGCAGTTCAATAGCCTGTTCACTGCTGAACGCATACACATCCTTACCAATGGTCGCGAGATAAACCCCATTCACCACTTTCTGATTGGCCTCGATCAATTCACTCGTCGCTATCCCGGCATTCGCGCTCTTCACGCCGTCTGCGGTCATCGACTTTGTTGCCGACGCCACTTGTATGGCTGTAGCGTTCAATTCGGTTAGCTCACGGATGCTCTCACGATAACTGTTGATGTCGCTGAGGATGGCTTGTCGTTGCGTTTGGGCGAGCGTACTGTCGCCTAGCTGTTCCAGCCCGTCCTTCAGCAAGGATATGAGTCCCTCTATCTCCGTGCGGTTCTCCTGCAACTGCGACACCACAGTACTGTCCAGATCAAACAGGTGCGATTGCTCGTCGTCAATCTGCTTGAAGTCCGCGATAGTTACGCCCTGTAGCTCGTCATAGAGATCCTCCATCACTTGCAGGCTATCGAGCAAGTCGGGGGTCTCATCGAGCTTCTTGTATAAGCGGCTCTTGAGCATCCATTTGGTCTCATCGGAGTACGGATCGTTCTCCAAGCTGTCCGTCGCGACGCGCACGTCCAGATAGGTCAAGCGCTCTTTCCCCCGCGCATTGAACTGGTTGCAATAGTCCTCGCCTCCATCGTTGGCGCAATCGTAGTTCGTGCCAGAGCTAACGTCGAACCATCCGGACGTGGGCCACACCGATGGTGGGAAGGCGTTACCTCCGCTGATTGTAGTCGGGTTGACTAGGAAGGCATTGTTCACAGCGTTCAGCGAATCCTCATACCACGCTCCCAATCCGCCAGCACCAGCCGCATTGTACCAAAGGTTCCCCTTCAGTTCTTGCGGTCCGATCACCGCCGACCCATCCAGATGCAAGCCCCATTTGTGGTTGCGGATATGATTGCCGCGCACTTCGGTGTCCGGAGCAACTCCGTTGAAAATGATCCCGTTCGTTGTCAAATCCACATCGTTGCAGCTGATCATTGCATCGCTGCCCATGGTGTTGCGAATAGCCGCTTGGCTTTTCAAGGGGTAATTGGCACTGGCGCCCAGCACGGTATTGCAGCTCACATTGGCACGGCGACAGCCCTGCAGCCACACTCCCGTCTCATTCACCGTATTGTCCGCCATTTGAAGGGTGTTCTCCGCCACCAGCCAGTCGTCCGCGCTCACCAAATGGATGCCATACCGCGAGGATGCCGTACCAACGAAGCGGACCGTGTTGTTCCGTATCACCGAGCTCTGGTTCGGCAAACTGCCTTCGGTCACGTAGATGCCCCGGCGGGCAGGACAAACGGTGTACGGCATACACGGTTGTGTACCGAAAGTGACCTCATTACCCTGCACTAGGACATGCAACGCCCCTTCATTGAACCTTAGATCCATACCATGGTACTTGCAGAACACCCGGTTCTGCAGGATATCCACCGCGAGATAGCGGCTCCGGTCCACGCGGTAGGCGGTACCCATGTTCAGCATGCGGTTGGCCGTGCTCTGCAGGTTCATGTACTCGGTGTAAATGCCCCACCGGCAGTCCTCGAAACTGGGCATTTGGTCCATGCCGTAGCCCTCCTGCTCCAAGGTGTGCCAGCCCTTGCCACCAAAGGCATAGATGCCAGCGCCGTTGCCCGTGTATGCGTAGGCCGCATCGGGTTGTATGGCCACCATACGGCAATCCGCCACACGCAGATCGCTCTGGTGGGCCACAATGCCATTGCTCATGTGGTGTATGAGGTTGTTGCCATCGGTAAGGTCCAGTACCATGTAGTTCACGTCGATGGCCGCAAAGCCCACTGCGCCCACAGGGGTGGCCTGTCCCGCATAGGGCTGCGGCATGGGGCCTTGGCTGTAAAAGGTGTTGCTGCGGATGTACGCCGCCACGTTGTTCCATGGCACGCCTTCGCTCTCCGGCACATGCAACGTCACGCGGTTGTTATGGAACTGGTTGTCGCGCAGCCAAAGTGTGCTGCCGTCCAAGGCCGTCACTGCGTTCTCGGCATCGTCCACAAAGCTGCCGCGTATGCGCACGGTACTGCCGTCCTGCGCCGTAATGCCTTTCCACATGATCTGCCTGCAGCTTACCACGCTGCTGCTCATCACATCAAGTGTAAAACCGGGCAACACCACGATCTCCGCACCCGCTTCCATGAACACCTGGCAGTTCTGGAACAGCACATCATCGTCCACCACGAACAGACCCATGATGGTGACCGTGGTGCCACTGAATGCGTTGCCGACCTCGCTGGCCAGGGCGCCATCCGGGATGATATGCGCTGCAAGACACGTGCTCACCACGTTTACATCGGCACTGGCGTTAATGGCAGAACCTACCACACCAGGGTCAAGCGTAACGGTGTTGGTAAAGTTACCGAAGGCGGTAAAGTAGCCTGTGATCTGCAGCACGGCACATTGCCCGTTATTGAGCGTGAGGGTGGTATCCGCACCGCTCCAAAGAGTATCGGCGATGACCACAACGAACGAGGGG